>NSJK01000002.1 GCA_002632325.1 Lysobacterales bacterium | reverse complement strand
TCGACAAGGCGTTCGATCGTCAGTGCGGACAGCCATTTGCTGGCCGAGGCGATCGGCACACGTGTCGTCGGCGTGAAGCTGCCGAACTGATTTTCGTAGAGGACGACGCCTTCTCGCATCACGACAAGCGATGCACCATTCATGTCGGGCGTGACTTGCACCAAGCCGTTGATCTGCTGCGTGACTGGCGTGAAGTCGTACACCACGGCCGCACGCGCCGATGCGGTCACGATCAAGGCGAACAACACACAAATGGCGCGCATGCTGGACTCCGCGGGGCGATTGCCTCACCACAACGCGAGATCGCGCCAGCGGTTGACCGCGCCTACTCGACGCGGCAGAACGCCGCCTTGAGATAGCGTGACTCAGGCACGTGGGCAAGCCACGGGTGGTCGGCACCCGCGCCCGTCACCTTGAGCACCTGCACGCTGCGGTTGGCGTAGAACGCCGCGCGGCGCAGCATGTCGAGAAACTGTTCCTCGCTGACCAGGCCCGTGCACGAGCAAGTGAGGAAAATTCCGCCGGGCTTGACCGCCCCGAGCGCGAGCTTGTTCATGTCGAGGTATTTCTTGAGCGCCGGAATCACCTGTTCGCGGTCGCGCGTCATCTTGGCCGGGTCGAGGATCACCACATCGAATTTCTTGTCGGGGCTGGCGGCAACATCGCGCAGCCACGAGAAGATGTCGGCCTGGATGAATTTGATCTTGACCTTGTTGAGCCGCGCATTGCGCTCGGCGATTTCGAGAATTTCCTCGTCGAGATCGATTCCGGTCACTTCGCTGGCGCCGCCGATGGTCTTGGCGTGGATGCCGAAGCCGCCTGAATTGCAGCACAGATCGAGCACACTCTTGCCCTGACACCACTGCGCAAGCAGCAAACGGTTGTCGCGCTGATCGGCGAAGAAGCCGGTCTTGTGCTTGCTGCCCGGTGCCGCATGGAAGGCGACGCCATGCTCGTGGATCACCGTCGGCTTGGGCGTGGGCGGGTGGGACAGATCGAAGCTCTCCTGCTTCTGCACATGGTCCTCGGCGAAGGCGTAGGTGTCGGCGCCGGGGAAATGCTCGAGCAGGATGCGCTTGATCAAGTCGCGCTGGCGGAACATGCCGGCCGAGAAAAACTCGATCACGAGCGTGTTGGCGAAGCGGTCGACGACGAGTCCGGACAGGCCGTCGCCCTCGGAGTGGATCAGGCGGCAGGCGTCGGTCACCGCATCGAGTTTGAGCACTTCGCGGCGCAGTGCGATCGCCGTGCCGATCTTGCGCGCGAAAAAGGCCTCGTCGACGGCCTCGTCGGGATCGCCGGTGAGCACGCGCAGGGCGATGCGCGAATGGCCGTTGTAGAAGCCGCGACCGGCGAACTGGCCCTCGCGGTCAACGATATCGACGATGCTGCCTGGTTTGGGCTTGTTCACGGGCTTCTCGACCATCTTCTGGAAAATCCAGGGATGGTTGGAGCGGCGTTCGGTCTTGAGCTGGATGAGCGGCAGGTTGCCGGATGCGGGCATGTTCATCGGCCAATGATACCGTCGCGCCCGGCTGTTCCCGAAGGCTTGGCGCGCTTGCGCCGGCGCGCGCGAGGCGCTAACGTCGCCTCCAGCAGAAGGGGAGTAGCTCTCCCGCCGCCTCGATCGTCAGCACGGGTCGTCACGGACCCCGGTCAGGTGGGCAGGAACCGTCAGGGGTTCCTGCGAGCGAGACCTTCGCCGTCGACGGCGAAGGTGTGCTTGCAACATTCGCATCCGAGCCTCGACGCGTGAATTGACTGCCTTCGCGAGGTTCGAGCTTGAGCACCATCGGCACCCCCGGGTTGTGGATCGCCTTCAGCGCATTCGTCATCGTCGCCCTCGTGGTCGACTTCTACGTGCTCGGCCGACAGGGCGCGCATCGCGTGCGTATACGCGAGGCGATGTGGTGGAGTGTCGCCTGGATCTCGCTGGCATTGGCTTTCAACGCGGGGCTGTGGTGGTGGGAACTGCAGCAATCCGGCCCGGCTGTCGCCAATGAGGTCGCGCTTGAGTTCCTGACCGGCTACGTGCTCGAAAAGGCGCTGTCGATCGACAACATCTTCGTGTTCCTGCTCGTGTTCAACACTTTTGCGGTGCCGGTCGAACTTCGCCAGCGCGCCCTCATGCTCGGCGTGCTCGGCGCGATCGCGCTGCGTGCCGTGATGATCTTCGTCGGCGCCGCGTTGGTCGCGCGGTTCCACTGGGTTCTCTATCTGTTTGGCCTGTTCCTGCTCGTCACCGGTATCAAGATGCTGCTTTCGGCAGACACCGAGCCGGATCTGGAAAGCAATCGTGTGCTGCGCTGGATCCGCGGCCATCTGCACATCACACGCGGGTTCCACGGCGAGCAACTGTGTGCGGTCGAGGACGGGCGCAAGGCATTCACGCCGCTTTTCGTGGTGTTGGTGCTGCTGGCGGTCGTCGATGTGGTGTTTGCGGTCGATTCGATTCCGGCGATCTTCGCGGTCACGCTCGATCCCTTCATCGTGCTGACCTCGAACGTGTTCGCGGTGCTCGGCCTGCGTGCGCTGTTCTTCCTGCTGGCGGGCATGGCCGACCGCTTCCATCGGCTCGGTCACGGCCTGGCGCTGGTGCTGCTGTTCATCGGCATCAAGATGCTGATCGCCGATCTCTACAAGATTCCGATCGGCATTGCCCTGGGCGTGATCGCCTTCCTGATCGGCTCGGCGATCGCGGCGAGCATGCTGTGGCCGGCGGAGTCGGCAGACTCGGCCGACCGGCGCACTTGAGCACGGCAGCGGTGGCCCCATTGTCTTGGCAATGGATCTTGCCCCGCCCGTACCCGATCCGACCGCGCGCAGTATCGCGCAGGATCGTGCCCGCATCCGCTATGCCTTGCTCGGTGCATTCGCGCTGACTGCAGGCCTGTGGCTGGCGTGGCTCGCCGCCTGGCTGCTCGGCTGGAATCTGGATGAGCTCGGCATCACGCCGCGACAGCCCACTGGCTTGATCGGCATCCTCACCGCGCCGCTCGCTCACGCCTCGTTCGCGCATCTGGTTTCCAACACCTTGCCGATCGCCCTGCTTACCACCCTCACGCTGTACAACTATCCGCGCGGTGCGCGGCTTGCGCTGCCCCTGATCTGGCTGCTGTCGGGACTGGGTGTATGGCTGTTCGCGCGGGATTCGGTGCATGTCGGCGCCAGTGGCATCGCCAACGGCCTCATGCTGTTCCTGTTCATTGCCGGCTTGCTGCGCCGCGATCGACTCGCAGTGGTGACGGCGCTGGTGGTGTTCTTCCTCTATGGCAGCATGCTCGCTTCGGTACTGCCGACCGAGCAGCACATAAGTTTCGAATATCACCTCGCCGGTGCGATCTCGGGCGTGATCAGCGCGATCCTGTTTTTCCGCCGTGATCCGCTGCCGCCGCGCAAGCGCTACAGCTGGGAAGACGAGCCCGAGGAGCCGGTCGAGAGCGAGGAGCTGGAATTGCCGCGGCCGGCGGATGTGCCCGTGTTGTGGCAGCGCAATGCGCCGCCGCAGGGGGCGCAGATCATCGTGTTCCGCCAGCGGCCGCTGCCGCCGCGGGCCCCGGACTGAAGCCGGACGATGCGCACATGGCGCACTGGCGCTAAAGTGACAATCACTTCCTTCGAGTCCCGTGCCATGTCGCCCCAAGCGCGCCGCATCGAGAGCCAGCACACAGACAAGGGCTACGTGCCAATCTACACCACGGCCGTGGTCGAACAGCCGTGGTCGCAGTACACACCGACCGAACACGACACCTGGGCCCAGCTGTTTCGCCGCCAGCGCGAGCTGCTCAAGGGGCGTTCGTTCCAGAGTTTCATCGACAATCAGCAGCGCTTCGGCATGGCCGCCGACGCGATTCCGCGCTTCGACGACATCAACGACGTCCTCGCCGGCACGACCGGCTGGAAGATCGTTGCGGTCGAAGGCCTGTTGCCGGAACTCACCTTCTTCGAGCACCTTGCCAACCGAAGATTTCCGGTGACCTGGTGGATCCGCAAGCCTGAGCAGATCGACTACATCGCCGAGCCTGATCTCTTCCATGACCTGTTCGGCCACGTGCCGCTGCTGCTCGAGCCATTGTTCGCCGATTACATGCAGGCTTATGGCCGCGGCGGCCTCAAGGCACATGGTCTGGGCGCCGAAGCGCTCATGCACCTCACGCGCCTGTACTGGTACACGGTCGAATTCGGCCTGATCCGCGAGGGCGGCGGGCTGCGCATCTATGGCGCCGGGATTCTCAGTTCGAAAGGTGAGTCCATCCATTGTCTGGAGTCGGCATCACCCAATCGCATCGGCTTCGACCTCGCCCGCATCATGCGCACGCGCTATCGCATCGACAGCTTCCAGAAAACCTATTTCGTGATCGAAAGCTTCGAGGATCTGATCGAAGCAACGCGACCGGATTTCACCGCGCTCTACCGGGAGGTTGCTGCGCAGCCGGTGATCGCCGCAGGGGATGTGCTCGCAACGGACCAGGTGATCCAGCGCGGCAATGGTGAAGGTTGGGCCAGCGACGGCGACGTCTGACTCGTCGGCAGCGAACTTGCAGCACGCGCACCTGTCCATGATCGGCGTGCGGGTGATACTCGGCAGTTCGCGCTTGTCGTCTTGCAATCCGTGACTGTTGATTCGGAGAGGCTCATGCACAAGCGATGGTGCTCGATCATGTTGGCCGTTGCTGCCGTCAGCGGCAGTGCGCGCGCCGAAATCCGCCAGGTTGCCGCCGATGGCTTCTTCCTCGTCTACAGCGCGCCGCTCGATGTCGACACGACCAAGGCCTGGGCCGATCTCGTGCAGGTGCAGAAGTGGTGGAGCAGCGAACACACCTGGTCGGGCAAGGCTGCCAATCTCAGCCTCAAGGCCGAAGCCGATGGCTGCTTCTGTGAACGCTGGAGTGCCGGCAGCGCCGAGCATGGGCGCGTTTTGATGGCCTTGCCGGGCAAGCTGTTGCGCATCGATGCGGCACTCGGGCCCTTGCAGGAGCATGCGCTCAAAGGCGTGCTCAATGTCTGGCTGCGCGAGGACGACTACGGCAAGGCGCGCATCGATGTCGAGTACCGCGTCAATGGCACATCGATCAGCGGCCTCGATGCGCTGGCTCCGCAAGTCGATGCGGTGCTTGGCGCGCAGGTTTCACGCCTCGTGCGCTTCATCAGCAGCGGTGATCCCGAAGAGAAATCGAAGGCGGCCACGGTTGCCGAGGACAGCGCGCGTGGCGTTGCCACGCGCGCCCAGATCCTCGAGGAATGGAAGAAACAGGCCGAGCAGGAAGCCGCCGGCAAGGCCGCAGCGCCGGCGGACAAGGGCAAGCCCAAGTCCGCCGGCAGCAAACCTTGATCGGCGTTGCCTTGAATCGATTGCCTTACGCGGCCTTGGCCTTGTCGCCGGCCGGCGCAGTCTTGACCTTGGCGATCCACGCATCGACCTGCTGTTCGAGCACGGGCAACGGCACCGAACCCAGGCCGAGGATGGTGTCGTGGAACGCGCGCAGATCGAACTTCGGGCCGAGTTCCTTCTCCGCGCGCGCGCGCAATTCGACGATCTTGATCTCGCCGAGCTTGTAGCTGAGCGCCTGACCCGGCCACGAGATGTAGCGATCGACTTCGGTCTCGACTTCGTGCTGCGACAGCGCCGCATGTGAAGCGAGGAAGTCGATTGCCTGTGCGCGCGTCCAACCCTTGTGGTGGATGCCCGTGTCGATCACCAGTCGCGCGGCGCGCCACATCTCGTAGGTTTGACGGCCGAACTCTTCGTAGGGCGTGTGGTAGATGCCCATTTCCTCGCCGAGCTTCTCGCAGTACAGCGCCCAGCCTTCGCCATAGGCCGAGATGTAGTTCTTGCTGCGGAAATCCGGATAACCGGTTTGCTCCTCGGCGAGCGCACCCTGCAGCGCATGGCCGGGCGCGGCTTCATGCACGGTCAGCGCCGGCAGGTTGTAGAGCGGACGCGAGGGCAGGTCGTAGGTGTTGACCCAATAGGTGTGTGCACCTCCACGGCCTGCGGTCCAGAACGGCGCGATCGATGCGGGCACCGGCACGATCGTGAAGCGGCCACGGGGCAGCAAACCGAAGAAGCGATCGAGCTTGCCGTCGACCTGCTTGGCGATCCACGCCGCGCGCATCAGCAGTTCCTCGGGCGTCTTCGCGTAGAACTGCGGATCGGTGCGCAGGAACTTGAGGAAGGCGGGAAAATCGCCGGTGAAGCCGCTCTTCTTCATCGTCGCCTGCATCTGTGCGTCGATGCGCGCGACTTCCTTGAGTCCGATCTGGTGGATCGCTTCGGGGCCGAGATCCAGCGTCGTGTATTCCTTGATCTGCTGGCGATACCACGCCTTGCCGTCGGGCATCGACTCGGCCGCCAGCGTCTTGCGCGCATGCGGCATGTAGTCGTCGCGGAAGAACTTGAGCAGTTTCGCGTAGGCCGGAATGACCTTGCTGCTGATCGCCTGTCGCGCATCGGCGCGCAGGCGTGCCTGCGTGTCGGCGGGCATGCTGGCCGGCAGATCCTTGAGCGGGTTGTAGAACTCGCTGTCTTCGGGCGACTTGACCTGCGCGTAGCTCGCAATCGAAACGTCGCGCCCGTCGAGTACGGCGCGCGGCACCGAGAAACCGCGCTTGAGCCCGGCACGCATGTTGGCGGTCTGCTCGTCGAAGTAGCGCGGCACGTCGTTGAGTTTGGCGATGTAGGCGCGTGCCGAGCGTTCGTCGCGCAGTGGGCGCCGCGTCATGAAACCCAGATCGGCCCAGAACTGCGAATCGCTGTTGAACGGCATTTCGTAATCGCGGAAGCGGATCGCGGCGGCGAGGTTCTCGATCTGCGGGCGATACACCGCGTAGTTGATCTGGTTGTCTGCGGACAGATCCTTGACCGCAACCCCATCGAGTTGCTTGAGCACGCCATCCCAGTGCGCCAGCCGCGCAGCCTGCGCCTTGGCGTTGACCTCGGGCAGATGTGCGGCATCCGGGTTGGACTGGCTGTCCTCGTTGTCGTAGCCGCCGAACTGCTGCTGACGCCAGGTCCACTCTTGCGAATAGATCGACTTGAACGTGTCGTCGGCGCTCTGCGCATGGGCAATCGAGACCAGCGCAAGGCCGGCGAGCAGCGCAGCGGTGGGCCAGCGGTTCATGGGCAATCCCCTTCGAGGCAAAACGCAATGATCGCACTTGTGGGCGGCGGACACAGTGCCGAAGGATGGGCGGCGTTGCCTTGATCGGCCCCGGCCTTGGACAATGGACGCACTTCATTGCCTTGGATCGTCGTTCATGTCGACCCCATCCCGGATTTCCCTCACCCGCTTTCTCATCGAGCAGCAGCGGGACCACAGCCGCATCAATTCCGACCTGCGCCTGCTGATCGAAGTCGTTGCCCGCGCCTGCAAGCGCATCTCGATTGCGGTCGGCAAGGGCGCGCTCGGCGGTGTGCTCGGCAGCGCCGGCACCGAAAACGTGCAGGGCGAGACGCAGAAGAAACTCGACGTGTTGTCCAACGAGATCCTGCTCGAAGCCAACGAATGGGGTGGCCACCTCGCGGCGCTGGCCTCGGAAGAAATGGACGATCCGCATCCGATTCCGCACCGCTATCCCAAGGGCGAATACCTGCTCGTGTTCGATCCGCTCGATGGCTCGTCCAACATCGACGTCAACATCTCGGTGGGCACGATCTTTTCGGTGCTGCGCTGTCCCGAAGGCGTGCGCGATCCGGATGAACGTGCGTTCCTGCAGCCCGGTTCGCGCCAGGTGGCAGCGGGTTATGCGGTGTACGGCTCGAGCACGGTGCTGGTGCTCACGTTCGGTGACGGCGTGCATGTGTTCACGCTCGACCGCGAGCAGGGCAGCTTCATCCTCAGCGCCGCCAACGTGAAGATTCCCGAAGATACCGGCGAGTTCGCAATCAACATGTCGAACCTGCGCCACTGGGAAGCGCCGATGCGCCGCTACATCGAGGAACTGCTGGCCGGAAAGACCGGGCCGCGCGGGCGCGATTTCAACATGCGCTGGGTCGCCTCGATGGTGGCCGACGTGCACCGCATCCTCACCCGTGGCGGCATATTCATCTATCCACGCGATCTCAAGGACGCCTCCAAGCCGGGCAAGCTGCGTCTGATGTACGAGGCCAACCCGATGGCGATGATCGTCGAGCAGGCCGGCGGCGCGGCGACTACCGGGCGCGAGCGCATCCTCGACATCGTGCCGACTCGGTTGCACCAACGCGTACCGGTGTTCCTCGGCTCGAAGAACGAGGTCGAGCGCGCCACCGCCTATCACCGCGAGGCCGACGCATGAGCATCGAAGCAGCTCCCGATTTCATCGAAACCTACGCCGACGCGCTGCCCGCGCAGGCCTGCGCCGAGATCCTTGCCGCCTATGCGGCCAGCGACAAGATCGTGCGTGGCGCCACCGGCGGCGGCGTCAACACCACGCTCAAGGACAGTTGGGACATCACCATCTCGCGCCATCCCGAGTGGAAGAATGTGGAGAACGCGCTCAACACCGCGGTGATGCGCAACATGCTCGCCTACGTGCGCAAGTATCCTTTCCTCGCGCTGGCGCCGCTGATGTTGTCGAAAGTCGATCCCAAGACCGGCGAGCAAAGCATGCTCGATGGCGAGCACATTCGTGCGATGGGCGACGCGCAGTTGCAGGGGCTGATCGCGCAATTGTTCCGCCCCGGCGAAATCAACATCCAGCGCTATCTCGGTGACGTCGGCGGTTATCCCTACTGGCACAGCGAGACTTCGCCGCGCGCAGGCGACAACGACCGTCTGCATCGCGTGCTGCTGTGGACGCTGTATCTCAACGAGGGTTTCGACGAGGGCGAAACCGAGTTCTACTTCCAGCACAAGCTGGTCAAGCCGAAGACCGGCCTGATGGCGATTGCGCCGGCGGGATTCACCCACACCCATCGCGGCAACCGGCCCAAGGGCGGCGACAAGTACATCGCGACCTCGTGGATCCTGTTCCAGCCGGCCGAGAAACTCTACGCCGCACCGCCCAGGAAATCGTAGGAGGGCCGGCAGGCTCGACCGATCGGCATCGAGCAATCGTGTGCTTTCGTAGGAGGGCCGGCAGGCCCGACCGGAGCGCCGCAGGTTCGCGGTGCGCACGATCGTGCGCGGCGCCTTGTCGCGGCTGCCGCCGCTCCTGCACCATCGCGCTGCACGGCAGCGACACGATGGCTTGCGTAGGAGGGCCGGCAGGCTCGACCGATCGGCATCGAGCAATCGTGTGCTTTCGTAGGAGGGCCGGCAGGCCCGACCGATCGGCATCGAGCAATCGTGTGCTTTCGTAGGAGGGCCGGCAGGCCCGACCGATCGGCATCGAGCAATCGTGTGCTTTCGTAGGAGGGCCGGCAGGCCCGACCGGAGCGCCACAGGTTCGCAGTGCGCGTGATCGTGCGTGACGCCTTGTCGCGGCTGCCGCCGCTCCTACACCATCACGATGCGCGGCAGCGACACGATGGCTTGCGTAGGAGGGCCGGCAGGCTCGACCGATCGGCATCGAGCAATCGTGTGCTTTCGTAGGAGGGCCGGCAGGCCCGACCGGAGATCCACAGGTTCGCAGTGCGCGCGATCGTGCGTGACGCCTTGTCGCGGCTGCCGCCGCTCCTACACCATCGCGCTGCACGGCAGCGACACGATGGCTTGCGTAGGAGGGCCGGCAGGCCCGACCGATCGGCATCGAGCAATCGTGTGCTTTCGTAGGAGGGCCGGCAGGCCCGACCGGAGCGCCACAGGTTCGCAGTGCGCGCGATCGTGCGTGACGCCTTGTCGCGGCTGCCGCCGCTCCTACACCATCGTGCTGCACGGCAGCGACACGATGGCTTGCGTAGGAGGGCCGGCAGGCCCGACCGATCGGCATCGAGCAATCGTGTGCTTTCGTAGGAGGGCCGGCAGGCCCGACCGGAGCGCCACAGGTTCGCGGTGAGCGCGATCGTGCGTGACGCCTTGTCTCGGCTGCCGCCGCTCCTACACCATCGCGCGGCACGGCAGCGACACGATGGCTTGCGTAGGAGGGCCGGCAGGCCCGACCGATCGGCATCGAGCAATCGTGTGCTTTCGTAGGAGGGCCGGCAGGCCCGACCGCGGCACCGCGGGTTCGCGGTGAGCGCGATCGTGCGTGACGCCTTGTCGTGCGCTTCCGCCGCTCCTACACCATCGCGCTGCACGGCAGCGACACGATGGCTTGCGTAGGAGGGCCGGCAGGCCCGACCGGAGCGCCACAGGTTCGCAGTGCGCGCGATCGTGCGTGGCGCCTTGTCGCGGCTGCCGCCGCTCCTACACCATCGCGCTGCACGGCAGCGACACGATGGCTTGCGTAGGAGGGCCGGCAGGCTCGACCGACGCGCCACAGGTTCGCAGTGCGCGCGATCGTGCGTGACGCCTTGTCGCGCGCTTCCGCCGCTTCTGCTCAGAAGTTGCTGACGTCGAAAGTATCGGCCATCGGTGCCTCGCCGCCTTCGGCGAGTCGCACCTTGAGCGCAAGGCCATCGCGCGAGTCGGCGTGATTGAGCGCCTCTTCGAGCTCGATCTTGCCTTCCTTGTACAGCCCGTACAACGACTGATCGAAGGTCTGCATGCCCTCCTGCAGACTGCGATCCATCGCCTCCTTGACCTCGTGCACCTGACCGCGGCGCAGCAGATCGCGGATGTGCGGCGTGTTGATGAGCACCTCGACCGCCGGCAGGCGGTGGCCGTCCTTGCCCATCACCAGACGCTGGCTGATCACCGCGCGCAGATTGAGCGCGACGTTCATGAGGATGTTCTTGTGCGCCGACTCGGGGAAGAAGTTGAGGATGCGCTCGATGGTCTGGTCGGCATTGTTCGAGTGCAGCGTCGCCAGACACAGATGGCCGGTCTCGGAGAAGGTGATCGCGGCTTCCATCGTGGCCGCGTCGCGGATTTCGCCGATCAGGATCACGTCGGGCGCTTCGCGCATCGCGTTCTTGAGCGCTTCGTGGAAGCTGTGCGTATCCAGTCCCACTTCGCGCTGGTTGACGACTGATTTCTTGTGCCGATACAGGTATTCGATCGGGTCCTCGATGGTGAGGATGTGGCCCGAGGTGTTGGAATTGCGGTGATCGATCATAGAAGCCAGCGTGGTCGACTTGCCCGATCCCGTGGCGCCGACCAGCAGCACGAGGCCGCGTGGTTCCATGATGATGTTCTTGAACAGTTGCGGCAGGCGCAGTTGCTCGATGCTCGGAATCTCGCTCTTGATCGCGCGGATCACCATGCCGACTTCGCCGCGCTGCTTGAACACGTTGACGCGGAAGCGGCCGGCGTCCTTGACCGCGATGGCCATGTTCAGTTCGAGGTTCTTCTCGAAATGCGGGACCTGGCCTTCGTCCATCAGCGAATAGGCGATCTTCTTGACCATGCCGTTGGGCAGGCCGGCGTTGCCCAGCGGGTAGAGCTTGCCTTCGACCTTGATGTTGACCGGTGCGCCCGTGGTCAGGAACATGTCCGAAGCGCCTTTCTCGGACATCAATTTCAGGAAGTAGCCAATATCCATAGCGGTTCTCGCAGTGTTCGGATCGGGGAGAATGGATCGCGGGAACAGGGATGGCGTTGCCAAACTGCAGCAGGCCTTCCCACAATAGCCATTCGTGCAACGAGCGAGCGGTTGATGTTATGACACTACCTTGCGGAAAAATCCATGCGCCATTCGTCGTTCTGGCGCTTTTGGCACTCGCCGCGTGCGGACCGACCAAGCCCCCGGTCGATCAGCTCAATGCCGCAGCCCGCGGACTGGAAACCGCCCGCTCGGTAGGCGCTGCCGAGTTCGCTGCCGCCGATCTGCGTGCCGCAGCCGACCATTACGCCGGCGCCCAGTCTGCCGAGGGCGACGGTGACTACGAAATGGCCGCGCAATTGGCGCTGCAATCACAGGCCGACAGCGAGTTGGCTGCCGTGCGCGCCCGTCGCGAGCAAGCCAGGATCGCGGTCGAAAAGCTCACTCGGGGCAATGCTGCGCTGCGGGAGGATCTGTCGCGCAGCCCGGCAGCCAGTGTGGAGGAACAGCCATGAGCCGGCCAGTGAACAAGTGTCTCGTGATCGCGCTTGCCTTGAGCGCGGGCCTTGCGAGCGTGGCGCAGGCGCGTGACGACGACTATCAGCGCCTGCTCGATCGCTTCAACAGCTTGGCGACTGATCCTCAACTGGCCAATCACGCACCGATCGCGATGGATCGCGCGCGCCAGGCGCTGGCCGATCTCAAGGAAGCCAAACGCAAGCAGCGAGACACCTGGATTTACGTCGTCGAGCGTCGCATCGATGCGGCGCAGGCTGCCGCCGAGGCTGAACTGCTCGAAGATCAACGCAGCCAGTTGCAGCGCGAGAATGACCGCCTGCAGGTGGCGATCGCGCGTCGTGATGCCGAGCTTGCGCGCGCCGATCTCGAACGTGCGCGGTTGCAGGCGCAGATCCGTGCCGAAGAAGCCGAAACCGCACGCCGTGAGGCTGAGGCGGCACGCGTCGAGGGCGAGCAGGCGCAGGAAGCGGCCAAGGCTGCGCAGGCCGAGGCAAGCCAAGCCAAGAAAATGGCTGCGGCACAGGCCAAGGCGGCAGCGCTGGCCAAGAAGGAAGCCGAACTAGAGGCCGCGCTGAGCGGCAAGCCTGCAGCGGCAACAGCGGCCAAACCGGCCAGCGCCAAACCTGCCGCCGCCACGAAGGCTGCGGCCAAGCCGAAGAAAACCCCGGCCAAACCTTGAGCGTGCCGGGCGGCGCAATCACCGTTCCATACCGATACGATGGGCTGCGCAGGAGGGCCGGCAGGCCCGATTGATCGGCATCGAGCAATCGTGTGCTTTCGTAGGAGGGCCGGCAAACCCGACTGTTGCGCCGCAGGTTCGCGGTGCGCACGATCGTGCGTGACGCCTTGTCGCGGCTTCCGCCGCTCCTACACCATCACGATGCGCGGCAACGACACGATGGCTTGCGTAGGAGGGGCCGGCAGGCTCGACCGATCGGGATCGAGCATTCGTGTGCTCCTGTAGGAGGGCCGGAAGGCCCGACTGTTGCGCCGCAGGTTCGCGGTGCGCACGATCGTGCGTGGCGCCTTGTCGCGGCTTCCGCCGCTCCTACACCATCACGATGCGCGGCAACGACACGATGGCTTGCGTAGGAGGGCCGGCAGGCCCGACCGCGGCGCCACAGGTTCGCAGTGCGCGCGATCGTGCGTGACGCCTTGTCGCGGCTTCCGCCGCTCCTACACCATCGCGCTGCACGGCAGCGACACGATGGCTTGCGTAGGAGGGCCGGCAGGCCCGACTGTTGCGCCGCAGGTTCGCGGTGCGCACGATCGTGCGTGACATCTTGTCGCGGCTTCCGCCGCTCCTGCACCATCACGATGCGCGGCAACGACACGAAGGCTTCCGTAGGAGGGCCGGCAGGCCCGACTGTTGCGCCGCAGGTTCGCGCTGCGCACGATCGTGCGTGACATCTTGTCGCGGCTTCCGCCGCTCCTACACCATCACGATGCGCGGCAACGACACGATGGCTTGCGTAGGAGGGGCCGGCAGGCCCGACTGTTGCGCCGCAGGTTCGCGCTGCGCACGATCGTGGGTGGCGCCTTGTCGCGGCTTCCGCCGCTCCTACACCATCACGATGCGCGGCAACGACACGATGGCTTCGGTAGGAGGGCCGGCAGGCCCGACTGTTGCGCCGCAGGTTCGCGCTGCGCACGATCGTGCGTGGCGCCTTGTCGCGGCTTCCGCCGCTCCTACACCATCACGATGCGCGGCAACGACACGAAGGCTTGCGTAGGAGGGCCGGCAGGCCCGACTGTTGCGCCGCAGGTTCGCGCTGCGCACGATCGTGGGTGGCGCCTTGTCGCGGCTTCCGCCGCTCCTACACCATCACGATGCGCGGCAACGACACGAAGGCTTGCGTAGGAGGGCCGGCAGGCCCGACTGTTGCGCCGCAGGTTCGCGCTGCGCACGATCGTGGGTGGCGCCTTGTCGCGGCTTCCGCCGCTCCTACACCATCACGATGCGCGGCAACGACACGATGGCTTGCGTAGGAGGGGCCGGCAGGCCCGATTGATCGGTATCGAGCAATCGTGTGCTCTCGTAGGAGGGCCGGCAGGCCCGACTGTTGCGCCGCAGGTTCGCGCTGCGCACGATCGTGCGTGGCGCCTTGTCGCGGCTTCCGCCGCTCCTACACCATCACGATGCGCGGCAACGATACGATGGGCTGCGCAGGAGGGCCGGCAGGCCCGACCGATCGGGATCGAGCATTCGTGTGCTCCTGTAGGAGGGCCGGCCGGCCCGACTGTTGCGCCGCAGGTTCGCGGTGCGCACGATCGTGCGTGGCGCCTTGTCGCGGCTCCCGCCGCTCCTACACCATCACGATGCGCGGCAGCGACACGATGGCTTGCGTAGGAGGGCCGGCAGGCCCGACCGATCGGGATCGAGCATTCGTGTGCTCCTGTAGGAGGGCCGGCAGGCCCGACCACGGCCTTGCACGGTCGCAGTGCGTCGCGTTGGGGGCGCGTTGGGGGCGCGGTTGCAGCCGCCTCCAGAGCATCGGGTGGTTCCGGAGCCTGACGGGGCGACGGTTCGCTGATCCGAGTTCGGCCGATGCGACAGGACGAAATCATCTGCGTCCACCTCCGCGCGCATGCCGCGTCGCGGCAACGCCGGCGCGTCCGCGCAGGCCGCATGGCAGCAGGCTCGCGACCTTACCGGGCGGCTGGATGTTGCCTCGGCGCAACAACGCGCGCGCCTTGTGGAAATTCTGCAAGTTGTTGATTCGACATATGAATAACTTCCGTGATGCGGTGCGAACAACATGCTCGCACAGGCTCGCAACGCCTTGTCATCCCCATGCCAAGGGAGTAGCGTCTATCTCCCAAGTGCACCGGATTTCCGGCACCCACTTGGGCAAAAAAGCCTGGCCCATGAGTGCAACGACCGCGACCGAGGATTGTGTTCCCTCAGCCCCACGACCAGCGGGGCGCGTGGTGCGGTGTTTCCTGGCAGTGGCATCGATCGCGAAGCCTTCGCTCTCGTGTGCGGTCGTTCCGCCCTCATCGACCACGCCGGCTCGTTCCGAGCCATATCGCAAAACTTGTGTCACTCGTCGCGCAACGCGGCGGCGCGTCATGGTCGGCGCGTCGTCGCGTTTGCGTTTTCAACCAGAGGAGGCTGTCTGATGTTCGAAGCAAGCCAGAAAGATGAAATAGCAGCATTGATGCAGGCCAACCCCGAATTCCGCAGCCTGTACTACCGACATCAGGAGCTTGACAGCAAGGTGCGCGATGCGGAGATCGGCGTGTTGCCAGTGGATGACGTGACACTGCACAACATGAAGAAGGAAAAACTTCACGCCAAGGACAAACTCACGACGATGTGGGGCCAGCTCACAGCGGCACACTGATCGCCACGCATCCGGCGCACGCCGGTGACGGCGGTGCGCCGGATCGCAACCACACTGGGCTATCATTCCCGCGTTCGCCTCCATCAGTGGGAGGCATTGCCGGTCACGCCATCGCGGTGTGGCACACGCATCGCGGAGATCGCATGACAGTCCACCAGAGCATCCTCGAGCTCATCGGCAACACGCCGATGATCAAGGCGCAGCGCCTCGATACCGGACCCTGCGAGCTCTACTTCAAGCTGGAAAGCGCCAATCCCGGCGGCTCGATCAAGGATCGCATCGGTCTGTCGATGATCGAAGGCGCCGAAAAGGCCGGCAAGCTCAAGCCCGGCGCAACGATCGTCGAAGGCACGGCCGGCAACACCGGACTCGGACTCGCCTTGGTCGCGCAAGCCAAGGGCTACCGCCTCATCCTCGTCGTACCCGACAAGATGAGCCGCGAGAAGATCTTCAACCTCAAGGCGATGGGCGCCGAAGTCGTGCTCACGCGCTCGGACGTGGCCAAGGGACACCCCGAGTACTACCAGGACCTGGCCGCGCGCATCGCCGCGGAAACACCGGGCGCCTACTTCATCAATCAATTCGGCAATCCCGACAATCCGCTCGCTCACGAGCAGGGCACCGGTCCGGAAATCCTCGAGCAACTCGACGGCAAGGTCGATGCGATCGTGTTCGGCTGCGGTTCCTCGGGCACCATGACCGGCCTGTCGCATTTCTTTGCCAAGGCTTCGCCGGATACGCAATTCGTGCTCGCCGATCCGGTCGGCTCGATCCTCGCCCAGTACATCAATGAAGGCGTGCTCTCGACCAAGTCCGGCAGTTGGATGGTCGAAGGCATCGGCGAGGATTTCCTGCCCTCGATCAGCGATTTCTCGCGCGTGAAAAAGGCCTACGCGATCAGCGACAAGGAAAGTTTCCTCGCCGCGCGCGAACTGCTGGCCAAGGAAGGCGTGTTCGGCGGTTCTTCCACGGGCACCCTGCTCGCCGCGGCGCTCAAGTATTGCCGTGAACAAACCACGCCCAAGCGCGTCGTCGCCCTGGTGTGCGACACCGGCAACAAGTACCTGTCGAAGATGTACAACGACTACTGGATGCTCGACAACGGCTTTCTCGACCGCCAACCGACCGGCGATCTGCGCGACCTGATCCTGCGACCCTATGCCAAGCGCGATACCGTGGTCGTCGGGCCGAACGAGTTGCTGGTCACGGCCTACAACCGCATGAAGCTCTACGACGTGTCGCAATTGCCGGTGATGGATGGCGATGCGATCGTGGGCATCATCGACGAATCGGATCTGCTCCTGCACGTCCATCTCGATGAGGCCCGTTTCCGCGATCCGGTTTCCACCGCGATGGTCGAAAAGCTGCGTGTACTCGACGTGAAATCACCGATCGATGCACTGATGCCGGTGTTCGAAGTGGGCCATGTCGCGATCGTCGTCGACGGACCGAAGTTCGTCGGGCTGATCACGCGGATCGACCTGCTCAACTATCTGCGCAGAAGGGCCGGGTGACGCCCGTTGCTCACGATGTTTCGCATTCGGAAGGAAAGATTCTCAATGAGTAAACTCAAAGCCACGCCGGAAGATGTGCGTTATGCCTATCGTTTGCTCTTGGGGAGAGAGCCGGATCAGGAGGGGCTTCGGCACTATCGTGAGGTCGTTGCGCGGCAAGTGCCTTCGCCCGAAGACATCGCGAAGTCTCTCATGGATTCAACTGAATTTCGTGAACGTCATGGCGTCCTGACGCAAGCCGATTGTGGGCATCCGCCGAGGCCGGGTGAGGTGACGTTGAGCTGCCAAGCCTGCACGAAGGCCCAACTCGAGTCGCCGGTATTTCGCCACTGGGCTTCTGCCTTGCGGGAAAAACCTGCCGGGCTGCATCGCAAGCTGTGGGAATGGTGCTTCATCGTGCAGGCCCTGTACGAACGCGGAAAGCTCGACGGTGGCGCCCGCGGGCTTGGATTCGCGGTCGGTACCGAACCGCTCAGCTCCCTGTTCGCGCTGCGCGGATGTTCGATCGTTGCGTCGGACATCGGGCTGGACATCGCTCGCGACGCGGGGTGGGTGGATACCAATCAGCATGCGCTTGGGCTGGCACAGCTCAATCGAAAGGGTCTTTGTCCTGCAAAGGAATTCGAGGCTCGCGTTTCATTTCGCGAAGTCGACATGCGCGCGATTCCGGAGGATCTGCGCGGTTTCGACTTTCTGTGGTCCTCATGTGCGCTTGAGCATCTTGGCAGTATCGGCCATGGCATGGATTTCGTCGTCAACGCAATGAACTGTCTCGCGCCCGGCGGCGTGGCGGTTCACACCACGGAACTCAACTGTGAATCTGATGAGCACACCATCGAGACGGGAGGTTCGGTCATCTATCGCAAGCGCGATTTGCTGGAGCTTGCGGCTCGCCTGGAGCGTGAGGGCTATCTGGTCGAGCCGATGAATTTCGAGCTCGGCGACAGCGAAGCCGACAGGCACGTCGACGAGCCGCCCTATACGTCCTTGCATCTGAAGCTGCGCATCGGGTCTTTTGCTTCGACTTCCTTCGGGTTGATCATTACGAAAAGAAACTGACTTGACCTATTCCGGCGATGAGACCCTTGGACAGCGGTAAATCACCATGAGCATTCGTTTTCCACGATGGTGTGCAGAGTTCTTGCATAGATGTCTTCCGCCGCTTCAACTTCAGATGGCGAGCGACGAAGACTATGTGCGGATGGCGTACATGGTCCTTCTGCGCCGCCAGATTGATGCAGCAGGACTTTCGGCATGGCGTGCCCGGATTGCGAGCAAGCGGTTCAACCAACAGGCCGTGGTCGAAACACTCTTGAAATCCGAAGAATACCTGTCCAGGTTCGGCATAAACTTGCTCGACAAGATGCACTCATCGCGGCAGGCATGGATCAAGACCGTGCCTGCCGCGAACGGCATTTTGGACATCGGCGGCAGCAGTGCCAACAACCCGCAGGGAGCATTGATCGAGCTCGGCTACCCGCACCGACCCGCGCGATTACATATCCTTGATCTCCCGCCAGAGCAGCAATACTGGGGAAGGCCGCAATTCGATCAAGGTGTGCCACATTACTTCGAATGGGGTGAGGTACGTTACTTTCATGGGTGTGCGGAAGAGTTACGAAATGTGGAAGAACTACAGCAGGAACGCTACCAGATGATCTTCATGGGACAGGCAATTGAGCACATTTGGCCGAACGCATTGCATGGATTATTGGCCTGGGTCAGGGAGCATCTGGAGCCGGATGGTTCGCTGGTGCTGGACACTCCCAACCGGTTGTTGACTAGAGTGCAGTGTCCTGACTCCCTGACAGATCCAGATCACAAGCACGAATACACGCCGGCAGAATTGAGAAAAATCATCGCAGATGCTGGGTTTTCTGTGAAACGAAGCGTCGGGATGCTCCATTTGCCAGCGCAAGCGGCTTCCGGTGTTTACGACGTGATGGAGTTTGCGGAAGCATTGCTCTTGTCCGACGACGTTGATTCCTGTTTTCTGTTTGCACTCGAAGCACAAGTTGCAAAATGAGAGTGATAGCATGAGCAAATTCCGCCCGTTCAATCAGAAACGTCAGATCCACCACCTCGCCACCCGCGCGATCCACGCCGGCCAAAGCCCGGACCCATCGACCGGCGCAATCATGACGCCGATCTATGCGACTTCGACCTATGTGCAGCAGAGCCCTGGCGTACACCAAGGTTACGAATACTCACGTACGCAGAATCCGACGCGCATGGCGTACGAGCGCTGCGTCGCCGATCTCGAAGGCGGTCGTCAGGCTTACGCGTTCGCTTCGGGCTTGGCAGCGGCGGGCACGGTGCTCGAACTGCTCGATTCGGGCAGTCACGTGATCGCGATGGACGATCTGTACGGCGGAACCTTCCGCCTGTTCGAGCGGGTGCGCAAGCGCAGTGCGGGGCTCGATTTCAGTTTCGTCGATCTCAATGATGGCGATGCACTCAAGGCCGCGCTCAAGCCCAACACGCGCATGATCTGGGCCGAGACGCCGACCAATCCGATGCTGAAGCTGGTCGATCTCGCAAAAATCGGCAAGTTCGCGCACAAGCACGGGCTCATCTTCGTCGTCGACAACACCTTCTGTTCGCCGATGCTGCAAAGGCCGATCGAGCACGGCGCCGGCATCGTCGTGCATTCGGCGACCAAGTATCTCAACGGTCATTCCGACATGGTTGGCGGTATCGCCGTGGTGGGTGAGAGCGCACGCCTGGCCGAGGAGATGGCCTTCCTGCACAACTCGGTTGGTGCGATCGCCGGTCCCTTCGATGCCTTCCTGGCGATGCGAGGACTCAAGACCCTGCACCTGCGCATGCGCGCGCATTGCGCGAACGCGCTTGAACTGGCGCGCTGGCTGGAAAGACATCCAGCTGTCGCGCGCGTGATCTACCCCGGGCTCAAGTCCCACCCGCAGCATGCGCTGGCGAAGAAGCAGATGGATGGCTTTGGCGGCATCGTCACCATCGAGGTCAAGGGCGGCCTGCGCAAGGCGCGCAGGATGCTCGAGCGTTGCCACCTGTTCTCACTGGCCGAATCGCTGGGTGGTGTCGAGAGTCTGATCGAGCATCCGGCAATCATGACCCATGCCTCGATCCCGCCGGCCAATCGCAAGCGCTTGGGAATCAGTGATGGCCTGATCCGTTTGTCGGTGGGTGTGGAGGGTCTGGAAGATCTTCGCGCCGAGCTGGATGAGGCGTTGGCTTGACGGGCCAAGGCGCTTGTTGGCCTGGGCACAATCGCGCGGATCACTGCATGAGCATGGAAGAGCCAGCCGCACGCCTCGACTGGGCGTTTGCTCGATGGCCGCAGGCAATCCGCAAGTTCGCGATTCGGCGAGCGGTCGGATGCCGCATTGACAGCCGCGCGTGAGGGAACGACGGGGCGAATCCGCTTTCGCCCGCAACGCCGCGGAACGAGATGTCATTGGCACGGCAGGCGCGTATGCTCGCAAGCGTATCCGGGCGTCGATCAAGGGAGCAGGTCATGCGTTCCACGAGAATCCGAGGCAGGCTGTTGTGGCCGTGCTCGTTTCTGTTGGCGCCAACGCTGTGCATCGGCGCCCACATTGCCTGCCCTGCCAGTACCAATCCAGCGTGCGCACCCGGGTTTCCCGTTGAATTTTCCGGGGTCGGGGTACCTGCAGACATCGGTTTCGTGCAGTTTTCCAGTCCGGCCATCGCAAGCCTCGGACTCAATGCCGATACCAAGCAAGACATCTTGATCGGTACGACCACCGGATATGTGGTTGCTTATCACGGAGATGGTTCATTTCTCTGGGCTTACAAGACTGGTTCGATTCCGATTCAAAGCAAGCCCGCCGTTGCGGACATAGATGGCGATGGTGCCCCGGAAGTCGTCGTTGCAGCCGGTGATGCAAGCCTCAACGGCGGTGGGGTCTATATCCTGCGCGCAAATGGAACACTGAAATGTGCGTTCACGGCGCTGAATTATCGCGCCGGGCTTCCCAACGGGGTCTACAGTTCGCCTGCGCTCGGTCGGCTCGACGCATCACGGCCCAACGAGATGCAGATCGTGTTTGGCAGCTTCGATACGCATGTGCGGGCAATACGTCCTGATTGCTCGTTGTGGTGGATAAAGGGCGTGCCCGACGACGTCATCGACAGCGTCTGGTCTTCGCCAGCCATTTACGATCTCGACCGGGACGGCGTGAAGGATGTTGTCATTGGTATTGATTCCGGTATCGGACTTCTCCCCAACGGCCGGCGCGTCGGTGGCCAGATACGCGCGTTTCGTGGCAACGGAACGGGTGAAGTGCCGGGGTTTCCGCTCAAGCTGGATGAAGTGGTCTATTCATCGCCCGCGATCGGCGACCTTTCGGGAACCGGGGCGGCTGGCGTGGTCGCCGGAAATGGTCGTTGCTGGGACATCGCCGCGTGCGCGCCCGATGGTGATGCGCAGATCGTGACCGAAGCGATGTTCGGCTTGAGCGCGTCCGGCGCCCCCCTTTCAGGCTGGCCGTACGCCACTCCGAATCAGAGTACGAGAACGGTATCGCCGGCACTTGCCGACCTGGATGGGGATGGTCGGCTCGAGGCCATCATCAGTACCCTCATCAAGGACAGCGGCCCGACGCCCAACGACCGCAATGGCTACATGCATGTCGTTCGCAGTGACGGCACTGCCTATCCAGGTTGGCCGGTCATGCCGGTTACCGCGGATTCGTGCAGTACGGACGTCAACGTGGGGCCGGCTTTTGCCTCGCCGATCGTCGTTGATCTGGATGGTGACGGGCAGCTGGAAATCCTCAGTCCGGTCGCAGTGCAGGTGAGTGTCTGGGCAAGAAATGGCGTCCAGCGTTCGTACACCCATGTGGATGCGTGTACGGGGACCCCGAATCCGGCAATTTTTCAATTGCGCGTCAATTCGGGCGTATTCAGCACGCCAACGGCGGCAGATATCGATGGCGATGGCAAAATAGAAGTCGTCGTTGGCAGTTCTTCGACGCTGGGCGGCCCCAAGGGCGCCCTCTACGCCTGGAAGTTCCCCAACAGCGTGGCAAGCCTCAAGAACATGCCTTGGCCACAGTTCCGCCACGATGCGCTCAATACGGGCGTTTACGTGGGGGATCGCATCTTCCGCAACGGCTTCGACTGAAGCGTGACCCGCCGTGCGCTGCTGCTCAATCGCGCAGCGCCGCGAGGTTGCGGAAACATTCCAGAGCTTGCGGGTTGGCCAGTGCGTCGGTGTTCTTGACCGGCTTGCCGTGAATCGTGTCGCGTACGGCGATTTCGGTGATCTTGCCCGAGATCGTGCGCGGGATGTCGGCAACCTGCAGGATCTTCGCCGGAACGTGGCGTGGTGTGGTGTTGGTGCGGATCTGCTGGACGATGCGCGTGCGCAGCGCATCGTCGAGCGTGATGCCTTCGCGCAGGCGCACGAACAGGATCACGCGCTCGTCATCGCCCCAGTGCTGGCCGACGGCAACCGATTCGAGCACTTCGGGAATCTGTTCGACCTGACGATAGATCTCGGCAGTGCCGATGCGCACGCCGCCGGGGTTGAGGGTGGCGTCGGAGCGACCGTAGATGATGATGCCGTCATGCTCGGTGAGCAGGGCGCGATCGCCGTGGCACCAGATGCCGGGCACCTTGGCGAAATAGGCGTTGTGATAGCGCTGGCCATCGGGGTCATTCCAGAAGAACACCGGCATTGCCGGAAACGGTGCCGCGCACGCCAGTTCGCCTTGCGTTGCGCGCACCGGTTTGCCGTCATCGTCGAGTACTTCGACCTTGAGTCCCAGGCCGCGACATTGCAGTTCTCCACGGTAGACCGGCAACAGCGGGCAGCCGAGCGCAAAGCAGGAAATGATGTCGGTGCCGCCAGAGATCGAGGCGAGCATCACGCGCTGCTTGATGTCGCGGTAGACGTAGTCGTAGCTCTCCGGCGCGAGCGGGGAGCCGGTGGAGAGGATCGTCTTGAGCTGCAGGAGTTTGTGCGTTTCGCGCGGCTTCACGCCGGCTTTCTCGATCGCGCTGAGCCACTTGGCGCTGGTGCCGAAAATGCTGATGCCGACTTCATCGGCAAGGTCCCACAGCGCATTGCCGTCGGGATGCGAGGGCGAGCCATCGTAGACGACCAGGGTTGCGCCCACCGCCAAGCCGGAGACGAACCAGTTCCACATCATCCAGCCGCAGGTGGTGTAGTAGAACAGCTTGTCCTCGCGCTTGAGGTCGGTATGCAGCACCAGTTCCTTGAGATGCTGGATCAGGGTGCCGCCCACGCCATGTACGATGCACTTGGGCACGCCGGTGGTGCCCGAGGAATACATCACGTACAGAGGATGATCGAACGGCACTGCCACGAATTCGAGCGCATGGTTTTCGCTGCCGGCGAAGTCAGGCAGGCTCACCGCATTGCGCAGGCCATCGAGTTTGAGCGGCTCGCCGCTGTAGGGCACGACGACCAGTTTCTCGATACTCGGCAACTCATCGAGTACGCCGCGGATCTTGTCCAGACAATCGAAGCGCTTGCCGCCATAGCCATACTGGTCGGCGGTGAACAAGACCTTGGGCGCGATCTGTCCGAAGCGATCAACCACGCCGCGGATGCCGAAGTCGGGCGAACAGGACGACCAGGTCGCACCGAGCGAGGTCGTGGCGAGCATCGCGATGATGGTTTCCGGGATGTTGGGCATGAAACCGGCGACGCGATCGCCGACTCCGACACCTGCCAGTTTGAGCGCGTGAGCGAGTCGACCGACTTCGACGTGCAACTGGGCGTAGCTGATTTCGCGCTGGTGTCCCCACTCGTTGCGGAACACGATGGCAATGCGCTCATCCTTGTGGCGCAAAAGGTTCTGCGCGAAGTTGAGGCGCACGTTCGGGAACCAGCGCGCACCCGGCATCTTGTCACGGTCGACCAGTACCGGCTCGTGCTCGCCTTGCGCGCGGATGCCGCAAAACTCCCACACCAGCGACCAGAAACGCTCGGGATTGCGCACCGAAAAATCGTACAGCGGGCCGTAGCGGCGGATGTCCTCGTTGCCGGTGCTCTCGCGCACGAAGCGCATGAAGCGACTGATGTTGGCGCCGTCGATGCGCTCGGCGCTGGGTTCCCAGATCGGTGGATTGGTCATGTCGGATCGGCTTTGGAAAGGTGGAGACGCGCGTGGCCACGCATCGCTTCGGATTATCCCGCGCGCCGCCCTGACTGCCAATCGTCCTTTGGGGAAGCATGAACGAAAACGCCGGCACGAGGCCGGCGTTTGTCGTGTGCGAGTCGGCAATCCGGCTCAGCCGATCAGGAAATCCTTTTCCTTCTTGCCGGCTGCCAGCGCAGCGGCGAACCAACGCGGACGCTTGCCGCGGCCGGTCCAGGTCTCGCCCGTGCTCGGATTGCGGAACTTCGGCTTGACCTTGCCGCCGCGCTTGCCGCCACGGCCGCCGCGACCACCGAACACCTGCTCGAGCGCCACGCCTTCGGCCTTGATCAAGGCGTTGATCTTGTCACGCAGTTTGCTCACCCGATCCTTGGCCAATTCTTCCTGACGCGCCTTCGCGCGCGCAATCAAATCCGACAGCTGGTTGTGATTGAGACCCTTCAAATCAATTGCCATTGCATTGCCTCTGGATAATGGGTGACGCAATCCGGATGGGGTATTGCGCGGGGCATTGTAGTCGAAAATCGTTCAAATCCCGCTCAAGCCGCAATTCCTGATTTGCCAGCGCCTGGCTTCACGGTGATCCAATGCCAATTCGACGCAGCAGGTCGGCATGGTTCAAGGCCTGATTCTCGCTCTCGCCGCGGCGGCGGTATTCAAACGTCTCGGCGGCCAGGCCGCGCTCGCTGATGACCACCCGATGCGGGATTCCGATCAATTCCATGTCGGCAAACATCGGTCCCGGACGCAGGCCACGATCGTCCAGCAGGACATCAATGCCGCGTTCGGTCAATTGTGCATACAGGGCGTCTGCGGCCTCACGTACAGCGGCATTCTGCGCGGCATTGATCGGGCAGATCGCCACATGCCAGGGTGCCATCGGCTCGGGCCAGAGGATGCCGGCCTCGTCGTGATTCTGCTCGATGGCGGCGGCGACGATGCGGCTCACGCCGATGCCATAACAACCCATCTGCATCGCCTGCGCCTTGCCGGCATCGTCAAGCACGGTGGCGCCGAGCGCGCTCGCGTACTTGTCGCCGAGTTGGAAAACATGACCGACTTCGATACCGCGCGCGATTTCGAGTGAGCCCCTGCCGTCCGGCGAGGCATCGCCCTGCACGACCTTGCGCAGATCGGCGACACGCGTGACGCGGGCGTCACGCTCCCAGTTCGCGCCGCGATAGTGCGTGCCATCGACATTGCCGCCGCAGATGAAATCGGCCAGCAGGGCGGCGTCGCGATCGACGATGACGGGAATCGTCGCAGGCAGGCCGGCCGGGCCGATGAAGCCGGGCTTGGTGCCGGTCAAGCGGATGATCTCGGCCTCGTCGGCCAGCAGCACTTCGCCGGGCAGCTCGGCGAACTTGGCGGCCTTGACCTCGTTGACTTCGTGGTCGCCGCGCACGCACAGCGCGACCAGCCCGTCATTGCCGCGCACCATCAAGGTCTTCACGCACTGGCTGGGAGAAACGCCGAGGAAGCCGGTGACTTCCTCGATGGTTTTCTGGGTCGGCGTGGCGACGCGTTCGAGCGACTGCGTCGGCGTGGCGCGCTGCTGGGTGGGTGCCAGTGCGCTTGCCAGTTCGACATTGGCGGCATAGTCCGAGCCGGTCGAATAGGCGATCGCGTCCTCGCCCGAATCGGCGAGCACCTGGAATTCGTGGCTGGCATTGCCGCCAATCGCGCCGGTATCGGCCTGCACTGCACGGAACTTCAGGCCCAGACGCGTGAAGATGCGGCCATAGGTGTCGACCATGTTGCGATATTCGTCGGCCAGCGATTCAGCCGTGAGATGGAAGGAATAGGCATCCTTCATGAGGAATTCGCGCGCGCGCATCACGCCGAAGCGCGGCCGGATCTCGTCGCGGAACTTGGTCTGGATCTGGTAGAAATTGATCGGCAACTGCTTGTAGCTGCGCAACTCGTTGCGCGCGTAATCGGTGATGACTTCCTCGTGGGTCGGGGCGTAACAGTAATCGGCGTCCTTGCGATCCCTGATCTTGAGGAGTTGCCCGCCGAACTTCTGCCAACGGCCAGTTTCCTCCCACAGCTCGCGAGGTTGGATCGAGGGCATCAGCAGTTCGAGCGCGCCGGCGCGGTTCATTTCCTCGCGCACGACGTTGGCGACCTTGGACAACACACGCAGGCCCAGCGGTGACCAGGTGTAGATGCCGGCGGCAAGCTTGCGGATCATGCCGGTGCGCAGCATCAGACGATGGCTGGCGATCTCGGCGTCGGCGGGGACTTCCTTGACAGTCGCAAGGTGGAAGCGGGACAGGCGCATGGCAGGCTCGGCCGGAAGGTGGAACGGTCGAGTTTAGCAGGCTGCCGGAAATGCACCGAGGTCGCGGAACCAGCGCAGCAAACGCGCATCCGCGGCCAAGCTGATGTCGAGGCGCCGATCGGAATGCTTGGGCGGGTTGCACGGCTGCTTGCGCAACCGGTGCAAGCGCCTACTTGGTGCAGAACAGCTTCACTTGCTGCTGGGCCTTGTCGATGCGCGCCTGACGCAACTTTGCGGCTTCCAGATCAACCGGATAGCCCTGCGCATCCACCGGGAGCTTCACGGCTTCCACCGTGGTGAGATTCTCGCGCGCGATATTGCAATTGCGCGTGATGTCCTCGGGCGAGTAACCCGCTGCCGCGGCCATTTTCGGGCCGGCGTCGGCATCGGCGTCCTTGGTGTCTTCGTCGGCCGGGGCGCTCGTCGTCACGCCGCCCTTCACCAGCAGCTTCTGCGCCTTGACCGACTTGGGCGGCGGCGAATCGGAGAAATGCTTGACGCCATTGGCGTCGGTCCACGAATACATCTCGCCGGCGAAAGCGGGCAGGGCGAGCAACAGAAACAGGGCAGTCCAATGGCGTTTCATGGCGGCAATCTGGTCGACTCGACGGTCAGGGCGTCTCGGTTGCCGACTGGATAACACCGAAGTCGCGCCGAGGCAAGCCAATCCGCGATATTTTGTGGATCAAGGTACACTCGGCGCCGGATTTTCCCGAGGGGTTGGAACCGAAGATGGATGCGCCAAACGCCGCTGCACGCAAGATGCCGCGCGGCATCTACCTGTTGCCCAACTTGTTCACCACGGCGGCGATGTTCGCGGGCTTCTACGCGATCGTGGCCAGTATCGGCGGGCGCTACGTGGATGCCGCGATTGCGGTCTTCGTGGCGGCGATTCTCGACGGGCTCGATGGCCGCGTGGCGCGCCTGACCGGCACCCAGAGCGATTTCGGCGTGCAGTACGACTCACTTTCCGACCTCGTGAGTTTTGGAATTGCGCCCTCGCTCGTGCTCTACACCTGGTCGCTGTCCAACCTCAAGGCCTACGGGCCGGGCTGGGGCAAGGTCGGCTGGGCAGCCGCGTTCATCTATGCCGCCTGCGCGGCCCTGCGGCTGGCGCGTTTCAACACCCAGGTCGGGGTGGCCGACAAGCGCTATTTCCAGGGACTGGCCAGCCCCGCCGCCGCGGGCCTGTGCATGTCCTTCGTGTGGGCGATCGAGAACGGCAACCTGTACGGCTTGAGCGTGAACGAGATGGATTTCGTCTCGCCGATCGTCGCCGTGACCGCCGGCCTGCTCATGGTCAGCCGCATCCGCTATTTCAGCTTCAAGGCCTGGCCGCTGTCGGATCGGGTGCCCTTCATCTGGATCCCGATGGCGATGCTGATTCTGGTCGCCCTCGCCGTCGATACCGCGCGCGTGCTGTTCGCGATCACCGCGTTGTACGTGTTGTCAGGGCCGGTGATGACGCTGTGGGGTCTGCGTCGCAAGCGCAGCGAACGCGCCCTGCGTGGAGTGGGCAAGGGCCAGACATGACTTCGCCGCGCCCGCGTGTCGTTGCCGCGCCTGCGCCCGAGGCGTCGGCACGCGCGGACGATGCGCTGGCCTTTCTCGCCGAGCTGTCGCGCTCGCTCGCGGTATCGCTCGACCTGCAGCAGACCCTGTCGGAGGTGATCACGCGCTTGCGTGATTTTCTCGGCGTCGAGGGCATCGCGCTGTTTCTGTTCGACGCCCGCCGCGAGGTGCTCGAGTGCCGCATCTGCAGCGGTCCGGTCGATGTCGCCGGAATGCGGCTTGCGCCCGGGCAGGGCGTGGTCGGGCGCGCTGCGGCCGAGGACGCGACACAACTGGTGACCGATGCCGCCAACGACGCACGCGTGTGGCGCGCAGCCGACGAGGCCACCGGCTTCGCCACGCGCAGCCTGGTCTGCGCACCCTTGCGCACCGCTGCCGGCCCGATTGGCGTGATCGAGATCGTCAACCGGCGTGATGGCCGCCCGTTTTCGTCTGCCGATGCACGCCTGCTCGAACTGGTCGCGGCGCCGGCCGCGCTGGCGATCAACAGCGCGCGCATGGCGGGCGAACTGCTGGAGCAGCAACGTCTCAAGCGCGAGTTCGATCTCGCCCGTCACCTGCAGAAGTCATTGTTGCCGCGCCGCCGGCGTGATGATTTTCCGGTGCTCGGCGTCAATCGCCCCGCACACGAGATGTCAGGCGATTTCTTCGATCATTTCGAACTCGCCGATGGCCGCATCGCCTTCGTGATCGGCGATGTTTCCGGAAAGGGTCTGGATGCGGCCCTGCTCATGGTGCGCGCGGCGGGGCTGCTGCGCTGGATCGGCAAGCAAGGGCTTGCGCCATCGGCCTGGCTCGCGCAGGCCAATCAGGAACTGGTTGAAACCGTGCGCGAAGGCCGCTTCGTCTGTGTCGTGGTCGGCTATTGCGATCGCGCTGCCACGCGCGTGCAGTTCGCCAGCGCAGGTTTTCCGCCGATCCTCGTGCATCGCGACGGACAATGGAGCGAGCAGATCGCCGATGGCCCGCCGCTGGGCATCGTCGCCGGGATCGAGTTTGCGCAGCATGAGGTCGAACTCGGCGATGGCGTGTTCTATGCCTTCTCCGACGGTGCCACCGACGTGCGCGACGCCAATGGGGCACGCATCGGGCTCGAAGGTCTGCGCGCACTGATCGACCGCCATGCGCAGCAAAGTCCGGCCGCACGCGTGCGCGCCCTGCTCGGCGACCTGCGACGCATGCATTTGGTCGATGACACCACTTTATTGTTGATCCAGGCGCCGCAGGCCGAACTTCCCGAACTGCTGTACACGCGGGTACTGCCTGCGCGTGCCGACGCCTTGCGTGCGCTGCGCGTGGAACTGCGCGCCGCCTTCGATGCGCAGCACATCGAACCCACGCTGCGCGATCGTCTCGTGCTCGCCGTGGACGAAGCCTGCACCAACATCATCCGGCATGGTTACGGCGCCTGCGGCGAGGGCGTGATCGCGCTGCGCGCCTTGCGCCACGATGCCGTGCTGACGATCGAGCTCGTCGATTCGGCGCCGCTCACCGATCCGGCCCGGCTCAAGCCCGGTACGCTGGGTGAATGTCGCAGCGGCGGTCTCGGCATCGCCTTCATCGACACGATCATGGATCAATGGCACATCGAGCCGCTCGCCGATGGCAGCGGCAATCGACTGGTGCTGTGCAAACGCATCGAATCGTGGAGCCACGCGGAGGCCGACGAGGCATGACTGCCAATCCCAACGAAATCCTGCGCGAGGACGCGTCAGGCCAGGTGCTGATTCGCCTGCGCGGTGAAGTCGACCTGTCATGGACACAAGACGTGCGCCGCGCGGTGCTGGCTGCCTTCGATGCAGGCAAGCCGGTCGGTATCGATCTGTCGGCGGTCGACTACATCGACTCCTCGGGGATCGCGGCGCTGGTCGAGGGTCTGCAGAAGGCGCGTGCACAGGGCTTGGGCTTCGCGCTGGTGGCACCGAGCGCCGCGGTGCGCGCCGTGCTCGAGTTGGCGCGTCTCGATCAGGTGTTCAAGATCGTGGCCAACGCTGCGGCACTCACTGCGCCGGCATGAGTGCACTCGAGCGTCCGCTGCAGGGCTTGGGCCGGGCCACGATCGGGGCCATCTCCGGCGTGGGCTACGCGGCGATGCTGCTGGTGGAATCCTTGTACTACTGCGTTGCCGGTCGGCGCCTCGGACAACGCGTGCGACTGGCCGCGATCGTCCGCCAGATGCGCGAGATCGGCGTCGATGCCTTGCCGATCGTTGCCCTGCTCGGTTTCACCGTCGGGCTCATGCTCGGCATCCAGTTCATCGCCTCGCTGGCCGAGTTTGGCGCGCAGTCGCAGGTGGTGGTGGCGGTGGCCAAGTCGGTGACGCGCGAATTCGGCGCGCTGATCACCGCGATTCTCGTCGCCGGTCGCTCCGGCTCGGCGCTGGCGGCGCGGATCGGTTCGATGAGCGTGTCGCAGGAAGTCGACGCGCTCGCGGTGATCGGCATCGAGCCGGTGCGCTATCTGGTCGCGCCGGCCCTGATCGCGATGCTGGTGATGCTGCCGGTGCTGACGATCTTCGCCAACGCGGTGGCGATCATCGGCGCGGCGCTCTACAGCGCGCCCGCGCTGAACGTCACGCCCAGCGCCTATCTGCTGCAGACCCTGTCCCTGCTCACGCCGGGCGATGTCTGGCAGGGCTTGTCCAAGAGCGTGGTGTTCGCGTTGCTGATCACGCTGATCGGTGTGAGCACGGGGTTTTCGGTGACGGGCGGTGCCGAAGGTGTTGGCCGCGCGACCACGCGCGCGGTGGTGCTGTCGATCTGCTGGATCATCGTTGTCGACATGGTCTTTTCGTTTTTCATCAACCGATGAATGCCACCGCGCCCCTGATCGAAGTCGACAAGCTCGACGCCTGGTACGGCCAGCGTCAGGTTCTGCATGCGGTCGATTTCACGGTCACGTCCGGCGAAATCCGCGTGATCATGGGCGGCTCGGGTTCGGGCAAGTCCACCCTGCTGCGCCATCTGCTCGGCCTGCAGCGACCGGCGGCGGGCAGCGTGCGACTGTTCGGCGTGGACATGGGCAAGGCCAGCGAGCGCGAGCGGCTCGATGTGCGCAAGCGCATCGGCGTGTCGTTTCAGGGCGGCGCCCTGCTGACCTCGCTCAGCGTGGGTGAGAACGTCGCGCTGCCCTTGCGCGAACATACCGATCTGGATGAATCCACGATCCGCATCATGAGCCGGCTCAAGCTCGAAGTGGTCAACCTCGGCGGCTTTCAGGACCTCATGCCGAGTCAGCTCTCGGGCGGCATGGTCAAGCGCGCGGCGCTCGCGCGCGCGATCGTGATGGACCCGCGCCTGCTGTTCTTCGACGAGCCATCGGCCGGATTGGATCCGGTGGTGTCGGCCGAGCTCGACGAGTTGATCCTGCGTCTGCGCGACGCGCTGCGCATGACCATCGTCGTCGTCACCCATGAACTCGAAAGCGCGTTCAAGATTGCCGACACCATCACCGTGCTCGATCAGGGTCGGGTGCTGCTGACCGGCAGCGTGGCGCAGGTGCGTGCCGCCGATAACGAGCGCATCCAGGACTTGCTCAATCGTCGTCCGCGCGAGATGCAGGTCGATGCCGAGGCCTATTTGCGCCGACTGACCCAGGAGCAGACATGAGACTTGGTAGAGTGTCGAGCTGCCGGCGCAGCGCGATTTCGTGGAGGCGATCGTGAAACGCGACACCATCAACTACACCCTGGTTGGCGCGGTGGTCGTGATCGCGGCGATCCTGCTGCTGGTGGCGCTCGCGCTGATTACCGGACGCGGCATGGCCAGCAGCGATTATCTGGTGCGCTATCGCAATGTCACCGGCCTGCGCTACGGCGCGCCGGTGTTCTACGAAGGCTATCGCGTCGGTCAGATCGGCACCATCACGCCCGAGCGCAGCGCGCAGGGTACGCGCTACAAGGTCGTGCTGCATGTCCGTCGCGACTGGTCGATTCCCGCCGACAGCCTCGCACGGCTGCAGTCGAGCGGTCTGCTCGCCGATGTTTCGATCGGCATCCACGAGGGTACGAGCAAGGATCTGCTCAAGCCCGGCGCCGAGATCCGGGGCGAGGAAGGCGCCAACATGTTCGTGGCGATGAATGATCTGGCGGTGGAAATCAGCGCGCTCACGCGCACCCAGATCGAGCCGCTGGTGCGCACGCTGTCGCAGCGCGTCGATTCGATCGGTGGCGCAATCGACTCGCGAGCGCCGGCGATCCTCGATCAGACCCGCGTCCTGCTCGAGCGCATGACCGGCGTGTCGGCTTCGCTCGATGACGTGCTCAAGCCCGACAACCGCAAGGCCTTGACCACGATCCTCGGCCAAGCACGCGATCTGGCCGCCGAATTGCGCCACACCCGCGCCACGCTCGATCAGACACTCGCCGACCTTTCTGGTATCGCCAAGGACAATCGTGCCGACGTGCGCCGCTCGGTTCAGGATTTGAGCGAATTGTTGCAGGCGCTGTCGAGTCGCATCGATGTCATCACCCATCATCTGGAATCCTCCTCGCGCAACCTCGATGAGTTCAGCCGCGAGATCCGCCTGCATCCCAATCGCCTGATCCTCTCGCCCAAGGCCGATCGGCCCGACGGAGAAGCGCAATGAAGGTTCGTTCCTGCCTGCCGATTGCCTTGCTCGCGCTCGCCGCGTGCAGCTCGCCGACCGTGCCCGACTTCACCTGGTATCGCCTGCCGCCGGCCGCGCCGCTCGAGGCAATGCCTGCGCCGCGTCACGAGCTTGTCGAGGTCGAGGCCTTCGCTGCCGACGGGCTGTACGCCGACACCGCGCTGGTCTACGCGCTCGATCCGCAGGCGCAGCAGTTGCGCCAATACCACTACCAGGTTTGGGCCGATCCACCGACGCGGTTTCTGCAGCGGCGCCTGATCGCGGCCTTGCGTGGTACCGGCTGGGCACGTGAAGTCACTGACGAACTCCCGGCCAGTCGTGGCGCGCTGCGCATCCAGGGTGTCCTGTTGCGCATGGATCGCGTACCGCAGGCCGAAGCGGGTTGGCAGGTCGAAGTCGCACTCAAGCTGCAGGCGACCACGGCCAGTGGCGAAAGCCTCGTCAATGCGCGCTATGTCGAAAGCGAGCCTGCAATCGGCAAGGAACTCAAGGCCAGTGTCGATGCCTATGGCGCGGCGATCGATCGCGTGTTTGCACGTTTCTACGCCGACCTGCGCAAGAGCGAGGTAAGCGTGCATGACTGAGCAGGCACGCCGTCTGCGTCTGGCCGAGATGGGCATCGACCTGTATCTGCCCCGTGTGGCCCCGGCTGAAGCAGGGCCGATATCCGCGACCGCGGCAGTCACCGCATCGGCGCTGCATCATCTGCCCATCGCGGATGCGGCGTCCGTGCTTCTGTTGCACGCGGGCGGCGAGGATCCGCTGCTCAACGCGGTGGCCCGCACGCTGAGCTTCGCCGGACTTTCCAGCGCGGTCACGCGCGCCGATGCGCAAGCACCGATCGCTGCGGCGAAAGCACTCGTGGTCTTCGGTCAGGCGCAGGCGCGAGCGGTAGGCGCCCTGCTCAGCGCACGGCAACAGGCGCAAATCGGCTGGGTCGCAGTCGACGAACCCGCACAACTGCGCGGCAATGCCTTGGCCAAGCGCGCGCTGTGGGGCGAACTCAAGCGCCTGCTGCGCGAGCTGCGCAGCTGTGGCGAGATCGCGGTCTGAAGCGCCTCGGATCGGCTTTTCCCGACCAGTGGCGGCATTGCGCCGCCCGAACGCAATCACGCAGCGCTCGCGCCCATGGTTTGGTGGCAAGATCATCGCCGATGCTGCGCTGAACACGATCCGATTCAGGGGGGGCGACAACGTCGTGGTTGCGATCCTCAAGCCCAGACCTGCCGAATTCCGCCGCATGCGCGCCGAGGATGTCGATGCGGTGGCCGCATTGGAGGCGCTCGCCTATGAATTCCCGTGGACGCGCGGCATTTTTGCCGACTGTCTGCGCGCGGGCTATGACTGCATCGTGCTCAACGACGGGGTCGCCACGATCGGCTACGGCGTGCTCTCGTGCGCGGCTGGCGAGGCGCACGTGCTCAATGTCTGTGTCGCGCCGGTGCTGCACGGGCAGGGCCATGGTCGCCGCATCGTCAAACGCCTGATCGACATCGCGCGCTGGCAGCGCGTCGAGCGCGTCTATCTCGAAGTGCGACCATCGAACCTGCGCGCGATCGGGCTCTACGAATCGATCGGCTTCAACGAATTCGGTCGCCGGCCGAATTACTACCCGGCACGGCGCGGCCGCGAGGACGCGATCGTGATGGCGATGGAGTTGCTCGCCGCCGAGTGAGCAGGCCGGCGCGCGTGCGTGCCGGCGCCCTGCTCATGCCTGCCTCAGCCGGTCGAACTGCGCGCGCAGCGTCGCCAGCGTGGCCTCGAATTCGGCCAGTCGCTGGCGTTCCTTGTCGATGACCGCGGCTGGCGTATTCGGGCCGAAGTTGGCAAGTTTGGCGCTGGACTTGTCCAGTTCCCCGGCGATGCGCTTGATCTCGCGCTCGATGCGCTGCCGCTCGGCGTCCAGATCGATGAGTCCGGCCAGCGGGATCAGCACCTTGAGGCTGCCGACGATGCCCGCAGCCGCGAGCGGCTCGGCTTCGTTGGCAACAAGGCGCTGCTGCGACTGTGCCTTGGCGAGAAACGCGATCTGCGCCGCGAAGGCTTCGATGCGCGTGTGATCGCCGGCATCGCCGCCGGCATAGAGCAAAGGGATCGCCTTGCCCGGTGCGATGTTCATCTCGCTGCGGATGCGGCGCACCTGGGTGAGCACGCTGCGCAGCCATTCGATGTCGGAACTCGCCTTGGCGTCGTCGGCCGGCAGTTCCTCGCCACGCGGGAACGGACGCTTGGCGATGCTGGCTTCCTTGAGTCCGAGCAAGGGCGCAACCGTCTGGTAGATCTCTTCGGTGATGAAGGGCGTGATCGGGTGCAAGGCGCGCAATGCGGCTTCGAGCACGACCAGCAGGGTGTGGCGCGTGGAGGCCGCAGCCGCGGCGTCCTCGCCACTCAGCGCGGGTTTGGCCAGTTCGACGAACCAGTCGCAGTACTCGTTCCAGACGAACTCGTAGAGCGCCTGGGCGACGAGATCGAAGCGGTAGACCTGCATCTGCATTTCGACTTCGGCGAGCGTCGCGCGCAGACGCGCGAGGATCCAGTGCTCGGCGGCGGTGCGTGGCATCGGCGTGCCGCCCGCCGCGACCGGATGGCCGGATTCCGCCGTGTTCATGAGCACGAAACGCGCCGCATTCCACAACTTGTTGCAGAACGCCTTGTAGCCTTCGGCGCGCTTGAGGTCGAAATTGATCGTACGGCCATAGGTCGCCAGCGCCGCGAAGGTGAAGCGCAGCGCATCGGTGCCGACCGCGGCGATGCCTTGCGGATAATCCTTGCGGATGCGCTTTTCGACCTTTTCGCGCACCTGCGGGATCAGCAGCGAGGCAGTCGATTTCTTCACCAGCGCTTCGAGTTCGATGCCGTCGATGAGATCGAGCGGATCGATCGTGTTGCCCTTGGACTTGGACATCTTCTGGCCTTCGGCATCACGCACGATGGCATTGATGTAGACCTCGCGGAACGGCACCTTGCCGGTGAAATACCGGGTCGCCATCACCATGCGCGCGACCCAGAAGAAGATGATGTCGAAACCCGTGACCAGCACTGCGCTGGGCAGATAGGCCTGATCGCGGCTCCAATTGGCGACCGGCGTGCCGTCTTCGATGGTGTCGCCCGCATTGGGCCAGCCCATGGTCGAGAACGGCCACAGTGCCGAGGAAAACCAGGTGTCGAGCACGTCGGGATCCTGACGCAGCGCGCCGACCGGCTTGTGTGGTGCATGCGCGATCGCATCAGCCTCGTCTTCGCCGACGAAGACCGTGCCGGTTTCGTCGTACCACGCGGGAATCTGGTGGCCCCACCAGAGCTGGCGGCTCACGCACCAGTCCTGGATGTTTTCGAGCCACTGGTTGTAGGTGCTCGCCCAGTTGTCGGGCACGAAGCGGATCGCGCCATCGCGCACCGCGGCCAGCGCGGGCTCGGTGATCGCCTTGCGCCCACCGGGCCCGGGCTTGCCATCGACGCGTGTGTCGCTGGTGAGGTCGAGGAACCACTGGTCGGTGAGCATCGGTTCGATGATCGCCTCGCTGCGCTGGCTCACCGGCACCTGCAGCTTGTGCTTCTTGGTCTCCACCAGCAGGCCCGCGGCTTCGAGATCGGCAAGCACGGCCTTGCGCGCGGCATAGCGATCCAGGCCGCGATATTTCTCGGGCGCGTTGTCGTTGACCTTGGCGTCGAGCGTGAGGATCGTGAGCGGCGTGAGCTGGTGACGCGCGCCGATTTGCCAGTCGTTGAAATCGTGCGCGGGCGTGATCTTGACGCAGCCGGTGCCGAATTCGCGATCGACGTAGTCATCGGCGATCACCGGGATCTCGCGATCGGACAGCGGCAATCTGAGCGTTTTTCCGATCAGCGTTTGATAACGCTCATCCTCGGGATGCACCGCGACCGCGACATCGCCGAGCATGGTCTCCGGGCGCGTGGTGGCGACGACCAGACCTTCACCGCCATCGCTGGCGGGATAGCGGATCGACCACAGCGAGCCGTCCTTTTCCTGATTGTCCACTTCCAGGTCCGACACCGCGGTCATCAGCACCGGATCCCAGTTGACCAGTCGCCGGCCGCGATAGAGCAGGCCGTCGCGATACCACTGCACGAACACGCGCTTGACCGCGGCGGACAGGCCCGCATCCATCGTGAAGCGCTCGCGCGACCAGTCGATCGAGGCGCCCAGGCGACGCATCTGATGGCTGATCGTCGAACCCGATTGCTGCTTCCACTGCCAGACGCGATCGATGAAGGCCTCCCGGCCGAGATCGTGGCGTGACTTGCCGTCGGCGGCGAGCTGGTTCTCGACGATCTTCTGGGTGGCGATGCCGGCATGGTCGGTGCCGCCCTGCCACAGCGTGCGCGCGCCGCGCATGCGTTGGTAGCGGATCAGGGCGTCCATGACCGTCTGCTGGAAGGCATGGCCCATGTGCAAGGTGCCGGTGACGTTGGGCGGCGGCAGCAGGATGCAGTAGGGCGTGCCGTCGCCGCGCGGCTGAAAATCACCGTCGGCTTCCCAACGGGCATACCACTTGGACTCGATCTGGCCGGGCTCGAAACTCTTTTCCATGGGGACGGGTGGCGGCCGCGCGGGCGGCCTGCTGGCAAAGGGGGAATCGTGCATTCTACGCACCCCGCCGCGTGCGCCCAACTGCGCCAAGGCGCAGCCACGAAACAGGAGTCGCCGCCATGCCCGCCGCCGTGACCGTGATCGAGCACCCGCTGGTGCAACACAAGCTCACCCTGCTGCGCAAGAAAAGCACGGGTACTGCGGATTTCCGCCGCCTGCTCGGTGAACTGTCCACGCTCATGGCCTACGAGGTCCTGCGCGACCTGCCGTTGCGCGAAACGACGATCGAAACACCGGTCGCCAGCACGCGCGGTCGCCTCATCGACGGCAAGAAGGTTGCCTTCATCGCGGTGTTGCGCGCGGGCATCGGCCTGCTCGACGGCATGCTCGGCGTGGTGCCGAGCGCGCGCGTCGGGCATATCGGCCTGTATCGCGACGAGGCGACGCTGCGGCCGGTCGAGTACTACCTGCGCCTGCCGCGCAGCATGCGCGAGCGCGACGCGATCGTGGTCGATCCGATGCTTGCGACCGGCCATTCGGCGGTCGCGGCGCTCGATCGCGTCAAGGCCGCGCAGCCACGATCACTGCGCTTCGTGTGCCTGGTGAGTTGCCCGGAAGGTCTGGCCACGCTGCAGGCCCGGCATGGCGACGTGCCGATCTACACCGCAGCGATCGACGAGCGCCTCAACGAGCGCGGCTACATCGTGCCGGGTCTGGGCGACGCGGGGGATCGTTATTTCGGCACCAAGGCTTCGTGAGCGCGCATTGCGTGCTCTTGAAGCACGGCTTCACATGTCGTGCTTGGTCACGCTGAAGCCCGCGACCTTGTAGGTTTTCCAGCGTGCGCGCGAACTCGCGCGTTGGTTTTCGTCGGCGGGCACCACTTCGAGCACGCGCTCGAACAGACCCGGCGCGCACTCCTCGCGCAAGTTGATTACCAATGCGCGGTCGCTTGCGACCGCGCCGGGCGGCACGATCAACACCGGCGTGAGCGCATCGTCGTCGTCACCGGCGAGTTGGTGCGGGATGAAGGCGGCTTCGTCGAAACTCCACAGCAATTCATCGAGCGCCTCGGCCTGATCCTGCGAACTGGCGAGGATCGAGGTCGGCTGCTGCGCGGCGAATGCACGCTTGGCCAGTTCGCACACCAGCAGCAGCGGCTCGGCGCGAAAGCGCGGCTTGTCGATCAGGTAGAAGTCGGCGCGTGGCATGTCAGGGTTTGACCGCCGTGCCGGTCATCTGCAGGGTGAGTGCGGCGCCGAGCGCGGTGGCGAGCATGCAGGCGATGACGAGCGCAAAGAAGGCCGCGATCGCCGGCAAGCGGCGCGGTTGCGGCCGCGTCTTGTACAGGTAATAGGGCACGAAGATCGCCGCGAACAGGACGATGCAGATGTCGAGCCACAGCGGTCGGCGAATCACCAGTTCGCGCGCATCGAGCCGCAGCCAGTTGAAACCGATCAGCAGCACGACGATGTTGCCGAACACGGTGATCGCCAGCCGCAAGCCATCCTGCGCGGAGGGCAGGCCGAAGCTCGCATCGACGGCGCCGATCAGGAACGCGGCGCCGACCAGGGCGATCAGCGTGGCCTGCTTGCGCTTGCCTTGGTCGGGACCGGGAAGGTTCACGCGCAGCGGTCGATCAGGAACTGCGTCAGCAGCGGTACCGGACGGCCGGTGGCCAGACCCTTGCGGCCTTCTTCCCAAGCGGTGCCGGCAATATCCAGATGCGCCCAGCGATGACCGTTGGTAAAGCGTGCGAGGAAGCAGCCCGCGGTGATCGCGCCGGCGTATTTGCCGCCGATGTTGGCGACATCGGCAAAGCCCGAGTCGAGCTGGCTCTGATAGTCGTCCCACAGCGGCAGGCGCCAGGCGCGATCATGCGTGCGCGTGCCGGCATCGAGCAGTTGTGCGGCCAGTTCCTCGTCCTGTGTCATCAGGCCCGAGGCATGCTTGCCCAGCGCCACCACGCAGGCACCGGTCAGGGTCGCGGCATCGATGATCACCTGCGGATCGAAGGTCTGCGCAGTCCAGGTCAAGGCGTCGCAGAGGATCAGGCGACCTTCGGCATCGGTATTGAGCACCTCGATGGTGAGGCCCGAGAGAGACGTGAGCACGTCGCTGGGTCGATAGGAATTGCCGTCGGGCATGTTCTCGACCGCGGGGACCACGCAGACGAGGTTGATCGGGAGTTTCAGTTCGACCGCGGCAAGGAAGGCACCGAGCACGCCGGCCGCGCCGCACATGTCGAACTTCATTTCTTCCATGCCGGCGCCGGGCTTGAGAGAAAGACCGCCGCTGTCGAAGGTGATGCCCTTGCCGACCAGCGCGAAGGGTTTGGCGCTGCCGCCGCCCTGCCAGCGCAGTGCGATCAGCTTGGGTGGATTGGCCGAACCCTGGGCGACACCGAGCAGCGAGCCCATGCCGAGCTTGGTCATGTCCTCGCGCTCGAGCACCTGCAGGCTCACGCCTGCATGCGAATCAGCGATGGCCTTGGCCTGCGCGGCGACATGCGCCGGGTTGCACAGATTGGGCGGCAGATTGCCGAGCTCGCGTGCGAAACGCACGCCGCTGGCGATTGCGCGGGCCTGGGCGAGTGCGCGCTGGCTTGCGGCGTCGTCGGCAGCGACGAAGGCGATGCGTGCAAGGCGCTTGGGTTCAGGTTCGCTGCGCGGCTTGAAGGTCGCGGTGTAGCGATAGGCCTGCGCATCGGCGGCGAGCGCCGCGCTGCGCAGCCTCCAGGCCAGATCGTGACCGGGCACGTCCAGATCGGTCAGGGCCGACAAGGTGCTTTCGATCGGCAGGTTGCGCAGTGCCCGCACGCTTTCATGGGCGGCACGATGGAAGCCACCGGCATTGAACTTGGCGGTTTCACCCAGACCAATCAGCAGCACGCGCGGCGCGCGCACGCCGGGCAGCGCGAACAGCAGGGTGTGGCTGCCGGGCTTGCCGCTGGCGTCGCCGCTGGCAATCACGCGGCGAATCGCGCCACCACTGACCTGATCGATGTGATGGGCCGCGGCGCCAAGGCTGCCGTCCTGAAACAGGCCGAGCACGAGGCAATCGGTTTCGGCGCTGTCGAGCGCGGCCGAGCTGAGCGAGAAGTCGAGCGTCATCGAAGGTTCCGGCAGGCAATGGATTGGACTGGCGCCGACGCGGTTACAATGCGGCCCGATTGCCATCAGCCCCGTCCATCAACGGGTCGGCCGCCGCGGGTCTTGCGGAGGCGGGCAGTGGATCGCCTGCATGCCGCGTGGTTCCCGAGTCTGCGCATGAAGCCCAATAGTCTAAGGCAAAGCCCATTCCAGCTGCGCATCGTCGATCGCTACCTGCTCAGCGAGGTGGCCTTCGGCATTGCCGCCGCGCTCACCGTGCTGGTGCTGATCATGGTCGGTGGCGCCTTCACCGAGATGCTCGGCAAGGTCGCGCGCGGCCGCGTGCCGGCCGAGCTGCTGCTGAGTCTGGTCGGTCTGCAGACACTCAACACCTTGCCGATTCTGGTGCCGCTGGCCGTGCTGCTGGGCATCCTGCTCGGCCATGGCCGGCTGTGGCGCGACAGCGAGATGGCGGTGCTGCAGTCCTCGGGTCTGGGCGTGCGCGACCGCCTGTGGCCGCTGTTGTGGCTGGTGTTGCCGCTGATGGTCGCACTCGCGCTGGTGGCGTTCTGGCTCGGCCCTGCAGCCGAGCGCAAGGCGCAGGATCTGCTCGCCCAAGCCAGTCGTTCGCTGCTGGTTGCGGGGCTCGAACCCGGCCGCTTCGTCGAATTGCCGGGCCGCGAGGGCACGATCTATGTCGGCGAGATGTCGGCCGAGGGCACGCAGTTCAAGCGCCTGTTCATCGAAAGCGAGCGCCCCGATGCGGACACCGGCAAGACCCGCATCGACGTGATCACCGCCAGCAGCGGCTTTCTCTATCACGATGCCGACGGAGTGGGCCGCTACATCGCGCTCGAAGACGGATTTCGTATCGAAGGTCGTTTGGGCGAGGACGATTTCCGCCTGATGCGCTTCAAGCGCAATGACATCCGTCTGCCCGATACGCCCACGGACGACAACGAGGCGGCGCAGAAGCGCCACGCGTCGAGCAAGACCTTGTGGCAAACGCCGGATGATCCGGTGATGCGCGCCGAACTCCATTGGCGCCTCGCCGCACCCCTGTCGCTGCTGGTGCTGGCGCTGTTGGCGCTGCCGCTGTCGCGATCGAGTCCGCGTGAACCGCGTTACGCGCGTCTCTTGCTCGCACTGCTGACCTGGTTCATCTACTACAACCTGCTCCTGCTCGGACGCAGCTGGATCGGCGCGGGCCGACTCGCGCCCGGTCTGGGACTGTGGTGGGCACATGGGTTGTTTCTGGCGGTCGCCCTGTGGTTGATCTGGAGCAGCCAGCGCTTCCGCGCGCCGGCGCAGAAGGTGTCGCAATGACGACGCGTGCGATCAAGGCAAGTGCCGGCGTCGCGCAGCGTCGTCTGCTGTTCTGGCCGCGCTGGAAACGCGTCGATCGCCTGGTTGCCGCGGCCGTGCTCGGCGCGGTGGTGCTGGTGTGGGTGGTGATCGTCGGCATCGATGCGCTGCGCACCCTGGTGGGCGAGCTCGATGATGTCGGGCAGGGCGGCTACACGCTGGGCCGCGCCGTGCTCTACGTCGCCTGCACCGTACCGCGCCGTTTCTACGAAATGTTCGGCTTTGCGGCGCTGATCGGCAGCCTGCTCGGATTGGGCGGACTCGCCAGCACCGGCGAGCTGACCGCTTTGCGCGCCGCAGGTCTGTCCAAACTGCGCATCTGTGCCTCGGTGGTGCTGACGATCGCCTTGCTCACGGCGGGCGTGGTCGTGCTGGGCGAAACCTTCGGGCCGTGGGGCGAGCGGCGCGCGCAACAGGTGCTGCTCGCGGCCAAGTCCAAGGATGTCGCCCTCACTCGCGGCATGTTGTGGGCGCGCGATGGCGAAACCGTGATCGGCGCGCGCACCGCGCATGTGCAGGGCAGTGCGGACAAGGTCGAACTCGATGGCGTGCGCGTGTTCGAGTTCGATGCCGACGGTCGCCTCACCGCGCTGTCGGTGGCCAAGAGTGCACGCCACGCCGATCACGCCTGGACGTTCGAGCAGGTGCGGCGCACCCGCTTCGGCCCCGACAGCGCCAGCAGCAGCACCGAGGCCAGCTCGCGTTGGGATTCGAAGCTGGATCCGACCTTGCTGTCGACCAGCATCGTCAAACCGCGCTACATGGCCTTGCGCGAACTCGACCAGAACATCGACGCGCTTTCGCGCAACCAGCAGGACGCGTCGATGTTCCGCGGCATGTGGTGGCAGCGCGTGTTCTATCCGCTGTCGATCCTCGTGCCGGTGTTCTGCGTGCTGCCGTTCGCGTTCGGCGCCTTGCGCAGCGGCGGTCTGTCCAAGCGCCTGTTCCTCGGTGTGGTGCTCGCGCTCGGCTATTTCCTCATGCAGCGCTCGGTGGTGAACCTCGCCACGGTCTACGACGTGCCGCCGGCACTGGGCAACCTGCTGCCGCCGCTGCTCCTGCTTGGCGCTGCAGTGAGCTATTTCCGCCGACGCGCCTGAGCCGGTGTCTTCGCCGGGCTGGGGTATAGTCGCGCGAAATTTCAGACACGACGCGACATGCGCAGCCCCAATATCCGCTACCTGCCTGCCGTCGATCATCTGCGCGCGTTTGCTGCGCTCCTGATCGTGTTCTACCACGGCCTGCACGTGTTCTCGTATCAGGCACGTTTTGGGCGCGATTTCGCCACCGACCATTGGCTGCAGGCGGGCAATCCGCTGCTTGCCGTGCTCGCCGAAGGGCATACCGCAGTCGCGCTGTTCATGGTGCTGTCGGGCTTCATCCTCACGGTCGGTGCGCTTGAAGGCGGCGTGAGCTGGGCGGGCTTCATCCGCAATCGACTGCTGCGCACCTATCCGCTGTTCCTGCTCGTCCTGTTCATCGGCATCGCAGCGGCGCCGCAGAACTTCAGTTTCACGGCACTGGCAACCAGCGTGCTGGCCATGGGCAACCAGGCCGGTGCCTTCGTCGCGCCGCCGTTCACGAGCATGCTGTGGACGATCGCGATCGAATGGCAGTTCTACCTGATCTTTCCGCTGCTGGTCGCGGTGCTGTCACGCGGCTGGGCCCGGCAACTGGCCGGTTTCATCGCCGTGTTGCTGCTCTTGCGACTGACCGCAGTGATTGCCGGCGGCAATGCGCGCGACATCAGCTACCTGCAGATCGTCGGCCGTCTCGACCAGTTCCTGCTCGGCATGTGGGCAGCGTGGTGCTGGCGCCAGCGGCCGCTGGCGCCCAAGGCCGGCGCGGCGCTCGCGGCGCTGGCGCTGGCGGCGATCCTGTTCGCGGCGTGGGGTTTCAATGCACTGGGCGGCTGGCCGACGACGCCGGGCTGGAAGATCTTCGTGCCGACCATCGAAGGCGCGATCTGGACTGCTTTCCTGCTTGGTTATGTCGCCTGCGCCAACGGCGCGAGCGGACTGTGGTCGCGTACCCTGGCGCGCATCGGCGAGATTTCCTATTCGATCTACCTGCTGCATTTCGTGGTGATCTGGTCGCTGCTAAAGCTGGGGCTGCCGCACGTGTTCAGTGGCGGCTTTGTCGACGATGCTTTGCTCAATACGGCGCTGATCGCCCTGCCGATCACCCTGCTGGTGTCGGCCTTGAGCTATGCCTTCATCGAGCGGCCGTTCCTGCGCCTGCGCGGCAACTATCACCGCGATGCAGCACGCGCCGATGCGCCCGCCTGAGCCGCGCGGCGGGCCGGATGAGGGCAGCATGAACTGTGCGCCAGGCCCGCAGCTTTGCCATCGCGCAGGTGTACACTGCCAACGCATGCCGGCGTGGAGGCCGGTGGGGGATAGGCCATGAGCAGCGTCGATTTCACCTCATATCTCAAGTTGATGACGCACAAGAAGGCGTCGGACTTGTTCATCACCGCGGGCGTTGCGCCGTCGATCAAGGTCAATGGCCGCATCGGGCCGATCACCCAGAACCCGCTCACGCCGCAGCAATCGCGCGACATGGTGCTCAACGTGATGACGCCCTCGCAGCGCGAGGAGTTCGAAAAGACCCACGAGTGCCAGTTCGCGATCTCGGTGACCGGCGTCGGCCGCTTCCGTGTCTCCTGCTTCTACCAGCGCAACTGCGTCGGCATGGTGCTGCGCCGCATCGAGACCAAGATCCCGACCATCGAGGAGCTGTCGCTGCCGCCGATCATCAAGTCGCTGGCGATGACCAAGCGCGGCATCATCATCTTCGTCGGCGCCACCGGCACCGGCAAATCGACTTCGCTGGCTGCGATGATCGGCTATCGCAACCAGAACTCGACCGGCCACATCATCTCGATCGAGGACCCGATCGAATACGTGCACACCCATCAGGGCTGCATCGTCACCCAGCGTGAGCTCGGCATCGACACCGACAGTTGGGAGAACGCGCTCAAGAACACGCTGCGTCAGGCGCCCGACGTGATCATGATCGGCGAGGTGCGCACGCGCGAGACGATGGAGCACGCGATCAACTTCTCGGAAACCGGCCACCTGTGCCTGTGCACCCTGCATGCGAACAACGCCAACCAGGCCATGGATCGCATCATCCACTTCTTCGGCGAGGACCGCCGCGAGCAGTTGTTCATGGACCTCTCGCTCAACCTCAAGGGCGTGGTCGCGCAGCAGCTCATCCCCACGCCTGACGGCAAGGCGCGTCGCGTGGCGATGGAAGTCCTGCTCGGCACGCCGCTGGTGCAGGACTACATCCGCCAAGGCGAGATTCACAAGATCAAGGACGTGATGAAGGAATCCACCAACCTCGGCATGAAGACCTTCGACCAGAGCCTGTTCGAGCTGTATCAGGCCGGCGAGATCAGCTACGAGGACGCCCTGCGTCACGCCGACTCGGCCAACGAGGTGCGCCTGAAGATCAAGCTGGCACAGGGCGGTGACGCCCATTCGCTGAGTCAGGGTCTGGACGGCGTCGAACTGGTCGAGACCTGAGCCAGCGGGAAACGCGCATCGGTGAGCGGGAATCGGCAGGGCAGGGAGCCAGGACAATTGCGCAATGCAGAGAACGCGCGGGCTGGCGGTGCCAACGTGCGCACGCCGGCCGATCAAGGACTCGAACACCTGCGACGAGTGTGGGAACGACTCGGCGACGATGATCCCCTGTGGGCCGTGCTTTCCGATCCGCGCAAACGCGGCGGGCGTTGGCAAGTCGATGAGTTCTTCGCCACCGGTCAATTGGAAATCGAAACCCAGCTTGCCGCGGCAGCCGCGCGAGGTCTGCCACAGGCGCGTGCGCTGGCGCTGGATTTCGGTTGCGGCGCGGGACGCCTGACGCGCGCGCTGGCGTTGCACTTCGACAAGGTGATCGGCATCGACGTGTCGGCGAGCATGGTCGCCGCGGCGCGACGCCTGAATGCCGATCTCGACAACATCGATTTCCGCGTCAATCCATCGACTCGGTTGGCCGGAATTGCCGACGCGAGCATCGACTTCATCTGCTCGCACATCACGCTCCAGCACATACCTGCGCATCTTGCGCTCGGCTATGTCGACGAGTTCTTCCGCGTGCTCGCCCCCGGTGGCATGGCAATGTTCCAGTTCGTCGCAGACACCGATGACAGCCTGCGTGGTCGCTTGTTCGGTGCCGCATCCAATCGCTGGCTCAATCCGCTGCGCCGCATTGCCTGGCGCCGCCGCGACGTGTTCGAGATGCATGCAATGGCGCAGACCGACCTGCTCGATCGACTCGCAGCGCATCCGGGTCGCCGTCTGCTCGATGCCGTCGATGAAGGCTCGGCGGGGCCGGGTTGGCACAGCCGTCGCTGGCTGGTCACCCACGATGCGCCGACGCCGAGGCAAGTCGCGCTGGATGATCTGGTGATGTTCGTCGATCCGGCCGATGTCCACGTCGGCGCAGCGCTGATCGCGGGTGGCCGGCACGATCCTCAGGTGACGGCGTGGATGCTCGAACATCTCCGCGAGGGCGATGTTGTACTCGATATCGGCGCCAACATCGGTGCGCTGGCCTTGCCTGCGGCGCGGCGGGTGGGCTCAAGCGGCAAGGTGATCGCAGTCGAACCGCTGGCGAAGAATCGCGTGCTGCTGGCGCGTTCGGCACAAGCCAATGCCTTGGAAAATGTCGAAGTGATTCCGGCGGCGGCGAGTGATCGCGCCGGGACCGTGGCTTTGCGTAGTCACCCTTCGACCTCGAATGCGGCGACTCCTGCCGCGGCCGGTGAGCGCCTGAGTGCGGATGGCGGTGAAACGCTCGAAGTGCCCACGGTCGTGCTCGATGAGGTTCTGAGCCTGCCGCGTCTGGATCTGGTCAAGATCGACGTCGCCGGCATGGAACCGCGCGCGCTGCAGGGCCTGGCCCGGCATCTGTCACGGCATCGCCCGATTCTGATCAGCGAATTCCATCCGCACGCCATTGCAGCGGCGACCGGCACTGACCCGGCAGACTGTCTGCGTTGGCTGTTGCAGTGGTATCCATCGATCACGATCCTGCATCGCGATGGCCGACGCGAGCGCTGCACGGACACGGAGCAGGTGATGCAGGCTTGGCAGGCAGCCAATGCCGCTGCCGGCATGGGCGGCGCCCTGCATCTGGATCTGGTGCTGTTACCTGTCTGAGTGGCGAAGGGTTCACCGGCAAGTCCGGGGCTGGCCCGGACTTGCCATTGACGCAACTCGTCTCACTGCGCGATCTGCGCCGCAGGTGTCGCGGGATTCATTTCGACCGTTTCGACGAAGTCGATCCCGGCGGAAGTGAAGGCCATGCGCATGTGGATGTGCTTGAACCACTGTGCATACAGCGCATACAGCTTGCGCTGCGCCTCCATCGTGGCCTGCTGTTCGGCCGGCATCGATGCAGTGATGGTCGGATTGCTGAACAGGTCGCCCATCAATTGGTAGATACGGCCGCTGGCATCGAAACTGAAGATCGTGCCATCCGCAGTCGGTGTCTGCATCACTGCCGCCGACAGATTCGCAATTGCCGTCTTGCCGACGGCAAGGCCGAGCACCTTCGGCCCCATCGCCACCTGTGCCTCGTACTTCGCGCCGACGGCGCCCATCACCTCGGCGGGCAGCGCGACCGGTTTGCCGTCGGGATTGAGATGCAGTTTCTGCAGCGGCGGCATGCTCATCTGCGCGAGGCCGACGAGGAACATTGGATTATTGCTGCCGACCAGGAGGCTGCCGGCAAAATCGCTGGGGATCGGCGGCGCATCGGCCGGCAGCACGAGCTCGTCGATCGTCATGTGCACGCCGATGAGATCGGCCAGCGGTGGCGGCATGGTCTTGTCGATGCCGCTCTTGAGCTTGGCGAATTCGGCATTGAGCGAGGCGAGATCCTTGCACTGGTACGGCGCCTTGGCGACGAGATCGGCCTGTGCAACGAGGAAGTCGCGCGCCTTGAGCACCGGCACGCCGAAGCCGAAGTCGAAGAGCGCATCGCTGCGCGCACTGCCTGGCACGGTGCTGCCCAGATCGACCAGCGACTTGGCCAGCGCGGGCTCGAGTTCGAGGCGCATGCGCACGTCCATCGCATTGGCATCGAGCTTGGTGTAGCCGAAGGACAGGCGCGGCATCTTCGCGGCCATCGCATCGTATTCTGCGCGGCAGATCGGATCGAGCGCTTCGCCGGGAACGCCGGATTGCGGCGTGCCGATCAGAGCGACCAGCCGACGCGAATCGAGCCAGCCGCTGCCGTAGGGCAGAAAACCTTGCGACTTGTCGAATGCGGCGAACGCACCGCTCGCAGCGATCGATTGTGCGGGACGGTCGAGACCCAACATGCGACGCTTCAATGCTTCATCGGCGGCCTTGGGTACGACGGTGACGACCAGATGGCTGCCTTCGAATGCAATCAGACCCAACCCGTCCTCGACCTCGAAGGTGCGCACGTCCTGTTCGCCCACGCGGGCCGTGCCCAGACTCATTCCGGCAGCTTTTTCGACGCGCGCGATTGCGGCCTTGAAGCCCTCGACATTGGTGAGTTCAACACGCAGCACCGGCAGCACGCCGACGCCATAGATTGCCGAACGCACCTTGGGCCCGAGACCGATTTCCTGCCATTGCTCGGGCGTACTGCGCGTGCGGAATTCTTCGATCAGCGCCTTGAACAGCAACTTGAACTTGGGCTCCTTCTCGCCGAGCTTGCCGGCGGCATCGTCGAGCATCGGGATCAGCAGCGGCCACACTTGCTGGGCCTGTTCGCGCCAGCGGTTGATCGTCGCTTCGGGCATCGGCTCCGGGTTGGCGAGCACGTAGGGCGTGTCGGCCGGCACGAAGCTCAGCGGCGAGGTATCGTTCGCCGCAGCCAGCTCCGCAGGTGTTTCCTTCTTGCCACAGGCGACGATCGCGAGAGAACCGGCAAGCAGCAGGCAGCCCAGCATCCTTTTGCGCAACATGGGGATTTCCTCGTTCAAGGGGACGTGCATTCTAGCGGCATGCACGACGCGCCGATAAAAACGGCTTCTGCCGGTGAAATGGCTGACGGATGAGGCGAATTCAGCGCGCAAGCAGGCGGGTCAGCGCGGCCATGCGCACGAACACGCCATTGGCGACCTGATCGAGGATCGCCGATTGCGCACCGTCGGCGACTGCCGAGGCAATTTCCACACCGCGATTGATCGGCCCCGGATGCATCACCAGTGCGTCGCGGCGGGCACGCGCAAGTCGCTGCATGCTCAGTCCGTAGCGCGCGTGATAGCTGTCGACATCGAGATCGGGCAGGTCGCTGATGCGCTCGCGCTGGATGCGCAGCATGATCACCACATCGGCATCGGTGAGTGCGGCGTCGAAGTCATCGCTGATTCGGCAGCCCGGAAACTCTTCGCGTGCAGGCAGCATCGAAGCGGGGCCGCACAGCGCAACCGAGCCCGCGCCAAGCGCGTGCAGGCCATGCACGTCCGAACGCGCCACGCGCGAATGGCGAATGTCGCCGCAGATCACCACGTTCAGTCCATCGACGCGGCCCTTGCGGTCGCGAATCGTGAGCAGGTCGAGCAGGCCCTGGGTTGGATGCGCACGGTTGCCGTCGCCGGCATTGAGGATCGCTGCCTGTCGCGCATGCGCGGCCAGTTGTGCTGGCGTGCCGTTTTCCTTGTGACGCACGACGAAGGCATCGGCGTCCATGGCTTCGAGCGTGGCCAGCGTGTCCTCGGTGGTTTCGCCCTTGCTCGTCGACGAGCTGGCGATGTCGAAGTTGACCACCAGGGCACCGAGCCGGCGCGCGGCGAGATCGAAGCTCGTGCGTGTGCGCGTGGAAGCCTCGAAGAACAGATTGACCACGGTGCGGCCGGCCAGATGTTGCGGCAGGGCGCGCTGCGTGTGCCATTGCTCGCGCAGGCGGGCCGCGTCGTCGAGCAGGTTCTCGATCAGCGCACTTGGCAGGCCATCGAGCGTGAGCAGATGGCGCAGGCGGCCATCGGCGGCCAGTTGGGGAGCGGCGGTCATGGCTGTCCTGTCGATGTCATTGGGCGCTGGCGAACCATTGATCGAGAATCACCGCGGCGGCTACGGCGTCGAGCTCGGCGGCATCCTTGCGCCGCGCCGCGCCACTTGCACGCTCGCGCGCAAAACGTCGCGCGGCTTCCTGCGAACTGCCGCGCTCGTCGGCCAGATGCACGTTGCGTGCGTAGCGTTTCTCGAGCGCGCGCGCGAACTCGCGCGCGCGTCGGCTCATCGGCTGCTCGCCGCCGTCGAGCGTGAGTGGCAGGCCGACCACGAATTGCTGTGGTTGCCAGTCGCTGATGAGCGCATCGAGCCCACTCCAGTCATCGCTGGCGAGAGTGCGCAGTGCGCGTGCGCCAGCGCCCAGTGGATGGCCAATCGCAACGCCGATGCGACGCGTGCCCACGTCGAAGGCGAGGACTGGACCGTCAGGCGTGGCCGGCATGGCTGGCGAGCTGGGACAGGTTGACGCCAAGCAGATGCGCAGCCGCCTGCCAGCGTTCGTCGAGCGGCGTCTCGAACAGCAAGCCTTCGTCGGCGGGCGCGGTCAACCAGTGATTGTCGACGAGTTCCTGTTCGAGCTGTCCCGGGCTCCAGCCCGAATAGCCGAGCGCGACCAAGGCATGGCGCGGACCGTTGCCGGCCGCGATCGCGATGAGGATGTCGCGCGAGGTGGTGACGCTGATCTGCTCGGAAATCGCGAACGAGGATTCCCAGGCACCGCCCGCCGTATGCAGCACGAAACCGCGCTCGGGCTGCACCGGACCCCCGATCAGCACCGGCGCATCGACGACCTCGCTGAGGTTGGACTGCAGATTCATCTGCGCGAGCACGTCGCCCAGGCGATATTCGGACAGGCGGTTGATCATCAGCCCCATCGCGCCGTCCTCGCCATGCTGGCACAAGAGGGCGACACCGCGCGCGAAGGTCGGATCGCGCAGGCCGGGCATGGCGATGAGAAATTGATTGGTCAGGGGCGAGGCGGCCATGGGGCGATTGTACGGCAGGCCGCGGCGGCGGTCGGGGTCGATCGCGCGATCGCCGCGCCGTATTCAGCGATTGCGCAGGATGTCACCGGGCAGGAATTGCCAGGTGCGCGAAATGTAGAGCTCATCGACCTTTTCCTTGGTCTCGGGCAACGGCGGGAACGGCTCGGCGAGCCGGGTGATGCGAATGGCGGCGTCATCGAGCACCTTGTGGCCGCTGGATTGGATGATGTCGATACTCTTGATGCTGCCGTCCCGCTGGATGCCGACGGTGAGCACGAGCTGGCCGTGCAGTTGGCGCCGGCGCGCCTCGTCGGGGTAGTTGAGATTGCCGATGCGCTCGATGCGCGCGACCCAGGCACGCATGTAGGCGGCGAATTCGTATTCCTTGGTGTTGGCCGAGATGTACTTGCGCTTGGGACGCTTGGCGTATTGCTCGGATTCGCGCCGGACTTCCTGCGCGAGCCGCGCCATTTCCAACCTGCGTTGCTCGGTCTCGGCGAACGGACGGTCGGGCTGCGATTCGGCTTGCGGTGCCTGTTCCTGGTCGGGCACGCCATAGCTCGACTTGCGCTGCGTCAACAGACGCGTCGGCGTTGCCGTCGAGGCCTGCGGCGAACCATCTTCGAGCGGCACTGGCGCAATGCCCGGGGTGGCCTTGGGCTGGGGTCCCGACAAGGGCTGGGCAGGCCGATGGGTCTTGTCGGATTCGCCGCCGCCGCTGTTGCTGGCCTGGGCGATGAAGTCGGCCTGCTCCGGCTTTTCGCGATTGGCCGACTGCACGAGGATCACGTCGATCGTGGGCAGGGAAGGCGTCGCCTTCTCGAACTCGAACACGATGCCGAGGGCAATCACCGCATGCGCAACGATCGAGAACAGCAAGGTGACGCCAAGGCGGTCGCCGCTGCCGGTGGTGGCATCCCTCATCGCCGGGTCGCTCCGGCCGCGAGTCGATCGAACAGCAGCCCGGCGATGTTGATGCCGAATTGCGCATCCAGTTCGCGGGCGCAGGTCGGCGAGGTGACGTTGACCTCGGTGAGCCAATCTCCGATCACGTCGAGCCCGACGAAGCGCAGACCGCGGCGAACCAATTCCGGACCGACCTGAGCGGCGATCCAGCGATCGCGCTCGGACAGCGGCACGCCCACGCCCTTGCCGCCGGCAGCCAGATTGCCGCGGAATTCGTCACCCTGCGGGATGCGGGCCAAGGCCCAGGGTACAGGTTCGCCGTCGATCATGAGGATGCGCTTGTCGCCCGCGCTGATCTCGGGAATGAATTTCTGCGCGATCGCAAAGGCATGGCCATTGCTGGTCAGGGTTTCGAGAATCACGTTGAGATTGGGATCGCCGTGGCGAGAGCGGAAGATGCTGCGCCCGCCCATGCCATCCAGTGGCTTGAGCACGACTTCGCCCTGCTCGGCCACGAAACGCTTGAGTTCAGCCGCTTCGCGCGCAACCAGAGTCGGCGCACAGCACTGGGGAAAGCGCAGCGCGAACAGTTTCTCATTGGCATCGCGCAGGCCACGCGGGTCGTTCACCACCTGCACGCCCGCTGCCTGTGCCAGTTCGAGCACCATGGTGTCGTAGAGGAACTGGGCGTCGACCGGCGGATCCTTGCGGGCCAGGAACACCTCGATTCCGGCCAGCGGCCGCCATTGGGCGGGAGCCAGCGAGAACCAGTCGTGCGCATCGTCGCGCACCTCGAGTGCGGCCAGTCGACCCCAGGCCACGCCGTCGCGAATCGCCAGCGCGTCCTGGGTCGCATACAACAGGGCATAGCCGCGCCGCTGGGCTTCCAGCAGCAGCGCCAGGGTGGTGTCCTTGGCGGGATGGATCGCCTCGATCGGATCCATCAGTACGGCAAGCGAGCGGGTCATCGGGCCATCCGGGTCTGAATACCGCCGAAGCATAGCCGGCATGACCTGTGCAGTGGATGTGCGGCGCTGCGTCACAATGCGTCGGTCCGTGCGCCAGATGGCCGGGCGCAAACCGCGAGCGGTGTCGCAATCGCGGCCGCCGGGGCAGACTAGGCTGCGCGCATGGCGGGGCCGACATTGGCACTCAAATTGCGCTATATCGGACACTTAGCGCAATAACTTGACAGCTTCGCCGAGCATGGTGGATAACGGCACAACCAAGATTGGGCAGCGGCACGCCGCCATTTGAAGGCGCGTCGGTGTGGGCATGTCAATTGCATGTCGAATGGGACGCGCAAACATCGCGCCCGATTCGATTCAGACGAGCGTCGGGCGTACAGGGGGGCAGGTGGACGACACTAAAGACGGGGGACTGGCCGGCATCAAGGTCATGGTCATCGACGATTCGAAGACCATCCGCCGCACGGCCGAAACCTTGCTGCGCAAGGAGGGCTGTGACGTCGTCACGGCCGTCGACGGGTTCGAGGCGCTGGCCAAGATTTCCGATCAGCAGCCGCAGATCATCTTTGTCGACATCATGATGCCGCGACTGGATGGCTATCAGACCTGCGCCCTGATCAAGAACAACCAGATGTTCAAGAACACGCCGGTGATCATGCTGTCTTCGAAGGACGGACTCTTCGACAAGGCACGCGGGCGCATCGTCGGTTCGGAACAGTATCTGACCAAGCCATTCACGAGAGAGGAACTGCTCGGCGCGATCCGGCGCTACGTCGAGCGTGCCTGATCGAGTTGCCAGTCGAACAAAGGGGGGAGACAGGTGGCGAACATGTGGAAACGGGAAGCGGGTGAAGATGCGGTGATCGCGCAGCGAAGCGCGCGTGCCGCAGTGTCTGCGCGCAGCAAGGCGCGGGGTCACCATGAGCCGGCCTGATGTCTTTGCGACACCTTATGAAATCCTCGCTGCCTACGAGGCGCGCAGCCTTGCCCATGTGGCCGGCGCGCCCGAGCAAGTCGAGGCGGCGGGCCTGTGGCGTGGCATCGGTTATCGAATCGGCGATCGCCACTTCGTCAGCCCGATCGGCGAAGTCAACGAAATTCTCACTCTGACGCCGCTGACGGGCGTGCCGGGTGCCAAGTCCTGGCTGCTCGGCATCGCCAATGTGCGCGGCAATCTGGTACCGGTCGTCGATCTGCGCGATTTCATCCTCGGTGGCCGCAGCCCGTCCAGCGACAGCACGCGCATCCTGATCGTGCGTCAGGTTGGCGGCAGCATCGGCCTGCTCGTCGACGAGGTGCTCGGCCAGCGCAGTTTCGGTGAAAACCAGCTGGTCGAGGCCAGCGGCGAAAGTGATGACCGCTACGCGCCGTATGTTGGCGAAAGCGTGCAATTGGGTGATGTCCAATGGGGTTTGTTCAGCATGGCGGCGCTGGTGCGAAGCGCCCAATTTCAGCAGGCGGCGGCATGAGCGTTCCATCAGGCGCTGCAGAGCCGCGGCATGACGCAACAGGGGGTGACATGTGAGTACAACGATGAGTGGAACGGGTAGTGAGCGCGGCCGCGCCAACACCATCCTGTTCTTCCTGCTCGGTTTCTTGTTCCTGGTGGCGATTGCCGAATTCGCGTTCCTTTACCTCAAGAACGCGCAGGATCGGCAGGCGATCAATTTCACCACGCAGATCCAGGTGTCGTCGCAGCAGTTGGCCAAGTTCGCAGCCGAAGCGGCAGGCGGCAACGAGAATGCGTTCCAGGAGCTGGAAGTCACCAGCGGCAACATCGACAAGTACGTCAATGCGCTCAACAAGGGCGATGAGAAGGGAACCGGAATGCCCAGCTACACCGGCGAAGCCAGTGTGGCGCCCACCCTGGCCGACCTGACCAAGGCCTGGGGCATGCTGCGTACCGATGCCAAGAACATTCTCGACAACAAGAACGTGATTCTCGGCGCCAACACCAGCGCCAAGGACTTCGGCGACAAGCTCTCGGGCCTCAACTCGCGCATGAGCGAGGTCGTCAACATCCTCACCGACAAGAACGCCAGTGGCCTGCAGGTGTATGTCGCCTCGCGCCAGATGCAGCTGGCCGACCGCATGGGTGGTCGCGTCACCAAGATTCTTGCTGGCGGCACTGATACCCAGTCCTCGGCTGACGGCCTGCAGCGTGACTCGCGCCTGTATCAGGCGGTGGTCACCGGCCTCATCAGCGGCGCTCCGGAACTCAACATCAAGCCGCTCGAGAACGCGGCCGCCAAGCAGATCGTCGAGGACGTCGGCCAGCAATGGACCGCGGTCAACGATCCGCTCACCACCATTCTCAATGCCGCCACCAGTCTGCAATCGGCCAAGGATTCCGCCGACAAGGCTTCGCTGGATTCACAGGACGTGCTGCTCAGGGCGGCGCGCGTCGCCGGCCTCGTCGATGGCCTGTCCAGCAAGCGTCCGCTCGCCAACCCGATCATCGGTGCGGCGGCAGCGGGCGGTGCGATGCTGCTGCTGCTGTTCCTCGGCATGAATCTGTTCCGCGAGCAGCGCCGCCGCTTGCAGGCAACCAACGAACTCAACCAGCGCAATCAGGACGCGATTTTGCGCTTGCTTGACGAAATGGGATCGCTTGCGGAGGGCGACCTCACCGTGAAGGCGACAGTGACCGAGGACATCACCGGCGCGATCGCCGACTCGGTCAACTTCGCGGTCGAAGCCTTGCGCAGCCTGGTGACGACGATCAACGAGACCGCGGTGCAGGTATCGACCGCGGCGCAGGAAACCCAGTCGACCGCAATGGGCCTGGCCGACGCCGCGCAACATCAGGCGCGCCAGATCAGCTCGGCATCGGTCGCCATCAACGAGATGGCGCGATCGATCGACAACGTGTCCAAGAGCTCCGCGGAAAGCGCCGACGTGGCGCAACGCTCGGTGCAGATCGCCGCCAACGGCGCACAGGTCGTGCGCCAGACCATTGAAGGCATGGATTCGATCCGCGATCAGATCCAGGAAACCTCCAAGCGCATCAAGCGACTGGGTGAGTCTTCGCAGGAAATCGGCGCGATCGTCGAACTCATCAACGACCTGTCCGAACAGACCAACATCCTCGCGCTCAACGCCGCGATTCAGGCGGCATCGGCGGGCGAGGCGGGCCGCGGCTTCGCGGTGGTCGCCGACGAAGTGCAGCGACTGGCCGAACGTGCATCGGGCGCGACCAAGCGAATCGAAACTCTGGTGCAGACGATTCAGTCCGATACCAACGAGGCAGTGAGCTCGATGGAACAGACCACCTCCGAAGTGGTGTCGGGTGCACGTCGTGCCGAGGACGCCGGTCAGGCACTGGGCGAGATCGAAAACGTGTCCAACAACCTCGCGTCACTGATTCAGGGTATTTCCACTTCGGCGCGCCAGCAGTCGGCCGCGGCGACCAATATTTCTTCGACGATGAACGTCATTCAGGAGATCACCTCGCAGACATCGGTCGGCGCCAGTCAGACGGCCGAATCGATCGGTAACCTGGCCCAGCTCGCAGCAAACCTGCGTCGCTCGGTCGCCGACTTCAAGCTGCCGGGTTGAATCACGAGATGAGCAGGCGACTTGCGCCCCTCTGCACCACCACTGCACGCCGGGAAGGCGTGCCGACATCGCCGATGGCGTTGCCGTCGAGGTTGATCGCATGAAACTTTATGACGATGGCGCCTTCACCGCGCTGAGCTGGGTCAAACCGGCACTCGATGCCACGCTGGCGCAGGCCAGCGAAGCACTCGAGCGCCATGTCGAAGACCCCGGACAAGCCGAGCCGCTGCGCGAATGCGCGCACTGCCTGCATCAGGTGCAAGGCACCTTGCGCATGGTCGAGTTGTACGGCGCGGCGATGGTCGTGGAGAACATGGAGCGCATCGCCGATTCGCTCCTGGCGGATTCGATACGTCAGCGCGACGAAGCCTATTCCGTGCTCATGCGCGGCATGGTGCAGTTGCCCGATTACCTCGAGCGTCTGCAGAGCGGTCACAAGGACATTCCGATCGTCCTGCTGCCGCTGCTCAATGACCTGCGTGCGGTGCTGGGCGAGAATCTTCTCAGCGAATCCGCATTGTTCTCGCCCGATATGGGCGCACCCCTGCCCGGCAGTGCCGCCGGCGCGGCAGCGCCATTGGCGGCCGCGGATCTGCGTGCGCAGACGCTGCGCTTGCGTCTGGCGTTCCAGGCCGCATTGCTCAAGTGGTTTCGTGACGAATCGGCTGCCGAGCATGTGCGCCGACTGACTGAAGTGCTCGATCGCTTGCGCCAGCTGTCGCATGAAGTCGAGCCGCGTCGCCTGTGGTGGGCGGCAGCGGGCATGGCCGAATGCATCGCCGAGGGCGGGCTCGGCGCGAGTGCCGCAGTGAAACTGTTGCTCGGTCGCGTCGACCGCGAGATCCATCGCCTTGCCGAGTCAGGCGAGGCTGCGTTTGCCGCCAAGTCGCCGCGTGAGCTGGTCAAGAATCTGCTCTATTACGTCGCCCAGGCCGATGCGGCCAAGGTCACCAGCCGGCGCGTCGCCGACATCCGCAATGTCTATCACCTCGATGCGCTGCTCCCGACCTCGGCAGAACTTCAACACGCGCAAGGTTCGATGGCAGGCCGCAACCGCGCCTTGCTCGATACCGTGGCCGGTGCGATCAAGGATGACCTGCTGCGCGTCAAGGAAGCACTCGATATTTTCCTGCGCGGCCAGAATTCCGATGCGCATGAGTTGAGCGCGCAGGCCGAAATGCTCAATCGAGTGGGCGACACGCTGGGCATGTTGGGTCTTGGCGTGCCGCGCCGCGTGGTCGGTGAACAACGCGACGTGCTTGAACAGATGGGGCGCGGGCAGCGCGCGGTCGATGAAGGCGCCTTGCTGGATGTGGCGGGCGCGCTGCTGTATGTCGAGGCGTCGCTCGATGACCATATCGAGCGCCTCGGCGAAGCACCGGGCGAAGAAGAAGCAGCGGGTGAGCTGACCCTGCCCAAGGCCGAAAGCCGCCGCGTGCTCGAAGCCTTGATCCGTGAGGCCAGCGTCAATCTGCAGCAGGCCAAGCAGGACATCATTGCCTTCGTCGAATCGCCGTGGGATCACGCCCGCGTCGTGCGCATTCCCGAACTGCTCGACCAGATCGCCGGCGCCCTGCGCATGCTCGATCTCGCCGATGCCGGTGCTCTGGTCACCGCCGTCGTGCATTTCGTGCGCACCGAATTGCTGATCCATCGCCGGGTACCGACCACCGAACAGATGGACAAGCTGGCCGATGCGCTGACCGCGATCGAGTATTACCTCGAAGCGACGCGCGAACATCGGCGCAACCGCGAGGCGATCCTCGACGTTGCCCGCGACAGTCTGCAGGGCCTGGGTTACTGGCCGCTGTCGGTTGCCGAAGCGCGCGCCGCGGAAACCAGCAATCTCGCGTCGATTCCGCAAGCCACCCTCGTGCGTCCGGAAGCAGCATTGGAGCGCTCCGATGCGCGCGCGGATGTTGCCGCCAAGCCGCACATCGTGGTGAGTCCCGAACCGCAGCCGGTCGTGCCGATGCCCATCGTCGAGGTTCTGCCGGGCAAGGATCTGGGTGATCTGGTGGTCGGCCAGACGCGTCCGCTCGAGCCTGAATCACACGATGTCACCGGTCTGAAACTTTCGCCGACCGAGCCCAGCGCGCCGACGCCGGCTGCCAGCGAAGAAGACGGCAACTGGGTCGATGTCGAGGAAGAAGTCGAAGAGCCGGTAGCGGCCAAGGTCGAGTACCTGCCGGTTGGATTCACCGCCAAGGCGGGCGATGAAATCGACGACGACATCCGCGAGATCTTCCTCGAGGAAGTCAGCGAGGAAATCAGCAACCTCACGCAACAGGTTCCGCACTGGAAGGCCGATACCGCCAACCTCGATCAGCTGACGCCGATCCGGCGCTCGTTCCATACCCTCAAGGGTTCGGGGCGGCTGGTTGGAGCGACGGCGCTCGGCGAATTCAGTTGGAAAGTCGAGAACATGCTGAACCGCGTGCTCGACCGCAGCATTGCGCCCGGTCCGGTGGTGGTCGACATCATCGACCGCGCACTCGCGTCCGTGCAGGATCTGCTTGGTGCGCTGCGTGGCAAGCAGGTAGATGCCTTTCGTGTCAATGCGATCATGGACACGGCCGATCGGCTGGCCGCAGGCGAAGATGCCCAGGTGCCCGATGCGCCAGCCGCAGGCAGCCAGATCGTGCGGCGGACGGTGCGGCGGTTCGTTCCGGCGCCCAAACCGGTCGCGCCGGTCATTGAGCAACACGCTCCGTTGGAAGTCGAACGCGCGTTTGGCGAGCCGACATCGCCGCTGATCACGCCGAGCCCGCTGCCCACGATCGATCCGGTCCTGCTCGACATCCTGCAGACCGAAGTCGCCAGTCACGTCCGCTCGATCGATGAGTTCCTCGCCGAAGCCGATCCGCACGCTGCCGCCGTGACCGAACCCTTGTTGCGGGCGGTGCACACCTTCCATGGTGCCGTGGTCACCGTGCAGATATCCCAGTTGTGCAATGTGCTTGCGCCGCTGGAAACCTACGTCAAGCATCTGCGCGCCGCGCAGGAGCCGATCCCGGCCCAGGGCATGGCCGTGCTGCGCGATACTTCCGCCTTGGCGCGCGAGGTGATGGATCGCCTGGCCACCAACACCAGTCCCTTGCCTGATTCGAGCGAACTTGCCGCGCGCGCGGTGCAGTTGCGCGATGCGGTGCCGGAACCGCCCGTTTCGATGCCGTGGTACACCGACGGCAGCGAGTTGGCGCTGACCGACGAGGTGACGACGCCTGAGTCCGTGCCGGCGGCGGAGCCCGAAGCAGAGCCGGAAGCGGCCCCCGCGACGAGTTCCGAACTGTCGTTTGGCGAACTCGATGAGATCACCAATCAGGCCGTTGCCGCGTTCACGGCCGAGGCGGCCGAAACGCATTCCGCACCCGCAGCCGAAGCGGTCGAGTTCGAATTCGAAGAGCCTGCCGCTGCGCACGAGGAAATCACTCTCGATTCCACGGCCGAGGCGATCGGCCACGAAGAGGTCGTGGAAGTTGAACCGCAGCACGAGCCTGTCGAGAGCGACCTGCCCGCTGCGGCCTTGCTCGATCAGCCCACGCCGGTGGCTCCAGCCGAAGTCGCGCTCCCGTCGGTGGCCGCTGCGCCGGTCGCCAAGCCTGCGCCGGAAGTCGCGGTCGCGCCTGCCGAAACCAGCCTTGGTGGTGTAGCAGCGGTTCCCTTGATGGATGATCCGCAACCCGATGGCGCGCTGGTATTGGGCGATATCGACGACGATCTGCTCGACGTATTCGTCGCCGAAGGTACCGACATCCTCGATCACTCCGACGGCGTGGTGGCGCAGTTCCGCAGCCGTCCGCAGGATCCGGAGCTGATCGCGGCCCTGCAACGCGACCTGCACACGCTCAAGGGCGGTGCGCGCATGGCCGGCCTGGCGCCGGTTGGCGATCTCAGTCATGCGATGGAGTCGCTGGTCGATGCGATGGGCGATGGGCGCGTCCCGATCGATCGCACCTCGGTGGAAACGCTCGAGCGCTGTTTCGATCGCCTGCACGTGATGGTCAAGCGCGTCTCTCAACGCAACGCGATCGCGATGCCGTCGAACGCAATCGAGCGGCTGTATGCGCTGGTTCCGGGCATGGGTCGTCCGGCAGCGGCTGCGGCGCCGCAGGCGCCCGCGGCTGAAGTGAGGCCGGCGGCGCCTGCGCCAGCTCCCGTGGCGGCACCGGCGCCTGCAGCCCCTGCGCGCCCGAGTGCGCGTCACCTCACCGCAATGGATCGCGACGAGGTTGCGCACGCGCCGCAGGAAATGATCCGCGTGCGTTCCGACCTGCTCGACGCTCTGGTCAACAACGCGGGCGAAGTCTCGATCTACCGTTCCCGCCTCGAGCAGCAGGTGGTGAGCTTCCGCGCCAACATCGTCGAACTCGATCAGACCGTCACCCGTCTGCGCGAGCAGCTGCGCAAACTCGAAATCGAAACCGAAGCGCAGATCATCGCGCGCTACCAGCGCGAGCAGCACGACGCCGACACCACGTTCGATCCACTCGAACTCGATCGCTTCTCGCAGCTGCAGCAGCTGTCGCGTGCGCTGAGCGAATCGGTTTCGGACTTGGTCTCGATTCAGAACCTGCTCGATGAGCAGACGCGTCAGTCCGAAACCCTGCTGTTGCAGCAGTCGCGCGTCAGTTCCGAACTGCAGGAAGGCCTCATGCGCACGCGCATGGTGCCATTCGAGTCGATGGTACCGAATCTGCGGCGTACCTTGCGTCAGGCCGCGCAGGAACTGGGCAAGCGCGCCCAGCTCACGGTCGAAGGCGCCCACGGCGAAATGGACCGCAACCTGCTCGAGCGCATGAAGGCGCCCTTCGAGCACATGTTGCGCAACGCGCTTGCGCACGGCATCGAAGCCCCCGGCGACCGCGAAACCAATGGCAAGCCAGCCGAAGGCACGGTCAACATCGCGGTGAATCGTGAAGCGACCGAAGTCGTGTTGCGCATCAGCGACGACGGCCGTGGCATGGATCGCGAGGCAATTCGTCGCAAGGCGATCGAGCGCGGCCTGCTCGGCCCGGACGTGCAACTCTCCGATCGCGATCTGTACGGATTCATTCTCGAAACCGGCTTCTCGACCGCCGAGCATGTCACCCAGCTCGCCGGTCGTGGCGTCGGCATGGACGTCGTCAATAACGAGATCAAGCAGCTCGGCGGTTCGCTGGCAATCGATTCCACGCGTGGCAAGGGTTCGCAGTTCACGATCCGTCTGCCGTTCACGCTGGCGGTCACCCAGGCGATCCTCATCAAACTGGGCGAGCACCAGTACGCGATTCCGATGTCCTCGGTGCAGGGTGTTGCGCGTATCGCCCAGGACGACCTCGAGCGGCGCTTGGCCGCCGGGGATGCCAAGCACATGTACGCGGGTGAGGAATTCGCGATCTACGAGCTGTCACATCTGCTCGGTCTGCCGCGTGTCCACGTCGCCAGCGAAGAAATGCAGGTGCCGCTGCTGATGACGCGCACCGGCGATCAGCGCGCCGCGATCCGTATCGACGGCGTGGTCGGTTCGCGCGAAATCGTCGTCAAGTCGGTGGGTCCGCAGTTGAGCTCGATTCCGGGCATCTTCGGCGCCACCATCATGGGTGATGGTTCGGTGGTGATGATTCTCGACCTCGCGCCGCTGGTGCGCCGTCTGGCTGCGCTGCGGGCACGCATCGAAGAAGGTGCGGTCGAGGAACTTCCCGAGTTCATGGCGCCGGCGGCGCCGCAGGCCGAAGAAGTCCGTGCCAATCCGCTGGTCATGGTCGTCGACGATTCGATCACCATGCGCAAGGTCACCACGCGCGTGCTCGAACGTGCCGACTACGAGGTCGCCACGGCGAAGGATGGCCTGGACGCGGTCGAGAAGCTGCAGGACATGACTCCGGACCTGCTCCTGCTCGACATCGAAATGCCGCGCATGGACGGCTACGAACTGGCGACCTACATGCGCAACGATGCGCGTCTGCGCAAGATCCCGATCATCATGATTACCTCGCGTACCGGCGAAAAGCATCGCCAACGTGCGCTCGAACTGGGCGTCGAGCGTTACCTCGGCAAGCCGTACCAGGAAGATGATCTGCTGCGCAACGTACAGGAAGTCCTGAAGCGTGAACGTGCCTGAGTCGAATCCGATCCATGTCGCCCTGCTCAGCGACAAGCCCACGCGCAACGAGCATCTGCGTGCTGCGCTTGATGCGCTGGGCGCACAGGTGGCTTACGAAAGCGTCGCCAGCACTTTCAGTCGTGAGGCGCTCGAGCGCTCGGGCGCGCGCGTGGTCATCGTCAATCTCGACGACGGCGACAATGCGGAATTCGACGAGGTCTATGACCTGCTCGATGATGACCGCTATCGCGTCTTGATCAACGACGGCGGCGTGAGCTGCGCCCTGTCGGGCTGGGATCAGGCGCGCTGGATGCGCCATCTCGCCTCAAAGGTGTTCGGCAGTGGCGAAATCCACCCGCCGCGCCCCGAAGGTGCCGAAGCGATCCCGGTGCCTTTGCCTGCGGCAAGTACGCCCGTACCGCGAGCGGTGGAAACGCCTGCCGCAGTGATCCCCGAGCCAGAGCCTGCGCGGGAATCCGTTGCCGCATCGGAGCCAGTCATCGAATTGGCTGAAGTCGAAGCGCCATCGCTCGACCTCGAACCGATCGACCTCGCGCCGCCCGCACCGGCGCCGAGTGAGCCGGCTCCGCCGGTGGCCGCGCCGCAGCCTGAAGTTCTTCAGAGTGATGATGCCTTTGCGTTCGATTTCGACGATCTCGAAGCTGCGCCACCCCCGCTGGAGTCGGCGCGCGAAGTTCCATCGGCCGGGCTGAGTCTGGTCGACGCCGATGAATCGGACCAGATCGAGCCGATCGAGCTGGAAAGCACAGACGCGGCGGAACATTTCGAGATCGAAGAACTGACGCTCGAGGATTCCATCCCCACTTCGCGCGAAGTGCTCGAGCCAAGGCTTGATCCGATGCCCGAGGTCGAACCGATCACCGCCGATGATGCGATCGCGATGGACATCGACCTCGATTTCGATGCGCCGCCGCCACCGGTGGAATTGCTGGCGCCTGGCGAGGCGGTCTCTTCCACCGGGGATTCGAGCCAATGGTCGATCGACGAACTGCTAGACGAAGTCCTCGCCGACGCCCCGCCGATCAAGGCCGATGCTGAAGTTCACGTCGACAAGATGAGCGCGGCCGAATACCTTGCTCCCGAGGGTGGGGAGGCTCCGCCGGCCAGTACGACCGCGGCCAGCAGTCTGTTCTCGCTCGAGCTCGTACCGCTTGAGGAAGTCGTCGCGCCGATCGCGATCGAGAAGGCATCCCACGAGAACTGGCTCGATCCCGACTCTGCACCCGCGGGCAAGATTCGTCGCGTGTGGGTGCTGGGCGCCTCGATCGGCGGCCCCGACGCGGTGCGCAAGTTCCTTGCGGGTCTGCCACAGGGCTATCCCGCGCTGTTCCTCGTTGCGCAGCATTTGGGCGATGAATTCGTCGAGACGATGACGCGCCAACTCGCGCGGGCGGTGCCGTTGATCGTGCGCACGCCGGCACATGGCGATCGTGCAAGTCATGGCGAAGTCCTGATCGTGCCCAACGAGCAGCGGCTGCTGGTTGATCTCAATGGCGTGGTCGTGCTGCAGCCGCAGAGCGAGCCGCAAGCCTACCGCCCCTCGATCGATCGCGTGCTCGAAGATGTCGCTTCGCGGTTTGGCGCCGGCTCTGGCGCGATCATTTTCTCGGGCATGTCCGAAGACGCGGCAGAAGGTTGCAAGGCCATCGCCGCGGCAGGTGGGCGTGTCTACACGCAAAGCCCCGACAGTTGCGTGGTCAGCACCATGGTCGAAGGCGTGATCGATACCGGTGTGGTGCAGTTCCAGGGTTCGCCCGAGGAACTGGCGCAGAAGCTCAACGACGAACCAGCCTGAACAGATCTGCGTCGCGGCAGCAAAGCGGCGCTTGAGGAAGGAAGACGAAAATGGCCGAACTCCCGCGTGAAATCCGAGGCGTCATGGTGCCGGTCACCGAAGGCCGCGTGCTGCTTCCCAACGCCACCGTTGCCGAGGTCATCAGTTACACCACGCCCGAACCGATTGCCGGCGCTCCGGCTTGGCTGCTCGGTCGCCTGACCTGGCGCGGCTGGCGATTGCCGCTGGTGTCGCTGCCGATTCTCACCGGTCGCCTGACCGAGGAAAACCGCAACAACGCGCGAGTCGCGGTGCTCAAGGCCTTGGGCGGAAATGCCGGCATGCCGTTCATCGCGCTGCTCGTGCAAGGCTTCCCGCGCCTGACCACGATCACCCAGGAACTCTTGATCCAGACTTCGGATGACGAGCCGCATGCGCCCGGTGTGCGCGTCGAAGTGCTCGTACGCGACGACCGCGCGATCATTCCCGATCTCGATTCGATCGAAAGCATGGTGATGCAGGCAACCGCTGCCTGAGTCGGCGCGTGGTGCGCAGACGGCTTGCCGCCGCGCGCATCCGCATGCCATTCATCCGTGTGGCAGATGGATCATTCGGCTGCGCGCGGCGAGATCGTGCCATGCGCGCCCTTCGCGGTCGATGAGGCACCACAGGTAGCCCAGCCCGAAGAACCCCAACGAAACCAGGGCGACACAAAAGCGCAGCAGCGCGCGTGGCCAAGACAAGTGGCTTCCGTCCGCCGCCTCCACGCGAATGCGCCAGGCGCGCATGCCGATCGTTTGCCCGCCGCGCGTCCACGACACGGTGAAATAGGCCGCGCTCACTGCGAGCAGGGCGACGCGCAACGCAAGTTGATACGCAAACGGCGGATGCGCGGCATCCACGCGCCCACCGGAAGCGAGCAGGAACAGTGCGGCCACGAGCATCCACAGGCCGAGCAGCGGAAACAGGTCATAGAGCATCGCGGCGAGGCGGCGTCCGAGCCCTGTGCTGCGGGTGGGATCAGGATTCGTCATCATCCTGCCGATGGTCGGGCAGTTGCCGTGTTTTGCCAAGCCGCTCACATTTGCGCACATTCGAGACCTCATGTTCTTGATCGATTTCGGGGGGGGGTAATCTGAGCCTGCCCGCAACGATTCGGGCTTGAACTCACCTGAAACCGGACGAAGGTCCAAGGAGGCATCATGAAGGCAGTTTGGCTCGCAGGCTTGTTCGCGCTTCTGGGCGGGCTCGCGCCGCCCGCCGCGAACGCGCAAACCGCCCGGGAATGTCCGTGCAGCACATCGACGAGCTGGATCCAGATGGCCAAGGGTCTCGGTGTCGGCGAGCACTATCTGTATAACTTCCAGAGCTCATCGCTGCGCAAATTCCAGGTCTATCTCGATACCGGCGCCCCGCCGACACCTACTGGCACGGTGTCTCAGGAAGCGACCGGCGATACCGCGGCACAAGCACGTCCAAGCCTGGTCATCCAGGCCCAGAACCTGGCTGTCAAACAGGTGCCGGTGGAGGGCTACCTCCTTGCAGATTGGGATGACTGGGTCGCCGCCTATCAACTGACCAGCGGGACCATGAAGTCGACCGTGACATTTGATCTTCGTGCAGGTCCGACTCCAATCGGTTTTCCGGATTCGGTCGCGAACGGCAACATTTTCGATTTTGCCAGCTCCACAGGTCGGCAAAACGACCTGTCCGACTGGGTGCGGGATATGGGCGCGCATGGCTGGGATTTGCCCAAAGCGGCGGCGCAGGCCCTGCTCAAGTTGTTCGGCAATGCCTTGCAGCTCGACAAGGCAAGCAATGCGACCATCTTCATCGTGTTCGACCTCAAGGACGGCAGCAAGATCGCCCTGAAATGGTCCAAGGGGGACCTGGAGCCACGAATTGAAGAGCTGACTGATGCGAACAACCAGACGGTGCCGCGGTCTCCAGGCCAGGTTGTCGGCAACTACGACTTCAGCAGACATCCGGAGGAGCTGGATCAGTTCCTGAATTATGTCCAGCAAATGGGTGTGACCGTGCAGGACGTCCAAAGTGGTGGGGTCTGGGGAGTTGCCTGTGTGGTCACCCAGGGTGCAGTCGTTTGCCAGCGCTATCGAAAGTACTGACGCGAGCAAGTGAGTGAGAAGAGACAAGACCGGCCCGGAGTGCAGCCGGGCCGGCGTGTTGATCGCGCGCCAGAGGTAGCGGGTACCGCAATCCTGCTAGGCTCGCGGCATCAGCACCGTGGCTTCGTCGATGCCCGCGCCCAGCGTCTCCACCAACAACGTGCATACGGCAAGGCGCGCGCGTGATCAGCGTCTTGCTGGCGACGATGCGATCCTGATCGCGCAGTTCATCGAGCGGATCTGGGCCGAGCTCGGCTTGGCCGATCACACGCTGGCCAGCTATCGCGCTGATCTGAGCGGTTTCTCGTGCTGGCTGGGCGAGCGGGGCATGTCACTCGCAGATGCCGACCGAGCGGCATTGCAGGACTATCTGGCCGCTCGCGCGCAGTCCGGCTACAAGCCACGTTCGACCGCGCGATTGCTCTCGGCACTGCGCCATTTCTACCGTCAGCTTCTGCGCGAGGGCCGCATTCAAGCTGATCCGACCTTGCTCGTCGATGCGCCGAAATTGCCGCGCGGCCTGCCCAAGGCGCTGTCCGAGGCCGAAATCGAAGCACTGTTGCGCGCGCCAGCGGATACGCCGCTGGGCCAGCGCGATCGCGCGATGCTCGAACTCATGTATGCCTGTGGCCTGCGCGTGAGCGAACTGGTCGGCATCGCTGCGACTCAGGTCAATTTGCGTCAGGGCGTCTTGCGCATCACCGGCAAGGGCGGCAAGGAACGGCTCGTGCCACTGGGCGAGGAAGCGGCGCACTGGCTCGCGCTCTACATCGAACAGGCACGACCGGCGCTGCTCAAGGGTGGTACCAGCCCGGCCTTGTTCGTGAGCGCACGGCGCGCGCCGATCACTCGGCAGATGTTCTGGACGCTCGTGCGTCGCCATGCGGCCGCAGTCGGAATTGCCGCAGGACGGGTGTCGCCGCATGTGCTGCGGCACTCGTTTGCGACCCATCTCCTCAATCACGGCGCCGATCTGCGTGCGCTGCAGCTCATGCTCGGCCACAGTTCGCTGTCGACGACGCAGATCTATACCTTGGTTGCCAAGGAAGGGCTCAAACGCCTGCATGCGCGACACCACCCGCGAGGTTGATGCGTTTCACGCTTCCGTTTCAATGACTTGCGTGGGATAATCCCGCGTTGCGTGGCTGAAACTTGGCAGCCGCACAGGGATCAAACCCGACTTGTGGCATGCGCTCCCGCAGCGCCGATCGCGCCACCCTTTCCACCAAGTCCAGTTCGAGGTTGTCATGCGCTTTCTTTGTGCTTTGGTTGCTCTGGCATTCGCCGGCACGGTCGTTGCCGCAACGCCCCGTGAAGTGGTTCAGCAGGCGGTGCAGACCATCGCGCCCAACGCCAAGGTTGATGAAGCGCAGGAATCGGTGGTGCCGGGTTTCTACGAGGCCATCGTCGGCAGCCAGTTCATCTATGTGAGCAAGGACGGCCGCTACGTGCTCGACGGCAGCGCATTTGACGTCGCCAACCAGCGTGACCTGACTCAGGAATCGCGCGCCAAGGTGCGCAAGCTCGCGCTCGAGAAAATCGGCCCGGACAAGCGCATCGTGTTCGCACCCAAGGCGCCGGTCAAAGCCAAGCACACCGTCACCGTTTTCACCGACATCGACTGCCCGTTCTGCCGTCGATTTCATGAGCAGATCGCGCAGTACAACGCCAAGGGCATTGCGGTCGATTACCTGTTCTATCCGCTGAGCATTCATCCGGGCGCGGACAAGAAGGCGCAGGCAGTCTGGTGTTCGAAGGATCGCACCGAAGCCTTCACTGCGGCGATGTCGGGCAAGGATCCGGGCACTGCGACTTGCCCGAATCCTATCAATGAGCTCGCCAGTCTCGCGCAGTCGCTGGGCATCAATGCGACGCCGACGATCCTCGGCCCCGATGGCAAGCAGATACCCGGCCAGATCGCGATGTCTCCCGACTTGCTCGCTGCCGAACTCGATCGCCAGAGCGCAGCGCTCGCTGCCAAGAATTGAGGAATTGATCATGCCAAAGCGCCTCCCGCTCGTTTCCATCCTTGCGCTTGCTGCGCTCGGCGCCACCAGTCTCGTCAATGCTGCCGATACCCCGGCGCAGGCCGCCGCGCGCAAGGCGCTCACCGATCTCGTGCCGCAGGCCAAGATCGACGCGATCGAAGCCGCGCCGATGGCCGGCTTCCAGCAGGTGATCGTCGGCAGCCAGATCGTCTACATCAGTGACGACGGCAAGTACATCCTGCAGGGCAAGCTGCTCGATACGCTCAAGCAGCGCGATCTCACCGAGGCGCGCCTCGCGGTCGACGTGAAGAAGAAGCTCGATGAGGTACCTGCGAGCCGCCGCATCATCTTTGCGCCGGCCGGCAAGCCGCAGTACAAGATCACCGTGTTCACCGACATCGACTGCGGCTACTGCCGCAAGCTGCACTCGCAGATCGCCGAGTACAACAAGCGCGGAATCGAGGTCGATTACCTGTTCTTCCCACGTTCGGGGCCTGGTACCGAATCCTTCGACAAGGCGATCTCGGTGTGGTGCGCGAAGGATCGCAAGGCGACATTCACCGCGGCCAAGGGTGGTCAGATGCCGCCTCTGCTCAAGTGCGACAATCCGGTGACGCAGGACTTCGAACTCGGCGCGCAAGTCGGCGTCAACGGCACGCCGGCGATCTACGCGGCCGATGGCAGCAAGATCGGCGGCTACCTCGACCCCGATCAGATGCTGGCGCGGCTCAAGGCGCTCGATACGCCGACGCTGTGAGCGAAGGCGGCTGATCAAGCCTGCGCGAGCGCAATGTCCGCCGCGCGGGCGCAGGCTTCCACTACAATGACGGGCTCCCTTGCCGAGGCGCCCGCGCCATGATCGTCCTCGACGGCCTGCCTGCGCTGTCAGCGTTCCGCATCGAACGACTCAACATCGAACTCAAACGCATCGCGCCGAGCGCCAGCGTGCGTGCCGCACGCTGGGTGTACTTCGTCGATTGCGGCGAAACAACGCTCGATCGTTCACGCCTGAGCGAGATCCTGCAGGCAGGCACTCATTCGGTCGCGGCGGCAACGCTGTGGGTGGTGCCGCGGCTGGGCACACGCTCGCCATGGTCGAGCAAGGCCACCGAAATCCTCGTCGGCTGCGGTTTCGAGCTGCGCCGTGTCGAACGTGGCATCGGCTTCGAACTCGAAGGAATGCCGGATGATTCCGTTGCGCGGCGCGCGCTCGAGCGTGCGCTGCACGATCCGATGACGCAGACCGTGGTCGAGCGCATCGAAGGCGCATCGCGACTGTTCGCCGCCGGATCGCCCGCACCGCTGCAGCGCGTGGATCTGGGTGCGGATGCGCGTGCTGCCTTGCTCGCGGCGAATGCGCGTCTGGGCCTGGCATTGGCCGAAGACGAGATCCAGTACCTGGCCGAGCGCTACGCCGAACTGGGTCGCAACCCCAGCGATGCCGAACTCATGATGTTCGCGCAGGCCAATTCCGAGCATTGCCGGCACAAGATCTTCAACGCGCAGTTCACGGTCGATGGCGTGGAGCAGCCCAAGTCGCTGTTCGCGATGATCCGCAATACCCATGCCTGCTCGCCGGCGCACACCTTGTCGGCCTATCACGACAATGCCGCCGTCATCAGGGGCAGCGCCGCGCAACGTTTCCATGCCGATCCGACTGACGCGGTGTTCCGCACGCATGCGCAGGACGTGCCTTACGCGATCAAGGTCGAGACGCACAATCATCCCACCGCGATATCGCCGTATCCGGGCGCTTCGACCGGCGCGGGTGGCGAAATTCGCGACGAGGGGGCTACCGGACGTGGCGGCAAGCCCAAGGCAGGGCTGGTCGGCTACACCGTGTCGGATCTGCGCATCCCCGGCTTGCCGCGCCCGTGGGAGCGCGAGCGTCCGTTGCCGCCGCGCTTTGCCAGCGCCTTCGAAATCATGCGCGACGCGCCGCTCGGCGCGGCCGCGTTCAACAATGAATTCGGTCGTCCCTGTCTGGGCGGCTATTTCCGCGCTTTCGAACAGGATGGCGGCGCTCCCGGGCTGTTTCGCGGCTACGACAAGCCGATCATGATCGCGGGCGGCGTGGCCAACCTGCGCGCCGATCACGTCGACAAGCACAACCTGCGCGATGGCGATTGCGTGATCGTGCTCGGCGGCCCGGCGATGCTGATCGGTCTGGGTGGCGGAGCTGCTTCGTCGGTCGCGGCGGGCGCCAGTTCCGAACAGCTCGACTTCGCCTCGGTGCAGCGTGACAACGCCGAGATGCAGCGTCGTTGTCAGGAAGTCATCGACGGCTGCTGGGCGCGCGGCGAGGGCAACCCGCTCGTCTCGATCCACGATGTCGGCGCGGGCGGCCTGTCGAACGCGATCCCCGAACTCCTCAATGATTCCAAGGTCGGCGGCGTGATTCGTCTGCGCGAGATTCCCAGCGACGATGCCCAGCTCTCGCCGATGCAGATCTGGTGCAACGAATCGCAGGAACGCTACGTGCTGGGTGTACGGCCGGCCGATCTGGAGACGTTGCGTGCACTGTGCGCGCGCGAGCGCTGTCCGTTTGCGGTGGTCGGTCGCGCCACCGCCGAGCGCCGCCTGCTGCTCGTCGACGAGCGCCTTGCGCCAGCGCACCCCGATCATCACGTGATCGACTTGCCGCTCGACGTGCTGTTCGGCAAGCCGCCGCGCATGCAACGCGATGCGCGGCGCTCGACCCAACGCATCGACATCGTGCCCGATCTCGATGGCATTGCGCTCGAAGAAGCAATCGATCGCGTGCTGCGCCTGCCTGCAGTCGGCAGCAAGTCCTTCCTCGTGACCATTGGCGATCGCAGCGTCGGTGGTTTGTGCGCGCGTGATCCGATGGTCGGACCATGGCAGGTGCCGGTGGCTGATTGCGCCGTGACCCTCGTCGATTTCGAGGGCTACGCAGGCGAGGCGATGGCGATGGGCGAGCGCACGCCGCTGGCGCTGATCGATGCGGCGGCGAGTGCGCGCATGGCGGTCGGCGAGGCGCTCACGAATCTGTTTGCTGCCGACGTGCGCCTCGATGAAGTGCGGCTGTCGGCGAACTGGATGGCGGCGTCCGGTTACGGCCATGAAGATGCCGCCTTGTTCGATGCGGTGCATGCGGTCGGCATGGAGCTGTGTCCGGCGCTGGGCATCTCGATCCCGGTGGGCAAGGACTCGCTGTCGATGCAGACACGCTGGTCGGATACCACGTCGGCGGAGAGTCTGCAGACGGTGTCGCCCGTTTCGCTGATCGTCAGCGCCTTCGCGCGCTGCGCCGATGCGCGGCGCACGCTCACGCCGCAATTGCAGGGCGATCCGGCGGCGAGCGAAATCTGGCTGCTCGACATCGGCGGCGGACGCAACCGTCTGGGCGGCAGTTCGCTGCTGCAGGTGTTTGCGCGACGCGGCGGTGAAGCGCCGGATCTCGATGATGCGCAGCGCTTCAAGGCGGCTGTGATCGCACTCGGCGAAGCGCGTGACGCAGGCTTGCTGCAGGCCTGGCACGATCGCAGTGACGGCGGTCTGTACGTGGCCCTGCTGGAAATGGCGCTGGCCGGGCATTGCGGTCTAGATCTCGTGCTCGACGGTTGGGGCGAGAATGCGCTGGCTGCACTGTTCAACGAAGAACTCGGCGTGCTGGTGCAGATTCGCAGCGCCGACCGCGATGCATTCCTGGCCGTGCTCGAACGTCATGGCGTCGCCAGTCTTGCGCACAGGGTCGCCACGCCGATCACGGCAATGCGCGTGCGCGTGCGTCTTGGCGACACCCTGCTCAGTGATCGTCCCTGGGCCGAGCTCATGCAGGCGTGGTCGCAGACCAGTCATGCGCTGCAGCGTCGGCGCGACAACCCCGCGAGCGCCGACGAAGAACTCGCCGCACGCTGCGACGTGAGCGATCGCGGCCTGTCGCCGCGACTGATGTTCGATCCCACCGAAGACGTGGCTGCGCCGTGGATCGCGCGCGGGTCGCGTCCGCGCATCGCGATCCTGCGCGAGCAGGGCGTGAACGGACAGATCGAGATGGCTGCGGCATTCACGCGAGCGGGCTTCGATGCCGTCGACGTGCACATGAGCGATCTCGCCAGCGGACGGCAGCGTCTCGCAGGATTTCGTGGCCTGGCTGCCTGCGGCGGTTTCAGTTACGGCGATGTGCTCGGCGCCGGACGTGGTTGGGCTGCCTCGGTGCTCTACAACCCGATGCTGCGCGACATGTTCGCGCAGTTCTTCGCCGACGCGCAAACCTTCACGCTGGGTGTGTGCAACGGCTGCCAGATGCTGTCCCAACTCAAGGCGATCATTCCCGGCGCGCAGTATTGGCCGCGATTCGAACGCAATCTCAGCGAGCAGTACGAAGCGCGGATGGTGGCGGTCGAAGTGGTCGATTCGCCGTCGATTCTGCTGCGCGGCATGGCGGGATCGTGTATCCCGGTGGTGGTCGCGCACGGCGAAGGACGCGTCGAATTCGCGGACGCGCGCGATGCCGGCCGCGCCGCACTCGCCTTGCGCTTCGTCGACAACGCCGGTTGTGCGACCGAACGGTTCCCGTACAACTCCAACGGCTCGGCCGGCGGCGCCACCGGCTTCACCAGCGAGGATGGTCGCGCCACGATCCTCATGCCGCATCCCGAGCGCGTGATCCGCAGCGTGCAGATGTCCTGGCGTCCGCCCGAATGGGGCGAGGACTCGCCGTGGCTGCGCATGTTCCGCAACGCTCGCGTGTGGGTGGATTGAAATGGCCGCCTCGCCGGTTCGCGGCTTCGCCTTGCGTGCGCTGCTGTGGCTGCCACTTGCGTTCGTGCTGTGGTTGGCATGGGCGCCGCTGTGGGTGCTGCCGGCAATGCATCTGGCCAAGCTCGCCTTGCTGGGGTTCTGGGGCGGCCTGTTCGAGAATCTCACGCTGGGCGGTGAGCTGCTCGATGCCGCTGGTCGAGTGGTCGCGCGCAGTTCGTATTTCGTTACCGTGACCACGCACGTGCAGGTGACGGTTGCGGCGAGCGGCGGACACGCCGGTGGCGTCGGCGTGCTCGAACCGACCCTCAATCCGATGGTCTACGCCTGGTCGCTGCCCTTGTTCGCGGGATTGGCGATGGCCACACCGATCACGGCAGGTCGCAGAGCCTTGCAGTTTCTCGTCGCGTTCGCGCTGATCTGGCTGACGCAGGCCTTCGGCATCTGTGCCGAGTCGCTCAAGGTGCTGGCGTACCAGTCAGGTTCCGAAGGTGCCGCGGCCATCGCAGCGGCAGGGCTATCGCCTGCGGCGATCGGCATCGCCTACCAGTTCGCGGTGCTGATCCTGCCGGCGGTGATTCCGGTGTTGCTGTGGGTGGCCTTCAATCGCGCGTTCATCGAGCAATTGGTGGGCCGTGAGCGGGAACCGCAAGCCCATGCCGAAGGTCACAGTGAGGCCGGGCCGCCCACCAGCCCGACGTGACCGTGGATCGGCGCGTCGCTGGCGCCGACCTTGTGGAACAATGGGCAATCCACGCCAAACCTGCCTTTACGGACTTTCCATGGCCGCCGCCGCAACCGACGACACCCTGCTTGAGCCCAAGACCGACGAGCTGACGCTGGACGAGCGCATCTGCCGGTTTCTGGTCGCGCGCGGGCGGCTCAAGGAGAACGATCTGGCGCGCGGACGTCGCCTGCACGAGGAGGATCCGGCCTCGGGCAGCCTGGTGTCCCTGCTCACGCGGCTGGGTCTGGTGTCCGAGCGCGAGATGGCCGATGCGGTGGCCGAATTGCTGTCGTTGCCGTTGCTCTCGGCCAAGGAGTTCCCCGAAACGCCGCCCGCCAACGTGCAGGTGTCGATCCGCTTTCTCAAGCACCATCATGTCTGTCCGATCGCCGAAAGCGATGCCGACGTGACCCTCGTGGTGGCCGATCCCGCCGACGCCTTTCCGGTGCAGGCGCTGCAGTTGGCGACTGGCCGACAGGTCAAGCTCAGCATCGGACTGCGCAGCGAAATCGATGATCTGATCGAGCGCTACTACGGCTCGGGTCGTTCGGCGATGGGCACGATCGTCGAGAACCTCACCGACGAAAACACCCGCAGCGAGGACGACATCGAGCATCTGCGCGATCTGGCTTCCGAAGCGCCGGTGATCCGCCTGGTCAATCTGGTGATCCAGCGCGCGGTCGAACAGCGCGCCTCGGACATCCATGTCGAGCCGTTCGAGAACCGCCTCAAGGTGCGCTATCGCATCGACGGCGTGCTGCACGAGGTCGAATCGCCGCCCGCAGCCTCGACTGCAGCGGTGATCTCGCGCATCAAGATCATGGCCAAGCTCAACATCGCCGAGCGCCGTCTGCCGCAGGATGGCCGCATCATGATCCGCGTGCAGGGCAAGGAGCTCGACCTGCGCGTGTCGACGGTGCCGACCGCGCACGGAGAATCGGTGGTAATGCGCATCCTCGACCGTGAAGCGGTCGTGTTCGATTTCCACACGCTCGGGTTCACCGACCAGTTCCTGCACAAGTTCCTCAACGTGCTCGAACTGCCGCACGGCATCATGCTGGTCACCGGCCCGACCGGATCGGGCAAGACCACCACGCTCTACACCGCGCTGTCCAAGCTCAATACCGCCGACGTCAAGATCATCACGGTCGAAGACCCGATCGAATACCAGATCGAGGGCATCAACCAGATCCAGGCCAAGCCGCAGATCGGACTGGACTTCAGCCACGCGCTGCGTTCGATCGTGCGTCAGGATCCGGACATCATCATGATCGGCGAAATGCGCGATCTGGAAACCGCCAAGATCGCGATCCAGTCGGCGCTCACCGGTCACCTCGTGTTGTCCACCCTGCACACCAACAACGCGGCCGGCGGCATCACCCGCATGCTCGACATGGGGGTGGAGGATTACCTCCTCACCTCGACCGTCAACGGCATCCTCGCCCAGCGTCTGGTGCGGCGCCTGGATCTGTCCACGGCGACGCCGTATGCAGCGATGCCCGAAGTCATCAAGGAATACGAACTGGAAAAGTTCACCGACGAGCGCCCGGTCAGGCTCTACAAGCCCGGTTCCAGCGCCGCCAATCCGACCGGCTATTTCGGTCGCACGACGATCATGGAATTCCTCGTCATGTCCGACTCGATCCGGCGCCTGATCATGCAGCACGCGGGGATGGGCGAAATCGAGGCGCAGGCGCGCAAGGAAGGCATGCGCACGATGTTCGAGGATGGTCTGGCCAAGTCGCTGCAGGGCCAGACCACGATCGAGGAAGTGCTGCGCGTGACGTCCTCGGAAGGCTGAGCCCATGACCTTGTTCTACTACAAGGCAGTCACGCCCGCAGGCGAAGTGCTCGAAGGTCAATTCGACCTCGGCAGTCGCGACGACGTGATCGGCAAGCTGCAGGATGCCGGCAACATTCCGCTCGAAGTACGCGAAGCCGATGGCGGTGATTCAGCCAGCCTGTTTGCCTCGTTGTTCAAGAAGAAAACGCTGCGTCAGGCGCAGATCGTGCAGTTCACCCAACAGTTGGCGACCCTGCTCGGAGCCGGCCAGCCGCTCGATCGCGCGCTGCAGATCCTGCTCGACCTGCCCGAGAGCGAGAAGGCGCGGCGCATGCTCGAACGCGTGCGCGATGAAGTGCGCGGCGGTACGCCGTTGTCGGACTCGCTCGAAGCCGAACAGGGCACGTTCTCGCGCCTGTACGTCAACATGGTGCGCGCGGGTGAGGCCGGCGGTTCGCTGCACGACACGCTGGCGCGACTGGCCGATTATCTCGAGCGCAGTGCGGCGCTGCGCAGCAGCGTGATCAACGCGATGATCTATCCGGCCTTTCTGGTCGGCATGGTGCTGGTGTCGCTGATGGTGCTGCTGGTCTACGTGGTTCCGCAGTTCGCGCCGATGTTCGCCGACATGAACGTGGAAATGCCCTTGATCACCAAGGTCGTGCTCGCGGTGGGCTCGGCGCTGCAGAGCTTCTGGTGGCTGATCCTCGTCGTGATCGTGCTCGGTGTCGGCTGGCTGCGTCGGCAGATGGCCGAGCCGGTAGCGCGTCTGGCGATCGATGAACGCCTGCTGCGCATGCGCGTGGTCGGCGACATCGTGCGCAAGATCGAGACCGCGCGCATCGCACGCACGCTCGGCACCCTGCTCAAGAATGGCGTGCCGCTGTTGTCGGGCCTGACCGTGGCGCGCAACGTGATGACCAATACAGCGCTTGCCGAGGCAGTCGGCGCGGCGACCGAAGAAGTCAAGACGGGTGGGGGGCTGGGTCACGCGCTGGCACAGTCCAAGCGCTTTCCCAAGCTCGCGATCCAGATGATCTCGGTCGGCGAGGAATCCGGCGAGCTCGACACCATGCTGCTCAAGGTGGCCGATACCTTCGATGTCGAAGTCAAGAACACGCTCGATCGCCTGCTCGCGGCGCTGGTGCCGGCGACGACGATCGTGATGACGGTGGTGGTGGCGATGATCATGCTGGCGATCGTGCTGCCGATCATGAATATCGCCGGCGCAGTGAAATAGATCGCAGGCAAGGACGCGGGCTGTCGGCATCCAGCGTGTCGACAGCAGGCGCAAATCCATCCTTCGCATCGTGGTCAGGATCCCGCAGCCGGTGATGCAGAAACACCAAAGAGGAAACCAGAAGTCATGAACAAGGCACAACGCAACATCCATCGTCGGTCGCATGCGGGCGGTTTCAGCCTCATCGAAATGCTCGCGGTGATCGTGCTGATCGGCATCGTCGCCGGCATCGTCGTGCAGCAGGTCGGCAAGAACGTCGACAAGGGCAAATGGGGTGCGGGCAAGGCCGCGGTCGGCCGACTGGCCGGCGAGATCGATTCCTATGCGCTCGACAACGGCAGTCCGCCCGCGCGGCTGGAAGATCTGGTCAGCAAGCCCGGCAACGCCGCGAACTGGCAAGGGCCATACGGGAAGCAGTCGGATCTCAAGGATCCGTTCGGCCATGCCTTCCAGTACAAGGCGCCGGGCGAGCATGGCGACTTCGACATCATCTTCCTCGGCAAGGATGGCCAGAGCGGTGGCGACGGCGTGAACGCCGATTACGGCAACTGGCAATGAAAAGCCGGGAATCGGAGATCGGGAATCGGGAATCGCAAGCCGCGTTCGCGCTGGCGCGCTGTTCCGATTCCCGAAACCCGAATCCCGATTCCCGACCGCTCGCGCACTCGCGCGCTCGCGGCTTCACCCTCATCGAACTGATGGCGGTGATCCTGCTGCTGGCGATCGCGATGACGATCGTCTCGATTTCGTTTTCCAAAAGCCTGCAGTCGGCGAAGATCCGGGCTGCGAGCCGCGATCTGGTGGCGGCGCTGCGCTACACGCGCGGGCAGGCGATCGTGAAGGGCAAATCGCAGGTCCTGGTGCTCGATCTGGAGAAAAATGCCTACACCGCGCCGGGCAAGGGCGCTCGGGAATTGCCCAAGGGCATGGTTCTGCGCCTGACCACGGCCGAGAGCGAGGTCACCGGCGGCAACAGCGGCGGCATCCGCTTCTTCCCCGACGGCAGTTCCACCGGGGGCCATATCGCCGTGCTGCAGGGACAGCGCGAATGGCGCATCAACGTCGCCTGGCTGACCGGCGACATTGAGCTCAACGAGCGTGGCGAGTAGTCGCAGTGGCGAACTCGCCGGCAGCGCCATGGTCGATCTTCAGATGAAACGCCGCTTCCCTCCCATGCATGGCCGGGCCCGAGGCTTCAGCCTGATCGAGATGGTCGCGGCCTTCCTCGTCTTCGCGATCGCGATCGGTGTGTTGATGTCGGTGCTCACCGCGTCGATGCGCAACACGCGGATGTCGTCGGAATACACGATGGCTGCGCTGTGGGCGCAGACCAAGCTCGATGTGGTCGGCGTCGGCATTCCGGTCGAAGAGGGTCACAGCAGCGGTCGTTTCGACGACGCCTATGCCTGGGATCTGGACATTCGCAAGGTCGATGTCGCGGCGATCGAACCGCCGCCGCAACTGGCGGCAGGCAATGCCCAGCAGATGGCGCAAGCGCAGAATCAAGCCCGCAACGCGCAGGCTCAGGCCATGCAGGCGATGCAACAGGGCATGGGCGGGCCGCAGGACGCACCGTTCGATCTGTATCAGGTCGATCTGGTGGTGTCCTGGGGTGGACGCTTCGGTGGCAAGTCGCGTACCGCGCATTTCATCACCCTGCGCGCAGTCAATCCCGAGCAAGCCAACAACGGCATGCCGGGCATGGGCATGAACATGCCCAATCCGATGAAGAGGCCACGCTGATGTGTGCCCCGATGCGCCGCACGATCACGCGCGGTTTCACCTTGCTCGAGGTGATGCTCGCCCTGTTGCTGCTTGCGCTGCTGCTGGCCGGCAGTGTCGGCGCGATCCGCACCGCGGTGCATGCGATGCACTCGGGCGAACTCGCGATCGACCGCACCAGTCGCCTGCGCGTGGCGCAGGAATTCATTCGTCATCAGGTCAGTCGCATCATGCCGCTGGCGTTCGCGCGAGATGACAACACCGGCTCGAATTTCGTGTTCGACGGGCGCGGTGATTTCATGCGCTTCGTCGCGCCGATGCCCGGCTATCTGTCCAAGGGCGGGCCCTATGTGCAGACCTTGAGTCTGGCGGGAAATCGTCGCGGCGGGCGGCAACTGCTGTTCACCGCGCAAATGCTCAATGGCTATGAGTCCGATCATCCGATCGAGGACGAGCCGACGGTCTTGCTCGATCAGATCGCCGATGGGCGCTTCGAATACCGCACGCTCGACGAGAACGGCCAGCTCACCGACTGGTCCGACCAGTGGGACGATCCGGGCGTCACGCCGGTGATGGTGCGCATCGTCTTGCGCATGTCCGACGAGGCACGCATCGAGTTTCCGGTGATGGACATCCCGCTCATGCTCGATGCCGGCGCGATTCGCAGGCAAACGCCATTCAGCATGCCTGGCATGCGCATGGACGAACGCCAGAATCAGCCTCGACGCGGTCAGCCGCAGACGGAGCGTGGGCAATGAACCCGCGTCACGGATGCGGCCTGCCATCGCGCCAACGCGGGCTCGCCTTTCTGCTCGTGCTGTGGGTGGTGGCGATGCTGACGATCCTGCTCGGCAGCTTCGCGCTGATCGCGCGGACCGAAAACATCCAGGCACGACACATGTTCGACACCACCCAGGCACGCTATGCGGCCGAAGCGGGCCTCAACCTTGCCGCTTACGAATTGCGCAAGGCGGATCCGATGTTGCGCTGGGTCGGCGACGGGCGGCCCTATCTGTTCGGCTTCGGCGATGCCGAGGTCGAAGTCCGCATCACCGACGATTCGGGCAAGATCAATCTCAATGGCGCCGACCCCAAGGTGCTGGCCAATCTGTTCACCGCGCGCGGTGTGCCCATGGACAAGGCCGAGGCGCTGGCCGCGGCGATCAAGGACTGGGTCGATGCCGACGACGAGACTTCGCTCAACGGCGCCGAGGAAGGCGATTACAAGGCTGCCGGACTGGCCTACGGCCCGGCCAACGCGCAGTTCGCGACCGTCTCCGAACTGCAGCAGGTGCTGGGCATGAACTATGAGCTGTTCACCTTGGTCGAACCGGCCCTGACGATCTTCACCGGACAGAGCATGCCCAACGCCCAGTACGCGCCACTCGAAGCGCTCGAAGCGATGCCCGACATGACGCCCGAATGTGCGCGCCAGATCATCGAGCAGCGTCAGGCGATGCAGCCCGGAGACGCGCCAGCGCCCGGCGAGCCGATCTGCGGAGTCTCGATCGGCGGCGTGACGGGTGGCGGGGGTGTCACGTATAGTGTCCAGTCCCGTGCGAAGCTGCCCAACGGCACCAGCACGACCTTGGATGCCACCATTCGCATGGGTGGGGTCAACCCGGCCGGAAGGCCGTTCGTGATCCTGCGCTGGCGCGACGGGGAAACTTCCTGAAGCCGTGAATCCGACTGTCGACCGACTGATCGCGCGTGTGCGCACGCGCCTTGCCAAGACGCCCCTGCCGCGTTTCTTCGCGTGGTGGGGGCGTGAGCTGTTGGCGTGCCTGCCGCCGCGCTGGCGTGAATTTCTCGCCGATCGCTCCGAGACACTGCTGATCGGTCGCGAGGGCGAGGCCTTGGTCGTCTGGCGCGAGCGTGGCGGTCAGATCAGCGAGCATGGGCGGATCGATGGCAGCCAGCCCGCCGAAGTGCAGACTGCGCAGTTCCGCCAGCTGCGCGGCGCGATCGATGACGCCAATCTGCGCAGCGTGTACTGCATCGACCGTTCCCGCGTGCTCGCGCGCGTGCTCAGCCTGCCCGCAGCGGCCACCGACAATCTGACCCAGGTGCTGGGCTTCGAGATGGATCGGCAAACGCCGTTCAAGGCCGATCAAGTGTATTTCGACAGTCGCGTGATCGGCGAAGACACGGCAGGCCGCACGGCTCAGGTCGAACTGGTGCTGATGCCGCGCGCCCAGCTCGATGCCGAACTTGCGGCGCTGCCGGCCGGCATCGCCCCGTTCGATGGTGTCGATGCCTGGAGTGCGGCGCCGGGCATTGCGCGTCGTCGCGTCAACCTGTTGGCCGCGGACAAGCGCACGCAAAGGCGCGACCTGCGTCTGCCGCTCAATCTCGGCCTTGCTGCTGCAGCGCTGCTGCTGCTCGTGCTCAACATGGACGAATCGCTGGCCAACCGGGCCGCCACGCTCGATGCAATGCGGGTCGAGGTCGATGATGCGGCCAAGCAGGCGAAGCAGGTTGCTGCGCTCAGAAAATCGCTCACCGATTCGATCGTCGGTGCGAACTTCCTTGCCGACCGCAAGCGCAAGGGACCGACCGTGGTCGGGCTGATCGACGACATCACCCGTCGTCTGCCGCTCGATGCCTATCTCGAGCGCCTGCAGATCGAAAACAAGCAGGTGCAGATCCAGGGGCAGGCGACCGAGGCAGCCAAGCTGATCGCCCTGCTCGGCGCATCGCCCTGCCTGGGCAATCCGGGCTTTCAGGGGCAGGTGCAGCCGGATCCGCGCACCGGCAAGGAGCGCTTTCAGGTCAACGCCGAACTCAAGGAATGCGAACTGCAGCCGAATGCAGGCAGCGCGGTGCCCGGCAAGCCGGATCAGGGCTCGAAGGATGTGGCGGCCAAGGCAGCTGCGGCAGCGCAGGTCGCGGCCAAGGATGAGAAGGGCAAGATGCAACCGGAACCGGCCAAGCCCGCTCCGGCGCCCGCTCAATCCGCGCCCACGCCTGCCAAGCCCCTGCCTGCACCGCGCAACGCGCCGAACGCGCAGGGCAAGACCGCTGCGCCGCCCCCGCGCGAACGCGCCGCCCGGAAGGAGCCCTGAGATGGCGACTCCTCGTTTCCAGCCCAAGGATGGCCGTCTGCTTGCAGTCGTGCTGCTGCTGATCGTGTTGTTGCTCGTGTACCTGATTGGTGTGCACTGGTGGTTCGTTGCGCCGCAGTTGCAGTTTTCCAGCGACATGCAGGATCTGCGCGACCAGCATGCGCGCTACAGTCGTACGATCGAGCAGAAGGCCGACATCGACCAGCGGCTCGCCGAGGTCAAGGCCTACGAACAGGGCAATCAGGCGTTCATGCCCGAACCCGACCGCAATGCCGCCGAGGCTGCGCTGATCCAGCGCCTCAAACAGGCGATGAACACGCATGTGAAAAACGAAGCGCGTTGCCAGAACAACGGCACCCAGAGCTATGCCGGTGGCGAGGAAGAAATCTACAAGCGCGTGACGGTACAGGCGCGTCTGCGCTGCGATCTCGAGCCGCTCGCGGCAATCCTGCAGGATCTGGAAAGCGGCAAGCCGTATCTGTTCGTCGATCAGGTCATGATCTACAAGCAGCAGACCTATGCGCCGCCGGGCGCCAAGGCGCCGGCAACGCCCCTGGATGTGCGCTTCAATCTTTCGGGCTATCTGCGCGAACCGGGCAAGACCAAGTGAACGATCACGCCGCCCGCTGGATCACCAAGGTGCTTGCCGCAAGCTGCGGTGTGCTGCTGTTGCTGCTCGTGGTGCAGTACGCAGGTTTGGGTCGCGGCATCTCCTGGGGTGGGGCAGCGACTGATGAGGACGAAGCGCGCGCCTTGCCGACGATCGATCAGCGTCCGCTGCAGATGCCGGAGCGTGGCGCGTTTGCGGCGATCGATGCGCATCCACTGTTCAATGCCGATCGCGAGCCTTCGCCGCTCGATGCGGCTGGCGCGGACGATGCCGCGCCGCCTGCCAACCCGCTCAACGTGACGCTCACCGGCGTGATCATCGACGAAGTCAATCATGTCCGCGTCGCGATGTTGCTCGACAAGTCGCGGAACCAGCCGGTCAGTCTCAAGGTCGGAATGCCGCTGGATGGCGATCAGGCGGCATGGACCTTGGTCGAACTCAAGCCGCGTGTCGCGGTATTTCGCAATGCCACCGCCGAAACCAGTGAAGTCGAGCTGGAAACCGCGGCGGGTGCAGCCAAGCCCGCTGCCAATCCACGCGCCAGCGGCGGCAAGACGCCGCCGGCTGCACCGGCAGCAATGAACAAGAGCGATGCCGACGCTGGTGATCTGGCCAAGCGCATCGAAGAGCGGCGCCGTCAGATGCGTGAAGAAGCCGAACGCAGCCGGGCGCAAGCCCCGGGTCGCGAAACAGACAAGAAGTAAGGGAGTCAGAACGTGCATTCCAAATTCACCACCCTGCTGCTCAGTCTGGCGCTTGCGCTGCTGGTCGGCTGCACGCCCACCAAGCAGTCCGTGCGCGCCGACGCCGATCACGACGACATCCTCACGGCCGACTCGATTCTCAGAGGGCCGCCGCAAACGACAATCGACCAGCCAGTCGAGGGCATCGCGATTTCGCCGGAGGCCAAGGCCGACCGCGCGCCGCCCAAGCCTGAGATCGAACTCGGCACGGCCAAGTTCTACAAGAATCAACCACTGCCAAAGGCAAGTGGCGGTGAAGGTCAGGTCACCTTCAATTTCGAAAATCAGCCGATCCAGGCGGTGGTCAAGGCGATCCTCGGCGACATGCTGCAGGAGAACTACACGATCGCGCCGAACGTGGGTGGCAACGTGACCTATTCGACCTCGCGGCCGATCCGGCGCGAGGATGCGATGCCGGTGCTGGAGATGCTCTTGTCGTGGACCGGCAATGCGCTCGTGCATGAAGGCAATCGCTATACCGTGCTGCCTTCGCGCGACGCGATTCCCGGCAAGCTCACGCCCCATGCAGGGGCCAGTGATGCGCCCGGCTATGGCCTGCGCATTTATCCACTGCACTACATCTCGCCGGTGGAGATGGCCAAGTTGCTCAAGCCCTACGTCAAGCCCGAGGCGATCGTGCAGATCGATCCCAATCGCAGCTTGCTGGTGCTGGCCGGCAATCCGTCCGAGCTCGACATCTATCAACGCACCATCGACACCTTCGATGTCGACTGGCTCAAGGGCATGTCGATCGGCGTCTACAACATGCAGCACGTCGATGTCACCAAACTCATGCCCGATCTCGACAGCCTGTTCGGATCGAAGGGCGAATCACCGCTGGCGGGCATGTTCCGCTTCATGCCGATCGAGGAGACCAACTCGATCATCGCGATCACGCCGCAGCCCGAATACCTCAAGCAGGCCGAGGAATGGTTGTATCGGCTCGATCGCGGCAGCGCCGAAAACGCGGTGCAGCTCTACGTCTACAACGTCAAGAATCTCAAGGCGCCCGATCTGGCCGATTACCTCAGCCAGATCTTCCTTGGCACAGCGAGTGGCACCCATCGCAGCACGACCTCGGGTCGAGTCGGCCCTGGTCTGCGCTCGACCTCGCTCAACAGCATGGGCGGCATGGGCGGAGGCATGGGCGGTTTCAACAGCGGCATGAACTACGGCAGCTCGCTGCGTCCGCAATCGAACATCGAGAAGGCCGCGCCGGTGAGCAGCCCGGCGCCTGCGGGTGGCGCGGCCGCAGCCGGGTCGGGCAAGAAGGAAACCGACATCCGCATCTCGGCGATCGAAGAGAACAACCAGCTCATGATCATGGCCCAGCCCTTCGAATGGGAGCAGATGCAGGCCGCGATCCGTCGACTCGACACGCCACCACTGCAGGTGCAGATCGAGGCGCGCATCCTCGAAGTCAGTCTCACCGACGGGCTCAAATTCGGTGTGCAGTGGTGGTTGGGCAACCTCATGACTGCGCCGGGCGTCTACGACACCACGCGCAATCCGTGGCAATACCCCAATCGTTACCATCGTCGCGGAAGCACGGTCGGCGCAGCCGGCCCGGGCGCGAACGCGGCGAGTTTTTTCTATTCATTCCTCAACAGCAAATTCCAGGTCGCCATCAGCGCGCTCGAATCCTCGGGCGTGGCCAAGACCCTGTCGGCGCCATCGCTGGTGGTCAACAACAATCAGGAAGCCTCGCTGCAGATCGGTGATCAGATCCCGATCCAACAGACTTACTACAATGGTCTGGGTTCGATTGGAAATATCAACAACAACGGCAACAACAGCGGCACGCAGAATCCCTACGGCAGTGGCGTGATGGGATCGGTGCAGTATCTGAGTACCGGTGTTTCGCTCAGCGTCCTGCCACGCGTCAATCCGGGCGGCCTCGTGTATCTTGATATCGATCAGCAGGTCAGCACGCCGGGCGCCGCTGCCAGTGCGGGCGGCAATCCGCCCATCGCGCAGCGTCAGTTCCAGACCTCGGTCGCGGTGCAAAGCGGCCAGACCCTCCTGCTCGGCGGGCTGATCAAGGAAGTTCGTCAGGACGCCGATTCGAGCGTGCCCGGAATCAGCAAGGTGCCAATCTTGCGTCGCTTGTTCGGCTCCACCAGCAAGAGCACCAATCGCACCGAACTGATCGTGTTGATCACGCCGCGCGTGATCAACAACAGCGACGAGGCGCGTCAAGTTACCGAGGACTACATCAAGCAATTCGAATCACTCAAGCCCTTGCGGCCGCGCGCGCAATCGACGTCGGCGCCGACCGCCGAGATGCCTCCATCATCAGGATCGGCCGCGATGCAGCCGCAACACGAATCCACCGAACCTGTGCAGGAGTCCAAGCGTGAACATTGAAATGCGCCACCTCGCCCACCTTGCCCTTGGCGCGCTGCTGTTGATGGCGTCCGGCTGCGTGGACAAGAGCAATCCCGACATGGTCGACAAGCGATCGATCGAGCGCTGGAACTATCTCATTGCACATGAGGCCGAAAAGGCCTACGACTATTTCACGCCCGGTTATCGCGCGACACAGACGCGCGAGAAGTACGCGGCAGCGATGAACAACCGGCCAATCCAGTGGACGGCAGCGAGCTTCAAGGACAAAACCTGTGACGGTGATCGCTGCATCGTCGGTGTCAATGTGCGTTACTCGGTCACGGCGCCCGGCATGGGTGGGCGCAAGGTCGAAAGTGAAAGTGTCCAGTCGGAGATCTGGATCCGCGTCGATGGACAGTGGTACTTTCTGCCTAACTGATTGAATTGATTGAAAGCGCTTGTGTTTCGGGCAGGGGATTGCGGAACGGGTTTCCTTTGTCTTAACATGGCGCTGCTGTTGCCTGACCTTGGCTTGGCTTGTGCGGTGTCGATTGACTTCCGGCCGGTACAAGGGGGCGGTAAAAGCAAAAAGCCCTGTGGTCAAAAATTTAGGAGTGTTGCGATGAAAAAGAACAGCTTGACGATGGCTGTCGTCGCCGGCATTGCTGGCGTCGCTGGCTTCGCGAGCCTGGCGAGTGCCGTCGAACTCAATCCCGACGGTCTCGGACAGGTTCTCATCTATCCGTATTTCACGGTCAACAAGAGTCAGGACACCCTGGTCTCGGTCGTCAATACGGACGATGTCAACGCCAAGATTGTCAAGGTCCGCTTCCTCGAAGGCTACAACAGCCGCGAAGTCCTCGACTTCAACCTGTATCTGTCGCCGAATGACGTGTGGACGGGTTCCGTGGTGCAGCTCACCGACGCAACTGGTGGTGCTGGCATCAAGACCTTTGACAACAGCTGCACCTACCCGCTGTTCAAGGCGGGCGTGCCGCAGGCGTTCCGTACCTACACGTTTGATGGCACGATCGGTCCGAAGGACGGCGCGCCGACGAGCATCACGCGTACACGTGAAGGCTATCTGGAAATGATCCAGATGGGCGACATCCCGCCGAACACCAATCTGTTCGATACGGTGCTGCACGATTCCACCGGTCATCCGGAATGCGATACCTCGCTGATCGGCAATGCTGTCGTTGCGAACGCTGATGTCGTTGCTCCGACCGGTACGCTGTTCGGTTCCGGCGCGATCGTCAACGTCGGTCAGGGTACGTTCTTCGGCTACAACGCCGATGCGATCGATGGATTCTTCCTTGCGCCGCACGTCACGCAGTCCGGCAGCACGCTGCCGTCGCTGCAGAACTATGACAGCACGATCGCCTATGTGTTCAACGCAGGCGCGCTGTTGTCGCTTGATTACGCCGCAAGCGTTGGTGGTGCTGACCCGGTCAGCGCGCTGTATCAGTCGGATACTCTGTACAACGAGTACCTCACGGTTGCCGGTCTCGGTGCCGCGACGGACTGGGTTGTCACGTTCCCGACCAAGCGCTTCTACGTCGATCCCTTCTATGTTGGCGCTGGCCCGGCGATCGTGCCGTTCGTCCAGGTCTTCAACAAGGTCTCGAACGTCGAAGTCATCCTGCAGCAGTATGATCAGGAAGAGCAGACGATCATCCCGCAGGATTGCGATCCTGCGAACCCGACCCCGGGCAGCGACTGCGACTGGTCGCCGAGTCCGCCGGTTGATGTCGAGCCTTCGTCGCTGCCGTACGAAGTGAACGTGATCAGCTATCTTGATCCGGCCGATCCGAATGCTGGTAATACCTCGGGCGTGTTGGGTTCGAAGCTCACCTTCAACGTTCCTCCGTTCGCGAGCGCAGGCTGGATCCGCTTGGATCTCGCAAGTGGCAACAGCGGTCACGCGATGCGCGCTGCCGCCAACGGCACGGTGCTCCGCGGCCTCCCGGCCACGGGCTTCGAGGTCTACAACGTGATCAACTCGAACGTCAGCGGCGGCGTCATGGCCAACTACAGCGGTCTGTTCCGTCACCGCGCGAGCCGTTCTTGCGCCGCGGGCCCCTGCTCGTAATAGGCGTAGGTTACTTGCAAGTCTGGAAGGGGAGGGCATTGCCCTCCCCTTTTTTTTTGAGGCGTCTATCCGAAGCGATACTCGGACAACACCAAAATTACACTTGGTTCGGCGGAACGGTATAAAATCGCCCCGCCCGCTAGACATGGAACCTGCTGCATGCTGCTGCGTACTGCCATCACCATCGCTGTCTCAGGCCTTTCGGCCGCCTTGTTCGTTCCGCAGTCTCAGGCTGCTGGTCCGGTCACCGCTACGATCAATCTCACCACGGTGGATGGAAAGAATTGCACAGTGACCACCGAAGATCCCGATGGTCTTCACCTTGAATCCAATGGCACGAGCCTGATGGCGAGCCTCGCCACGCTGAGCGGGAATGGTTGCGGTACGGGTGGTGGCACCGGTGGCGCCAACCCGCCGACCACACCATTTGTACTCACGCCCAGCCCCAACCCGCTGATTGCCAATGTCAATCAGCCGTTCACGGTGTCGTGGACCTTGGCAGGAGGCGCGGCACCGATCAGTTGTTCAGGTGCGTTTACCGGAGCGCCTACAGGTGCCGTGATGTCAAACTGGGTGCAGTCGGCGCCTGCAGTCATCGGCGCAAACAGTCGCCAAGTCACTCCCGTCGCCGCCGATCAAGGTGGTGGTACCAGCGCGGTGACTTTTTCCCTGACCTTGACCTGCAGCAATGCCGACGGTGCGATCACGAGTGCAGCGATTCCGATCACGATCAATCCGGTCAATCAGGGCGGTGGGGACAATTGCCCCAATCCGCAGAATCGCCTGACCAACGCGAATCTGTGCTACTTCAATGTCAACAAGTCATGCACCAACGATAGCGGGGCTGACAATCTGACAACCTTCCCGATGTGGCTTGGTCGTTACTCTCCTGGGGCGGGCACCATCCTGCCTGCGGCGCCGCCGTACATGAACTTCCCTGGCCCAACCGGTGCAGGGCCAACCTTCTCGATCGGACAGAACCAGTACATCAGCGCAAAGCTTGATGTGCCAACGACTGCCCTGTCTGGAAAGATCGGCTCCTTCATCAAGGCATTCGGCAATATTTCCAATTACACGAATGCCGATTTCTCCATCAGTCCGGCCTGCGGCGATTTCGAGAATTCATCCATGCCCGTGGCTTGCAAGGCAACCAACATCACGAATGATGAAACCGGTATTCGCTGGATCATCGATGGGACGATGGCGAACAGGTGTACCTTGACTCGTGGCCAAACCTACTATCTGAACGTTCGTCCGAACGGGTGCCAGAATCCCACTTGCCAGCTTCGCATTGACGGCTGAAGCACGCCACGTTGTTTTGAGTGGGTTTGTGTTCCAGCAACAACTCAATAGCAATTGTATCCAACCGCCATCCGAACTCGGATGGCGGTTGCGTTTCCAAGCATTGATTCCCGAACCAAAGTCCCCAGGCCGACGCAGCAAAAAACCCGGCGGGCCATTGAGTACATCGAGCATTTTTCTATGACACGCACTTCGATTCTAGTGATCGCACTGATCGCGTTCGCAGCTCTCGGGCTGATCGGCTCGCCCGCATCAGCAGACAACAGCACCTTCTTGGCGTCACAAGGGGGGCAGACACTGAGCTTCGATGACATCGATCAGGCTGTAGCAAAGGTTCCCGAGGCTGATCGTGTCGGATTCATCAACAGCCCCAAGCGCATCCAGGCGTTGATCCTGAGTTTGCTCTTGCAGAAGCAGCTCGCGGCTGACGCCGTGAAGTCGGGCGTGGTGATGACCCCGGAAATCGAAAGCGCAAAGGGTGCTGACAAGATCCAGTTGCTTGCCAAGGCGCAGATGGATCATTTCCGTGACAACATCAAGATTCCCGACCTTTCGGCGCTCGCCCAGGAGGAGTACATCGCGCACAAGGAGAAGTACGTCGCGCCGGCAAACTTCGATGTCCAGCAGGTCTTTGTTTCGACCGAATCGCGCACCAACGCCGAAGCAAAAGTGATCGCGGATGACGTCGAACAACAGGCCAAGTCTGGCAAAATCGAATTCGACGCGCTGGTGGCCAAGTATTCCGATGAACCATCCAAGGCCCAGACGCTTGGAATCATCAAGAATGCCGGCAAACGCGCAGTCCAAGGGGACCTGGCGACGGCCGTGGATGCTCTGCTCACGCCTGGCAGCATTTCTCCGCCAGTGGAAACCGCCAGCGGCTACTATGTGCTCAAGTTGCTCGCCCGCCTGCCACAGCGCCAGATGAGTTTCGATGATGCTCGTGAGCAGATTCTCGAATCGCTCAAAGGCGAGTACGTGAAAAAGGCGATTGCAGACTATGTCGACACCTTGCGCAACAATCCGCTCGATGCCGATCAGGACAAGATCAACTCTTTGCGTACGCGCTACGGCATCATGCCGACGCTGCCACCTTCAGCGGGTAAGTCTTCTGCCACGGCAACCAGCAAGCCTGCACCTGTCGCCGCAGATCATTGATCCGGCGCTGACCAAGCAGCGCCGTCAAGGTGTGGGCACGAACCACCTTCAAGTCGGCATCCGCTACACGCAACCAGATCTGCATCGGCATGGCATGCACGTGCTCGCTGCCATGGCAGAGGGTGATGTGCCTGCGAAAACCAAGCCTGCTTCGCAGCCCACGCGCACACATCTTGAAATGCTCGCGGGCCGCATGATGTCTCCCTCTGGCGTCGTCGCGCCATGAGAACCGTTACGCTCACCGTCGAATTCGCAGTGCGCGAGCTGCGCGAGCGATTTGCTGGCAGTTTCGCCGGGATCCTGTGGGCCGTGTTCCAGCCTGCCTTGCAGCTGGCGATCTTCGCGTTCGTGTTCGTCAAGGTCTTCAACGCGAAGATTCCCGGAGCCAATGCACCGGGATATGTCGCTTTTCTTGCCGTTGCGCTGTGGCCGTGGACGGCGTTCTCGGATGCGATTCTGCAGGCCACCCGGGCGATCCAGGACAACGCTGCGTTGATCGGCAAGGTGGCGTTTCCGCGGGCCGTTTTGGTCGTGGCACGGGTCTGCTCGAGTTTCGCCATCCATCTGCTTGGCTTCGTCGTGATCATTTCCATCCTCGCGATCTTTGATGACTCCGTCCGTCTGGGCAGCGGCTTCCTGTTCTCTTTGCTGTTGTTTCTGCCCCTGTTCGTCCTCGCGCTGGGCATCTCCTTGTTGTTCGCGGCCGTGCAGGTGTTCGTCCGCGACCTCGTGCAGTTGCTCACCCAACTGCTGCCGCTCTTGCTCTATTGCGCTCCGGTGTTCTACGACCGAGCAATCATGCCGGCGGAATACCGGCCCTGGCTTTCGCTCAACCCGTTCACGTTTTACGCCGAGGCCTTTCACGCGAGCGTGCTGGGGCACGGCGAAATTGCACCATCGGGCATCGCCTATGCCCTGCTCGTGGCGGCGCTCGCGTTCTTGATCGGCTGGCGGCTGTTTGCACGGCTGGATCGACATTTCGAGGACTTTCTGTGAGCGAAGTTCTCGTGCGCACGGAAGGTCTGGGCAAGTCCTACCCCAAGTCCTTCCACCATCGCGATCGCATCCGTGCCCTGTGGCGGCTTCTCGTTTCCCGGCGCGAGATCGCCAGTACGGCCGTACTCAGTGACGTGAGTATCGAGGTGCGTCGTGGTGAATCGCTGGGTCTGATCGGCGCTAACGGCGCCGGCAAATCGACCTTGCTCAAATTGATCTCCGGCGTGCTTACACCAACGACCGGAACGCTCGCGGTTCATGGCGAAGTAGGGGCCTTGCTTGAGCTCGGCGCGGGATTCCACCTCGAGCACACCGGTCGCGAAAACATCATGATGACCGCAGCGTTGCACGGCATGACCGGCGCGCGCCTGAATGCCTGCATGCCGACGATCATCGAGTTTGCCGACATCGGCCACTACATCGATGAGCCGGTCAAGCACTATTCCTCGGGCATGGTCGTGCGGCTTGGCTTTGCGATCATCGCCGTGCTCAAACCCGATCTGCTGATCACCGACGAAGTGCTGGCGGTGGGCGACGAAGCCTTCCAGAAGAAATGCATACGCTGGATGCAGGACTACCTTGATGACGGTGGCACCCTGATTCTCGTCTCGCACAGCATGTATCACATCCAGAAGCTGTGCCGACATGCCTGCTGGCTGCGAGACGGGCGCGTGGCGATGAGCGGCGACGTGTTCGATGTCACCCAGGCCTATCTCGCCTTTCAGGAGTTGAAGCTTGCGGCTCAGGAATCTGGCGCTGCGCGCGCGGGCGGCAAGCTCGAATTCATGGTCGAAGACGTCCAGCTCGATGATGTGGAAGGTGAACTCCCGCTGGTCATCGAGCAAGGCAAGGGATTCAACGTGAAACTACGCTTGCGTTCACGCGACGGTCGCAGGCCGGTCATCGCGGTCGGCATCGTGCGCGCCGATGGCACGCCCGTCTATGGCGTGAGCAGCGAGATGGATGGCTATCAGCCAGCGCTCGACAGTACTGGCGAAACCCGTTGCACGCTGTGCTTTGATGATCCGCAGCTGCTGCCTGGAAGCTACACCGTGCGCGTGCATCCCCTGGATCCCGAAGGCTTGCGTGTTTTCGATACGGTCGAGCGGCCGCTGGTTGTGCGCGGAAGTACCAGCGAGTTCGGTTTGGTGCGCCTTGCGCATCGCTGGTTGCCGCCAAACGGGGAGATGGCATGAGCGAATCGCAGACGCTGTCCTTCACCGGCGAGCGCTTCACGCCCGAATGCGTGCGCGAGATCTGGTACGAGCATTGGCATCGCTACGCCTTCGCGCGGCGTATGGTTTCGGGCAAGCGCGTGCTTGATGCGGCCTGTGGTGAGGGCTACGGCACGGCCTTGCTTGCGGCAGTGGCCACGGAAGCGGTCGGTGTCGACATCGATGCGGCCACCATCGCGCATGCTTCCACTCGTTACGCGGCAATCGGCAACCTGCGCTACCACTGCACCGACGTCACCCGCTTGCCTTTCCCGGATCGATCCTTCGACGTGGTGGTTTCCTTCGAGACGCTCGAGCATCTTGCGGCGCAGGAAGCCCTGCTGGCGGAGTTCGCGCGCGTGCTCGCGGCCGATGGCATGCTCGTGCTGTCTTCGCCTGACAAACGGACCTACAGCGATCTGACTGGCTTTCGCAACGAATTCCACGTGCGCGAGCTCTATCGCGACGAATTGCTGGCCTTGCTGCAGCCGCACTTTTCGGCAATCCATCTGTTCGGACAGAAACTCCTGTTCCAGTCGGCGATCTGGTCGCTTTCGCCCATGGCCAGCGCTGGCGAGGCCAGCACTGCGATCGGCGAGGGCGGACCGCTGCAGGAAGGTCTGGCCTACGAGCCGATCTACTACCTTGCGGTCTGCAGCAATGCGGGCCTGCCTGCCGACCTGCCGGCGATGTCATGGTTCGGAGACCGGGAAGAATCGGTCTACTCGCATTACAATCACGAAATCCGCAAGAACATGGCTGCCGGCGCCCATATCGCCGGGCTCGAGGCCGAGATCTCGCGCTTGCGGGCCACGATCGCCACTCTTCAGGAACAGGACGTCAAGCGCAGCCGTTGAGTCGGCGCGCCGGTTTTCGCATGAATACACCATTGGGATACACGATCAATTACGGGCAGAGCCCGGCCGCTGCTCCGCGCATCGATCCGAACGCGCCCTTGTTTGCGTCCGAAGATGGCGTGGTCGCCTCGCTCTCCAACAGCGAGTGCATCTTCCAGGTCAAGCGCACGGGCGAGACCCACGTGATGACTTATCAAGTGCTGCAGGCACTCGATCAGAGCCGCGAGTTCCGCTCGCTCGACGAGCATGCCGATCGCGTGATGGCAACCGTGTCCGGTCTTGCTGGTCAACGCGAGGCCGTGCGCCGCGTGTTCGATGGTTTGGTCGCGCGCGGCTTGCTGGTTTCCGCACAGGCCTTCGTGGAGCGGATCGGCGAGGCCTCCCGGCGTGAAATCGTGCCCATGCGCGCGGTCTTCATTCGCGCCTGTGATCGTCCTGACCAACTCGCCCATCTTCTCAATTCGCTTGCCGATTACGAACGACGTCATCGCGGCAATCGCAACTATGTGCTGCTCGATGACTCGACCTCGCCCGAGGCCGCCAATCGCCATCGTGACCTGCTGCGCGAATTCGCGCGTGCCACCGGCTGCAAGCTCACCTACATCGGTGCGGTGGAGAGCCGTCGGCTCACCGACAAGTTGGCGCGTGCAGTGCCTGCCGCCGCCGCGTTTCTCGAGCGCATCGTGCTTGGTGGCAGTGATCGCACACGCTTTGGCGGCGGCCGCAGCTGGAATCTCGCCCTTCTGCTCAGTGCCGGCGCGAGCGCAGCCCTGCTGGACGACGACCATCGCTTTCCACTGCGTCGTCTTGCCGATGCGCGGCCGGGTCTGGATCCGGATCCGTCGCGAATCGGCGAAACCCTGTTCCATCGCAATCTCGAGAATGCGCTGGCTGCCGGCGAGGAAGTCGAGGAAGATCCGTTCGAGCTTCATCTCGCGGCCTTGGGCAAACCACTGGGCGCATTGGTGCATGATGCGCGTTACGCAATCGAGCCGAGTGCTTTGCGCGGCCTCGCGCTCAGTCGTCTCGATCATCTGCAAAGTCAGGCGCCGGTGTTGGCGACCCAGCATGGTGCCCGCGGCGCCTCACGCACCGACTCGGGGCTGTGGCTCTACCAATTGCCACCGTCGGCACGCGCCGAATTCACGCGCGACCGCGACAGCTACCTGCGCAACATCGAGGCCGGCAGCATCTGGTACGGCTATCGCCAGGCCAATGTGCGTGATGCGGCGACATTCTCGCCGTTCGCAATCGACAACAGCGTGCTGCTGCCCTGTACCAATCCATTCGGTCGTGGCGAGGACGCGCTGTTCTCGTGCATGACGGCGCTGTGTCATCCGGGCGCGCTTGCCCTCGAGTTGCCGTTTGCGGTCGGTCACGTGCAGGAAAGCCAGCGCAAGCGTTCGCCACTGACGATGGCCGCGCATACGCCGAAGTTCAACTACTTCGTCACCGATTTCATTCGTCGCCAATTGCCTGATTTCCATTCCGGCGATCCCGCGCAGCGGCTGGGTTTGCTGGCAGCGCACCTGCGCGACATCGCTGCGTCGCGCCCGACCAGCGCGGTGCGGCAGCTCAAGGAATACCTCGCCTTCGTGCGCGCCGACCTCATCGAGCGTCTGCAGACGCAGTACGACAGCGCCAGCGATGCGCCGATCTATTGGCAGGCCGATGTGCGCACGATGATCGAGGCCAATGGCAAGGCGCTCATCGCCAATGCAGCGCCGCGCTTGGGCGACTGGCCCGAGGGGCTCGATGACGCCGCCTGCGCACAGCGACTGCGCGAGGAAACCGACCAGCTCGCACAAGCCTGCGAGGCATGGCCGGCGCTGTGGACTTATGCGAACGGGCAGGGTGAGCGCCTGCTCGGTGCGGTCTGATCGCGAGTCGCAATGAGTGATGTCGCGCGAGTCGGGCTGACCAGCGTCATCATCGTCGCGGCCGACAGCGGCCCGCTGTTGCGCGATTGCGTGGCTTCGATGCTTGCCGAGGCGGTTTCGCTTGAGGTGATCCTCGTCGACAACGCCTCGCGCGATGGCGAAGTCGAGCGCGTGGTCGCTGCCCATGCCAGCGATGCGCGGCTGCGCGTTCTGCGCAATGCCGCCAACATCGGCTTCGGCCCGGCCTGCAATCGCGGTGCGGCGTTGGCTGCTGGCGATGCATTGCTGTTCCTCAATCCCGATTGTCTGTGGCAGTGCGGCACGCTCGAAGCACTGCGTGCGATCCTTGCCAGTGATGTGCAGATCGGCCTGCTCGGCCTGTGCGTGATCGACGCGCAGGGCATTCCCGCGCGCGGCAATCGTCGGCGCGAACCCACCTTGCGCCGAGCGGTCATGACCTTCACGGGACTGGCCGACATGGAATCAAATTCGGCCGAACTCGGCGGCGTGGAGATGCCGATCAGCGACGCTGATGCGCCCCTCGAATACATCGAGGCCGTTTCGGGCGCCTGCATGCTGTTGCCACGGCCGGTCTTCGAGCACATCGGCGGATTCGACGAGGGCTATTTCCTTCACGTCGAGGATCTCGACCTGTGTCGGCGCGTGCGCGATGCGGGTTGGCGCGTCGCCTATGCAGCGCACCTGCAGGTGACACACGCGCAAGGCAGTTCAAGCCGTGCGCGCCCGGTCTTCGTCGCGCGTGCCAAGCACCGCGGCATGTGGCGCTATTTCTGCAAGTTCGACCCCGCCGCTGACAGCGCCGTGCTGCGCGTGATCGTCTGGCTCGGCATCTGGACCCATTTCCTGTTCAAGCTGCCCGTGCTCGCCATGCGCGGTGTGTTCCGCGCACGGCGCTGAGCAATTCGATCAGGCTTGCTTGCGCGCGCCCGTGCGGTAGAGCAGCCAGCCCACGACAGCGAGCACGGCCAGACCGATCCACTGATTGAAGTGGAAGGCTTCAGGCAGCGCGAGCACATCGGCGCGCGCGCTGACCACGATCGGGATCGCGATTGCGATGCCCATGAGCGCCTCGCCGGTGATCAGTCCCGCCGAGAACAGCGTGCCCGGGCGATGGATGCGGTCGCGTTCGGCCTCGTCATGCACGTTCACGCCGTGTGTGCGCTCGACCAGATGTGCGAGCAGTCCGCCGAGGAAGATCGGCACCATGAGTTCGAGTGGCAGGTAGATGCCGATCGCCGCCGCCAGCACCGGCACGCGGAAATGCGAGCCGCGCGCCTTCAGCCATTCATCCAGTGCAATGATCGCGGCACCGATTGCGGCGCCGATCGCGATCATCGTCCACGGCAACTGGCCGCCGAACATGCCCTTGGCCACGGAGGCCATCAGGGTCGCCTGCGGCGCAGACAGCGGATTGGGATGCTCGGCCGTCGGTGCGCCGATGCCATAGGCTGCGGCCAGCAGGTTGAGCACGGGCGCCATGATGAGGGCGCAGGAGAACGCGCCGATCGCGAGCATGAGCTGTTGTTTCCACGGCGTGGCACCGACGAGATATCCGGCCTTGAGGTCCTGCAGGTTGTCGCCGCCGACCGCCGCTGCGCAGCACACCACCGCACCGATCATGATCGCGGCGACCGCGCCGATCGACGATTCGCGCCCGAGCATCAGCACGAGCACGACCGAGGCGAACAGGATCGTCGCGATCGTGATGCCGGACACCGGGTTGTTGGACGAGCCGACCAGGCCAGCGAGATAGGCCGATACCGAGACGAACAGGAAACCGGCGACGATCATGATGAACGTCATCGTGATGCTCACGCCCCAGGTCTGCACGATTGCGTGGTAAAGCAGGGCGAGCGGAATCACGAAGGCGACCAGCGCCACCAGCATCCACTTCATCGGTATGTCGCGTTCGGTCTCCGCGATCACTGCATCGGCGCCCTTGCGCGCGGCGGCGAAACCGCTCTTGACGCCATTGAGCAGGGACTTGCGCAGCGAGAACAGCGTCCACACGCCGCCGATCAGCATTGCACCGACACCCAGATAGCGGATCTTCGCCGACCAGATCGCGCCGGCCGCATCGGCCGCGCTGGCGCCGGCGATGCTCGCGGCGAGCGTGGGATCGGAGTCGAGAAACCAGGCGTAATACGCGGGAATCGCGATGTGCCACGACAGGATCGAGCCGGACACCACGACGATGCCGACGTTGAGGCCGACGATGTAGCCCACACCGAGCAGGGCTGGCGACAGGTTGGTGCCCAGATAGCCCAGGTACTTGCCGAGGAAGCCTGCGCTGGCGGCAGTGTCGGGAATCATGCGCAGGCCGCTTGCGGCGGCGAGCTTGACCACGGCGCCGATCAGGCCGGACAGACCGAGGATCTTCAGGCCCGGGCCCGGGTTGTCGCCCGCCTTGAGCACTTCGGCCGCGGCCTTGCCTTCAGGGAAGGGCAGCGGCTCCTCGACGATCATCGAGCGCCGCAGCGGCACCGAGAACAGCACGCCGAGCAGGCCGCCGAGACCCGCAATCGCGAGCACCCATGAATAACGGAAATCCTGCCAGTAGCCGAGGATGATCAGCGCGGGGATCGTGAAGATCACGCCGGCTGCGATCGATGAGCCGGCCGAGGCGCCCGTCTGCACGATGTTGTTCTCGAGGATGGTGCCGCCGCCGAGCAGGCGCAGCACGCCCATCGACACCACCGCGGCCGGAATCGCGGTGGCGATCGTGAGGCCGGCAAACAAGCCGAGATAGGCATTGGCTGCGGCGAGGATCACCGCGAGGATGACCGAGAGGATGATCGCGCGCAGGGTCAACTGGGCGACGGGTTTGGCCGCGCTGGTTTGGGAACTCATCGAACACCTCGTCGGATGGGCTGCGGCCGGTGGCCGCGACGGGCTATCAGATCACACGACGCGCGGATCGTCATCCCGTGATCGTGCCGTGGCGGGGTCGAGTCGGCATCCGGGCGCGCAGGTCAGTGCCGGCGTTGCTGGTTGATCGCATCACGCAGTTGCAGGGCCGCGGCGCGCGCGGCGGTGGCGAAATCCTCGCCATTGCCGGCGTAGAGAATGGCGCGCGATGAACTGATGAGCAGGCCGCTGTCGGCGGCGTCGAGACCGTGTTCGAGCACGGCCTTGAGATCGCCGCCTTGGGCGCCGATGCCGGGCACGAGCAGGGGCATGGCGCCAACCACGGCGCGCACGCGGCCCAACTCCGCGGGCCAGGTCGCGCCCGTCACGAGTGCGCAGTTGCGATTGCCATTCCAGTCACGGGCGATGGTCTCGGCGACGCGCAGGTAGAGCGGCGCGCCGCCGCAGTCGAGCGCCTGAAAATCGGCGCCGCCGGGATTGGATGTGCGGCAGAGCAGGATCACGCCCTTGTCGGCGTGTTCGAGAAACGGCTCAACCGAGTCGCGGCCCAGATAGGGATTGAGCGTGACCGCATCGGCGCGGTATCGGTCGAAGGCTTCGCTCGCGTAGTGCTGCGCGGTCGAGCCGATGTCGCCGCGCTTGGCATCGAGGATCACCGGCACGCCGGGGTGGTGTGCATGAATGTGCGCGATCAGACGTTCGAGCGCATCCTCGCTGCGCAGCGCAGAAAAATGTGCGATCTGCGGCTTGAACGCGCAGACCAGATCCGCGGTTGCATCGACGATCGCGCGGCAGAACTCGAACACGGCATCGGTTCGGCCACGCAGATGCGCCGGAAACCTGGCGGGTTCCGGATCGAGCCCGACGCAGACCAGCGACGCATTGCGTTGCCACGCGGTTTGCAGCGACTGCATGAACGTCATCGGCGTTCTCCGTCGAAGGTTGCAGCGAAAACGGAAAAGACTGAAACACGGAGCACACGAAGCACACGAAGGGAAGCAGGATCAAGCAAAGCTCTTTCTAGAAAAGCACTTCTCAGTGTGCTTCGTGTGCTCGGTGTTTCAAGCTTTCTGCTTCGAAGGGAAGCAGGGGCAAGCAAAGACATTTCTCGAAGCCACGCGGTTTGCAGCGACTGCATGAACGTCATCGGCGTTCTCCGTCGAAGGTTGCAGCGAAAACGGAAAAGACTGAAACACGGAGCACACGAAGCACACGAAGGGAAGCAGGATCAAGCAAAGCTCTTTCTAGAAAAGCACTTCTCAGTGTGCTTCGTGTGCTCGGTGTTTCAAGCTTTCTGCTTCGAAGGGAAGCAGGGGCAAGCAAAGACATTTCTCGAAGCCACGCGGTTTGCAGCGACTGCATGAACGTCATCGGCGTTCTCCGTCGAAGGTTGCAGCGAAAACGGAAAAGACTGAAACACGGAGCACACGAAGCACACGAAGGGAAGCAGGATCAAGCAAAGCTCTTTCTAGAAAAGCACTTCTTCGTGTGCTTCGTGTTCCAAGCTTTCCGCTTCGAAGGGAAGCAGGATCAAGCAAAGCTCTTTCTAGAAAAGCACTTCTCAGTGTGCTTCGTGTGCTCCGTGTTTCAAGCTTCCCGCTTCGAAGGGAAGCCGGGGCAAGCAAAGATCTCTCTCGGAACGCACTCCTTCGTGTGCATCGTGTGCTTCGTGTTTCAAGCTTTCCGCCTCGAAGGGAAGCAGGGGCAAGCAAGGCTCTTTCTCGAAAAGTATTTCTTCGTGTTCTTCGTGTGCTTCGTGTTTCAAGCTTTCCGCTTCGAAGGGGAGCAGGGACAAGTCTTCGTGTGCTTCGTGTTTCAAGCTCTCCGCTTCGAATCCCGCTGGTCCGCAGCCGCTGCCCTTACACGAGCTTCTTGTAGCGCAGCCGATGCGGCTTGGCCGCCTCGTCGCCCAGGCGCCGCTTCTTGTCTTCCTCGTATTCGCGATAGTTGCCCTGGAAGAACTCGACGTGCGAGTCGCCTTCGAAGGCGAGGATATGGGTGGCGATGCGGTCGAGGAACCAGCGATCGTGCGAGATCACGAACACGTTGCCCGGGAACTCGAGCAGCGCATCTTCGAGCGCGCGCAGGGTTTCGATGTCCAGATCGTTGGACGGTTCATCGAGCAGCAGCACGTTGCCACCCTGTAGCAGGGTCTTGGCCAGATGCAGGCGTCCGCGTTCACCGCCGGAGAGGCTGCCGACCATCTTCTGTTGGTCAGGACCCTTGAAGTTGAAGCGGCCGATGTAGGCGCGCGACTGGATCTCGATGCCGTTGATGTTGAGGATGTCGGCGCCGCCCGAGACTTCCTGGAAGACGTTGTGGTTGCCTTCGAGTTTCTCGCGGCTCTGGTCGACATAGGCGATGTTGACGGTCGGGCCCTTGACGATCTCGCCCTTGTCGGGCTTTTCCTGGCCCGTGATCATCTTGAACAACGTCGACTTGCCGGCGCCGTTGGGGCCGATGATGCCGACGATCGAACCCGGCGGCACCACGAAGGACAGATCGTCGATCAGCAGGCGATCGCCGAAGGATTTGGTCACGCCCTTGAACTCCATCACCGCATTGCCCAGACGCTCGCCCGGCGGAATGAAGATTTCATTGGTCTCGTTGCGCTTCTGGTAATCGACCGACTGCAATTCCTCGATGCGCGACAGGCGTGCCTTGCCCTTGCTGCGGCCGCCCTTGGCATTCTGGCGGGCCCATTCCAGTTCGCGCTGGATCGCCTTCTGGCGTGCCTTTTCCTGATTTTCTTCCTGCTTGAGGCGCTCGTCCTTCTGCTCCAGCCATGACGAGTAATTGCCCTTCCACGGAATGCCGCGACCGCGATCGAGTTCGAGGATCCACTCGGCGGCATTGTCGAGGAAGTAGCGATCGTGAGTGACCGCGACCACGGTGCCGGGAAAGTCATGCAGGAAGTTTTCCAGCCACTCGACCGATTCGGCATCCAGATGGTTGGTCGGTTCGTCGAGCAGCAGCATGTCGGGTTTGGACAGCAGCAATCGGCACAGTGCGACACGGCGCTTCTCGCCACCCGAGAGCTGACCGGTCTTGGCGTCCCACGGCGGCAGGCGCAGCGCATCGGCGGCGACTTCGAGCTGGCGTTCGAGCGCATGCGCATCGGACGCCGCGAGGATGTTTTCCAAACGCTGCTGCTCGGCGGCGAGCTTGTCGAAATCGGCGCCTTCCTCGGCATAGGCGGCGTAGATCGCGTCGAGCTTCTGCTGCGCATCGAGCACGTCGGACACGCCTTCCTCGACCGACTCGCGCACGGTCTTGTCGGGGTCGAGCTGCGGCTCCTGCGCGAGGTAGCCGACCTTGATTCCAGGTTGCGGCCGCGCTTCGCCCTGAAAGTCGGTATCCACGCCCGCCATGATGCGCAACACGGTCGACTTGCCCGCGCCATTGAGGCCGAGCAGGCCGATCTTGGCGCCGGGGAAGAAACTGAGCGAAATGTCCTTGATGATCTGGCGCTTGGGCGGCACCACCTTGCTGACGCCGATCATCGTGTAGATGTACTGCATGCGGGCTCCGGACAGGCTTGCGCCGGCGCGTGGAAGGCGTCGGGCGGGGCAGGGAAGGGAACGGGCGATTATCGCCGATCAAGGGGCGCTGCGTCATCGGTCGGACAGCGGACGGCCCCTTGCGCAGCCATAAATCTGCTGCAACGCGGTACCATTGCGGTTTCCCCGGCCGGCACAGGTTTTCCCATGTTCCCCAAGGATTCGCGCATCGAAGGTTACGACCCCGAACTGGCCAAGGCGATTGCCGACGAGCGCCGCCGCCAGGAAGACCATGTGGAACTGATCGCCAGCGAGAACTACGCCAGTCCGCGCGTGCTCGAGGCACAGGGCAGCGTGCTCACCAACAAGTACGCCGAAGGCTATCCGGGCAAGCGCTACTACGGCGGTTGCGAATACGTCGATGTCGCCGAGACGCTCGCGATCGAGCGCGTCAAGCAGCTGTTCGATTGCGACTACGCCAACGTGCAGCCGCATTCGGGTTCGCAGGCCAATCAGGCCGTGTACTTCGCCCTGCTCAATCCGGGTGACACGATCCTGGGCATGAGCCTCGCCCACGGCGGTCATCTCACCCACGGCGCCAAGGTCAATCTCTCGGGCAAGCTGTTCAACGCGGTGCAGTACGGCGTCAACGACAATGGCCTGATCGATTACGACGAAGTGCAGCGGTTGGCGACCGAGCACAAGCCGAAGATGGTGGTGGCAGGATTCAGCGCCTACTCGCAGGTGCTCGACTGGGCGCGCATGCGCAAGATCGCCGATTCGGTCGGTGCCTTGTTGTTCGTCGACATGGCGCACGTCGCCGGCCTCGTCGCCGCGGGCGTGTATCCGAGCCCGCTGCCGCATGCGCACGTGGTCACTTCGACCACGCACAAGACGCTGCGCGGCCCGCGTGGCGGTATCGTGCTGGCGAAGAATCCGACCGAGGATCTGGTCAAGAAACTGCAGTCGATCGTGTTCCCAGCCCTGCAGGGCGGCCCGCTCATGCACGTGATCGCGGCCAAGGCAGTCGCTTTCAAGGAAGCGCTCGATCCGGCGTTCAAGACCTATCAGGCACAAGTGGTCAAGAACGCGCAGGCGATGGCGAAGACGATGATTGCGCGCGGTTACAAGATCGTCTCGGGCGGCACTTTCAACCACCTCATGTTGATCGACCTGATCGGCAAGCCGATCACCGGCAAGGATGCCGAGGCCGCGCTCGGCAAGGCGCACATCACGGTCAACAAGAACGCGGTGCCCAACGATCCGCAGAAGCCGTTCGTGACCTCGGGCCTGCGCATCGGCACACCCGCAGTCACCACGCGTGGCTACGGCGAGGCCGATTGCGTCGAACTGGCCAACTGGATCTGCGACGTGCTCGATGCGCCCGGCGATGCGGCCGTGCTCGACACCGTGCGCGCAGCCGTCACCGCGCAGTGCAAGAAGTTTCCGGTGTATGGCTGAGGCCATGGCCTGCGGCCAGCGTTGAGGCATCCGCCCCGACGCGTGCCGCCGACCTTGCCTTCGAGCCCGCCCGCCGATGCATTGCCCCTACTGCCAGCACGACGATACCCGCGTGATCGACTCGCGCGAGTCCGATGATGGCGCCTCGATCCGGCGCCGGCGCGAATGCGCGGCCTGTGGCGAGCGTTTCAACACCTTCGAAACCGCCGAGATCAAGTTGCCGGCAGTGATCAAGAACGATGGTCGGCGCGAGGCGTTCAGCGAGCGCAAACTGCGCACCAGTTTCGAAAGTGCCTTGCACAAGCGCCCGGTGTCGGTCGAAGTTGTCGACGACGCCGTGCGCGCAGTGATCGACGAACTGCGCAAGAGCGGCGAACGCGAATTGCCCTCGCGCCAGATCGGTGAACTGGTGATGCGCGCGCTCAAGAAGATCGATCAAGTCGCCTTCGTGCGCTTTGCCTCGGTCTACCGCAGCTTCGAGGATGTGCAGGCGTTCCGCGAGGAAATCGAGCGACTCGAACGCGATCTGCCGGTGATCGAAGGCCTGCAGTTGCCCTTGCTGGGCGAGATCGGCGCGACGCGCGACAAACTCGGCAAGCGCTGAGCGCGCGCCCGGATCAACCAGTTTCCCCTTGCATCAGGAGCATGTCATGAGGCGTAGGAAAGTGGCCGTCGTCTTGCGTTGCCTCGTCGTTGTCTGGGTGCTGGCGCTGGCCGGCTGCACGCTGCCGCCGATTCGCATCAGCGATGCGCCATTGCCGGCCGTCTTTCCGGCCAATCCGCAGCTCGTCGATCGCCGACCGGTGGCCGAACACGTGATGCGCGATCGCGACCACAAGCGTGATCCCGTGCGTTCCTACTATCTGGGCGACAAGGACACGGTGCCCGCGCGCATGGATCTGCTGCGCGCGCGTCTGGCCGCAGTCGACTACCTGCAGGCGCCAGGCACCACGGTGAACGTGGAATCCTTCGACATCCTGTTCGATCAGTCGGGGGATGCCCGAGGATTGAGTCTCGACCTTTCCCAGCAGGGGATCGGCATGCTCGACACGCCGCGCGTGGGCAATGGCATGTATGGCTATCGCTGCACCCTGATCGCGTCGATTCAAGGGCAGATGAACGAGCCGATCCGCGTGATCGGACGCGGTGCCTATTTTCGCGCCGAGGACAAGATCGGTCTCGTGCTGCCCGAGCAGGTCGTGGCCGCGCATGAGTGCGTGGACAGCGCAATCAACAAATGGATCGACGAAGCGCGACCCGCGCCGCCACCGGTGCAAGCCGCGCCCGAACCCGTCCCGACAGCGGCGCCCACGCCCAAGAAGCGCAGCAAGCCGGTGCGCAAGAAGTCCGCGACAAAATGAATCAGGTCACGCTCGACCACATGCACATGGCGCACGCCTTGCGCCTGGCCGAGCGCGGGTTGTACACCACGCAGCCCAATCCACGCGTGGGCTGCGTGGTTGCACATGGCGAAGAAGTCGTTGGTGAGGGTTGGCATGTGCATGCGGGTGAGGCCCACGCCGAAGTGCTCGCGCTGCGCGCGGCAGGCGTGCGCGCGCACGGCGCCACGGTCTACGTGACGCTCGAACCCTGCGGCCTGCAGGGTCGCACGCCGCCCTGTGTCGATGCGCTGATCGCGGCCGGCATCGCGCGCGTGGTGATCGCCAGCGAGGATGCTTCGCAGCATGCAGGTGACGCGCTCGCGCGTTTGCGCAAGGCCGGCATCGAGGTCGAAACCGGTCTCATGCGCGAGACTGCGCGTGGGCTCAATCGCGGTTTCTTCTCGCGCATCGAACGGGATCGGCCGTGGCTGCGGCTCAAGTTGGCGATGAGCCTCGACGGGCGCACCGCGCTCGCCAATGGCGCGTCGAAATGGATCACCGGAGCAGCCGCACGTGCCGACGTGCAGCGCTGGCGCGCGCGCAGCAGCGCGATCCTCACCGGCATCGGTAGCGTGCTCGCCGACGATCCTCGGCTGACTGCGCGAATCGATGAAACGCACATCGCGCCGCTGCGCGTCGTGCTCGACCGCGATTTGCGCACGCCTGCGGGCGCACACCTGCTCGATGGCAGCGTGCCGACCCTGGTGTTTCATGCGCAGGGAAGCACCCCGCAGGATGGGCGCTTTGACCACGTTGAATGCCTTGCCAGTGCGAGCGACGCAGCCGGCCTCGAGCTGCGCACCGTGCTGCGCGTCCTTGCCGAACGCGGATGCAACGAAGTGCAGGTCGAGGCCGGGCCGCGCCTGGCTGGTGCGTGGCTCGCCGCGGGACTCGTCGATGAGCTGCTGCTCTACATCGCGCCCGTGCTGCTCGGCGATGCGGCGCAGCCCTTGCTCGCATTGCCTCGGCTCGATGACCTTGCAGCGCGCTGGCGCATGCAGGTCGTCGAGCAAGGCCAGGTCGGCGAAGATTGGCGCCTGCTGCTGCGGCCGCAGGCATGAGGAACTGAACCCGATGGTAAAGCAAATGCCCAACTCAAGTGCCAATCCGCTCATGACCGTTCAGCGCGGCGCGTACTCGCGCAGGAAGGTCTGAGCGATGTTCAGTGGCATAGTCGCGGCGGTCGGCGAGATTGCCGCCGTCGAACCCCGTGGCAGCGGCGTGCAATTGACGATCGATGCTGGCGCGCTGGATCTGACCGACGTTGCGCTCGGTGACAGCATCGCGGTCGCCGGCGTGTGTCTGACCGTGATCGCGATCGATGGAAATCGCTGGCGCGCCGACGTCTCGGCCGAAACGCTCACGCGCACCACACTCGGCGCGCTCGCGCCTGGCGCACCAGTGAATCTGGAAAAGGCACTGCGCCTGTGCGATCGCGTCGGTGGGCATCTGGTCTCCGGCCATGTCGATGGCATCGGCGCGGTGGTGCGAATCGACCTGCAGCCGGGTGGGGCACAAGGCTGGCGCTTTCGCGCACCGCGTTCCCTGATGCGCTACATCGCGGTCAAGGGTTCGATCTGCATCGATGGCGCCAGCCTCACCGTCAATGGCATCGACGACGATTGCCTAGAAGTCACCCTGATCCCGCACACGCTCGCGGCAACCAGCTTCGGCGCGCGCGCAGTCGGCGATGCGGTCAATCTTGAAGTGGACCTGATCGCGCGCCATCTCGAGCGTCTGCAGACAGGAGCGGGTGCATGAGCTTTGCCACGATTCCCGAATTGATCGAAGAAATCCGCGCTGGCCGCATGGTCGTCGTGGTCGATGACGAAGACCGTGAAAACGAGGGCGATCTCATCATGGCGGCGCAGAGCGTGCGCCCCGAGGACATCAATTTCATGGCGCGCGAAGCGCGTGGCCTGATCTGCCTCGCGCTGACCGAGTCGCGTTGCCGCCAGCTCGGACTGCGGCCGATGGTGAGCAACAACACCTCGCCGCACCACACCAACTTCACCGTTTCGATCGAGGCTGCGCAGGGCGTGACCACCGGCATCTCGGCCTTCGACCGCGCACGCACGGTGCAGGCTGCGGTGGCGGCCGCTGCCGACCCGAATGATCTCACCCAGCCCGGGCACATCTTTCCGCTCACCGTGCGCAATGGCGGCGTGCTCACGCGCGCGGGCCATACCGAAGCCGCGAGCGATCTCGCCGCGCTCGCAGGGTTCGAGCCGGCCGGCGTGTTGGTTGAAATTCTCAGCGAGGATGGCTCGATGGCGCGCCGCCCCGAGCTGGAGGTCTTCGCCGAGCGACACGGGCTCAAGATCGGCACGATCGCCGATCTCATCCGCCATCGTCTGCGCACCGAACGCACGGTCACGCGCGTGTTCGAGCGCGCGGTCGATACAGAGTTTGGTGCATTTTGCCTCGTCGGTTACCGCGACGAGCTCAGCGGCCTGCCGCATTTCGCCCTGGTGCGCGGCGATATTGCGGGCGACGAGCCGGTGCTTGCGCGCGTGCATTTGCGCGACACATTGAGCGATGTGCTGCATCTGCGCGAGGAAGCGGGCACGATCACCGTGACCGCAGCACTGCGCCAGATCGCCGCAAGCGAACGCGGCGTGGTGGTGGTGCTGTCTTCGCTTGACGAGGGCGCGCGGGCGCTCGATCGTCTGCAGGCGCCGGCGGCCGAGAACACCGACGCGGCCTACGATGGCCGCCTGCATGGCGTGGGTGCGCAGATCCTGCGTGATCTGGGTATCGAGCGCCTGCGCGTGCTCGGCACGCCGCGCCGCTTCGCCGCGCTCGGTGGCTTCGGTCTCGAAGTCGTCGCCTATGAGGACGCCAGCCGCGGCCCCGCCGCATAATGCGCACACGCCGCGTCGCGGCCGCCTGCATGGAACCCTGATCGATGCCGACTTACCACGGCGAAGTGCGCCCGACCGCTGACGTGCGCATCGCCATCATTGCCAGTCGCTGGAATCCGAGCATCGTCGACGCCTTGGTCGAGGGCGCGCTGCGCTGTCTGCGCGAGCATGGCGTGGTCGATGAAGCGATCGACCTGATCCGCGTGCCCGGTGCCTGGGAAATCGCGCCCACCGCCGACCGCATTGCCGGGCGCGTTGCTGCAGTGATTGCGCTGGGTTGCGTGGTGCGCGGTGACACGCGCCACTACGAGCACGTGGCCGACAACTGCGCACAGGCGTTGATGCGCGTGGCACTGGATCGGCGCATCATCGTGCTCAATGGCGTGCTCGCGGTCGAGCGCCATGCCGACGCGCAGGCGCGTGCCGGCGGCGAGCATGGCAACAAGGGCGAAGAGGTGGCGCTGGCAGCGCTGGAAATGATCGATCTGTGGAGGAAGCTGTGAGCCATCCATCGCATACATCAGGCATCGATCCGGCAGCGCGCTCGCGGGCGCGGCGGCGCGCATTGCAGGCGGTCTACGCCTGGCAGATGTCGGGCAATCGCGTCGAAAGCATCATCGAGCAGTTCCGTCACGAGCAGGACATGCAGATCGCCGATCTGCCCTATTTCGAGGAACTGGTGCGCGGCGTGGTGCGGCTGCACGGCGAGTTCGATGCGGCGCTGGCGCCGCTGCTCGATCGCGAAGTCGAGCGCGTCGATCCGATCGAACGCGCGGCGCTGCGCATCGCCGCGTTCGAGCTGCGCGAGCGCATCGACGTGCCTTATCGCGTGGTGATCAACGAGGCGGTCGAGGCGACCAAACGCTTCGGCGCCGAGCATGGTCATACCTACGTCAACGGCGTGCTCGACAAACTCGCCGCGCAATGGCGTGCGGCCGAGTACGCGGCGCGCGGCTGACGCGAGGATGGAGTTCGAACTGATCGAACGAATTCGCGCGCATTGCTCGCTCGTGCGAGCCGACGTGCTGCTCGGCATCGGTGATGATGCCGCGCTGCTCGCACCGCCGGCCGGACATGAATTGGCGGTGAGCACCGACACCTTGGTCGATGGCGTGCATTTTCCGCACGGCGCCGCGCCACGCGACATCGGCTGGAAGTCGCTGGCAGTGAATCTGTCCGATCTTGCGGCGATGGGTGCGACACCGGCCTGGGCCTTGCTCAACCTCACCTTGCCGCAGGCCGATGCGGACTTCGTCGATCAATTCGCGGCCGGGTTCGCCGAGCTCGCGGGGCAGCATCATCTGGCCCTCGTCGGTGGTGACACCACCGGCGGGCCGCTTGCGATCGGAGTGACCGTGCTCGGTTTCGTGCCCGCGGGTCGCGCCCTGCGTCGCGTCGGCGCCAGCGTCGGCGATGGCGTGTTCGTCACCGGCACACTCGGCGACGCAGTGGCCGGTCTGTACTGCACGCAAGCCCGTACGGCACCCTTCAGCAATCTCGGCGATGCACTGCGGGCGCCGCTGCTCGAACGCATGCGTCGGCCGACGCCGCGCGTGGCGGCTGGCATCGCGCTGCGCTCGCAGGCCAGTGCCTGCATCGACGTGTCCGACGGCTTGCTTGCCGATCTGGGCCACATCGCGCGACGCAGCGGCGTTGGCATCGAGGTTGATGCGCCCTTGCTGCCGGCCTCGCCAGCGCTGCTTCGCGCCTGCGACGAAGCCACACGCATTGCCTTGCAGGCGAGCGGCGGTGACGACTACGAACTGGCGTTTTGCGCTTCACCCGCACACGAGGCGGCTATCCTGCGCGATCTGTCGCGCAGCGGCTGCGGCGCGACACGCATCGGTCGTGTTGTCGCGGGCGCGGGCGTGCGCCTGCTCGATGCGCAGCGCGAGGAGATCGTGTTGACGCGGGCGGGTTGGGAACATTTCGCGTGAGCCTGGACGCGGCGCAGCGGCGTGCCTTGCTCGGCCATCCGGCCGGTTGGATCGCCTGTGGTTTCGGTTCGGGTCTCAGTCCCGTTGCACCGGGCACCGCAGGTTCGGCCGCAGCCTTGCTGCCGTGGCTGATCTTGCGTGAACTGCCGTGGCCCCTCGTGCTCGGCGTGATCGCGCTGGTATTCGCGCTCGGCGTGTGGGCATCGAAGGTGGCGATTGCGCGGCTGCGCATCAGCGATCCCGGCGCGGTGGTGATCGACGAATTCGTCGGTCAGTGGATCGCCCTGCTGCCGCTCTTGTTTCTTGCGCACGGCTGGGCGTGGCTGTTCGCTGGCTTTCTGCTGTTTCGCGTGTTCGACGTGACCAAGCCGTGGCCGGTGTCGTGGGCCGACCGCAAGCTCAAGGGTGGACTGGGCGTAATGCTCGACGACGTTTTGGCGGGCGCCTATGCCGCGCTGGTGCTGTGGTTTGCCTTGCTGATGAGCGCGACCGCGGCCTGAGCCCTGGACAGCGCATGGAGACGCTCAGCCGAACTGCACCACGTCGCCGTTGCGGTCGAAGGTGGCGAAGTCGGCAACGCGACCGTTGTTGATCGCGTTGACCATGAAACGCAGTGGCTGCACCGCCTCGTCGCTGTTGGGCGCAATGCCGCCGCGGCCGCTGAGGCTGCTGACGAAAACCAGGTCCCAGTCCTGACCGGTGTGTTCGGATTCGGCGGCCAGCGCGGCGAAACTCTCCACTTGTTCGGGCGCCTTGTCCACGCACAGCGCCAGCGTCAGCGTGCCGCCTTCGCGGCGTTCGAAGCGCTCGCGCTGGTCGGTGGTCGCCGCGGCGGGCAATTCGACACGCGCAAACACGAACAGCAGGCGTTGCGGCTCGCTCTGCTGGTGGGCAGCGCGCAGGAGTTCGTCGAAGCTGGAAATCTGCATGGACGCGGGAATGTGGTCGGAAAGAACGGGGATTTTCGCATGCCGGCCACATGCAGCGGAATGATCGGACGAAGGGCGTGGCGTTGACCCTGATCAACCCTGCCGCCGCGGATTGCCGCTAAACTGCGCACCAAGCAGGTCAATCCCTGCGAAACCTCCAAGCGCGCTGGCCTGGGTTCTGCGGAATATGGCCGGCACGCCGTGGCTGTTGCCACCGGGTCGATGTGGAAACGCGCCGGCCTCCCGTGATTGGAATGGAGTGGTACATGACGATCCTCACCGATCGCTTCGGGCGTTCCTTTCCGTATCTGCGCCTGTCGCTGACCGAAGCCTGCAACTTCCGCTGCAGCTATTGCCTGCCTGATGGTTATCAGGCGGACGGCAAGCCGCGCTTTCTCGATCGCGACGAAGTGCTGCGGCTGGTGCGCGCATTCGCCGCGCTGGGCATGCGCAAGATCCGCCTCACCGGCGGTGAGCCGAGCTTGCGCAAGGACTTGCCGCAGATCATCGAGGCGATTGCTGCAGTGCCCGGCATCACACGCATCGCGCTGACCACCAATGGCACGTTGCTGCCGCGTCATGTCGGCGTGTGGCGCAGGGCGGGTCTGACCGCGCTCAACGTGAGTCTCGACAGCCTCGATGCGCAGCGCTTTCACGCGATCACCGGGCACGATCGCCACGCCGAAATCAGCGAAGGCGTGGAGATGGCGCTGGGACTGGGTTTCGACTCCGTCAAGCTCAATGCGGTGCTGCTGCGTGGACTCAATGACGACGAGTTGCCGAACTGGCTCGAATTCCTGCGTGAGCGCGATCTGGCCGTGCGCTTCATCGAGCTCATGCGCACCGGCGACAACGCCGAGTATTTCGCGCGCCACCATCTGCGCGCGCAGCTCATCGAGGAGCAACTCCTCGCTGCCGGCTGGACGCTGCGCCAACGCGCGAGCGATGCCGGCCCGGCGCGCGAATTCCAGCATCCCGACTATCGCGGCCGCATCGGCATCATTGCGCCCTACGCCAAGGATTTCTGCGCGGGCTGCAATCGTCTGCGCGTGACTGCACGTGGCGACCTGCGCCTGTGCCTGTTCGGCGATTTCGGCATTCCGCTGCGGCCCTTGCTGCAGTCCGACGCCGACCACGAGGCTCTGGTTGCACGCATCGCCACCCAGCTTCATCTCAAGTCGGCGGGGCATGGCTTGCACGAAGGCAACACCGGCATCACGCCACACCTCGCGTCGATCGGCGGCTGAGCATGGACAAGAGCGACAGTAACGCCGCCTTCCACATGGCCGATATTCGCGACAAGCGCATCACGCGCCGCCGCGCGGTCGCAGTCGGCGAATTCCTTCCCGGTGCGCAGGCGTTTGCCACCGTGGTCGAGCGTCGTCTGCCCAAGGGCGATGCCTTGGTGATGGCCGAAATCGCGGGACTGCAGGGCGCGAAAATGGCCTCGGCGTTGATGCCGCTGTGTCATCCGCTCGCACTCGAACTGGTGCGCGTGCGCTGCGTGCCGGTGCCCGCACGTCATGTGATCCGCGTCTACTGCGAATGCGCGACGCAGGCGCGTACCGGCGTCGAGATGGAAGCGCTCGCCGGTGTCAACGCGGCCCTGCTCACGCTCTATGACCTCACCAAACCGGTCGAGCCGGCGCTCGCGCTCGGCGCCATCCGCCTGTTGTTCAAGGAAGGTGGCAAGAAGGGATTGTGGATTCACCCTGACGGCATTGATGACGACGAGCGCGCGCACTATCGGCCGCGCGATCTTGCGCGCCTCGACGGCGTGCCTTGCGCGGTGCTCACGCTCAGCGATCGCGCCAGTCGCGGTGATTACGTCGATGAGTCCGGGCCGATCCTGCGCGAGGGATTGCAGCATCTGGGCGCCGATGTGCAGGTGATGCGCGTGCTGGCCGACGGCATCGAACCCTTGTCCACGAGCTTGCGTGAACTGGCCGCAAGCGGCATCCGCATCTGCCTGTGCACGGGCGGCACCGGCCTGGGCGCGCGCGACCTCAGTCCTGAAGCCTTGCGCGCGGTGGCCGATCGTCGCGTCGAGGGCCTCGCCGAAATGATCCGCAGCGAAAGCGCGCAGCACACGCCCTTGGCCTGGCTCAGTCGGGCCGAGGTGGTGCAGCTCGGGGGCATGCTGGTGTTCGCCCTGCCGGGCAGCCCGCGCGCAGCGCGCCAGACGATGACGATCCTCGCGCCGTTGCTCGCGCATGCGCTGGCGATGATCGACGGCAGGCCGCACGCATGATCGGCTACGACGAAGCACTCGCGCTGATCCGCGCGCAGTGTGCGCGCCTGCCGTGCGAGCGCATCGGCGCGGCGCGGGCGCTGGGTCGCGTGCTCGCAAGCGCGATCGACAGTGGCGAGGATTTGCCGCCGTTCGCCAATTCGGCGATGGATGGTTTTGCGCTGCGCGTCGGATCGAGTCCGCTCGGCGCCGGCATGCAGTGGGATGTGATCGGTGCGAGCGCAGCGGGCGATGCGCAAGCGCACGCGGGTGACGGTGCCTGGGAAATCATGACCGGCGCCTGCCTGCCCGAAGGCATGGACAGCGTGATTCCGGTGGAACAGATCGAAGTGCTCGCGCGTGATGCGGATGGACGTCCGGCGCGCATCGCCCTGCGCGCCGAAGTGCTGCCGGGCCAGCATGTGCGCCGGCGTGGCGAGGACGTGGCGCGCGGCGCGCGCGTGATCGATGCGGGCACTTGCCTGGCCGCCGAGCATCTGGCCGTGCTCGCTTCGCTGGGCGTGGCCGAGGTCGAGGTCATACGCCGCCCGCGTGTGGCCTTGCTCAACACCGGGCGTGAGCTCGTCGATGATCCGTGTCAGGTGCTCGCGCCGGGGCAGATCCGCAACAGCAACGGGCCGCTGCTGGCCGCGCGCCTGCGCGCAGCGGGCGCGGATCTCGTCGCGCAGCAGGTGGTCGGTGACGATGCGCACGCATTCGTGACAGCGCTGGATGAGGTGCTCGCGAGCAGCGTCGATCTCGTGCTGAGCACCGGCGCGGTGTCGATGGGACGCCACGATTTCATTCCCGACGTGCTGCGCGCGCAGGGCGCGCAGATCCTGTTCCACAAGGTGCGCATCCGTCCGGGCAAGCCGCTCCTGTTCGCGCAGCTTGCGGGCGGCGCGCTGTTTTTCGGCCTGCCCGGCAATCCGGTGTCGAGCGTGGTGGGTTTGCGTTTCTTCGTCGAGCCCGCGCTGCGCGTGCTGCTGGGCATGGCGCAGGAACGTGCGCTGCGCGTGCGGCTCGCGAACTCGGCAGGCAAGCCGGTCGCTCTGCGGCGCCATCTCAAGGCACGTCTGCACTGCGATGCGCAGGGACAACTCACGGCGCAGGTTCTGGGCGGACAGGAGTCGTTCAAGCTCGCGCCGCTGCTGCAGGCCAACGCCTGGGTGGTGATCGACGAGGACGCCGGCGAAGTCGCGCCGGGCGCACTGGTGCGGATCTACGGGCTGGGTCATCTGCAGTCTGCGGGACTGGAGGGATGGGAGGCATGAAGATCGAGATCAGCCTGTTCGGTGCCTTGCGCGAATGCGAACCCGATGCGCGCCTGCAACTGGAACTGGCGGACGATTCCGGCGTGGCGGGCTTGCGTGCGGCGCTCGCTGCGCATGCACAGTCGCAATGGCCGGCGCCGCGTGCGGGTCTGCTCGGCAAATGCGCGCTCGCCGACGAGCGCAGCATCCTGCGCGATGGCGATGCGCTGCCAGTCGACGGACGCGTGGCGGTGTTGCCGCCGGTGAGTGGAGGTTGAACATGGATCGTCATCATCTTGCGGTGGTCGATGCCGCGCAGGGCAGGCTCGATCCCGCGGCGGCGATCGACTTCGTCTCCGATCCTGCGTTCGGCGGCATCGACGTGTTCATCGGTCGCGTGCGTGATCTCAACCACGGGCGCAAGGTCGTCGGCATCAGCTATGACCTGTTCGATGCGCTCGCACTCAATGGCTTCGCGCAGATTGCCGCGCGTGCGCAGGCCGAGTTCGGCCCGCGCCTCAAGCTCTACATCGCCCATGCCAAGGGTCGCCTCGCGGTCGGCGATCTGGCGGTGGTGATCGCGGCGGGTACGCCGCATCGCGACGAAGCCTTTCGCGCCTGCCGCATGGTGATCGAGGCGGTCAAGCACGAAAGCCCGATCTGGAAGCAGGAGCATTACGTCGACGGCGACAGCATCTGGAGCGAAGGCTGTTCGCTGTGCGGCGATGCAGCCGACGGCCACGCGGCCCCGCACGCGCATGACGGACACGCGCACTGAACCGGGTTGGACCGGCGTCGTCCTCGCCGGCGGGCGTTCCAGCCGCATGGGCCGCGACAAGGCCTTGCTCGACTGGCAGGGCCGATCGCTGATCGAACACATGCGCGGCTTGCTGCGCGAGGCGGGTGCGCAGCGCGTCCTCGTCAGTGGTGACTACCCCGCTTTCGATGGCATCGCCGACGAAACCGGCGGGCTCGGTCCGCTGGGTGGGCTCGGCAGCGTTGCCGCACACCTCGCCGATGGCGTGCTGGTGGTGGTGCCAGTCGACATGCCGATGCTGGATGCAAGTCTGCTGCGCAGGCTCGCCAGCATCGACGCCGACTGCGCCTGTTTCGTCGATCACGTGCTGCCGCTGCGTCTGCGTTTGAACGATCGCAGCCGTGCGTGGCTGCGGCAGGCCCTGGAGTTGCCGCCGCCGCAGCGTTCCTTGCGCGCGCTGCATGCCGCACTCGACGGCATCAGCCTGCCACTGACCGACACGCAGCGTGCGCAACTTCTCAACTGCAATACCCCTGAGCAATGGCGGGAGCTTGGACGATGAAGATCCAGATGCAGGAACAGAGCGTGCGGCTGCGCATCGATGAGGCGGATCTCGCGCGATTGCTCGATCAGGGCTGGATCGAAAATCTCACCTGGCTGAGTCACGAGGTCGTCTGTCGTCAACGGATGGAAGTCGTCGATGCCGAGCTTGAACTGCAGGGCGACGCCGCGGCGTGGTGCCTGCGGATTCCGCGCCAGCAACTCGCGGACTACGTCGCACGCCTGCCGTGCCGCGATGGACTCGAATGGGATTTGCCGATCGGACCACGACGCAGCGTGCAGCTCTGCTTCGAGGTCGATGTGCGCGACAGCGTGCGCAAGCGCGGAGCGCAGCGCCGTGTCAAGTCCGCACCCGACGAAGCTCGCGACTGATCCAAATCAAGTGCGTTTCGAAGGCCGCAGCGTATACTTGCCGCGAGCAACGCCGTGAGCGGACGTCGTCTATCGACGTCGCAAGGACTGACACGACAGCACACAGCCGTTCGGCGTTCACGCCGAGCGGTTTTTTTTTGAATCAGTACCGAACATGTACACATTTGAACGCGGAAGACCGGCCTCGTTGTGGCGCCGCTGCGCTGCCCACGGGCCGGTCGCCGGCCCGTCCGGATCATTGACCGCGCTGTCCGCATCAGCCGAGGTTTGCCAGGAGAAGTTGGGATGAGTTATTTCCTCGATCGCTTGCAGTTCTTCAAGCGCAATACGCAGCCGTTCGCCGACGGTCACGGTTTCACCAAGACCGAGAGCCGCGAGTGGGAGAACGCCTATCGTGCGCGCTGGCAGTACGACAAGATCGTGCGTTCCACCCATGGCGTGAACTGTACCGGCTCGTGCAGCTGGAAGATCTACGTCAAGAATGGCCTGGTGACCTGGGAAACCCAGCAGACCGACTATCCGCGCACCCGTCCGGACCTGCCCAACCATGAGCCGCGTGGCTGCCCGCGTGGCGCGAGCTACTCGTGGTATCTGTACAGCGCCAACCGCGTGAAATATCCGCTGGTGCGCGGCGCCCTGCTCAAGCTGTGGCGCGAGGCGCGCAAGAGCAAATCGCCGGTTGATGCCTGGGCAAGCATCGTCGAGGACACCGACAAGGCGAAGAGTTACAAGACCAAGCGCGGCATGGGCGGCTTCGCCCGCGTGCGCTGGGACGAGGCCAACGAGATCATCGCTGCCTCCAACCTCTACACGGTCAAGAAGTACGGACCGGATCGCGTGATCGGTTTCTCGCCGATTCCGGCGATGTCGATGATTTCCTACGCTTCTGGTGCGCGTTACCTGTCCCTGCTTGGTGGCGCCTGCCTGTCGTTCTACGACTGGTACTGCGACCTGCCGCCGTCCAGCCCGCAGGTGTGGGGCGAGCAGACCGACGTGCCTGAATCGGCCGACTGGTACAACAGCCGTTACCTCATCGCCTGGGGTTCGAACGTGCCGCAGACGCGCACGCCCGATGCGCACTTCTTCACCGAGGCGCGCTACAACGGCACCAAGACCGTTGCGATCACGCCGGACTATTCCGAAGTCGCCAAGCTCTGCGATCACTGGATGCATCCCAAGCAGGGTACCGATGCCGCGCTCGCGTTCGCGATGGGGCACGTGATCCTCAAGGAATTCCATGTCGACAAGCCGGCGCCGTATTTCGTCGACTACTGCCGTCAGTACACCGACATGCCGATGCTGGTGCGCCTGGAAAAACGCAGCGACGGACGTCTCGTGCCCGAGCGCTTCCTGCGCGCATCCGATCTGGGTGGTCTGGGTGAGAGCAACAACCCCGAGTGGAAGACCCTCGGCCATGACGAAAGCAGCGGCCAGATCTGCGTTCCCAACGGCTCGGTCGGTTTCCGATGGGGCGAGAAGGGCAAGTGGAACATCGAGGAAAAGGATGCCCAGGGCCGCGCCACGCGCCTGCGCCTGAGCCTGAAAGACGGCAACGACGGCGTCGAGGCGGTGAGCTTTCCGTACTTCGGCGGCATCGAGCATGACAGCTTCACCGCGTCGAAATTCGACGACGTGCTCGCACGCAACGTGCCGGTGCGGCGCCTGAAACTTGCCGATGGCAAGGAGTGGGCGGTGGCCACGGTGTATGACCTCATGCTGGCCCAGTACGGCATCGATCGCGGCTTCGGCGGCGACAACGTCGCCCGGAGCTTCGACGACAACCTGCCGGGCACGCCGGCATGGCAGGAGAAGATCACCGGCGTGCCGCGCGCCGACGTGATCGAGATCGCGCGTGAATTCGCCAACACGGCGGCCAAGACCCGTGGTCGCAGCATGATCATCGTCGGTGCGGCGATGAATCACTGGTACCACAACGACATGAACTACCGCGGCCTCATCAACATGCTGATGATGTGCGGCTGCGTCGGTCAGACCGGTGGTGGCTGGGCGCATTACGTCGGTCAGGAAAAGCTGCGTCCGCAGACCGGCTGGCTGCCGGTGGCCTTTGGCCTGGACTGGAGCAAGCCGCCGCGGCACATGAATGGCACTTCGTTCTTCTATTTCATGTCCGACCAGTGGCGCTACGAGAAGATCGAGGTCAACGAATTGCTGTCGCCCTTGGCCGATGCGGCCAAGTATTCGGGCAGCCACGCCGACTTCAACCTGCGCGCGATCCGCATGGGTTGGTTGCCGAGCGCGCCGCAGCTCGATCGCAATCCGCTCGAGATCGCCAAGGCCGCCGATGCTGCTGGCATCAAGCCCGCGGACTATGTCGCGCGCGAGCTCAAGGCCGGTACGCTCGATTTCGCCTATGCCGATCCGGATGCGCCGAAGAATTTCCCGCGCAACCTGTTCATCTGGCGCTCGAACCTGCTCGGTTCTTCAGGCAAGGGCCACGAGTACATGCTGCGTCACTTGCTCGGCACCCGCCACGGCGTGCAGGGCAAGGATCTGGGCGAGCGTGGCGCGATCAAGCCCGAGGAAATCAAGTGGCACGATCAGGCGCCCGAGGGCAAGCTCGACCTGCTGGTCACGCTCGATTTCCGCATGTGCACCACCGCGCTGTATTCGGACATCGTGCTGCCGACCGCAACCTGGTACGAGAAGAACGATCTCAACACCTCGGACATGCATCCCTTCATCCATCCGCTGTCGAAGGCGGTGGATCCGGCGTGGGAAGCACGCAGCGACTGGGACATCTTCAAGGGCATTGCGAAGACGGTGAGTGCAATGGCGCCGGGCGTGCTCGGTGTCGAGAAGGATGTGGTGCTGGTGCCGACCCTGCACGACACCCCCGGCGAGCTGGCGATGCCGCTGGGCGTGACCGACTGGAAGAAGGGTCAGTGCGAGCCGATTCCAGGACGCACGATGCCGAGCGTTGCGGTGGTCGAGCGCGATTACCCGAACCTCTACAAGAAGTTCACCTCACTCGGGCCGTTGCTCGATGCACAGGGCAATGGCGGCAAGGGCATCAACTGGGATACCAAGGACGAGGTCAAATTCCTCGGCGACCTCAATCATCGCGTGCGTGAGGAAGGCGTCAGTCAGGGACGTCCCAACATCATCACGGCCATCGACGCGGCTGAATGCGTGTTGCATCTGGCGCCCGAGACCAATGGCCATGTCGCGGTCAAGGCCTGGGAAGCGCTCGGTGAGTTCACCGGCCGCGACCACACCCATCTGGCCGTTGGCAAGGAACACGAGGCAATTCGCTTCCGCGACATCCAGGCGCAGCCGCGCAAGATCATTTCCAGCCCGACCTGGTCGGGTCTGGAAGACGAGCACGTCAGCTACAACGCCGGTTACACCAATGTCCACGAGCTGATTCCGTGGCGCACTGTCACCGGTCGCCAGCAGTTCTACATGGATCACGAATGGATGGTCGCCTTTGGCGAAGGCTTCATGCAGTACCGGCCACCGGTGAGTACCAAGACCATCGAGCCGCTGCACAACAAGCGTGGCAACGGCAACAAGGAGATCGTGCTCAACTGGATCACGCCGCACCAGAAGTGGGGCATCCACAGCACCTATTCCGACAACCTCATCATGCAGACGCTCTCGCGCGGTGGTCCGATCGTGTGGATCAGCGAGACCGATGCACACGAGGCCGGAATCGAGGACAACGACTGGATCGAGTTGTTCAACGTCAACGGTGCGATCGCCGCGCGCGCGGTGGTCAGCCAGCGCGTGATGGCCGGCATGGCGATGATGTATCACGCTCAGGAACGCATCATCAACGTGCCCGGATCGGAAATCACCGGCACCCGCGGCGGCATCCACAATTCGGTGACCCGCGTCGTGCTCAAACCCACCCACATGATCGGCGGCTATGCCCAGTTTGCCTATGGCTTCAACTACTACGGCACCGTCGGCAGCAATCGGGACGAGTTCGTGATCGTGCGCAAGATGAAGAAGATCGATTGGCTGGATGGCGAGCCGGTACCGGCCAATGCCCAGGAGGTGGTGTGATGAAGGTTCGTGCGCAAATCGCGATGGTGCTCAACCTCGACAAGTGCATCGGCTGCCACACCTGTTCGATCACCTGCAAGAACGTGTGGACTTCGCGCGAAGGCGTCGAATACGCATGGTTCAACAACGTCGAGACCAAACCCGGCGTCGGCTATCCCAAGGAATGGGAAAATCAGGAAAAGTGGAACGGCGGCTGGGTGCGCACGCGCGGCGGCAAGTTGCTGCCCAAGGCCGGCGGCCGCTGGCGCATGCTCTCCAAGATCTTCGCCAATCCCGACCTCCCGCAAATCGACGACTACTACGAGCCCTTCGATTTCGACTACCAGAACCTGCACGAGGCGCCTGAAGGCAAGCATCAGCCGACCGCGCGGCCGCGCTCGCTGATTTCCGGCGAGCGCATGCAGAAGATCCATTGGGGTCCGAACTGGGAAGAAATCCTCGGCACCGAGTTCAAGAAGCGCGCCAAGGACAAGAATTTCGACGGCGTGCAGAAGGAAATCTACGGCGCCTTCGAAAAGACCTTCATGATGTACCTGCCGCGCCTGTGCGAGCACTGTCTCAACCCCGCCTGCGTGTCGGCGTGCCCGTCGGGCGCGATCTACAAGCGTGAGGAAGACGGCATCGTCCTCATCGATCAGGACAAATGCCGCGGCTGGCGCATGTGCGTGTCGGCGTGCCCGTACAAGAAGATCTACTACAACTGGAAGTCGGGCAAATCCGAGAAGTGCATCTTCTGCTACCCGCGCATCGAGATGGGCGAGCCGACCGTGTGCTCGGAAACCTGCGTCGGCCGCATCCGCTACCTCGGCGTGTTGCTGTACGACGCCGACCGCATCCAGGAAGCCGCCTCGGTGCCGTCGGAGAAGGACCTCTATCAGGCCCATCTCGACATCTTTCTCGATCCGTTCGATCCGGCCGTGATCGAGGCGGCGCGCAAGGAAGGCATTCCCGACAACTGGCTTGAGGCCGCGAAGAATTCGCCGACCTACAAGCTCGCGATCGACTGGAAACTCGCGCTGCCGCTGCATCCGGAATACCGCACCCTGCCGATGGTGTGGTATGTGCCGCCGCTCTCGCCCATCCAGTCGGCAGCCGAGCGCGGCCGCGTGGGCATGAACGGCGAACTGCCGGATGTGGCGTCCTTGCGCATCCCGGTGCGCTATCTCGCCAACCTGCTCACCGCCGGTGACGAGGCGCCGGTGGTGCGCGCGCTCGAGCGCATGATGGCGATGCGCGCCTGGCGCCGCGCGATGAACGTCGATGGCGTCGAAGATACCAAGGTGCTCGAGCAGGCCGGCCTCACCGTCGCGCAGGCGCAGGACATGTACCGTTATCTGGCGATCGCCAACTACGAGGATCGCTTCGTGATCCCGACCGCGCATCGCGAGTACGCCAACGATGCCTTCGGCGAGCGCGGCGGCTGCGGCTTCTCGTGGGGCAACGGCTGCAGTGGCGACAGTCCTTCTGATCTGTTCACCCAGCGCAAGACCACGCGCTATTCGGTGCATCCGAACCGGCAGGAGAAGTTCGAGGTGGCCGAATGAGCATGCTCAAGCTGCTCGGCGTGCTGATCGACTATCCACAGGACGAACTGTGGCAGCACGGCGCCGAGTTGCTCGCGGCCTGCGATGACGAGGCCTTGCCGAAGGCGCGACGCGGCGCGCTCGGCGAGTTCGTGCAGGCCTTGCTTGCCACCGATCCGCTCGATGCGCAGGATCGCTGGCTGCAGACCTTTGACCGCGGCCGCGCGATGAGTCTGCTCCTGTTCGAGCACATCCACGGCGAATCGCGCGATCGTGGCCAGGCGATGGTCGATCTGATCGATGCCTATCGCAAGAACGGCTTCGAGCTCGATGCCAAGGAGCTGCCCGACTACCTGCCGCTGCTGCTCGAATATCTCGATCAGCGGCCGCAGGCAGAGGCGCGCGACTGGCTGCACCACGTCAGCCACATCGTCAGCCTGCTCGCCGCGCGCGCGGCCGAGCGCGAAAGTCCCTACGCCTTGCTGTTCGAGCTGCTGGTCGAGTACGGCGAAGGCAAGTTCGATCTCGCCCTGCTGCGTCGGCGCGTTCGCGAAGAACCCCGAGACGACACCATCGAGGCGATCGATCGCACGTGGGAAGAGGAAGCGGTGCGCTTCGGGCCCGAGGCGCCTGCCGACGGATGTACGCCATCGACCACGGCCAGACCTGGCTACGTCGCCCCCCATTCACAGGTGCAACCATGAGTTATTTCGATCTTCTCGCGTTCCAGGTCTACCCGTACATCGCGCTGGCGGTGTTCTTCTTCGGCAGCTGGGTGCGTTTCGACCACTCGATGTACACCTGGCGCAGTGGTTCGAGTCAGATGCTCTCGGGCAAATGGATGCGCGTGGGCAGCAACATGTTCCACGTCGGCGTGCTGGTCGTGCTCGGTGGCCATCTGGTCGGCCTGCTCACGCCGCACTCGGTCTACTCCGTGTTCATCACCACCGCGCAGAAGCAGTTGCTGGCGATGGTGGTCGGCGGCATCTTCGGCGTGATCTGTCTGATCGGCCTGCTGATCCTGCTGGTGCGGCACATCGTCAATGCGCGCATTCGCGCCACCGACAATTTCCGCAACGTGCTGATCCTCGTGCTGCTGCTGGTGCAGCTCCTGCTCGGCCTCTACACCGTGTTCATCTCCAGCCACCACATGGACGGCAGCGTGATGGTGGTGCTGGCCGAGTGGGCGCAGCACATCGTCACCCTGCGCGGCGGCGCCGGTGAACTGCTGGCCGACGTGCACTGGGTGTACAAGGCGCACATCTTCCTCGGCATGACGCTGTTCCTGCTCACGCCGTTCACGCGTCTGGTGCACATCTGGAGCATCCCGATCAGCTATCTGTGGCGGCCTTACCAGGTCGTGCGTCGCCGCCAGCCCACCCTCAACTACGGGCCGCGCCAGCCGTGAGCACCGGCAAGCTTCGCAAGATCCCGCTGACGATCATCGACTCGCGCGAGTCGGTGTCCAAGGACGCCCACGCCGAGCATCACGAACACGATGCCGACGAGGGCCCGCGCAGCATCGGCCGGCCGCCGCCTTGCTTCGTCCATGTCGGCGAAACCGGCATCGACGAAGGTCAGATCGCGCAGGAAATGCAGCACCATCGCGATACCGATCCGCAGCGTTCGCGCGATGCGGCCGCGCGTGCGCTGGTGGTGCGTGAGCTGTTGCGCTTGGAGGTCGAGCGCATCGGCCTGGATGCTGCCAACGAAGCGATCGAAGACGAAACCGACGAAGAAGCCGCGATTCGCGTGCTGATCGAGCGCGAAATGCCGGTGCCGGCTCCCAGTCGCGAAGCCTGCGAGCGCTATTTCGAAGCCAATGTCGAACGCCTGCACCAGCCCGATCGCCTGCGTGTGCGTCACATCCTGCTTGCTGCCGCGCCCGAGGACATCGAGTCGCGGTTGGCTGCGCGCACTCAGGGTGAAGCGTTGATTCGCGAATTGCGCGAGCATCCCGAGCGCTTCACCGAGTTCGCGCAGCGCCATTCGATGTGTCCGTCCAAGGATGAAGGCGGCGAGCTGGGCTGGATCGAACGCGGTGATACCGTGCCCGAGTTCGAGCGCCAACTGTTCATGCTGTCGCCCGGCCTCGGCAAGCTCACGCTCGAGACGCGCTACGGTCATCACGTGGTGTTGATCGACGAGGTCGCACGCGGCGCCGCGCTGTCGTTCGATGAAGCCGAACCCAGGATTGCGGCGTATCTGGAAACCCAGGCGCGCCAGAATGCCATCCACCAATACCTGAGCCTGCTTGCAGACCGATATGGTGTGCGCGGGCTTGATCCCAGCGAGGCGCGCGCGACCTGATCCGGAGTCGGCGCTGCGCGATCGCTGCAACATTTTCAATCACGCACGAAGGCACACCATGCAGGACTCTAACCCATTGGACAGCGGTCGCCAGCGGCGAGCGTTGTGGATGTCCACGGCCTCGTTCACCGTGTGTTTTGCGGTCTGGACGATCTTTTCGATCATCGGCGTGCAGGTCAAGCAAGACCTGAACCTGTCCGAGACGCAGTTCGGCTTGCTGATCGGCATGCCGATCCTCACCGGCAGCATGATCCGACTCATGCTCGGCATCTGGGCCGACCAGTACGGTGGTCGCCGCGTCCAGGTCATCGTGATGCTGACCGCCGCGGTGGCGACCTGGCTCCTCACCTACGCCAATTCCTATGCGACCTTCCTGCTGGCTGCAGTGGGCGTGGGCATTGCCGGTGGCGCGTTTTCCTCGGGCATTTCCTATGTCTCGCGTTGGTTCCCGGCCGGACGTCAGGGCCTTGCGCTGGGAATCTACGGCGCCGGCAACGTCGGCGCCGCCGTGACCAAGCTGCTCGCGCCGATGGTGATGGTCGCCTGGGGCTGGAAGATGGTGGCCGAAGCATGGGCCGTGGGCCTCGTGGTGATGGCGCTGATCTTCTGGTTCAGCACTGCCGATGATCCCGAGCACGAGAAGCGTCGCCGCGAAGGCATCCAGCCGCAGTCGCTGTCAAGCATGCTCGAACCGCTCAAGAATGTGCAGGTGTGGCGCTTTGCGCTCTACTACTTCTTTGTCTTCGGTGGCTTCGTTGCGCTGTCGCTGTGGTTGCCGCGTTACCTGATCGGTGTCTACGGTCTCGACATTGGTGTCGCCGGCATGCTCGCCGCGGCCTATTCGATTCCGGGCAGCCTGTTCCGCATCTATGGCGGCGTGTTGTCGGACAAGTACGGCGCGCGCCGCGTGATGTATTGGACCTTCGGCGTCTCGGTGGCCTGCTGTTTCCTTCTGTCCTACCCGCCGACCGAATACCTCGTGCACGGCATCCACGGACCGATCAAGTTCCACATCCAGACCGGTGTTGCCGGCTTCGTCGTGCTGGTCTTCATCCTCGGCTTCTTCATGAGCCTGGGCAAGGCGGCGGTCTACAAGCACATCCCGGTGTACTACCCCGGACATGTCGGCGCGGTCGGCGGCATCGTCGGACTGGTCGGCGGCCTCGGCGGCTTCCTGCTGCCGATCGCGTTCGGTGCGATGAATGATCTCGTCGGCATCTGGCAGAGCTGTTTTGCCTTGCTGTTCGTGGTGGCGCTGGTGTCGCTGGTGTGGATGCATTTCTCGATTCGCGCGATGGAACGCGGCGTGGCCGAGAAGGAACTGCGCAAGCTGCCCGAACTGCCGGAAATGCAGCCGATCCACAAGCCCGAGCACGAAGGCGTGCTCGGCAGCCACCTGCTCGAGGACTGGCGTCCGGAGGATCGCGGTTTCTGGGAAAGTCAGGGACAGAAGATCGCGCATCGCAATCTGTGGTTGTCGATACCCTCCCTGCTGCTTTCGTTCGCGGTGTGGATGGTGTGGTCGGTGGTGGTGGCCAAACTGCCCGCAGTCGGATTCCAACTGTCCACCGACCAATTGTTCTGGCTCGCCGCCTTGCCCGCGCTTTCGGGCGCAACGCTGCGCATCTTCTATTCCTTCGTGGTGCCGATTTTCGGGGGCCGCTTGTGGACCACGGTGTCGACCTGGTCGCTGATGATCCCCGCGCTCGGTATCGGCTTCGCGGTGCAGGATCCGGAGACGCCGTACTGGTTGCTGTTGATGCTTGCGCTGCTGTGCGGTTTCGGCGGTGGCAATTTCGCCTCGTCGATGTCCAACATCTCGTTCTTCTTCCCGAAGAAGGAGAAAGGCCACGCGCTCGCGCTCAATGCGGGTCTGGGCAATCTCGGCGTGAGCGCGGTGCAGTTCGTCGTGCCGCTGGTGATCACCTTCGGCGTGTTCGGTGCCTTCGGCGGCGATCCGCATGTCGGCACCGATGGCGTAGCAGCCAACCAGCCGTTGTGGCTGCAGAACGCCGGCTTCATCTGGGTGCCATTCATTGCGGCCTCGGCAATTGCCGCGTGGTTCGGCATGAATGATCTGGCCTCGGCCAAGGCCTCGTTTGCCGAGCAGGCGGTGATTTTCCGCCGCAGCCAGAACTGGATCATGTGCTGGCTCTATCTGGGTACCTTCGGTTCGTTCATCGGCTACTCGGCAGCGTTCCCGTTGCTGGCCAAGATCGAGTTCCCGCATGTGCCCGTGCTCAAGCTCGCCTTCCTTGGGCCGCTGGTGGGTGCGCTCGCGCGTTCGCTGACCGGCTGGGTGTCCGACCGCTGGGGTGGCGGCCGCGTGACGTTCTGGGTGTTCATCGGCATGGCCATTGGCGTGCTGGGCGTCATGCACTTCACGCACACCAAGAGCTTCCCCGGCTTCTTTGCCTCGTTCCTGTTCCTTTTCTTCGTCAGCGGCGTAGGCAATGCCTCCACGTTCCAGATGATCCCGGCGATCATGCGCAAGGAAATCGGCAGGCTGATGCCATCGCTTTCCCGCGAGGACAGCACGCGCCAGGCCGAGAAGGAAAGCGCGGCGATCATCGGCTTCAGTTCGGCGATCGCGGCCTACGGCGGCTTCTTCATTCCCAAGAGCTATGGCAGTTCGATTGCGCTCACTGGCAGCGCAGATGCAGCGCTGTGGGCATTTTTCGCGTTCTACATCAGCTGCATCGTGATCACCTGGGCGGTGTACACCCGGCGCGGCGGCTTGCTGCATGACATCGAGCGGCGACCGCCGGCTGCGCCGCCCTCATCACCGGCCTCACCAGCCCCGGCAGCGGGCTGAACGTCCGCGGCGTCCGCCGATCTCGCATCGTGCGGACGCCGCAGGCAGACTCGCCACCGAGGCGCGATCTGTACGACACTTGCGGGCCACGCGCCTGTGAGCCCGCAGTGTCGATCGATGAATTCAGCGCCTGTCGAACCCTCCGCATCGCGTCGCCAACTTGGCCGATCACGGCTGTATACGGCGGCAGACCTGCCATCGCGTCTCTTGAATTGGCACGCACCGCGTGCGAATCGCTGGGAGCGTTTGTGCATCGAAGCCGGTACTCTGCAGGTCCAGTGGCTGGATGCCGATGGTGTGAGCGAGGAATCACTGCAGGCCGGCGCCGCACGTTGGATCGCCCCCGGACTGCGCTGGCAGATCGTCGCGTTCGATGAGGCTGCGCGCTTCACGCTCGAAATCCATGCCGATGAGTCCACCACCGCCGCCGCGCCCTTGCCCTTGCGCGCGGCCCTGCTCGATGAGGCGCATTGCGTGGCGATCGGCACCGTTGCGGAACTTGCGCAGGTGCTCGACGCGCTGTCTGCGGGCGCGCGCTCCCTCGTGCGTGCATCGTTCGACTTCAGTGCAGCGATGGGCGAAGCAATCGCACGCAGCAAAGGCCGACTGTGCTGGCATCCGCTCGCCGGTGATGGCGGCGGGCTCACCGCACTTGTCGCGCGGGCAGGGCAGGCGATCGACCTGCTCGAGTATCTCGGCCGCGATCACGCGGTGATCGAGGCAGCGCTCGCAGGCGCCTTGCGTGGCGATGGTGAGCGCATGCACTGGCTGCGCAACAGCCTCGCACGGCATCTGGTGATCGAAGAGGCGATGTTGTTTCCGGCCTATCTGGCCGCGGGTGGCAATCCCGGCTGGGTGCGCGGGCTGTGCAACGAACACAATCACCTGCGCCATCATCTGGATCGTCTGGATGATCCGGGTTCGCAGCGCCGCTTCCTGCTCCTGCTCGATGGTCACGACGAAAAAGAAGAACAGATCGTCTATCCCGACATCGTCGAACGCCTCGCACACACGCTTGCGCAAGACACCCGCACGATCATCGAATTGGGGCTGGTGGGCATGCCGCCCACCGCCAGCGACGAAGCTGACGTCGAGCCGGTGACTGCGCCGCGCGACTGAATCGGTCCTTGGTTTGGTCAGGGCGCGATGCGTGCCTTGAGCGTGCGTTGCAATGAGCGCGGCAGGCGCGGCAGGCTGCGCAGCAGCCACGGCAACACTTTGCGCTTGGCGCCGCCGAGCGATTCGGGAATCATCGCTTCGATCAAGTGCGGGCCCGGCATATCCAGCGCGTAGCGCAGCGCCTTGACGAAGGCCTCGGCGGTGTCTGCACGCACGCCATGCACGCCCATGCCCTGCGCGAGTCGTGCGAAATCGAGTCGCGGTTCGCCCAGATCGAGCTGCGCACGGGCCGCCTGGCCCGCTGGCTGCGCACCGACCCGATCGAGCTCGACATTGAGCACCGAATAGGCCGCGTTGTTGAACACGATTGCGGTCACGTCGAGCCTTTCACGCGCCATCGTCCACAAGGACTGGATCGTGTACATCGCGGCGCCGTCACCGACCAGCGCGAGCACGGGGCGATCGGGGCAGGCGATCGCGGCGCCGATCGCATTCGGCAGTGCCTGGCCGATCGCGCCGCCGGTGAGCGTGAGCAGATCATGGCGCGGCGCGCCGGCCGTCATCGCGCCGAGCATGAGGCCAGAGGTGATTGCCTCGTCGATGAGGATCGCGTGCTCGGGCAGCAGATGCCCGACGGCCTTGCACACCTTGGCGGCGTTGAGCCGACCGCGTGGGCAGGACGGGCGCTGCACCGCCTGCAATGGTGGCGCGGTGTGCGTCGCACCGAGCGCATCGGCAAGCGCGATCAGACTCGCCGGTGCATCTTCGTCCGCTTCGACGAGCCTGTGCACATGGCAGCCCGCAGGCACCAGTTCGCTCGGCCTGCCCGGATAGGCAAAGAACGAAACCGGTGACTTTGCATCGACGAGGATCAGGTGTTCGATCCCGGCCAATTGCACCTGCACGAGTTCGGCAAGATAGGCCAGGCGTTCGATCGCGGGCAGTCCGGCGCCGCGTTCGAGCCGCGTCGGAAAGGTTTCGGCGAGCAGACGCAAACCGTGACGCTGGGCAATGCGCGCGGCGGCGGTGAGGCCTTCCTCGCGCAAGACGCTGCCGCCGAGCAGGAGCGCGCCGGGCGCACCCGAGCGGATTGCCGCAGCGATGGATTCGATCGTGCCCGCAGCGGCGCGTGCAGCCGCAGGCACAGCCGACACGCTGCATGCGCTCGCACCCTCGCTCCAGGACACGTCGGCAGGCAGGATCAGGGTTGCCACCTGGTGGGGCAGGCCACGTGCCGCCGCGATCGCATCAGCCGCGTCATGACACAGCTCGGCGCTGCTGCGCGAGGTGCGCACGAAACCCGGCGAGACGTTGCGCGCAACGGTTTCAATGTCCGACTGCAACTGCGCATCGAAACGCACATGCGTGGTGGCGTGGTCGCCGACGATGTTGATCAGTGGCACGCGTGCGCGCCGCGCGTTGTGCAGATTGGCGAGTGCATTGCCGAGGCCGCAGCCCAGATGCAGCAAGGTTGCAGCGGGTTTGCCGCTCATTCGCGCGTAGCCGTCGGCGGCGCCGCTGGCGACGCCTTCGAACAGGGTCAGTACCGCGCGCAGGCGTGGCTCGTGGTCGAGCGCGGCGACGAAATGCATTTCGCTCGTGCCGGGATTGCTGAAGCAGACCTCGATGCCGGCATCGGCCAGGGTCTTGAGCAAGGCTTGTGCGCCTGTGGTCATCGTGATGCTCCGCAGATCGAGCGCGCGGCGGCGCGTGCGGTGAGGATGCAGCCGGGCAGGAAGGTGCCTTCGAGCGAGCGCTTGCCGCAGGCGCCGCCGCCGCCGAAACCCGCTGCTTCGCCGACGCAATACAGACCCTCGATCGGTATATCCTCGCCATCGAGCACGCGGCTGTCGAGATCGGTGCGCAGACCGCCAAGGCTCTTGCGCGTGATGAGTTGGGTGTGGATCGCGATGAATGGCCCTGCGCCCTTGCGCTGGATCGGTGCCGGCGCGCAGGTGCGCAAGCGGTCAGGGCCCCACTGGCGCGCATGCAGGATGCGGCGAAGCTGATCGTCGTTGGCGAGCTTGAGAGCGGCGCCGAAATTCGCATCGAAGGCATCGACGCTGGCCTGCAACTGCACTGCGTCGATGTCATGCGATTCGGTGAGTGCATTCATTTTCTGAGCAAGCCCGGCGAGTGTGGCGTCGACGAGCACGTGCGTGCTTTCACGCTGCAACTCTTCGAGCAGGTCATCGCGCCCGAGCAGGAGTTCACGCAGGAAGCGCAGCATCTGCTGCTCGCGGATCGCCGGATTGTGCTCGGCGCCCGAGATCGCCAGCTCCCGGCGCGCGATGCGCCGATTGAGCAATTGCCAGGTCCAGGGCTTGTTCTGTGCGGCGACGCGTTGACACAGCCAGTGGGTGTCGAAGCCGGTCACCAGCGGTTCGGGGCCGATACGCTGGCCGCGATGATCCAGCCACAGCGCCGACTTGCACGGGATCAGCGACAGGCCGTGACCTTCGAAATGCGGAAACGGATGCGGAATGCCCGCGGCGTAGTTCCACATCTCGCCGGCATGATCGATGCACGCGCCGAAGCGTTCGGCGGCCAGATGATGCAGGCGTCCGTCGGCAAACGGATGCGCGCCATTGAGCATCGCCGCGGGCAGCGCGCGATCGCGTGGCCAGTTCGCACGCACTTGCGTGTGGTTGCCGTTGATCCCGCCCATCGCGAGCACCACGGCAGCAGCGCGCAAGCTCACGTGCTCGCCGCGGGTCTCGTCAACGGCAACCGCGCCATCGATTCGTCCGCCCGTCGCCTCGAGCGTGAGCACGCGATGGCGGTGCAGCAGCGCGAGCCGTTCCTTGCCAGCGGCCTCGTGCAGCGCCGCGTGCATGCGGCGCACGAGTTCGCGCGAGGTGCCCCACAACACGTGATAGCGCGGCACGCTGTTGCCTTCCCCGTAGCGACCGCGCTCGACCCAGTTCACCGCAGGCAGGAACTTGAGATCATGTTTGCGCAGCCAGTCGTGCACATCGGGGCGTGAGCGCTCGACATAGTGCTGCGCCCAACGCAGTGGCCAGCAGTCGTGCGCATCGAGTTCGCCGAAGCGGATCCAGTCGCGCAGCGCAATCTCGGGCGTGTCGTGGATCTTCGCGCGTGCCTGCAGCGGCGTGCCGACCAGAGCCATGCCGCCGAATGCCCACAAGGCAAGTCCGCCGAGGCGATCGGGTGTGTCGCGATCGACCAGGATCACCGAGCGACCCGCACGCAGCAGTTCGAGCGCGCAGACGATTCCGGCGAGGCCACCGCCGATCACCAACACATCCGCCGTCACGGTCTTGCCCATGCCCGCAGCCGAACCCTCGCATGCAATCGCGCCGATCATACGCGCAGGCTTCGCTCTTGCGATGCTTGCAGGCGACAGCAGGCCCATGTCCGCGCCAGAATGAGCGACTTCCATTGGAGACGACGATGACGGGCGACGGGCACCGCGTGCATGGCCTCGCGGGGGAGGATGTGGCGCCGACCTGGCCGCCGCTCGGAGATGCCGAGCTGCGCCTGCTGTTGCGCGCCTGGCCGCAACTGCACGGGCCGGTCACGATCCTCTGGCGCAGCCCGCGACCGTTCTCGGTATCGGCGCGTGTGCGCTGCGGCAGCGATGAAGTGTTCGTCAAACGTCACCCGCTGCGCGTGCGCGATGCGGCCACGCTCGGCGAGGAACAGGCTTTCATCGCGCATCTGCGCAGTCGTGGCCTGCCGGCTCCCGAGGTGCTGTTGGCCGGGGATGGCCGCGGTGCGATCGAGCAGGGCGAGTTCGTCTACGAAATCCACGCACTCGCCGCCGGCGAGGATTGCTATCGTGACTGTCCTTCGTGGACGCCGCTCATCGATCTGGCGCATGCGCAAGCTGCGGGGCACATGCTCGCGCGTCTGCATGACGCCGCCGAGGATTTCTCGACACCACCACGGGCCGCGTGGATGCTGGTTGCGCGTGACGAATTCCTGCGTGCAGCCGATCCGCTCGCCGCGATCGCGGCGATGACGCCGGTGCGACCTGCGCTCGCGGGCTTTCTTGCGCAGCGCGACTGGCGCGGCGCGCTCGCGCCGATCGTGGAGCGTCAGCAGCGCATCCAGCCGCTGCTTGCGCAGCAGCCGCGACTGTGGACGCACAACGACTGGCACGCCTCGAACCTGTTCTGGCGTGGCGACGAGTTGAGCGCAGTACTCGACTTCGGCCTCGCCGCACCGACGTTTGCGCTGTACGACCTTGCCACCGCGATCGAGCGCAATGCGATCGCCTGGTTGCAACTCGAGCGCGGCGCCAAGGCGGTGCACGTGGCGACCGCGCGCGCCTTGATCGAGGGTTATGCAAAGGTGCGTCCGCTCGATGACGCACACCGCCATCTGCTCGCCGAGCTGCTGCCGATCGTGCATGTGGATTTCGCGCTGTCGGAAATCGAATACTTCCACGGGGTGACCGGCTCACGTGCTGATGCCGAACTTGCCTGGCACACGTTCCTGCTCGGCCATGCCGCGTGGTTCGACGGCGCGCCGGGACGCATGCTGCTCGAAGCGATCGCCGCCACCACGTGATGATGCACTCGCGCCGCGCGCGGGCTTCGTGTTCTAATGCGCGCCTTGAAGCGGGGGTGCCCGGCGTTGCCGGGCTGAGAGAGTCCCTTGGAACCTGATCCGGTTGATACCGGCGTAGGGAGCTTTGTTGGCGCAGGCCATCCAGTCCTGGATGGTTGCCCACCGTCGCTTCGTCTCGAATCAATGGACGAGGACGATGATGCGAACTCCGCTGCTTGCACTCCTGATTGCGCTGCTGCCGCTGCCGGCTCTGGCTGATGAGCCCGATGCGCCTGTGCGCAAGACCACCGAACTCGAGGCCGTGCGCGTCGAAGGCCATGCCGCGAAATCCGATGCGGGTGCGGCGCTCGCAGGTTTTGGCAGTGCCGATCCGCACGCTGCACCTGCGACGATTCGCACGATCACGCGCGAACAGCTCGACGACCACCATGTCCGCACGCTCAGCGAACTGGCGCACGAGGATGCCGCGCTCGGCGACAACTACGCACCGGTCGGCTACTACCAGAACCTGTCGATCCGCGGCTATCCGCTCGATCTGGGCACGGGCTATCGCCTCAACAATCTCATCATCAGCGGCGAGCAGATCCTCGCGCTCGAAGACAAGCAGGCGGTGCAGGTGCTCAAGGGGCTGGCCGGCATCGATGCCGGCGTGATCGAGCCCGGCGGTGTCGTCAACTTCGTGAGCAAACGTCCGGCCGAGGTGCGCGCGGCGACGATCGGTGTCGATTCGCATGGCTCGCGACATGTCGCGATCGATGCGGGTACCTGGCTCAGCGAAAGTTTCGGCTTGCGCTTCAATGCGGCGAGCGAGTCCTTGCGCAGCTTCGTCAAGGATGCCGATGGCCATCGCGACTTCCACGCGCTTGCGGCCGATTGGCAGATTGCGCCGGGCGCCACGCTCGAACTCGATGGCAACTACCAACGCAGTGCGCAGCTCTCGGCGTCGGGTTTTCAGTTGCTCGGTGGCCGCGTGGTGCCCGTCGAGATCGATCGCAGCATCCTGCTCGGCCATCAGGCATGGCAGCGTCCGGTCGGCATCCACAGTGCCAACACCAGCGCGCGGCTGCTGATTGATCTGGCGCAGGACTGGCAGCTGCGTCTGGCTGCGGGGCGCAGCCGCAGCGTGATCGATGACAACGTCGCCTTTGCCTACGGGTGCTACTACACCGCAGCCTGCGCCGATGGCAGCCATCCGGGCAATTATTTTTCCCCCGACGGTGACTACGACATCTACGATTACCGCAGTCCCGATGACACGCGCAGCAGCGATCAGATTCGCGCGACGCTCGCAGGCAGCTTCCGCAGCGGCATGATCGAACACCAGATCGACGTTTCGCTGGCTGCCTTCCATCGCAGCATCGAGCGCCATCGCAATGTCAACGAGTACGTCGGCAGCGGCAATATCTTCGATGCCGTGGTGCCACAGTTTCCGCCCTCGCCCGAACAGCCCGGTGTGCGCGTGTTGCGTCTGGACAGTTGGCAGCGCAGCCTCTCATTGCTCGATCGCATGAGTCTGGGTGAGCATTGGCAGCTATTGATCGGCGCGCAGCATGCGCGCATCGACGAACGCGCGTGGAACAAGCGCGCCGAACTCGAGCGCGCGACGCGTCTGACGAAAACCCTGCCGCAGGCCGCGTTGTTGTGGCAGATGCAACCGAGTCTGACGGCTTACTTGAGCTACGGCGAAGGTCTGTCACTGGGCAAGCAGGCACCGTTCTGGACCAGCAACGACGGCGATTCGCTCGGCCCGCGTCATTCACGCCAGCTCGAAGGTGGTATCAAATGGCGCACCAGCGATGCGCTCGATCTCAATGCGTCGCTGTTCCGCATGCGCCAACCCTGGCAGTTCGCGCAGCCCGATGCGTCTGCAGCCGGTTTCTCCTTCGTCGAACGCGGCGAGGAAGTGCACAGCGGCATCGATGTGTCGGCCGATGGGCACGTGACTGAGAACCTTGATGTGCATGCCAGCGTGGCGTGGATCCGCGCACGCGCGCAGCGCAGCGGCACGCCGTCGTATGAGGGCCACCAGCTCGTCAACGTGCCGGCGTGGCGCAGCAGTGTCTTTCTCGACTATCGCTTCGATGCCTTGCCGCAACTGACGCTGTTTGGCGGTTGGCGCCACGCTGCCGCCAATCCGGCAACGCCCGACGGGCGCGTGCGGGTCGATGCCTACGACGTGTTCGATCTCGGCCTGCGCCACACCAGCCAATGGCGCGAGCATGACCTGACCTGGCGGCTGGGCATCGACAACCTGTTCAATCGTTTCTACTGGCGCGACACCGGCAGCAGCGATGGCGACAGTTACCTGTTTCCGGGTGCGCCGCGCCTCGTGCATGCCTCGCTCAGTCTGGAGTGGTGATGACCTGGATCGAACTCGTCGCGGCAATCATCAGCGCGCTTGGTGTCTGGTTGACTGCGCTGCGGCGGCCGTGGTGCTGGCCGGTCGGTCTGCTGTCGGTGTTGATCTATGCGGTGGTGTTCGTCGATGCCAAGCTCTACTCGGATGCGCTGCTGCAGGGTGCGTTCGCGCTGATGATCGTCTATGGCTGGTGGCGCTGGCTGCGGCATCTGGATGATGACGGGCGCGTGCGCATTGTCGCGCTCGCCGCGCCGGCGGCTGCGCTGCATCTGCTGGCCGGAGTCTGCGGCGCACTTGCGCTGGGTTATGCGATGCAGCGTTGGACCGATGCTTCGCTGCCGTGGCTCGACGCCGCGCTCGCCGCGTTCAGTCTGGTTGCGCAGTGGTGGCAGGCGCGTCGCCACGTTGCTGCGTGGCTGTTGTGGATTGCGGTCGATGTGGTCTATGTCGGCGTCTACGTCTACAAGTCGCTCTACATCACCACGGTGCTGTATGCGGGCTTTCTCGTGCTCGCCGCGCTCGGTCTGCGCGCGTGGCGCAAGGCTGCGACGGCGTGAGCTGAGTCGCGCTGAGCCGGGCAGGGCTGGTGTGCGCTCGGCGCAGCGGTGAAAATGTGCGCTTCGGCGCAGCGGGAGTCGCAAGTGAAGGCAGTGCAGATCGTCGAGCTCGGCCAAGCGCTGCAGCTGCGCGAGGTGCCGCTGCCAGAGCCTGCGAATGACGAGATTCGCATCTGCGTCGAGGCGGCCGGCATCTGCCACTCCGACGTGCATTACCGCGCCGGCACCGCGAGTATCGCGCATCGGCCGCTCACGCCAGGCCACGAGGTCGCCGGGCGCATCGACAAGCTCGGCAGTGGCGTCGATGGCCTTGCGTTGGGCCAGCGCGTGGCCCTGCATTACCTCGTGAGCTGCGGGCATTGCGACTATTGCGCGCGTGGGCTCGAACAGTTCTGCCGTCGTGGACAGATGATCGGCAAGCATCGCGATGGCGGTTATGCCGAATATGTCGTGGCGCCCGCGCGCAATGCGATTGCGGTGGCCGACAGCGTTAGCGCGGCGGCCGCCGCGATCATGATGTGTTCGAGCGCCACCGCGTTCCACGCGCTTCGCAAGGCGCGCATCCAGCCCGGCGAGCGCGTCGCCGTGTTCGGCATCGGCGGGCTGGGCATGTCGGCGATCCAGCTTGCGCGCATCTGCGGCGCACGCGAGGTGTTTGCAGTCGACATCGACGCCGCCAAGCTCGCGCTGGCCAGTGAGCGTGGAGCGATTGCGATCGATCCCGCGCAGGGCCTGCCCGCAGCGCAACTGCGCGCGGCCACGCACGGCATGGGTGTGGATGTCGCGCTCGAATGCGCGGGTCTGCCGCAGGTGCAGGAGCAGGCCTTGGCGAGTCTCGCGGTGCAGGGGCGACTCGCGCTCGCGGGCATCTGCGGCGCGCCGTTCGCAGTCGACAGTTTCGGCGCGGTGATCAATCGCGAGGCCGAGATCATCGGCGTCTCCGATCACCTGCGCGGTGAGCTCGTCACACTGATGGATTTCTGCCGGCACGGCAGCCTTGAACTGGACAGCGTGATTGCGCAGCGCGTGCCGCTCGATGCTGCAGCGATCAATGCGCGACTCGACGAGCTCGGGCGTTTCCGTGGCCACACGCGCAGCGTGATCGAGCCCTGAGCCAGCCAGCGTTCAGTGCCATGACGCGGCCTTGACCGCGGTCAAGGTGAGTTCACTCCAATGAGAACAAGATGCATTAGCTCATTTTCCCAACCACGGAGTACTCCCATGCGCACCTTGTTTGCTGTTGCCTTGCTTGGCCTGTTTTCCTCGCCCTTGCTCGCTGCCGAATGCGCGCTCACGATCGAGGGTAATGATTCGATGCAGTTCAATCTCAAGACCATCACCGTGCCCAAGACCTGCAAGACGTTCGAAGTCACGCTCAAGCACACGGGCAAGCTGCCGGTGACCGCAATGGGCCACAACTGGGTGTTGTCGACTGCCGCCGACGAGGCAGGCGTGGTGGCCGATGGCATGAAGGCAGGCGCCAGCAATGGTTACGAGAAGCCCGGCGACACGCGCATCGTCGCGCGCACCAAGCTGATCGGCGGCGGTGAAAGTGATACCGCGAAGATCGATGTCGCCAAGCTCAAGGCCGGTGAGCAGTACGCTTACTACTGCACCTTCCCCGGTCACGCCGCGTTGATGAAGGGCACGCTCAGTCTCGGCAACTGATCGGGCAATGCCACGACCCGCGCCAATCGCGCGGGTCGTGTCGCGCGCTCGCGTGATCGTCGACAATGCGTTGTTCACGATGAGCAGGCCGCCCGCGATGCGCAGTTTCACCGATTCCAACGATCAGCCCTGGCAGGCTGCCCTGCTCGATGCCTCCTACGGCCGTGTCATGCTCGTATTCAGTCCCCTGCGTGCCGGCACGATCCGGCGCACGCAACTCGCAGTGGAGAACCTTGGCGAGGCAATGAACCTGCTTGCCGACCTCGATGAGGCCGGTCTGCGCGAGCTGCTCGCCGACGCGCAAGTCTGGGACCCGGCGCGCGATGGCGCCTGAATGGCCTTGCTCCAGGCCAAGGCTGTTCGCGATGTGTGGGCGCAAGACTTCGCTGCCGCGTCCCGCTCGATGAAGCAAGCGCCGATGTTTGCCGCTGGCGTCTGCTGCAGGACGAAGGATTCGCAGCGGCAATGCGGGTGCCGCAAGCCATCCAGGTGGCCGCATTTGCCGTGAACCATGGGTGCGGCAAACGCGGCGATGGCTCAGGGTTTCTGCAAGGGCTTGTTTGGCCGCGCGCGGGTGGGAGCGACTTCGGCAGACAGCACCAGCACGCCATCGACCCATTGGCTCCAATCCTGTTCGCTGTACTTGTCGTAAGAGAGCATGCGCGACTTGCGTGAGCCGAGCTTGCGCAGCGCGACAGCATCCAGATACACCGGTGGCATGCCGCCACTGGCAAGCGCGTTGCCTTCCAGGCTGTCTGCATCCGCCGGCAGGAAGGACGTGACCCGGTTGTTGAAACCGTACTCGCCCGCGGCGCCGACGATCGCCACGGATTTCATCTTGATGCCGGAGTCGGCCTTGAAGTAGCTCGCCATGCTCTTGCGCTTGCCCAGTGGCTGCTTGAGGGCATGGACGGTGGCGGTCCACACGACGGTCCTGGTACCGGCCGGTTGGCGATCCAGTGCCCATTGAAGGTTTTCGTGCATCGAGCGGTCGCGCCAATTGGCGCCATCGTCCTCGGGCCACTCGAGCTGGGCGCGGAAATTGTGCGCGATGCGGTAGTGCAGAGGATCCTGTGCGGCGTGCTGCAAGGCGAGCGCTTCGATTTCGATGGCGCAGTCGTGGATCGCTTTCGTGAACGCCTCATCGTTTGGATGGGCGTCATCGAACTTCCATTGAGTCAGGGTTTCGATCGTGTTGGTGCAAAAGTCCCGTCGCTTCGCGGGAAGGTCGCGGCTCAGGTCTTGCGCGAGCTGGTTCTGCGCGTAGTACGCGGTGATGTTGCCAATGTTTGGGTCGAACCCGCTCAGACGCACCTGCCCGGCGCTGGCCTTCTCGTGCAGCAGCGCCAGCAACGGGTTGGCTTGGGCCGCCATGAACCCAAGCGATCCGAGCGCGTCATACAGGGCTTCGGGCGTGGCCGTGCCCGCCGCGTAGCGTTTTTCCAGATCAAGAACATCATAGATCTGGGCTTCGAGTGCGACGTGCGTGAATCCACATTGCCGGATCAGGCCCGCGATGATGTCGGTCTTGGTCGTGATCGACTGCCCACCGCCATGGTGGCCTTCCTCACCGAGGAACACCACTTGCGCGTCGCACAGGTCGTTGATCGCTGCCGCGACGCCCGTGGCGTTCGATTTCGGCCTGTCCGATTGCGCAGTCGATGCGCAGCCGATCAGTGAGGCTGCTGCGATCACGCAGGCCAGCAAGCGCAGTTGCAGGGGATTGCGGTATGCAGCGGGAGAAATCGCTCGCTCTGACATCGTCCTTGCCCTCGTTCCGTGAGCTGCATTCGACGGATGTCCAAGTGGAAAGTTCAAGGCCTGCGCTGAAAAAAACTGCTGCCCATCGCGCCCTCCACAAATTTGCGTAGGCGCTGCCGGCGCGCCGCGTTCCGGTGGCACGCCGACGATGCGCGCCTCAGCTACCCGAAAGCCTTGGTCGCAACACCTCGAAGACGCGGCCGAGTTGGTGCGCCAACGAAACCGGACGTGGTGACTCATCGAGCAGGCCGGCGACCAATGCACGCCGCAGCATCGGCACTGCACGCACGGCGCCGATCGCCAGCTTGCGCAGAGGTTGCGCGAATGCGCGCTCGTCGGTGAACAGGCCGGCAACCGCCTGCGTGCCCGCGAACATGAGTGCGCTGCCGGCGCGATGCTGGCGCTGATAGCGCGCGAGCATTTGCGCATGACCCGGGTCACGATGGCGATTCAGGCCATCCCCCGCGGCGTGCGCGAGGTGTTCGACGCTGGCGATGCCAAGATTGAAACCATGCGCGGTCACTGGATGCATGCCGACCGCGGCATCACCGGCCAGCGCGAAACGCGGCGCGACGAAGCGGTGCGCCCAGGTCGCCACCAGCGGATAGGCGTGGCGCGTGCTTGCGAGTTCCATCTTGCCCAGGCGTCCTTCGTAATGGGCAGCGACCGCGTTGGCGAAGTCCTCGTCGGACAATTCCATCAAGGCCTGTGCCTCGCGCCCGGGCAGGGTGAGCACGGTTGAAGCCAGATGCTCGCCGAGCGGCAACACGGCGCGCGTGTGGCCGCGTCCGAACCATTCCCAGGCCGTGCCGTCATTGGCGACTGCATGGCGCATGCGCGCGAGCACCATGGTCTTGCCGAAATCGTGCATGTGCACGGGGATGCCCATGCTGCGCCGGGTCTGCGAGAAGCGACTGTCGGCGGCAACCAGCAGGGCGGCATCGAGCAGGCGGCGATCGGCGAAGCGAATGCGTGCCTGCGTCACATCGGTGCTCACCGACTCGACCGCAACACCGCAGTGCACACGGATGCGCGACTGTTCGGCGACTGCCTGCCACGCCGCGCTGCGTATGTGGTGATTGGAGACGAGCACACCGACACGGTCCTGCCCAAAAGCCTGGCCATCGACCTCGAAGCCGGGATTGGCGTCATCCATCACGCGCGCGCGGCGGATCGGGGCGATGCCATCGGCCGGCAGTCGTTCCCACACGCCAAGTTCGCGCAGCATGCGCATGCTGCGATGCGTGAGCGCGATCTCGCGACCATCGTAGGCGGGAGCTGCGAGTGCCTCGGCCTCCTGACGTTCGACGAGGTCCACATCGATGCCGCGTGCGGCCAGCGCCAGCGACAGGCACAGACCGGCAGGGCCGGCGCCGATGATCACGACGTTTTCGTTCATTGCACTGCTCCATCCACCGCGCAGCGGCGTTACGTCAAGAAGGCAGTGTGCGCCGCCTCGATCTCCGAGTCTTGATCCAGATCAACGCCGCGCGGGCGGCAGCCACTGAGCCAGCGCATCCTCGGCCATCCGCGGCCATTCGCGGTTGGCCGCGGGACTCGCAGGACTGGGATGCGGCAGATAGGCAATCGGCAGTGCATCGCCGACGAGGCGGTGCGCACGTTGCTGCGCATAGCGACCGATGCCGACGATCGCGCTCGGCTGCAGAGCGCTGATCGCCCGTTCGAGCGCGCGATCGCAGATCGCATCGAGTGCGCGCGTTTCGGCGGCAGACAACTGCGCGGGAATCAGATTGCGATCGTGCTTGAGGAACAGCAGCGGGCAATAGTTCCAGACGAAGAAGCGCTCGAAGAAGGCCGCAGGCTCGCCCACGCGCTCGCGCGCCCAGCCCCACAGCCGCCGTCCGCTGCCTTCATCGCGATGGCAGGCCATGCCGAGAATCGGATACTTCGGATGCTGCGCCGGCAAGGTGCGCGACAAGCGCGTGTCGATGCCGAACCAGTCACGCACCATGGCGACACTGCCGAAGGGCACGCCGGTCTGCGTCATGCCCCACGGGCCGGGATTCATGCCCAGCAGGAGCACGCGGCCGCGCGCGTGGCCGTAACGCTGCAGATACTGGCGATGACCATGCCAGGCGTAGTCGAGCGGATTGTAGACATGGCTCGGCGTGCGCCATGCCAGCGCATCGACCTTGCGCGCGAGTTCGCGCGCGATCGGCACGAGTCTGGAAGTTTCGTTCATCCGCGCATTGTCGCGCAGCCGGGCTTGCTATGCGGACAAGGCCTGCTGCAGATCGGCCCAAAGATCCTCGACGTCTTCGATGCCGACCGACAGTCGCACCAGTCCGGGCGTGATCGAGTGGCGCTCGCGCGTAGCCTCATCGAGCACGCGATGGGTGAGGCCGGCCGGATGCTGGATCAGGGTATCGACCGAACCCAGGCTCACGGCGGGCGTGGCCACCTTGACCTTGCGCATGAGCTGCGCCGCGGCGGCGTGACCGCCCTTGAGATCGAAACTGATCATCGTGCCCGGGCCCAACATCTGCGTGCCGAGCAGATGCGCATTGGCGACCGTGCCGAGTGAGGGGAAAAACGTCTTGGCCACGGCTGCATGCGTGGACAGGCGCTGCGCGAGCGTGATCGCGTTGGCCTGCGCACGCTCCACGCGCAATGCGAGCGTCGGCAGACTGCGATGCAGCAGGTAGGCGGCCAACGGATGCAAGAGGCCGCCGGTCGCCGCGCGCACCTGGCGCAGCAGCACGGCCCATTCCGCATCGCACGCGACCACGCCGGCGATCACATCGCCATGTCCGCCAAGGAACTTGGTCGCGCTGTGCATCACCAATCGCGCGCCCTGCAGCACGGGTTGCTGCAGCACCGGCGTGGCGAAGGTCGAGTCGACCAGCACCGGCACCTTGCCTGCGGCCTTGACCACGGCGGCGATGTCGACGAGATCGAGTGTCGGGTTCGACGGCGTCTCGATGATCACCAGAGCGGTGTCGGCGCGCACTTCATCGCCGATCGCCTCGGCTTCGACCCACCGCACCGGCAAACCCATGAGTCCGGATTCGAGCAGATGATCGTGCGTGCCATAGAGCGGGCGCACTGCGAGCACGTGTGAACCGCGCTGTCGCGCCGCGAGCAGACAGGCCGACGCCGCAGCCATGCCCGAGGCAAACGCGACTGCGTCGCTGCAGCCTTCGAGCTGCGCGAGCGCGCGCTCGAAGCGCGCCACGGTCGGATTGAACAGCCGTGCATAGATCGGATTGGCCGCGCTCGCGGCGCCGCCGACCAGCGCATCGAAACTTGCGGTGCCGGTGTCGAGATCGCGCACCGGATAGGTCGTCGACAGGTCGATCGGTGGCACGTGCACGCCCAAGGCGTCGAAGTCCTCACGTCCGGCATGCACGGCGCGGGTATGGGAATATTTCACGGTGGCCACCTGTTCGGCAATTGTGTTCGAGTCTAGAATGAACGCCGATACATTGGCGCATCGACCGAATACTATTTCGTCACGTCGGGTTCTCATGCAACTGGACCGAATCGACTTCGAGATTCTGCGGCAGCTGCGCAAGAATGCACGGCTGCCCAACAAGACGCTCGCGCAACGATTGGGCGTGGCGCCATCGACCGCGCTCGAACGCGTGCGTCGCCTGCATGAGATCGGCGCGATCCACGGCCATCACGCCGAGATCAGTCCGGCCGCGGTGGGCATCGGGCTGCAGGCACTGGTGAACGTGCGCCTCGCGCGTCATTCGCGCGAAGAGGTTGCAGGGTTTCATGCGCATCTGGGCAGCCTGCGTGAAGTGCTCGCGTTCTATCACGTCGCCGGCGCCGATGATTTCCTCGTGCATGTCGCAGTGCGCGACAGCGACCATCTGCGCGACTTCGTGATCGATGCCTTCACCACGCGGCCAGAAGTCGCGCGCATCGAAACCAACCTGATCTTCAGTTTCCGGCGCAATCCCGAAGTGCCGGTCTACAGTGACCCGGCGTGATGTGCTACTCCGCGCAGATCCAGGCTGACTTCCGCAAGTACCAGCGCGAGCACGGCGCAAACATGGACTTGGCCGCGTTCGCGCGCCTGTATTGGCAGCGCGATCAGGGCGCACGACTGCGCATTCCCAAGGCGCTCGATGCCGCATTCGCGCAGCCGGAGTCGGCGCAAGAGCGCCGTATCAAGGCGTTCATCGATGCATTCGATTCACGCGAGACGCAGCGCATCGAGCAGGAGTTGTTCAAGCAGAAGAAGCGTCTCACCGATGCGCAGCGTACGCTTGCGATCAAGTTCACCAAGGTGGCCAGTGAGAGCCAACGCATCGCCGGCAACAAGATCGAATCGGCGCTGGCACGTCTTGCCGATCTGCGTCGCAGCACACCGCTCGATCGCGATGCGCGGATCTTCCCGGGCTGGTACGCGCCGGTGCTGGTTCGCGAAGGCGGTCGGCGCGTGCTGCGGCCGATGCGCTACCAATGCCGACCCGCGGGAAAACCGGCGAATTACGACACGCGTTATCCAGGTACCTACAACGCGCGCCGCGACAATCTCGAAGGATTCTGGCGCGCGCAGTTCGGTCACAGCCACGCGCTGATGATCGTGCATGCGTTCTACGAAAACGTTGCGCGCCATGCCGCCGAGCATCGCGCGCTCGCAGCCGGCGAGCAGGAACAGAACATCGTGCTCGAATTCCGCCCGCGACCCGCGCACGACATGCTCGTCGCCTGCCTTTGGTCACACTGGCAGGGCAAGGACGAGACGCTCGATTCCTTCGCGGCGATCACCGACGCGCCGCCTGCCGAGATCGCCGCTGCCGGGCACGACCGCTGCATCGTGCCGATCAAGCCGCAACACATCGACGCCTGGCTGCAGCCCGACGCGACGCAACTCGAAGCGCTTCAGGCGATCCTCGACGACCGCGATCGCCCGTACTACGAACATCGTCTCGCGGCTTGATCGCCTCGCTCACACCACGGGGTAGAGCACTTCGCCGAAATCCTCGCCGGGATGTTCGAGCATCACCGCGAGCACCAGCGGCACGAGAGTGCGCAGGATCGCCACGCCATCACGCAGCTGTGCGCGATTGACCTTGCTGTTCCAGGTTGCGGCGCCGTGCACGAGCTGGTTGCGCAGCACGTAGAGCCGATCGAACACGATCGACAGCACCGCTGCGGTATCCTTGTTCATGAGCGCCGCAAGCGCCGCCTTGCGGCTGCCACTGAAACTCGTTTCCCAACGCTCACTCGCATCGTGTTCGCGCAGCGCGGTCCAGAACGGTTCGAACACGAACTTGTTTTCGATCAGGGTGCGGATCGGGCCGCTGAACTGACGAAACAGCGCATCGTGCAAACGCGCCTGTGCATCGAGCGCGATCAGGCGCGCATGGAACTGGCGCAGGCGTTCGCGTTCGCTCTCTTCGCGACTGAACTCGCGCGCATAGGCAGCATTGAGCGCGATCCACTGGAAGATGAAGCAGGCATCGTCGTCGGCAGTCTCGCGCTCGGAGCGCACCAGCCAACTGATCGCGCGGTGCAGGCGCACGCGCCAGGTTTCCGGCGCCGCCTGCGCGACATCACGATGCAACAGATCCTTGAGTGTGCCCGCGTCGATCATGCGGCATTTTGGCACGCGGTGGCGCGTCGCGTTGTGGGCTTGCTTCCCGAGCCGATCGGGCTATGCTCGGGTTCCTCGTCGCAACAGGGGCTTCGGGATGAGCATGCTTGCCGTGGTGTTGCTCGGTTCGCTGGCATCGGCGCAATTGCCGGCTGGCGGCGGCGCGGCGCCCTTGCTGCCGCATGATGAAATCACTGTCGAACAACGCGCACGCATCGATGCGATGCTCGCGCGCAATGTCATCGAGCTTGAACGCGAAGAGCGCCTTGCGCCGGCGATGCCGAATTTCGTGATGCAGGGCGGGCTGCAGTGGCCGCTGCGCGCGGCGGCGGTGATCGCCGGTGATCCGGGCTTTCACGGTATTTCCAATTTCGTCGATCTCAACTCGGCCTATCCGAACCAACTCCTCGACTGGAATTGCGGCACGCGCACCTACGATCTCGACGATGGCTACAACCACGCCGGCATCGACCTGTTCCTGTGGCCATTTTCGTGGCTGCTGATGGATCAACAGGCAGTCGACATCATTGCTGCCGCACCGGGCACGATCATCGGCAAGACCGATGGCAACGACGACCGCAGTTGCCCGGATCATTACTCGGCCGACTGGAATGCGGTCTACGTCCGGCATGGTGATGGCAGCGTGGCCTGGTATGGGCACATGAAGAAGACCTCACTCACCGGCAAGCCGATCGGCGCGAGCGTCGCGGCCGGTGAGTTCCTCGGCAAGGTCGGCAGCGCAGGCTTCTCGAGTGGCCCGCATCTGCATTTCGAGAACCACACGGCGGTGAGCAATTACACGATCCTCGAACCCTACCACGGCAGTTGCAATGCACCTGCCTCGTTGTGGGCACAGCAGCGGCCGTACTACGACTCGGCGATCAACAAGCTCGCCACGCACTCGGCCGCACCGGTATTTCCTGATCCGAATTGTCCGAATCCGGTTGCCGAAACGCCCAACTATTCCGATCACTTCAATCCCGGCAATACGGTGTATTTTGCGGCCTACTACCGCGACCAGCGTGGCCCGCAGGTGACCAGTTTCAGCATCCTGCGGCCCAACGGCAGCGCATTTGCGAGCTGGAACTTCAAGATGTCCGATTCAACCAGCGACCCGTTCTACTCGGCTTCGTACTGGTACTGGTATTGGAACCTGCCGGGCAACGCGCCCTCCGGCTTGTGGCGCTTCAAGGCAACCTACGAAGGCGTGACCCGCACGCACAACTTCTTCGTCGGCGACGTGATCTTTGCCGACAATTTCGAGTGAGCCCGGTCGCCCTCGGGCCACGAACGGTCGAAATCTATACGCATCCAACACAACGTGTATAGAAATGTGGCAATATCTATACATGTCTACCCACGCAAGTAAAGGGATTTGCTCTAAATGAACCGTCAGCCCGATCTTCAGGCGCTGGAGCGGCTCGATCCGGCGCGATTCGACACACCGCCGATCCTCAAGCAATTGGTGGCGGCGCACCGTCGGCTGGCCGAGTTCAAGGGTGTGGTCGCCACCATCCCCAACCGCAACATCCTCATCAGCACCCTGGGCCTGCAGGAAGCCAAGGACAGTTCGGCCATCGAGAACATCGTCACCACCCACGATGAACTGTTCCGCGATACGACTTTTCCCGACGCACCCAACAACCCCGCCGTCAAGGAAGTGCTGCGCTACCGGCAGGCGCTCACGGTCGGCTTCGAGGGTGTGCGCAAGGCAGGTTTGCTGACCGTCAACCAGATCATCGCCATCCAGGCCGAGCTGGAGCAGAACAAGGCCGGCCTGCGCAAATTGCCCGGCACCGCGCTCAAGGACGGCGCTGGTCGTGTGGTGTACACCCCGCCGCAGAATCCCGACGAGATCGTCACGCTGCTCGGCCAGCTCGAGCACTTCATCAATGATCCGGACGCATCCACGCTCGACCCGCTGATCAAGATGGCGCTGATCCATCACCGCTTTGAATCCATCCATCCGTTCTACGACGGCAATGGCCGCAGCGGCCGCATCATCAATGTGCTCTATCTCGTGCAGCAGGGCCTGCTCGACATCCCCGTGCTGTACCTGAGCCGCCACATCGTGCGCAGCAAGGCCGACTACTACCGCCTGCTGCAATCCGTACGCGACGCAGGCAACTGGGAAGACTGGGTGCTGTACATGCTCACCGCGATTGAGCGCACGGCGCTCGATGGCATCGGCACCATCCACGCCATGCGCGCGCTGATGCAGGACCTCAAACAACGCATCCGCGCCCACTACCGCTTCTACAGCCAGGATCTCATCAACAACCTGATGAGCCATCCCTACACCAAGATCGACTTCATCCGCCGCGACCTCAAGGTCTCGCGGCTCACTGCCACCCGCTACCTCGACCAACTTGCCGACGGCGGCTTCCTGCACAAGCAGAAGATCGGTCGCTCCAACTACTACGTCAACCCGCCGCTGTTCCGCATTCTGGCAGGTGAGTCTGATTGAATGCGAATCTGAAATTGTGCGAAAACTCTCCAGTCTCACTGTTGCCAAGTTGATGAATGGACGTCCATGAAAGACGCCAGACTGGATGACACTGACCTGCCGGCTTTCTTCGGACCAAGAATTAGTTGAGGACAGCCGCCGCCTTCGCCCGTGCGCAGAGGTCTGTGCAAGGCGTCTTTGGGTCTCGCCCGAGCTTGTCGCCGGAAGTTCGGTGGCCGAAGGTTTCCGACCCGTGAGCCGGTTTTGCGCTGATTGCCGCCTCATGTATCGAGCGCAAGGCGGCGCGAGCTGCCAAGGTCAGGGGCCGGCATGTTCGGCATCGCGCCGCGGGGCGCCGCGTGGACGCGGCCGGGACGCAGCCAGCAGGGCGCCCGGTTCAATTTCGCGCCCGGCCAGGGATGGCTGGGTGCGGATCCGCGCAGTGGCGTGCGCAGCGCGCCTGCGCATCGAGTGTGACGCGCCGCGTGAAGAGCGTGCAGGCGGCCGCCGCGTGCAGCAGCCGGTAATTTGTTGCGCAGCCTTGTTCGCTTGCCTTGGGTATGGGGCTTGTTGCTTGGTGTAGTCCGTGATGGATCGCCGTGGCGCTCCTGTTCTATCCTGGTCCGCGACCGCCGGGGAGTTTGATGGATCGTTGGGGGTATGCCGCCACGATTGACGTGTTTCTGTCCGAGCCGCCTGAACAGGTGTTCGGCAAGATCACGACACAGTCGACCTTCGCTGATTTGCTCAGTCAGAAGTCCGCATGGCTGGCGGAAATCGAAGTGTTGCGCAGCGCGCTGCGCGCGTCGGCCATGCCGTCGGGCAAGATCTACTTCGAGTACACGATTCCGCGCTTGGGCGGGCGGGCCGATGTCATTCTCGTGCTTGGCCCGGTCTTGTTCGTGATCGAGTTCAAGGTTGGCGCGGATCGCTTCGATCGCGCCGCGATGGACCAGGTCTGGGATTACGCGCTTGATCTCAAGAACTTCCACGAGACCAGCCACGAGCTCACGATTGTTCCCGTGCTTGTGGCCACGCAGGTCTCCGCTGCGCCAGCGATTCTCGAACTGCGGATCGACAGGGATCGCTTGGTGCGGCCGGTGTGCATGGGCTCCGATGGGCTGGTGAATTTGTTCCAGCAAGCACTGGCCTTCTTCACCGGCACTCCGATCGATGCGCAAGACTGGCAGGCGGGGCGCTATCGACCGACGCCGACCATCGTCGAAGCCGCGCGCGCACTCTATGCCGGCCATGACGTGGGTGACATCTCGCGCAGCGATGCGGGTGCGGAAAACCTGGCCGTCACCTCCCAGCGCGTCGCGCAGATCATCGCGCAGGCGCGATCAGAGCAGCACAAGGCGATCTGCTTCGTCACCGGCGTGCCGGGCGCCGGCAAGACCCTGGTGGGCCTGGACATCGCCAATCGGCATACCGATGCCGGCAGCGATCTCTACAGCGTCTATCTCTCGGGTAATGGGCCCTTGGTCAAGGTGCTGCATGAGGCGTTGGCGCAAGACCACGTTCATCGTGCGGGAGAGCGTGGGCAAACGATCCGGATCGGCGAAGCGCGCAGCAAGGTCAAGCAGTTCATCCAGAATGTGCACCACTTCCGCGATGACTGCCTGACTGATACAGGCCCGCCGATCGAGCATGTGGCCTTGTTCGATGAAGCGCAGCGTGCGTGGAACCTGGCCCAGACTGCCCACTTCATGGCACGCAAGAAAAATCTCCCCGGCTTTGCGCAGTCGGAGCCCGAGTTCCTCATGTCCTGCCTCGACCGCCACGCGGACTGGGCCGTGGTCGTGTGTCTGGTTGGCAGCGGCCAGGAGATCAACACCGGTGAGGCCGGCATCGGCGAGTGGCTGGCGGCGCTCGAGCGCAGTTTCCCCACGTGGCGCGTTCATCTTTCGCCGCGCCTGCGCGAAGTGGAGTTTCACGCCGACGCGGCGCTGGATGCGCTCGCGCGTGATCGGCGCGCCCGTTGGGAGCCGTGCTTGCATCTGGCGACCTCGGTGCGCTCCTTCCGCAGCGAGCGTGTGTCCGAATTCGTCAACTTGCTGCTGGCTCGTGACGAAGAAGCCGCGCGCGCAAGCCTGATCGAAGTCCTGCGTGGATTTCCGATCCGTTTGACAAGGCATCTGCCGATAGCGCGCCAATGGCTGCGTGAGCAGGCGCGCGGCAGTGAGCGCTACGGCATGGTCGTTTCATCGCGCGCACAAAGACTCAAGCCTTTGGCGATCGATGTACGCGTGGCCGTCGACCCGGTGTACTGGTTCCTCAAGGGTAAGGATGACGTGCGCTCCGCGTACTACCTCGAGGATGTCGCCACCGAGTTTCAGGTGCAGGGTCTGGAACTGGACTGGTCGTGCGTGGTGTGGGATGGCGACCTGCGGTTTCGACCGACAGGCTGGGAACATCACAGTTTCGAGGGCAACCGCTGGAAACGCGTGCGCGATCCGATGAGGCAGCGCTATCTGCTCAATGCCTATCGTGTGTTGCTCACGCGTGCACGCCAGGGCATGGTGATCGTCGTGCCCGAAGGCGCGCCGGACGATCCCACTCGCGACTGCGCCTACTACGATCCGACCTTTGAGTGGTTGTCGGGCTTGGAGATACCCGTGCTGCCGGCGCGGTGAATGAGGCGTGACGATGCCGCAGCACCGTCGGCCGATTCTTCGAGAGTCGATGAATTCTTTGGATGGTGGCTATGGGTGGACTCGAACCACCGACCCCAGCATTATGAGTGCTGTGCTCTAACCGGCTGAGCTACATAGCCAGAACGCGTGCGCTTCGCCATTGCAGCGTGCGCGCGGCCCCCGGGCGCTGCCGTGGTGCGGAAAGCGGCGGGCAGGCGGGGGCGAGCGATTCTAGTGCGCGCGGCGCGGCTGTCAAGCCGAGTGTGGTCATGTCGGCTTGCCGCTTGCGTGATGCGTGTGGAAGAATCGGGCCAGTTTCCGACATCTTCCCTTCGAGATGATCGACCCCGATGGCTATCGCCCCAATGTCGGCATCATCCTGCTGAACGCACAAGGCCATGTGTTCTGGGCGCGGCGCGTGGGGCGGGACGGTTGGCAGTTCCCGCAGGGCGGGATGAACAGCGACGAGACGCCAATCGAGGCGATGTACCGCGAGCTGGAAGAAGAAACCGGCCTGCGCGCGCACCACGTCGAGGTGCTGGGCGCCACGCCCGGCTGGTTGCGCTATCGGCTGCCCGAGCGCCTCGTGCGGCGTCATCACCGACCGGTGTGCATCGGCCAGAAGCAGGTCTGGTTCCTGCTGCGTCTGGTTGGCGATGAGTCGGCGGTGCGGCTCGATGCGAACGACAATCCCGAGTTCGACCTGTGGCGTTGGGTCGATTTCTGGTACCCGGCGGCGCACGTGGTCAACTTCAAGCGGCGCGTCTACGAGCAGGCGCTGCGGCATCTGGTGCCGCTGGCCGAGGTCAGTTGCTCGCTGACGCTGCGCCAGACGATATGGCCGGACAAGGCGGTCGAGAACGGCTGAGTTCCGCGCCTGGCCAATCTGGCTGTTATTGACAATCATTCGTGTTTACGTTGAAATGGCCGCGCTTCCCCGAGAGCGCCGCCATGTACGTGTGCATCTGCAATGCCGTGACCGATCGCGATATCCGTGCCGCCGCGCAGGCGGGCGTGACTTCGTTCGCGCAGTTGCGGGCGAGCACGGGTTGCTCGGACTGCTGCGGCAATTGCGAGAGCCTTGCCCGCGAATTGTTCGACGAAGCTGCCGCCAAGCCCGTGCGTTCCCTCGGCCTGCCGACCTTCGCGCACGCGGCCTGAGGCCGCCCCGCTTTTCCTCTCAATCACGCTGCGCGCAGCGTCGTGACTTTGCGTGCAGTGATCGCGAGCATTGGCGCTGGCGTTATAGTGCATGGGCTTTGGGCGCGAACGTCGCCTGCACCATCCGGAGAAACTGCATGAAGGGCGACCCGAAAATCATCGCGCACCTCAACAAGGCGCTGTTCAACGAGCTCACCGCGATCAACCAGTATTTCCTGCATTCGCGCATGTACCGCAACTGGGGCTATGGCGAGCTTGCCGAGCACGAATACAAGGAATCGATCGACGAGATGAAGCATGCCGACATGCTCATCGAGCGCATCCTGTTCCTCGATGGCCTGCCCAACCTGCAGGCGTTGGGCAAGTTGCTGATCGGCGAGACGCCGCGCGAGATGATCGATTGCGACCTGCGTCTGGAAATGATGGCCGTGCCCGACCTCAAGGCCGCGATCGCCGATTGCGAGAAGCTCGGCGACTACGTCAGCCGCGAGCTGTTCGAGAAGATCCTCGAGTCGGAAGAAGAACATATCGACTGGCTCGAGACCCAACTCGGTCTGATCGACAAGCTCGGCGAAAACCTCTACCTGCAGAGCAAGCTTTCCAGTTGATTGGCCTGCTCAGGGTTTGAGCACGACCAACAGCACGATCGCGACCAGCAGCAGCGCCGGCGCCTCGTTGAACACGCGCAGCCAGCGGCTGCTGCGCGTGTTGGCGTCGCGAGCGAACTGCCGCACCATGCGTGCCAGCATCACGTGATAGGCGATCAATGCCGCCACCAGCGCGAGCTTGGCGTGCAGCCAGCCTTGCTGCAGATAGGCGAGGTTGTGCCAGGAATAGGCCGCCAGAGTGGCAAGGCCGAAGCCGAGCGCAAGCGCGCCGCCGATGTGGGTGATGCCGAGCAGGCGTCGCTCCATCACCTTGAGCCGCTCGCGGATGGCGCTTTCCGCGGCTTCGACGTGATAGACGAACAGGCGCGGCAGGTAGAACAGGCCGGCGAACCAGGTCACGACGAAGATGATGTGGAATGCCTTGAGCCAGAGCATGGGCGGGCCGAACGCAAAGAAATCCATTCTAGCGGCTGCTGCGCCGCGCGTTGACCGCTGCGGCTGGCGCGACATATAAGCGAGGGCTTGCCCCAACGGAGCGGATGTTTCATGGCACGGATTCCTGAATTTGTCGTGCAAACGCGCGACCCTTCCCGCGAGCGTCGCCAGCGTGTGCTCTGGGTGCTGGCGTGGCTGGCCTCGCTGGCGCTGGTTGGCGTGCTGGTCGCGGTGCTCGCCGCGCATGGCGTGGTCAACCCCGGCCCCAGCGCCGAGCTCAAGGCCGCGCGGGCGCAGAACAACGAGCTCGAATCACGCATCGCCCTGCTCACGCGCTCAGAACAGGTCGCCAAGACCGCGCTCGTCGAACTGCAGAACTCGATGCGCGAGCGTGACGCCCAGGTCGATGGCTTGCGCGCAGACCTCGCCTTCTATGGTCGCCTGCTCGGCGGCAAGCGCGAAGGCCTCTCGGTCTATGCCCTGCGCATGACGCCGGTGGCCGATTCCAAGGCCTGGAACTTCATCGCCACGCTCACCCAGAACTTCAAGCGTGGCGATGACACAAAGGGCCAGCTCATGCTCGCCGTCGAGGGCGTGAGCGATGGCAAGGTGCAGACGCTCGACTGGAAGACGCTCGCTGCTGCAGGAAATGATGGCGGAATCGACTATTCGTTCAAATATTTCGAGCAGGTGCGCGGTACCATTGCGCTTCCGGACGGGTTCACGCCGAGCCGCGTGGTGGTGCGTGCCGAAGGCGACGGCGCGCGCACCGAGCAATCCTTTGCGTGGGCTGATGCCATCAAGGGTCAGGAGAGCGAGAATGTTTCGCAGTGACAAACGCGACCGCGTGATGACGACGATCAGCACCCTGATTGCCGCGGGCACGAAAATCCAGGGTGATGTCGGCTTCGAGGGCGGTTTGCACCTGGAAGGCCGAATCGAGGGCACGGTGACGGCGCAGACGCCGGGTGCGGTCCTCACGCAGAGCGACAAGGGCAGCGTCAAGGGTCGGGTGCGCGTGTTCAATGCGGTGATCAACGGCAGCATCGAGGGCGATCTGCATGTGAGCGAGCGTCTTGAACTCGGCGCGACCGCGCGGATTTCCGGCAATGTGTATTACAAGGTGCTGGAGATGGCCGCGGGCGCGCAGATCAATGGCGCGATGATTCACGAGGGCGAGGCACCACGGCAGTTGACCGGGCCCGCCGATGCGGCCGAGGGCGATGACGCCATGGCGGCACCGGCTTCGGCCTCGGCTTGAAATTCACTGCGTGCAGGCCGATCTGAAGCGGATGCACCACGGATCGCAATCATGACTTCGAGCAACACCGTTCCAAGCTATCAGGACGCCGAACAGGCGCCGCTCGCCTTCACCGGCGCTGCCGCAGACAAGGTACGCGAGCTGATCGCCGAGGAAGGCAATCCCGCACTCAAGCTGCGCGTCTACATCAGCGGTGGCGGCTGTTCGGGATTCCAGTACGGCTTCACTTTCGATGAAGAGCGCGCCGAGGATGATCTCGCCCTCGATCGCGATGGCGTCATCCTGCTGGTCGATCCGCTGAGCCTGCAATACCTCGCCGGCGCCGAGGTCGACTACACCGAATCGCTCAGCGGTGCGCAATTCGTGATTCGCAACCCCAACGCAAAGACGACCTGCGGTTGCGGTTCGTCGTTCACAGTCTGATTGCGGACCCGCTTGAGTACCACCACCAACGTCTTCGCCGGTCTCGCGCTGGATCGCCATGCCGAGGAACGCGATGACGCCGCTTGGGTGCAAGCCCAAGTCGAAGATCGGCGCAGTCGTTATCTTCTCCTGTGCGATGACGCGCGTGCGGGGCATCGCGCGCTGGTCGCGGCGGAAGGGGATCGCCTGCGCTTGCTCGGCAGCGTCGAACAGCGCGCGCTGTTGCCGCAGGCGCCAGCCACCTATCTCGGTGAGGATGCGCAGGGGCCGCTGTTCTCGATCCGCGTCGAAGCCGCCCTTGGCGCGCAGCTTGCGTCGGAGCTCGCTGCGCGCGAGCTGGACTTGCGCAGTGCGGGCGTGGCCCTGCCCGCGTTCGACGCCGGCTTGTTTGCCTATGCGCGAGCACTCGCGCACTGGCAGGCGAATGCGCGCTATTGCTCGCGCTGTGCCGCGCCGCTCGATCTGCTCGCGCTCGGCCATCGCATGCGCTGCAGCGACCCTGCCTGTGCGAACGAATATTTCCCGCGCCTCGATCCGGCGGTCATCGTGATCGTGAGCTGGGGCGATCGCTGTTTGCTTGGTCGTCAGGCGAGCTGGGATCCGACACGCTGGTCGACCCTTGCGGGTTTCGTCGAGCCGGGCGAATCGCTCGAGGACGCCGTGCGTCGCGAGGTGCACGAGGAATCGGGGGTGGTAGTCGGTGAGTGCCGCTATCACTCCTCGCAGCCGTGGCCGTTTCCCTCTGCGTTGATGCTCGGCTTCGAGGCCCGCGCGAGCGATCCGCAAATCTGCGTCGGGCGCGAACTCGCCGATGCGCGCTGGTTCAGTGCCGGCGAACTCGTCGACGGCATCCTTGCCGGGCACTTGAGCGTGTCGCCACCCCTGTCGGTGTCGCATGCGTTGATTGCGCACTGGCTGCGCGAACAGGGCGTCGAGCTCGACGCGATCACGGCCATGGCGCCGGCACAAACCTGAGCCGGGCGCGGCGCATGGGCTAGAATGGAGCGGCTCGCAGCCTCTCTTGATCGTCTCCATGGCCCAGACCTTGCTCGCCATCGTTCTTGTCCTGCTTGCCGGCCACGCCGTGCCGGAGCTTGCCCGTTGGCGCGATTATTCGTGGCTGCGCGGCTGGGCCGCGCAGTGGATGGGCGAGGGTGGCGGCAAGACTTCGCGCTATCGCGCAGTGCTGTTGCCCTTGCTGCTGGTGCTGGTGTGCCTGCTGTTGCAGGCTTTGCTTGGCCAGGTGTTGTTTGGCCTGCCGGCTTTCGCGTTCGCGACGATCGTGCTGTTCTTTGCCTGGGGCCCGGGTGATCTCGAAGCCGACATGCAGAGTGTGCTCAAGGCGCCCGACAGCGACCGTCGCCACGCCGCGGCACAGGCGCTGCGTCCCGATCCGGCGGGTGAGCCTCTGCCGCTGGAGCCGGTCGCGCTGGTCGAAGCGGTGTTTGCTTCGGCACTGTCGCGCTGGTTCGGTGTGCTGTTCTGGTTCGTGCTGCTCGGCCCGGGCGGCGCACTGGGCTATCGCGCCGTGCAATTGCTCGCACGCCGATCCGGCTTCCGCGAAGGATTCGATGCCGATCATCTGGAAGTGCTCGAGCGCACGGCGCGCATCCTCGACTGGGTGCCCGCACATCTGATCGCCTTCACGCTTGCGCTGGTTTCGGACTTCGACGCGGTGATGAGCACATGGCGGCACTATCATGCCGACCACGGCAAGGGTTATTTCACGCTCGATCTGGGCTTCCTCGGCGCGCTCGCGCGTGCTGGCGTCGATGCCGATGTCGAAGCGGGTGATGGCTACGCGCAGGATGTCGCCGATCCTCTGACCGAACTGGCCGATGCCCGCACCGTGTTGCATCGCGTGCTCATCGCCTGGCTGGTGGTGATCGCGCTGCCCGCGCTGATTCTGGTCGGGCGGTGAAGCCAATGCCGCTCTCCGGACTTTCCACTTCGGTTGCCTGCATCGGCGCGATCGCGCGCCGTGCGCAGCGCCGCTTGCATTGAGTTTTCCGATCGATGGCTGCATTCACCAGCGAGCGCGTGCTCGCCGTACATCACTGGAACGAAGGGCTGTTCAGTTTCCGCACCACGCGCAGCGACAGCCTGCGCTTCGACAGCGGTCATTTCGTCATGCTCGGCATGCTCATCGACGAGCGTCCGCTGATGCGCGCCTACAGCATTGCCAGCCCGCACTGGGAAGAGCACCTCGAATTCCTCAGCATCAAGGTGGCCGACGGGCCGCTGACTTCGCGCCTGCGCCATCTGCGCGTCGGTGATGAGTTGCTGATCAGCCGCAAGCCGACCGGTACGCTCACGCTGCACGATCTCAAGCCCGGCCGCCATTTGTATCTGCTGTGCACCGGCACCGGCCTCGCCCCGTTTCTGAGTCTGGTTCAGGATCCCGAGACCTACGAGCGCTTCGATCGCATCGTGCTCGCCCATGGCGTGCGCCATGTTGCCGACCTCGCCTATCGCGAGTACCTCACCCAGACCTTGCCGCAGCATGAGTTTCTCGGTCCGTTGATCCGCGAGAAGCTCGTCTACTACCCGGCCGTGACGCGCGAGCCGTTCATGCATCAGGGCCGCCTGACCGCCTTGTTCGACTCAGGCGCCTTGCCGCGCGACTGCGGTTTGCCCGAACCCGATCCGGCCCACGACCGCTTCATGCTCTGCGGTGGCCCGGCGATGCTTGCCGACCTGCGCGCCCTGCTCGATGCACGCGGCTTTGCAGTCTCCCCGCGCATTGGCGTACCCGGCGACTACGTGATCGAGCGCGCCTTCGTCGAAAAGTGATGGCCACCCAGCGAGTATTTGCACCGCGTGGTCGAGCATGGCGCGTTGGCCGGCAAGCCTTCGATGCGATCGTGCGTTGCGGCGCTTTCGTGAGAGGCGTCCCGATTTGGCGCGTTCGCCCTTGACCAGATGCCGTGGAGCAGGCGACCGTATCACCGCTATTGCATGGTCAGGCATCCGGTCAACGGGAAAAGGAATGATCCGATGAATGCGAAGGTCATGTCTGCGTGGTCCATCATGGCGTGGTGCGCGTTGGCGACCGCATTGTGCGTGCTCAACATGACCGCGATGAGGGTCCTCGCCGTGCGTGCCTGTGGTGATCGCGGAATCGCTTCGCTGTCGAGCGCCGCGTTCGGCATGAGCACGCGTGTGGTCTGCAATGCTCCGTCACCGCCATCCGGGTCTGTTGGTGGGAACGCGCACGCAAGCCTGTCGACTGGTTCCTCCCGGATCATCGGTGACGACAGATCGATCTGGATGTTCCGGGTTCAATAGGCGTGCCTGGCTTGCGGCAAGGTCAGGGCCGACTCCGTCGGCGATGGTCGGCCGAACCGAAATTCGCGACAGATGGGCCCGAAGGCCCGAGTCGCCTGTGCGCAGGAGAATCCGCACCGCGCGGCTGCGGTAGCATCGCGCGATGATCCTGCCCGTGTTCAAGCGCTGGTTCCGCCGCGCCCTGCTACTGGGCGCGCTCGCGCTGCTTGCGGCGCTGGGCGTGCTGCTCGTGCATGCCTTCCAGGCGCGCTCGATGCCGGACTTGCAGCCCTGGCACCGCATCGTGCTCCCGCAGGAATTCCATGCACGCACGGCGCGTGCCGATTTCACGTGGGCCGACTATCTGGCTGCCGAACAGAAGCTGTTCGACGAAGTGCACGCGCAACTCGCCGCCGCGGCAGTGCCCGGCCCCTTGCGCTATGAGGCCGGCTCGCGCATCGGTCCGCAGCAAGGCGAGCGCGACTGGAATCGCAGTTTCGAATTCACGCCCGCGACACCGCGGGGTGGCGTCTTGCTGCTGCATGGGTTGACCGATTCGCCCTACAGCCTGCGCGCGCTTGCGGCGCTCTACGAACAAGCGGGATTCGCGGTGATCGCTCCGCGTCTGCCCGGCCATGGCACCCTGCCTGCGGCCTTGGTCGAGGTGCGCTGGCAGGACTGGGCCGCGGTGGTACGCATCGCGATGCGCGAGCTGCGCGCGCGGGTCGGGCCGGATCGACCGATCCACGTGGTCGGCTATTCCAACGGCGGCGCGCTGGCGCTCGACTACGTGCTCGATCGCCTCGATGAAAACGACAGCGATCTGCCGCTGCCACAGCAGATCGTGCTGCTGTCGCCGATGATCGGCCTGCGGCCCTATGCCTCGATGTCGCGCTGGCTGCCCTTGTTCAGTGGCCTGCCGTATTTCGAGAAGTCGCGCTGGATCGACATCCTGCCCGAGTTCAATCCGTTCAAGTACAACTCGTTTCCGACCAATGGCGCGTTGCAGTCCTATCTGCTCACGGTGGCGGTGCAGGCGCGCATCACGGCGGCGCGCGCGCGCGGTCGGCTCGATCGCCTGCCGCCGATTCTCGCCTTCCAGTCGGTGCTCGACAGCACGGTGAGCAGCGCTGCGGTCGTGCACGGCCTGTTCGATCGGCTGCCTGCCAACGGCAGCGAGCTGGTGCTGTTCGACATCAATCGCGCGAGCCTGCTCGCGCCGATGTTCCGCTCGGCCGCAGCCGGAGAACTCGAGGTGCTGCATGGCGCCGCGCCGCGCAATTATCGCCTCGACATCATCGGAAACCGCCGCGCGGACACGCTTGAGGTCAGCGAGCGCGTGTTCGCGCCGGGTGCGGACAGCGCGGTCGAGCAGCCCTTGCCGCTGGCGTATCCCGCCGATGTCTACTCGCTCGCGCATGTGGCCCTGCCGTTTGCCTGCGACGATCCGCTCTACGGCCTGTGGCCAAGGCAGGATGAGGACTACGGCATCCGCATCGGCACACTCTCCTTGCGTGGTGAGCGCGGCGCCCTGGTGGTGAGCGCCGAGCAGCTCAATCGCCTCACCTGCAATCCGTTCCACAGCTGGCTCGAAGCGCGGATCGGTTCGACCTTGCCGGCGGCCACGCCCGCCCCGGGTTGATCCATGTCGCTCAGGCGACGCAGGGCAGGCGGACGGGCGGCGCATTGACTGGTTTGAAGGCGGGTTTCTGCCGGCGAAACGCCCGCAGGGCGCCCATCTTCCGCAACAACCATGGGCGCATTGACGCTGCTTGCCCGAGGCAGGACACTGCGCCAACCGGCACAACCAACGGGAACTGTGTGGCACTCGACCACCCGATCGACACCTTGGTTGCGGAACAACTCCTTGCAGTGTTGGCCGAGTTGGCGACAGTGCCCGAGGCAAGCTTGGTCGCGTCGGTGCAGGCGCGACTCGAACAGTTGCCTGGGGTCGGCACGGTGGTGTTGGCGCCTGCGCATGTGGCAATGACGCAAGTGGATCGCTGCATTGATCTCACGGTCGATGGCACCCGCATCGGCCATCTGGGTTTCGTGCTCGAGGATGCCGAGGCCTTTGCGATCTGCGAACGCCTGCTGCGGCCTTTCGCCGCCACTCTGGCCCGCTTGCTGCACGAGCGTGAATTGGAGGAAATGTCCGGGGATGTCCGCGCGCGGGTGCGTGCGCTGCACGAGAGCGAGCAGCGTTTTCGCGACCTGTTCGAGAGTTCGCCCGATCCGTGCTGGTTGATCGAGCATGGGCGCTTCATCGACTGCAATCGGGCCGCATCCGTGTTCCTCGGTTATGAGCGGCGCGAGGACATCCTGCAGCATCCGGCGCGGCTCTCGCCAGAATTTCAGCCCGATGGTCGTTTGTCGGCCGAGAAGGCCGAGGAAATGATGGACTGCGCGCTGCGCAATGGCGTACATCGTTTCGAATGGGAGCATCGCCGCGCCAATGGCGCCTGCTTTCCCGCCGAAGTGACCTTGGCGCGGATCGACATGCAAGGACGGCCGGTGTTGTACTGCGTGTGGCGCGACATCAGTCGCCGCAAGCAAATCGAGCGGCAAGTGCATGAACTGGCCTATTTCGATCCGCTCACCCACTTGCCCAATCGGCGCCTCTTGCATGATCGGATCGATCAGGCGCTCACCAACAGCGCGCGTGACGGCAGCCATGGCGCTCTCATTTTTCTCGATCTCGATGAATTCAAATGGGTCAACGACACCGAAGGGCATGACGCCGGGGATCGCCTGCTGGTCGATGTCGGCCGTCGCCTGCTTGGCATGGTGCGCGCCTGCGATACGGTGGCGCGCATGGGTGGCGATGAATTCGTGCTGCTGATCCGGCAACTGGCGGGAGAGATCGACGTCGCCGTGAGCCAAGTCGGGCGCATCGCCGAAAAGGTCCTCGAAGCCCTCAACCAGCCGTGCGCGGCCGATGCGCAGGTGCAGCCGCGGGGTGCGAGTCTGGGCATTGCGATGTTCAGTGGTCACTCGCTCGATGCCACCGAATTGCTCAAGCGTGCCGATCTGGCGATGTATCAGGCCAAGAGCGATGGGCGCGGCATGCTGCGGTTTTACGAGCCGGGGATCCAGGCCGCGATCAACGCGCGGGCCCGGCTCGAGGCAGAACTGCGCGCGGCGCTCGTGCGAGAGGAGTTCGTGCTCTATTTTCAGCCGCAGGTCGATGGCAGCGGTCAGTGCATCGGCGTCGAGGGCCTGTTGCGCTGGAACCACCCGACACGCGGTCTGGTCGCGCCACTCGAGTTCATCCAGTTGGCCGAGGAAACCGGCTTGATCCTCGCCATCGGTCGGCAGGTGTTGGCGATCGCCTGCGTCACCTTGCAGCGCTGGCTGTCGCAGCCGGCAACCTCGCGCCTGCGGCTGGCAGTCAACGTCAGTCCGCGGCAATTGCATGCGCCCAATTTCGCCGTGGGCGTGCGTACCTTGCTGAGCGAGCACGGGATCGAACCGACTCGACTGAATCTGGAAATCACCGAGAGCAGCCTGCTCGAAGATGTCGATCGCGCAATCGGGATCATGCGCGAGCTTGGGCGACTGGGCATCGGTTTTGCCCTCGATGACTTCGGCACCGGGTTTTCATCGCTCAGTCACGTCAAGCGCCTGCCGATCAGCCAGATCAAGATCGACAAGAGCTTCGTGCAGGACATCGACGTCGACGCCAGCAGCGCCGCGATTTGCGCTGCGGTGATCGCGATGGGGCTGAGCCTTGGCCTGCATACGCTGGCCGAAGGCGTGGAGACGCATGAGCAGTGGGCATTTCTGGCACGCCAGGGTTGCCATGCCGCGCAGGGTTTTCTGCATGCGCCACCGATGCCGGAACGTGACCTTCTCGAATGGCTTGCCCAACGTCATTGATTTGCGGTGGCCGTCGAGCGCGTACGGCAGCGCGACCGTCGCGCCGTGTGGCGCGAGAGTCGAGCAGGCAATTCATCTCGCAAGAATGATTTCGCGCCTCAAGCCAGATCGCCACGCAACGCTCGTACACGCGCTTCGAGTACCGAGGCGCTGGCCTCGGCCGGCGCCACTTCAGTGCCGGCCACGAACTCGATGTGGGCGCGGAAGCGGCGCGGCAGGCGCGAGCGACCGAGCGCACTGTCGCGGCGACTGAACACCGAACCCCACAGGCCACGCAGTGCGCAGGGCACGACCGGCACCGGGCGCTGCGCGAGGATGCGTTCGACGCCGCCGCGAAATGGCGCGATCTGGCCATCGCTGGTGAGCCCGCCTTCAGGGAAGATGCAGACGATGTGACCTTCGGCGAGTGCCTGATCGACCTCGGCGAACGCGCGCTCAAGCAGTGCGGGATCTTCCTTGTGGCCGGCGATCGGAATCGCCTTGGCGGTGCGGAAGATGAAGCTGAGCACGGGGATGTTGAAGATCTTGTAGTACATGACGAAGCGGATCGGCCGGCGCACCGAGCCGGCCACGATCAGCGCGTCCATGAAGCTCACGTGATTGCACACCAGCAGTGCGGCGCCGCGCTCGGGGATGTTGTCCAGCCCGCGCGTGTCGATGCGATAGAGCGTGTTGATGAGGATCCACGACAGGAACCGCATCAGGAATTCCGGGACGAGGGTGTAGATGTAGATCGCCACCAGCGCGTTGAGCAGCGCGACGGCGAGAAAAATCTGCGCAATCGACAACCCCAGCGCCGCCATGCCCATGCCGAAAGCGGCGGCGCCGACGATGAACAGCGCGTTGAGGATGTTGTTGCCGGCGATCACACGCGACAGCTCGCTGCGATCGGCGCGACTTTGCACCAGTGCGAACAGCGGCACGATGAAGAAGCCTGCGAACAGGCCGACCAGCACGAAGTCGGCGACGATGCGCCAGCTGCCCGGCGTGGCGAGGAAGGCGAGTGCCGACAGCTCGTGCAGACTGGTCGGCTGCGAGCGCGCGAAGTACAGATCGAGGCCGAACACGGTCAGGCCGATCGAACCCAGCGGCACCAGGCCGATCTCGACCTTGTGTCCGGACAGGCGCTCGCACAACAACGAACCAGCACCGACACCGACCGAGAACAGTGCCAGCACGAGGATCTGCACGGCTTCGGTGCCGCCGAGGAAGTGCGTGGTGTAGTTGGGCAACTGCATCGTGAACACGCCGCCGAAGAACCAGAACCACGAGATCCCCAGCACCGAGTTGAACACGACGCGGTCCTTGACCACGAAGCCGAGCACACGCCAGGTCTCGGTGAACGGATTCCAGTTGAAAACGAGGTCGGGCGCGGTTGCCGGCGCCGGTGGAATCGCGCGGCTGGTGAGCCAGCCGACGATTGCGGTGGCGACGACGAGAGCGCTCGCCCACAGCGGGCCATAGCTCATCGCAACGCCGCCCGCGACCATGCCGATCAGCACCGCCAGCGAGGTGCCCATCTCGACCAGGCCGTTGCCGCCGACCAGTTCGTGGTTCTTGAGCGCCTGCGGCAGGATCGCGTACTTGATCGGCCCGAACAGGGTCGAGTGCAGGCCCATGAGAAACAGTGCGGCAAGCAGCACGGGTATGCTCTTGAGGAAGAAACCGGCCGCCGCCAGCGCCATCACCGCGATCTCGAACAGCTTGACCCAGCGGATGATGCGTGCCTTCTCGTATTTCTCGGCGAGTTGTCCGGCGCTGGCCGAAAACAGGAAGAACGGCAGGATGAACAGCGCAGGTGCGATGTTGGAGTAGAAGCCCACCGCATGCTCATCCAGACCCATGTGGTAGCCCACCAGCACCACCAGCGCATTGCGAAACGCATTGTCGTTGAACGCGCCCAGTGACTGGGTGGCGAAGAACGGCGCGAAGCGGCGTGTGCCGAGCAGGCTGAACTGGCTGGTTTCGGACATGCGGATCCCGTATCGGTCAGGCGTCGGCGGAATCTAGCAGGCCCGGCCCCTTGCGCGCAGGCCTTGGCGTTCATCGAGCCACGTTAGACTACGCAACCTTCCTGACCCATCCGTGGAATCCGATCTCATGCGTGATCGCCTCTTGCTCGCCCCCTTGCTTTCCATTGGCCTGTTGTTGGCAATGCCTTTGGCTGCCCAGCCGAGCGCGCCGGCAACGCCGAAACTGCAGGCGGTGCCCAGTCCCGATCTGTCGCGCCTGCCCGCCGCCGCTGCCGCTGAACTGCGTGCGCAGCGCGCGAGTTTCGACAAGAGCAAGGACGTGCTGATCGGCGATCCGCTCGCCGAGACCTATGCCCTCCTCGGGGCGACCTATGCGCGCAATGGCCTGTTCGATGCCGCCGATGTCGCACTCACCGATGCCACTGCGCTGGCACCACAAAATGGCGGATGGGTTTATCTGCGCGGCCTGCTCGCGGCGATGCGCAAGCAGCACGAGCAGGCAATCAAGTTGTTCGAGGACGCACATCGGCTTTCGCCCGACTATCTGCCGATCGCGGTCACGCTGGCGACCGCGCGCATCGATGCGCGGGACCTCGATGGCGCCAGGCGCGTGCTCGAACCCTGGACGCAGCGCAAGCAGGCGGTGCCAGTGACCCTGCTCGGTGACATCGCGATGCAACAGAAGCGTCCCGCCGATGCCGTCGCGGCCTATCGCCGCGCGCTCGAGTTCCAGCCCGAGGCCAATCGCCTCAACGGCCTGCTCGCCGATGCACTCGCCGCCAATGGCGACGCCAAGGGCGCTGCGGCCGAGCGCGCCAAGGCCGGTGATCGCATGCCCGGACTCAGTGATCCGATCGGACGCCACATGTTTGCCGAGCGCGAAGCAGGCGCGCCCGCCAAGCCTGCGGCGAGTCCGCGCGATCAGGCGATCGACAGCGCGCTTGCGCAGATGGAAGCCGGCAAGTTCGCCGAGGCCCGGCGCACGCTCGATGGCGCGCTGCAGGCCAGCAAGAACGATTCGATGCTGCTCGCACTCTATGGCCGGATCGAAACGGCGGCAGGCAATCTCGACGCGGCAGACTCACGCTTGCGCAGTGCATTGGCAGCCGATCCCAAGAACTCGATGGCCCTGATCGGACAGGCGCTGATCGCGCAGATGCGCAACGACGATGCCGCTTCCGAGCGTCTCTACCGCCAGGCGATCGATGCTGAACCCAAGCTGGTGGATGCGCGTCTGGGACTGGGCGTGCTGCAGCAGCGCAACAAGCGTCATGACGATGCCCGCGCGCAGTACAAGGCGGCGCTGGCCGTGGATGCGCACAATGCCGAGGCGTGGACGCGCCTGGTCGCCGTCGATGCCGTCAGCGGTCGCTGTGCGGACACGCTCAAGATCCTCAACGATGCCTTGCGCAGCACACCCGATTCGCCGTTCCTGCTGCAACTGTTCGTGCGCAACGTGAGCACCTGCGCCAATGCGGATGCCGATGAAAAACGCATGGCGCTCGACTATGCGCACAAGATCTATCAGGCCAACAGCGCGCCGGTGCTCGCCGAAGCCTATGCGCTCGCGCTCGCGGCCAACGGCAAGTGGGACGAGGCCGTGGCCACCGAGCAGGGCGCAATGTTCATCGTGCTGCGTGACGGCGGCGAAAAGGCCCTGGTGCCATATCGCGAGATCCTCGACCAGTTGCGCGCGCACAAATTGCCGACCTTGCCATGGTCGGCGAGTTCACCGTTGTTCAATCCGCAGCGCCCGCGGGTCGTGCCGCCCGCGAAGTAAGCGGTGCGCGCCGGAACGCCCGGGCAAGGCGTTCCGGCGGTCAGCGTCGATCGAGCGCGCGATGGCCGATGTCACGGCGCCAGAACGCGCCGGTGAAGCCGATTTCGGCGGTGGCCGCGTAGGCCTTGTCGCGCGCGGCGGCAATGTCGGCACCGCGCGCACAGACGGTGAGCACACGCCCGCCGGCGCTGACGATGCGGCCCTGCGCATCCAGCGCGGTGGCCGCGTGGAACACCTTGACGTCGGGATCGGGCTCGACCGCGAGGCCGTCGATCACGTCGCCGCTGCGCACCTTGCCCGGATAGCCGGCCGCAGCCACCACCACGCCGATCGCCGGACGCGCGTCCCAGCTCGCCACGCTGCGATCGAGGCGGCCATCGAGCGCATCTTCGATCAGATCGAGCAGGTCGGTCTTCAGGCGCATGAGGATCGGCTGCGCCTCGGGATCGCCGAGGCGCACATTGAACTCGATCACCTTGGGCGCGCCGTCGGCGTCGATCATCAGGCCCGCGTAGAGGAAGCCGATGAAGGGCACGCCTTCGGCTGCCATGCCGGCGATGGTCGGGCGGATGATCTGTTCGAGAATGCGTGTCTCGACCGCGGGCGTGATCACCGGTGCCGGCGAATACGCGCCCATGCCGCCGGTGTTGGGACCGAGGTCGCCTTCGTCGCGCCGCTTGTGATCCTGACTGGTCGCCAGCGGCAATACGTTGCGACCATCGCTCATGACGATGTAGCTCGCCTCTTCGCCGGCGAGAAATTCCTCGATTACCACGCGCGCCGAAGCCGCGCCGAAGCTGTGTGCACCGAGCATGTCGCGCAGTGCGAGCTCGGCATCGGCCTGGGTCAGCGCAACCACCACACCCTTGCCTGCGGCTAGGCCGTCGGCCTTGATCACGATCGGCGCGCCATGACGGCGCACGTAGGCGAGCGCGAGCTCGAGATCCTCGAAGGTCGCGTGGCGCGCGGTCGGAATGTTGCGTCGGACGAGGAATTCCTTGGCGAAAGCCTTCGAGCTTTCCAGTTGCGCGGCGATGCGGCTGGCACCGAAGCAGCGGATTCCGGTGGCGTGAAAGCGATCGCTCACGCCCGCGGCGAGCGCCGCCTCGGGTCCGACCACGGCGAGCGTGACCCCTTCATTGTGCGCCAGCGCGAGCAGGCCATCGACGTCGGTCACCGCGACCGGCGCATTGCGCACGCGTGGCTCGCGCGCGGTGCCGGCATTGCCCGGCGCGACGATGATTTCACGCACGCGCGGGGACTGCGCGAGTTTCCAGGCGATGGCGTGCTCACGCGCGCCGGAACCGATGACGAGGATTTTCATGGGGTGAGGGATCTGGCTCGGGGGCAAAGGGGTCGGGGCCCGAAGTTTGCCACGCAAACTCCGGGATTGATGCCGCGCAGCGGCGTGGATGCCAGGCAACGCCCCCTGAGTCAGGGGGCGATTCGCGCCGCAGGCGCGAATGGGGGTGTGGGAAGGCAAGGCCGGGGCCCGAAGTTCGCCACGCAAACTCCGGGATTGATGCCTCGCAGCGGCGTGGATGTCAGGCAACGCCCCCTGAGTCAGGGGGCGATTCGCGCCACAGGCGCGAATGGGGGTGTGGGAAGGCAAGGCCGGGGCCCGAAGTTCGCCATGCAAACTTCGGGATTGATGCCGCGCAGCGGCGTCAATGCCGGAAATGGCGGATGCCGGTGAATACCATCGCCATGTCGTGTTCGTCCGCGGCGGCGATCACTTCCTTGTCACGCATCGAGCCACCCGGCTGGATCACCGCGCGAATGCCGGTTTGCGCGGCGGCATCGATGCCGTCGCGGAACGGGAAGAACGCATCCGAAGCCATCACGCTGCCCTTGACGTCGAGCTTGGCATCGATCGCTTTCATCGCCGCGATGCGCGCGCTGACCACGCGGCTCATCTGGCCTGCGCCGATGCCGATGGTGCGGCTGCCGCGCGCATAGACGATCGCGTTCGACTTGACGAACATCGCCACGTGCCAGGCGAACAGCAGGTCATGCAGTTCGCTCGCGTCGGGCACGCGGCGCGAAACGACCTTGAGGTCGGACAGCAGCAGGGTATCGCGATCGCTGTCCTGCACCAGCAGGCCGCCGGCGATGCGCTTGTAGTCCAGCGCCGGCGCCGCCGTTTCGTCCCATGCGCCGGTGGCGAGCACGCGCACATTGGGCTTGCTTGCCAGCACCTCGATCGCTTCGGCATCGACCGCAGGCGCGACCACCACCTCGACGAACTGGCGCCCGATGATCATGCGCGCGACCTCGGCATCGAGCCGATGGTTGAAGGCGATGATGCCGCCGAACGCCGATACCGGATCGCAGGCCCAGGCGCGCTCGTAGGCTTCGCCGAGGTTGGCTCCGAGCGCCACGCCGCAGGGATTGGCGTGTTTGACGATCACGCAGCTGGGCGTCTTGCGGAAGGCCTTCACGCATTCGAGCGCGGCATCGGCATCGGCGATGTTGTTGTAGGACAGCTCCTTGCCGGCGAGGATGCGCGCGTGGGCGACGGTGCCTGCGGGCGGATGACGCTCGACGTAGAGCGCGGCTTCCTGATGCGGATTTTCGCCGTAGCGCAAGGTCTGCCGACGCTCGAAGGAAAGCCGCAGTGCTTCGGGGAACGGCGTCGGCGCATCGCCATCGATGCGCGTGCCCAGCCAGTTGGCGATCAGGCCGTCATAGCGCGCGGTGTGGGCAAAGGCGCTGGCCGCAAGCCGGCGCCGCAGCGCCAGCGAAGTGCCGCCCTTGGACAGCGCATCCAGCAGTTCGGCGTAGTCGACCGGATCGACGGCCACCGCCACGCGTTCATGGTTCTTCGCGGCCGCGCGCAGCATCGCCGGGCCACCGATGTCGATGTTCTCGATGGTCTCATCGAGCGTGCTGTCGTGTTGATTGGCGACACGCTCGAACGGGTACAGATTGACCACCAGCAGATCGATCGGCGCGATGCCGAATTCGGCCATGATCGCATCGTCGACGCCGCGCCGACCCAGCAGTGCGCCATGCACGGAAGGGTGCAGGGTCTTGACGCGGCCATCCATGATTTCGGGAAAGCCGGTGACCTGACTGACATCGGTGACAGCCAGACCCGCTTCGCGCAGCGCGCGCGCGGTGCCGCCGGTGGAAATCAGCATGACACCCAGCGCATCGAGCCCGCGCGCGAGATCGACGATACCGGTCTTGTCGGAGACGCTCAGCAGGGCGCGGCGAACCGGCACCGGATGATGGCTGGCCATGGCACGTTCAACACGGGAAACCAGCGATTATAGGGGCGTTTTACCGCTCCGCCACCTGTCCCGCCGAGTGGCGCAAGGCGCCTGAACGCGGGGCAGCCTCAGCCGTCGAGGCCGTAGATCTGCAGTTTCTTGCGCAAGGTCGCGCGACTGATTCCCAGCGCCACGGCCGCGCGGCTTTGATTGCCTTCGTACCAGCCGAGCACTTCGCGCAGCAGGGGCAGTTCGACTTCCTGCAGCACCAAAGCGTGCAGGCCTTCGCCGGGCTCGGATTCCACGTCGGCAAGGTAGCGGCGAACCGCTCGCGCGACACACTCGCGCAAGGCCGGTTGCAAGGTCGGTTCGTGCAGCGCGTCGGCGCGCAGCGAAGTGGCAGCAGTCACGAGATCAGGTCCGAGATGGTCGAAGCACGCTTCCCTGTAGCGAGCCGGCATGCATCGCGGCGTGCCGAACGTTCATAGTAACGAGCACGCATGGGCTTGGTAAGTCCCCGTTTGCGCTTGTTTGCAGATTTCACGATGAATGCCTGCAGGCGTAACCACTTGCGCGCGTGTGCTCATGCACATCTGCGGGATCGCGCGCAAGCGCCTGTTGCGACTCGCCCTACTTGAAGCTGAACTCGAAGGCGACCGCGTCGTTGCCCGGATCGACGACTTCGAAGACGAGAGCGGCGCTGGCTCCTGCGGCGATCCCGCTGCTGATGCTGCGGCCGTCAGCGAGATAGTCATGCGGCTGGAAGCGCCGCATCGCCACCTTCTTGTCGTCCAGATTCGACAGCGAGACCTCGACTGTCGGCCAGGCCTGGGCGAACGGCGCATCGTTGCGCAGGGTTGCCGAGATCACCAACGCATCGGGCACCGAAGGGTGCGGATGGATGTCGCGCGAGAGCAGTTCGAGCGTGGCCACCTCGTGGCGCAGCGGCAGGCTGCAGTGCAACTGCGCGCACAGCGGTTCGAGAACGTTGCGCACGCGCGGATCGTCGATCCAGCGCGCCCGTTCCGACCAGGCGATCTGCACGCCGAGCAACAGCAGCAGGCCGGTGCAGGCGAGCAGCCAGCCGCGATCGCGCGTGCTGCGTGGACGCTGACCGCGGGCGAACGTGGGCAAGCCCACGCGTCGATGCCCGCGCTTGCGTGTCGCCGGTTCGGCAAACAGGGCGATCTGCGCGGGATTGGGGCGCAACACCGGCGCGCCCAGCTGCGGTGGCTCGCTGCGCGCCAGATGCGCGGGCAGGCGCTCGATCGGCTCGGGCGGCAGTTGTGCGGCAAGCGTGGCGAGCGCATCGAACACGACCGCGCAGTCGCTGCAGCGCACGCTGCCACGTGCGGCGGCAATCGTCTCGCCATCAAGGCGATAGATCGTCAGGCAATGCGGGCATTGCGTGTACATGGCTCAGGGATGCGCGGGTCGGGGAAGGCAGTGTACTGCGCGTTGCGGCACGCGCGGCGAATTCAGTCCCGCTCGACATCGCGAGTGATGGGCGGCAGCGGCACGGCCCAGGTCAGCAGATGCGGATCGAAGCCGTGTTCGAGGGTCGGCTTGATGATGCGGAAATACGGCGAGACGTCGAAATCGCGCGGCGCGAACAAGCGTGAATCGCGGATGTGGAGGATCTGCCGCGCGTAACGCTGGCCCATCGCGGATTCCTCCCAATTGACTTCGATGTCGGGCAGGATCGGATAGCGAACCGATTCGAATGCCGCGGCTATCAGCGAGGAGCAGATCGCGCGCGTGGGGTCACCGCCGCCCAGCGCGAGCAGACGACGCCGATACCGCTCGGGAACCGGCGGCTCGGTGATCAGGTAGCGTGCCAGATCGAAGATGTTGCGCAGGTCGTAGCGCTGTCCCAGTCGCGCGATCGCGTAGCCGATGACGCCTTCGATTTCTTCTTCGTGCAGGCCGACCGGACGGCAGATGCGCGTGTGCACGTGCGCGTAACGGCTCACCGGCACGGCGCGCACGCCGTCGTTGACATCGGCCTCGACCAGCATCGTCTCGCTGCCGAAACGATCGGCGAGCGCATCGCCCACGCACAGCGCCGAATGCGACCAGGTCGACTGCGTGATGTAGCGGATCGCGCCGGCAAAACGGCTGGTGCCCTCGACCAGCAAGACATCGCCCTTGCGCAAGGTCGCGGCGAGCAGGCCCGGCCGGCTGGTGGTGATCGACAGGCGATCGCGCGGCTTGGCCAGAAAGCTGGCGAGTTTGTGGCCGAGCCAACTGTGCAGGCTCACATGGACCTCATGGGCAGGAACCGAACGACATTCTAGTCACCGTTGCGCTCGAAGGCGGCAACGCGCCGATGCGAATTCAGACGCGCCGCCGACCATCGATGCGCAGCCAATCCTCGCGCTGGCTCACCTGCAGTTGCTCGAACCACTGCGCGTAGATCGTCAGCAGTTCTTCGTGCTGGCCCCGCAGGATGCCCGAGATCGCGAACGGCGCACCGGGTTTGCAGCAGCGTGCGAATCGGGGCGCAAGCTGTGCCAGCGGGCCGGCGAGGATGTTGGCGACGAACACATCGGCGGGTGCGTCGGTGAAATCTTCCGGCGCGCACAGATCGAGACGATCGGCCACCGCATTGCGTTCGGCGTTGTCGTGACTCGCCTGCAGCGCCTGCGGATCGTTGTCGATGCCGATCACCTGCGCCGCGCCGAGCTTGAGTGCGGCGAGCGCGAGCACGCCCGAACCGCAGCCGAAATCGATGAGCTGCTTGCCGGCGAGTTCGAGACCGTCGAGCCATTCCAGACACAGCGCCGTGGTCGGATGCGTGCCGGTGCCGAAGGCCAACCCCGGGTCGAGACGCACGATCACTGCATCGGGTTCATCGGTGGGCGGCTCGATGTTCCACGGATAGATCCACAGCCGCCGACCGAAGCGCATCGGCTTGAAGTCCTCCATCCACACCCGCGTCCAGTCCTGATCGGCGATCTCGCGGAAGCGCAGCTGCGCGGGTTCGAGCTCGGGCAGCAGATCGAGCAGAACCTGCAGCAGGCCCGCGCGGTCGGTGTCGGCATCGAACAGCGCCGACAGCGCGATCTCGCCCCACAGCGGCGTCTCGCCCACGCCGGGCTCGAGGATTGCGCGCTCGTTGGGCGTGTCGGCATCGGCATCGAGCAAGGTCACCGCGAGCGCGCCGGCATCCTCGAGCGCAAGTTCGGTGCGCTCCTGATCGCTGGCGCGGAGAGTGAGGGAGAGTTCAAGCCACATCGTGTGTTGATCGATGGCGGGCCGGAATCAACCCAGCCCGATCGCCTTCTCGCGCATCTCGGCCATGCGCTTCTCGAGGTAATGGATGTTCTGACCGCCACTCTGGAAGCCGCCGTCGGCCATGATGCGCTGCTGCAGCGGGATGTTCGACTTGACGCCTTCGATCACCATTTCCGACAGCGCGATGCGCATGCGCGCGATCGCGGTGGCGCGATCGCGGCCGTGCACGATGAGCTTGCCGATCATCGAGTCGTAATTGGGCGGAATGCGATAGCCGTCGTAGATGTGCGTGTCCACGCGCACGCCCGGTCCGCCCGGTGATTCGAACCGCTTGACCGTGCCCGGACTGGGCAGGAAGGTGTCGGGATCCTCGGCGTTGACGCGGCACTCGATCGCGTGGCCGTTGAGCACGACATCACTCTGGCGGATCGAAAGCTTCTCGCCTCCCGCGACCAGGAGCTGCTCGCGCACGAGATCAACGCCGGTCACCAGTTCGGTCACCGGATGCTCGACCTGGATGCGCGTGTTCATTTCGATGAAATAGAAACGGCCATTCTCGTAGAGGAACTCGAAGGTGCCGGCGCCGCGATAGCCGATGCGCTTGCAGGCCTCGACGCAGACCTCGCCGATCTGTGCGCGCTGCTCGGGCGTGATGCCCGGCGCGGGGGCTTCCTCGACGACTTTCTGGTGACGGCGCTGCATCGAGCAGTCGCGTTCGCCGAGGTGGATTGCATTGCCCTGACCGTCGGCAAGTACCTGGATTTCGATGTGGCGCGGATTCTCGAGGTACTTCTCCATGTACACCTCGCCATTGCCGAACGCGGCCTTGGCTTCGGACTTGGTCATCTGGATCGCGCTCGACAGATGGCCTTCGGTGTGCACCACACGCATGCCGCGGCCGCCACCACCGCCGGCTGCCTTGATGATCACCGGGTAGCCGATTTCGCGCGCGATCTTGGTGTTGGCCACCACGTCATCGCCGAGCGGGCCGCCCGAACCGGGCACGCAGGGCACGCCTGCGGCGCGCATCGCGCGGATCGCCTCGACCTTGTCGCCCATCAAGCGAATCACCGGCGCGGTCGGGCCGATGAAGATGAAACCCGATTTCTCCACGCGCTCGGCGAAGTCGGCGTTCTCCGAAAGGAAGCCGTAACCGGGATGGATCGCCTGCGCGTCGGTGACTTCGGCGGCGGCGATGATGCGCGGGATGTTGAGGTAGCTGTCGGTCGACGGTGCCGGGCCGATGCAGATCGCCTCGTCGGCCATGCCGACATGCTTGAGGTTGCGATCGGCCGTCGAATGCACGGCCACGGTGCGGATGCCGAGCGTATGGCAGGCACGCAGGACGCGGAGCGCGATTTCGCCGCGATTGGCGATGACGATTTTTTCGAGCATGGGATTCGTCGCTTCAACCAATCACGAACAGCGGTTCATCGAATTCCACCGGCTGGCCGTTGTCGACGAGCACCGCGAGCACGGTGCCGGCGACATCGGCTTCGATCTGGTTGAACATCTTCATCGCTTCGATGATGCCGAGCGTGTCGCCGGCCTTGACGCTCTGGCCGACCTTGACGAAGGCGGGCGCTTCGGGATTGGCCGAGGCATAGAAGGTGCCGACCATCGGCGACTTGACGACGTGCCCGTCGGGCATCGACTTGCCGGTGGCGGCCGCGGGCGCTGCGGGTGCCGCCGCGCTCGCTGCGGCAGCGGGCGCCTCGACGCGCATCGGCTGGGCGGCCATCGCGGGCGCCGACATCACCATGCCCTTGGGCATGCGCGACAGGCGCACGATTTCCTCGCCTTCCTTGATTTCCAGTTCGGCGAGGTTGGATTCCTCGAGCAGGTCGATGAGTTTCTTGATCTTGCGCAGATCCATGGGCTTCTCTCGGTGAGGCGCCGGCCGCTGCGGGCGGGCGCACTGATTCAGGTGGTGCGTTCGATGCGGGCGATGGCCGCGGCCAGCGCGAGCCCGTAGCCGATCGGGCCGAGGCCGCAGATCACGCCGACGGCGAGATCGGACAGGTGGGAATGGCGCCGAAACGACTCGCGCGCGTGGATGTTGCTGAGGTGGACTTCGATGAAGGGCACGCCGACCGCGGCCAGCGCATCGCGCAGGGCGATACTGGTGTGGGTGAAGGCGGCCGGATTGATGAGGATGAAGGCCGTGCCGTCGGCGCGCGCCGCCTGCACGCGCTCGATCAGGGCGTGCTCGGCATTGGACTGGAAGCTCGTCAAGGAATGGCCGGCCGCGCTCGCGCGTGCGGCGAGGTCGGTGTCGATCTCGGCCAGGGTCGTGTTGCCGTAGATCTCCGGCTCGCGGCTGCCGAGCAGGTTGAGATTGGGGCCGTGGAGTACGAGGATCCTTGCCACCGGGCGATCCGGGTCGCAAAACAGGGGCGCCAGTTTGGCCGAGTGGGTCTGATCTGTCCAGTTCGGCGATGTTCGCGCGGATTTTGCCGAGATTGGCTACAAATAGGGCTTTATCCACGCATCCAGCTCATTCGCGTCGAATTCGCCGAATTGCTGGGCAAGGATGCGTCCATCGCGCCCGATCAGCACGGTGTACGGCAGCACTCGGCGCACGTTGCCGTAAGTTGACGACAGATCGCGCGCCCGTGCCGGCGGATCGACGAGGATCGGATACTTGACGGGATGGTCGACAAGGAAGCCGCGCGTGGCCTCCACTTCATCGACCGCGACGCCGATGACGACCAGGCCGCGAGCGGACTCACGCTCGGCGAGCGTGCTCAGCAGGGGCATCTCGCTGCGACAGGGCGCGCACCAACTGGCCCAGAAGTTGAGCACGACGAGCTTGCCGTCCCATTCGCTGATGTGGCGCAACGAACCGGCAAGATCAGGGCGGGCGAAGTCCACGCGCTGGCGACCGACCTCGGTGTAGGCCGCGCCGCCGCGTTGTGGCTTGAACCAATGTCCGGCAAGCATGCCCGCACCCGCCGCCGCGAGCGCGGCAAGCACGATCCACAGGTGGGCGCGTTGCAGCATCGCCTTGCTCAGGGCGCGCCGCCGATCGCATCGGCGACGATCCCGTGGGTGAGCACGGTCGGCAGTACTTGGCCTGGTCCGTTCTGGCCGGCGCGGAACACCACATAGAGCGGCACGCCGACCGCCTTGTAGTCCTTGAGGAAGGCGCTGATCGCGGGGTCGGAGTTGGTCCAGTCACCGGTCATGAGCACCATGTCGTTGCGCTTGAGCAGATCGCGAAACGCATCGGTGTGGATCACCGCACGCTCGTTGACCTTGCAGGTCACGCACCAGTCGGCGCCCATGTCGACGAACACGCCGCGACCCTGCGCGCGCAGTTCCGCCAGTCGCGCAGCCGAATAGGGCTCGGCGCCACTCGTCGTTGCCGCAGTCGCCACGGGCGCAAGGCCATGGATGCGCGCCAGCGGTATCAGCGCGGCCACGACGATGAGGGCCGTGAGCGCGCGCAAGGCAAAGCTGCGCATGCGGCTGCGCTCCCATGCCCACAGGCCCAGCGCGAGCACCACCGCGCCGGCGAGCAGGTAACCCACGGCGTCGATGCCGCGCTGGTTGCCCAGCACCCAGGCCAGCCAGGCCGCCGTGAGATAGAGCGGGAACGCAAGGAACTGCTTGAGCGTTTCCATCCACGCGCCCGGTCGCGGCAGGCGCTGCGCGAGCGCGGGCACGAAGCCGATCAAGAGGAAGGGCAGCGCCAGTCCAAGGCCGAGCATGAGGAACACCACGAGGCCCAGCCACGCCGATGCGGTGAAGGCATAGGCGAGCGCCGAACCCATGAAGGGCACCGTGCACGGACTGGCGACCACCACGGCGAGCACGCCGGTGAAGAAATCACCGCTCGCACCGCGCTTTGCCGCCAATCCGCTGCCGATGTTGGTGAGGCCCGCGCCGATGTTGAACACGCCCGACAGACTCAGGCCGATCGCGAACATCACATAGACGAGAGCGCCGACGAACAGCGGTTGCTGCAACTGGAAGCCCCAGCCCAGCGCATGACCGGCCGCGCGCAAACCCAGCGCGGCGAGGCCAACCGCGGCGAAGGCAACCAGCACGCCGGCGGTGTAGATCAATGCGTGGCGCTTGGCCGCTTGCGTGCTCTCGCCGCTGTGGGCAAGGCCAAGCACCTTGAGCGAGAGCACCGGCAAGACGCAGGGCATGAGGTTGAGGATCACGCCGCCGAGCAGGGCCGACAGCAGCACCAGCAGCAGATTCGGAGGCGTCTGTGGCGGCGCACGGCTGCGCGAGGCGTTGTCGGCCGAGGCGTCAGCCGACGCTGCGGGCGCAGGCGCGGCGACGAAGCTCGCCTTGGCGGCAGACAGTTCCGCTGCGCTCGCCGCAGGCAGCGCAATCGTCACGTCCTTCTGCATCACCGGATAGCAGATGCCGTTGTCCTGGCAGCCCTGATACTCGGCATGCAGGGTGATCGACTGCGCGGCGCCGTTGTCGCGCGCGAGATCGATCGGCAGTTCGACTTCGTCGAAAAACACCGGAACGGTGCCGAAGTGCTCGTCGTTGTGGTCGACGCCCTTGGGCCATTGCGGTGCGCCGAGCGCAACGCCCTTGCCCGCGGCGATCGCGACATCGCTCTTGTCGCGATACAGGTAATAACCTTTGGGCATCGACCAGCGCGCGAGCACCTTGGTCGGGCTGAGTGCGATCGCTTCGAACACGAAGGCCTGCTCGGCGGGCAAGGGCGTTTCCGTCGCCACGCCGATCGCGCCGGGCTGTTTGCTGCCGATCTGGATCAGCGGCGCTTGACCCGCGCCGAGCAGCCCGGCGGCGGATGCAGGTGCGGCCGGGGAAGCCGGCAGGTCGAGCTTGAGTTGAGTCGGATGCGGTGGGTAGCAGACCTTGGGTTCGATCTCGTGGCAACCCTGTACCGTGATGGTGACCGCGGCGCTTGGGGTTGCCTGCGCGAGCGTGTAGGGCAGACTCGCGGCGAGACTGCCGTGATAGATCTCGACATCGCCCTGGAACTCGTCATGCACCGCTTCGCCTGCGGGCAATTCGAGATTGCCGAGCACGAGTTCGCTCTGGCTGGTCCTGGCCTTGATGCGCTCGCGATAGAGGTAATAGTCCTTGGCGATCTCGACCTTGATCGCGATGCGACCGGGTTCGGCGACGCTGGCGCTGAGCTTGAAGGCCTGCTCGACTGGCAGCAGGTCGTCCTGCGATTGTGCGGCTGCGCCTCCGGCAAGCAGGCAGGCGCCGAGCAGCGCGATCCAAGGTTTGAACATGCGGCGATACTCCAGATGCGGGCCCGGCGCGAGCGGCGAGCCGAGTTGTGACCATTTTCCGGCAACAACGTTCACGGTGCGCCTGACTGTGCGTCGAGCCATTGCAGGTAGGGCGCACTGCCGCTGTCCGCGTTGAAGGCGAGCAATTCCGGAACCTCGTAGGGATGCAGCTCGGTCACGCGTGCGAGCAAGGCATCCCGGCGCGCCGATGCGGTCTTGATCAGCAACAACACCTCTTCATCCTGCTGGATCCGACCCTGCCAGCGGTACACCGATTGCACCGCGGGCACCATCTGCACGCAGGCGGCAAGCCCTTCCTCCACCAGCGCCCGGGCGATGCCTTGCGCGCAGGCAACATCGGGACAGGTGCAGTGAACGAGCAGGGCGGACATGCGAGGCGACGCGCAGCGAAGGGGTCTGCGATGGTCGCACAAATCGGGAATCGGATTCGGCCACCTCGCGCAGGGCGAGGTGACCGATTCCGGTAAGGCTTCAGTTCGAGTCGAAACCGTTCTTGAAGATCGTGTCGTCGGGCTGCGCCAGTTCGCAGATCGCCGGCCAGACTGATTCGAACAGCGCGCGCGTGACCCATTCGGGATGATCGACGAAGGGATTGCGATTGCCCTGGAAGGTCTGGATCAGGTCATTTCGCGCGACTTCCTCGGCATCGGGTGGATCGGCCAGATGCCAGGCGAGCAGGTCGGTGAGCAGGCCCATGTAGGCCTTGGCCGCGGTGTTGCTCGTATTGACGATGAGGCTGCGCGTGTCGGTGAGTTCGAGATCGGGAATCACGCCATCGTGCGCGGCTTCGGCGCTGATGCCCTCGTAGCGGATCGCCATGTAGAACATCGCGCGCGCCATTTCGCCCTTGCGGTGATCCCAGACTTCGAACGAGCCGGTACTGCCGTCGGGTGTCTTGACCCAGTTGGAATGGCCGGGGCCGCCCACGCCGTTGTTGGTTTCGGTGGCCAGTTCCGAACAGCCGCTGAGGCAGTTGGCATAGGGCTTGTTGCCGCGCGATGCGTTCTGGTCCTTGTCCGACAGCCACAGCATGTGGGTATCGGTGTAGGCGGCGAGACTTGAGTTGGCAAAACCGAGCGAGTTCGGCCAGGTGTGCTCGCGGTTGTAGGTCAGGCCGCCGCCGCTGCCGGCGCGGTCGGTGACCGTGACATAGGAGCGGTTGCGGTAGACGTCGATGATCTTGCTCGGATCGTTCGGATCTTGCTGTGCAATCTCGAGGATCGTCCAGGTGTTGGTGCCCGAACCGCTGTAGGGATACACGGTGTGGCCCTTGATCGTCTCGTGCAGCGAGCAACGCAACTGCGCGGGCGAGCTGGTGTTGACGTGCTGGTAATAGGCATCGACCGTACCACTGTCGGCCACTGTGAAATTGATCGGCGTAGTGTTGCCCAAGGCGATCGTGGCTGCGTTGCGCACCTTGCTGCCATCGATCGTGAAGACGCAGGTGGAACCGGCAGGCAGGAGCTGGTCGGGTGTGAGCACGCGGCTGGCGCCACTGCCACTTTCGGTGATGGGCTGCGCGGTGCTTGCGCAGGCGAGCGCAAACGCACCCGGATCGGTAGTGACTGCTTCGCTGAAGGTGATGCTTATGCCGGCGGCGCGCGGCACGTTGACGGCGCCATCGGCAGGCTGGATCGAGACGATCGTCGGCGCCGGAATGTTCTGCGGGTCGAAAGTCGCGAAGCTGATCGTGACGTCGCCGCCGGCGAGTGCGTCGGGCGTGCCGTCGAGGTCGGTGATCGCGGCCGCATGCAAGGTCCAGGTGCAGGACTCGGCCTGCGCGAAGGCAGGCGAGACGGTGAAGGTGTAGCTGGTCGGCCCGGCACTCGCAGCCAGCGTGTGCGCGCCGGAAATGCTGCAGCTGAGCGTGTACCAGGCGCTGCCGAGCGAGACCGGTTCATTGAAGACCGCGGCGAGCGTTGCCGCGAGCGGCACCTGGACCGCACCGTTTGCGGGCGAGGTCGAAACGAGAGTGGGCGAGTTGTCGACCGGCGGACCGCCGGCGACGGCGAAGCTCGCGTCGTCGATCGCCAGACCATCTTCGGCGCCCGAGATGTCCTGATCGTTCCAACGCACCCACAGACTCTGACCGACACCGAGATTGAGGCCGGTGATCGAAGCGCTGATCGCGCTGCGGTTCGCGCTGGCATTGCCGTCGAGCTTGCCGATCGTGCCGGTGGTGACGGGCGAGGCGAAATCGAGCGCGGACACCGAAGTCCAGGTGGCCGCCGTGTCGATGATCGAAGTCGCGTCGAGGCTGTACTGGAATTGCATGCCATCTGCGCGGCCGCTCGCACCCAGACGCCACTGCTCGCCGGTATAGCTGACGACGATTTCGCTCAATGCCGCTGCGGTGTCATTGCGCAGGCGTGCACCGATCGTCGGCTGCAGGCTGCCCGAGCGGATCGAACCGAGCGCGCGATCGGTGCTGCCGCTCGCGCCATAGCTGTAGGTGTTGCCGCTGTTGGCGGTGCCGTCGTCGGCCGCATAGCTGGTATTGGCGTTGTTGCCGGCCTCGACGAAGTACCAGCCATCGGGAACGCCCGAGCCGGTGCCATTGGCGGCCAGACTGTCGAAGGACTGCACCGGCGGCGTGCCGCCGACGAGCGAGACGTACTGTGCGGCGGCGTATGGCGCAAACAAGGCAAACAACAGACTCGACGCGATGCGCGTCGTGCGGCGGTGGCTCGACATGGTTTTCCCCAGGCGTTGGTTCCGCGTCCGCTGCGGAGGTGAATCGCGCAGTCTAACAGCGCCGGCGGTCAGCGCAGCCGCTGCCCCATGTCCGAAAATTTCCACCGGCGGCTGCCCGCCCCTTGAATGCGCAGCCGACGACTCCACCTGTTGGCCATGCCGACGCAAGCCTTCCCTCGGATTGCTTGCGCCGCTAAACTTGGCACTCAGCGGCGCTGACTGCTAACACCTTCAGCAAATCCCTTTCTTTTCAACCAGTTCAATGGAGACATCCATGAAGCTTCGCCCCTTGCACGACCGCGTCATCATCAAGCGTCTGGAAGCCGAGACCAAGTCGGCCGGTGGCATCGTCATTCCCGACGCCGCTGCCGAAAAGCCGATCAAGGGCGAAGTCCTCGCCGCCGGCACCGGCAAGATCCAGGAAGACGGCAAGGTTCGCCCGATGGCGGTCAAGGTCGGCGACGTCGTGCTGTTCGGCAAGTACTCGGGCACCGAGGTCAAGGTCGACGGCCAGGAACTTCTGGTCATGCGCGAAGAAGACCTCATCGCCGTCGTCGAGAAGTAAGCCGGCGCCTGCGCCGCACTTTTCGCCACCCAATCCCACGCAACTCCAAGGACAAATTTCCCATGGCAGCCAAAGAAATCCGCTTCTCCGAAGACGCCCGCGCCAAGATCCTGCGCGGCGTCAACACCCTCGCCAACGCGGTCAAGGCCACGCTCGGTCCCAAGGGCCGCAATGTCGTGCTCGACAAGAGCTTCGGCGCGCCGACCATCACCAAGGACGGCGTCTCCGTCGCCAAGGAAATCGAACTGGCCGACAAGTTCGAGAACATGGGCGCGCAGATGGTCAAGGAAGTCGCTTCCAAGACCTCCGACGTCGCCGGTGACGGCACCACCACCGCAACCGTGCTGGCGCAGGCGTTGATCCGCGAAGGTCTCAAGTCGGTTGCCGCCGGCATGAACCCGATGGACCTCAAGCGCGGCATCGACAAGGCCGTGGTTGCCGCAGTTGAAGAACTCAAGAAGCTGTCCAAGCCGTCGGCCGATTCCAAGTCGATCGCCCAGGTCGGCACGATCTCGGCCAACGGCGACCAGCTCATCGGCAAGCTCATCGCGCAGGCGATGGACAAGGTGGGCAAGGAAGGCGTGATCACGGTCGAGGAAGGCTCGGGTCTGGACAATGAACTCGACGTCGTCGAGGGCATGCAGTTCGATCGCGGCTACCTCTCGCCCTACTTCATCAACAACCAGCAGAGCCAGCAGGTCGAGCTGGAAGATCCCTACGTGCTGCTGTACGACAAGAAGATCTCCAACGTGCGCGAGCTGCTGCCGGTGCTCGAAGGCGTGGCCAAGGCGGGCAAGCCGCTGCTCATCGTTGCCGAAGAAGTCGAAGGCGAAGCACTGGCCACGCTGGTGGTCAACACCATCCGCGGCATCGTCAAGGTCGCTGCGGTCAAGGCGCCGGGCTTTGGTGACCGTCGCAAGGCGATGCTCGAAGACATGGCGATCCTCACCGGTGGCCAGGTGATCTCCGAAGAAGTCGGCCTGCAGCTCGAGAAGGCCACGCTCAAGGATCTGGGCCGCGCCAAGAAGGTCGTCATCACCAAGGAAAACACCACCCTCATCGACGGCGCAGGCGAAGCGGGCAACATCCAGTCGCGCATCAAGCAGATCAAGGCGCAGATCGAGGAGACTTCCTCCGATTACGACCGCGAGAAGCTGCAGGAGCGCGTGGCCAAGCTCGCCGGTGGTGTGGCCGTGATCAAGGTCGGCGCCGCGACTGAAGTGGAAATGAAGGAAAAGAAGGCGCGCGTCGAAGACGCCCTGCACGCCACGCGTGCAGCCGTTGAAGAAGGCGTGGTGCCGGGCGGTGGCGTTGCGCTGATCCGCGCGCTGGCCGGCCTCGCCAAGCTCAAGGGCGACAACGAGGACCAGAACCACGGCATCCAGATCGCCAAGCGTTCGATGGAAGCGCCGCTGCGCGAAATCGTCACCAACGCGGGCGAAGAAGCCAGCGTGATCCTCAACAAGGTCGCCGAGGGCAAGGGCAACTTCGGTTACAACGCCGCGACCGGCGAGTACGGCGACATGGTCGAGCTGGGCATCCTGGATCCGACCAAGGTCACGCGCACCGCGCTGCAGAACGCGGCGTCGATCGCGGGCCTGGTGATCACCACCGAGGCCATGGTCGCCGAAGCGCCGAAGAAGGAAGAGCCGCACAACCACGGTGGTGGCGGTGGCGGCGGCATGGGTGGCATGGGCGGCATGGATTTCTGATCCACGCCCTCAAGGCATTCGTCCCCGAAGCCCGGCCTTGTGCCGGGCTTCGTGTTTCATGGCGGCCCGATGCAACCCGGAAGGTAGCGCCTCGCCCGCACACACGCGAGGCGCGCGACGAACATCTGCGCCGTGGCGTAGCTGGGGATGGCGCAAGGATGATCCACTACGCCACGCTCGACACGGGCAGGCGGCGGCAGTGTCCGACCGCCGAGCAGGCGGCGCTGCATGACAGCGTCGATACGGCAGCCGAGAAAGCTCGGTTCCACACGAACAGGACCACCTTTGCAGAGCGGAGCGTGCTCCGCTGTTATCGCGGCATGATGTGCGACGCGTTCACCCATGAAGCGCTGTGAGACATGACGCGCACGTGGCTTGGGTATCGCGCGGAGGCGAGCCGGGTCAGTCAAAACCGTCGCGGAACAGCAGGTCCGGCGCATCGCGCAGATGCCACACGCCCGAGTTGGTGCCGACGAGGAGTGCGTCCGGCGCGCCGGGCATCGTCGCCATCGCCAACACTCGCGTGGCCGGCAAGCCCTCATCGATGCGACTCCAGTTCTCGCCGCTGTCGCGGCTGCGCAGGACGCAGCCAGTGCCATGCGCAGCCCTGGATATGCCGCTGGCACGGATCGTCCCTGCGCGTTGCGGGTCGGCGAGCAGGCGGCGGATGTCGCAATCCGCGAACGTGCCTTGTTCGACCCAGTGGTCGCCGACGTCGTCGGAGCGAAAAATGGTGCTGCCTTCGTTGCCGTCGCGGAATGCGCCCGCGGCCCAGATGCGGCCGGCGAGGTTCGGATCGGATGCGAGCGCGTAGATGTCGATGGCCGTATCGGCGGAATTGCCCCTGCGCGGCAACCCGGCATTGACGGCTTGCCAGGTCGAGCCACCGTCGCGGCTGCGAAAGATGCCGTTCGTCAGGGTCGGTATGGGTGCGGCGCCATTGCCGTTCCAAGTTTGTTGCAAATAGGTACCGACAAGGATCGTCTGGCTGTCGTGCGGATCCAGTGCCATCGAAATCGGATAGTTGATTTCGATGCCGGCGTTGTCCGGGTAGATGATGCGCAGCGGAAGTCCGGCGCTGCGGTCGAGCAGCGTGGTGCCGGCGTCATCACTGCGGATCACGCGCCAATTCGACTGGGCATCTCCGCTGGCGATCGCATAGAAGGTTTGCAGCGGACCACTCGTGCATGGCCCGGCCGGTGGCGGCGATGCGCATGAGCGCGGATCGAGCGCGATGTCGCGCACGGTACGGGTCGAGATAGACAAGGCGCTGCCAAGCATCGAGAAGGTGTGGCCCCCATCAAGGCTCTTGTACAGGCCCGTCGGCCCGTCGCCACCGCCGGCGGCATACACCGGCGTCACATTGACGTCCGCTACCGTCGGATCGACCGTAATGGCACGCGTGAGCCAGATGAATTGGCCGAGATCGGAAGCTATCCAGGTGGCACCATCGTCGTCACTGAACAGCAGTGCGGGATTGGTCGTCGTTGTGGATTCGTCGACGTAGCCAGCGTAGAGGCGATGCGCATGCGGATGCACCGCGACGGAGCGAAAGCTGGTAGCGGAAAGTCCGTCGTTGCGCGCGATCCATGACAAACCCGCATCGGCGCTGCTGAAGACGCCGACGTGATCGGTCGCCGCCCACAGCAGGTGGGCAGGATCGGCGCGGTCGCGCAGCAATTGCCGGATGGGCGCTTTGACATCGTCGAGGACCATCGGAGGGGCGACCGGTGGCGTGGTTCCAAACAGGCCATCGTCGCAGCCCATCCAGCCCACGTCCCAGCCCGTCGAATCGAGCAACAGACTGTTGGTTTGCCAGCATGCGCCGGATTGCGGCTGCCACAGTCCACCGCCGAAAGATGCCCGCCACAGCGTAGCGGACGGGCCACTGGAAGTGACCAACATCGCTCCGCCACTCAAGAAGGCGCCCGTCGTGAGAGGGCCGTCGAAGCCGACTTGCTCCACCCAGCCTGTGCCGCCGTTTGTCGACAAATAGAACGACCAGGACGATGGGATTGCCGTGAAGCCCATGAGCAAGGACGAGTCACTGGGCGAGTCGATGAGTTTGATGATGCCCAAGCCGCCGTCCAGGCCGACGTCGGCGCGCGCGAAGCTGGCACCGGCGTCCGTGCTGTACCAGAGCCCGGTGTTGGTCGTCGCTGCGAACAGCCGTTCGTCGGTATCGGACGTGACCAGCAATTGCGTGATGATTGCGCCCGCGACCGGCAAGGTGCTCGTCGCCGCGATCGTCTCGCCGTTGTCGTCGCTGCGATGGATTGTCCCGCGCGCATCCGCGATCCACAGGCGCCCCGGATGGGTGTTCGATCGCGCGAGTGCCACAAATTCGGCCGGGCCACTGCCGATCGCGCCGCCGAGCTTGCGCGACCAATGCAGACCGTTGTCGTCACTGCGAAACAGGCCGCCGTTTGTCCCTGCGAACAGGAATTGCGCGTCCTGCGACTGCAGCAATACCGTCACCGTGCCGCCATAGGGCGTTCCGCCCGTCCACGTTTGCGCCAGTGCGGTAGCGCTTGCGAAGGACAGCGCGACAAGGATCGAGGTCTTCGACAACGAAGAAGGCTTGCGCGCAGTCATGCTCGATTCCAATTGAAACCCAAGTCCGCCGGAGCATATAACCGCGGCGGCGCTGGTTCCAGAGATGGGCCTTGCATGGCTCCACGGCTGCTTCGGAAATGGTGATGCGATCGACACAATATTTCGCGGCAGCGTGGTTGCGTTGCGCGCAAGCCGCGTCTGCGTCGTGTGAAAAATCGTCGGGGACGTAGCCCCGACCTACGGGTCAAATGCGCACATGTCGCAGGTCGGCCCTACGCGGCCGACGAGCGCGGCTGCGTCGCGTACAACGCTGCCCGAAATGCCGCGCGCTCACGTTCGCCGGCGTCCGCCGCATAGATCGGAACATGTTGGCTTGCGCCCATGAACGACAGCGTGCGGAATTCGCTGCGCAGGAAGTCCCTTTGTGCGCTCATGGCGTGGCGCCGTCGAAGCCGTCGCGAAGAATGACGTCGCCATAGATCTCTGTCGTCGCGACGGCACCGCTGCCATTGCGGCCGCCGATCGCCATGATCACGCCAGGAGAGAGCGTGACGGTCGAGAATGTGGCGCGGGAAATGGACATCGTCGCGGCGGGCGACCACAGCCCACTCGTGGGATCGAACGACTCCGTGCCTCCCAAGTATTGTCCGCTGCCGGCGTACCCGCCAACCACCAGAACTTTCCCGGATGGCAACAGGCTTGCGTGGTGGTAGTTGCGAGCTGCTCCGAGCGCGGGGACCATTGACCACGTACCTGTTGCAGGATCGTAGATTTCCGCGACTGCAATCGGGCCCCAGGAGTTGTTGCCACCGGCCACGAGCACCTTGCCGGAGTCCATCCGGGTCGCAGTGTGCTGGCCGCGCGCGTAGTTCATCGATCCGGTTGCGGCCCACATCCCCGTCGCTGGATCGTAAAGTTCGGCGCTGGACAACGCATTGCTGCCGTTGATGCCACCGGTCACCAGCACCTGGCCGGAATCGAGCAGCACCGAAGCGGGGGCCCACCGTGCTTCTGCCAACTGGCCGGTTGGTGTCCATTGCCCGGTCACCTCGTCGTACAGTTCCGCGCTTGCGAGCGCGCCATCAGCGTCGTTGAATCCACCGAAGACCAACGTCTTTCCGTTCGGGAGAACAATGGCGTCATGGCGCATGCGGGACACGCCCAAGGTGCCGGTTGTCGTCCACGTGCCGCTCGTTGGATCGTAGAGTTCTGCGGTGTCTGTATAGCCGGCGTTGCCGAAGCCGCCGGCGACCAGCGCCCTTCCCGAAGGCAGGACCGTCAGGGAGTGGCGTGAGCGGGCCGTGCTCAAGGGGCCGGTAATGGTCCAATGCCCGCTTGCGGGATCATAGACCTCGGCGCTGGCGAAATAGGTATATGCACTGCCATTCCACGAGTCGCCGCCGGCCACGATTACCTTGCCTGATGGAAGGCGCGCAGCCGCCAGATCCGACCGAGCCGTGTTCAATGAACCTGTGAATGTCCATGAGTCGGTCGCGTTGGCTGACGTGCCGACGAAGCTCAAGCCGAGCAGCGTCAGCAAAAGCCCGTGATTGAAACCCTTCGGCATGGCGCTCCCCAGCAATCGGCTTGTCACGATCAAATCATAGAGAGTCCCCTGAGACGAATTCCACTGGAAAAATTCCAGGTGCGTGTCCGGTACGCAAGTCTGATCAGTGTCGGTCGATGCAAACAATCTCTGGGCACGTCGTGGGATGCACGTTGCGTGCATTGACAGTATCGTTAGTGGCACTATATTGCACACATGGGAAAGCTGGTCGAACAGCTTGAATCCATGCGCAATGCACCGAGCAGCGTGCGCTTTGCCGATCTCGCAAAGGTCTGCGACCACTACTTCGGCAAGCCGCGCCAGGCCGGCACCAGCCACCGCGTGTACCGCACGCCATGGCCTGGTGATCCGCGCGTCAACATTCAGCGCAGTGCCGGCGGCATGGCCAAGGGGTATCAGGTGCGGCAGGTGTTGGCCGCCATCGAAAAACTGGAGGCATCCGCATGAACGCGCAGCACTACACCTATCGGGTCATCTGGTCGGAGGAGGATGGGGAGTTTGTCGGCCTGTGCGCGGAATTCCCCGGCTTGTCCTGGCTCGCGCCGAAAATGGAAGATGCGCTCGGCGGTATCGCACGCGTCGTCGGCAAGGTCGTGCGCGACCTGCGCAAGCAGGGCGAAACCGTTCCGGAGCCGATCAGCGCCCGGCGTTATTCGGGCAGGTTCCAGGTACGCATCCCGCCGCAGCGGCACCGGCTGCTGGCCGTGCAGGCGGCCGAGCAGGGCATCAGCCTGAACCGGCTGGTGAGCGATCGTCTGGCCTGATTCGGCGGGACGTCGGCATCAATTGCCGCTCGTGTCGGGTGCAAACCGGATACGCGCACTGAGCCGCGTCCCGAACCCGCCACTGCGTAGCCGCAGCCGTCCGCCCAGCGCGAGCACGCGGTCGCCGGTGCCCTGCAGGCCGATGCCGGCCTTGTCGGGCACGGGGTCGAAGCCGCGGCCATCGTCGACGATCACGAGCAGAAGATGGTCGCTGGCAATGCGCAGGCGCACCCGCAAGCACGTCGCGTGGGCATGGCGAACGGTGTTCGTCGCGGCTTCCTGCACGATGCGGTAAAGCATCGTGCGGGTGTCGTCGTCGAGCGCTTCGAGTGTGCCGCGGGGATCCTCGATAACGGTTGCGTAGCCGATGCCGGCCGCTTCGACGAAGCGGCGGATGGCGCCATCGCGCAGCGCAAACCCAAGCCCGAGTTCGTCGAGCCCGACGGGACGCAGGCTCGACAGCAGGCCGGACACGGATTGGCGCATGCGCAGCAGGATCGCATTGATTTCGCCGAACAGCTCGTCGCCTTGCAGCTTGGCCTTGCGTTCGAGCAATCGCAGGCGTGTCTGCATGGCGGTAAGGTTCTGGCCGATTTCATCGTGCAGTTCGGCGGTGATCCAGCGGCGCACCTGCTCGGACAGGTCGAGATTGCGGCGCGCGGCATGGCGCAGGGCTTCGCCCAACTGCGTCTGTCGTGAGCGGGCATGCGCGAGCTGCGCATTGCGCGCGGACAAGGCCAGCGCGCTGGCGTGCAGCGCGTCCTGCGAGGCGCCCAGCAGAAGGCATACGCTGCCCGCGACGGCAAGCAAACCCTGGGCTTCGAGGGCGACCGTGGGATCCCCGGTCATGACGCCGCTCCAGGCCATGGCCATGGTGGCCGTGGAAATGGCGATCGCGGCGCCACGCCAGCCGCTACGCACCGCAAAATACAGGCTCGGGACGAAGGCCAATATCGATGAAAGGAAGAATGTCTGCACGTCCGTGAAGTGCGTGGCCAGCAGCAGATACACCGCCAGCGTCGGTGCCAGCGCACCGGGAACATCGACGCGCCAGCGGCGCCGCAGCTCCGCCGCTGGTCGCAACCATGCGGCCATCACGATCAAGGGAACGAGCGACAGCATGCCGATGTAGTCACCCAGCACGATCTGCAGGACCATCAAGGTCGTCGACGTGTGTTCGGCTTCAGCAAATGGATAAAACAGGTTGCCGAGCAGGCCGCCCATTGCGGCGAGGGTCAGTGCGCAGAGCAGGCGCACCATGAAGCCCGGCGATGCCGGGCGTGCGCGCCACTGGGTGGTACGCAGCTACCATGGCCCCAGCGCGGCCAGCAGGGGATTGGATACCAGCGCGGCGATGGCAAGCACGCCGTGCACCGCAGTGAAGTTGTCGTACAGGATCACGCCCAACAGTGCGGCTTCCACTGCGATGAGCCACGGCCAGCGACGATACGGCGAAACCAGCAGCGCGCCGAAGCGCACGCCCGCGGGCAGATACCAGAACAGGTGCGCGGTCTGGAACGCCGCGTAGAAGACCGTGGCATAGCCAAGGCTCCACAGGGCATCGATCAGCCAGGCGGGGAGGCGGTTCATGACCCGATGGTAGCGAAGGTCGCCGTCGTGCACGCCAGCAATTGCGCTTGGAAAAATTCCAGGCTCCCGCCATGCGTGCATGGGCTATGCTCGGGCGATGATCCGCATCGTGCTTGCCGACGACCACGCCATCGTGCGCACGGGCTTTCGTGCCCTGATCGAACAGGAAGATGACCTGTGCATCGTGGCTGAGGCGGCGAGTGCGCAAGCGGCGCAGGAGCTGGTGGATGCGCTGGACCCGGACGTCCTGGTGCTGGACCTGTCCATGCCCGGTGGTGGCTTCGCATTGTTGTCGCACCTGCATGAGGCCAAACCCTTGCTTGGTCTGCTCGTGCTCAGCATGCACGACCGCGAGCCCTACGTTGGTGAGGCCTTGCGCCGCGGCGCACGCGGCTACGTGACCAAGGGTGCGGCCGTCGATGAGTTGGTGGAGGCGGTGCGCGCGATCCATGCCGGGCAAGCCTATGTCAGCACCGATATCGCCAATCGCGTGCCACCGTGCCCAGTCGACCTGCGACAGCTCAGTGAGCGCGAGCGTGAGGTGTTCGTGCTGCTCGCTCGTGGCGTGGTGCCCAAGCAGGTGGCTGCGGACCTTGGCATCAGCGTCAAGACGGTCTACCTGCACCGCAGCGTCATCCGCGACAAGCTTGCCGTCCGCAGTGATCTGGACCTGCATCGCCTGGCGCTGGAGTGCGGCCGGCTGTAGATCGTGTTCGCGCGCGGGAACGCCGGCGCGCGAGTACGCATCCAATGCAAGCGGTGGGCGGTGAGTCTGAATCGTGCCTGCGCGGCGCAGCCGCTTGAATTGCAGACCGGTCGCGGCAAGGGTGTAGATTGATCGTGTTTTGCACGTGCAGGAGGCGTTTCCATGAGCAATGACGAAGGTGTCCCGATGGGGCCGGATCTGGCCGCTGGCGTGACGCTGGCGAGTATCCCCGAAGGCGGCGTGCTCGCCGGCCATGTCGGTGACGAACCGGTGCTGCTGTCGCGGCGTGGCGATCAGGTATTCGCGATCGGTGGTCGCTGCACGCATTACGGCGCGCCGCTGGGCGAAGGCTTGGTCGTCGATGGTCAGGTGCGTTGCCCCTGGCATCACGCGCAGTTCGATGTGTGCAGCGGGCGCTGCCTGGGCGCTCCGGCGCTCGCGCCTTTGCCGCGCTGGAGCGTGCAGGTCGAGGGCGACCGTGTGCGCGTGGGCGAGATGCTGGCGGCCTTGCCTGCGGCGACGCCGGTGCGTGGCGAGGATGTGCCGCGCCGCATCGTGATCCTGGGTGGTGGCGCGGCCGGCACCGCGGCGGCGTTGCGCCTGCGCGAGTTGGGCTACGACGGCGCGCTCGATCTGCTCAGTGCCGACAGCGACGCACCTTATGACCGGCCCAACGTATCCAAGGATTTTCTCGCTGGCAGCGCGCCCGCGGAGTGGATGCCGCTGCAGTCACCGGAGTCGTATCAGGAGCGCAGGATCGACCTGCAACTGGATTGCGAAGTCACCGCGCTCGATCGCGCCGCGCGCACGCTGCGCAGCAGCGACGGTCGGCAGTGGTCTTACGACAAGTTGCTGCTGGCCACGGGTGCCGAGCCGGTGCGTTTGCCGGTGCCCGGCTTCGATGCCGCCAATGTTCACGTGCTGCGGTCGATGGCCGATGCGCGGCGCTTGATCGCCTCGCTCGACGGCGCGCGCTCGGTGGCCGTGATCGGTGCGGGCTTCATCGGCCTGGAAGCCGCGGTCGCGCTGCGCGCGCGCAAGCTCGAAGTGCACGTGATTGCGCGTGAACCCGATCCGATGGCCCGCATCATCGGTGCGGAACTTGCCGCGCAGGTCGTCGAACTGCATCGCAGTCACGGCGTGCAGTTCCATCTGGAATGTTCCCCTTCGCGCTACGATTCGGCCGCGCGGCAATTGCAATTGGACAGCGGCGCCACGATTGCCGCCGACGTCGTGCTGGTCGGCGTGGGCGTGCGTCCGCGCACCGCGCTCGCGAGCGCCGCCGGGCTGGAAATGGAACAGGGTGGCGTGCTGGTCGATGCCTGCCTGCGCAGCTCCGATCCACACATCTACGCGGCCGGTGACATTGCGCGCTTTGCCTGGCACGGGCAGCGCACGCGCATCGAACACTGGGTGCATGCGCAGCGCCAGGGCCAGTGCGTGGCGCGCAACCTGCTCGGGGCCGGGCAAGCCTTTGCCGACGTGCCCTTCTTCTGGACCCATCACTACGGCATCGACTTGCGCTACACCGGCCATGCGCGCGACTTCGACGAGGCGCGCATGGAAGGCTCGCTTGCATCGGGCGATGCCTGCGTGCGCCTGCTGCGGCAAGGCAAGCTGCTTGCGGCCGTCACCCTCGGCCGCGATCGGCAGAACCTGGAGATCGAGCGCGAGCTGGAAACTGCGGTCGCCTGATCCGAGTTGTCCTAGCGTGCCAGCGCCTCCAGATGCTGCCAGCGCTCGGGTGAAATCAGGGCACGCTGCCGTTCGAACTTGAGCGCCGCCCGCGCCGCCTTGCGCGCGTCGTCCGTGCGCCCGAGGACTTCGAGTGTTTCGGCGCGTAGCGACAGCGCGTTGAGGTGATGCTCGGTGTCGTCAGGCACGAGGCGGTCGAGCAGCGCAACGAGCCGGTCGAGTATTTCCAGCGCTTCCGCGGGGCGATTCAGGTCCTTGAGTGCGCGTGCGCGCGTGCGCAAAAGCATCGTTGCGCCGATGCTCTCGCTCTGGCCATGCTCGGCAAGGATCGCCAGAGCCTGGTCGATCGTCGCCAGCGCGGCCGTTGGCTGCTTGCGCGCGAGCTGCACGCCAGCCAGACCGCCGAGGCTGCTCGCGTAGCTTGCATGGTGTTCGCCAAACAGGCTGCGACGCAGTTCGAGGCTGTGCGCATTGGCTTGTGCGGCATCATCGATGCGATCGAGCTTGAGATAGGTGTAGCTCAGGTTCTGCCAAAAGCGCGCGCAATCGGGATTCCTGTCGAGTTTGCCCTCGACGCAGATGCGCGTGGCGCGCTCGAAGTAGTCGGCGGCCTTTGGATAGTTCTGACGTTTCAGCTCGAACGAACCGAGCCCATCCAGCATCCCGGCATTTTGCGGATGCAGCGGGGGAAACAGTGTCGCATACATCTGCGCTGCCTCGAGCAACACCTGCTCGGCTTCGTCATTCCTGTTTTCATTCATGAGCGGCACCGCGAGGCTGAAAAGCGCATCGGCAATCTTCTCGTGTGGCGCCGTGTAGATCCGCTGCAGCAGGGTCAGCGCTTCGCGCTGCGCGCGCCCACTCGCGGCCAGATCGCCCAGACGATATTTTGCTTCGGCCAAGCTTTGCAGCGAGTTGGCGAAATCGCTGTCTTGTGCGATCCCGGCGGCTCGCCAACGCTCAAGCGTCTTCTCCAGTGAGGCGGCGCCTTCGCGGCTGCGGCCAGCGACCACCAGCAGATCGCCATGGTTGAGCTCGACTTCGAGCGTGTCTTGCGAGTCCTTGCCAAACACGCGCTCGGCCAGTTGCGCCGCTTCGCCGGCGAGAGCAATCGCGTCATCGACCTTGCCATTGCCAAAGCGTGCGGCACTGGCGGACGACAAGCCCTCCACGGCGGTCTTGTCGGCGACGGCGCGCAGCTGCGCCAGATTTGCACCAAGAACCTGATCGGCTTCGGCGGCGCGGTTCAGGCTGATCAGCGCATTGGCGCGGCGGAGTGTCAGGGCGAGTCCCTGTCGCGAATCCTGCAAGCCGGCGCGCTGCAAGACTTGCAAGGCATGCTCGGCCTGCTCCACGGCGGTCGCATAGTCGCTGCTGCTGTAGCTGATCGCGCTGAGCGTGCCGAGGAACTCGCCGCGCAGTTCAGGCGTGAGGCTTGAATCGCCATCGAGCTTCTTCGCGGCGGTGCGCACCAGCACTTCCGGGGTTGGGCGTGCTTCGCGCGGCAAGTCCTGTCTGGCGGTTTCGAATACGCCGAGCAGGAAGTCGCGCGTGGCTTCAGCGCGCTGTGCCTGCTCGCGCGCGACCTTGGCCTGCCACAACGCGACGCCGGCACTGGCGAGCACGCCGATGAGGAACAGCATCGTGGCCAATACGCCGCCACGATGACGGCGCACGAATTTGCGTGCCGCGTAAATCCTGGACGGCGGATGCGCGTGCAGTGGTTGCGCACGGCGATAGCGGACGAGGTCGTCAAGCAGATCGGTGGAATCGCGATAGCGACGCGCCGGCTCGCTGTCGCAGGCCTTGGCGACGATCCACTGCAGTTCGGCAGGAATTGACGTGTCTGTCAGGGGTGGCTGTCGAGCGCCCTTGCTGGTGACCGGGGCCTGGCCGGTCAGCAACTGGCGCAGGATCACGCCCAGCGCATAGACGTCGGTGGCGAGCGTGAGCTGACCGCCATCGCGTTGCTCGGGTGCGCCATAGCCCGGCGTCATCATGGGCATGATGGTGCGTTCTTGCGCGTCATCCTCGTCGAGCAGGCGCGCGATGCCGAAGTCGAGCACCTTGACCACGCCTTCCGCGCTGACCAGCACATTGGCGGGTTTGAGGTCGCGGTGGACGATGAGCATTCGATGCGCAGCCTGGACGATTTCACACAGGCGCTCGAACAGTCGCAGGCGGGCCTCGAGGTCGTCGGCGTTGTGCTCGCACCAGCGATCAAGCGGTTCGCCATCGACCCGTTCCATGATCAGGTAGGGCACGCCTTCGGCGCTGACACCCCCGTCGATCAGGCGGGCGATGCCGGGATGGTCGAGGCGAACGAGGATGTCGCGCTCGCGACGGAAGCGACGGAATTCAATGGGGTCGTGGATGCCGCGCCGCAACAGTTTGACTGCGGCAGTTTGCGCGAATTCGCCATCGATGCGTTCGCCTTCGTACACCGTGCCCTGACCGCCGCTGCCGATCAGGCGCTTGAGTCGGAAGGCGCCGTAGCGCAGGCCGATCAGGCGCCCCGGATCGATGGCATCGTCTCCGTCGTCGAGGCGGCCGATGAGGTCGACCACATCGTTTTGCAGCAAGTCGTTCGCGTTGGCGTCGGCGGCCAGCATCAACTCGAGTTCGATGCGCGCGGTGGTGCCGATGCCTTCGCGATCAAGCCAGTTGTCGCGCTCGCCCGGCGCCATGTCGACGCAACGTTCGAACAGTTCGCGCAGGCGGAGGTAGGCGTTGCGGTCGGTCGGGTTCATGTCGATGCATGACGCGGAATCGGGGCCGGAACCGACATGGCCTCAATCTGCCAGTTCGCGTTGCAGCCAGGCTCTGGCCACGCGCCAGTCGCGGTTGACGGTGCGATCGGAGACTTCCAGCAATTGCGCGATGCGCGCGAGGTCGAGGCCGGCAAAGAAATGCAGTTCCACCACCCGCGCCGCGCGCGGGTCGAGCGTGGCCAGTCGTTCCAGCGCCGAATCCAGTTCCAGCGCCTGACTGGCGTCGATGCAGACTCCACCCAGCGATCCGGTGTCGAGCACGGTGCGCTGCAGGTCGCCGCCATGCTTGGGTCGCAGATGCCGCCGCGCGTGGTCGATCAGGAGGTTGCGCATCGCACGGGCTGCGTAGCCGAAATAGTCCTGAATCGAAGGCGCGTGCGCGCTCTTGCAGATATCGAGATAGACCTCGTGCACGAGCGCCGTGGTGTTGACGGTGTCGCTCGCGCCGACTCGCCGCCGTTCGCGCCGGGCGACCTCGCGCAGGCGCTGGTAGACCGCACTGAATACCGTGTCGTCGATGGCAACGGGTTGGCTGTCAGCCATGGCGAAGTCCTCCATGGTCACTCTAGCGCATCGCCAGCGGCAGCGGCATGCCGGGAGGTCGGCGCCTTGGCATGTCGGTTTTGGTGACACTTCGTCGTCGAGGTGATCGGACCCACTCTGAAAGGTGACACCCATGTGGCACGGCATGCTCCGCGTACTGACCTTCACGTCCTTCCTTGCTGCCATGCCTGCACAGGCGGCGATCTACCGGGTCGGCAGCGGTTCCGGCTGCACCCACGCGACGATCCAGGCGGCGGTTGGCGCGGCCAGCCAGAGCGCCGAGGCCGATGAAATCCGCATCAGCCAGTCACAGACCTACGTGCAGCAGGCCATCCTGATCGATCAGGTGCAAGGCAGTCTGACCCTTGCCGGGGGTTATGCCACCTGTTCGAGCGGAACGCCGACCACCGGGGCGCGCACGGTGATCGATGGTGATGGCAACTTGCCGGTGCTGAAAATCCTCGGCACCCGCACGGTGTCGCTGAGCAATCTCGATCTTGTCGATGGCGGCAGCAACAGCTATGGCGGCGGGATCGACGTGAGTGGCAGTGATGGGGCCGTCCTGATGCTCGCCGACACCTGGGTGCGCGCAAACCAGGCCTACGTCGGTGGCGGCATCGCGGTGAGGAATGCTGACCCGCAGGATGGGCTCGACGGCATGCAATTGCTGTTGTTCGGCAACTCCGCCGTGAACAGCAATTCAGCCGTGGGCGGCGCCGGCATCTACTGCAACGGCGCGACGGTGATGTTGTTTGACCAGTCCTATGTGGCGCTCAATACGGCCTCGGACGTTGGTGGCGGAATCTATGCGGTGGACTGCCGCATCGAAGCGCGTTCGAGCGGAATCAACGGTGCCATCCTGCTGGGCAACACCGCCGTGGCCGGTGCGGGTGGTGGCCTCGTCATGCTGGGTGAGCGCAGCCAGGGCGACATCTACACCATCGATCCACTGACGCCGACACGAATCGCCGGCAACAGCGCAGCATTCGGCGGCGCTGTCGCTCTCTTGGGCGGGGCGCAGCTGCGTGCGTTCGACATCAACATCGACCACAACACGGCGAGCCTCATGGGCGGCGCGGTCTACCTGCATGCCTGGGCAAACTCCAACGCCGAAACCAACTTCATGATGCAGGGCTCGACGCGCGGCGCGCCGGCTGCCGCGGTCAACTGCGCTGACCCCGAAGCCTGCAACAGGATCCATGACAATCAGGCGATCGAGGGCAGCACGCCGAAAAAAGGCAGTGCGATCATCGTCAATGCCGAGGCAGGCGAGATGGCGCGGGCCACGTTTCGCGGTACGCGCCTGGAGCACAACAGCGGCGAGACCTTGAGCAGCCATGTCAACACGAATGGTCAGGTCTCCTTCGATGGTGCCTTGCTGGTTCGCAATACCGCATCCTCGGTCTTGCTCGAGGCGATCGAAGGCTCGGAGAATTCCCTGGTGCTCTCGGCGAGCACGGTGTCCGGCAATGTGCTCGGAGCAGGGCGTGGCGTGATCGGTGCGGGCGGTGAATGCGACATCAGCAGCGATTACCGCGGCACGCATGTCTATCGCAGCATCATCTGGCAGGAAGGGCACCCGATCCTCCAATCCTGGCTGGGAATCCACGCGGAGTGTTTCCGCTACCTCGTCGGCAATGACTTCGCCGGTCTCCAGGCAGCCGATCTCGTGGTTGCCGACCCCGTGTTCGCCGATCCGACCTCCGGCAATTTCGAGCTGACGCTGTATTCGCCTGCAATTGATTTTGCACCGCCACAGGTCGCCAACAGCACACGCAACCATGCGCTGCGCGTGTTCGATATTCCGTACATACAGGATGACTTTGGTCCACATGATCTGGGCGCTTATGAATTCATTCCAGACTGGATCTTCTCCGACAATTTCGACGGATGGTGCCCGACCTGTCTGGTGCGCGCCGCGCCGGGTTCGTCGGGTCCGTGAAGCAGGGGGCTCATTGTGGCTCGATCGTCGCGAGTCCGAAGGTGTCGTCGAGCACGGCAGTGAGCTCGCCGTGCAGATGAAGCTGGGCCAACGCGTCGAGACCGGCGCGCGTCTGCGCATCATCGAGCGAGAACTCGGGCGAGTGCGTGAGCGTGGTGAGGATGTCGAACCACGCACCATCGCGGATGCCCGCACTTTCGAGCAGGCGCGCGGGCAACATGAAGGCATGCAGGTCGCTGCGTCGAGCCTGTCGATTGCGGTTGTCGAGCAGCAGCCACGGCACGCTTTGCGCCTTGGCATCGCGACCATCGTCGAAGCCGAGTTCGGCATAGACCGGGCCGAGATCGGGCAGGTGGTCGCCATAGAACAACAGCAAGGTGTGACGCTTGCGCTTGGCCAGCACCTTGGCCAGACGTCCCAGCTCGGTGTCGGCGTCATCGAGCAGATAGAGGTAGTTGCGCAGCCAGTGCCGTGAGCCTTCATCGAGGCCGTCGGGCATCGGCAGCGCCGCCAGTCGCTTCGAGTCGAGGTTGGGACGCCAGTCGAAGGGGCCGTGGTTTTCCATGCTGATCGCGAACAGGAATTGCGGCGGGCCATCGTCGGAGAGTTCGGCGAGCACGCGCTCGGTGAGCGCCGCGTCGGCGGTGAACAGGCCGACGATGCGATCACTCGGGAAGGCGCTGGCATCGAGAAAGCGCTCGAAGCCCAGCGCGGGAAACACCGTGTCGCGGTTCCAGAACGCGGCGGCATTGGGATGCAGTGCCGTGGTCGCGTAGCCATTGGCTTCAAGCACGCTGGTCAGGCCCGGATAGTGCTCCTGATCAAGTTCGAGCCAGGGATACTGGATACCGCCCAGACTGGTCAGCGGTGCGCCGGTGAGTACCTCGAATTCGGTGCGGATGGTGCCGCCGGCAAAGGTCGGTACGGTGAGCTCGCCGCTGTGTCCGCGCCGCCGCAGTGCGTGATACTGCGGCAGCCAGCGCTCGCTGAGAATGCCGTGCATGCGGGCCGGGTCGAACAGCGACTCGCTTTGGATCACCACGATGTCGGGCAGCGCAGACGGCGGCGTTGACAGCGCCAGACCTGCACGAAGCTCGGGTGCATGCGCCTGCAACAGGGCGACCGCCGCCGCGCGATCGGCCTCGGGAATGCCGCGATTGCCGATTTCCCAGTGGTAGAGCAGGAGGCTGCCGAACAGCCCGGTGCTCAGCGCGGTCTGGTCGAGCGCCCATGGCTGGAAATCGCGTTCGGCGCTGCGGTAGAGCTCGCGCCAAGGCGATGCGCCTGCGTACAGACTGGCGCCCGTCATGAGGGCAACGCCGCCGACGAGCAGGCGTTGGCGCAGGCCCAGCAGGCGCAGGGGTTGCTCACGCAGCAGCACGATCGTGATGCCTGCGCCCGCACATGCGAGCAGGCCATGCAGCAGATCGATGCGCAGGTAGTGCGAGAACAGGTGCAGCGCCGGCCCGGGCTCGATGAAAAAACGCAGATCCGCTGGCAGCAGCGGCATCTGCAGCGCGCCGAGCTTGGCCGCGTTGGCGCTGTAGAGTCCGACGATGGCGAGCAGCAGCAACCAGGCCGAGAGCAGCAGGCGGCGACTGAGCGCGAGCAGCAGGGCGAACATCGTCAGCGCGGGCAGAAGATTGAGGGCGAGCACGCGAAAGGCAGGCGCGGACGCCTGTGCATTGGCGAGATCGATACCCGGGTCGAGCTGGGCCACGCTCAGGATCAGCAGCAGCACACACGCGCACAGCGCGGTGAGCTCGCGCTCGATGTGCGGGCGCCAGCGGCCATGGGCGGATTGTGCGAGGAGGGTGGGCATGGCGGGGCGCGACATTGCCATGGCAAGGGCAGGGCCGCGTTAACTTCGCGTTGCTCCGGGTCAGCCCGTTTGGCTGGCGTTGGCTGGTCGCCATGACGCGCTGCCTGCGACAATCCTGCCATGTCCGATCTCACCCGCTGGCCGCGGCCCTTGGTCGCGTTCGTCACCGAGCGCCTGTCACGTCTTGAAGCGGCGTGCCGGGCGGCGGCCGTGCCGTTCCACGACGACGCCGGCGTCGACGAGCGCCTGCAGCGGGTGTTGCTCGCGAGCGAGTTTGCCTGGCACAGCCTGCTGCGCGATCCGATGCTGCTCGGGCCCGACGGCCTGCGCCTGATGAGCGACCCGCGCCATGCCGATGCGCGCGCCGGCGTGTTTGCCGAAGTGCGCGATGGACAGGAATTGCGCAGACTGTTGCGGCGATTCCGCCTGCGCGAGTCACTGCGCCTGATCTGGCGCGACGTCAATGGCGATGACAGCGTCGCCACCACCTTGACCGGCGCCTCGCTGCTGGCCGACACCTGCATCGAACAGGCGCTTCGGGGAGCGCAGTTGCAGGTCGCGCAGCGGCATGGCGTGCTGCGCAATGCGGCCGGCGCCGAGCAGCGGCTGGTGGTGATCGGCATGGGCAAGCTCGGCGGCGGCGAGCTCAATTTTTCCTCCGACATCGATCTCATCCTCGCCTACGAGGAGGACGGCATGAGCGATGGTGCCCGCCCGCTCGATGCCGCGGCCTGGTTCGCGCGTGTCGCCCAGGCGATGGTGGCCCTGCTTGCCGACCACGATGCCGATGGCTATGTCTACCGTGTCGATCTGCGTCTGCGGCCGTTCGGCAACGCCGGCCGACTGGCGCTGTCGTTCGCATCGATGGAGCAGTACTACCAGCGCGAGGGTCGCGACTGGGAACGCTATGCATGGATCAAGGCGCGCGTGGTCGCGGGCGATCGCATTGCCGGAGCACGCCTGCTCGAATCGCTGCGCCCGTTCGTCTATCGGCGCTATCTCGACTACGGCGCGTTCGCGGGTCTGCGCGAGATGAAGGGCCTGATCGATGCCGAAGTCGCGCGCAAGGATCTGGCCGGCAATCTCAAACTCGGGCCCGGCGGCATACGCGAGATCGAGTTCATCGTGCAGCTCGTGCAGCTGATTCGTGGCGGCCGCGAACCGACCCTGCGCGTGCGTGGCCTGCTGCCGGCGCTGGCTGCCTGCGAGCAGCGCGGTTTCCTGCCGCTCGAGCGTGCGCGTGCGCTGCGTGAGGCCTATCTGTTCCTGCGTCGGGTCGAAAACCGCGCCCAGATGTTCGCCGACCAGCAGACCCATGCCCTGCCCGACGACGAGGCCGCAAGCTTGCGGGTTGCGGTCGCACTCGGCTTCCCCGATGTGGCGGCACTCGATGCGGAACTGACGCGACAACGACGCACCGTTGCCGACGAATTCGCCGCCTTGATGGCCGTGGAGGCACGCGATGACGTGCAGCGCGCGCAGGTGCGATGGGCGCAGTGGTGGCGCGGCCTGACTGGCGGCGCGGCGCTCGATCCTGCGCCCTTGCTGGCGGCTGGATTTTCTGCGCCACAAGCGGCCATCGACGAACTCGAGGCCTTGCTCGGCGGGGTGACGTTTCGCAACATGTCCACGCGCTCGCGCGAACGCCTCGATCGGGTGATGCCGGCCCTGTTCGCCGCTGCGGCCGCGCAAGCCGAGCCGGTGGCGTGTCTGGTGCGTTTGCTGCGTCTGGTGCAGGCAGTGGCGCGCCGCTCGGTGTATCTGGCCCTGCTCGACGAGCAACCGGCCGCACTCAAGCGCGTGAGCGCGATATTCGCCGCCAGCGCCTTCCTGGCCGAGCGCGTGATCGCGCATCCGCTGCTTCTCGATGAGCTGTTCGACGATCGGGTCGAGCCGGCGCCGCCGAGTCGCGCGGCGATCGAGGATGATCTCACGCGTCGCCTCGACGCACTGGCGCAAGCCGATGCCGAGGCCGAGATCGAACTGATTCAGGAAGTGCGGCAGTCGGCGCTGTTTCGCATCGGCCTGGCCTTTCTCGCCGGTCATCTCGATGCAGTGGCCACCGCCGCTGCGCTCACCGCGGTCGCCGAAGTCGTGCTCAGTGCGGTGTTGCGCATTGCCGAGCGTGATCTCATCGCCAGTCATGGTCGCTTCGCGGCGATTGCGGGCAAGGGCAGCGGGCTCGCCATCATTGCCTACGGCAGTTTCGGCGGCGAGGAACTCGGATTCGGCTCCGACCTCGATCTCGTTTTCCTCTACGATGCCGATCTCGTCTCCGGCGAGTCCGATGGCGCCCGCCCGCTCGATGCCTCGCGCTACTACGCGCGACTGGTCCAGCGGGTGGTGCATCTGCTGGGCGTGCTGACCCGCGCGGGGCGGCTCTACGAAGTCGATGTGCGCCTGCGCCCTGACGGCAGCAAGGGCATGCTCGTGCTCAGTCTCGCGGCGTTTGCGGCCTATCAGCGCGAGCGCGCCTGGACCTGGGAGTTGCAGGCGCTGGTGCGCGCGCGCGCGGTGGCGGGCGATGTCGCCTTGTCGCGTCGCTTCGCGCAATTGCGTGATGAATTGCTTGCCCTGCCGCGCGATGCGGCGGCCGTGCGTGCCGACGTGATCGAGATGCGCGCACGCTGGCGCGGCGAGCGCGATCGCTCGGATGCGGCGCGCTTCGATCTCAAGCAGGGCAGCGGCGGTCTGGTCGACATCGAGTTTCTGCTGCAGGGCCTGGTGCTGATCCATGCCGCGACCAAGGCCAAGCTGCGCGGCAGCGGCAACTCGGCGCGCCTGATCGCGCGTCTTGCCGAGTGCGACATTCTTGCGGCCCATGAGGCGCAATCACTCGGTGCTGCCCACGCGTACCTGCTCGATCGCGCGATCCGCTGCACGCTCGATGGCCGCGCGCGCATGGTCACGCGGGATGCCGACACCGAGGCGCACAGCGCCGCCGCCCACGCGATCATCGCGCGGAATGAGATGGCCGGCGCCTGAGCGCGCAGCACTGAATCGGAACGCAATCGTCAGTGCGCCAGCCAGCGCTCGCGCACGTGCGAGGCGATCTCGCGCGTTTCATCGAGTGGCGCGGGCAGCGGCCGCGCGCTGGTGTCACCGAGTTCGCGCAGGTGCCCGCTGGCCTTGAGTGCGGCGTGGAAGTGGGCGAGCTTGCCCGACAGCGGGCGCGGCGTGTGGGTGTAGACGGGTTTGCCGGTCGCACAGGCCTCGCTGATCATGTTGACCGAGTCGGGCGTGACGACGATGCGATCGGCCCAACCGAGGAGGCCGGCATAGGGATTTTCGCCGTCCTGCGGACCACCCCAGAACAAGCCGGGCAGGGCGGCGAAGCGCCCGCGCAGTTGCGCCACCAGCGCGGGCGGCGTGCGCCGCGAGGCACTCACGAGGAAGCTGCCACCATCGCGCGCCTGCTGCGTCGCGAGCAAGTCGAGCAGGGCCGCGAACCATGCAGCATCGAGGCGCTGCGCGCGTGTGCTCGCACCAATCAGCACCGCGGTACGCGGCGCCGGCAGTTCGGCCAGCTGCGCAAACTGTTGGCGCGCGCGCCCCAGCCATTCGGGGCCGACCTCGTTGAGGGCGCCGATGCTGCGGATCACCTTGCGGCCGTCGATTCCGTCATGCACGGGCGCGATGACGAGATCGAATTCCTCGCTGTCGATGCGCGGGTCGAGGATCTGCACGCAGAAGCTGTGGCCTGCGCTCCAGCGGCGCAGCAGCCGCGTGGCCAATGCGGCGCGGCGCCCGCAGCCGATCGCGAGGGCGGGCCACGGCGGCGTGAGCCGCTGGCCGCGCTCGTCGCGCAATGCCCAGCCGGCGCCGGCCAGCAGTCGCGGCGCGAGACTGTTCCACGGTTCGCGGATGCGCAGGCGAATCACGCGCGGCCTGAGTTCGAGGGCGTGGGCGAGGGCGAGCGCCTGACGTTCGTTGCCAGCCGCGCCATCGCTGATCACCCAGCAGTCGGCAAGGTCTTCGGGATTCATGCGGTGAGCGTAATGCAGCGGCGGTCATCTGCGATCGTTTCCCTGACGGCAACACTGCATCTGGCCCCGACCGCTTGAGCTTGGCCGCCATCTGCCGCATTGTTGGCAGCCCGTTCGACCCAACCACCCCAAGGAGACGACCGATGATCTGCCGCCTCGCACTGGTCAGCGCCCTCGCGCTCGCTGCCGCACCTGCGTTTGCCGAAACCTACACGCTCGATCCCGGCCATACCCAAGTGGTGTTCAGCTGGAACCACTTCGGCTATTCCAATCCCAGCGGCCAGTTCGGCAAGGTCGGTGGCACGCTCGATTTCGATGCCGCCGCACCAACCAAGGCCAAGGTCGAAGTGAACATCGACGTCGGCAGCATCAACACCAACGTGCCGGCTCTCGACGATCATCTGAAGAAGGCCGATTTCTTCGATGTCGAGAAGTATCCGCAAGCCACATTCAAGAGCACCAAGGTCGAGGCCGGTGCTGACGCGCAGCATCTCAAGGTCACCGGCGACCTCAGCCTGCACGGCGTGACCAAGCCGGTTGTGCTCGACGTCACCATCAACAAGGTCGGCCCGCATCCGATGAGCAAGAAGCCGTCCGCGGGTTTCGATGCAACCACGACGATCAAGCGTTCGGAGTGGGGCATCGGTGCCTACGTCCCCAACATCAGCGACGACATCCGTTTGCGCATCACCGTCGAGTCGTCGGTGAAGGCTGCAGCGCCAAAGTGATTCGTCCCGAGTGATGAGACGTGCAGGGCAGGCTGTGTGCCTGCCCTGCATGCTCTGTGAGCGCTATCAACCGTTCTTGACGCCGCTGCTCTTGAGCGCTTCGAGGCCGGCGAGGTTGAGGCTGCCGAGCGCGGCCTTGAGCTGATCGATGCTGTCGGCATTGCCCGACACCTTCACCGTGAAACGGTTGCCGAGCACGATCGAGAACTCGCCGTGCTTGTCCTGATTGTTCCACTCCTCGTGGACGAGGCGACCGTCCTGCTTGTAGGTCTTCTCGTAGCCATGATCGGTTTCGCGGTCGTTCTGTACCGCGGCCCAGCTGGCGATTCCCATCAGGCCCTTGGCCGAGCCGGTGTCGGTGACTTCCAGATGCAATGACTTGCCAGCGTCGTCGCTGTAAGTCGCCTCGGCGGTCGAGACTTGCAAGCCCATTGCACCGCTGCGTTCGGCGGAAAAGCTTGAGCGCTTGAGGCCACCGAGGGTCTCGGGCACGAAGGGCTTGAGTTGGTCGGGAGCGAGCGCCTCGACCGCGTCGCCGCCGCCGAGCGCGGCGCCCATCATCGCGCCCATCGCCTTGCCCTGTGCCTCGGCATCGCCCGACTTCTGCGCAGCTTCCATCTGCTTGCCGGCCGACTCCACTTTCTTGCTCCATGCATCGAGCTTGCCGAGTGCGCTGTCCTTGTCGATGGTGACGGAGCTGTCACCGAAACTTGAATGGTTGAGCGCGCCGCTCATCATCGCGCCGGTACCGGCGATGCCGGCGACGACGATCGCGACGATCCAGCTCAGCACGATGCCGATGATGATGCTCACCGCGGTGTAGCCGCCCGACTTTTCGGGCGGACACTTCATCGTTTCGGGCAAGCCGATGAACATGAGATAGATCGCGTAGGCAAAACCGGCGAGTGTGATCAGCCACCCGAGCCAGGGCACGAGTGCGCCTATGCCGGCAATCCACGATGCGGTCCAGGCATAGGCAGTCACCTTGAGCGCCTGCACCGGATTCTTCTGGCCGCCGAAGTTCGGCGCGAGCGCGTCGACGATCAGCGAAATCAGATAGACCACGCCGAGGCTGAGCGCGTAGCCGATCACGGCCGCGACGATGCCGCTGCCGATCGGTGTGCGGGCCGTGAAGCCCCAACCGCCATAGCCGATCAGGCTGCCCTTGATGAAGCCGGCGATCACGGGGATCGCGGCGACGATCGCGATGTAGTTCTTGTACAGGTCGGCCACCGTCGCCGGTTCGTTGGCGATGACCGGCCATTCGGTTTTCGGTGTCAGCAGGATGTTCTGGACGCGGCCAATGATCTTGTTGATATCCACGGGTGTCTCCGAGAGCGGAACGTGTGATGGGGAAAGCCGTCGCATTCTAGACACCTGCGCCAGTGGCTGCGCCCGCGCTGCATCACGAGGCCGCTGTGGATTGCGTCACGGCGCGACTGGCATGCATCCTGCTTGACCTCGTCGTGGACATCGGCGACGGTGGGCTTGTCCGTGCGCGGTGTCGAACCGGGTTCGGGGCAGGCCGGATCGAGCGGCCTGCTAGACTTTCGCGTTTTCATGGAGGTTGTCATGTCGCGCCCCAATCCCGCCCTGGCCAAGGCCGTTCCGGCCAATGCCGAGCATCGTTACAAGGTCAGCCGCGCCGACCTGCCGCTGAGCTGCCCGATGCCGGGCATGTCGCTGTGGAATTCCCATCCTCGCGTCTACCTGCCGATCGCCGAAGACGGCGGCCATGTGAGCTGCCCGTACTGCAGCGCCGAGTACGATCTGGTCGATTGACCCGCGATGAAGGACCGACTCACCGTCCTCCAGCTGATCCCGGCCCTCGAGGCTGGCGGCGCCGAGCGCTCGACGCTGGAGATCGCGCGCGCGCTGGTGGCAGCCGGTCATCGTTCGATCGTGGTGTCCAGCGGTGGTCGCCTCACTGCAACGCTCGAGCGCGAAGGCAGTCGTCACCTGACGATGCCGATTGCCGCGAAGTCACTGGCCACCTTGCTGCAGGTGCCCAAGCTGCGTGCGCTGCTGCGCGAGATCGAGCCCGACATCGTGCATGCGCGTTCGCGCGTGCCGGCGTGGCTGGCATGGCTCGCGCTGCGCGGCCGGCGCGGAGCCACACATTTCGTGACCACGGCACACGGACTCAATTCAGCCGGTTTCTACAGCTCGATCATGGCGCGCGGAGAGCGCGTGATCTGCGTCTCCAACATGGTGCGCGATCATTTGCTGCGTCACTATCGCTTTGCCGATCCGCGCCATCTGGTGGTGATTCCGCGCGGCGTCGACCCCGAGGCGTTTCCCTACGGCTGGCAGCCCGACGACTACTGGCGCGAGTGGTTCTTCGCCGAGTTCCCGCAGCTGGCCGGTGCGCCCCTGCTCACCCTGCCTGCACGCGGCACCCGGCTCAAGGGTCATGCCGATGCGATCCGGTTGGTGGCCGATCTCAAGGCGCGCGCGATCGAGACGCGCCTGATCCTGCTCGGCGTGCGCCAGAGCGGACGCGAGGCCTATGTGGCCGAACTCGAGAAGCTCGCGGTCGAGCTCGGCGTCGATGGCTGGGTCGCCATGAGTGCGCAACGCGAGGATGCAAAAGATGTCTGTGCTGCCTCGGCGCTGGTGCTGCAACTGTCGAACAAGCCCGAATCCTTCGGTCGCACCGTGATCGAAGCGATCTCGCTGTGCCGTCCGGTGCTCGGCTATGACCACGGCGGCGTCGGCGAACTCCTCACCGATCTGTATCCCGCAGGTCGCGTGCCGCCGGGAGATCGCGAACGGCTCACCGAGCGTGCTGCCCAATTGCTGAGCGCAGCGCCGCCGATCACGCCGCTCGACCGCTATCGTCTGGTCGACATGCAGGCGGCGACGCTGGCGCTGTATGCGAATCTCGTTTCGGGGTCGCCGGCAACATCCTGATCGAGACTCTTGTCAGTCCACGGTCGGCTGTGGTGGCGTGGTCCGCCTAGAATGCGCGAAGTTTCGCAGAAGGAAAGCCGATTGAATCCTGCGCCTGATCGCCTGCGGCAACAGTGGCCGTGGCTGCTGATGCTTGCTCCCTTGCTGTTGCTGCCGGTCGGACGCAGCTCCGAGTTACCGATTGCGGTGATGGCCGTGATCGCCCTGGCTGTTGCTTTGCGTGGGCGCATGCCGTGGCGTGATCCCGCCGTGCGCTTGATCCTCGTCTTGTTTGCCTGCTACTGGTTGCCGGCAGCGATTTCCGCGATCGCTGCGGTGGCGCCCGAGCGCTCGTGGATGACGGTTGCCACCACCCTGCGTTTCCTGCCGTTTGGCCTGTTTGCAGTGTGGGCCTTGCGAGCGCCGATGGCGTGGTCTCGCTTGCTCACCGCGGCGGCTGTGATCGTGGTGCTGTGGGCGCTTGATGCCTGGCTGCAGGCCTTGACCGGCATGAGTCTGGGCGGTCCGCCCGAGCAGGCGCGGATTTCGGGCGTGTTCGGTGCCGGCAACCTCAAGTTGGGTCAGGTGCTGGCGACCCTGTCTCCCTTCGCCTTGCTCGCTGCGCGCGAGCGTTTCGGTCGTGGCGGACTGGTGCTGGCAATGGCGCTGCTGGCCTTGCCGATCCTGCTTGCGGGATCGCGTGCGGCCTGGCTCTCCTACGCGCTCGTGCTGGTGATCCTCGCCTGGCGCGAGACACGCAAGGCGCGCCATTTCGTGCCGGCGCTTGCAGCGCTGGCCTTGGCAGGGGCGGGCCTGATAGCGCTTGCCTGGCAAGGCTCGCTGCGGCTCGACGCACGCATCGAGCGCAGTCTGCTCGCCCTGCAGGGCACCGAAGCGGCGGTGGACGAGGCCAGTGCGGGACGCCTGCGCATCTGGCGCACCGCTGGCGCGATGATTGCCGCGCACCCGATTGCGGGGGTGGGCGTGCGCGGATTTCGCTACGCCTATCCGACCTATGCCGCACCGGGCGATGCGTTTGTTGATCCTGCGACGCGTACCGGGGCGTCTCACGCCCATCAGATCGTGCTGGAGATCCTCAGCGAGACGGGTGTGGTCGGCCTGCTGGCTTGGCTGTTTGGCACCTGGCTCGCGTTTCGGGCTTGGCGTTGTGCAAGCGTCATGGCGCGCAGCCGTGCGCTGGCGCCGGGCCTGAGCCTTGTGGCGATGTGCTTTCCACTCAACACCCACCTGGCGTTCTATTCGGCCTGGTGGGGCCTGCTGTTCTGGTGGCTGCTGGCTCTGTATTGTGCGGCGCTGGCCGGCGAGCCCAAGGCGGCCATTGCCACGGGCGCCGCTTCGGCTTGAATCCTGCAGCGCCTTGCAGCGCCCGTGACGGATCAGTCATTGCGTCCCCGAAATACCTGCCCAAGCGACAGTGGCTGCCTTATAGTGGCGGCGGGGTTCATTCATCCGTTTGTTGCGTCGATGTGCGGTCACGGCGACCCGTGGCAACGAGTGATGGGCGGTCTTGCATGGGCGGTTTGTCGATGCGTCGAGCAGTTCGCAAATCGGCAAGTGAAGTTGGATGCGTTGCGCGCCAATCGGCGAGCAAACTCCCGTCTCCGTGCGACCGCAACGTGACGTGTCCTGTGGGCGGCAGGGAGATGGATCGATGAGCGCAAGCATTCTGCCTCGGTTCGATCCTGCCACCGACAATCCTTGGCTGGTGGATCGGCTGAGTGCCGCAGTGTGGGTTTTCGATATCGATCTTGGTTGCGTGCTGTGGGCCAATCCGGCGGCGCTCGCGGTCTGGAATGCGGACACCCTGGAGGAACTGCGAGCGCGGCGCATGAAGGAAACGATGTCGCCGGCGGTGTTGCGCCGTCTGCAGCAGTTCCAAGCGGATTTCAGGGCAAGCAACGCCCAGTTCACCGAGCTGTGGACGTTGTATCCGCGCGGTGTGCCAAAAACCATGCGTGTGCGCTTTGGTGGCGTGCGCTTGCCCGACGATCGCGTGGCGATGTTGTGCGAGGGAATTCCGGAAGGTGCGATTGAGCCGGAAGTGGTGCGCAGCACCGATGCGCTGTTGCACACGCAAATGATGATCACCCTCCATCGGCAGGATGGCAGCACGCTTTATCTCAACCCTGCTGCGCGCAGTGCCTTCGAAGGACGTGCCGAACGCCTGCTCGATCGCTTCGTGCAGGCCGAGGATCAGTTGCGGCTTCAAGAGGCTCTTGCGCGCCACGGCGAAGCGCGCGTGACTGCGCGCGTCTATACGCGGGTTGGCATCCGTTGGCATGAGTTGACCGCGCGCAACTGTCTGGATCCGGCCTCCGGCGCGCCCTCGATCCTGATCAGCGCGACCGATGTCAGCTCGCTCAAGGAAGCCGAGGCAGTGGCCCAGGACATGGCCCACCGCGATTCGATGACCGGCTTGCCCAATCGCCTGATGGTCGAGCCCTTGTTCAATCGACTCAGCACGCAGGCCCGCGCGAGCGGCGCCACGGTCGGTGTGTTTTTCATCGACCTCGATCAATTCAAGGTGATCAATGACACCTTTGGCCATCCGCATGGCGACAGCCTGCTGCGCGAGGTGGCACGCCGCCTGCTGGCCTTGCGCGGTGCAGACGATATTGCCTTGCGTCTGGGAGGGGACGAATTCCTGTTTCTCGCGCTCGAAGCGCGAGGCGAGTCACGATTGGAGTTGTTGGCCGGGGAGATGCTGCAGCGATTGGCGATTCCGGTTGATGGCAGCGGACGACATCTGGTGATCTCGCCGAGCATCGGCGTGGCGCGCTTCCCCGAACATGGCGAGGACGCGCAGACTCTGCTGCGCCATGCGGATTGGGCGATGTACGAATCGCGCGCACGGGGCTTTGGTCAGTTCCGCATCTTCAACGATCGACTGCGCGTGCGCATGGAGCGCCAGGTGCAGTTGCTGGCCGACCTCAAGGAGGCCGATGCGCGTGGCCAGTTCGACGTCTACTACCAGCCGCGTCATTCGGTCGCCGAGCGACGCACGATTGCGGTCGAGGCGCTGGCCCGTTGGCACCACCCGCTGCATGGCACCGTGCCGGCGAGTGAATTCATACCGCTGTGCGAACGGTCGGGCGTGATCAATGCGCTCGGTACCTTCGTGTTGCGCAAGGCGATGCAGCAGCAGCGCAACTGGCAGGAAATGGGGCTGGACGTGGCGATTTCGGTCAACGTCTCGCAGCAGCAACTGAGCGACCCGGGTTTCGCCGCGCTGGTGGCGCACCTGCTCGCCGAAACCGGTTGCGCGGGCAATCGCATCGAATTGGAAATCACCGAGACTCTGCTGGTCGAAGGCAAGCGCACGGTGCACGAGAATCTCGATCGCTTGCGCGCGCTCGACATGCGCATTGCAATCGATGACTTCGGTACGGGTTATTCGAATCTCGCGCGCCTGAGCGATACCGAGATCCACTGCATCAAGATCGACCACAGCTTGATCGCGGCGCTGCCGCGCAATGCCGCGATCGTGCAGACCGTCATCGCGATGTGCAAGGTCATGCGCGTGGCAATCGTGGCCGAGGGCGTGGAGACACAGCAGACGGCGAACTGGGTCAGCCGACATGGCTGCGACGAATTGCAGGGCTATCTGTACGGCAAGCCGATGCCGGCTGCGGAGATGCAAGGCGTGCTCACCGCGGAGCAGGGTACGCTTGCAGTGGCGGACAAGGTTCAGGAGTAGGGCGAGGCTTCACCCGGTGGTCGCGTCTTGAAGCGCTTGTGCAACCAAAGGTATTGCGCGGGCGCGGCTTCGACCATGCGCTCGATGCAGGCATTGATGCGGCTGGTGTCGGCAACCACGTCATTGCCCGGGAACTGCGCAAGCGGCGCTTCCAGACGAATCGAGTAACCATTGGCCGTGCGTTGGTGGAAGAACGCGATCACCTGCGCGCCCGACAGGCGTGCGAGGTGGTGGGTAGCCGTGATCGACCAGGCGGGCACACCGAAAAACGGCGCAAACACGGCTTCCTTGCCGCGCATGTCCTGATCGGGTGCGTACCACACAGTGCCGCCGCTCTTGAGGTGGCGGATCGTTGCACGCAGCTCGTCCTTGCTGAACATCGCATCGGCGTAATGCAGGCGCGCGCGCTTGATCGCCCATTCGAAAGCGGCGTCACCATGTTCGCGGTACATGCCGGCAATTCGGATGCGTCGTGACACCAGCCGTGCACACAGTTCCAGATGGGAGAAATGCGCACCGACCAGCAAGACGCCACGGCCAGCGGCGCGTGCTGCTTCGAGATGTTCGAGGCCGTCGATTGACACGGGGATACGCGCAATCGCTGCATCCGAGCCCATCCAGGCGAGCGCGAATTCGGCGAGCATGCAGCCGGCATCGTGCAGGTTTTCCTCGAGCAGGTCGGCGCGCGCCTCGGCACCGAGCTGCGGGAAGCACAGTGCAAGATTGGTGGCAGCGACACGGCGGCGCTCGCCCGGGATGCGCGCGAACAGCCAGCCAAGGGCGCGTCCGCCGCGCAGCAGGAAGCGCCAGGGCAGCAAGGAGAGCAATCGGATCACGCCGATGCCGATCCACGCCGGCCAGTGCAGGGGTGACAACAGCGCGACGCGGAACGGAGGAGGGGGTTGCGGCATGCGCATGATTATGCGGGAAGCGCCGCAAGCCTGACGCTATACTGCCGCGCCTTTTCGTTGCCGGGTACGCCGTGCTTCAGCGTTTCATCTACGCCCTTGCGCTGTACCTGCTGACGCCCTTCGTGCTGTATCGACTCACGGCGCGGGGCATCAAGTATCACGGCTATTTCGCGCGCTGGAAGGAACGCTTCGGATTCTTTCCTGACCCACAAATCCACGACAGCATCTGGATTCATGCCGTTTCGCTGGGCGAGGTCAATGCCGCGGCGCCCCTGATCGAAGCCCTGATGCAGCGCTTTGCGGGTTCGCGCTTCGTGATCACCACGGTGACGCCGACCGGTTCCGAGCGCGTGCTCAACCTGTTCGGTGAGCGCGTGTTCCATGTCTATCTGCCCTATGACCTGACCAGTGCGGTCAAGCGCTTTCTCGATCGCGTGCAGCCGCGCCTGGCCGTGATCATGGAAACCGAGATCTGGCCGAACCTGTTCATCACCTGCGATGAGCGGCGCATTCCGATCGTGATTGCCAACGCACGCTTGTCGGAGCGTTCGTTGCGCGGCTATTGGCCAATCCAGCCGCTCGCACGTCGCGCAATCCGCTGCGCGAGTGTGATCGCCGCGCAATCGGTGTCCGACTACGAGCGTCTGCTGGCACTGGGGGCGATCAGTGAGCGCCTGGCAACGGTGGGCAATCTCAAATTCGATCTGGTCGTCTCGGATGGCGTGAAGGCGCGCGGTGCGGCATTCCGGGAGACGGCCGGCAGTGCACGGCCGGTGTGGATCGCGGCGAGTACGCATGAGGGTGAGGAACTGGCCGTACTCAAGGCGCATGCGCAGATCCTGCGGCGCTTTCCCGACGCCTTGCTGCTGATCGTTCCGCGTCATCCGGAGCGCTTCAAACCGGTGACTGCTGCGTGCCGCGCCTACGGTTTCGACACGCGCACGCGCAGTGAGGACGCGGATGCCAATCCGGCCTGCCAATGCTTCGTGGCGGATTCGATGGGCGAGTTGCTCGACTTCTATGCGGCGGCCGATGTCGCCTTCGTCGGCGGCAGTCTGGTCGCGGTCGGTGGCCACAACCTGCTCGAACCTGCCGCACTCGGCAAGCCGGTCATCGTCGGTCCGCAGACCTTCAATTTCGCCGAGGTCACCGAGAACCTGATCAATGCCGGTGCGGTCCTGCGCATCGGCGACGGTGATGCACTCGGCCCGGAAGTGCTGCGCCTGCTCTCGCGTGATGTCGAGCGCCGCAGCATGGGCGCAGCCGCGTTCGCGGTGATGGAGTGCGAACGCGGCGCGGTGGCGCGGACGATGGCGCTGATCGAACGGGTGATGCCGGCCTGAGAGGATTCCGTCTCAAGCCAGGCATCGGATCGTCAGTCGAGCAGGGCGTTGATTGCCTCGAGATCCTTGAGTTCGATCACACCGGCAGCCTGCTTGAGGCGCAGCCCGTTCATCACGAAGTTGTGACGTGCCGATGAATACGCGCTCTGTGCCTGCAACAAGGTTTGCTGGCTGATGAGCACGTCGACGATGGTGCGGGTACCGACCTCGTAGCCGGCCTGAGTGGCCTCGACCGAGCTCTGCGCGGAAACGACGGCAGCGCGCGTGGCTTCGACTTCACTCGCGCCGGCAATCACCGAGCGATAGCTGTTGCGGGTGTTGGCTTCGACCTGACGCCGGCCGACCTCGAACTGATCCTGGGCGAAGTCGCGTTGGTGAATCGACTGGCGCACGCGTGACTGCGTGTAGCCGCCGCTGAACAGCGGCACGCTGAGATTCAGCGATACGGTGCTGCCCCAACGCGGATCGCCGGCGTAGATCGCCGAAGAACCCACGCCGCCGTAGTGCGTGTCGCCCCAGGTCTGCGCACGACCATAGCTGAGCGAGCCGGTGATTGTCGGCAGGTGGCCGGCACGCGCGGAATTGATGTTGGCATTGGCGGCATCGACCTGCAGCGAGGCCGACTGCAGCGCCGGATTGTGCTTGAGCGCGACATCGACCCAGGCGGCCGGATCATCGGGCGTGGGATGATCGAGCGGCAGTTCCTCGCGCAGGTGCTTGAATTCACCTGGTTCCTGATTGGTGAGCTGGCGTACGGCTTCACGCGCGGTATCGACCGCGTTCTTGTTGCTGATCACCGTGGCCACGGCCTGATCGTGCTGGGCCTTGGCGTCGTTGACGTCGGTGATCGCGGCGAGTCCGACGTCGAAACGCTGGCGTGCCTGCTCGTACTGACGCGCCAGCGCCTTCTCGTTGGCGTCGGCAAAACGCAGTGCGTCGAGCGCCGACAGCACGTTGAAATAGGCCTGCGCGGTATCGATCATGAGTTGCTGCTGGGCGGCGTCATAGGTTGCCGCTCCGGCTTGCGCGGTGTAGCGGCTGGCCTTGAGCGCAGTCCACTTGCTGATGTCGAGGATGCTCTGGTTCAGCGAAGCGCTGGTGTTGCGCGTGTAGGTGGTGCGCGTGATGCCATCCACCGTGACCGTGTCGGTCGGATCGCTCGGGTCGAGCGCGATCTGCGAGGTGCCATTGCTGCCCGAGCGCGAGCGCGAAAAGCTCAGGTCGATGCCGATCTGCGGCAGCAACTGGGCGCGCGCCTGGGTGACGACTTCGTCAGTCGACAGCTTGGTGGCCTGCGCGCCGGCGAGGGTCGGGTCGGAGTTGCGCGCCTGCTGGTAGATCTGCAGCAAATCCTCGGCATGGGCCGCGCCGGCACAGCTCAGGAGGATGGCGAGTGGCAAGGTGCGAAAGCGGATCATCGAATCTACCTCGAAAGCAAAATGCGGATTCAGGCCAGCGCGATCACAGCGCGAAGCGGCGCGGTGGTTCGGCGTGGTGCAGATAGGGCAAATCGGTGTCGAACAGGCTCGTCTGCGTCCACTTCGAAGTCGCGTCGCGGGTGAGCAGCACGGCTTCGATCGCGGGCGACTGGCCGATGAAGGCGAGCATGCGACCGCCCAGTCGCACGCTGGCGCGCAGACGCTCGGGCAGGCTGTGGACGGCGCCGCCGAGCACGACCACGTCGAAGGTCTCGCTGGTCTGCGCATCGCCGAGCGCATCACCGGCTTCGACGCGGACATTGCCGATGCGAGCTGCCATCAGGCGCGCGCGCGCGGCATCGGCAAGATCCGCGTGGCGTTCGACGCTGGTCACCGAAGCGGCCAGACGCGCCATGCAGGCCGTGAGGAAGCCGCTGCCGGTGCCGATCTCGAGCACGCGTTCGTTGCCCTGCAAGGCAAGTGACTGCAGGATGCGACCTTCGATCACGGGCTTGAACATGACTTCGCCATGGCCGATCGGCAGGGCGATGTCGGCAAAGGCGAGATGCCGATGTGCCTCGGGCACGAAGGTCTCGCGGCGCAGTTCACGCAGCGTGTCGAGCACACGCGGATCGAGGACTTCCCAGGGACGAATCTGGTTCTCGACCATGTTGTTCCGGGCCAGTTCGGTGTCGATCGACATTTCGATGTTCCTGGAAGGAAAAAGGTCGAAGAGCATAGGTGCAGCGCGCCTTGCGGGCAAATCCATCGTTTGCCATCGCTGCGCCGGCACCGAAGTGCCGGAAGTCACCGCGACCGCCAGCGGACACTGTCCGCGCGCGGACAGCCATGCTCCCGTCCGCACCGGCCCGGTCGCGGGGAGGGAGGTGGGCCGGGACGGTGCGGCGAGAGACTTGAATCGTTGACATGCCGGAACAATTGCCGCAGATCAGGACTCGCCTGCGACAAACGGGCCATAATCAGCCCAATCCACTGCTGCGCGCCTTGTGGGCAGCGGCAGCGGCCATTCAAGAACCCGCGAGTATAGTAACTGGATCGCGCTTGCCGAACCAGTGACATTAGTCATCAAGATGAAACCAGCAATTTGTCAGTCAGATGCCGTTGCCAAGTCCGTCGGACCAGGTCGCCCGAAGGATCTGGAGAAGCGCGCGGCGATTCTCGATGCTGCCAAGCGTCTGTTCCCTTCGAGTGGTTACGAAGGCACCAGCATGGATGCGATTGCCGCTGATGCGGGCGTCTCCAAGCTCACGGTGTACAGCCATTTTCGCGACAAGGAGAGCCTCTTCCTTGCCGCCATCAGTGCGCGCTGCGAAGAACAGATGCCCGAGGCGCTGTTCGACATCGACATGCAGGGGCCGCTGCGGCGCCAGCTCGAGGTGATCGGCAGGGCGTTCTTCGCCTTGATCACCTCCGAAGATGCGATTGCACTCAATCGCCTGCTCGCTTCGGGCTCCGCGCCTGCGGGCTTGACCGATCTGTTCTGGGAGGCCGGCCCCAAGCGCGTGCAGATGGCATTCCAGGCCTTCCTGCGCCGGGAAATCGCTGCCGGACAATTGATGATCGACGATGTGCCGCGTGCGTCCTCGCAGTTCTTCGCCCTGCTCAAGGGTGAAGCGCACTCGCGCATGCTGTGCGGTTGCGCAATGCCTTGGGGCGAGGCCGAGCTGCGCAAGCACCTCGAGGCAACCGCGGAAATGTTCCTGCGCGCCTACGGGTCGGATCGCACCCGCAGTTGATCGGGTTGCCGTGCGGCTTGCTCAGCGCTCTTCGTCAGCGGCATGTTCCAGCCATTGCCGCAGCACGTTCTCGTCATCTTCCGAGATGTCGATGAACTGCAGGCCCACCCATTGCTGGCCATGCACGGTTCCATCGGCGAGCCATTGTTCATGCGCGCCGATTTCGATCGTGCGCTGGCCGTGGTTGTGGGGCAGGCTGAAGGCAAGTTGATAGAGCGCGTCTTCGACAAACGGATGATCGGCGATCAGCAGCATGCCGCTCAGCGACAAGTTGCCGACATGGCCGGCTGGCTCGCCCGTCATCTGGTCGACGACCACGATGGTGTGGTCAGGGCGCTTGCGTGCGGCACGCTGGCGAGGGTTGGCGGTCATGCGGTGGCCTCTCCCACGGGCAGGGCGCTGGCTTGCGGACGCAGCAGCGAGACAATGGTTTTCCAGGCGCGGTCGACGAAGCGGGTCTTCTCGACCACCGCGATGCGTGCGCGGCCGCTGGCCATTTCGCGTGCAAGCAGATCGAGGGTGAGATCCTCGATGCGTGCGCCGCGTTGATTCACGAACAGGCAGTTACCGGTCATCGGCGAGAACCAGGCCAGTTTGCGCTTGACCATTTCACCTTGCTGATTCTTGGTGAACTCGAACCAGGTGCCGAACGAGGTCTGCATGATCTGGTTGAGCATTTTCTGCTCGTCGGGCGTGAGCGGCTGCTTGGGTTTTTCGGTGTGGCGCGGAGCCTCGCCGCCGAGACGCGGCTTGGCGCGCAAGGCCTCGTCGATGCGCTCGAGTTGGGACAGCGCGGCATCCGTGGGCGCCTGCTCGAACAGGTTGTCGAGCAGGCCGTTGATCTCGTCCTCGTGCAGGCCGACTGCACGCAGATGCTCGGTCGCGGCCTTGCGCAGCTTCTTGTCACCCGGCGTGTCGGCCAGCGGCTTCATGCCGCGCGCCATCAGGTCGGCGGCGATGTCGAGGCATTCGGCGAATTCGCTGCTGTCGGAGCCGCCACGCAGTGCCGACAACGCCAGTGCATCGGTCCAGGTGTTTTCGAGCAGGTTGCGCAGGCGTGGCGAGGGCGAACGACCCTTGAGCAGGCCGGTGATCGCCGCGCGTGCGGTCTCGCGCGCGAGCAGCAGGCGATCGCGGCCCTTGGCCGCTTCGACATGGCGACGCTCTGCGGCGTCGGCGCGACGCGTCATCAGCTTGATGTGCTGATCGAGGTCGTTCGCCATGTTGGTGAACAGGTTGACGTCGCCGTCGTACGAATTGCTCAGCTGGTCGACCACCATGCGCATCTTCGACGCCAGTTCCGGATCGGCGTCGGCGTCGTCGAGCCAGCGTTCACTGGTCTCGGCGATGGTGTTGATCAGCTCGCGCGCGGGATGGTCGCGGCGGGTGAAGAAGGTCTTGTCACTCAGCGCGACGCGCAAAACAGGAACATGCAACTGGCCGACCAGGGAGCGCGCCTGACTGCCCTCGCTGATGTTGCGCGTGACGTAGTCGAACAACATGCCGATGAGTTCGACCGTGTCACGGTCTTCGCCGCCAAGCCCCACCGCGCTGCCCTGTGCGCCGGAGCGGCGCAGCTTGACCGCAAGGGTGTTGCGGAAGCGTTCGCTGTCATAGCGCTTGCCGTTGGCAGCGTCCTGTGCGGCCGCACGCTGCATTGCGCCGAGCAGATTCTGCAGGTCCGGCCTGGGAATGCTCGGGGCCGCTGCCGCGCTGCTGGGTGGCACATCGACATCGCCATCGACACGGCGCCGCGCCGCAAGCAGGTTGCGCAAGGTCGCAAACTGGGGTGTTTCCGCAATCGACTCCGCGCGCGACGCGGCGGGCTGCCCGGGCATCTGCCTTGGCATTGCCGCGCCTTGGCGCGCCTGGGCCGTAGCGGGCGCCTTGGCTGCGGGGTCCTCGGCGACAGGCTTTTCCGCGCCCTTTGCGGGCTCGGTCTTGGCCGCCTCGTCGCCACCTGCATCCCCTGCGGCGGACGAACCGTGTGGCCGGTAGGACAGCTTGAAATTGGGCAGGATGCGCTGATCGGCGAGCCACTTGTTGAGGCGCTCGAACAATCGCGCGAGATCGGCGAATGCAACCCGTTCGACCTGCTTGTAGGCAAGGATGCGGTATTCGGTGCCCAGACCCAGACCGTTGAAGGCAACGCGCAGGGCCTCGGCCATCGCTGCCGGGCCGATCGGCAGGGTTTCGTGGTCAGGTGGCGCGGCCGCGATCACGCCGTAGCGGTAAGCGAAGACATGCAGTTGCTGGCTGCAGCGCATTTCCGCACGGGTGCTGACCTCACGCAGGGCCAAGTCTTCATCGAGCGAAGCTGAGTCTACGAGTTCAAGCGGCGTGCGCTTGCTGGTCGAGGACGCCGCAGTGGTTCCCTGCGTGCCGGAGCGGATCGAGGCGATGCCGGTTTCGATGCTGCGCAGGAAGCGCGGCTGAATCAGGGTGCGTCCATGCTGGAAGCTGCGCAGTGCTTCGAAATGCAGTTGCTGCTCGGCGCTGCTGCCGGCCTGCTCGGCCATCTTGAACAAGGCCTGTTCGATCTCGCCCAGCGCGCGATCGAAGGCCGGATCGAGTACCTCGCGCGTCTGCTTGAGCAGGCCTTCGCAGAGCGTCCGCACGCGTGGCGGCAGATCATTGCGACGGGCCAGCGTGTGCAGTCCGCTGTCACCGGGTTTGGCAGAAGCGTTCATCCCATTCCTCGCAGCGTTGCGCGACGCCGACTGACTCGTTGCAGCTCAGGCGCGGCGCCACCCTCCCATCGGGCATTCTGGCACGCGCACGGCGGGGCGAACAGGGGCGCCCGGAGGCCGCAGGGCGCGGGCGCCAAGGGTCAACGACACACACCGGGAGGGTATGGCCAGAGCACGGCCGTACGCCGTTCTGGAGCGGCGGGTGCGAAACCGGTCGACGTCGGTGTGTGAGCACGACGGTCGAGGATATTGCGCAATGCGCCTGTTCCGATTTCACCGCGTACCACGACCGCGTTGATCAAACATCACGGTCGTCACGACAGCACAGGCAAGGTACGCAGGAAACCTTGCCACGCAAACCCGCATGAGCCACGCCCCGGCGAGAGCCGCGTGCGCGGATGAATCGCATGTCTGCTTCCGACCGGTCGCCTTGATCGAGGTCAAGGACTGCGCTGCACCTGCGGATCACGCTCGCCGTGGTTGCTTGCCGAGTGGCCCTGTTCTGACCACGGCTCCGGCACAGGAGGTTTCATGTTGGTGCAGTGGTATGGCTGGATCCAGCTCGTGCATCTGGCCTGCGCGATCGTGTTCGTCGGTGCGGTCGTCTTCGAGGTGTTGATCATCGAATCGTTTCACGCCGAGCTGGGTGCTGAAGGCATGGCGCGTCTGGAACAACTCGTGGTGCGGCGCGCCCGTCGCATCATGCCGTTCGTGGTCGCACTGCTTTTCATGAGCGGAATCTGGATGTTCGAGGTGCGCTGTGACGGCTTCACCTGTCTGGGTTCACGCTTTGGCGTGCTGCTCGGGATCAAGGTCCTGCTTGCGTTCGGCGTGCTCGGCGTGTTCCTGAGCACGATGTGGGCGGCGCTGCGCGGTCGCATGGATCCATGCCGCTTCCGCCACACCCACCGCATCGTGCTCGCGCTGATGGTCGGCATCGTGTTCCTGGCCAAGGCGATGTTCCTGCTGGCCTGAGCGTTGCCTCAAGGCAGAAACAGCTCGATCACGTCGTTGAGATAGCGCTGGCCAAGCGCGGTCGCGACAATGCGCGCCGGATCTTCGACCAGCCAGCCGCGGCTGCGTGCGTCGTCGAGCAGCGTCGAGATGGCCTCTGCGCCAAGGCCGGTGCGGGCCGTGAAATCGCCCGCGGCCACGCCCTCGTTGAGGCGCAGCGCATTCATCATGAACTCGAACGGCAGGTCGCGTGCGGCCACTTCGGACTGGCTGCCGAAGGCTTCGCGGCGCGCGGCACGATCGAGATAGCCGGCCGGCGTCTTGAGCTTGGCCGTGCGCAAGATGCGACCGCTGGAGGCGTCGCTGAACTTGCCGTGGGCGCCCGCGCCGATACCCAGATAATCGCCGAAGCGCCAATAGTTGAGATTGTGCGCGCAGCGTCGATCGGCCTGTGCATGGGCCGAGACTTCGTATTGCGCGAAACCCGCGGCGGCCAGGCGCGTCTGACAGGCTTCCTGCATGTCCCAGGCGGCATCGGAATCGGGGAGTTTGGGTGGCCGCGCCGCGAACAGCGTGTTGGGTTCGAGCGTGAGCTGGTAATGCGAAATGTGCGCGGGCTGCAGCGCGATCGCGGCGGCAACGTCGGTGAGCGCGCCCGCGAGCGTCTGCTGCGGCAGCGCGTACATCAGATCGATATTGATGTTGACAAGGCCCGCATCCTGCGCGGACTTGACCGCGCGATCGGCCTCGCCGGCGTTGTGGATGCGCCCGAGCCGCTGCAGCTTGTCGTCATCGAAACTCTGCACGCCGATGCTGATGCGGTTGACACCCGCGCGCAGGTAGCCATCGAAACGGCCATGTTCGAGCGTGCCGGGATTGGTCTCGAGCGTGATCTCGGCGGCCGCTTCGAGCGCGATGCGTGCGGTGACGCCATCGAGAATCCGCGCGATCGCGCCCGGCGCGAACAGGCTCGGTGTGCCGCCACCGAAGAAGATGCTGTGCAGGGCGCGTCCGGCGATCGCCTCACCGGCTTGGGCGAGGTCGCGCTCGAGATCGGTGAGCAGTGCGACCACGTACTCCTCGATCGGCAGCGCGCCACGCTGCGCATGCGAATTGAAATCGCAGTAGGGACACTTCTTCACGCACCACGGGATGTGGATGTAGAGCGAAAGCGGCGGCGCGATCAATGGCATGGGCGGGTTCGGAAAACCTGGTCAGCTCAGGCCGCGTGCGTCTGGGCGCGCAGCGCGGCCAGCAGCTGCGTGAGCGCCTGACCGCGGTGGCTGATGCGGTTCTTGAGTGCCGGATCGAGTTCGGCGGCGCCAAGGCCACGCGCAGGATCGAAGAACACCGGGTCGTAACCGAAGCCGCCCACGCCGCGTGGCGCCTGCAGGATCCGTCCGGGCCAGCGTCCTTCGGCGATCAGCGGCGCGGGATCATCGGCGCTGCGCAGGAGCACGATCGTGCAGTGAAAATGCGCGCTGCGCTGTTCTTCGGGTACTTCGCGCAAGACGTCGAGCAACTTGGCGATGTTCGCCGCCGCATCGCCGTGTCCGCCCGCGTAGCGCGCCGAATGCAGGCCGGGCGCGCCATCGAGAGCATTCACGCACAGCCCGGAATCATCGGCGAGCGCGGGCAGGCCCGACAGACGTGCGGCGTGGCGCGCCTTGATCAGCGCGTTCTCGACGAAGGTACTCGCCGATTCCTCGGCGTCGGCGATCCCGAGCGCCTGCTGCGGCACGAGCTCGATTGCGCCTTCGGCGAGCAGCTCACGCAGTTCGACGAGCTTGCCCGCATTGCCGCTGGCGAGCACGAGCTTCATGCGCGGCGCTCGATCAGGTCCCAGCGGTTGCCACAGAGATCGGCGAACACCACCACGGTGCCGTGCGCTTCGTGGCGCGGCGGCGTTTCGGGCTGCACGCCCGCATCGAGCAGGCGCGCGTGATCGCGCGCGAAGTCGTCGGTGTGCAGGAAGAAGCCGACGCGGCCGCCGTGTTGCTTGCCGATCGCGGCCGTCTGTTCGGGCGTGGTCGCCTTGGCCAGGAGCAGCGAGAACGCGGCGTCGGCGCTCGGTGCAATGCGCAGCCAGCGCTTGCCACCTCCGAGGTCGCTGTCTTCGAGCACCACGAAGCCGAGTGCGCGCGCGAACCATGCGCTGGCTTCGTCGTAGTCGCGCACCAGCAGCGCGATCTGGGCGATGTGCCGCGTCATCGGTGTGCCAGTGCCGCGCGCTGCGCTTCGCACAACTGCGTGATGCCCTTGCCGGCCAGACCGATCAAGGCATCGAGTTCGTCGCGGCGAAAGGCATGACCTTCGGCGGTTCCCTGCAATTCGATGAAGCCGCCGCCGTCGTTCATGACGATGTTCATGTCGGTGTCGCAGGCCGAGTCCTCAGCGTAATCCAGATCGAGCACGGGCACGCCCTTGTAGATGCCGACCGAAACCGCGGCGACTGCACCGAAGATCGGCTCGCGCTTGAGCGCGTTGCGCGCCTTGAGCCAGTTCACCGCATCCACCAGGGCGACATAGGCGCCGGTGATCGCGGCGGTGCGCGTGCCGCCGTCGGCCTGGATCACGTCGCAGTCGAGCGTGATGGTGCGCTCGCCCAGCACGTTGCGATCCACGCAGGCGCGCAGCGCGCGACCGATCAGGCGCTGGATCTCCATCGTGCGCCCGCCCTGGCCGCCGCGCGTGGCCTCGCGCTGGGTGCGCTGGCCGGTCGCGCGCGGCAGCATGCCGTATTCGGCAGTGACCCAGCCCTCGCCCTTGCCGCGCAGGAACGGCGGCACCTTGTCCTCGACGCTGGCCGTGCACAGTACGCGAGTGTCGCCGAAGCTGATCAGCACCGAGCCTTCGGCATGGCGCGTGTGGCCGCGTTCGATCGTCACGCTGCGCAACTGGTCGGCGGCGCGGCCCGAGGGACGCGAGAAGGATGCGGGAGTGGTCATGGGGGCCGGTTTGGGCAATCGGGCCGGGCAGTTTACCATTGCGCTTTCCCACGCCATGGAACGCCGATGCTCCGCAGCATGACTGCCTTTGCCAGTGCCGAGAGTGAATCCGGCCACGGCACGCTGTCGATCGAGCTGCGCTCGGTCAACCATCGTTACCTCGAACTGGGGCTGCGCCTGCCCGACGAATTGCGCACGCTCGAGCCGCAAGTGCGCGAGCGTGTCGCGGCCAGGCTCGCGCGCGGCAAGGTCGATCTGGGCCTGCGCTTCAAGCCCGCAGTCGCCTCGGCTGCGGCGATCGCGATCGACGAGGATTTTGTCGCGCGGCTGGCCGATACCGCGCAAGCACTCGCCGCCCGCTTTCCGCAGCTCAATGTCGATTTCGCATCCCTGCTCAACTGGCCAGGCGTGCTGCTCGACCGCGATACCGATCAGGATGCGCTGCGCAGCGCGGCGCTGGCCCTGCTCGATCGTGCGCTCGACGAGATGGTCGCCACGCGCGAGCGCGAAGGCAGTCGTCTCGGCGGGTTCCTGCGCGAACGACTCGATGCGATCGAGCGCATCGTTGCCGAGGTGCGCAAGCACTTGCCCGAAGTGCGCGCCGCGCTGCGCGCGAAGTTCGACGCGCGCCTGGCCGAGCTCAAGCAACCGCTCGAGCCCGGTCGCATCGAGCAGGAAGTCGTCTTGCAGTTGCAACGCATCGACGTGGACGAGGAACTCGATCGCCTGGGCGCGCACATCCTCGAAGCCCGCCGCGTGCTCAGCCTCAAGGAAGCCGTCGGCCGGCGCCTGGACTTCCTCATGCAGGAGTTCAACCGCGAGGCCAACACGCTCGGCTCCAAGGCCACCGATCCGCGCACCAGCGGCGCCGCAGTCGAACTCAAGGTGCTGATCGAGCAGATGCGCGAGCAGGTGCAGAATCTGGAATGAGGTCGGCGCGCTGCGTCCACCCACGACCCACTCAGCCCGTCGATTTCGGCAGCTTCTTCGCGATCCCGCTGAACAGCTCGAAGGCCGCTTCCAGTTCCTCGGCGATCTCGGTCGCGATCACATCCGGTGGCGGCAGGGCATCCGTATCGGTGAGGCTCTGGTCCTTGATCCAGAACAGATCCAGGCTCAGCTTGTCGCGCTTCTGGATCTCATCGAGCGTGTAGCAGCGCCAGCGGCCGTCGGGGTTGGCCTCGCTCCACGTGGCCTCACGCTTGTGCATCTGGCCCGGCCGATAGCAGGCGACAAACTCGTCGAAGTCGCCCCGGGTGATGGGCGACTGCTTCTGCGTGAAGTGCTTGTTGGTGCGCAGGTCGTACACCCAGAGCTGGTCGGTCCAGGGCTTGGGGCGGCCTTCCTTCTTGTCGAAGAACAGCACGTTGGCCTTCACGCCGGGCGAATACCAGATGCCGGTGGGCAGGCGCAGCAGGGTGTGCACCTTGCACTTTTCCAGCAGATTGCGCCGTACCTTCTCGCCGGCGCCGCCTTCGAACAGCACATTGTCGGGCAGCACCACGGCGGCGCGGCCGTCGATCTTCAACAGCGAGAACATGTGCTGCACGAAGTTCAGCCGCTTGTTGCTGGTCTCGGTCCAGAAATCCTCACGCACCACCACGGCGTCGTCTTTCTCGGTGTCGCCCTCTTCGTTGACGAACAGCACGCTCTGGCTTTTGCCGAAGGGTGGATTGGCCAGGATCATGCTGTACTCGCGGCTCCACGGCGCGGCGAGGCTGTCGTGGCCGGAATGCACCACCACCTTGTCGCCGCCGATGCCGTGCAGGTAGAGGTTCATGGCGCACAGGCGTCCGACCTTGGGCGAAAGCTCCATGGCCTCGACCAGTTCCTCGCGCAGGGCGCGCTTCTGGTCGGCATCGAGGTCCGGCCCGAATTTCTGCAGCACATGGCTGTAGGCGTTGAACAGGAAGCCACCGGTGCCCGCCGCCGGGTCGCAGATGCGGTCTGCGGGCGTGGGCTGCATCACCTCGACCATGGTCTGGATCACGGCACGCGTGGTGAAGTACTGCCCTGCGCCCTTGGTGGATTCGGAGGCGCTGCGCTGGAGCAGTTCCTCGTAGATGGTGCCCTTCACATCCACCGGCAGGCTCATCCAGTCTTCCTTGTCGATGAGGTTGACGATGAGCTGCTTGAGCAGCGCCGGGTTGTGGATGTCGCAGCGCGCGCCCTTGAAGATCACGCCCAGCATGCCGGGCATGAGCCCGAGCTTTTCGATGGACTGGCTGTACTGGGTTTCGAGCGCCGCACCGTCGAGCGGCAGCAGCGCCTTCCAGCCCAACTTCGGCGGCACGATGGGCGGCTGGTTCCACGGCGGGCCGGTCAACTGATCCGCCATCTTGAGGAAGAGCAGCATGGTCAACTGCTCGACATACTCGACGCAGGACAGCCCTGCCTGCTGCAGCACGCCCGCATAGCTCCAGGCGCGCTTGCCGATTTGCGATGCATCCATCATTGCGGTTTTCCGATTGCCATCAGGGAGTCATTTGCAGTATATCGGGTGTCGATATACGATAGAGCCATGATACGGTCGTTCGCGGACAAGGATACGGAAACCCTGTTCCACGGCCAGCGCGTGCGCCGGTTTGCGGCCATCGAAGTGGTGGCGCGGCGCAAGCTCGTGCAACTCAACGCCGCCGCCAGCCTCGACTTTCTGCGCGTGCCACCGGGCAACCGGCTGGAAGCCCTTAAAGGCGACCGCGCTGGCCAGTACAGCATCCGCGTCAACGACCAGTTCCGCGTGTGCTTCGTCTGGCATGCTGGCGACGCGCTGAGGGTTGAAATCGTTGACTACCACTGAGGCACCTGTCATGAACCGCAAATTTGCCCCTGTCCACCCCGGTGAAATCCTGCGTGAAGAATTCATGCTGCCATTCGGGCTGTCCAGCACGGCGCTGGCCAACGCCATCGGCGTCACCCCCGCCCGCGTCAACGAGATCGTGCGTGAGCGCCGCGGCATCAGCGCAGACACGGCTTTGCGCCTCGCCCGCTACTTTGCCACCGATGCACAAAGCTGGATGAACCTGCAGAAGAACTACGAGCTGGAAGTCGCGCAACACGAACTGGGGCGATCACTCGCGCGCATCCGTCCGCGCGCGGCGTGACTCGCGGGCTCTGCCTGCCTTGGCCGGCTTCGCCTTGCGCTTGGCGACCGCTGCGAGTTGCGCGCGTTCCTCGCGCTCGACGGCAATGCGCTTCAGGAGTTCGCTCGCGGGTTCGTCGTTCGGGTCCTGCGGCACCAGTTGGCCGGTGAAGGCGTGGCGCAGGATGCTCTGGCGCAGGGACTGCGCGCTCTTCAGGCGCGCGTCGAGATCGCGTTCGAGGTGGTCGATGACGGAGAGCTGGGCTTCGACGGCTTCGACTATGGCGAACTGTTCCGCAAGCGGTGGGAATGGCACTCTGATGCTCCGTACCATCCCCAGATTCAAGTTCGGCTGGACTCCACCGGTAGCGGCTCGCCGTGTGTCATCGTAGTTCTTGAGAAGGAACAATTTCAGATACCCTCGAACTTCCTTCGGGGCCAATATCGCGGCGAGCGCTTGATTGGTGCTGCTTTCGATACCGAGTTCGGCGCACATTCCGCGAGTCTTCCCTTCGCCGTACATCGCCAGGAGCAATGTGCCAGCCGGGTAAAGGGTGAGGTTGCATTCCTGCAATGCTTCGGAAGTCACGCATTCGGTCGGTTCGCGCACGTGGCTCGCATTCACGCAGCCGCTCGTGACCCACGGGAACGTTCCGTTTGCGTAGTACCGTTCACGACGACCTCTGTCCGGTGTGGCGCCCGTGCCGACCTCTGCCAACTGACCAACGCTAGTCCAGTACCAACTATCAGGAAGGACAGCCGGATTTTCGCTTTCGGGTTGCGCTAACTCGACGTACTTCCCCTTCCAATCCTTCGGCGGTGTCTTCCCCGCCTTCTCGAACTTCGCGAGCTGCGCTTGCTCCCAGCGCCGGCGACGCTCGGCGAGAATCCGGGTCAGCAGCGCGTCGGCGGTTTCCGTGGCCGGATGCTCGCGCCGCCATTGCGCGGTCAAGCTGCCTTCGACCGCGGCCTTGAGCACGGCGGCGCGGTAGTGCTTCAGCTTCGCCCGCACGCGCTCCAGCGCCGCCACGCCGGCGTCGAGGTCGGAGAGGAGTTCGTCGAGGGTGTCGGCGATGCGCTCCTGTTCCTTGCGTGGAGGGATGGGGCAGGCCCAACGAGCGATGTCTTTGGGTCGAACGGCTGGATACAGGGCTCCCTGCACTACGTCGCACATCGCAGAGATGAAGCCTTGGGTCTGGACCGCATAGAACATCCACCGAGGTTCGATTGATCGGCTGCGCAGAACGTAAAAGCCCGTAGAACCGACGGCGCCATCGAACTCGTCGGAAACGATTGCTACTGCGTTCAAGTTCGGCCGTGTCATCGATACAAGAACGTCACCGCGGCGCAGAATCTGCTTCGCCCGGCTTGGCGCAGCACTTGTAAGCAGCTCCTTGCGCTCAACGATTCTCTTTGCAGCGTTGTCCACGCTGCCGATGTCCACGTAGATGAATGTCTTGTTTCCTGACGATGGACCAGATTGCTCTATGGAGGAATCCAGCACTTCGCCAATCGGCGAAGCTACCCACTCCTCGGGAAGTGCGCTCAACTGGGCCGAACTCACGCCGCCAACCTCTCATTCAACTCCGCCAGCAGCGGTTGCAGCCGGTCACCGAACAGCTTGTGCGCGCGCCCATAGCCACCCTGCTGGCCGAACCAGCCGTCCTGGAACACATCGGGATCGATGGCGAGGCTGGTGGCGATGTGCTCGGCCATGTGGTCGAGCCACAGGCGCTGTTCGGGCGTGAAGGCCACGCCGCGGCGTTCCTGCTGCGCCATCCAGTCGCCGTACTTCTCGTGTACTTCGCTGGCATAGGGCGCGAGCGGCACGGCGGGCGTGAGCGCGTGGCGCACCAGCGCCACCAGATCGGCAAGCGGTTCGCCGGGATGGGTGGTGGCGGGCGGCGCATCGCGCACCTGCGAGGCTTCGATGGCGGCGAAGGCCTGCCAGAGCTGGGTGGGCGTCGCGGCCAGCGGCGGCGCGGCGAGCGCATCGCGCAACTGGCGCAGGTCCCTGAGCGAGAGCTTGAGCGGCTTGGTGCCTGCGTACAGCACCTGCAGGGCCGTGAGGTGATCGCGGTTATCGGCGATGAACTGGCGGAAGTCCTGCACGCGGGCGCGCGCCCTGTCGAGCGCGGCGTCATCGAAGGCCGATTGCGTCACCGCGTCGATGCTGTGGCGGTCGATGGTTTGTTCGTTTTGCGCGCGCATCTCGAGGATGCGACGACGCAGCGCAGCCTTGAGCAGCGGTGTCACCGCCACTTGCGCCAGTTCCTCGGTGGCCTGCTTGAGCTGCGCTTCGCTGGGCGTGGCCGTGCCGAACTTTTGCTGTGCGGCTTCGAGCTGCGCATCCGCATCGCAGGCGCGCAGCAGGTCGGCGGCGAGGTCCGGCAGCGAATGGCCACCGGCCAGTTCGCGCAACTCCTTCAATTGCTCCGCCGTGCATTCGCGCTGCAGCCGCGCGAAGCGCCCGGCCAGCGTCGTGAGCGCGTCCGCATCGAGGCCGCCCTGGCCCACGTACTCCAGCAGCTCGGCCAGCGTCGCCGAGGGCTTGCGGTTCAAGGTGTGGGAGTCGGTCTTGTCCTGCTCGCACACGCCCACCGCGTCGACGATGATGAAGCGCTCCTTGGCGCGTGCGCTCGGCGTGACGCCCTTGAGCTTGTCCGGCGAGATGATGCGCACGCCGCGGCCCTTCATCTGCTCGAAGAAGCCGGCCGACTTCACATTGCGCAGGAAGAACACGCATTCGATGGCCTTCACGTCGGTGCCGGTGGAGATCATGTCCACGGTGACGGCGATGCGCGGGTAGTAGCTGTTGCGGAAGTTGGCGAGGATCTCGTCGGGCGTGAGGCTCGTGGTCTTCACCCATTCGGTGACCTCACCCTTCACCACGCGCGTGAAGCCGGTGCGATAGGTGATCTTCTCGCAGAACGCGTTCTGCTCGCCAAACTCGTCGCGCACCATGCGCACGATGTCGTCGGCGTGCGAGTCGTCCTTGGCGAAGATCAGGGTCTTGGGCACTTCGGTGCGGCCGGGGAAGGCGGCGGGGATGACGGTGCCGCGGAACTCGCGGATCACGGTGCGGATCTGGTCCTCGGCCACCACGTCGCGATCCAGTTCGTTGGCGGTGTAGGTGAGGTCGGCCTGCAGCTTCTCCAGCCGCTCGGCGCGGGTGAGCTTGTGGCGCTTGTCCACGTACACGTCCGTCGGCGCAGCAACAATCGTGGCGCCGCCTTCGGTGATCTGCGTGCGGATGCGCCAGACATCGAAGTCCACATTCACGCCATCGGCCACGGCTTCGTCGTGGCCGTACTGCATGACCAGGTTCTTGTTGAAAAAACCAATGGTGCGGCCGGCGGGCGTGGCGGTGAGGCCGATCAGGAAGGCATCGAAGTAGAGCAGCACTTGCGCCCACAGCTCGTAGATGGAGCGGTGGCACTCGTCCACGATCACCACGTCGAAGAACTCGGGCGGGATGCCGGCGTTGTAGACCACGTCCGGCGGCTCGCCCTTCCACGGTTTGGCGGTGTCGAAGGCGGAGCCTTCCTCACTCTCGGCGTCGAACTCCGCATCGCCCTTGAGCATGGAGTACAGGCGCTGGATGGTGGTGATGACGACCTTGGCCGCGGGGTTGATGGCATTGTTCTTCAGGCGCTGCACGGTGTAGAGCGTCGGGAACTTGCGTGTGTCGTCGGGCGGCGTGAAGTTGGCGAACTCGTCCTCGGTCTGCTTGCCGAGGTTGCCGCGGTCCACGAGGAACAGGATACGTTTGGCGCCGCCGAACTTGAGCAGACGATAGGCGGCGTTCACGGCGGTGAAGGTCTTGCCCGAGCCGGTGGCCATCTGCACCAGCGCGCGCGGATCGCCCTTGGCGAGCGAGCTTTCGAGGCTGGTGATGGCCTGGTGCTGCACTTTCCACAGGCCGTCGTTCGCGAGCGGCGGCAACTGCGCGAGGCGTTGACGCAGCGTCGCGATCTGCATCAGGCCATCGGCCAGCGTTTCCGGGCGCGGAAAGCTGAATACCTTGCGGCTGCGCGGCTTGGGGTCGAGCCCGTTGGTGAAGAAGGTCACCGCGCCGTTGGACTCGAACAAGAACGGCAGCGGACGGCGATGCGCCGGCAGGTTGTCGGGCAGACCCGCCGCGTACTTGGCGGACTGGGCCTCCACACCCGTGAGCGCGCCGGCGGCCTTGGCTTCCACCGCGCCCACCGCCTTGCGGTCGAGATAGAGCAGGTAGTCGGCAAAGCCGAAGCCCGACTTCATCGGAAACTCACGCACGGCAATGCCGCGTGCGGCGGTCAGGTCGAGATCGTCGCGGTCCTGGACGAGCCAACCCGACGCGAGGAGCTTGGCGTCGATGTCGCGGCGGGCTTTTTGCTCGGGAGTTTCGGCCATGCTCAGCGCCGGATCACCGCTTGCGGACAGGAGCAAACAGGCGGGCTTCCTGCGCCGCGAAGTGGCCGCCGATTCCATTGATGTTGGCCGCTACGCCAGTCACGCAAGGCCCCTGTTTCTGCCATTTGACCCGGAAAGTATACCGCCAGCCCTTGTCCGGCCCTGGATTGCATTCCTGGCCGGCGCTGCGCCACCGTCTTCGCGTCCGGGCGCAGCACGCCGATGTCCAGGTTCCAGTCATCGATCAGCGTCTTGCCGACGTGTCTGCGCAATTCGTTTCAGTGAATGAAGCACGGCGGCGGTACCTGTGCCGGGTACACATCGGTGCGCGCGCCGTGGGGTGGGTGGAGGCGGAGGTGCATGGGCGGCTCGCGGGGCGTTCTGAACGCGATCGCGCACGATCACTTTCGACTACTTCCCCATGGCCTTTGCCTGGATCAATCTGGGGAGCAGCAGCTACTTGGCCGGGGGATACCACTGTTCGATTCGCCCCGGTGCGGCAGGGCCCAACGCCACAGCGGTTGCCGACGGCCTGTAGACCTTGGCGATGTAAGGCGGCTTGTGGGTGGCAATGAAGTTGCGGATCTTCGGCTCCGTCGCCACGAATGCTGTGGCCAATTCGGGAAATGGGGCGTGTCCCACCACCACCAGCAACGCGACATTGTTCTCGACGACCGCGCTCTTCTCGTTTGGCTTGTAGCGAATTCGGCCGTCATGCGTAACGGCGACCCACCCATTCTTGCCGATCTCGCGTAGCCACACTTCATCCTGGGTGTCGTGTTGAAAATGATCCGCGTGCCGCTCGACCGACAAGCCGGCGGCGCGAAGGATCTCGGGGAATTTCTTGCCGAGATCCCGATCCGTGAAATAAACCAGGTTCACGCAGCCCGCTCGTAGAGCACGGCCTCCTCGATCTCTTCGACGGAGAGCTCATAATCCGCAGCAAGTTCATCCACGGTCTCGCCTGAGTCGATGCGATCAGCGATCGCGCCCGTGGTGATGCCACGCTTGGCGATGATCGGTCGACCGAAGGCCACCTGCGCATCGATGGCGATGGGGCGTGCCGCAGTAAGGGTTTCGGCGGTGGCCGGGTAGAGCTTGACCGGGAAATGCCAGCTGTCCCATTCGACTCGTGCCAGGTGTTCGTTGAACATTCTTCGCATCGCCATCTGACCGGAAGCAGACAGTTCGATCAGCGCTCCATATCGTGTAAGCAACAGCTTGCCGGCATCGGTTCGTAGCTCCGGACTCAGCAGCAGACGATCAACGTCGAGTGTCTGTTGGGCGTACTGGATGGCACGGCGCAGCGCGTCCATCTTCACGCCGTGATCGGTGCGCAGCGAACGCAGCACATGCGCCTCGATCAGGTTCCAGAACGACAGCATGGGCGGAGGATTACTGGCCGGACGGATCAGGGGCTTGAAGTGAGCAGGTCCCTTTCCCGTCGGATAAGGACGGCCAATGACCCACGAGCGCAGCGTAGCCGGTGCGACCTTCAAATAGCGGGCAGCCTCGGCCAGCGTGTAGGCCGGTTGGTCGCGTATGTCGTCTTTCCTGGCCACGTCGAAAACCGGATCTCATGCGTCGCGAAAGCCGGCGGGATTGTACTACCCTTGAAATGCTGGGTGGATTGGTCGGCCTGCGCGCCCGTATCGGATCGCGGCCGGGGATAGTCATCAAGACACGATCCTGCTTTGCTCCGAACACAACGATACGGTAAAATACCGTATCTTTCGGAGACATTGCCATGCGCACCTCAGCTGCCCGTTTCGATCTCAAGCTGGATTCCGGCGAGAAGAAAATCGTCGCACGGGCTGCTGCGCTCATGGGAACCACAATGGCGGGCTTCGTGCGTGCAGCAGCCAAGGAGAAGGCCCAGGCGTTGCTCGAACGGGAAGCCCGCATCGTGCTTGACGAGCGCGACTTTGCGCGGTTCGCAGCGGCCATCAGTGGGCCTTTCGAACCGAATCCGGCTTTGTCGCAAGCACTGAAGGAGGCACGGCGGAAAGTCCGTCGTGCTTGAGGAGCGCGCGCTCGACGTCGGCGTGCATGACCGCAACGGCTTCGATTGCGGCGTCCCCGAACTCAACGATTACCTGAAGCGTCTTGCGGAGCAGCATCGGCGCAAGGGCGTCAGCACACCATTCGTGTTGGTGGATACCGAAGTACCGACTGAGATTCTTGGCTATTACTGCCTGAGTGCAGCCCAGGTGGATGCCGCGAAGCTGCGGGAGAGTGACCGCAAGAAGCTGCCTCGCTACCCGGTGCCGTGCTTTCGCCTGGGCAGGTTGGCGATCCGCAAGGACCGGCACGGGCAGGGCATCGGGAAGCTGTTGGTCGCCTGTGCCGTCGATCGCTGCCTGAAAGCACGGAACGATGTGGCAGCCTATGCGCTGATCGTGGACGCGAAGGATGAGAACGCCAGGCAGTTCTATGAGCACTACGGGTTCATCGCTTTCGCCGGCGAACCCATGACGCTCTACCTTGGGCTGGGTAGTTGATGGCTGCAGCTCGACGATGTAGCTGAATCGTCCCTGGCCCTAACAGGGTGCTGAAAAAGTCCATCCCGGACTTCTTCAGCTCGACGAGTCCGGTACATGCCCGGACTCGTCTCCGACGAATCAATCACTTGCGTGATCGATTCGAGTGCAGTGCATCCCTGCACGGCGTCATCAGGCTGCTGAAAAGGGGTTTTCAGCAGCCTGCTAACAATATGCCAATGAGTGAAATCGATAGCCGCGCTCTTCGCGAACAGGTGCAGAATCTGGAATGAAACAAGGCAGCATGCAGGTGCGTGCGTCGATGTCGTGGTGCGTTACGCCCGATCCATCCGGATTGGGTGCCATGTCCGGGAGGGGGATCATGATCAAGGCAAGACGGAAGTTGATGGGTTTGATGCTGGCAACGATGGCGGGCACATCGATGGCGGCGGACTTTGCCGGTGGTGGCACGGGGCCGATTCCGGACGGCAATGCGACGGGCCTCACGGTCAGTTTCAACGTCTCCGGGATCAGCAGCGGCGTTGGCCGGCTCGCGTTGAAACTGGATTTCACGCACACCTGGGCCGGTGACCTGGAGGCCACCCTGCGTTCGCCGGGCGGCGCCGCACAACTGGTGGTGTTCGAGCGGGTCGGTCTCGCGCCTGCTTCCTCCTTTGGCTACAACGCCAATCTGGGCGGCGTTTACGAATTCTCCGACCGCGGCGCTGCTGATCTTTGGGCGACCGCAGCGGCGCTCACGAGCAGCGAGACGGTTCCCCCGGGCGCCTATCGCACCAGCGGCGCAGGTGTCGCCGGCACACGGCGCGGTGGCTGCACGACCTGGCTGGCAGGCGCCTTCGCGGGCCTGACCGGCACGCAGGTCAATGGCACCTGGACGCTCACGATCGCCGACCGCGTCAGCGGTGATCCCGGCAGCATCAACAGCGCCGTGCTCAGCATCGGCGAGGCAAGTGATGACCTGTTCAGCGATGGCTTCGATGCGCCCGTGCTGGGTAGCTGTCAGCGCGTGCGCTCGGACTACACGGCCAGCGGGCGCAGCAGCTATGTGCTCGTGCGCAACACCGGCGGAGGTGCCGGTGGTGCGGTCACCTGGTACGTGAAAAACAACAATGGCACCGCTGCAGGAACTGAAGCGAACTTCGTGCTTGGCGACGCATCGGATTTCTTCGTTGATGGCGACATCGACGGCGATGGCATTGCCGATGCGATCGTCTGGTCCCCTGGCACGACGGGCCAATACGAGGTGCGTCGCTCCAGTCGCCCCGGCCTGGCGCCGCTGCAGGTCTCCTTCGGTACGGCCGGGGACGATCCCAGGCACATCGGCGACTACGACGGTGATGGCATCGACGATCTTGCGGTGTACCGCGCAGGAGCCAGCGCAGGTGCGCCCTCGCACACGCTGATCCGGCTGAGCAGCACGGGCAAGGTGCGTGATCTGGTCACCGGAGAAAATGGCGCCTTCCCCAACGGCGGCGTCGACTACACCGGCGATGGCCGGGCCGACATGGCGATCCAGAGCGATGCCGGCGGTGGCGTGGCGAACATCCGCATCTTCGATGGCACGGATGGCGCCCTGGCCACGACCTTCAATTTTGGCGCGCCGAACGATGTCATGGTCACGGGCAACCATTTCGGCACGGCGTTGGGCGACATCACCACGATTCGTGGCGTGGGCGGCGGCCTCCAGTGGATCACACGTGACGGCCAGACGGGTATTGGGCAGCCTGCGGTAACGCTCGGGCTATTGGCGAGCGATTACACCTTGTCCGGCGATTTCGATGGCGATGGACTGGATGACTATGCGGTCTGGCGGCCATCGGCGACGGCTGGCGAATCAAAGTTCATTGTTCGACGCAGCAGCAGCCCGGCCACGCCCCTGGAAGTTCCGATGGGGCAGAGTGGCGATTACCCGGTCGAGAATTCGCGCACGCATTGATCGGGACGCGGCGCGCCATGCTTCTGGCGGTCGGCACCTTGGTTGACGCCGCCGCCAGAGGCTGCTTTCATCCTCGCCCCCCTGCCGGGTCGATCAGGCGTGAGCGGAACCCTCTACATCGTGGCGGCGCCTTCGGGCGCCGGCAAATCCAGCCTCGTCAATGCGTTGCTCGAACGCGAACCGGGCATTGCGCTGTCGATTTCCCACACCACACGCCCGCCGCGGCCCAATGACCGCGACGGTGAGCATTACCATTTCGTCAACCGCGGCGTGTTCGAGCACATGATTGCCGAGGGCGCGTTTCTCGAGCACGCCGAGGTATTCGGCAATCTTTACGGCACCTCGCGCGGCGCAGTCGAGCCGCTGCTCGCGCAGGGGCGCGATGTACTGCTCGAAATCGACTGGCAGGGTGCGCGTCAGGTGCGCATGGCACGGCCCGATTGCGTGAGCGTGTTCATCCTGCCGCCGTCGCGCGCCGAGCTCGAGCGTCGTTTGCGTGCACGGGCTTCCGACAGTGCGGCGACGATCGCACGTCGTCTGGCCGGATCGCGCGAGGAGGTTGCCCACGTGGGCGATTTCGATTACGTGCTCATCAATGACGACTTCGCCACAGCGCTCGAACAGATGCGCTCCATCGTGACCTGCCAGCGCCTGCGCCGCGAAGTGCAGCTCGTCCGCAATGCCGTTCTGCTCGACGACTTGCTGAAAGCTGAGTGATGCCCACGCGCTGGTCGTCATGGTCAGCGCTGCGCCGCATCGGCTAAGGTAGCCCGTCCACCGCCGCGACCCACCCGTCGAGAGCCTCCTTGAATCAAGCGAATCCGACAGCGAGCCGAAGCGACGACATCCTCGTGCGGGTGCGCGGGCTGCGCACCGTGCTCGGCCGCAAGACGATCTTCGATGGCGTGGATGTGGACATTCCGCGCGGCAAGGTCACTGCCATCATGGGGCCGAGTGGTTGCGGCAAGACCACGATGTTGCGCCACATCACCGGCCAGCGCATGCCCGATGCGGGGCGCATCGAGATCGACGGCGCCAACGTGCCGACGCTGTCGCGTCAGGCGCTGTTCGACCTGCGCGAGAAGATCGGCTACCTGTTCCAGAACTCGGCCCTGCTCACCGATTACGACGTCTTCGAGAACGTCGCGTTTCCGCTGCGCCAGCACCTGCGCTTGCCCGAGGACGTGCTGCGCAACATCGTGCTGACCAAGCTCGAAGCGGTGGGTTTGCGCGGTGCGGCGGCGCTGATGCCGGCGGAGCTTTCCGGCGGCATGGCGCGGCGCGTGGCCTTGGCGCGCGCGATCATCCGCGACCCGATGTTGATTCTTTACGACGAACCCTTCGTCGGCCTTGATCCGATCGCGCTCAACCAGGTGCTGCGCATGATCCGCACGCTCAACGACACGCTCGGCGTCACCAGCGTGCTGGTGGCGCACGAGTTTTCCGCGGTCGCGCGCGTGGCTGATCTCGTCTACCTGCTCGCCGGTGGCAAGGTCGTCGCGCAGGGCACGCCCGAGGCATTGCGCAAGGACCCCTCGCCGTGGACGCGGCAGTTCTTCGGTGGCGAGGCCGATGGTCCGGTGCCATTCCAGTACCCGGCGCGCGACTACGCCACGGACCTGGGCTTTTCCGAGGCGGCCCGATGAACGCGCGCAGCGGCCCCTTCGCCGGCATCGCCGATGCGCTGGCGCAGGTCGGTGCCTGTGGCCTGTTCGGCCTGCAGGTTCTTGCTGCGTTGCCGGCGAGCCTGCGTCATTGGCGCGAGAGCGTGCGCCAGATCTGGTTCACCGGCGCAATGAGCCTGGTCATCATCATGACCTGCGGCCTGTTCGTCGGCATGGTGCTGGGTTTGCAGCTCTACTACGTGCTGTCGATCTTCGGCGGCACCGCGGCGCTGGGCACCGTGGTCTCACTTTCGCTCTACCGCGAACTTGGCCCGGTGGTGACTGCGTTGCTGTTCGCCGGCCGCGCGGGCACCTCGATCACCGCCGAAATCGGCCTGATGCGCGCCACCGACCAGCTCGATGCGATGGAAATGATGGCGGTCGATCCGATCGCCTACGTGGCTGCACCACGTTTTCTTGCCGGCATCATCGCGATGCCGCTGCTCGCCTGCGTGTTCAATGCGCTGGGCATCTTCGGTGCGCATCTGGTGGGCGTGAGTTGGCTCGGGCTCGACAACGGCACCTTCTGGTCGAACATGACCTCGAGCGTGGATGTCTGGAAGGACGTCGTCAATGGCGTGTGGAAGAGCGTTGCCTTCGGCGCGGTGGTGGCGCTGATCGCGGTGTTCCAGGGCTACACGACGGCACCGACCAGCGAGGGCGTGGCGCATGCGACCACGCGTACCGTGGTGTTTTCCTCGATCGTGGTGCTGGCGATCGATTTCGTGATGACCGCATTCCTGATGTGAGGCAAGCTGCCGTGGCACAACGACGTTCCTACCAGATCGGCTCGGGCCTGTTCATCCTGCTCGGCTTTGCCGCGCTCGCGTACCTGGCAACGCAGACGACTTCGATCGCCAACTTCAGCCAGGGCCCGAGCTATCGGCTCAAGGCGAGCTTTGGCAACGTCGGCCAGCTCAAGCTGCGCGCACCGGTCAAGATCGCCGGCGTGCGCATCGGTTCGGTCGAGTCGATCGAGGTCGATCCGGTCAAACTCGATGCAAAGGTCAAGCTGTCGATCGACAAGCGCTACAGCGAGATCCCCGACGATTCCTCGGCGGCGATATTCACCAGCGGTTTACTGGGTGATCAGTACGTTGGCATCCAGCCCGGCGGTTCGCCGGAGATGTTCAAGGACGGCGATGAGTTCCTGCTCACGCAGTCCTCGATGCAACTGGAAGACCTGATCGGCAAGTTCCTCGTCAACGGTTCGCCGGCATCCAAGGCCGATGCGAAAGACAAGGCAGACGATACCGATGGTCATCCCGCGAGCCCGGGTTCGCCCAAGTCCTGAACAACACGGAGTCGCCATGTTCCTGCGTCAAATCGCCCTTGCTTTCACCCTGCTGGTCGGTGTCGCCTTCGCGCCGCTCGTGCATGCCGACGTGCCGACACCCGATCAGGTCGTACAGGGCATCGCCGATGATCTGGGCAAGGCAGTCGAGGGTCATCGCGAAGAACTCAAGAAGGATCACGAAAAGCTCATCAAGCTCATCGATGGCCTGCTGCTGCCGCATTTCGACATCGACTACGCCTCGATCCTCGTGCTCGGCCAGTACGCGCGCAGTGCCACGCCCGAGCAGCGCGCACGCTTCGCCAAGGCGTTCTACAACTCGATCGCGCACCGCTATGCCGAGGGCCTGCTCAACTACACGCGGGGTCGCGTGCAGGTGCTGCCGAGCAAGGGTGATCTCAGCGACAAGCGCACGATCGTGCGCACCCAGGTCGTGCTCGACGATGGCAAGACGGTCAGCGTCGACTACGCCTTCCGCAAGACACGCGAGGGGCAATGGAAGGCCTACGACGTCATCATCGAGGGCATTTCCTACGTCACCAATTACCGCAATCAAGTCGGTGAGGAAGTGCGCAAGACCAGTCTCGAAGCCTTGATCACGCGCCTGGAGACTCAGGGCGAGAAAGCGCTCGAGGCGATGGACAAGGCGCAGCAGGGCGTCTGATGAACGCGGCCTTCGTCATCGAGCGCGACGCGGCCGGCCCGCGGCTGCGCGGTCGTCTGGGCTTCGCCGAGGCTGCCGCGGCGGCGCCACGCTGGCGCGAACTGGTCGGTGAAGGCCAACAGCAGGTCGCAGTCGATCTGGCCGGGCTCGAACGCCCCGACAGCGCGACCCTCGCCGTGCTGCTTGCATGGTCGGCGCGCGCGCAGCGCGCCGGCGTCCGCTTGAAGTTTCGCAGCCTGCCCGCAGGCTTGCTCGCGCTCGCTCGGCTGTGTGGCGCCGAGGAATTCCTGCAGGCCTGAGCCGTGCGCAAGCCGCTCAGTGCTTGGCCGGTTCGGCGTTCTTGCTCTTTTCGTATTCGTGCTGTTCTTCGAGCAGGGCATCGACGTCGACATCGTTGGTGCCCTGCAGCTGCTCGATGATCTCGTCAGGCGGATGACCGGCGTAGATCGCGTACAGCCGGCGCTGGCGATAGGCATCACGCTGGAAGATATAGGGGTCGAACACACCTTCGAGCAGGCTCTCGGCCTCGATGCCACGTGAGCGCAGCGTGACCAGATAGAACAGGTTCGGCGAGTACTGGCTGAGAAACCAGCTGTCATTGCGCAGGCCGTACCAGTACAGGGGATCGAAGAATTGATCGACGGGCATGCGCAGCACGTCGCGACCGGTGGTCGGGCCGACCAGCGGCAGGACCAGATACGGACCTTCGGGCAGGCCCCATCGGGCCAGTGTCACGCCGAAATCGGTCTCGTCGTAAGGCAGCTTCATCTTGCTGGCCGGGTCGAACAGGCCGATGACGCCGATCGTGCTGTTGACGGCGAAGCGACCGGTATTGCGCAGCGCCGACTCCGCCTCGGCCTGCAGCAGGTCGTTGATGATCGTGATCGGCATCTTGATGTTGGCGAAGAAATTCGAGATCAGGCGCCGCGCGGTGTCATTGGTGACCTTGCGATAGGTCACGGCGACCGGCCGGATCACTGCCTTGTCGGCGGCGTCGTTGAAGATGTAGACCTTGCGGTTGAACGACTCCAGCGGGTCGTCGGTGCGCGGGGGGGCGATCGTGCCGCAGCCGGCCAGCAACGCCGCGCACAGGCCCAAGAGTCCCGCTCGCCGCAGGATGGTGCTTGCCTTCAAAGCCATCGAAAGTCTCAAAAGTGCGTCGTGGGCGGCGCACGTCGGGGGTGTCCATGCCGCAGTGCAAGGCTACGCGAAAACGCCCACCGCGTGCACGTGGTGGCCTTCGCCGATTGCACTGCACAAAACCGGGAGGCTACAATGCCTGCCCGTAAAGCCATGAATTGGCTTCAATTTTACCGGAGAGTTCCGATGGCACGGATTACCGTGGAAGACTGCCTCAAGGTGGTCGACAACCGCTTCGAACTGGTTCTCATGGCGACCAAGCGCGCGCGTCAGTTGTCCAAGGGCGCAGCGGCAGCGATCGAGTCGGAGAACGACAAGCCGACCGTGCTGGCTTTGCGTGAAATCGCCGACCGCAAGGTCAACCAGACGATGATCGACGAGATCGATCGGCAGGAACGCGAGCGCAAGGAACGTGAGGCGCTGGAATGGGCTGCGGCCGAAGTCGATGACGATCTGGGCAAGGGCGGCGACGATCTCTGATGTCTGCTGACGGCAGCCATCGCCGATCGCTTCGATCGGCCTGAACTGCGGGGCGCCGGCGTGGCTCTTTTCCTGCCCAGGCGCAGCGCGACGCGCGACAAGACCCCCGACTATGTGCGGGCGCTCGAACATCAGTTGGGCGCCTATCTGCCGCGTCAGCAGGTCGCGCGCGTGCGCCGCGCCTACGAGGTCGGAGCGCAGGCGCACGAAGGCCAGACGCGCAAGAGCGGCGAGCCCTACATCACCCATCCGGTCGCCGTGGCCGGCATTCTTGCCGACCTGCGGCTCGATGCCGAGACGATCATTGCCGCGATCCTGCATGACACGCTCGAAGACACCGCGCTGACGTCGGAACAGATCGGCGCCGAGTTCGGTGCGGTCGTGGTCGAACTCGTCGATGGCGTCACCAAACTCGACAAAGTGCGTTTCCGCAGTCGGCAGGAAGCGGCAGCGGAGAGTTTCCGCAAGATGCTGCTGGCGATGGCGCGCGACCTGCGCGTGATCCTCATCAAGCTTGCCGACCGCCTGCACAACATGCGCACGTTGGGCGCGATGGAGGCACAGTCACGTCGGCGGATTGCGCGCGAGACGCTGGAAATCTACGCGCCGATCGCGCAGCGGCTGGGCATGAATCACTTCAAGTCCGAGCTTCAGGACCTGGGATTTCGCGCGCTCTATCCCGATCGCCATCGCATCATCGCCGAGCGCATCAAGGCCACACTGGGCAATCGTCGCGAGGCGATGGCGCGGATCGCCGAGGCGCTCAAGAAGCGCTTGTCCTCGGACAAGCTGACCAGCCGCGTGGTCAGCCGCATCAAGTCGCCGTGGAGCATCTACACCAAGATGCGTGGCGAGCAGAAGTCGTTGGCCGAAGTCATGGACGTGTACGGCTTTCGCGTTGTCGTCGACAGCGTGGCGCATTGCTATCAGGCACTGGGTTCGGTGCATGGCCTGTACAAGCCGCTCGACGGGCGCTTTCGCGACTTCATCGCCATTCCCAAGGCCAACGGCTACCAATCGCTGCACACGGTGCTGTTCGGGCCGTTCGGTGCGCCAATCGAGATCCAGATCCGCACTGAGGACATGGACACGATCGCCGACCGCGGAATCGCCGCACATTGGGCCTACAAGTCCAAGGCGATGCCTGCCAACAGCGCGCAAGCGCGCGCCCGCGAGTGGCTGTCGGGCCTGGTCGATCAGGAACGAGCTACGGGTTCTTCGCTGGAGTTCGTCGAGAACGTCAAGGTCGACCTGTTCCCCGACGAGATCTACGTGTTCACGCCCAAGGGCGAGATCCTGTCGTTGCCGCGCAATGCGACCGCGCTCGATTTCGCCTATGCCGTGCATACCGATGTCGGCAATCGCGCAGTGGCTGCGCGCGCCGACCAGATGCTGGTGCCGCTGCGCGCGCCCTTGAGCAGCGGGCAGACCGTCGAGATCGTCACGGCAGCCTCGGCCACGCCGAGTCCGCAATGGCTCGACTGGGTGGTTTCCAGTCGCGCGCGCACCGCGATTCGCCATCATCTCAAGCGTCTGCAGCACGAGGACGCGGTCGAATTCGGCCATCGCATGCTCGATCGCGCCTTCTCTTCGCTCGATTCCTCGCTTGAAACCATTCCGCCGAATGTGCTCGAGCGCTACCTCGACGAACAGAAGTACAAGCGCTTCGAGGAATTGCTCGCCGACATCGCGCTCGGCAACCGCGTCGCCGAAACCGAGGCGCAGGCGCTGCTCGTGCTGCACGGCGAGCACCCGCATGCGATCAACGTGCGCAGCGGCGAGAAGATCCTCATCACCGGCAGCGAACGCGGTGTGCTCAGTTTCGCCAACTGCTGCCATCCCACGCCCGGCGACGAGATCATGGGCTACCTGTCGGCAGGCAAGGGTATCGTCGTCCACCGTCTCGAGTGCCCGAACGTGCCCGAGCTGCGCAAGCTGCCCGAGCGCTGCATCGAAATGGCCTGGGACTCGGCAGTGCAGGGCGACTATCGCGTCGAACTGCGTATCGACGTGTCCAACAAGCCCGGCGTGCTGGCGCAGGTCGCTGCGGCAATTGCCGAGGCACACTCCAATATCGAGAACGTCGAGTACAAGGAACGCGATACCGAAACGGCCACGCTGCTGTTCACCATCGAAGTGCGCAATCGCAAGCATCTGGCCGACGTGATTCGCCATGTGCGCCGCCTGCAGGTGGTCAACACCGTGCGCCGCTATCCACTCTGAGGCGCTGCGCTTGCTATCCTGCGCGTTCCTTTCCCGCGCGGTGAAACGACATGGCACGCAGCATCATCCACAGCGATCAGGCTCCCAAGGCGATCGGCCCCTATTCGCAGGCGGTCCGGGTTGGTTCGACGATCTACCTGTCGGGCCAGACACCGCTCGATCCGGCCACCGGCAAGCTCGTCGAGGGCGACATCAGCGCGCAGGCGCAGCGTGTATTCGACAATCTGGCCGCAGTCTGCAAGGCGGCCGGCGGATCACTCGCCGACATCGTGCGCGTCGGCGTCTACCTCACCGACCTCGGCAACTTCGCCGCGGTCAACGAGGTGATGAAGCAGCGCTTCGCCGAACCTTATCCGGCGCGCTCGACCATCGGCGTGCGCGAGCTGCCGGTCAATGCGCAGGTCGAGGTCGACGCGATCATGCATCTGCCCGGCTAGGCGCGCCACGACGGCGCCCGAGCACCGCGTCGCGGTGAGATGCGATGAAACAGCCGCGCTCGAATCCTGCCGCTGAGGCATTCCGCGTCGAGGCGGCGCCGGCGTCTGTCGATGCCGGGCTGGCTGCGGTCGGCAGCCTGCCCGGCGTGGGGCCTGCTCTGGTCGAGCGCCTAGCGCGCATCGGCATCGTCCAACTGCAAGATCTGTGGTTCCACCTGCCGCTGCGCTACGAAGACCGCACCCGGCTGACCCCGATTGCCGAGCTGTCGATCGGTGCCAGCGCCCAGGTGCTGGCACGCGTGGATGGCGTCGAGCGCGGCTTCCGTTTTCGTCCGCAGTTGCGAGTCGCGCTGGTCGATGACTCGCGTGCCACGCTGACGCTGCGCTTCTTCCATTTTCAGCGCAGCCAGGCCGAGCAATTCGTGCCAGGCGCGCGCGTGTTGTGCTTTGGCGATGTGCGCATGGGCCAGCACGGCGCCGAGATCGTCCATCCGCAATATCGCATCCTGCGTGGCGATGCGCCCGCGGATCTGGGCGAACGGCTCACGTCGATCTATCCGAGCACCGAAGGCATCACGCCCCTGCGCATGGCCGGTATCGTCGAGCGCGCGCTCGCACGACTGCCCGAGGCGGCTGCGCTCGAATTGCTGCCACCTGCCTTGCTCAAGGAGCTGGGCATGGCTTCATTGCGCGAGTCCTTGCTCACCGCGCATCGACCTCCACCCGATGCCGATGTCGCCGCCTTGCTTGCCGGCACCCATCCGGCACAGCGGCGGCTGGCCTTCGAGGAACTGTTGGCGCATCACCTCGGGCTCAAGCGGTTGCGCGCGCAGGTGCGCAGCAGACGCGCCCCGGCCTTGTCCGGCAGTGGCGAACTGCGCACACGACTGCGCACGAGCCTGCCATTCGCTTTGACCGCGGCGCAGTCGCGGGTCGCCACCGAAGTCGAGCACGATCTTGCGCAATCCACGCCGATGTTGCGGCTGGTGCAGGGTGACGTCGGTTCGGGCAAGACCGTGGTTGCCGCACTCGCGGCGCTCGCCGCGGCCGAGAGTGGCTGGCAGACCGCCTTGGTCGCACCGACCGAACTGCTCGCCGAGCAGCATTGGCGCACGCTCGGAGCCTGGATGCGGCCGCTCGGCATCGAACCGGTGTGGCTGTCCGGCAAGGTGCAGGGTCGCGCGCGTGAGCGGGCTCGCGGCGCAGTCGCGGCCGGTGCGCCGATCGTCATCGGCACGCATGCACTGATCCAGCAGGGCATCGAGTTTCAGCGATTGGGTCTGGCGATCATCGACGAGCAGCATCGCTTCGGCGTGCATCAGCGCCTGACCTTGAGCGAGAAGGGGCGCGAAGGCGTGGTGCCACACCAACTGGTGCTCACCGCGACGCCGATTCCGCGCACGCTGGCGATGGCGGCGTACGCCGACCTCGACGTCTCGGTGATCGACGAGCTGCCTCCCGGGCGCACGCCGGTGCAGACGGTCGCGATCGCCAATTCGCGCCGCGCCGAGATCATCGAGCGCATTCGTGCTGCCTGCGCGCAGGGACGTCAGGCGTACTGGGTCTGCACCCTGATCGAGGAGTCGGAGCAACTCGAGGCACAGGCCGCGGAAGTGGCCTTCGCCGAGCTGAGCACCGCGCTGCCCGAGCTGCGCATCGGCCTCGTGCACGGGCGGCTGAAGGCGAAGGAGAAGCAGGCTGCGATGGAAGCGTTCAAGGCGGGCGAAACACGCCTGCTGGTGGCGACGACGGTGATCGAAGTCGGCGTCGACGTGCCGGAGGCGAGCCTCATGGTGATCGAGAATGTCGAGCGGCTCGGCCTCGCCCAGCTGCACCAGTTGCGCGGTCGCGTCGGTCGTGGCAGCGAGGCTTCGACCTGTGTCCTGCTCTACCAGCCGCCGTTGTCGGCGCAGGCGCGCGCGCGCTTGGCCGTCATGCGCGAAACCAATGATGGATTCCGCATCGCCGAGAAGGATCTCGAACTGCGCGGACCAGGCGAGGTGCTGGGCACGCGCCAGACGGGGGCGGTCGAGTTCCGCGTCGCCGATCTGGTTCGCGATGCCGCGCTGTTGCCACTCGTGCATCGCATCGGTGAGCACTTGAGCGCTCAGGATGCCGAGGCCGCGCGCCGCATCGTCGCGCGCTGGGTCGGCAGTGCGGTTCACTATGCGGGTGCCTGAGATGTCCTTCATGCGACGCGCGCGCATGGCGCTGACCCGGATTGAGCCGGGCGCGCTTGCGCTGGCGCGACTGCGCTGCCCTTTTTGCGGACCGAGTCTGGCGCTGCGCATGAACCGATCCGATCATGGCGTGCGTTGCCTGCGCTGCGCAGCGAGTTCGATTCATCTGGCCATGGGCGCAGTCTTGCTCGAAGAGTTGCCTGATCTGACCGATCGCGACGCCTACGAATTGTCGGCGCGCGGGCCCTTGGTCGCATTCCTGCGGCGCAAGGTGCGCAGCCTGCAGGTTTCCGAGTTCCTGCCCGAAGTGCCGTTTGGCCACGAGAAGGACAGCATACGCAGCGAGGACGTGCAGCAACTGACGTTTGCCGATGAAACGTTCGACCTCATCACTCACACCGAGGTGCTCGAACACGTGCCCGATGATCGAAGTGCGCTGGCCGAGCTGCATCGCGTGTTGCGCGCGGGTGGCGTTCTCGTGTTCAGCGTGCCTTTGCATGAAGGCGAGGTCACGATCGAGCGCGCGCGGCTGCGTGATGGCAGGATCGAACATCTGCTGCCGGCGGTCCTGCATGGCGACCCGTTGCGCGGCGGAGCCGGCATTCTTGCGTTTCGGGACTATGGCGGCGACATCGTGGAGCGCGTGCGTGCTGCGGGCTTTGTCCGCGTCGAATTGCGCGCGCCGCGGATGGCGCCATCATGGCTGAAACTTCGCAAAGTCATCATCGCCCACAAGGATGCACAATGAATTCCTCCGCTGAATTTCCCACGTTGCTGATCGATACCGACCCGGGCGTCGATGACGCGCTGGCGATCCTCATGGCCCAGGCGCATGCCGACGTCGTTGGCCTCACGATCGCGGCAGGCAACGTCGGATTGGGCCACACGGTGGGCAATGCACTCAAGCTGGTCGAAGTGCTCGGCGCGCGCATTCCCGTACATGCCGGCTGCGCGACCCCGTTGGTGCTGCCGGCAGCGGACGCGGCCTTCGTGCATGGCGTCGATGGCTTTGGCGACACCGGCTATTTGCCCGCCTCGGGCAAGGCAAGCGATGAACATGCGGCCAATGCGATCGTGCGGCTGGCGCGCGAGCGGCCCGGCGAGCTGACCTTGGTCGCGCTCGCGCCGTTGACCAATCTCGCGCTCGCCTTGCGTCTCGATCCGCAGCTGCCGGACAGGATCGCGCGGCTGGTGGTGATGGGCGGCGCGGTCAGTGGTCGCGGCAATTTCGAGCGCGTGCCGACCGAGTTCAACATCGGTTTCGACCCCGAGGCCGCACATGTGGTGTTCGAGGCCTGGCCGCAGTTCGATCTCGTCGACTGGGAGGCCTGCGTGCGTCATGCGCTGGCCTTTGATCGCTTCGATGCGATGCTCGCTGCAGGCGATGCGCGGGCGCGGTTCTACGCATCGATTGCAGGCACCGCGCGCAGGTTCAATCAGGCCAATGGCCGCCCGGGGATGATCGTGGCCGATGCCCTGGCGATGGCAGTGGCCCTGCAGCCGCAAATCGTGACCCGCGCCGAGCAACGCCATGTCGCGGTCGAGCTCGGCGGCGCGCTCACGCGTGGCGCGACCGTGGTCGACTGGGAGCGTCGCCATGGCCGACCGGCCAACGCGAACATCGTGCTCGATGTCGACCAGGCCCGCTTCGAGGCGCTGGTGGCGCGCGCGCTGGGCGCTGCGCGGTTTGCCTGAGTTTGGGTGCGCGGGGCCGCAAGGCAACGCCGATCCGCATTGCCTTGACCCGGAAATGTTGCGCTGCGGGCTCCGGCACGGCTAGAATGCCGCTCTTTTGTCGCGGGCGTTCCGCGGAGCCGAGCCATGAAAGCCGACACCCATCCCAAGTATCAGCCGGTCGTGTTTCAGGACATTTCGACCGATTTCTCCTTCCTCACCCGTTCGACGATGACGAGCAAGGAATCGATCAAGTGGGAAGACGGCAAGGAATATCCGCTGATCAAGGTGGAAATTTCCAGCCATTCGCACCCCTTCTTCACCGGCAAGCAGAAGATCGTCGACACCGCCGGCCGTGTCGACAAGTTCCGCCGCCGTTACGCCAAGTGATCCTGCGGATTGCGGTCCGGCCTCGGCCACCGCAGTCCTTCGTTTGGCGCCTCCAGAACGCCGGCATCAGCCGGCGTTTTGCGTTTTCGTCAGATCGCGACCGGGCGAGATCACCATGCGCCTGCGTGCGGTGCGCCTGCGCCGTGCGATAATGCCGATTCGGCCGCGCGCCTGCGCCTTGGCCGGCTCTGCTTGATCCACCGGCGATCCCGATCCGCGCCTTGCGCTGGCGACTCGCCGCAGCAATCGAAGGAATCCGACCGTGTCCGACAAAACCGTCACCCTGACCGATCCCGCTACCCAGCTCAGCGCCGCCCTGCCGGTGGTCGCCGGCAGCATGGGTGACCCCGCCATCGACATCGGCAAGCTCAACAAGGAAACCGGTTACTTCACCTTCGATCCGGGCTTCATGGCCACGGCTGCAACGCGCAGTTCGGTCACCTTCATCGATGGCGAGAAGGGCGTCCTGCTCTATCGCGGCTATCCGATCGAGCAACTTGCCAAGCAGTCGAGCTTCCTCGAGGTCGCCTATCTGCTGATGAACGGCGAGCTCCCCGATGCGACGCAGTTTTCCGCCTTCGAGCACGAGATCACGCATCACACGATGATGCACGAGGCACTCAAGAACTTCCTGCATGGTTTCCACTACGACGCGCATCCGATGGCGATGTTGTGTGCGTCGATCGCCTCGCTGTCGGCGTTCTATCACGACACGCTCGACATGAACGATCCCGAGCAACGCCGTCTCGCCGCGATCCGTTTGATCGCGAAGATGCCGACGATTGCCGCCGCGACCTACCGTTATTCGATCGGCTGGCCGATCCGCTATCCGCGCAACAATCTCGAATACGTCACGCGCTTCCTGCACATGATGTTCGAGGTGCCCAGCGAGCCGCTCAACCTGAGTCCGGTTGCGGCCAAGGCGCTCGATCTGCTGTTCATCCTGCATGCCGATCACGAACAGAATGCATCGACATCGACCGTGCGTCTGGTCGGTTCGACCGGTGCCAATCCCTATGCCTGCGTCGCCGCCGGCATCGCCGCACTTTGGGGCCCCGCGCATGGCGGCGCCAATGAAGCCGTGCTTAAGATGCTCGCCGAGATCGGCGATGCGAAGAACGTCGGCAAGGCAGTCGAGAAGGCCAAGGACAAGAACTCCGGCTTCCGCCTGATGGGCTTTGGTCACCGCGTCTACAAGAACTTCGATCCGCGCGCGACGATCATCCGCGAGATGTGCCACAAGGTGCTCGCCGATCTCAACGTCAGTGATCCGCTGCTCGATGTGGCGATGGAGCTGGAGCAGGCCGCGCTCAAGGATTCGTATTTCGTCGAACGCAAGCTCTACCCGAACGTCGATTTCTACTCGGGCATCATCTACAAGGCGCTCAAGATTCCGACCGAGCTGTTCACGGTGATGTTCGCGATCGCGCGTACTGCGGGCTGGGTTGCGCATTGGATCGAGCAGCACAACGATCCGGAAACCAAGATCGGTCGGCCGCGCCAGATCTACACCGGTGCGACTCCGCGCGACTACGTGGCGATCGGCAAGCGCTGATCGCTGCGTCGCCCTCGAGCTCACGGATTCAGTCGGACGTGCGTCCAATCAGGCCGTCGAGCATGGCCAGCGTGGCGCGTTGCATCGGTTTTTCGGTGACCCGGTCGAGCGGCGCCTGGCGCAGCAGGTCGTAAGGCAGCACCGTGAGATCGATGCCGGTGTCCCCGGCGATGAAGCGCAGCACCGGAAATTCGCGGCTGGTGACGTGATCCAGACGCAGTCGCCGCGAGGACTCTTCGTGGGTGATGCCGTGCTCGTCGAGCAAGACCATTACCGCCTGCGGCTGGTCGGTGTACAACTGCAGGCAAATCGCCGAGTGCTGGTCGGCGGTGCCGTCGAGGACGGCGCCAACCAGACGCGGTTCGAAGGCAGCCAGAAAGGTCATCGCCTGATGCGCCTGCTTGCGCAGCTCATCCAGATGACGCCCATGACCTTCGCCGCCAAACAGACGCTGATGTTCGCGCAGGGCCTGCTCGACTTCGCTGTTGTTCGGCAGGCTTCTGGAATCGGTCAGGCCCAACTGGGCAGCGGCCTTTTCCTTGGCCATTCGGTAATCGCGCAAGCCGTGTTCGCTGATCAGACGCGCGGCTTCGACTGCCACGCGCCAGCGCTGCTGCGAGCCGGTCTGTTGCGACGGACGCGGTGCGCGGGACATCAGAACACGTCGTAGGCTTCGTGTTGCTTGGCGGCCTCGTCGGTGGGTGGCGGTTGGGTCGCCAGGCGCTGCGCGTCCTCGTTCTTCATGACTTCCAGGATTGCCCCCGGATCGTCGGCCCCGGCCAGCAGGCCGGTCGCAGGATCGATGCGAACCTTGGTGACGCCAGGCGGCATGTCGAACGCTTGTTCGGGCACGTCCTTGAGCGCGGTGCGCATGTAGTCGATCCAGATTGGCAGCGCGGCCTTGGCGCCGAATTCGCCGCGTCCGAGCGAGCTGAAGTCGTCGAAGCCGACCCAGCAACTCACCACCAGCGCGGCATTGAAGCCGCTGAACCAGGCATCGCGATGATCGTTGGTGGTGCCGGTCTTGCCGGCCAGATCATTGCGCTTGAGCGAGAGTGCGGCCGAGCCGGTGCCGCGACGGATCACGTCGCGCATCAGCGAGGTCACCAGATAGGCATTGCGCGGATCGATGGCACGGGCGGCGGTATGCGCAGCGCCATCGCTCGGTGCAGCGGTGGTGCTCAGCGGACTGGCCGCGCCAGATGATGCCGACGCCGTAGCAGTGGCGGTCGGGGCAACGGAATGATCCGGGCAGGTGCGACAGACGACCGCAGGTTCGGCGCGATAGACCGTCTTGCCATCGCGATCGATGATCTCGGTGACGAGGTAGGGATCGACCAGGTAACCGCCGTTGGCAAATACCGCATAGCCGCGTGCCATCGCCATCGGCGCCACCGCTGCCGATCCCAGTGCCATGGACAGACTCTGCGGAATCTGTTCGGGCGTGAAACCGAAGCGTGTCATGTATTCATGTGCATAGCGCACGCCGATCGCATCGAGCAGCCGCACCGAGACGAGGTTGACCGATTTCGCCAGCGCCTCGCGCAGGCGGATCGGTCCCTGAAAGGTGTCGTCATCGTTCTTCGGTGTCCAAACGCCGTCAGGGCGTGAGGGGTCGGGGAACGATACCGGTGCATCGTTGACCACCGAAGCCGGCGTGAAGCCGCGCTCGAATGCCGCCGAGTAGATGAACGGCTTGAAGCCCGAGCCCGGCTGACGTGCCGATTGCGTGGCGCGATTGAACTTGCTGCGGGCGAAACTGAAGCCACCGACCAGGCTCACCACTGCGCCATCATCGGGACGCAGCGCGACCAGCGCCGCTTCGGCGGTCGGCAGTTGCGACAGCGTCCACTCACCCTTGCTGTCGCGGGCCACACGCACGACATCGCCGGGCTTGAGTGCATCGGCGACGATCTTGGGCACGGGACCGCGATGATCTTCGTCCTGATAGCGGCGTGCCCATTGCACGGCTTCGCTGCCAAGCAGGACGTTCTGGCCGTCCGCGAGGTAGAGGGTCGCGGAATTCGCATCGCTCGACAGAACCAGGGCGGGCACGAGTCCGGCCACCGTGCGCCACGGCGCAAGCAATTCGTTCCATTGCGCGGTGCCTGCATTGACAGGGATTTCGACATGCCCCTCGGCGCCGCGGAAGCCGTGGCGCTGATCGTAGACCATGAGGCCATTGCGTAGCGCTGTGTTGGCGGCTTCCTGGAATCCCGCGTCGAGGGTGGTGCGCACGCGGTAGCCATCGGTGAGCGCGCTGTTGCCCAGTCGATCCATGACTTCCAGGCGAACCAGTTCGGCGAAGTAGGCCGCGTCGACTTCGACCGGCGGCTCGTGCGGCTGCGCGTTGTCGGGCGCGGCCATCGCGGCATCGTAGGAGGGCCTGTCGATGAACTTGTTGTCGAGCATGCGGCCGAGCACGTAGGCACGACGCTCCTTCGCACGTTCGGGGCGACTGAGCGGGTTGCCGGTGGACGGGAACTTGGGGATCGACGCGAGCATCGCGCATTCGGCCAGCGTGAGCTGATCGAGCGTCTTGCCGTAGTAGAACTCGGCAGCAGCAGCAATACCGTAGGAACGGTGGCCGAAGAAGCTCTTGTTGAGATAGAGGGCGAGGATCTCGTCCTTGCTGAGCGCATTCTCGATGCGGAAGGCGAGGAAAATCTCGGCAAGCTTGCGTGTGTAGCTGACCTCGGGGCTGAGGAAGAACATGCGCGCGACCTGCTGTGTGATCGTGCTGCCGCCGGCGACGTGCTTGCTGCCGGTGGTCACGGTCAGCCATACCGCGCGCAGGATGCCGCCGAGGTCGATGCCGCTGTGGTTGTAGAAGTCGGCGTCTTCGGCGGCCAGGAATGCATTCTTGAGCTGCGCCGGGACCTCTTCGATGCGCACCGGCGTGCGCTTGGTTTCACCGAACAGGGCGATCAGCTTGCCGTCGGCGCTTTCCACGCGCATCGGCACCTGCAGGCGAACGTCCTTGAGGACTTCAACCGATGGGAGGCGGGGAGAAATCAGCCAATAGGCGGTGCCCAGGGCCGCCGCTCCGATCAGGATTCCGGCCACCGCGAGGTAGGCCGCGTAGCGCAGCAGGCGCAGAAAGAGTCTCATTCGACGAAACTTGTGATGATGGTCAAGGTTTGTGCTGTAAGTCCCCGAGTATAGAGCGTATACGGGTTTTCTGGCCGTTTTGGGGCTGGCCGCCCCCCGGTTTGGACCCCCTTCGGGGAAAATTTTCGGGGGGAGACTGGACAGCCATTGAATTTTCGTTAATCCTTGCATTTAATGTAGTCGCGCATCTTTCGCTCGTAAGGGCGCGTGGGAAGGGGAGAAAGTGTGGATCTGTTCACACCAAAGAAGCCGCCTCTGATTGGCGTCGACATTAGTTCCACGGCCGTCAAGCTCCTCCAGCTCGTACAGGTCGGTGGGCGCTATCGCGTGGAGCACTACGCGGTCGAAGCGCTGCCGCCCAATGCGGTGGTCGAGAAGAACATCGTCGAAGTCGAGGCAGTGGGCGAAGCGATCCGTCGCGCTTACAACCGTTCCGGTGCCAAGACCAAGACCGCGGCTGCCGCGGTTGCGGGCTCGGCTGTGATCACCAAGGTGATCCCGATGCCGGGCGACCTGTCCGACGAGGACATGGAAGCGCAGATCCAGATCGAGGCAAACCAGTACATCCCGTATCCGATCGAGGAAGTCAGTCTCGATTTCGAGGTGCTGGGTCCGATCAAGGACAATCCCGAGATGGTCAACGTCCTGCTCGCTGCCTCGCGCACCGAGAACGTCGACCTGCGCGTGGCAGCCCTCGATCTCGGTGGTCTCACCGCAAAGGTCATGGATGTCGAAGCGTTCGCGATGGAGAACGCGTTCCGTCTGGTATCCGACCAGCTGTCGGTACCCAAGGACGCGGTTGTCGCGATGGTCGACGTCGGTGCGACAATGACCACCCTGATCGTGCTCAAGAACCAGCGCACGATCTATTCGCGCGAACAGGTATTCGGCGGCAAGCAGCTCACCGACGAAGTGATGCGGCGCTACGGGCTCAGCTACGAGGAGGCCGGACTGGCCAAGCGTCAGGGCGGACTGCCTGAGTCCTACGAAAGCGAGGCGCTGGAGCCGTTCAAGGATGCGATGGCCCAGCAGATCAGCCGCCTTCTGCAGTTTTTCTTCGCGGGCAGCGAATACAGCCGGGTTGACCAGATCGTCCTCGCGGGCGGTTGCGCATCGATCCCGGGCGCTGCCGACAAGGTCGAGGAACACATGGGCGTGCCCTGCGTGATTGCCAACCCACTGGCCGACATGTCCCTGTCCGGCCGCGTGCAGGCGCAATCGCTGATGCAGGATGCGCCCGCACTCATGATCGCCTGCGGGCTTGCTCTCAGGAGTTTCGACTGATGGCCAACATCAACCTCCTGCCCTGGCGAGCCGAGCGGCGCAAGCAACGCGAGCGCGAGTTCTACATGATGCTGGTATCGGCCGCGGTCGGTGCCTTGCTGGTGTTCTTCGTCGCGATGATGTGGGTGCAATACGTCATCGACGACCAACAGGCTCGCAACGATTACCTCAAGAAGGAAATCGCCTCGCTCAAGGAAAAGATCCACGAGATCGAGGAGCTCGACAAGACGCGCGCCGACCTGATCACGCGCAAGGACATCATCGAGCAGTTGCAGTCCAACCGTTCGCAGATGGTGCACCTGTTCGATGAGCTGGTGAAGACGATTCCCGACGGCGCACGCCTGACCACGATGAAACAGGTCGGTGACACCATCACGCTCGAAGGCAATTCCGAATCGAACCAGCGTGTGGCGACGTATCTGCACAATATCGACCTGTCGCCGTGGCTGGGTCACTCGGATCTGAAGAAGACCGAGATCACGTCCGACAAGAAGGATGGCGACAAGAAACTTCCATACCAATTCTCCATGGACGTGAAACTGCGCAAGCCGGAAGAACAGCAGAAGGCGCAGGAAGGTGGCGCAAGCGCTTCCGCCGCGCCGGCAACCAGTACTCCTGCGACCAAGCCAACGGGGGAGAAGAAATGAGCTTCCTCGACGATCTGCGCAATCTCGACCGCAACAACATCGGTGGCTGGTCGGCAGGTGTAAAGGCCTTCTTTGCCATCCTGATCGTGGTCGTGATCCTGTTCCTCGGATGGTGGTTCAAGATCCGGGCGCAGCAGGAAGAACTGGAAACGGCGCGCGCGCAGGAAATCACCCTGCAACGCGAGTTCGCCACCGATCAGGCCAAGGTGGTGAACCTCGAGCCGTATCGCAAGCAGCTGGCGGACATGCAGGAAATGCTGCAGACGATGCTGCGTCAGCTGCCGAGCAAGACCGAAATGCCGGAACTGCTCAACAACATTACCCAGGCGGCGCTCAGTGCAGGCATCGAGACCGAGCTGTTCCAGCCCGGCGCCGAGGTGATGAAGGATTTCTACGCTGAAAAGCCGATCCAGTTGCGCATGCTCGGCACCTATCACCAGTTCGGTACCTTCATCAGCAATGTGGCGTCGCTGCCGCGCGTGGTGATCCTGACCATGCACGATGTCTCGCTCAAGCCGGCCAGCGGTGCCGATGCCAAGAAGGCAGGCGCGAGCGGGTTGCTGATACTCGAAGGTACGGTCAAGACCTATCGTTACCTCGATGATGAAGAGGCTGCGGCAGTGCAAGCGGCGAAGAATCCGCAAAAGGGCAAGACGCCGCCGCCCGCCCAACCGAAGAAGGGAGGTGCGTGAGATGAGCCGTCTCAGAGTTCATCACGCCTCGGTCGCGGCCATCGTGATTTCGATTCTGCTGCTGCAGGGCTGCACGCCCACCGAGAGCGTGCAGCAATGGGTCAACCGCGAGAAGGCCAAGAAGGGCGCCCCGCTCGCGCCCTTGCCGGTGATCAAGACCTTCGAAGCCTACATCTACAAGGACCAGGATTTGCGCGACCCCTTCGGGCCCAGTCTCCAGGAGCAGGAGCAGGCCAATGCGCAGGGGCCGCATCCGGATCAGAACCGTCCACGCGAGCCATTGGAGTCGTTTCCGCTCGACGGCCTGAAGATGTCGGGAACGCTCGGCATCGGCAAGACCATGGAAGGCCTCGTGCGCGACCCTGATGGTGTCGTGCATCGTGTCCGCGTCGGCAATTACCTCGGCCAGAACTATGGCCACGTCAAGGCCATCGAGGAAGACCACATCGATCTGGTCGAACTGGTGCCCAACGGTGCCGGTGGCTGGATGGAACGACAGGCCACCATCGCACTCGGCGAGTCCAAGCCATGATCGAATCATCGGGGACGAAAAAAATGACCAAGACATCCGTTGCCACTCCGGGGTGCCGCCCCATCAATCGCTGGGCACGCCTGTTCGTGCTCGCGGCGATGTCCCTGCTCGGACCGGCAATCGCCAGCCAGGCACAGGCAGAGAACGTACTTCGGGACATTTCCTATACCGCGCTGCCGGGCGGCAAGGTCGAGGTGACGCTCAAGTTCGACGGTCCAGCCGTCGCGCCACAGGCGTTTGCGACGGAGACTCCGCCGAGCATCGCTCTGGATTTCGCAGACACGCGCAATGCCTTTGCCAAGCGACGTGTCGAGATTGGCACGGGTGCGGCATCGTCGGTGTCAGCGCTCGAAGCTGGCGGACGTACGCGCGTCGTCGTCGATCTGTTCCGCGCGGCGGGCTATGACACCCGCATCAATGGCAACAACATCGTGGTGTCGATCAACAGTGGCGTGATCGGCAGTTCGACGGCTGCGGCCGCCGCCGCCAAGGCGGATCCGACCAAGTCCGTGACCCACGCAGCCGCACTCGAGATTTCCAATATCGACTTCCGCCGCGGCAAGAATGGCGAAGGTCGGGTAATCGTGCGTTTCAATGGCCCGGGCGCTGCGGTCAATCTCAAGCGCGAAGCCGGCAACATCGCGCTCGAACTCATGAACGTCCAGGTGCCAGCAAACCAGGCGCGCCATCTTGACGTGCTCGATTTTGCGACTCCCGTGCAATCGATCGACACCAAGGCGCGCGGTACTGGCGCGCGCATCGAAATCGTGGCCAAGGCTCCGTATCAGGAGCTTGCCTATCAGAGCGGCGATGAATACGTCGTCGAAGTTGCGCCCAAGAAGGACGACGTCAAGGCGCGTGGGAAGAATGCGCAGCCCGAGTACAACGGCAGCCGCGTCACCTTCAATTTCCAGGACATTCCGACCCGCTCGGTGCTGCAGCTGATCGCCGACGTGTCCGACCTCAATATCGTCGTCGCCGACAGCGTGCAGGGTAATGTCACGCTGCGCCTCATCAACGTCCCCTGGGATCAAGCGCTCGATATCGTGCTGCAGGCCAAGGGGCTCGACAAGCGCCAGCGCGGCAACGTGATTTGGGTTGCGCCGCAGAAGGAAATCGCCGAACGCGAGGAAGCGATTGCCGATGCGCGCCTCAAGATGGAGACCAAGGAAGAGCTCGTAACCGACTACATTCCGATCAGCTATGGCAAGGCCAAGGACATTGCGGCGCTCCTGACCAAGGACACGCAGACCAATCAGGCGGGTGGCCAGGCGCAGTCCGGTGGGGGTGCCTTGGATACGCGCGGCTTCCTGTCGGCGCGCGGCAGCGTCTCCTTTGACGACCGCACCAATACCTTGTTGGTCAGCGACATCCCTTCGAAAATCCAGGAGGTCCGCCAACTCATCGCGGTGCTCGACCGTCCGGTGCAGCAGGTGCTGATCGAATCGCGCATCGTGATCGCGACCGACAGCTTTGCCCGTGAACTTGGTGCGAAGTTCGGTATCAGCGGCGGTTATGAGGATCACAACGGCAACGTCGTCAGTACCGCCGGCACTGTTGCCGGCACGGATCAGATGAGTAATGTCGTGCTCAACAACCGTTTCAACGGTCCGGGTCGTGGCATGCCCAACACGGCGCCATCGCAGATCGGCGGCGGGCTGCTGGTGCCGACTCTGGCCAATCGCCTCAACGTGAATTTGCCTGCTGCCAACCGCGCGGGTGCTTTCGGCCTCGCAATCCTGGGAGCAGATTATTTGCTCGATCTGGAACTCTCGGCAGCGCAGACCGAGGGGCGCGGTGAAGTGATCTCATCGCCCAAGGTGATCACCGCCAACCAGCGCGAAGCCAGCATCAAGCAGGGTGTCGAAGTCGGGTACCTGCAGTACTCGGGTGGCGCCGCGGCAGGCGGTGTCGCCGTGCCGACGGTTGCCTTCAAGGAAGCGGATCTCGAGCTCAAGGTTACGCCGACGATCACGGCGGACGACCGCGTCGTGCTCAATCTCAACGTGAAGAAGGATTCGGTTTCGGGCTTTGTGGATATTCCAGGCGGTGGTTCCGTGCCGACCGTCGACAAGCGGGAAGTCAGCACCGAGGTGTTGGTCGACAATGGCCAGACCGTCGTGCTCGGTGGTGTCTACGAGGTCAACAAGTCCGACAAGATCAACAAAGTACCGATGCTGGGCGACGTGCCGTTCATTGGCAACTTGTTCAAGAACACCGCGCGTTCCGACACGCGCGCGGAACTCTTGATCTTCGTAACGCCCCGCATTCTCAGCGACAATCTGAAGTGAGCGCGCCTTGGACGGCGATCAATCCACATCGCGCGCAGCGCGCCCGAATTTGCAGGAACGGAGACAGCACATGAAATTTTTCGGCAAGGCTTTGGGGCTGGTGGTTGCCACCCTTGCATTGAGCAGCTGCGGCGGCGGCGGCGGCGATGGTGGCTCGACTACATCGCCGGTCAGCGGCAAGATCGAGATTGTGGCCACAACCACGACGTTGCCCACGAACGTTGGTGGCTATCTCCCGAGCCAGCACGGACCCAATCAGGCTGAAATCACCATCACGTCGCGCAATGCCGACGGCACGCTGATGGTGGGCAAGGATGTCAGCATCAGCATCTCGCCGGTCAATGTGGCGGCGCTGTCCTTCCTGGTTCAGGAGGGCAACGAAAACTTCGACCAGCTCTGGGGAACGTTTACGATCAAGGCCACCAATGGTGTGGCCACGGCATGGGTGAATGCGATGGACATTGCGGGCACCGCGACGGTGACCGCGTCCACGATCGACCCGACCACGCAACGCACGATCAGCAATACCCTGAAGTTCACGGTCACCAGTGGTGTCGGCCAGATGCCGACACAGATCGCCTTGGCGACGAACTCCAATGCGGTCTATCTGCCGAGTTCGGGCGGACGCAATTCGGTGCAGGTGTCGGCGACGGTTCGTGATGGCGGCGATCAGCTGGTTCCCGATCCGAACAACGCCGACAACATCCAGTATGAAATCGTAGGTGCGCCCGGTGGCGCAATTTTGAGCACCAATTCGACCAGCGGTCCGGTCAGTGGTCTCAAGGTCAATTCCCATACCGTGCATGGTCTTGCGAATGTGTCGTTCCAGGCGGCTGAGAACACCCCGCAGGGTGCGATTCAGGTGCGCGCGACAGTCGACCGCGCAGACAACAACGTCTCTAACGGCATCCAGGATGGTGTGACGAGCACGATCGGTTTGGTGGTTTCAGACGGCAAGCTCTACAGCGTCAAGATCACCTCGCCCAATGTGGATGCGATCATCGAAAACGGCGTTGGCGGGGACGTTGCTGGAACCAACTCGGCACCCGATGGAACGTACAGTCTGATCGTGAGCGCGCTCGGAACCGATCGCCAAGGCAATCCGGTCATTCCGGGAACCCTGATTCATTTCGGTTCGATCGATGAGCCGGTCGGTGCGTTCAATTCGGGTGTCACCGCGAACCAGTTCCTGCTTGCCGGCGGTGATGGCAATCCGCAGGAAGGTGGCACCACCTTCACTGCGCCGACCGGTCACTTCACGACCGCGGGTGGTGGCGCCGGCCCGGGCGACGCCCTTGTCGTGTGGGGCAAGACCCAGCATGGCGCACCTCAGGGCAATGAAGATCTCGAGAGTGCGGTTTCCGTACAGACTGTCGTCAGCGCGACGAATTTGACAACGGCGTCGAAGTTCAATCGCAACGACACAACGGGGACGCTCGTCGACTATGGTCCGGTGTTGCCCTACATCATCGGCCGCAGTCAGCATGGCAACATCACCGCATCTGCCTCGACCAATGATCTGGGTGTGGCGACTGCACAATTGACTTACACGGTGTCGACCCTTGGACACCGGGTCGCAATGTGGGCGCAAGGTGATGGCTTCGACCGAGTTACGGGCGGCGCACGCCGCGTGACGGATGCGGTGCAACTTGTGTATCCGGGTATTGCTCCTGCCACACTGGTGGCGTTCCCGTCTCCGATTCCTGGCAACAGAACCGTTCCCGTGACCGTTTGCCTGATGGATGCGAACAACTCGCCGATTCAGGGCATCAATATCAATTTCCTGATGACCCTCGGTGGTGGTACCGGTCAGGTGGACGGCAACGGCATGTCGGGTTCGCTTGACAATGTGACGGGCCCCGACGGTTGTGTCGACGCAATCGTCACGAGCAGCGGCGTACCTGCCGCTGCCTCTGGCAGCGTCTCTGGTCAGGTCGTCTTCAGCGTCGGCGGTGCGACTGCCAAGGTTGATATCGTGGTGCAGGTGTCGTTCCTGTCACTGGCAGGCCAGTATCGTCGTTGTGCCGCGGGCAACACGCCGGTTGTGGATCTGTCGATCAGGGCTTTCGCGACCGATGGCTCGGCTGCCGGTGGCGTGGTGATCGCAGCCACGTGCAGTGGCGCCACGGCTTCGCCCGCAAGCGTGACGACCGACGCGAGTGGCGTCGCCGAATTCACGATTACGGGTCCGGCCGACACCACCGCAAGTTGCACGTTCACCACCCAAGGCATCGCGCCTTTGGTGACCAGCGTGAGCATCCCGCCAGCGGATGCCTTCAGCCCGCCCTGCCAATAGGGAGTAAGGGTTGGAGTTGGATTCTGGAGGGCCGCAGCGATGCGGCCCTCTTCTTTTGTGCGGGTCAGGTGTGCACTCAAGGGACCAGATCGAACGGGAGGTCGGTTGTCGGCACCTTCGAAGTTCCGCCAAATCAGTCGCCAATTCGTCGCTGCATGGCTGAATGATTCAGAGCACCCGGGTCGCGATGGCATTGATGCAGCCGCCGATGCCGGTGGTCGAATTACTGGCCAGCCGGTCGCTCTTCTGGATATGGGAATCGAATCTCGGTTCCGTCTCGGAACACCCAATTCCTCGATTCGTCCGAACCTTCCCCCCGGTCCAGGCCACGCCCAAACCGGGCGACCAGTCGGACCGGATTCAAGCGCTGGATCAATGGTCGGTGATTTGATCTTTGCTTAACTTTTCAGGTGATACATTAATGATGCGAGCCAGCCCGTCGGAGCGGAGGGCTGCCCGCGAGCAGGGGGCGTGCCCGATTCGTGGTTTGTTGTACGCGGATGTCGGCACTTTTTGATCAACATCAACTGGGGATTCCATGAAAACACCGATTTCGGCGGCCATCGTGGCCGCCATTGTCAGCACCTGTGGCTTGTCGATCTCGTTGCAGGCAGCGAATTCGCCGCGCACCTACAAGGTGCTTGCGCCAACAGCTACCGCGCCTGCCGGCGCGACCTACATCGAAGGTTACGGGCGCTTTGCGCTCTATGGCGTGGATGCTGCCACGCTCGATCAGATGAAGGCGACTTCCGCCGACGTTCGCGCCGACGCAGAGGCGGACATGCTGCTGTTCAGCGCGCATCCGTTCGACACGCAGCGAGGCACGCTGCAGGCCCCGGCGCCGTTCTCCATGCGCGCGGCCGATGGGCCCAAGCTTCAGGTCGTGCAGTTCGTGGGACCCGTCAAGCAGAAATGGCTCGATGAACTCGCTGCGAGCGGGATCAAGCCCGTGCACTATGTCGCCAACAATGGCTATATCGTCTGGACCGATACGCAGGCACAGGCGCAGCTCGCGCGGATGCGCTCGACGCACTCGTGGCTGCAGTTCTCCGCGCCGTTGTATGGCTTCCTCAAGGTCGATCCGACCCTGACTGCGCAGTTGCTCAAGCCCGACTCTGGCAATGACAAGGTCGACGTGGTGGTCCAGGTTTATCGCCATGAACATGCGCAGCAGACGCGCAAGCTCGTGGAAAGCCTCGCGATCGTTCCACCCGTGCAGCTTGGACCGCTGGGGCCGGGCAAGCCCAGCCTCGACTGGGCGCCGGTCGCTGGCCGCTATGACAACCTGCGCTTGCGGGTGAATCTCTCCGATCTGGTCAAGATTGCCGACCTTCCCGATGTCACCTTCGTCGGCGCCTTCTCGCCGCGTCGGATGCTTGATGAAAAGCAGGACATCATCATGACCGGCGATTTCACCCCCGGTCCCGCATCGGTCGACTACCTGCAATATCTCATCGACCATGGTTTCAGCCAGGATCCGATGGCCTATCCGATCGTGGATCTGACCGACAGCACGATCAATGAAGGCGGCTCCGGTGTTACGGTACTCAACACCGCTGACCCCAAGCTTCGCCTCGGCGGCAGTCCATCGGGCGCGGTACGTGTTTCCTACTTCCAGAACTGTTCGACCACGGCCAGCACGTCGGTCGGTGCGATCGATGGCCATGGCTCGCTCAACGCCGGCATCGTCATCGGCTACGACCAGACCACGGGTTTCCCCTATCAGGATTCTGACAATCATCAGTTGGGTCTGGGCGTCAATCCGTTTGGCCGCGTTGGCAGCACGGCCATCTTCGTTCCTGGCTACAACATTGGTGCCTGCGGCGGTACCGATGCCGGCGTGATCAAGTCCAACTGGCAAAACGGCGCGCGTATCAGCAGCAATTCCTGGGGCGCCACAACGCCGCCGAGCACGTACGACGACTCCGACCAGGCCTACGACATCGGTGTGCGCGACGCCGATCCCGATACGGCCGGCAATCAGGAAATGATCTATGTCTTCGCGGCGGCCAACGATGGCCCGGGAGCGGCGACCGTTTCCTCACCAGGTGCAGGCAAGAACGTCATCACCGTGGGTGCTTCGGAAAATACCCGCCCGGGCTGGTCTGACGGTTGCGGCGTAGGCGCGACAGGTGCCGACAATGCCAATGACGTGATTGGCTTCTCGAGCCGAGGTCCGGCACCCGGTGCTCGCGTCAAGCCCGAGATCATCGCCCCGGGTACCCATGTACAGTCCGGTGCCAGCAACTACTCCGGTTACGATGGCTCCGGCGTCTGCGATCAGTTCTACCCGAATGGGCAGACTGTATTTGCCGCTTCGTCCGGCACCAGTCATTCAACCCCGGCGATCGCAGGCCTGGCATCGCTTGCGTACTGGTGGATCCAGCAAGGAGGCGCAGGAGCTGCGTCAGGGACCGTCGACATGATCGGCGGCAGTCGTGCGCCGAGCCCGGCCGGAATGAAGGCCTGGATGATGGCGCATCCGAAGTACCTCACCGGTGTGAGCGCCAACGACACCTTGCCCTCGAATGCGCAGGGTTACGGCATGCCGGTGATGAATGACATGTTCGATGCAACACCCAAGGTCGTGCTTGATCAGACCGAAACCTTCGACAACACGGCCGAAACCCGCACCTACACCTGGGGCATCGTCGATGCAGGCAAGCCGGTACGAATCGCGCTGGCCTATACCGATGCCTTCGGTGCTCTTGGCACCAGCCCGCAGGTCAACAATCTCGATCTCACGGTCGTGGTCAATGGTCAGACCTACCTTGGCAACGCGTTCACCGGCGCGTTCAGCAGCACGGGTGGCACGGCCGACAGCAAAAACAACTACGAGGCGGTATTCCTGCCGGCCGGCACCACGGGAGATCTCACCATCACGGTGACGGCAACCAACATTGCCGGTGATGGCGTGCCCAGTGTCGGCGATGCCACCGATCAGGACTTTGCCCTGGTCTGCAGCAACTGTTCGCAGGCACCCACGTTCACGATCAACGCGGCGCCACGACAGGCGGAAATGTGTGCGGGTGCGGATTTCAATTCCGCCATCACGATTGGTTCAATCCAGAGCTTCGTTGATCCCGTCACCTTGGCATTGAGTGGAATCCCGGCTAGCACGAGTGGATCCGTCACCCCTGCCACCGTCACACCGCCGGGCAATGCAGCCGTTGCTGTCACCGGCTCACAAGCGGTCGTGGCAGGTGCGTACACGATGACCCTGACTGGCACTTCCGGCAGCATCGTCAAGTCGCTTGATTTCGACCTGACCTACGCAACCATCGTGCCGACGGCGCCAAACCTCGACTCGCCTGCCGATGGCGCAACCAACCTCGCCCAGTCCCCGCTGCTGAGCTGGATTGCTTCGCCGCAGGCAAGCAGCTACTTCGTCGAAGTGGCCAGCGACCCGGGCTTCACCACGGTGCTTGCCTCGGCAACCGTCAGCGGAACCAGTTGGGCCGTCACGCCCGCACTCAGTTCGAACGCGCAGTTCTACTGGCGTGTACGTGCGATCAATGCCTGCGGTAACAGCAGTTCCATCGACGGCGACCGCATCTTCGGTGATGGTTTCGATGGCGTTCCGTTGCCGCCGCTGTCCCAGGTGTTTTCGTTCATCACCCAGGCGCTGCCCGGCGATTGTTCGATTGGTTCGACCGAGCAGGTACTGTGGACGGACGACCTTGAAGGGGACGTCAGCGCGTGGGCGCACAGCGGTACTCAGGATTCCTGGGTGATCGGCGCGACCGCCCATGGCGGTACCAAGGCATGGCAGGCAAACAACTTCGGCACGGTCTCCGACCAGCGTCTGGTCTCGCCGAGCGTGAGCCTGCCGGCGGCATTGAGCGGATTGAATCTGACGTTCTGGAATCAGCAGTCGTTGGAGGATCGCACCGGAGGTTGCTTTGACGGCGCGATACTCGAAGTCTCGAACGATGCCGGCGCGACTTGGGCCCAAGTGCCCGGCGCGGCGATGCTGACGGATCCCTATGAGGGGCCGATTTCGTCGTCGTACTCGAATCCTCTCGGTGGCCTCAACGCCTGGTGCGGCGATCCGGCGCCCTACACGCGTTCTGTCGTCAACCTGCAAGCTTGGGCAGGGCAGACCGTCAAGTTGCGCTTCCGCATGGCCAACGACTCTTCGGTTGGACACGCGAACCCGGGTTGGGCGATTGACGATCTGAAGGTTGCCGGCTGCGCCACGAACTGATCCATGATCAATCACGGGGCGTGCGCTGCACACTCCGTTTTCAAGGACAGCCCCGCGCAATGCGGGGCTTTTTTTTCACGCAGCCGAGTCGGTGTGACACCAGCGGAAGCATGTCCTTCCCGCCTTCCGGCAAGAAAGGTCGAGTTGAATGCGCAGCTGCTCGCGATCCACGAAGCTGAGCATCCGTGCGGAGCGGCGCGTGTCTCGCATCAGCGAAACACGATTGGCGTACATGCGGCAAATCGATGCGTCCGTGTGCACAAGCTGAGTGAAAGATGCAGCGCTTGAACTGCTCATTGCTCGAGATGAGCAAGACAATCGTGCAGCGCTTCAACACACGAGCACGACAACCGCAGGCCTGCGAGTCAAGCACTCCCGTGCAGGTCGCGCTGCCCGCGTATGCAGTCATCGCGCCCCCTTAGCTGGCGCCCACAGGTCAAGGTTGCGGAAAAAGATGATCTCCCGTTTCAGCCCCTGTTGCGGACCGCCGCGGTGGTTTTTGCGCCTCGCGCGAAGCGACTTCGCACCTAGCGCACGACTTGCTGTTAGTCACGCGATACACGGTGTCGTTGTGCACGAAAGTGCCTGTTTCAAGCTGTTTTGTGCTGTGGGAAAATGCGTGGGTGTTTTTGCGTAGAGACGTCCAGACGGCTATGTTGGTTCCTTGGTGGGGCAGCCGATGGTGGCTGCTGGTGAATGGTTGGGCCCGATTGCGGACTTCGGAAGCTGTTGTTTCGCTTTACAAAATTGTTGACACGTGCGCAAGACAGTAATAATTTCCGCAGCGGCGTGACCGACTGAACTAGGAATCATGGCTGCGAATCGCTTCATCGACCCCTATGTCGACCATGGCACCAAGGCCGGCGCGGTGAAGAAGATCACTGTCTCCATTCCGTTTCATGTCTTGAGATTGTTGTCCGATGAACGTACTCGCCGACAGGTCGCGAACTTGCGTCACGCCACCAACAGCGATCTGCTTTGCGAAGCGTTCCTTCATGCTTTTACTGGGCAATCACTGCCAACTGACGAGGAGCTAAGACGCGATATGGCTACGAAAAAAGCAGCTGCAAAGAAACCCGCGAAGAAGGCTGTCAAGAAGGTCGCCAAGAAGGCCGCCAAGAAGACGACAGCGAAGGCAAAGACGGCAACCGCACGCAAGACCGGCGCTGCCAAGAAGGCCGTGAAGAAGACCGCAAAGAAGGCCGCCGCCAAGAAGTGAGGCGTTTCCTTCTCCTTCCGGCATGGCAACATGCCGGATCACGTTTGACAGAGTGAAGGTGGGGCTGCGGCTGGAGTCGAGTTGCAGCACCCACTGGTTGCAAAGCCACGCAAGTGGCGTGTCACAAAAAGCAACATTCGGAAAAGCGATTGCCCTCTCCCCGCGGACAAGCCCAGCGCGGGGAGAGGATTTCTCCCTCCCGCGACATCCCCTCCTTTCCCGCTGCCTGTGCCTTCGCGTACCTTTCGCGTGTGCTGCCATTTGGCGTGCGTGGACGGCCTTGGCTTTCCCTGAGCGGGCTTCGCGTCGAACCTGCACTTCCTTGATGGATTGTCTCGCCCACCCGTTGCGATGGCGCTAGGCATCAACCCGCGATCTTCACAGTCGATTTGGCCTGTTTGGCGATGACATCAGCGTGACAAGGTGTTCGCGAGGCGACTCGCGACCTTGCGCACGGCTCACGCGTGCCGATTGGGCGGGGCAGGGTCCGGAGCGAGCGACTGGCGCGGCTCATGAACTGCGATTTCGAGCAATGGATGACGCGGTCGCCCCGGCGGGCGAGGAGTGTCAGAAACTTCCGCGCAGTGGCAAGTCGTGATGCAAAAGCGGCTCGTTTCATGCGCAATACCCACTTGAACGGGTGCTTCAGGCGGGCCCGATCCTTGCAAGTCTTGCGTGCATTCGGCCCGCCGATGGCGATACTTTATGCAACCGTGTCGCGGCGGACACACCTACGGGGGTAAGGCAATGCCAAATTCGATTGGACAGAACGTGAGCAAACATTCGTCAGGCCAGCATTTGCGGCGAACGGAGCGGGATCTTGGCGCAAATCGCGTGCGAGGTGCCGCACCCGTCGCGATCATCGCCGTCATTGTCGTGGTCTTGATCGCCGCCGCTGCTGCCTGGTGGTTTCTGGTACACAACAAACAGACCGCAGCCAATCAGTCGACTGCCACGAGTGCCACGTCTGAGCAGGGAACGAGCGCGACTGGCGCGGAGCCCGCGGCACCCGTCGAACTGACGGTGGATCAGATCTACGCCGAGGCGCGCAAGGCGATGGCCGACAACCGCATGGTGTCGCCGCCAGGCAACAACGCTCTCGAGTATTACCTCAAGATTCTCGAGAAACGTCCCGATGACAGCGGCGCCAAGGACGCGTTGCGCGAACTGTTTCCGTTTGCCACGGCGGGCGTGGAGGATCAGATCAATCAAGACAACATGGACGAGGCGACGCGGATCATGGATTTGCTCGCCAAGGCAGATCCGAGCAACTACACGCTGACGATCCTGCGCAGCAAGATGGACGCGAAACGCAAGCAGAGCGAGCGTGATCTTGCCCTCAAGGCACAGCAGGAAGCGGCTGCATTGGCGGCCGCGGAAGCAGCCAAGAAGGCTGCAGAGACAGGCACAACGGCTGGCACTGCGGAGTCGACAGGCGCGGCGAGTGGTGGCCAGTCTGCCGGTGGCACAAGCAAGGCGCCTGCCGCAGCGAAGGCACCTGAAGTGGCGACGCCGACGCCCGCACCGACGCCGGTTGCGCCACAAGGCGAAAGCCGCGAAGTGCGGGTGGTTTCCGCGCCCAGGCCGAAGTATCCGCCTGCCGCCGCGCGCAATCGGCAGAGCGGCTGGGTGGAGGTCGAGTTCACCGTTGCCGCGAGCGGCGAGGTCCAGAATGCTCACGTGACCGCATCGCAGCCGGCGCGGGTATTCGATCGTGAGGCCGTTCGCGCGGTCGAAGGCGCGAAGTTCGATCCCAAGCTGGAAAACGGTCAGCCGGTCGCCTCGACCCTGCGTCGCCGAATCGAGTTCAACCTCGGCGAGTGAATCCGGATCCGATGCGGTGGCATGTGCCGCCGCATCGGCCATCATGCAGCCAATGCCCGGATGCTTGGTCCGAGCATGCGGCTTGGTCTTGGCAGCCGATCAGCGGCTGGCGAATCAGCACATCGCTCCCCGACGTGCGTTGAGAGCGGCAGCTCAGTTGTTGCTGCCGACATCCACGTCGTCGCTGCCACCTTGGCCTTCAATGCCGGCCCAGTTTTCGCTGGGCAGTCCCAGATAACGATCCATCAACATGGGCATCAGTCCGCTGGGCATCGCGCTCTCGCAGTTCCACATCATCACCATGCCGAATCGATACTTGGGCAGGAAGGCGATCAGCGCGCGATAGCCTTGGACGGCGCCTGCATGGAATACCAGCGTTTCGCCCGCATAGTCGTAGACGCGCCAGCCCAAGGCGTATTGCGCGTCGCGCAGGCGTCCACGCCGCCAGGGCGTGATGCGCAATTCGCGCGCGGTTTCGACCAGCGGTTTGTGCAGGGTATCGAGCAGGGACGCAGGCAGGACGTCTGGCCGTCCACCCATCTGCGCGATCAGCCATTGCTCCATGTCGCGGATGCTTGCATTGACGCCGGCTGCAGGAGCCACCCGATAGTAGGCCTCGGCGGGCTCGAAAGATGACCAACCTGCGTTGCCGCGATGGTGCGGGCGCGCCCAACTCGCTGAACTCTCGAGAGCTTCACGTCCATAGGTTGCGGTGGACATGCCCAAGGGATGGAACAGACGCTTTTCGACCTGGTGATAGTAGAAATCGCCGGTGGTGGCGAAGATCACGTCGCCGATGAGACTGAAGGCGATGTTCTGGTAGCCGTAACATTCGCCGACCGAACAGCTCAGCGGAATTTCCTTGAGACGATCCACCAGAAGTTCGTAAGGCTCATCCTGTTCGAGCAGTCGGTCATAGGTGTTGTGAGGCAGGCCGACGCGATGACTGAGGATGTCGGCGACGGTGACTTGGCTTCCGGCCTGCTCACTGCTCAAGGTGAAGGCGGGCAGCAGATCGGCAACGCGCGTGTCCCAGTTGAGTCGTCCCTTTTCGACCAGCAGGCCGGTCATCGCCGTCGCAAAGGCCTTCGACAAGGAGGCCAGTCGGAACACGGTCTTGACCGTCACCGGCTCGCCCGTGTCGCTATCGGTCACACCCATGCCGCGTTCGAGCAGGACACGATCATCCTTGACGATCGCGACCGCGAGTCCGGCAACTGCCTTCGCGTTTGCGACTTCATCGAGCCAGTGATCGAATTCGCGCACGACCAGTTCCGGATCGCTTGCCACCGCTTTGGCATCGGCGAGCGGAATCACGATCGGAGGCGGTACCGCCTTGCGTGTCGCGGCACGCCGGCCTGGTCGCGACTTGCTCTTGTTGACGCTTGATTTGGAAACCTTGGCGCCGCCAGATGTCACGCGGGTAGCGGCAGCGGCAAGACCATCGACTGCAAATGTACTGGTGGCCAACGCCAAGGTGGCCAACAAGACAAGGCGAATACTGCTCAATTTCATCTCCGGGGCCGCCAATCAGCCACGTGCTATGCTCGTGCGAGCAAGGCGTTTTGCTGGTGATTCTATCAGGCTGCTGAAAAATCCTTTTCAGCAGCGCTGATAGCGCAGTGCAGGGATGCATTGCACGCGAATCGATCACGCAAGTGATTGATTCGTCGGAAACGAGTTCGGGCATGTACCGGACTCGGCGAGCTGAAGAAGTCCAGGATGGACTTTTTCAGCACCCTGCTAAATCCATTGGCACTGGGAAAACACGCATGGGCATGATCATTCTTCTGGTTGTCGTCCTTGGTATCGGCGCGTATGCGGTGGGCCTTTACAACGGACTCATCACAGGGCGCAATGGTTACAAGAACGCGTTTGCACAGATTGATGTCCAGCTCACGCGCCGCTACGACCTGATCCCCAACCTCGTGGAAACCGTCAAGGCCTACATGGCGCATGAGCGCAGCACGCTCCAGGCGGTGGTGCAGGCACGCAACTCGGCGGTCAACGGCTTGTCCGCTGCCAAGTCGAGCCCGGGCGATGCGGCGGCGATGCAGCAGCTCGCCAATGCCGACAACGCATTGACGCAGACGCTTGGACGGCTGTTCGCACTGTCCGAGGCGTATCCCGATCTCAAGGCCAACCAGAACATGATGCAGCTCAGTGAGGAGCTGACCACGACCGAGAACAAGGTCGCCTTTGCGCGTCAGGCCTTCAATGATGCGGTGATGTCCTACAACAACCAGCGCGAACAGTTCCCCGGCTCGATCATCGCCAACATGTTCGCGTTTCAGGCCGCGCAGCAGTTGGCGATCGAGTCCGAGGCCAAGCGCGAAGTACCCAAGGTCTCGTTCAGCTGATCGGTGTTGGCGCCGTGATCTTGCTGGGCGGCGTCAAATGAACTGACCGATGAATTTCTTCGCTCATCAGGAGCAGGCGCGGCGTCAGACGCGGCGCATGCTGTTCATGTTCGCGCTCGCGGTGCTGGCCGTGGTGGTGGCCACTGACTTCGCGATTGTCCTGGCGCTTGGGCGCCGCGAAGTCGATCTGTCGGATCTGATCGTCTTGAGTCTGTGCGTTGCTGGCGTGATCGGATTGGGATCCTCGTATCGGATTTCCAGGTTGCGCGGTGGTGGCGCAGCGGTCGCCGCTTCGCTGGGTGCGGTGCATGTGCCGGCAGATACCGGCAACTTCGCCTATCGGCGCTTGCGCAACGTGATCGAGGAGATGGCGATTGCCTCCGGTGTGCCCGTGCCGGAAATCTTCGTGCTCGAACAGGAGGCCGGCATCAACGCCTTTGCCGCCGGCCATGCGCCCACCGATGCCGCGATCACCGTGACTCGTGGTGCACTCGACAAGCTTACGCGTGCGGAATTGCAGGGCGTGATCGGCCACGAGTTCAGTCATGTCCTCAACGGCGACATGCGTCTGAACATCCGGCTCATGGGTGCGGTCTTCGGCATCCTCGTCATTGCCACGGTGGGGCGGATTCTTGCGCGATCGTCGTCGCGCGGCCGTGGGCGCGGCGCTGGCATGATCGTCTTGGTTGGTGCCACGTTGTGGGCAGTTGGCTACATCGGCGTGGTGCTTGCGCGAGTGATCAAGGCCTCGATTTCGCGCCAGCGCGAGTTTCTTGCCGATGCCTCGTCGGTGCAGTTCACGCGCCAGACCGAAGGGATCGCCGATGCGCTCAAGAAGGTCGGTGCGCTGGCAGAAGGCTCGCGGCTCGGCAACGTCGAAACCGAGGAAGTCGCCCACATGCTGTTTGGTGATGGCGTCGGATTTGGTGCCGTCTATGCCACGCATCCGCCGATCGTCGAGCGCATCCGGCGCCTCGATCCGTCCTTCAAGGCCGAAGAATTCAAGGCAATTGCAGCGGCATGGGCAGACCCCGTGGTGTCGGTCGACGACGAAGAGCGTGAGGATGTCTCGATCGCCGGGTTCGCGCCGGCAGGGCGATCGGGCGGATCGACGTCACGCGTCGATGCGGGAATCCCGGATGCGGGTACGCGCATCCCCATTTCGCCGCGCGCGGTCGCTGCCCAGGTTGGCCAGCCCGGCGCGGACGATCATTGCGCTGCGCACGATCTGCGGAACTCGATTCCGATCGCGCTGCGTCATGCCGCGGGTCAGGCCGAGAAGGCGATGCCCTTGGTTCTGGCCTTGTTGTTCGACCAGGATTCGGCGCTGCGCGTGGTGCAGATCGAGCGGGTGCGCAGTCAATTGGGCGCCGCGCAAGCCACGCTCGCCGCAGGCTTTGCGCCGCAGCTGTTGCAGTTGCATCCGATGCAGCGCCTGCCTCTGGCAGCCTTGGCGTTCCCCGCATTGCGTCGCCAGCCCCGGCCGCAGTTGCAGCGATTCATGGCCGCGCTGCGTGCGCTGATCGAGGCGGACGCGCGCGTGAGTCTGAGCGAATACTGTCTGGCCACGCTGATCCGCATTCAGGTGATCGAGGCGCTCGATCCGGCGGCAAGCTGGGTGATGGGACGCACCCGATTGCCGGGCGTTGCCGCCGACCTGAAGAACGTGCTCGCGATCGTCGCCCGTCATGGCCATGACGATGCCGAGGCGGCGCGCAAGGCCTACGCCCTCGCGCTCAACGAAGTCCTGCCCGGTTCACCGATCCTTTTCGAGCCACCGCAGGCATGGACCGCGGCACTCGACCGAGCCTTGCCCCGTCTCGACCGACTCGCGCCTGCGGGCAAGGAACTCGTGGTGCAGGCGCTCACATGTGCGATCAGCGCCGATGGCATGGTCGATGTCGCCGAGGCCGAGCTGCTGCGCATGATCTGCGCCGCGTTGCATTGTCCGTTGCCGCCCCAGCTGCAGGATCGGGCCTGAACGAGCGGCGATTGCGTCGAGCGCAAGTTCGAGCAGGTTGCGGCGCCCGGGCCGCTGGGCGAGCATAGACGACCGCTCGCCGCGACTTCCGCATGGCTTCGCCCTCCGATCCTGTCCACCTGCGTCTGGAACAACTCCTCACGGCCTTTGGCGCACGCGTCAAGGTGCTGTTGTCGGGCTATGGCCTGGACAAACACGGCATCGACCCCGCCGATGTGGAGCAGGAAGTCCGTATCCGGCTCTGGCATGCCCTCGAGCGTGACCGGTCCGGGGCCTTTCATGCGTCTTATGTGCAAAGGGTCGTTGCGAGCACCGTGATCGATGCGCTGCGGCGAGCTCAGGTTCGGGCGGCAGAGCCGCTTCCGGACGAGGATGATGGGTCGGTCGGGCTGGAAGCCACCCAAGTCGCCCCCGATCGCCGTGCTGGCGATCTGGAGCGGATGCAGGGCCTCAAGCGTTGTCTGGACGGGATTCCCGAGCGTCGCCGACTGCCGATCGCGTTGCACCTGCAGGGCTTTTCACTGCAGGAGATTGCCGAACTTGCCGACATTCCATCGGCCGAGGCGGCAAGAAAACTGGTTTCGCGCGGGCTTGAGGAACTCAAGCAGCGTTTGCGGGATCTGGGTCTGGGTGAATTTGAAGACTGAAGCCATGAACAATCCATCTCTGTCGAGCCTGTATCGCCGCCTGACCGCACGCAACTCCGCGTGCGAAGTCGACGCTGCCGCACTGGCCGCCACACTCGCGCGTCAGCCGGCTGCTGCGGACAAGCGCGCTGCGGCAGTCAGCGCCATGGCCGAGTCGGCCGCGCATGCCAAGCTGGCGCAGATGCTCAAGGCCCTGCAGGGCGATGCGGCAGAATTGGCGGATCAGGTGCAGGCCACGCGCCGTGGCGTGTTGGCACATGAGCGGCAAGGCGCCACACGCCGTCACGGTCATTCGACGCGCCTGCGCTGGATCGCCTCGCTCGCGGCCGGTGTGGTGCTCGCAGTGGCTGTGGTGTCGATCCACGAGCGTGATCTCGACCATGGTCCAGCCGCCGGTGGCCATTCGGTAGCCGCGCACGCGCAATCTCCTGCAGCGCATGCGGCAATCGGCGATTCGATTTTCCGCTCCGGCAACGATGGTGCCGCACAGGCCGCGACAGCTCCGTCGGACCGGCTCTTCCGCAGCGATTTCTCCGAAGGCGGCACCTGAGTCTGCAACCTTTTGCAAAACGTCCTGACGCCCGCAGAATGCGGGCGTCTTGCTGTCTGAATTTGTGTACGATGGGCGCGGTGACCTGATTCACGTTGCGCAGGATTTTCCGGGGAGGAGCCGCGCCGTGCCGTCCTACAGCGAACAGTTCCACGCTGGCCAGTTGATCTTCGCCGAAGGCGATGCGCCAACCGGCGCCTTCCTGATCGAATCGGGCCACATCGAAATCAGTACCGTGCAGTTCGGCGAACGCCGAATCCTCGGCGAACTCGGGCCGGGCATGCTGCTTGGCGAGATGGCAGTGATCGATGATTCCTCGCGTACTGCCACCGCGCGGGCGCTCAGCGACTGCCAGTTGACCCGCATCGACGCTGGCCAGTTTGCCGAACGTCTGGCAACCGCCGATCCGGTGGTGCGTGCCTTGTTGCTGAGTCAGCTCAGTCGCTATCGCTCGGCGCTGGCCAAGCTCACCGGTGGTTGTGATCCGGTAGCCGAGATCGCCTTGCCCGGCGATCGCGACGTGCGCGCGATCGACAAGATCCGCCTCGAAAGCGAGTTGCGCGCAGCACTGGAGCGCAATGAGCTCGAAGTCCGACTGCAACCGATCGAGGAAATCGAAAGTGGCACCATTGCCGGTTACGAGGCGCTGATCCGCTGGCGCCATCCGCAGCGTGGCGATGTCTCGCCTGCCGAATTCATCCGCCTCGCCGAGGAAACCTCGCTGATTGTGCCGATCGGCGACTACATGCTCGAAAAGGTCTGCGATGTGCTGGTCAAGCTGCGTGATCGTGGTCGCAAGCCGTTGCCGTTCATCGCCCTCAATGTTTCGGCACGGCAGCTCGACGATGACGCGCTGGTCGATCGCATCATCGGCATGGTGCGGGCGCGTGATCTGCCACCCAGTCGTCTGAAGATCGAGATCACCGAGGGTCTGGTGCTTGATCAGACGCGCATTGCACCCTTGCTCGAGCGCTGTCACGCGGTCGGCATGCCGGTCGCACTGGATGATTTCGGTACCGGGTTCTCCAATCTTGGCCCCTTGCTGACGCTGGATTTCGACCAGATCAAGCTCGATGCGAGTTTCGTGCGGGCGCTCGATCGCCCGCGCGGCGTGGCCGTGGTCGGCACCGTGGTGGCGATGGCGCGCGCACTCAACAGCGATCTGGTTGCCGAAGGCGTGGAGACGCGCGAGCAGCGCGAGACCCTGCATCGGCTCGGTTGCCGTTACGCCCAAGGCTGGCTGGTGGGGCGTCCGCAATTGCTCGATCAGATCCTGAACGGCTGAAGGCGCCAAGAAACCTTCGCCTTCGCCCGTGGTCGGAAGGGGCGCTGCGCACTCGTGCGATCATTTGCCCCTTTTCGGAAAACCACGATGGACATGCCAGAAACATCAACCGCCGCGGCGGCCTTCGCCGCACTGCGTGAAGACCTTGCCCAATGCATCATCGGTCAGGAAGGCCTGATCGACCGGCTGCTCATCGCCCTTCTGGCCGATGGCCATCTTCTGGTCGAGGGCGCGCCGGGCCTGGCCAAGACCACCGCGATCAAGGAGCTGGCGGCACGCATCGAGGCCGACTTCCATCGCGTGCAGTTCACGCCCGACCTGCTGCCCGCCGACCTCACCGGCACCGAGATCTATCGCCCGCAGACCGGCAGCTTCGAATTCCAGCGCGGACCGATCTTCCATAACGTGATCCTCGCCGACGAGGTCAACCGCGCACCGGCCAAGGTGCAATCGGCCCTGCTCGAAGCGATGGGCGAGCGTCAGGTCACGATCGGTCGTGACACCTATGCCTTGCCCGACCTCTTTCTGGTGATGGCGACGCAGAACCCGATCGAGCAGGAAGGCACTTATCCGCTGCCCGAGGCTCAACTCGACCGATTCCTCTTGCACGTGCGGGTCGACTATCCCAAGGCCGCTGCCGAAGCGGCAATTCTCAAATTCGCCCGCGATCGTGCCCGCCATGCGCTCGGCCACGCCGCCAAACCGGCGCAGCGTCTGAGCCAGGCGCAGGTATTCGCGGCGCGCAGCCAAGTGCTCGATCTGCATCTGGCGCCGCAGCTCGAGCACTATCTGGTCGAACTCGTGCTCGCCACGCGCGAGCCGGCAAATTACGGCGCCGAACTCGCGCGCTACGTCGCCTTCGGCGCGAGTCCGCGCGGCACCATCGCACTCGACCGCTGCGCGCGTGCACATGCCTGGCTGCATGGCCGCGATTTCGTCACGCCCGAAGATGTTCATGCGATCGCCGCCGACGTGCTGCGTCACCGCGTCCTGCTCAGCTACGAGGCCGAGGCCGAAGGCGTCGATGCCGGTCAGGTGATCGCGCGCCTGCTCGAGCGCGTGCCGCTGCCGTGATCCTGGCCGTGTGCACGATCACTCGGCCACCTCTCGATGCGTGTGCAATTGCCGCGCTGGCCGACTTCGTCGTGGGAGCGCGCCCATGATGCGCGCGCAAGTTCCCCGGCCAGACGACGGCGTGCATGTCGCGCTCGACGAGTTGATCGCCTTGTCGGCGATGGCACACGGCGCCGCGCTCGCGCGCGAGCGACGCACGGCGGCCCTGCGTTCGGGTACCAGCACATCGCGCTGGCGCGGTCGCGGTGTCGATTTCCGCGAGTCGCGCATCTACCAGCCGGGGGATGAGATCCGGCACATGGACTGGCGCGTGACCGCGCGCACCAACAAGCCGCACACCAAGCTGTTCGAGGAAGAGCGTGAGCAAGCCTTGCTGCTCGCGCTCGACTTCAATCCGTCGATGCATTTCGGCACGCGCGCCCGCTTCAAGGGCGTGCAGGCGGCGCGCGCGGCAGCCTTGCTGGCGTGGATGGCCAGTCGCGCCGGTGATCGCATCGGTGCGGTCAGCTTCGGCGGCGGCGTCAGTGGCGAGATCAAGCCGGCCGGTGGTCGTCGCGGCGTGTTGCGCGTGCTGCGCGCGATCCGTGATTGGGATCAGGCTCAGGACATTGCGCGCAGTGATGACTTGTCGCAGGCGCTCACGCGCATGCGTCATCTGCTGCGTCCTGGCATGCGTCTGGTGTTGCTCACCGATGGCTTCAGCGCCGATGCGCCTGCGGTCTTGCCCTTGCCGCAATTGGCTGCGCGCCACGAGATTGCGGTGGTGCTGTTGCGCGATGCGCTGGAATTGACGGCGCCGCCACCGGGCCGCTACGCGGTGCATCTGGGCGCGTCGCGTCGCATCGTCGACTTTGCCGATCCGCGTGTGCGCGATGCCTGGATCGGGCGTTTCGCGCAGTCGCGCACACGGTTGCTCGATGAATGCCGGCGGCTTGGCATACGCGTGGTTGAACTGGATACCGATGCCGATCTGCGGCGCGCGCTCGCGCCACTGCTGGCGCGTTCGCGGCCATCGACGGTGGTGGCATGAGCGCCGTGCCTGCCAATCCTGCGCCACCTGCCTCGGCGCTGCCGCTGCACGACATCCATCTGCCGGCCACGCCGGGGTGGTGGCCGCCGGCACCGGGTTGGTGGTTGCTGGCGGCCCTCGTCGCCCTCGTTCTGTTCTTCGCCACGCGCTGGTTGCTGCGGCGCTGGCGCATGCAGCGCTGGCGTGCGCGCATGCGAGGCGCGCTCGATCGCATTGCGGCCAGCCATGCCGCCCAGCCAGACCCCGTGCGTCTGGCCACCGAAATCTCGAATCTCTTGAGAAGGGTGACGCTGTCGCTCGAGCCGGCCGCGGCTGCGCTCAAGGGCGAGGCCTGGCTCGACTTCCTCGATGCGCGCATGGCGCCCGAGCAATCTGCAGCGGCACCGTTTCGCAGTGGCGCCGGGCGCGCCTTGCTGGAGCTGCCCTATCGACGCACCGCTGCCGACGATGAGCAAGCACAGGCCTTGCTCGAACTGTCACGACGCTGGCTCGATGATGTGCTCAAGGCAAGGCAGGCTCATGTTTGAATTTGCCTGGCCCTGGTTGTTCGCAGCCTTGCCGCTGCCCGTGCTTGCAGCCTGGCTGTTGCCGCGTGCACGCGGCTGGTCGGGATCGATGCTGCATCTCCCGCATCTGGGCATGGCCTTGCCGATGCAGCGCGATGCCTCGCCGGTGACGCCGCTGCGGCGCTGGCTGGCCTTGCTCGCGTGGGCACTGCTGGTCACTGCGGCGGCGCGACCACAATGGCTCGGCCCGCCCGAAGACGTGGCGCGATCGGGACGCGACCTGCTGCTGGCGATCGACACTTCGGGCAGCATGAGCATCGAAGACATGCAGCTCGGCGGTGCGCCGGCGCAGCGATTCGCCGCAATCCAGGCGATCGCGAGTGATTTCATCCATCGCCGCGAGGGCGATCGCGTCGGCCTCGTGTTGTTCGGTTCGCGCGCCTATCTGCTGGTGCCGCTCACCTTCGACCTCAAGACCGTCGGCCAGCAACTGATGGAATCGACCATAGGTCTGGCCGGCCGTGAAACCGCGATCGGTGATGCGGTAGGACTCGCGGTCAAGCGTCTGCGCGATCGACCCGAGCAGCAGCGCGTGCTGATTCTGCTCACCGATGGCGTCAATACCGCGGGTGAACTGTCGCCGCAGAAGGCGACCGAGCTGGCTGCGGCAAATCATGTACGCATCTACACGATTGGCGTCGGCGCCGATGCGATGCGCGTGGATTCGCTGTTCGGCAGTCGCATGGTCAACCCGTCGGCCGACCTCGACGAGGCGATGCTCACGCAGATGGCACAGACCACCGGCGGCAAGTATTTTCGTGCGCGCAACAGCGAGGAACTGGCCGACATCTATCGCCAGATCAACAAGCTCGAACCGATCGACGATGCCAAGGAAAGCCTGCGTCCTGTCGATGAGCTGTACTGGATGGTGCTGGCCGCAGCCTTGGCGGCCGCGGCGGCTGCGTTTGCCGCGCCGCTGTGGCGCATGCCGGCACAGGCAAGGGCAGGTGCAGGATGAATGCCTTGGCGAACCTGCACTTTTTGCGGCCCTGGGCCCTGCTTGCCCTCGCGGCCTTGCCGTTGTTGTGGCTGCTCGCGCGGCGCGTCGGCGCCGATGCCGGTGGTTGGCGCAACGCGGTCGATGCGCACCTGTTGCCGCATCTGATCGAGCGTGACGATGGCAAGACCTCACACGGCGCACGCCTGCTCGCGGCGCTGGCGTGGACACTCGCCTGCATCGCACTCGCCGGGCCGGCGTGGGAGCGCGAGCCGATGCCGCTGTTGCGCAACGAGTCGGCGCGCGTATTCGCGCTCGAACTGGCACCGAGCATGCTCGCCCAGGACCTCAAGCCGAGCCGACTCGAACGTGCGCGCTTCAAGCTCGATGACATGCTCGCGCGCAGCCGTGATTACCAGAGTGCCTTGATCGGCTATGCCGGTGAAGCCTTCGTTGCCGCGCCTCTCACCGATGATGTCGGCACCGTGCGGCATCTGGTAGCGGCGCTCGATCCATCGACGATGCCGCTCGCCGGCAACGCCACCGATCGCGCGATCGACAAGGCGGCTGCCTTGCTGGAGCAGGCCGGTACGCATCATGGACAGATCATCTTGATTGCCGATTCAGCCATTGGCGCGGCGCGCGCTGCAGCCAAGCGTGCGCGCGACAAGGGCTATACGGTTTCCGTGCTCGGTGTGGGCACAACATCCGGCGCACCGGTCGCGCTGGCGCAAGGTGACTTTCTCAAGGATGCCGGCGGCAATGTGGTGCTGGCACGACTGGATGAGTCCGCGCTGCGCGAACTCGCGGCGGCAGGCGGCGGGAACTACGCGACGCTGAGTGCAGGCAGCGGCGATGTGGATGCGCTCTTGCCCGATCAGGCGCAAGTCAAGGCGGCCAAGGTGGCGACAGCCGAAGGTCTGGCGAGTGGTGAGCGCTGGCGTGATCGCGGCCCGTGGTTGTTGTTGCTGCTGCTGCCCTTGGCTCTGATCGGTTTCCGGCGCGGCTGGTTGATGGTTCTCGCGCTTGCCTTCATCGCGCCGTCGCCCAGCGCGCAGGCTGCGGGCCTGTCCGATCTTTGGCAGCGACGCGATCAGCAAGCCGCTGCCGCGCTCGCGCGCGGCGACGCCAAGGCTGCGGCGCAAGTGGCGCCTGATTCGGCGTGGCGCGGTGGAGCCGCCTATCGAGAAGGCGACTACGCGCGTGCCGCCGACGAATATGCGCAGGTCGACAGCGCCGATGGTGCCTACAACCGTGGCAATGCACTGGCGCAGAGTGGACGCTACGAGGACGCCTTGGCTGCATACGACCAGGCACTGGAGCGCGAGCCGGGCATGCCCGATGCGGTGGCCAATCGCAAGATCGTCGAGGACGCGCTCAAGAAGCAGCAACAACAGCAACAGCAGCAGAATCAGCAGCGAAAGCAAGAGCAGCAGCAGGATCAGCAGAACCAGCAGGATCAGCAGAACCAGCAGGGTAAGCAGGATCAACAGGACCAGCAGGACCAGCAGGGCAAGCAGAATCAGGATGGCAAGCAGGATCAGCAGAACCAGCAGGGTCAGCAGGATCAACAGAACCAGCAGGGCAAGCAGAATCAGGATGGCAAGCAGGATCAGCAGAGCCAGCAGGACCAACAAGATCAGCAAGACAAGCAGGGCCAGCAGGACAAACAGTCCCGGCAGCAATCACAACAACAAGAGTCTTCCGATCAGCAGGACGCCAAGGCGTCCGAACAGCAGCGGCAGGCGCTCACGCAGTCGGTCGATCAGGCGCTTTCCGACAAGGACAAGAGTCAGCCCGCGCAGCCGGTGAAGGCGCCGAGTGCAGAAGACGCTGCCACGCGCGAGAGGCAACAGGCACTCGAACAGTGGCTGCAGCGCGTGCCCGACGATCCCGGCGGACTGCTCCGTCGCAAGTTCATGCTCGAATACCAGCGCCGCCAGCAAGGCGGAGGAGATGGATCATGAAATCCCCGCTGATGCGTTCGTTCGTCTGCATGGTGATGCTCGGCTGGATGTCGATCGCCTTTGCCGCCGACACCGCACGCGCCTGGCTCGATCGCAGCAGCATGCGTCTGGGCGAAACCGTCACGCTCAATGTCGAGACCACCGACAGTTCGGCCAGCGCGCCCGATTTTTCCGCGCTAGGCAAGGATTTCGAAGTCGGTGGCACGCAATCGAGTCAGCAGGTCAGCATTGTCAATGGTGCACGCAGCGCGAAGATGCTGTGGGCGGTCGCGCTGCAACCACGCCATCAAGGCCGCATCACGATTGCGCCGTTTGCGGTCGGCTCGGCAAGCACCGCCGCGCTCACGCTCGATGTGGGCGCCGCGCCGCCGCCTGCGCAGGCCGGTGGCGATGTGTTTTTCGAAGTCGATGCGCAGCCGCGCAATCCGTGGGTGCAGGAGCAGGTGCGCTATGCGGTCAAGCTCTACTACGCCGTCGATCTCACCGGTGGCAACATCGATCCGCCCAAGGCCGACGGCCTGAGCGTGCAACACCTGGGGCAGGACAAGCAGTACGTCGCCAATGTCGGCGGCAAGCGCTATCAGGTCGTCGAGCAGCACTATGCACTCACGCCCGAGCGCAGTGGCACGATCGAACTGCCGGCGCTGCTGTTTCGCGGTACCGCACTCGATCTGCGCGATCCCAATTCCTTCTTCAATCGCGGCCGTCAGATTTCTGCCCGCTCCGAAGCGATCACGCTCGATGTGCGTGGACAGCCAGCGGACTGGCCCGCCGACAAACCCTGGTTGCCGGCCGCTTCGCTGATCCTGCAGGACGAGAGCGATCTGCCGGCGACGGTGCATGTCGGTGATGCGATCACGCGCACGATCCGCATGCAGGCGCAGGGCCTTGGTTATGCACAGTTGCCGGAACTGCAACTGCCGGCGATCACCACGGCGGATGTGTATCCGGACAAGAGCGACACGCGCACCCGCGACGATGGCACCTGGCTGTTCGGCGAGCGCGTGCGCAAGTTCGCGATCGTGCCGCGCACGGCCGGCAGCCTGACGGTGCCCGGGATCAGCGTGAGTTGGTGGAACACGCAGACCGATCGGATCGAGACCGCGCAATTGCCGGAGCGCACGATCGAAGTGCTGCCGGCGGTTGCCGGCAGTGTTGCGGCCGTATCCACGCCGCCATCGGCTGCAGGAACTTCGCCAACTGCAGCGCCGGGCGTGGCGCCAGCACCGCAGGCGACGCCCGCCAATCCGTTCGCGCCGCTGCTCACCGATAGCCAGGCGCGCTTCTGGCGATTGGTTGCATGGGTGATGTTTGCGATCTGGCTTGTCACCGTGCTCGGCTGGGGGCTGCACGTGCGCCGCGTGCGTGCGATGCGTCCAGAACCCGTGTCCGATGCCGCGGCCAATGCACGTGCGAGCACGCATCGCGCCGCCTTCCTGCGTGCTTGCTCGCTCGGTGAGTTGGCTGCCGCCGAACGCGCATTGGTGGCGTGGTCGCGCAGCGAACGCTCTCAGGTGCGCAATCTGGGTGAGTTGGCGCAGCTGCTCGGCGATGCGCGTCAGCGCGATGCGCTGATGCACCTGCAGCGCGTGCGCTATGCGGGCGCTTGTGCGGAAGGGCTGGGTGCGCAGTTGCAGCAAGCATTTCGCGGCGGCCTCGCCTGGCCCACTGCGGAGCCGCAAAAGGCAAGCGACTTGCCCTTGCCGGCACTGTATCCCGAACGCGAGTGAGTCACGCAGCATGCGCCGATCCATGCATTCATGGCTTGGCGTCTTGCTGATCGCAAGTGCGGGCGCCGCGCTCGGCGAGCCCTTGCCTTGGGAAATATGGCAATCACCTGCGACGCTCGCCCGGCTCGATACGAGCGATGCGCTGGTGATGACTTCGAGCCGCTGTCCCGGCGGCTGCCGCTTCGATCGCAGCAATGCCGGTGGCGAATTCGCGCTCGACAACCCCTGGCCCTTGCGCTGGCTTTACGCTGACGATGACGAGGTCGTGCTGCTCGACGAGTCCGGGCCGGGCGCGATCACACGCTTGTGGCTGACCACGGGATTCGGCACCGCCAGTTGCATCGATCCGGCCACGCACATCCGCTTCTATTTCGATGGCGCGAGTGTGCCGACGCTCGACCTGCCACTGGCGTCGCTGTTCGATGGCTCGACGCCGCCGTTCACGCCGCCGCTGGTGGCCGACCGCGCTGCCTCCAGCGGCGGTTACGTCAGTCACGTACCGATCAGCTGGGCGCAATCCTTGCGGGTTGCACTGGTCGATGCGCATGGCAGCGGCAATCCCTGTGCGGCCGATGGGCGGCGCCTCTTGTGGTATCAGATCGAGCATCACCGGCTCACGCCCGGAACCATGGTCACGAGTTTCACGGCGGGCCATGACGAGCCGGCATGGCGCGACTTCCTCACGCATGCAGGCGACGACCCCTGGCATGGCCTGCTCGCGCCCGAGACCGCGACGGTCACGCTGACTGCTGGCGCGACCGTGCCCTTGCTGAGTCGGTCAGGCAGCGCTTGGTTGCGCGGGATTCGCCTGTATCTGCCGCGCGCGGCATACGACGCCGCGCGCTTGCGCGTGCTTGTCGATGGTGACCTCGCGATCGACATGCCCATTGGTGACTACTTCGCCACCGCATCCACAGCGCAGCAAGCGGCGCGTGCGGTGCTGTTCGGAGAGGATGAGAGTGGCTGGTTGTATGCGTGGATGCCGGTGCCGTATCGCAATTCGCTTGCGGTGGAACTGCGCAGCGATACCGGGCTGGGCGCAGCAGTGGCAGTCGACACCGACTTGCGTCTCGACACCGCGCCGGTCCCGGTCGATGTGGGACGCTACTCGGCGACGCTGGGCGAGCAGTGCCGCGCCGATGGCGTGTTCGTGCTCGATCAGGCACGCGGGGCCGGCAAGATTGTCGGCCTTGCGGCGCGCTATCACGCCGATGGACTGAGCAGTCGTGGTTATCTCGAAGGCGACGAACAGGCCACTGTCGATGACGCGCTGACACCGATCTGGCACGGCACCGGCGTCGAGGATCTGTTCGACGGCGGCTTCTATTTCGATCATGGCAGCTTTGCCAATGCGCTGGCTGGCGCAACCGAAGTCGATGCCGACGGCCATGGCGTGAGCGCGGTTCATCGACTCCTGCTCAGCGATGCCTTGCCTTACACGAGCGCGCTGCGACTGGTGCAGGAGGCCGGCTATTCACCGAGCCAGCCAGTGCCGATGTGCGCGCGCTACGTGGTGCATGCCTATCGCCAGGTGCAGCCGTTGCTGGTCAGTCATGCGGCCTTCGAGATCGGTGACACCGCCGCCGCCGCTGCGCACGATCACGTCGGTGCGCCGGGTGCACAATGTGCATTCGTGTCGGGGAGTTTTGAAGGTGACCTGGCCACCGCGCGCGCCGCGCGCGTGTGCACGGGCACGAGCGGCAACATCCATTTCCGATTTGCCGCGAATGAGGTACCACGACCGCTGCGCTTGCGGCGCATCCTCGATGTAAGTGACGGTCTGCCCGGCGTGAGCGCGGGTTCGGCGGGTGCGGCGATTTACGTCAACGGCGTGCTGGCCGGCTCGTTCGCACCGCTGGCTGCGAATGTGCCGCGGCGCTGGCAACAGCAGGAAGCCTTGCTCGATGTTCCGGTCGCAGTGCAGACGCTCGATATCGACGTCGTGCCGGCCTATTCGGCGCATGCGCCCGTGTTCAGCGAATCGCGCTGGGAATTGCGTGGCGGCTGGCGTGATCTGGTTTTTCGCGACGGTTTCGAGCCCTAGGCCAGCGGAGTCAGGGCGCGCGCTCGGCGAGCGCGTGTCCCATCATCACCGGCATCGTACTGCTGCGTTCCAGTGCATTGCCGGGCATCAAGGACTGAGTGTTCGACACGGCCCACGCCCAGGTACCGATCGCGAGCGCGAGCAGCATGCCCGAACGCATCAGCAGGCCGATACGATGCCAGGCGCGATCGTCGTCGATCCGTCCCGTGTTGATGCGCACCGGCACGATCTCCACGCTCGTCGTGGCAGCGGTCTGTTGCGTGGCATGGCTGGCGTGCATGGGCTCAACTCCAGTGAAGCGGTCTGGGCTGTCCGTGAGATCTCCGCTCCCGGCCAGGGCGGCCACGGATGCGTTCCTGACAAGTTCCGGCCCTTGTGCCCGATCGAAAGCGTGCTCGTGACCTTTGTGTGCGGTGGCGGGAGCAAAGCTGACAATCTGGAGCGCTTTTCGACAGCAGGCGAGGGTGGAGCAGTGCGCCTGCGGGCGTGAATGCGGAATCCGGGTCTTGCCTGACAGGGACTACTGCATGAACCTTGCCAACGCCCGGTGCGGGCCCGAAATCGGCCTGCCGCACGCAAGAGAGCCGGTCTGCAGGCGCAGACCGGCTCCACAGGGATGATCGATTCGGCCTTGAACGAACGATCAGAAGCGATATTCGCCGCTCACCGAAACCAGGCTCGGGTTGAGGTCGAGAGCGGACTTTTCGGCCTTGTAGTAGTCGTAGTTCAGGCCGACGCTGAAGTTGTTGCTGAAGTCGTAACCGAAGCCCGCGCCGGCATACCACTTGTTGCTGGACTCGCCGTAAAAGTTCTCGACAAAGGTAGTGGGAGGCGTCGTGTTCAGGGGCAGCGAGTAGCCACCCGAAAGCGTGCCGCGGAACCAGCCGGCGCGCCCGCTCAGGTACCAGTTGTCGGTGACGTTGAGGTGCGCGTTGGCGCCGATGTTCCAGCCCTTGAGCCTGGCCTTGCCCAATCCGGCGTAGCCGGCGCGCGGGCTGAACGAACCCAGGTCCGCGTAACCGACTTCGGCGCCGAGCAGGAAATTGGGTGCGAGCGCCCAGCGATAACCCCCATTGATGCCGACACCCGTGTCGCTGTCATCGTAGCCGCGCTTGTCGAAATTCGACTGGCCCACGTTGGCGTTGAGGAAGAAGCCCGAAGTGTTGTCCGCGTGTGCGGAGGGCAGGGCAAACAGGCAAGCAGCAGCAAGGGCAGAGGCAAACAACATGTTTCTCATGGAATCACTCCAATGTGTTGAACGATGGACCTGCGGCGAGCGCGGCTGGTCCGCCGTGTTCGACAGGTAGCCAGGACCGGCGGTTCTTGGTGTCGGCACGACAACTCAGATGAGGTTCATCGCTGTTGTTTCAGTCCGTTTGGGCGCACTGGTATTCATCTGCCGATGCGCCTTGCCGGGTTGATTGCACGGCACGCGAATCCGGCACTTGACACGTTCGATTACGCCGGTAATCATTCATTTCAGATTACAGGTGTAAACATATGCGCATCAGTGAAGCCGAAAGCATCGTCATGCAGGCACTTTGGGCCCGTGCGCCACAAAGCGCCGAAGACATCGTTGCCGCCGTCGGGCCTGCCCAGGGTTGGCAGGAGCCAACCGTGAAAACCCTGCTCAACCGCCTGCTCAACAAAGGCGCGATTGCCGCCGATCGAGATGGCCGTCGCTATCTGTACCGACCGCTGCTCGAGCGTGCCGACTACGTGCATGAGGAAAGCAAGAGCCTGCTCGATCGCCTCTACGGCGGGCAGGTTTCGGCGCTGGTCGCGCATTTCTCGCGCAGTGAAAGACTGTCGAAGCAGGAAATAGACGAGATCCGCAGCCTGATCGAGGAGATCGACAATGAACCTTGAAGCCTTCGATGCGCTGGTGCGTGTCAGCCTGATCGGTTCCGCTGCGGTGCTGGTCGTGTTGCTTGCGCGACGATTCCTGCGCCGGCACTTCGGTGCGCAACTTGCCTACGCAGCCTGGCTGCTGGTGCCCGCCAGCATCTTCGCGATGGCATTGCCGGCACCACAGCAACCGGTGTCGAGGCTGCTCGAGATCGTGCGCGTTGCGCCGGCCGCGATTGCCGCGCCCGTCCAAGCCACCACCCACGCAATGGATTTCCGCTTGGTGTTGCTGTTCTCGTGGCTCGCCGGCGTCATGCTTGCGGCTGCGTTGTTTGTTCGGCAACAGCGGCGATATCTGCGCAGCCTGGGCTTCTTGCATGCACGCGACGGCACGTACATCGTGCAATCGGATTCGGAATTTGCCGGGCCCGCCTTGATCGGCGCCTGGCGCCCACGCATTGTATTGCCGGTCGATTTCGAGCTTCGTTATGACGCCCGAGAGCGCGAGCTGATTCTCGCCCATGAGCAGGTTCATCGCGTCCGTGGTGACGCCTGGGCCAACGCATTCGCGGTCGCGCTGCGTGCTCTCAACTGGTTCAACCCCTTGCTGCATTACGCGAGCGCCAGGTTCCGCATTGATCAGGAACTGGCCTGCGACGCGGTCGTGGTCACCCGTTTTCCGGAAGCGCGGCGGCAGTACGCCGACGCGATGTTGAAGGTGCAATTGGCCGGCCAGTTGCGGCAGGAGCTGCAATTGCCGGTCGGTTGCCGTTGGCCATCCGATCAATTTCTGAAGGAGAGAATCCTCATGCTCAAGCAATCCCGACCCACGCGTGCAGCGCGCCGGTTCGGCCTTTGTCTCGTCGTCACGATGACCCTCGGATTTGCCTGGGGCGCATGGGCGAGCCAATCGTCGCGCCCGCTCACGGCGCCAGCGGCTGGGCGCAGCGTCGATGCGACCTTGCGTCTGGACGTCGACGGCAGGCAGGGCAGGCCCATCCGGATCGTGCATGCGCTCGGCAGTGAATTCGAAGTCGCCGAAGGCAATTGGCGAGCGACGATGACTGCGAATGCGACCGCCGACGGCGATATCGCGCTGGATGCCACGCTGCGTCGAGACGGACGCGTCGTTTCGTCGCCAGGCATCGTCGCCAAATCCGGAGAGCCGTTTGCCATCGCTGTCGATGACGCGGGTCACGATGCCTTCCGAGTGGAAGGGCAGTTGGCAATGACGAACGCGGCGCCACCGCCGCCG
>NSJK01000045.1 GCA_002632325.1 Lysobacterales bacterium | reverse complement strand
GTGTCGGCGTGCGCATGGAGGATCTGGTCGGCGCCTACACGGCATTCAACCGCGAAGGGCTGGCCGCACGTGTGCGCTACAGCCCCGACGAGCCCTTGCTCGAACGGCGCCTGATCTCCGCGGGCGCAGCATGGATCGTGCGCGACATGCTCGAAGCCAATCCGCGTCCCGGCTACGCGCCTGGCACCTTCGATCCGGGCACGCGGCCCCGTGTAGCGTGGAAGACCGGAACCAGTTACGGATTTCGCGACGCCTGGGCCGTCGGCGCGACGCGCGCCTACACCGTCGCGGTGTGGATCGGGCGTCCCGACGGCACCCCGATGCCCGGCCAGTACGGCGCGGTCACCGCCTTGCCGCTGCTGTTCCAGACCATCGACAGCCTGCCGCGCACGAGTGTGTCGGCCACGCCTTCACCGCCGCCGGCAAGCGTGAGCCAAGTCGAAATCTGCTGGCCGCTCGGTCTGGCCGTGGATCCCGATCATGCCGATCTGTGCCATGTGAAAAAGACGGCGTGGATACTCGACGGCGTGATTCCACCGACGCTGGCCGAACGCGAGGCCGGCGTGTGGGCTGCCGGCGTCAGTCATGTGCGCATCGATGCGCGCAGTCGAGAGCGCCTGAGCGCGGGCTGCACACGCAAGCAGGAAGGCGTCATCGATGTCGCACGCTGGCCCGCCCTCGCCTATCCGTGGTTGCCGCGCGAACTGCGTCGGCGCGCCAGCGTTCCGCCCTTGGCTGCGGGTTGTGCCGACGATGGCCTCGATGCACTGCAAAGCCTGCGCATCGAAGGTGTCGCGGATGGCGCGACGCTCGCGCGTGCACCCAACAGCAACACACCCGCCACGCTGCGCCTGCGCGCGCTCGGCGCGCGCGATGAAGTGATGTGGCTCGTCAATGGCCGACTGGTCGGCAGCACGCAGGCCAGCGCCACGCTCGAACAGACGTTTCCCGAGACCGGCCCGCAGACGATCACCGCGCTCGCCAAGGGCGGCGGCTATGCGCAGATCCAGGTGCGCGTGCTGCGTTGATTCTTCGTCAATCGGCCGAGACGGGTGCGGCCGCCGCGTCGTCGACCGCATCCTCGACGAAGCGCCCTTGCCCATCGAGTTCGGCAAACAGTCCGCCCAGCGCGACCAGTTCGGTGTAGCGACCTTGTTCGACCAGTTCACCGTCCTTGAGCACGAGGATGAGATCGGCATTGCGCACGGTCGACAGGCGATGCGCGATCACGAAGGTCGTGCGCTGCGCGGTGAGCTTGTTGAGCGCACGCTGGATGCGCGCTTCGGTGGCGTTGTCGAGCGCACTGGTGGCTTCGTCGAGAATGAGGATCGGCGCGTCCTTGAGCATTGCGCGCGCAATCGACAGGCGCTGGCGCTCGCCACCCGAGAGCGAGCGGCCGCGCTCGGCCACCAGCGTCGCATAACCTTCCGGTTTGACCACCACGAAGTCGTGCGCCTCGGCCGCGCGTGCGGCCGCTTCGAGTTCTTCCTGCGTGGCATGCGGATCACCGATGCGCAGGTTGTCGGCGATCGAGCGATAGAACAGGCCAGGATCCTGGAACACCACCGCGATCGCACGGCGCAACGACAACAGGTTCACGCTGCGGATGTCGATGCCGTCGATGGTGATGCGTCCGCCATCCGGATCCCAGGCGCGATACAGCAGACTGAGCGCCGTGGTCTTGCCCGCACCGGTCGGCCCGACCAGCGCCACGGTGCCGCCCGCGCGCACGCGAAAGCTGAGGTTCCTGAGCGCCGGATGGGTGGCCTCATAGCCGAACGAGACATTCTCGAACACCACCTCGCCGCGCACCGCAGGCAGATCCGGGGCGGCGGGATCGTCCTCGCGCATCAAGGGCGCATCAAGCACGGCAAAGAAATCGCGCAGAGAATGACCCTGAAAAAACAGCCCGGAAATGAAACCGGCGAACTGCTCCAGTCGTCCGATCAACATCATCGCGAAGCCGACGAAACTCACGATGTTGCCGACCGTGACCTCGCCCTTGACGTTGAGCGAGGCGCCCAGCGCGAAGATCGCCACGATCGTGAGCGTGCTCGCCGCGCGGTTCGCAACCGACAGCCAGGCCCAACCGCGCAGCACCGGATACTGCGCCGCAAGCGCGCGCCGCATCATTTCGCGGATCGCCGCCGCCTCGGCCGCGAGACGCGTGAAGCTCTGCACCACCAGCACGTTGCCGAACACATCCCCGGCGCGCTCCGAAATCGCATGATGCAATTCCTCGACTTCACCCTGCGCCTTGTGCGTCTTGCGCATCGCGATCGCATTGAAGGTGGCAAAGCTCGCCATCAGCGTGATCATCAGCAAGGCGAGCTTCCAGTTGATGTGCAGCGCCAGCGGCACCATCACCAGAATCGACAGCAAGGTGGCGAGATGCTCGCGGAAGAAACCGAGCCACAGGTGAAACAGATTGCTGGTGCCGCCGTGCATGATGCGCAGCAGGCGGCCGGTGTGATGCTGACCATGGAACGACAACGGCAACGCGATCGCGTGTTCGAAGAAGTCGGCAATCGCGGCCTGGCGGCGCCGATGCGCCAGTCGATCGGCATACAGCGACACCCACACGCTCGCGATCACGCCGCCGAGGCCCACGCCGGCCCAGCTCCAGATCAGGCGCCACACCGCGTGCTTGTCCGTCGACGACAGCGCATCGACGACGCGGCCGAACAACCACGGTTCGAGAAAGTACACGCCCGCCAGTGCAAGATTGGCCACGGCCAAAGTCGCCGCCAGCCCCTTCTCGGGAGCGAGCAATGCGATCACGCGCAGATAGATGCGAAGGATGCCCATGAGTCCCCCACGTCGAAGGCGGCGCATGCTAGCCGATGGCGACCGCGCGGTACGTCTGCAGCGGCAAGGACACGAAATGTTGCACACTCAGGCGGCTGCGCCTGTCGTCCACAAGGAAGCATCGATGCCCGCTCATTCCATGCGTCTGCCGCTTGCCCTCGCGCTCGCCAG
>NSJK01000044.1 GCA_002632325.1 Lysobacterales bacterium | reverse complement strand
GTGTCGGCGTGCGCATGGAGGATCTGGTCGGCGCCTACACGGCATTCAACCGCGAAGGGCTGGCCGCACGTGTGCGCTACAGCCCCGACGAGCCCTTGCTCGAACGGCGCCTGATCTCCGCGGGCGCGGCATGGATCGTGCGCGACATGCTCGAAGCCAATCCGCGTCCCGGCTACGCGCCGGGCACCTTCGATCCGGGCACGCGACCCCGTGTGGCGTGGAAGACCGGAACCAGTTACGGATTTCGCGACGCCTGGGCCGTCGGCGCGACGCGCGCCTACACCGTCGCGGTGTGGATCGGGCGTCCCGACGGCACGCCGATGCCCGGCCAGTACGGCGCGGTCACCGCCTTGCCCCTGCTGTTCCAGACCATCGACAGCCTGCCGCGCACGAGTGTGTCGGCCACGCCTTCACCGCCGCCAGCGAGCGTGAGCCAAGTCGAAATCTGCTGGCCGCTCGGTCTGGCCGTGGATCCCGATCATGCCGATCTGTGCCATGTGAAAAAGTCGGCGTGGATACTCGACGGCGTGATTCCACCGACGCTGGCCGAACGCGAGGCCGGCGTGTGGGCTGCCGGTGTCAGTCATGTGCGCATCGATGCGCGCAGTCGAGAGCGCCTGAGCGCGGGCTGCACACGCAAGCAGGAAGGCGTCATCGATGTCGCACGCTGGCCCGCCCTTGCCTATCCGTGGTTGCCGCGTGAACTGCGTCGGCGCGCCAGCGTCCCGCCCTTGGCTGCGGGTTGTGCCGACGATGGCCTCGATGCACTGCAAAGCCTGCGCATCGAAGGTGTCGCGGATGGCGCGACGCTCGCGCGTGCACCCAACAGCAACACACCCGCCACGCTGCGCCTGCGCGCGCTCGGCGCGCGCGATGAAGTGATGTGGCTCGTCAATGGCCGACTGGTCGGCAGCACGCAGGCCAGCGCCACGCTCGAACAGACGTTTCCCGAGACCGGCCCGCAGACGATCACCGCGCTCGCCAAGGGCGGCGGCTATGCGCAGATCCAGGTGCGCGTGCTGCGTTGATTCTTCGTCAATCGGCCGAGACGGGTGCGGCCGCCGCGTCGTCGACCGCATCCTCGACGAAGCGCCCTTGCCCATCGAGTTCGGCAAACAGTCCGCCCAGCGCGACCAGTTCGGTGTAGCGACCTTGTTCGACCAGTTCACCGTCCTTGAGCACGAGGATGAGATCGGCATTGCGCACGGTCGACAGGCGATGCGCGATCACGAAGGTCGTGCGCTGCGCGGTGAGCTTGTTGAGCGCACGCTGGATGCGCGCTTCGGTGGCGTTGTCGAGCGCACTGGTGGCTTCGTCGAGAATGAGGATCGGCGCGTCCTTGAGCATTGCGCGCGCAATCGACAGGCGCTGGCGCTCGCCACCCGAGAGCGAGCGGCCGCGCTCGGCCACCAGCGTCGCATAACCTTCCGGTTTGACCACCACGAAGTCGTGCGCCTCGGCCGCGCGTGCGGCCGCTTCGAGTTCTTCCTGCGTGGCATGCGGATCACCGATGCGCAGGTTGTCGGCGATCGAGCGATAGAACAGGCCAGGATCCTGGAACACCACCGCGATCGCACGGCGCAACGACAACAGGTTCACGCTGCGGATGTCGATGCCGTCGATGGTGATGCGTCCGCCATCCGGATCCCAGGCGCGATACAGCAGACTGAGCGCCGTGGTCTTGCCCGCACCGGTCGGCCCGACCAGCGCCACGGTGCCGCCCGCGCGCACGCGAAAGCTGAGGTTCCTGAGCGCCGGATGGGTGGCCTCATAGCCGAACGAGACATTCTCGAACACCACCTCGCCGCGCACCGCAGGCAGATCCGGGGCGGCGGGATCGTCCTCGCGCATCAAGGGCGCATCAAGCACGGCAAAGAAATCGCGCAGAGAATGACCCTGAAAAAACAGCCCGGAAATGAAACCGGCGAACTGCTCCAGTCGTCCGATCAACATCATCGCGAAGCCGACGAAACTCACGATGTTGCCGACCGTGACCTCGCCCTTGACGTTGAGCGAGGCGCCCAGCGCGAAGATCGCCACGATCGTGAGCGTGCTCGCCGCGCGGTTCGCAACCGACAGCCAGGCCCAACCGCGCAGCACCGGATACTGCGCCGCAAGCGCGCGCCGCATCATTTCGCGGATCGCCGCCGCCTCGGCCGCGAGACGCGTGAAGCTCTGCACCACCAGCACGTTGCCGAACACATCCCCGGCGCGCTCCGAAATCGCATGATGCAATTCCTCGACTTCACCCTGCGCCTTGTGCGTCTTGCGCATCGCGATCGCATTGAAGGTGGCAAAGCTCGCCATCAGCGTGATCATCAGCAGGGCGAGCTTCCAGTTGATGTGCAGCGCCAGCGGCACCATCACCAGAATCGACAGCAAGGTGGCCAGATGCTCGCGGAAGAATCCGAGCCACAGGTGAAACAAGTTGCTGGTGCCACCGTGCATGATGCGCAGCAGGCGGCCGGTGTGGTGCTGACCATGGAACGACAACGGCAACGCGATCGCGTGTTCGAAGAAATCGGCAATCGCAGCCTGACGGCGCCGATGCGCCAGTCGATCGGCATACAGCGACACCCACACGCTCGCGATCACGCCGCCCAGACCAACGCCGGCCCAGCTCCAGATCAGGCGCCACACCGCGTGCTTGTCCGTCGACGACAGCGCATCGACGACACGGCCGAACAACCACGGCTCGAGAAAGTACACGCCCGCCAGTGCAAGATTGGCCACGGCCAAAGTCGCCGCCAGTCCCTTCTCGGGAGCAAGCAATGCGATCACGCGCAGATAGATGCGAAGGATGCCCATGAGTCCCCCACGTCGAAGGCGGCGCATGCTAGCCGATGGCGACTGCGCGGTACGTCTGCAGCGGCAAGGACACGAAATGTTGCACACTCAGGCGGCTGCGCCTGTCGTCCACAAGGAAGCATCGATGCCCGCTCATTCCATGCGTCTGCCGCTTGCCCTCGCGCTCGCCAG
>NSJK01000013.1 GCA_002632325.1 Lysobacterales bacterium | reverse complement strand
CGCCGGTGGTGTAGACACCGCTGCCACTGTCGAACGAGCCACCGCAACCGCTCACGCTGTTGATCGTGTAGCCCATGTTCGCGGCAACATTGAACGTGGTCGTCGAACCATCGTTGACCGTCGCCGAAGTCGGCGTGAAATTGCCGCCCGCGACCGGAACGGCCGACGTGCTCACGGTGTGGGTGACCGGACCACCGCAGTTGTTGGCCGGCGAAGATGCGTTGCGCGGCAACAGGGCGGCACCGGCGAGGACATCGAAGTCCGCATTGTTGTTGTCAGTGTCCTGGCAGCCGGCCAACTTGCGCACGCCACCCTGCTGATTGGTCAACGCCACGCCGCTGTTGATGGTGGTGCCTCCTTCGCCGTTGTTGGAGGTTCCGTAGGCAGCAAGGTCGAGGATATTTGCGTGCGGCAGCGTGCATGGCGTTGCCGTGGCGCCACAGCCAAGCGCCGACGTGACGCTGGCCAACACAACCTTGCCGTTGTTCGCGCTCATCGTCAGGTTGGTCGTCGTGAGATCGGGCGTGGTGGGCAAGGCCACTCCGCCAGTGCCTGGCGCGCCAAGTTGCACAAGCAGGTAGTGCCCGGCAGCAACCGAGGTTCCGGCAGGGAACGCATAGATGTTGGATGCACTGGAACCAAAGTTTCCGGTAGCCGAGCCGTACTGGAGCGAGTGTCCCGTGAGGTTGGCTGCGGCCGTACCAGCGTTGAACAGTTCGACGTAGTCGAACAGGTAGTAACCAGAGCTGCCGCCACCACCGCCATAGACCTGACTGATGCGCAGGTCACCCGACGCACCACCTCCGCTGACCTTGAAGTTGGCGATGACGGTGCAGTCGCCAGTGACGGGCGCCGTCTCGAAGCTGTTGAGAGTCAACGTGCCGCCGCAGGTGCCGCCGACGCTGTCGATCTCGTAGCCGGTATCAGCCGCCAGCGTGAAGGTCGTGGTCGCGCCATCGTTGACGGTCTGCACCGTGTTCGGACTGATCGAACCCGAACCCGTGCCCACACTCGGCAGGACAGAATGCGTCGTCGGGATCAATTGGAAGTTGGCGATGACCGTGCAATCGGCCGTGATCGGGCCGGTGGTGAACGTATTGCCAGCCAGAGTGCCCGGGCAGGTTCCGGTCACGGAAGCTGCCTGATATCCCGAATCAGGAATCAGCAGATAGCTTGTTGCAGCGCCATCCAGCAAATACTTCGTACCTGATGGATCGATCAGACCGCCGGAGCCCGCAACACTTGCGGCTACCGAACGGATCGTCGCGCCAACGGTGACCGGGTTGCCGTCACCATCGTAGACATAGTTGACCAAGGTGGCCGGGAAGCCGGTGGTCGCGGTCGTGGTCAGGTGCGCATAGCCATAGCAGACGTTGCCTGCGACCGGATAGGTCAGGCGACCGCCGCAGTTGAAGCGGAAGCCGAGATACCCATCAGCGCCAGCTTGCCATGTTGCCGTCGTGACGGAAGTGGCAAACGTCGAGGCCGGGCCAACCGTGTCGCCCGCAATGAGTACATCGGCCGCGCCTGCGGTGGATACGAAGGCGGTCGAATTGATCGAATAGATCGCAAAGCCGGTGCTGTCCCAGAAGTTGGCGTCGTAGCCGGTCAGGGCTCCGACATCACTCCACGCGCCTGAAACGAAGTTGATCGAGCTGCCATTCGCATCCGCAACGATCGCATGATTCATCAACGGCGAGACGTACAACCCGTTGCCACCACCAGTATCAAGGGCAAAGACGGCATTTAGGCTGCAATCGGACATGATCGGGCCAGCGGTGAACGTATTGCCAACCAGACTGCCCGGACAGTTGCCTGTCACGGCAACCGTATGGTTGCCGGGAGCAGGCACAAGCGTGAACACACCCGATGCACCTTCAACCACGCTGCTCGTGCCAGGTGAAACCGAACCCGCGCCAGGTCCGCTGGTGGTCACGGTCACGGTGTGCGTCGGTGCAACCATATCGGCGTAGACGCGCAGCGCCAGATGTTGACGCGTGCCAGTCACATAGTCGGTCGAACCGGTGAAATTGAGATCAGGACGATTGCTCGCACTCTTGTACCAACCGGTATTGCCAGTGGACGCATTCTGTCCCACCGCAATGAACGGGCTCGCGACTGGCGCGTTCTGAAGAACTTCCATGAAGGCACCAGGCTGCAAACCCGAGCCACTGTCGGCCAGATACTTGACGGTGACGCCAAGCTGGCCGCTGTGATTGATGTTGATCGGAGTTGGCAGGCGCACCGGGAACTGGTACACGGTCGTCGCGCTTGCGCAGTTGAATGCTCCGAGGTCCAGCGTCTGCGATGCGATCGGTGAGCTGTTGCCGAAAACATCCGGGGCAGTCGATCCGTTGAAGGTGTCCCACAACTGGATAGTCGCCTGCACACTGCTGTAGTTGCCGATCACGCAGCTTGGATAAAGCACCAGACCGGTCACACTCCAGTTGCCGGCCGCAACCGGTGGCACCGCGATCGTCGCCGCGTATCCGGCTGCGTTCTTTTCGACGCCGGTCGAAGGATTGAGCGCGAAACCGGATGTGCCGACCGTGCCGCTGGCATTGACCACTTGATAGGAGTCAAGCAGCGTATTGCTGCCAAGCGTGGTCAGCGCCCAGCCAAACACGTTTGCCGCTCCCGAGCCGGCTGACATCGTGCCGGGTGGATTGTTGCCAGGTGATGAAACGCCAATGGTGGACACGAAGGCGAGGTCTTCGGTGGAACCGACCGTTGGCGAGTTGGCGTACTTCTCGAGGCCGAGGTTCGCCAACTGCGCGACGGATGCCTGAGGCGCACTGAAAGCCACGCAGGCCCACACGCGCGCGTGGGTGCTCGCCGTCGGAGTCGGCACATAGGCCGCGGTATAGCCGAACGGCGCCGCGTTGAGCTGATAGGTGCCATTGGCCGGAAGGGCGGGGCCGGCATAGTTGCCGCCTCCGTAATACAGGCCGGCCCGATGCAGCAGGCGCACGCCTGGCGCACCGCTGACGCCTGAATCGTCGTAAAAGTAAATGCTGGTCGCGGTCGGCGTGAATGTTGCCGCATTGCCATTGCGCAACACGACATTGAACGCCGTGATCTGCTGCGGACCGGGCTGACTCAAGGTCATGCGGTTGCAGACCATCGAGCTGTAACGCGTGGTACCCGATGCAGACACGCCGCCGTTGAGCAGGCTTTGGCCTGAATCGGTGACGAGGTTGCTGTATAGCGGTGCCGAAGGATCCACCGCAGATGGCGTCACTGCCCGATTCAGGATCCCGCCGTCCATCTCCATCGGCGTGAGCGACGCTGCCAAGGCCGCGCCGACTGACAGCACGCCTCCAGCCGCCGCAATGGCAAATGCCGTCTTCATCAAACGTTTCATGCGGTGTACCCCCACAAGGTGAAGGCCAGATGATTCCCGGCCACGCAAAAACGCGCGCGCCGGATCACCGACGAACGCAAGTTCGAAAAAAGGTTTGCTCCAGCCACGGCACGCAGTGCCGCTGGATTCGATACTTCCACGCGCATCCCCCAGTGAATGCATGCGAAAAACATCGCCTGCCTGACGCGGATTGGATCCTGCGCAAGGCCGGGCTGAGACCACGGAACGATCCGACTATAGCCTTGGCCCAGTGGCGGGCACAACCGCAGCGGAACAATTCGCCGAGGGGCCACGCATCAGACGGTGCGGCAATTGGCAGCAATGTTGCATTGCAACCGCAGCGATTCGCGCAGTGTCGGCCCGCGTTGCCGGGAAACAGCGCATCGACAAACATGCACCATCACGAAGGCGCAGCGAACCTGGTGCACTGCCGCGGCAGCGTGCGCATCGACCGGTCGCGACCGCGATCCGCGTCACGCCAAGGCCGCGCGATTGCAAAAGAAAGGCCTCCCCGAAGGGAGGCCCGAAACTCGAAGCGATGCAAGCGATCGATCAGTGCGCCGGGCGCGGTGAACCCGCCACTGCGTCAATGGTGACGTCATCGACGAAGATGTTGCCATCGTCACTGGCACCCGCGACCACGTACTCGAGCTTGATCTCGTGCGTGCCGTTGTCGGCGTAGCTGCTGATGTCGATCGATTCGTTCACCCAATTTGCATCGACTCCGTTGGCAACCATGTCGGTGCTGTCCACCAGAGTACCGTCGACGTATACGCTCACCACCGCCGTGCCGCCTGTTGCCGCCAGCACGCACTTGCGCCAGTAGTTGATGAAGCGCGGGCCCCCACTGGCAATCGGCACCGACTGGGTCACCGTCTGCGTCGAGTCGCTGGCGCGCCAGCCACCGAACCAGACTTCCCAATCTCCCGTGTGGACTTCGATGTTGAAGCCGGTGCCGCTGTAGAACGGCGTGCCGCCATTGGGATCATTGCTGTCCACACCGCCCCATTCCGGATTGGTTCCCGCATCGCCCGTGGTCGCCTCGAAGCTCGGATCCTCGATCGGCTGCGTGAATGGACCCACCGGGCCACCGCAGGAACCATCATCGCCATCGTCGAAGGTGCTGCAGAATATGGCATCGGGCAGGTTCACCGTCAGCGTGACCGGCACCGGCACCAGCGCATGCGTCGGATCATTGGTCGTCACGCACAGGTTCGCCTCGTATGTGCCCGCAGCCAGACCCGTCGCATCCGCGGTGATCACCACGTCGTTGCTGGCACCCGCACCGATCGTTCCCGAACTCGGACTTGCACTCAGCCAGCTGACACTGCTCGGGTTGTCGCAGGTGGTCCCCGAGCCAAGCGCCACCACCATGGTCAGGTGGAAGTCGGGGAAACCACTGCCGACGTTGGCCGCGTCGGTTGGCGTGGTGATGCTGCACGCGGTCGAGGAAATGAAGGTCGGATGCGTCTGCGGCGTCGCGTTGGCGCCCGGATAGAAGCTGCTGCCGGTCGCGCCGTCGGTGTGCCATTCGACCACCAGATCCTTGGCCACGGTGTCATCGATCGAACCAAGCACCGGCACCGTGATCGAAACCAGCGAACCGGTCACCGTGAACGACTGGGTGCCGATCAGGGTGAGCTGGGCCGTATCGATCGTGTTGACCGCAACCGAGTGCGGCGTCGTGTACAGATTGATCGTCGCGGGCAGACCACCCGGGAACTCGGTCGAGCCGGTCGAGATCGTCACGCTCTGCACTTGCGTGGTCGCGCCCACGCTCGGATGCTCGTTGAAATAGAAACGCCGCCACCAACTGTTGTCGCGGATCGCGCTGCCATCGTTGGCATTGCAGGCAACGCCTTCGTCACCGGGACTGTTGTCGCTCATCTGCGAGATGTCATTGGCCGCGATGACCACAGGCGCGCCGAAGCGGTTCGCTCCCGTGCTGCGTCCACTCGTCCAGTTGGAGTCAAGTGCACGCATGCCAGTCCCGTACTTGGACTTCGGCAGGTTCTTGTAGCTGGGCGGATCGGGATTGAATGCCGGAGCTTCGGCGATGTCGTAGATCAGCGAACCGCCACCAATGTTGGCGATGATCATTTCATCGTCGACGCTGTCGCCCTGTTCGAGCGTGAAGACCAACGAAGTGGGGGTGATCTGCGCCACCGGTGGTGGCACGCTCACCGTGAGCGTTGCACTCGCATCTTCGGGGCTGTTGCCCTGATTGGTCTGCAGTCCACCCGCGGCAATGAGGTTGACGTAACTGCCGGCGACCGGAGCGTTGACCGTCGCCGTGATCGTGCAGGTGCCGCCTGCCGGCAAAACGATGCCCGCAGGCAAGGTGATCGAGCTTGCCTGAATCACCGCTCCACCACGGCCGATGATTAACCCGCAGGTCGTCGATGCCGCAGTGAGGTTCAAGCCGGCTGGCAGGTTGTCGACCAAGGGCGCCGTAAGCGTCGCCGGATTTGCGGTGGGATTGGTCAGCGTGATCGTGGCCGTGCTGCTCACGCCTTCATAAACGCTGGCGGGACTGAATGCCTTCGACAGATACGGCACTGGAGGCGACACCGTCAGGGTGTAGTCCTCGCCCTGACCAAAGCCCGCGTTGTTGCAGGGGTCGGCTTCCGTGCTGTACTTCTTGAGCACGCGCAGACGCGTGCTGCCCGGCAAGGCATTGACGGGCACGGCAATCGCCGCCGAGACCTGCTTGCCATCGGCACCGGTGGAATTGGTCAACGTACCGATCGGATAGCGCTCGGTGGCCACATCGAACACGCCGTTCTGGTTCCAGTCCGCGAACGCGACGACCGGCGTGGAGTAGGCACCAGCGGTATTGCCCTCGACCGTCATGCTCAGGCTGCGACCGGCCATCACCGCGCCGGTGATCGCGGTGAAATTCTCGAGTGCGGGAGTACCGCCAACGGTCGCACTGCTGCTGTTGTCGATTCCTGCGTACAGCACGTGAGTGATCGGCTCGACGGCGCTCGGGAAGGTCACCGGACAATACGGCTCGGGGAAGGTGAAACCGATCTTGATCGACGCACTGGCCGCAAACGGGTTGTCGCCCTGATCGGTCACCAACGCCCCGACCGGGATCGTGTTGACGTAAGTGCCATCCACCGCCGAGCTCACATCGACCTTGACCAGGCAGGTCGCACCCGCCGGAATCACCGCCCCCGAACCCAGAGAGACCGATCCGGCGCCGACATTTGCGGTGACCGTGCCACTGGTGCAGGTGGTCGAGGCATTGGGCACCGCCGCAACGACCAGATTCGACGGGAAGGTGTCCGTGAAGGGCGTCGTCAGTACTGCATTCACGGTGTTGTCGAGATTCTTGAGCGTGATCGTCAAGGTACTGGGTGCATTGGCCAGCACCTGAGTCGGAGCGAAGGCCTTGGCGACCTTGGGCTCGGGGCCCGGCGGAGCAATGTTCAGCGTGTAATCTTCGGCCTGACCGTAGCCCGCGTTGTTGCAAGGCGGCGCTTCTGCGTTCCATTTCTTGATCACGCGCATGCGGGTGTTGCCCGACGCAGCATCGACCGGAATGGCAATGGTGGCGCTGACCTGCTGGCCATCCGCTCCGGTCGAATTGACCAGACTGCCGATCGTGTAGTGTTCAGTGACCGGATCGAAAGTGCCATCCTGGTTCCAGTCGATGTAGGCGGCAACCGGCGTGGTAAAGCTGCCGGCAGTATTGCCTTCGACCGCAATTGTCTGAACCTCGCCCGCTGCCACATTGCCGACGATCGCGGTGAAGTCTTCGAGCGCACCGCCACCACTGGGCGAGGTCGCGTTGTCGATGTTGGCAAACACCACGCGCGTGATCGGCTCGATCGCACTCGGAAAGGTCACCGGGCAATAGGGCTCGGGAAAGACGAAGCCGACCTTGAGCGTTGCGTTGGCAGGATTGGGATTGTTGCCGTGCTGGGTCTGCAGCGCACCCACGGCGATGGAATTCGCGTACTGGCCATCGGCTGCCGCGGTGACATCGACGCTGATCGTGCAGTTTCCGCTCGCGGGTATCGATGCACCACTGGCGAGACTGACACTGTTGCTGCCCGCCACCGCAGTGACGGTGCCGCCGGTGCAGGTCGTCGAGGCATTGGGTGTGGTCGCCACCAGGAGTCCGGTGGGAAAGGTATCGGTGAGCGCGGCGCTGAGCACCGCCGCCGTCGGCTGGCTCGCGTTGTTGAGCTTGATCGTGAGCGTGCTCACCACATTGGCGAGCACCTGACTCGGTGCAAAGCTCTTGCTCAGCGAGGGCGCACCGGGGCCGGCAATTGGCATCACCGCGCGCACCAGCATCGCCCTGTACTCCGCGTTGCTGTCGACGATGGGAGCCCACGGATCCGAATTGGCGTGCATGTAGCCGCCGTTCAATGCCGTGCCTGTCGATTCATCGACACCGAAGTACACACCAGCGGGTTCGACCGCAGCGTCCCACTCGATCGAGATGTAGACATCACCCGATGTGATGTTGAGAGCAAGATCGGAAATGTCGAACGTTTCGAAAGTCGGCGTGAACGGCAGGCCACCGATCGATACCGGGTGGCCGACCAGCGCCTTGCTGCCGAGCTGGGTGCCTGGCGCTCCACCGGTACCATCGGCCGCATACACGACGATATTGAAGTTGAAACTGGTCACGCCCGCGTTGGTGATGAATGCGGCGCAGACCGTGCTGATCGTGGCCGGATACGTTGCCGGTGTGAACTTGTCGGCGATGCGTCCGACGTTGGCAACCGCGTTCCAGCCGTAGCCGTTCTCGCCGCTGCCATCGTCATGCACGATCAGATCCGCCGTGCCCGGATCACAGATGCCGGCGGGGGCCGTCACCGTGAATGGCTGCAAGTTGCCACCCATCGCCGCGCGCAAGCTGACATGTGCTTGCGCTGTCGTCGCGCTGGCATGTTGCTGCGCCTTGCGCGCAATTTCGTCGTTCATGCTGCCGGCATGCGCGATGCCTACGGCGGCCAGCAACACGAAGAATCCCGATATCGACTTTCTCATTGCGATCAACTCCCAGGTCATCGATCAATGAAATGCCGGCTTTCGCGGATGTAACGCGCCCCTCGCCGGCGCCTCGGACCACTGCTTCGCACTACCGTATGCGAATTGACAACACCGCACGCGCGGCGTTGCCAACGCATCGGAATGTGCAAACCAGAGAACCCGTGTCCAACATACGCCTCTTGCAAGGGCGATGCGAATGACGCCGCGGAGCAGCATTCATGCCAAGTCGATGCCGCAATGAACAGGCCGAATCGCGATCTATTCCCACTTGCCTGCAAAGTATGGACGCTGCCAGTCTCGATGGAATCATCAAATTTGCGGAGAGGTGCTCGGCGGAGTCGCCAGACGAAGCTGGGGCTAACAGACTGCTGAAAAACCCTTTTCAGCAGCCTGTTAGCGCAGTGCAGGGATGCACTGCACGCGAATCGATCACACAAGTGATTGATTCGTCGGAGACGAGTCCGGGCATGTACCGGACTCGTCGAGCTGAAGAAGTCCAGGATGGACTTTTCAGCCCCCTGCTAAACCAACACCGCGCAGTTCAACCATCTGCTGTCACACGTGCTGCCCGCGTGACTCGCGCACTCGACATGCCGCACGATCCCCTGCCGGGCGATCGCAAATGCCGCGCGTGCAGACTCCGGATTGCGGCGCTTCGCAGCTTTTCGACGTGAGTCCGGGTGACGAGGCGCACGGCCTCTTCATGATGCCCGGCGGCCAGAGCAGCTATCCGCTCTCGGCTCGATACGGCGCCGGACATGAGGACTGGAACAAGGGCAAGCCGACACCGATTCTGCAGGGACCCGCGCGGCGCGTCCTGCATCTGTTGCCGGCACGCTGAAACGGCGAGGCGTGATTCACGCGCCTCGCCGCAGATCTCCAACGATTTGCCATAGCGAGGTGGCCTGCGCCACCTCGCCTGTTCGATCAACGCGAGGCGCGACCGTTGCTCGCGGCCGACGGCACCAGGGTGGTGACGCTGTAGCTTGCCGGTGTGCCCGCCTCGGCAACGTGCAGCGTGGCATCGCCGGTGGTCGGTGGCGTCGTCGCGTTGAACGCGAACGAATACATCGTGCCCCAGTTCAGCAAGGGTGCCGGACCGCCCGGCGGATTGGATCCGCTGCCAACGCCCGAGCCCGAGCTGGTGTCGAAGCTCACCTGGCCATTGGCAACCTGAGCACGCCAGCGCACGTTCGGATTGACATCGCCAAGATCGGAACCCGGACCGAGGACACGCGAACCGGCGCCAACCGCAACGCTGAATCCGTCAAAACCCTTGTTGCTCTGCACGCGGATGTTCGGCGCGCTGCCCGACATCACAGCGCGGGCGAAATCGACGTTCATCACCGCGTAGGCATAGCGCCATAGGCCATTGCCCAGATCGGTGACCTTGACCGCGACCTTGGCACGACCCTCGCCAACCGCGAGTTCGGTGTTCCTGGCATTGGCCGGCGGATTGATCGGATCGACCCAGCGATCGATCGCGGGACCAAGCTTGTAGTTGCTGCTGCCGCCGGGTGACCAGGTGCTGCCGGTCCAGGTTGGTGTACCAATCACGGTGCCCATCGAATTGTAGGGATTGATGTCATCGCGCGCGATGTACCAGGACTCGAACAGGTAGGTCGCGCCCGAATTGCGCGTGGGGCTGATCTGCTTCTCGCTCACGATCAGGCGTTGATCCCAGTCCCCATTGGGATTGGCGGTCATCGAACCGACGCAGCCCGGATCGTAGATCGAACCGCAGCGGCCCCAGATGCCGGCTGCGGGCACGATTTCCGAACGCGGGCCGAGGTCGGAATCGGTGTCGTTGTTGCCCGTGCTGTAAGTGTCGGTGCAGCCACGACCAAGGATGTGACTGTCGTGATCTGACGGATCGAGGCAGTTGCCGTTGGTCGTCAGCCACGCGTGCTTCACCCCCGAGCGACCGATCTGGCTGATCGTGCCGTTGGCATTGAGGCGATAGAGATTCCAGATGAGGAAGGGATGTTGATCATTGTTGTAGGGCGCGACCGGGCTGCTGAATTTCTGGTTCCAGGACACGCTCGCCGCCCACAGTGCGGTGCTCTTGCCCGCATCTCCCTGACCCGGGATCGTCACATTGATCGTGCCCGAATTGACGTTGTTCTGCAGCGTCGAACTGGGTGTGAACACGACCTTGCCGCTGCCTGCGTTGCCGGTACAGGTCTGGCAACGCGTGTAGGACATCGAGAAGACCTTCATGAACAGATCCGCCTGCCAGGTGCCGCCGCTGGGTGCCGGCGTGCCAGGCCAGTGCGGGCTGGTGGCCAGCGGCATTGCGCCACTGCCCTGAGTCTGAACCTGAGTCGTCATCGCCAGATCTGCGATCGGCCAGTCGGCGACTTCGGGATGGCCGATGCGCTTGGCGAACTCGGCGCTGATGCGCATGTCCATGGTGCCGACCGAGAGCACGCTGTCATGGTCGAGCAGTTCGTACATGAGGCGATCGATGTAGAACCACGCCTTGCCGTCCTTGCCGACGAAGTCGAGGATCAATGGATCGCGCTTGCTCGGCACGAGGCGGAAATCCATGAAGTCGATGGCGCTGCCATCAGGCAACTTCATCGTGTAACCACCAGCTGCCTGCAGCGAACCGCCGTCGAAGCCGCGGAAGTAACCGTCCTTGACGTGAAATTCGATGCTGCCCGAGCGGCGCACCTCGAAGCGATCCCGGCCACGCATGCTCAGCCCCGGCAGCGCATCCGCGGGCGCGGAAATCTGCAGACCGATGTCGCCCGCCAGATCGCGGTTCCAGCGCACTTCGAGGCTGCCACCCCAGGCGGCCCAGAGTTGCTGTGCGGGCTTGGCCTGCGCATCAGCCGGAGCCTTGACGACGGATTGGGCACACAACGCCGCCATGGGCGTCAGGCACAGAAGCAAGGCTGCAACGAGAATTCTTGGTTTCATCGCTTGTTTTCCCCAGTGTCGGAATGAAGGTCGCACAGCGCAGGATTTCACCCTGACCGATGACAGCTCCCTGCGTGAATTCGCGCTGTCACGCCCATCCAGTTGCATTGCCATGGCGCGTGGCTTGGCACCGCTGGACCCGGTGCCGAACTCACCCACGACCGGCAAGCCACGGAACATAGCACCTTCACCGATCGCGGTATTGACGCAGTACGCAATTGAGCGACCCCACAGAGCACCTGCCACTCCGGTCGCCCAATGCACAGCGCGGAATCAGGGTGCGCTGGCCTCGAAGCCGTCGACGAACAGCAGATCGGCGCTGCCGGCATTGGCCATAGCAAGGATCTCGGGGGGCGATTTGCCATAGCCAGGCTGGCCGGGATCGTTGCCGGCATTGTTCCACAGCTCGTAAAGATACTGGCCACGCGTGCGTTCCTTGGGGCCGACCACAAACGGACGTGCAGGCCCGCCCGCACACAGGGTGTTCTCGCCCGGCGTGCCATTGACCTGTGCCTGGTCACGCAGGAACTCGACATATTCACGACTCGCGGTCTGGTAATAGAGCCGCGCATTCACGCTGAATGGCCCGACCGCACCCGCAGGCAGGTTGAAGCGGTATGCGGCCCGATCGAAATTCACGAGGATCCCCGAACCCGGCGTCGTCTCCGGATAGATCGCGGCCACCGGGCGCACTTCGTAGCCTTGCGGATCATCGATCGTCGCCGGCTTGAAACCGAGCGGCGGAATCCGGTTGTCCTTGGCGATGCAGTCGCCGAGCGCGAAGTGGAACATCTTCTTGCCCTGGCCATCGACGAAGTCGCACTGACCGCTGCCGTTGTGGTTCCAGATACCCTGCTGCACCTCGTAGACACGCGCTTGCGCGTCACTGCCGAGCAGCGCGCCTTGCGCATCGTAGGCCGCGCTTTCGGCAACGAGATTCCCGCCTTGGTCATGGATCTGCACATTGAGCCACATGCGCCGGCCTTCGCTGTAACCACTGGGCAACTTGTGGCCACTGAGATTGGTGACTTTCACCGCCAGCGTCAGCGAGCCCGTGGTGGCACTGCCGGGCGCACGAAACCCGGTGATCGAGGCATCGACCGTGGCGGCCGAAAGCAGCATCTGCCGTGCCCACTGCGTGCTCTGGTCCAGCAAAGCCTGACGACCGATACCCTGCCAAGAGCCGGGAATTGCCGAGGTGTCGCTGAATTCGCCCTTGATCACGCCGGGAATCCAAGTGTTGCCGCCGGCGAACGAATGCACCGCAAGGTCGCCGCTGCGATTGGGGAAGCCGCCGAAGATGCACGCACTTGCATTGGGGTCTTCGCTGACCGGCATGTGGCAACTCTGGCAACTGCGACCACCGACAGCCGCCGAATAGGAACTGCGCTGCCACTCGCTGTAGGTGCGCTCGATCGGAAACGGCATGCCGGTGTCGCTGCCATCGGCCAGTTTGAGTGTCTTGAGCGGTCCACTCGCCGTGTCAGGCGAGGTGACATCGTGACATTGACCGCACATCGCGCTGTCGGACATGAAGGACGAGGTCTTCCACGCATGCGGCGGTTGCGATCCGCTGTAGCCATACGGCCCATGCCGGCACGGCTCGCCCGCACCATTGCAGTCACTGTCGTCGAGCCAGACCGCGCCGTTGCGTGGCAAGACTTCGCCACCCGCTCCCTGGGCGAGATTGCGGTGGCAGAAGTGGCAGCCCAGGCCGCTGAAATCACTGTAGGAATCGGGTGCGTCGTAACTGCCTTCGAGCAGACAGCCGGCCGCACCAAGCGTCACATCGTTGTCGGGTTGACCCAACCCGGCCTTGACCACATGGCCGCCATACCAGCCCTCGGAAGTGTGGCAGCGCAGGCAGTAGTCGCCCACGCCCGGCACGTCATGGTTGGCGACATCGAGCGCGGCCCAGAACAGCGGGTCACGCGCACCATTGGCCATCATCGAACCGGCCCAACTTGGATGCGGACGAAATGCACTCGAAGTCGGCACGCTCGCAGTCGGCCCATGGCAGCCCGAGCAATCATCCGAACGCAGCAGCGAATAGGCCAGACCCGGTTGCGTGCCATGCGGCGTGAAATCGGTGCCAGCCGACGGTGCGAGTTGTTGCGCGATGCCCAGCCACGTCTCGCCCGCAAGAGCAGCCGGCGCAACACAGACGAGCAGCCCAATCGATACCCAGTGGCGCAATGCTCGCAGCGTCCGTGATGCCATGTGTGTTTCTCCCCTTCTTTGCACCAGCCCCGAACGAAGATCGTAGCAGGCAAGCGGGCTCCGGCAATGCTGGCGTCATGGTCCACGTTCGCGTTAGCGTGCCGGAATGAATGTTCACGCCAATGCCGCGCCGACCCAGGCACTGCACGAAATCGCCACGCATCTGGATCGGGGTCGTCCCGACTTTGCTGCCAGCGCCGCGCGTTCCGCCTGCGCGCGCTGGCCCGACGAAGCGCAGGTGCATCGCTTGCTCGGCATCGCCTTGCTGCAGCAAGGCCAAATCGCCGAAGCGCTTTCAGCACTGGAGCGGGCACGCCAGCTGCAACCGGCATCGATCGAGATCCTCGCCAATCTCGCCAACGCGCAGGCAAGCAGCGGTGCGCTCGATGGGGCACGCACCACGCTCGATGCGGCACTGCGCCTCGCGCCCGCTCACCCCAGTCTGCACAACCAGCTCGGCAATGTGCTGCATGCCACGGGCGACTTGCCCGGCGCCTGCGCAGCCTGGCGCGCGGCAACCCGCGCGCAAGCCGATCACGTCGGTGCCTGGTGCAATCTCGCCGCAGGAGAATTCGCGCTCGGTGACAGCGAAGCCGCCGATCGCGATCTGAGTCGCGCACTCGCGCTTGCGCCCGACTATGCGCCCGCGTTCCTGCTGCTCGGCCAGATCCGCGCTGCGCGCGGCGATGCCACAGGCGCCGAACAGGCCTGGCTACGCGGCGCGGACCTTGCGCCGCGCGATGCGCGCTTTGCCTATCAGCTCGGCCTGCTCGCCGAGGAAGACCGGCAAATCGCACGTGCCGCGCAGCTGCAGGCACACGCGTTCGCGCTCGATCCTTCGCTGCATCAGGCGCTTGGCCAACTCGCCTTCCTGCGCCGCCAACTGTGCGACTGGCGCGAGCTCGATGCGCTCTCGCAAGGCCTGCGTGCGCGTATCGCCGCAGGCGTGCCCGGCATCGCACCCTTCGGCTTTCTCGCCGAGCCGGCCAGTGCGGCCGAGCAACTGCGCTGCGCACGGATCGCCGCAACGGGGATCGAAGCGCAGATGGCGCCCTTGCGTTCGCGCATCCATGCGCCAGCGCGCGAGCGCGCTTCGACCACGCTGCGCATCGGTCTGATTTCCAACGGCTTCGGCAATCATCCAACCGGCCTGTTGTGCGTGGCCCTGATCGAAGCCCTGCGCGAGCACGCGCTCGAAACCCATCTGTTTGCGACCAGCACCGACGACGGCAGCACGATCCGTGCGCGACTGTCCGCCGCTGCACACATGCATGCGGTCGCAAACCTCGATCCGCTCGCGCTCGCGCAGGCGATCGCGCAGCAAGACCTCGATCTGCTGATCGATCTGCGTGGTTATGGCGGTGGCAGCGTTGCGCAGACGCTGGCCTTGCGACCGGCGCCATTGCAAGTTGCATGGTTTGCCTATCCGGGCACTTCGGGCGCGCCGTGGATCGATTATCTGATCGCCGACCGGCACGTATTGCCACCATCGCTGCGCGCACATTTCAGCGAAGCGATCGCCTGGTTGCCACGCTGTTTCCAGCCTTCCGATCCCACGCGCGAAGTCGGCATGCCCCCCTCGCGGCAAGCCTGCGGCTTGCCCGGCGACGGCATGGTCTATGTCTGCTTCAACAACAGTTACAAGATCAACCCGCAGACCTTCGCGCGCCTGCTCGCACCATTGCGCGCGGTGGCCGGCTCGGCGCTGTGGCTGCTTTCATCCCGCGAGGGTGTCGACCAGCGTCTGCGCGATGCGGCGCGCGCGCACGGCATCGATCCCGCGCGCTTGATCTTTCAGCCCAAACTGCCGCATGCGCAGTATCTGGCGCTGTATCGTCACGCCGACCTGTTCCTCGATACCACGCCCTATGGCGCACATACCACGGCCTCGGATGCGATCTGGGCCGGCTGTCCGGTGCTCACGGTGCCCGGCGAAACCTTCGCCGCGCGCGTGGCCGCAAGTCTCAACGGGCATCTGGGCATGCCGCAGCTCAATGTCCGCGATGACGCCGCTTTCATCGCCGAGGCGATTGCGCTCGGCAAGGACGCGCCTCCGCGCGCAGCGCTGCGTGCACAGCTCTCTCAGCGACGCGCCGACAGCGGCTTGTTCGACATGAGCGCGCTCGCGCGTGATCTGGTCACGTTGCTGCAGCAGATGGTCGAGCGCCAGCGCGCAGGACTGGCGCCGACGGACCTGGGTTGAAAACTCTTCGTGTGGGACGTGCAGCGGGCCGGACGGCCCGCTGCATGGGCGCCTGAACCGCGCTTACGGCCGGCGCGCGAGCTCGGGATTTTCCTTGGTGACCTGCATGAGGTCGGTCTTGGACACGCCCAGCCAGTACAGGATCGGATTGGCGAAGAAGATCGACGACAACGTGCCGATGACGATGCCGACCAGCATGGTCAGACCGAAGCCGTGCACCGCGGGGCCACCGACGAAATACAGCGCGAACATCGTCAGCGCCGTGGTCAACGAGGTCATGATCGTGCGCGACAGAGTCTGATTGACCGCGTTGTTGAGGATCGTGTACGGCTCGGCCTTGCGCGTGAGGCGGAACAATTCGCGCACACGATCGAACACCACCACCTTGTCGTTGATCGAGTAACCGATCACCGCAAGCAAGGCGGCGAGCACGGTGAGATCGAATTCCATCTGGGTGAGCGAGAAGAAACCGACAGTGAGGATGGTGTCGTGGATTTCGCTGGCAATCGCCGCAATCGCGAAGCGCTTCTCGAAGCGTATTCCGATGTAGATCATGATACCGATCATCACGAACACCGCGGCGACGATGCCGTCGCTGCGCAGTTCGGCACCGACCGAGGAACCGACAAGGTCGGGATGACGCTTGAGCGTGGCGTCGGAACGCGCCTTCTGCAGCGCATCCATCACCGTCTTGCCGACCTGCTCGGCGTCCTTCTGGTCGGCACGCGGCTGCAGGCGGATGGCGACATCACGCGTGCCACCCAGGCTCTGCACCTGCGCGTGCTCGAAACCGCCGGCTTCGAGCGCGCTGCGCACCTGATCGACCTGCACCGCGTCCTTGTAGGTCACTTCGACCAGCACGCCGCCGGTGAAGTCGAGCGCGTAGTTGAGCCCGCGGGTGCCCAGCAGGACCAGCGAGCCGATCACGAGGATCGCCGAGATCACCATGCTGACCTTGCGCCAGGAGAGGAAGTCGATGTTGCTGTTGGGATTGAACAGTTCCATGGCGATTCTCCTCAGGCAGCCGCGGTGCGGTCGGAATAGCCGCTGCCGATCGACAGCCCCTTGAGCTTCTTGCGGCCGCTGTGGATGAGATTGGTGATCGCATGCGTCACCGTTACCGAGGTGAACATCGAGGTGAGGATGCCGATGAACAGCGTCACGCCGAAGCCGCGGATCGCGCCCGAACCGAGCGTCATCAGCGCCAAGGCCGCCAACAGATGGGTGACGTTGGCGTCGAGAATGGTCGCCCAGGCCTTGTCATAGCCGGCACGAATCGCCGCGAGCGGCGTCGAGCCGTGGCGCAATTCCTCGCGGATGCGCTCGCACACCAACACGTTGGCGTCGATCGCCATGCCCAGCGTGAGCACGATGCCGGCGATGCCGGGCATGGTCAGGGTGACGCCGATCGCCGACATGATCGCCAGCAGCAGCACGAGGTTGAAGAACAGCGCGATGTCCGCGATCAGGCCGAACAACCAGTAGTAGAAAGCCATGAACACGAGCACGGCGGCGAGGCCGATGAGCACCGCGAACACGCCCTTCTTGATGTTGTCGGCACCCAGGCTCGGGCCGATCACGCGCTCCTCGACGATGTCGATCGGCGCCGACAGCGAGCCAGAACGCAGCAGCAGGGCGAGCTCGGAGGCTTCCTTGTTGCTGCCCAAGCCGGTGGTCTGGAAGCGATTTGAGAACACGCCATTGATGTTGGCGACGCTGATCACCTCTTCGGTGACCTTGGTGCTGCGCACTTCCTTGCCATCGACGACCTTCACCTCGGGCGTGCGCTCGATGTAGAGCACCGCCATCGGCTTGCCCACATTCTGGGTGGTGAAGTCGAGCATCTTGCGGCCACCGGTCGCGTTGAGCTGCACCGACACCGCCGGCGTGCCCGACTGCGGATCGGGCGCGCTCGAAGCATCGACCATTTCGTCACCGCTGACGATGATTTTCTTCTTCAACAGCACCGGCACCTTCTGTCCGCCCGGGCCGAGCTCGCGTCTGTAGTAGAGCTTGTCGTCGGGCGGAATGTTGCCGCTGCGCATCGCGTCATTGGCATTGGCGTCCTGATCGACCGCGTGGTATTCGAGTGTCGCCTGCGCGCCGAGCACGCGCTTGGCGGCGGCGGTGTCCTGCACGCCGGGGAGTTCGACCACGATGCGTGATTCACCCTGCTGCTGGATCAGAGGCTCGGCCACGCCGAGCGCGTTGATGCGGTTGGACAAGGTGGCCTGGTTCTGGCGGATCGTGTTGAGCGCGGCCTCGCGCACCTTTTCGGGTTTGACGCTGGCATTGAGCGTGAACGAGTCGCCCGTGCTCGCGCCGTCACTGACCACCACGTCGGGCACCTTGACCTGAATCGCGCTGCGTGCGGCATCGCGGTCGTCCGCCGAGCGCAGTTGCACGACCACGCCGTTGGGCCCGCGGCCGATCGACTGGTAACGGATGTTCTTCTCGCGCAGCACGCCACGAATGTCGTCGGTATAGCGCTGCACCTGCTTGTCGAGCACATCCTTGTCGTCGACTTCCATGAGGAAGTGCACGCCGCCCTGCAGGTCCAGACCCTTGGGCATTTCACGCGCGCCGATCGCGAGCATCCAGCTCGGCACGGTCGAGGCAAGGTTGGGCGCAACCACGTACTGGTCGCCGAGGTCGGTCTTCATCGCCTCGAGCGCCTTGTTCTGGTCGTCGCTGGCGCCGACCGGCAGCCGCACCAGGAGGTGATCCTTGTTGATCTCGACGCTCTGGAAGGCAATCTTGTCCTTCTCCAGCACGCCCTGCACGCGCTCCTTGAGCGCCTGATCGACCGTGGCGCCGCGATTGGCAGTGACCTGCACCGCCGGCTGCTGCACGAACAGGTTGGGCACGCCGTACAGGATGCCGAGCAGCAGCACGACGACGACGAGCGCATATTTCCAGCGTGGAAAATCGTTCATGGTGTGATCCGTTTCGGAACCGCAGTCCGATCCGGCTGCGGCAAAAGACCATCAGTGTGGCGCGATCAGGCGGATTTCAACGTACCCTTGGGCAGCACGGCCGAAACCGCGTGCTTCTGCAGCTTGATCGAGACACCGGGCGCGACTTCGAGCGTGATGAATTGCTCGGCGATGTCCTCGACGCGACCAAGCAGGCCACCGCTGGTGATCACCTCGTCGCCCTTGGCCAGCGCCGCGATCATCGCGCGCTGTTCCTTGCTGCGCTTCATCTGCGGGCGGATCAGCATGAAATAGAAGATGCCGAACAGGATGATGAGCGGCAGGAACTGGAACAGCGGGCTCGGGGCCGGCGCGGCGCCAGCAGCCTGCGCATAGGCATTGCTGATGAGGAAATCCATGCAAACTCCACGTTTCGCTGCGACCGAGGCCGCGGCAAGGGCACAAAAGGTCGGCGATTATGCCATGGTCCCGGCCACGCGGAACCGTATCAGCCGCGATCCGGGCCCTCTCAGGCCTCGGCCCCGGCACGGCGCAGGGCCTCGAAGCCTGCAACGAAGGCGGCCAGCCGGCCCTCCTCGATCGCCCCGCGCAGCCCGGCCATGAGCTCCTGGTAGTAGTGCAGGTTGTGGATCGTCGCCAGCATTGGCCCGAGCATCTCGCCGCAGCGATCCAGATGACGCAGGTAGGCGCGCGAGAAACCCGAGCGGCAGGTGTAGCAGGTGCAGGCTTCGTCGAGCGGGCGGGTGTCGTGCTCGAATTTGGCATTGCGGATGCGCAGCACGCCGTGACGCGTGAACAGGTGGCCGTTGCGCGCATTGCGCGTGGGCATCACGCAATCGAACATGTCCACACCGCGACAGACCGCGGCGACGATGTCCTCGGGACGGCCCACACCCATGAGATAGCGCGGCCGCTCGCGCGGCAGCAGCGGCTCGACGCCTTCGAGCGTGGCATTGCGTTCTTCCTCGGGCTCACCCACCGCGAGACCGCCGATCGCATAGCCGTCGAAGCCGATGTCGATCAGCGCCTGCGCCGACTGCCGACGCAGCGCCGGATACACGCTGCCTTGCACGATCCCGAACAGCGCATTGCGGTTGCCCAATTCATCAAAGGCGTCGCGCGAGCGCCGCGCCCAGCGCAGGCTCAGTTCCATCGAGGCACGCGCGACCTTCTCGGTGGCCGGGTACGGCGTGCATTCGTCGAAGATCATCACGATGTCCGCATCCAGCCCATGCTGGATGCGCATCGACTCCTCGGGCGAGAGAAACACACGCGCGCCATCGACCGGCGAAGCGAAGGTCACGCCGGCCTCGGTGATCTTGCGCTTGTGGGCAAGGCTGAACACCTGAAAGCCGCCCGAATCGGTGAGGATCGGCCCGTCCCAGCCGATGAAGCGATGCAGTCCGCCGAAGCGTCCGATCACGTCCAGCCCGGGCCGCAGAAACAAATGGAAGGTGTTACCGAGGATGATCTGTGCGCCGATCTCGCGCAACGACTGCGGCGTCATCGCCTTGACCGAGCCATAGGTGCCGACCGGCATGAAAGCCGGGGTTTCCACCACGCCGCGCGGGAAACTCAGGCGTGCGCGGCGGGCCGCGCCGTCGGTGGCAAGAAGTTCGAACTGCATGAGCGGCACTGGACAGGCTGAAGGTGCGGAAGGATCGCAGACTCGCGTCGCTATTGCGATTGCCGGCCTGCCGCCGGCGGCCACAGCAGCATCGCATCGCCGTAGGAGAAGAAGCGATAGCGCTGTTCGACCGCGTGGCGATAGGCGGCGAGCATGAACTCGCGCCCGGCAAAGGCCGACACCAGCATCAGCAAGGTCGACTCGGGCAGATGGAAATTGGTTACCAGACCATCGACGCTGCGGATGCGATAGCCGGGGAAGATGAAGATCTGCGTCTCGCCCGCAAACGGCGCGACTTGCCCATCGACGAGACTGGATTCGAGCGCGCGCACCACCGTGGTGCCGACCGCGACGACGCGCCCGCCGCGCGCACGCGTGGCACGGATCTGCTCGACCAGTTCGGCACCGACATTGAGCCATTCGCGGTGCATGACGTGGTCTTCGAGCCGCTCGCTGCGCATCGGCTGAAAGGTGCCCGCACCCACGTGCAAGGTCACGTGACCGCTGTCCACGCCGCGCGCGCGCAATGCTTCGAGCAGCGCCGCATCGAAATGCAGGCCCGCGGTCGGCGCCGCCACCGCGCCGCTGTTGCGCGCGAATACCGTCTGGTAGCGCTCTTCGTCGCTGCGGTCGGCCGCGCGTTCGATGTAGGGCGGCAGCGGCATGCGGCCCAGACGCAGCAGCAATTTTTCGAGCGGTTCCGCGCCTTCGAGGTGCAGCCGGAAGAACTCGCCGTCGCGACCGAGCACACGCAGCACGCTGCCATCGGCTAGCACGATGCGTCCGCCTTCCTTCGGTTTCTTGCTCACGCCCAGCTGAGCCAGCGCCTCGTGAGTGCCCGTGACGCGCTCGATGAGGATCTCGACTGCGCCGCCACTGTCCTTGTGCCCGAACAGGCGCGCCGGCAACACCCGCGTGTCGTTGAACACCAGCAGATCGCCCGCGCGCAGCAGCTCAGGCAAGGCCGCGAATGCGCGATCCTCAAGTGTGGCCGCGTGCGCATCGGCCACCAGCAGCCGGCTGGCCGAGCGCTGGGCCAGCGGTGCCTGCGCGATCAGATCGGGCGGCAGGTCGAAATGGAAGTCGGACTTCTTCAAGGGGGCGGAGCACGCGGGCGTGGGGACCGCATGATAAGGCGCGGGATGCGGCGCGATGGAAAATCCTTCAAGCAGCCATCCTTGGCGCGCTGCCGTTCGCCATCCTTGGCTCACCTGCAACTCGCCGCGCGATGCCTGTGGGCATCGCGCGAGCGCGGCGAAATACCACCTTCCCCCAAGCAGCCATCCCTGGAGCGCTGCCGTTCGCCATCCATGGCTCACCTGTAACTCGCCGCGCGCGATGCCTGTGGGCATCGCGCAAGCGCGGCGAGTTACAACCAACCCTTCTGCCGCGCCAGCCGATATGCCTCGATGCGATTGCCGACGCCGAGCTTGCCGATCGCCTCGGACAGGTAATTGCGCACGGTGCCCTGGGAAAGATTGAGCTGCTGCGCGATCTCGCCGGCCGACTGACCTTCACCGGCCAGACGCAAGACCTGACGTTCGCGATCATTGAGCGGATCGCTCTCCGACCAGGCTTCGACCGCGAGCTGCGGATCGATCGCACGACCGCCGCGATGCACCTTGCGCAGCGCCTCGGCGAGTTGCTCGGCCGGCGCATCCTTGAGCAGGTAACCCCCAACCCCGGCATCGAGCGCGCGGCGCAGAAAACCACCGCGGGCAAAAGTGGTGACGATCACGACCTTGCACGGCAGTTCATGGCGCTGCACGCGTTGCGCAAGTTCCAGTCCGCTCAGGCCCGGCATCTCGATGTCGGTGACCAGCAGATCGGGCTTGAGTGCCTGCAGCAGGCGCCAGGCTTCCTCGCCATCGGCCGCTGCACCGACCACCTCGATATCACTTTCGAGCTTGAGCAGGGCCGACAGTGCGCCGCGCACCATCGCCTGATCCTCGGCCAGCAACACGCGCATCATCGCCACGACACCCCGCAAGGCGGATCGGAAAGCCCGCACCAAGTACACGCATTGCGCCACGAAAAAGCAATGCGGGCGCGCAAGCACATCGGATCAGTCACTACCAGGCTGCTGAAAAACCCTTTTCAGCAGCTTGATAGCGCAGTGCAGGGATGCACTGCACGCGAATCGATCACGCAAGTGATTGATTCGTCGGAGACGAGTCCGGGCATGTACCGGACTCGTCGAGCTGAAGAAGTCCAGGATGGACTTTTTCAGCACCCTGCCACTGTCCCGGCTCAGGCGATACGGTTGGACGCCGTGACTGCATCGACGCTTGGTGCGGGCGGCAGGGGTACGCGCACCTCGAGCCGCGTGCCGACACCGCGCTCGGCGTGGATCGACAGTTCGCCGCCGAGCCCGCGCAGTCGTTCGCGCATGCCGAGCAGGCCGTTGCCTGGCTCGATCACGGCGCCGCGCCCGTCATCGCTGATCGACAGACAAACGACCCCGTCCTGCGCGCCGAGGCGGATCGTTGCGCGGCTCGCACGCGCATGGCGCTGGATGTTGGTGACCGCCTCGCGCACCGCGAGCGCGAGCACGGTTTCGACCTCGGGCGTGAGGCCGACGTCATCGAGGTGGTAATCGAGCCGCACGTCGCCCGACTCGAGCAAGAGGCGCGCCGAGGCGAGTTCGGCGGCAAGTCCGGCAGCGCGAATGCCACTGACCGCACGACGTACCTGGGCAAGCGCATCCCGCGCGACACGCTCCACCTCGATGATCTCGCGTCGCGCCGCGGGCGCATCGCGCTCAAACAGGCGCGCGGCGAGTTCCGACTTGAGCGTGATCAAGGACAGGGTGTGGCCGAGCAAATCATGCAAGTCGCGACCGATGCGCTCGCGCTCGGCGAGTGCGCCCAGGCGCCGCACCTCTTCATGGCTGAGCTTGAGCTCGGCCTGACGCAGATCCTTCTCGCGCTGGAAATGGTTCGCCAGCGTGATCGCCGTGGCGAGGAAGAAGGTGATGCCAGCGATCAGCAGCACGTAACGCTGCGGAAAGCCGATCAGGCTCATCTCGATGACATACAGCACGATCACCGCAGCGATCGTGGTGACGATCGCACGCGGTGCAATGCCCGCGTGCGGCAAGACGCAGGCGGCGTAGATCAGATAGGTGTTGGCGCCGGGATTGATCGGCGTGAGCAGCAGGCCGAGCAGCGCGATCGCGGCGCCGCAGATCAGCAAGGCCCTGCCCTTGAGGTGGAATATCGCGAAATAGAGCGGCAGGAAGGCGACCAAACTGAGCAAGGTCCACCACAGCCAGCTGTTGCCTTGTGCATTGGCCCAGTTCGCGAACAGGAAGAACAAGTAAAGCAGGCTCCACAGCGGCGCCATACCCAGCTCCGCGTGGTCGGGGCCGATCAAGGCCTGCCAACGTGCCTTCACTACGCTGCGAATTGTGTGCTGCATCTGCCTGCCCCGGTGTGCTTCGATCATACGCTCGTGCCGAGCACTTTCAGCCACGCGCCAGGCGCCGTCGCGCAAGGGCGAGAAACAACAGCGTGATCGCCGCAAGAACCACCACATGGCCGATTGCCGACCCCGAGTTCGGCTGGCCGACGGCCATATAGGCGAGCTGACCGAGGTGCCAGGCTGGCCACAGCACGGCGACTTCCTGCAAGACTCTTGGCAGCAGCATCAGCGGCAGCCACAGGCCCGACAGAAAGGACATCGGCAGGAAAACGAGGTTGATGATCGCGGGCGCAGCCTGAGCACTGACCATGCTGCCGATCAACAGACCGATCGCGCAGAACGGCAACACGCCGAGCACTTCGACCACGAACAACAAGGCCCACGCTGACAGCGGCAGGCGCACACCGCCGAGCGTGATCGCGATCGCCGCAAGGATCAGCCCCACCAACAGCGCGAACAGCATCGCCATTGCCAACTTGGCGAGCAGGTAGGCGCCGGGCGGCATCGGCATCGCGCGTCGCCACTGCAACCAACCGCTGTCGCGATCGCTCGCCACCGAGGCACCGAAGCCGAACAGGCCCGGCGCCATCACCCCGAACATGCCGTAGCCGGCGAGCATGTACACCGCGGGAATGAAGCCGCCGCTGACCGTGCCGCGGTTCATCACCACGCCGAACAGCAGATAGAACATTGCCGGAAACAACAAGGTCGGGATGCAGAACATCGGCGTGCGCAACAGGCGCAGGAACTCGTGGCGCGCTTCGAGCAGATACAGGCGTGCGAGCGATGGCGCCGGCGAGGCGAGTGCGGATTGCGGTTCGAGCAAGGTGGCGGACATGCTGGTTCTCCAGTCAGGCGCTGCGTGGGCTCAGGCCGCTGCGCGGGTGATTTCGACGAAGGCTTCGGCCAATCCGGCGCGCTGCACTTCGAGCTCGTGCAAGGCGGGATCGGCGACAAACAACTCGCGCACTACCGGCTCGGCGACATCGGTGACGATCTCGATGCGCTCGCCGTCGCGCGCGGCACTGCGCACCTGCGGCCAGGCTGCGATCACCGCGACATCGAGGGTGCTGATGCAGCGGATGCGCTTCTGCGCGACGCGCGCACGAACCTGGGCAACACTGCCCTGCGCGACGATGCGGCCATGAGCGAGCACGGCGACACAGTCGGCGAGCGCCTCGGCTTCCTCGAGATAGTGCGTCGTCAACACCACGGCACTGCCGGCCGCAACCAGCGCACGGATCGTCTGCCAGAGGATCGAACGCGCCTCGATATCCAGGCCCACGGTCGGCTCGTCAAGAAACAGCAGACGCGGGCGACCGCAGATCGCCAGTGCAAACTGCACGCGACGCTGCTGTCCGCCCGAGAGTTTGCCGTAGCGGCGCTCGAGCAAGCCTTCGAGCCCGGCCATGCGCACGCACTCATCGAGCGCGAGCGGCTGCGCATAGGCCGCGCAGGTCTGTGCGAGGAGTTCGCGCACCTTGAGCGTGTCGGGCAGACCGGCGCTTTGCAGCATCACGCCGATATGGCGGCGCGCCGTGAGTAGATGGGGCGACTGGCCGAACAGGCACACGCTGCCGGCATCGGGCTCGAACAGGCCCAGCGCGAGAGCGATCGCGGTGGTCTTGCCAGCGCCATTGGGGCCGAGCAAGGCCAGCAACTTGCCGGGCTGCACGGCGAGGTCGAGGGCATCGAGCGCCAAGGTCGCGCCATAGCGTTTGCTGGCAGCGGCGAACTCGAGCACGGCAAGCGATTTCATGAGGCCACTCCGCGTTGGAAACGTGGGGCCACTTTGTCCAAATGCGTTCCGGCGCTGCAGAAGCAGGCGTCAACCATCGACGGTGATGCTTGTCATCCGGCCTGCGGGGTACCGAGCGCAAGGGGCGAGTGCTACAATAACGGCCACTTATCCCTTTCAAATCAACGCTCAAACCGCCGTGCTCGCAACCTGACAGGGGCGGGCACGCTGTGTTTTCAGGAGGCACCATGAACCCGATGCTGGCCAAGCTGCACGAGATGCGCACATTCGACGAAGGTGCGCTGCGCACCGTTGGACTGCCCGACGAGGCGATTGAGCGCTTCCTCGCCAGCGATCCCACGCTGACCGAAGCGATCGACGAAGCCTACGCGGCGCATCTGGCGCTGCGTTCGTGCATGTCCGATTTCCTGCACCTGGACGAAGCCACGCAGATCGCGCGCACGCAGGCCGACTTCATCAATTTCTATCCCGAAGATGGCGTCAATCCCTATGTCGCCCTCGCCGCGCACGGTCCCTGGCTGGTGACGCTCAAGGGTGCGGTGGTCTACGACGCCGGCGGCTACGGCATGCTCGGCCTCGGTCATGCGCCCAAGGAAATCCTCAAGGTGATGTCGCGGCCGCAGGTGATGGCGAACGTGATGACGCCCAACCTCTCGCAACTGCGCTTCGGCGCGGCGATGAAGAAGGAAATCGGCCAGCGCCGTGGCGGCTGTCCGTACACGAACTTCCTGTGCCTGAACTCGGGCTCGGAGTCGGTCACGCTCGCTGCGCGCATCGTCGACGTCAACGCCAAGCTCATGACCGATGCCGGTGGCCGTCATGCCGGTCGCACAGTCAAGCGGCTCGCGGTCAAGGGTGCCTTCCACGGCCGCACCGAGCGGCCCGCACTGTATTCGGATTCCTCGCGCAAGACCTATGAGGCGCAGCTCGCCAGCTATCGCGACGAGCACAGCGTGATCACGATCGAACCCTACAACGTTGCCCAGCTCAAGCAGGCCTTTGCCGATGCCGACAAGCACGGCTGGTTCATCGAGGCGATGTTCATCGAGCCGGTGATGGGCGAAGGCGATCCAGGTCGCGGCGTCACCCCCGAGTTCTACACCACTGCCCGCGAGCTCACGCGCGCTCACGGCAGCCTGCTCTTGATCGATTCGATCCAGGCCGGATTGCGTGCCCATGGCGTGCTGTCAATCGTCGACTACCCGGGCTTCGAGAAGCTCGATGCGCCGGACATGGAAACCTATTCCAAGGCACTCAATGCCGGCCAGTACCCGATGTCGGTGCTTGCGGTCGGCGAGCGTGCGGCCGGGCTCTATCGCAAGGGCATCTACGGCAACACGATGACCACCAACCCGCGCGCGCTCGATGTCGCACTCACGGTGCTCAAGTCGCTCACGCCCGAACTGCGCGAAAACATCCGCGCGCGGGGTGCCGAGTTCGTCACCAAGCTCAACCAGCTCAAGACCGAACTGCCGGGCCTGATCACCAAGGTGCAGGGCACGGGCCTGCTGTTTTCCTGCGAACTGTCGACCGACTTCAAGTGCTACGGCGCCGGCAGTACCGAGGAATGGATGCGCGAACACGGCTATGGCGTGATCCATGGCGGCGTCAACTCGTTGCGCTTCACGCCGCATTTCGCGATCAGCGAAGCCGAAGTCAACCTGCTCGTCGACGGCGTGCGTCGCGCCCTGGTCGAAGGTCCGCGCAAGGCACAGGCACAGGCGGCCTGAAGCGGCACCTGCAGAGAGCTTTTTGTCAGCAAGGCGACAGGGTCCGCAACGGACCCTGTCCGAACGATCGGCGCGCGATCGAACGCGCCTGAATCGGCGACAACCCCGGCGTCAAAATCCGTTTCCGAGCGCTGCGCACACCAAGCTGCGCAGTAGACTGCGCCGCACCGATGCCGGTGCATCGGCTCATTCAACCGGAGGGATTGCCACCATGCTTCGCAAGACTTCGATGCTCGCCCTGGCCCTGACACTTGCCTTTGGCGCGGGCGCCGCCATGGCACGCGACACTGCTGCACCCGCCAAGACCAAGACCCTGACACCGCAGCAACAGCGCATGGCTGATTGCAACAAGCAGGCTGCCGGCAAGGCCGGCGACGAGCGCAAGGCTTTCATGAGCTCCTGCCTCAAGGGTGAAACACCCGCCGTCAGCGCCAAGCAGACGCAGCAGGAAAAGATGAAAACCTGCAACGCCGACGCCAGCGACAAGAAGCTCAAGGGCGCCGACCGCAAGGCCTTCATGAGCACCTGCCTGCGCGGCGAAACGCACTGATCGACACGGCAGCACCCAACGGGCACGCTCGCGCAGGCCGGCGTGCCCTTTTTTGTGCGCCCGGCACGGACGCAAAAAAAAACGGCCGGCGAATGCCGGCCGTTCAATGATCAAGCCAAGGAGATGGCTCAGAACGTGTAGCGCACGGTCACCAATACCGACCAACGCTGCGACGGGTTGAACGACTCGTTGACCGGCAGACCGTTCGGAGCGTAGTGGCCGCCGTTGAGCTGACGGTCGATGTTGTAGATGTAGCGACCGGTGGTCGGATCGACACCGGCAAAGTCACCCAGATTGCGCGTGAGCGGGAAGTCGGCGCGATGTTCGACGCCCCAATCCTTGTTGATGAGATTGCCGAGATTGAAGATGTCGAAGCGGATCTCGCCCTTGGCACCACTCGGGAACAGACCCGGGATCTCTTGACGGAAGCTCAGGTCGATCTGGTTGATCCACGGTGCGCGCGCGCCATTGCGCTTGAACGCACGGCCCTTGTAGCGGCTCAGGTATTCATCGTTGTTGATGTAGTTCATGAATTCCTGACGCTGCTCGGCGGTCGAGTTGCCGGTGAACATCACGTCATCGAGACCGCGCGGGATGTAGGCCAGATCACGCCCACCCAAGGTGTCGCCGTTGGCGTCGTTGCCGAACACCCAACTGTAGGGCGCACCCGAGTGACCGTCGAAGAAGGTGCTGATCTGGGTCGCATAGTCGCCGAAGAACTGGTGCTGCCAGCTCAGCGAGGCAATCACGCGGCGCGGGATCGAGTAGTTCGAGGTCGACTCGAGGTCATCGTTCGGATTGAAGATTGCACGATTCTGGTAGCTCGAGAATGCCACGCTCGACGTACCCGGATTGACATCCGTGGCGCGGCTGGTTGTGAAGGCCAGCATGCCCGACCAGTTGTCGGCAAAGGGCTTGCGCAGCGACAGCGTCAACGCCTCGGATTCACCCTTGTCGGTATTGGTCAGGTAAATCACGTTGCCGAACGAAGGATTGGCGTTCCAGCGACCTGGATTGCTGCTGCCCGGCGCGGCATTGGGATCCTTGAGATAGCTGTAACGGCCATCCGGAAGCATGCCGGTCGGCGTACCCAGATTGAGGTTCTGGTACTGCACGGCCTTGTTGACGTTGAGGCGCTCGTAATCTGCCGTCGCAACCAGGCCGAGCCATGGCAGTTCACGATCGAAGCCGAGCGTGATCTTGGTGACCGTCGGCAACTGGAAGTTCTTGTCGACGAGATCGACACCCATCTGCGAACGTCCCAGACCCGGCAGGGTCAAAGTGCCGCCTGGCAGATTCTGGTGGTTGGGATCGGCACTGAACTCGGGATCGGTCGGCGTGCGCAGGCGGTTGACATCGTAGGTCGCCACGGCAACGCCGTTGTTCGAGTAGGGGTTGGCCATCCACACGCCCGGCGTGTTGGAGATGAACTGGCCGATGCCGCCACGCAACTGGGTCAGGCGTTCGGTATCGAAGGCGTAGTTGAATGACACACGCGGCTGCAGTGCTGCAGTGGAGACGCGATCGGTATTCTTGATGCCAAAGCCGCCGGCGGCAGCATTCGGATTGCTGGTCGAAGCCTGCAGACCGCAGACACCGAAATTGCCGGTAGTGCCCGGCGCAGCAGCGACACAGGGGTTCTCGGTCGGCGAGGGCGACATGTGCGGCATGTCATAGCGCAGGCCGTACATCAGCGAGAATCGGTCGGTGGCCTGCCAGGTGTCCTGCAGGAACAGGCCCCATTGCTGCAAGTCGTAAATGGCGGCGACGTTGCCGAGCGAATAGCCGGGTGCAGGATCGGCCAGACGGTAGCGGCGATAGGTGCCGCTGGCGAAATCGTCGATCGAGTTGAACTCGTACTGACCGAAATAGCGCTGCAGGAACAGGTTGTAGTAGCTGTCCTTCTGGAAATCGACACCCGCCTTGACGGTGTGGTCGCCGAGGAACCAATTGCCGGCGAAATAACCGTTCCAGGTCTTCACGCCAAGCACGTTGGCCTGGCTGGAATATTCGCTGCCGAGCACGACGCTGGTACCGGAATCGGTGCCGGTCGTGCGCACTATGATTTCCGGCGCGTGTTGACCATTGAGCGGACCGCGAACCTGATCGAACTTGCTGTAGCCGATCGAGGCTTCGGTCGAGAAGGTGCTGCTCCAATCGTCATAAAGGCTGAGCGCGAAGCTGTCGTTGGTCTTGTTGAACAGATACCAGTTGCTCGACAGGTTCAGGCGCGTGGACGAACCCTGCACGATGATCGGCTCGTCTTCCTTGGTGCGACTGGCGCGGAAGCTCAGACGATGGAAATCATTGATGTTCCAGTCGATCTTGCCGAGCACGCGCTTGCTGGTGAGGTCGAGGTTGGAAGCCTTGGTCGAACCCGCATCAATGCCGTAACCCGAGGCAATGGTCGAGATCTGATTGACCTGATCCTGGGTCAGGCCGCGCACGATGTTGGTCGCGCCCGAGCCTTCCGGACCCCACACCGAGCCAGGCGCCTTGTTCTTGCTCTCCTCGAGCGAGAGGAAGAAGAACAGGGTGTCCTTGATGATCGGACCGCCAAGGGTCGCACCCGCGGTGTACTTGCTGGTCCAGCCGGTCCAGTCGTTGCCGGCTTCATTTTCGCCAGTCAGATCCTTGGCATTGGTGTAGGAGTAATAGGCCGAGCCATGGAATTCGTTGGTGCCGCTCTTGGTCACCGCATTGACGGTCGCACCCACGCCGCGACGCTGCGAAACGTCGTAGTTGGCGGTGGAGATGTTGTATTCCTCGATCGCGTCGGGCGAGATCGGCGAACCCTTGGTCGGCAGGCCGTTGTCGTTGAGACCGAACGGGTCGCCGGCGTTGACCGTATCGACCGTGATCGAGTTGTAGCGGAAGTTCTGGCCCATCGCCGAGAATGCGCCACGGTCACGATCGGTGACGACGATTCGCGGATCGGCGCGCACGACGTTCTGGATCGAGCGGTCCGGCTGCGGCATCGCCACCAGGGCGCGCTGCGACAGGTTTGTGCTGATGCCCTTGTTGTCGGACTGGAAGGTCGCGCCGGGGGCAACACCGGTGACGACGATGCTCTCGAGCTGCTGGGCCGTGCCCATGGTGAGATTGAGCGTCGCTTCCTCGGCCAGCTTGAGATAGAGATCCTTCTGGTCCGCCGAATTGCCATGATCGCCGGAAGCCTTGACTTCGAACGGTCCGCCCACGCGCAAACCCTGCGCCGAATAGCGGCCATTCGCATCGGTCATGACCGTACGCGAGGTTCCTGACGGAACATGGATGATCTCGACCGTGGCACCGGCGACCGGCTGACCACCGGCATCAACGATGCGTCCGGTCAGTGCCGAGGATGTGTTCTGTCCATATGCGGTGGATACGGCAAGCAAGGAGCCGATCACGAAAGGCAGCAGCCGCATGCGGAAATGCGTTTTCATTGTGAGTCCCTCGAAATAAGCCAAAAAAGTAACCACAGGGCAGTCGCGCCGCGCAGCGGACCGCTTGTCGGAATGTTGACGAGTGCTAACCCCCCGGCGCCTCGCAGTCCGGTGGACCTTGCGGCAAAACGGTTAACCCGAGTTTAACAGGGATGGATGACAGGAATCTAACAAGGGGGCCGCTCCCGACGCGGCGCAAGGCGGTCCCATCCGAAGCTCGCAATGCTTGCGGCCAGCTTGCGCAGGCCGGCAGCGACGCGAAGAAAACTTGAATCACGCGCCGTGAATCAACTGTTCGACAAACGTTCGGCGATCTTCTCCACCGTTCGCTGCATGTTTGAGAGCCTCATCGCGCCTGCTGGACTGGCGCACGACCTTTCTACATCCTGGCTGCAACCCGCACATAGGCGACGACGCCATCGAGGAACATCTGCACCGACAGCGCGACCAGCAGCATGCCCATGAGGCGCTCGAGTGCGGTGAGCACGCTGCGACCGAGCCAGCGGTAGAGGTAGGTCGATGACAGCAGGATCACGGCCGTCGCCAGCCAGGCCAGAAACAGCGCAACGCTCCAATCGGCGGCTCGCCCGGGGTTGCCGTTGGCGAGCAGCATCACGGCGGCCATCGCCGACGGGCCGGCCACGCCGGGAATCGCCATCGGCACGATGAAGGGTTCGCCCTGCACGTCACCGAACACACCACCGCTCTTGGGCGGAAAGATCATGCGCACGCCGATCAGGAACAGCACGATGCCACCGGCAATGCCGACCGACTCCTCCTTGAGCTGGAGCAATTGCAGCAGGTAGCGACCGCCGAACAGGAACGCGAACAGCACGACCAGCGCGATCACCAGTTCGCGTGCCAGCACCATCCGCCGCCGCTCCGGCGCGACGTTCTTGAGCAGGCTCAGGAACAGCGGCACGTTGCCGAGCGGATCCATGATCAGGAACAGCATCATGCCAGCCGACAGGGTGCTCATCGTGGATTCCATGGTGGGCTCGCGCGACTTGGTTGGGCAGAATTGAGACGATCGTGAACTGACTGCACGTTGCCGTGCAACAGACCAGGCAACGCGGGTGATCCGGCGCGGGGACGCCCTCAGGCTCGTGGCTGCCGCCTCAGCTGCGCAGGTCGAGCGTCTTGCCGCGCAATGCGCGCGCGTCCGGGCCGAGCAACCAGGCCAGTGCCGCACCGGCGGCAGCCGGATCGGGTTGGGCCATGGTGTCTTCGCCGTAGTAGGCCGCGCGTCGCAAGGCGGTGCGCAGCGGCGGCGGCAACACGGCGTGGGTACGCACGGACGAGCTTTCGGTTTCCTCGTGGACGATCGAGGCCAGTCCCTGCAGCGCGTGCTTGGCCACGCCATAGGCGCCCCAATACGCCTTGCCCATCCGCAGTGGGTCGTCAAACACGAACACGACCGCCGCGTCACTGGACGCAGCAAGCAGAGGCAGACAGGCTTGGGTCAACCACAAAGGAGCGGTCACGTTGACATGCTGGGCGCGCGCCCATTCGAGCGGTTCGATCTGCACGAACGGCTGCAGGGTGTTGAAATGTGCCGCGCAATGGGCGATGCCATCGAGTCGCCCGAACTCACGCTCGATCGTGCCTGCAAGTTCGAGGTAGTCGCCCGGCGTCGCGCCTTCCATATTCATCGGATACAGCGCCGGGGCCGGCGCACCCGCTTGCAGCACCTCGTCATGCACACGCTCGAGCCCGCGCACCTTGCGGCCGAGCAGGATCACATTCGCCCCCGCGCCGGCCGCCGCGACCGCGGTGGCGCGACCCAAGCCACCGGTGGCGCCGGTCACGAGGATGACGCGCTGGTGGAGACAGGCCGGCGCCGGAACGCAACCCGTCGGTGGCGCAGCCATCAACTCGAGCATGCTCAGGCCTTGTGCGAATCCTGCACCAATCGCGCCAACTCACCCGACTGGTACAGATCGAGCGTGATGTCGCAGCCGCCGATCAGTTCGCCCCGGATGAACAACTGCGGGAAGGTCGGCCAGTTGGAATGACGCGGCAGATTGGCGCGGATTTCCGGATCTTCGAGCACGTTGACCGCGTGATAACTCGCATCGACCGCCTTGAGCGCCTGCACGGTGCGACTGGAAAAGCCGCACATCGGAAATTGCGGCGTGCCCTTCATGAACAACACGATCGGATGCTGCGCAAGCGTGGTGTTGATGCGTTCGATGACGTCCATTGCTGACCTGTGTGGAGTGGAATGCCGGAACCGGCAATCGCCCATGTTAGCACTGCCGGTCCTGACACACCGAGCAATCCATGCCTGAGCGAAGCAAGGTCAAGAGCTCGCTTGCGCGTGCCTGCTACACTGCAAGACCCATTCGTCAGCAAGGAGCCAGCATGGCCATCGAACTTCCCCCGTTGCCGTGGGCACGCGACGCGCTCGCACCGCACATCTCCGCGGAAACCATCGATTTCCACCATGGCAAGCACCATCAGGCCTACGTGACCAATCTCAACAACCAGATCAAGGGCACCGAGTTCGAGAACCTCTCGCTCGAAGAGATCATCCGCAAGGCCAGCGGTGGCATATTCAACAACGCCGCGCAGATCTGGAACCACAGCTTCTACTGGAATTGCCTCAAGCCCAATGGCGGTGGCGAACCAAGCGGGCGTCTCGCCGATGCGATCAACAAGGCTTTCGGCAGCTTCGCGCAGTTCAAGGAAGAGTTCACCAAGACTTCGGTGGGCACTTTCGGTTCGGGCTGGGGCTGGCTGGTGCAGCGCCCCGATGGCGGCCTCGCGCTCGCCAGCACCGCGAATGCCGGCACGCCGATCACCGGCGCCGATCGCCCGCTGCTGACCTGCGATGTGTGGGAACACGCCTACTACATCGACTATCGCAATGCGCGCCCGAAGTACGTCGAGGCGTTCTGGAATCTCGTCAACTGGGACTTCGTCGCCAGCCAGATGGCCTGAGGCCGTCACCTGCGCCTGCCGGGACAGCCGCTGCCGTCCCGGCATGGTCGGCGCAGTCAGGCGCTCGCTTGCAGCGCTGCCAGCACTGGCGCCGCCTGCAATTCGCGACCGAGCGCTCGCGCCACGCGCGCGAGTCGCTGCGCCATTTCGGCACCGTCGTCGGCACGCAAGGTGGCATGGCCGACCTTGCGCCCGGCGCGCGGCGACTTGCCGTAGTCATGCCAGTGCGCCCGGGGTTCGGCGAGCACCGGCAGCGCCGAAGGCAGTTCGCCAATCCAGTTGAGCATCACCGAGACACCCAGCGCCGTGGTATCACCCAGGGGCAGGCCGCAGACCGCGCGCAGGTGATTCTCGAACTGACTGGTCGGCGCACCTTCGATCGTCCAATGCCCCGAGTTGTGCACGCGCGGCGCCATTTCATTGCCGAGCAGGCGACCCTCGCGAACGAACAACTCGAGCGCAAAGGTGCCGACGTAGTCGAGCTCCTCGGCGATGCGCCGCGCGTGCGCAAACGCGAGCGACGCGAGTGCCGCGCTGTCGGGCGCCGGAGCGAGACTGGCCGCGAGGATGCCATCGGCATGCCAGTTCTGCGTCAGCGGCCAGGTGCGGAACTGACCATCGCGAGCGCGCACCGCAACCACCGACAGCTCGCGCTCGAAGGGTACGAACGCCTCCAGGATCGAGGGTGCGCCGCCAAGCGCCTGCCAAGCCGCATCGACATCGGCAACCGACTTCAGACGGAACTGACCCTTGCCGTCATAGCCCAGACGCCGCGTCTTGAGAATCGCGGGCAGACCGATTTCGCCGACCGCACGCAGCAGATCCTCGCGGCTGTCGATTGCGGCAAAGGCGGGCGTCTCAAGACCGACGCGCTGAAACAGCGTCTTTTCGGCGAGACGATCCTGCGAAATCGCCAAGGCATGCGGATTGGGAAACACCTGCGTGCGCTGCGCGAGCCACTGCGCGGTTTCCGCCGGCACGTTTTCAAAGTCGAAGGTGGCCACGTCGACGCGCTGCGCAAAATCGGCAAGCGCATCGAAATCACGCCAGTCCGCACGCACCAGCGGCGCCACCTGGGCTGCGCAGGCATCGGCGACGCTGTCGACGACGAGAAAGCGCATGCCCAGCGGCGCACCGGCGAGTGCCAGCATGCGTGCCAGCTGCCCACCACCCAGGACTCCAATCGTCTGCATCGGAATTCAGCTCAATGACGACGCGCGACAAACGCACCGTCGCGATTCGCCGCGACACGTTCGGCGCAAGAAACACGGGACAGACTCGGGATGCGGGCGTGCATCATCGGCTCAAACCGCTTCACGCGGATCGGAATGTGCCAACACCGCATCGGTCTGCTGCTGGCGATACGCATCGAGCCGCGCAGCGACGCCCGCATCTTCCGCGGCAAGCATCGCCGCAGCGAACAGCGCAGCGTTCACCGCGCCGGCGCGACCGATCGCAAAGGTCGCCACCGGCACACCCGCGGGCATCTGCACGATCGAATAGAGCGAATCCAGACCATTGAGCGCGTGCGACTGCACCGGCACGCCCAGCACCGGCACGCGCGTCTTGGCAGCAAGCATTCCCGGCAGATGGGCAGCGCCGCCGGCGCCAGCGATGATCGCGGCAAGGCCGCGCTTGGCGGCATCGCCAGCATAGGCAAACAGCAAGTCGGGCGTGCGATGGGCCGAAACCACCTGTACCTCGTGGGCAATGCCCAGATGCTCGAGCGTTTCGACTGCGTGCCGCATCGTGTCCCAGTCCGAGCGCGAGCCCATGACCACGCCGATGCGTCGCACTCCCCTGCCTTCGTTCATGGCCGCCGCGCCCGGAAAAGTTTATTGTAAGGGAATTGTCCGGCAGCGTGGACGGCGTGCTCATGAATCCCCAGCTCCTCGATATCCTGTGTTGCCCCGTCAGCAAGATGCCTTTGCGCCTGCTGCGCAGTGATGAATTGACCGCAATCAACGCGGCGCGCTCGCACGACGATCAAGATCACGTCGCGCTGACGGCAGGTTTGATCACGCGCGACCGACGCATGGCCTACCGCATCGAGGACGACATTCCGGTGCTGCTTGCCGACGAGGCGATCGCGATTGCCGACATCGCCGGATTTCCGGAGAACTGAGCCGTATGCCCATGGCGGTAGTGTGACCGCCATCACATTGCGCTCTCCGTACTGTTTTATGCTGTACGCAGTTGCATGAAAGGTGTGGCCCCCTGAACAACCGCCCCAACTCATGACCGCAGCCAAAGACAATCCCAACGTGATCGACCTGCCACAAAGACAGGCTGCGCCCGAGCGCCTGGGCGATCTGCTCAAGCTGGTGAGGAGCGTTTCGCTCAAGCGCATCAACGCCTTGGTCGGCACCTTGTTCGAAAATGTCGATGATGCATTGTTCGACCTGGCCGAACGCGCTGGCAGCAATGCCGTGCAGACCGAATTCTTCGATGGCATGCGCGAGATCCGACGCAAGCGTCACTTGGTCGAGCGTCTGTTCCACGAGCAGGCCAGCAGCGCCTTCACCGCGTTTGCCGAAGGCAAGGCGCAGGCTGCGCAGAGCGAACCCGCTGCAGTCTCGGTGCCGGCAGGCGGACTCAGCCTGGTTGACGATGTCCAGCTCGAGGAATCGCTTGCGGTCAGCAGCATGGTCGCCAAGGCGGACAACCGCCTGCAGCGCACCCTGTATCAGGTCAACCAGCGCCTGTCGGTGATCATCGGCGGCGGCAAGGTCGACGACGCCAACAATCCGATCGGTCCTGGCGTCCTCGCCAATGCGTTCCGCATCGCAGTGCGCGAGTTCGAGGTCAATGTCCAGGTCAAGCTGATCGTCTTCAAGCTGTTCGAACGTTTCGTCATTGCCGGCCTGGAAGCGGTCTACGACGAGGTCAACATCGAGCTCATTCGTGCCGGTGTCCTGCCGCAGGTGCGTCATGCGGTTGCACGCAATGCGGGCTCGGGTGGATCCGCAGCGGCCGCACTCGCGCACGATGCCGGCATCGAAGGCGAAATGGCGGGTGACGCCGCGGCTTCCGAGGCCGTCCACGATGCCTTGCAGGCCGAGGTCTATCACACGCTGCGCAGTCTGCTCGCGGGGCGCCGCGGTGCGAGCGCGCGCTACAGCGAACCGGCAGGCGGTGGTTTCAGCGCTTCCGATTTGCTCAGCGCGCTCACACTGCTGCAGGGCAATTCGTTTGCGCCGGTGCGCCAGGACGCAGCCCCGCTCGATGCCGCGCAAATTGTCCAGCAGATCAAGGCCGAGCTGTTCGATCAGGTCGGACGGCTCTCGGGCGACACCAAGGACAAGCGCGTCGCCTCGGCCGACGAGGACACCATCGATCTGGTCGGCATGCTGTTCGAATACATCCTGCGCGATCGCAACCTGCCTTCACAGTTGCAGGCTCTGATCGGCCGCTTGCAGATTCCCTACCTCAAGGTGGCAATTCTCGATCGCCACCTGTTCGCGCAGAAAACCCATCCGGCGCGACGGCTGCTCGACCTGCTCGCCGATGCGGGCAAGGGCTGGAGCGAGGAGTCCGACCGCGATCACCGGCTGTATGACCAGATCAAGGGCACGGTCGAGTCGGTGCTGCGTGATTTCGACGATGACGTCGGCGTGTTCGAGCGCGAGCTCAATGCGCTGGGCGACTTCATCAACCAGAACCGCAAGCGCGCCGATCTCGCCGAGCAGCGTGCCGCTGAAGCCAATCGGGGACGCGAAAAGCTGCAGGCGGCACGCCGCCGTGCCGCACGCGAAATCCTCTCGCGCATCAGTAATCGTGACCTGCCGCCGATCGTCCATGGCGTGCTGTCGCGACCGTGGGCGAACTATCTCGTGCTCACCCTGTTGCGTCAGGGCGATGAATCCGACGAATGGCGCAATGCCTTGCGCTTCACCGACGAGTTCATCTGGAGCGCGCTGCCCAAGACCAATCCCGCCGACGCCACGCGCCTGCGCGCACTGTTGCCGCCGCTCGAGAAAGCCTTGCGGCATGGCTTGGTCACGGTCGCGTATCACGAAACCGACATGCAGAAACTGCTGTCGGATCTGACCCAGTTTTACGACCGCATCCTCGCCGGCCAGCAACTGGAAACCAAGACCGTCGATGAGGTCGTGCGCGAGTTCGTGACGCCTGCCGCGGCGGCCGAGAGCGGAACAGCCGGTGCGGGGACTGCCGCCGATTCCGCCATCGCTGCAGCGCCGCCGGCGACGCAGAGTCCGGTTGAAGAGGCGGTACTCGAGGGCCACTTACCCGGCGCCGAGACGGTTGTCGTCGATGGCGATCTCGACGACGAATTCGTGCAAACCGTCAAGGCGATCAAGCCCGGCACCTGGATCGAGTATCTCGATGCCAACGGCACACCGGAGCGTGCCAAGCTGTCCTGGGTCAGTCCGATCAGCGCGAAGTATCTCTTCGTCAACCGGCGTGGCCTCAAGGTCTGCGACAAGACCGTCACGGCGCTCGCCGACGAACTGAGAGCTGGCACGACCACCATCCTCGAGGAAGTGCCGCTGTTCGATCGCGCGCTCGATGCGATCGTCGCCAAGCTGCGTCACGTGACTGCCGATGCCGCGCATGGCGAGGGTGCAGTCGGCGTGGCGCCACCTTCGGCGTCCTGAGCCAGCGCTCTACCCGCACGGCTTGCTATCCTGCGCGGCCCAAGCCTGCGCGCCGCTGCCGTGATCGACTCACTATTGACCCCACCTGATCCCGCATTGGTCGCACGCGATGTGCGGCGTGCACTCGACGAAGATGTCGGCGCTGGTGATGTCACGGCGGATCTGCTGCCCGCCGATGCCCACGCCTCGGCTCGCCTGCTCACGCGCGATGCCGCCGTGCTCTGTGGTCGTGACTGGGCCCAGGCCTGCTTTCTCCATTTCGATCCGCAGGCGCGGATCCGATGGCAGGCGCGGGAGGGTGAACGCGTGGCCGCAGGTTCAGTGCTGTGCCAGATCGAAGGCACGGCTCGCGCGCTGGTCAGTGCCGAGCGCACCGCCCTGAACTTTCTGCAGACCCTGTCGGCAACGGCGACCACCACGGCTGCGTTTGTCGACGCTGTACGCGGCACGCACGCAAGGATCCTCGATACGCGCAAGACCATTCCGGGGTTGCGTCTGGCACAGAAGTACGCGGTGCGCGCCGGCGGTGGGCACAATCACCGCATCGGCCTGTTCGATGCCGTGCTGATCAAGGAAAACCACATTGCCGCAGCGGGTTCGATCAGCGCAGCCATTGCACGCGCGCGCGCGCTGCATCCGGGGCTCTTGGTTGAGACCGAAGTGGAGAATTTTCCGGAGCTGCGCGAAGCACTTGCCGCCGGAGCCGACCGCATCATGCTCGACGAGTTCGAACTGCAGGAACTGGGACGTGCCGTGGCCGAGACGGCGGGCCGTGTGCCGCTGGAGGTCTCAGGTTCGGTCTCACTCGAGCGCGTGCGCGCGATTGCGGAAACCGGCGTCGACTTCATTTCCATCGGCGCACTCACCAAGCATGTGCGGGCGATCGACCTGTCGATGCGCATCGACATCGCCGATCGCCCGGCCTGAGCGGATTGCTCAGAAAAACTTGAGTTGGTGCAGCACCACGGCCGCGATCGCAGCGACGACCAGCACGCCGAGCACGATCCACAACGCACTGTTGCCACCCTTGCCAGGCGCCGACGCCGCTGTCGGCTCCGGCTTGGCTGCCGCCGATTGCTGGCGCGCATCCATGCCCGGTGCAATCAGCAGGAAGCGGATCGTGTCCAGACGCAGTTCATCGCCCGGCTTGAGCAGCGCATTCTGGGTCACGCGCTGGTTGCCGATGAAAGTACCGTTGGCCGAACCCAGATCCTCGACCATCACGCCATCGGCGGTCACCTTGAGGCGTGCATGCTGGCGCGAAACCTCGTCAGCGGGGATAGCGATGTCGGCATCGGCCTGACGCCCGATGATCGCGCCACTGGTCACTGCAAAGGTCTTGCCGAGCGTTGGCCCGGAAACACCACGCAGCACGAATTTCGGCAATGCCGAACGCACTCGCGTGCTGGCATCGCGCTCGGCGGCGGGAGACGTGATCGCTTCCTTGCGCTCGCCCACCACGGAACAACCAACCCGACCGATGACAATGAGATCACCGTCCTTGATCGGTGTCGCCGCTGCGACCTGACGACCATTGAGCACCGTCGCCTGCGTCGGATCGAGCGCGCGTACGCTGGCCTCTTCGCCTCGCGCCGTGATTTCGCAGTGCTTGGGCGCGATGCCGTCGCGATCGATGACGACGGTGCAGGCGCGATCCCGTCCGATCGTCACCACACCTTCGCCGAGTTCGAACGCTGCATGCTCTCCCCCAGGAAAAACAAGTTTCATCGATCCCCTCCAGTGCGCGGCTGCGCACGACAGTCGCGAACGCCGACGCAACCCGATGTCGCGCCCGGCACCACGGATGGGATTGTACCGAGCCGCGCGCCTTGCGCACGCACGGCTTGTCGGCCGACGCGCATGCCCCCACACTGAGGCCATGAGCACAACCTTGATCGCCCTGCTCGCCATCGCCAGCCTGGTATGGGCCTGGATGGACGTCCTGCGCGCCCGCGAATTCGCCATCGCCCACGGTCACCGCCTGTGTGCCGAAGCGGGCCTGCAACTCCTCGACCAAAGCGTCGCGGTACGCCGCGTGCGACTGGTCTGGCGCGATGGCTTGCCGTCGTTGCTGCGACGCTACGCCTTCGAGGTCAGTGTCGACGGCAGCGATCGGCGCCCAGGCCACCTCGAACTGGTAGGGCATCACCTTGCCGGCTGGAGTCTGCCGTTGCCCGCGACGACAGCCGAAGCCGCGCCGCGCCCGCTGCCTCACCTGTACGTCGTCAAATAGACGCAGCGCTACTTGACGATGCGCAGATGCGAACGCTTGGGGGGCTCCTCGGGACTCGGCGCGGGCGGTGGGTCGGCCGGCGGTGCATCCTCGGGCTGGAACATCATCCCCTGATTGTTTTCCTGCGCGTAGATCGCCAACACCGCGTGCATCGGCACTTCCACACTGTGGCTGACGCCACCGAAGCGGGCGAGGAAATGCACGCTCTGCTGGTCGATCTCGAACTGGCCGACCGCGCGCGAGGCGATGTTGAGGATGACCTTGCCGTCCTTGACCGCGGAGGCAGGTACACGCACCCCGGCAATCCCGGCATCGACCAGCAGATGAGGCGTCAAACCGTTGTCGCAGATCCAGTCACGCAGCGCCCGCAGCAGATACGGACGATTGGACGTCATTTCCATGGTGCTCACGCACGATTGCCCGGGCAAGGCCTGACTGCAAGCTCGCTCATGCGCGCATTGCCCGTTCCAGCGGGCTCAGGCTGCGCGCGAATCCCTGACTCTGGAAGATCCGCTCACCATAGTCGATCACCGCCTGCGCCTCCTTGGGCAGTTGCACGCCCAGGTGATTCAAGCGCCAGACCAGCGGCGCGACCGCGCAATCGGCGAGACTGATCTCGGGGCTGAGAAAGAAGCGCGAAGCCTTGAACGCGGGCGCGTTTCGGATCATCTCCTCACGCAGGCTTTTGCGCGCGGCATCAGCGGCCTTGCCGCCCGCCTCGATGTCCTCGACCAAGGTCAGCCAGTCGTTTTCAATGCGCACGATCGCCAGACGCAGGCGCGCACGCGACAGCGGGTCGACCGGCATCAGGGGCGGGTGTGGATAGCGCTCATCAAGGTATTCGCAAATCACCGAGGTGTCGTACAGGACCAGATCGCGGTCGACCAGGGTCGGCACGGAATGGTAGGGATTGAGTTCGAGCAGGTCGGCAGGTGGTGCGGCCAGATCGACCAGCACGTGGTCGTAGGTCACGCCCTTGGCGGCAAGGGTCATGCGCACACGATGTCCGTGGACGCAGTCCTGAGCCGAATACAAGGTCAGCACCGTCCGCGAGCGTTGGTTCAAAGCCATGCCGTCGTCCCCTCTCCCCAGCCGTGGCGCCGGAATGTACTACGGGGCAGCCGCGCTCGCCTAGAACGCCCTTCGACAACGGCACACGTACTTGATTTATAACGACAAATACTCGGACAGATCCTGCGGCCACGCGGCCAATTCGGCGGACCGGACCGGCAAACCCCGCCTTCAGACGGCGACAGCGTGGTCCTGCGGGACCCGCAAGGGGCTCCCGAAACGGAGGCGGGAGCCACAGACGCGCAGCGCCCCGTCTGATGATCCGGGGCGGCGCGTGGCGATCACGTCAGCTCAATGCACGTCTTTCCAGAACTCGTGCTTGAGGAAGTAGGCAAGCAGGGTGAACAGGGCGAGATAGAGCAACACCCACACACCCATCGATTCCCGCTTGAGCGCTGCCGGCTCGGCGGCGTATTCGAGGAAGGCGGTGATGTCGCGGACGGTGCGGTCGAATGCTGCCGCATCCTGACGCCCCGGCGTGCTCACCTCGAGCCGCTCGATCGCACCCTCTCCTTCCTTGACGCCGGCCTTGCGCACCGCAGTCTGCAAGCCCTGCAGTTCCCACAGCGCGTTGGGCATCGAGGCATTCTCGAACACCGTGTTGTTCCAGCCCAGCGGCCGGCTCGGGTCGATGTAGAACGACTTGAGATAGCTGTAGATCCAGTCTGCACCCTTGGAACGCGCTTCCAGCGACAGATCCGGCGGCGCCTTGCCGAACCACTTGGTCGCGTCGTCAGCCGGCATGTGACTGAGCGCCGGCTCACCGAACTTCGCGCCGGTGAAGATCAGGTTCGCTTCGACGTCCTTGCGGTCGAGCTTGAGATCCTCGGCGATGCGCGAATAGCGCAGATATTGCAGCGAGTGGCAGCCCGAGCAGTAATTGAAGTAGAGCTTGGCGCCACGCTGCATTGAGGCCACGTCGTCGAGCGAGACGTTGGCCGACTGCAAGGCCCCACCTTCGGAAGCCTGCACCGGGCCGAGCACCGCCAGTCCCATCGTCAGCGCGATCGCGAACTTCATGAGCATCGTCTTCCCCACGGACACGATCGTTGGCTTAGTCATGGGTGGTCACCCGTTCCGGCACCGGCTTGGTCTTTTCCATTCCGCGGCTGTAGAACCACAGGAAGACGAAGAAGCCGAAGTAGATGATCGTCCAGAAGCGGCCGAACAGGTTCTCGATCGCGGTGGCATCGACATGGGTGCCGAACCACTCGGGAATGAGCTCGCCAACCACGCCAGCACCCACTGCGGCGAGCATGATGAACGACACCGCAAACAGCCCGAGGGCGATCTTGTAGCCAAGGCCGCGATAGCGCACCGACTTGACCTTTCCGGCATCGATCCATGGCAGGAAGAACAACAACGCGATCGAGCCGAACATCGCCAGCACGCCCCAGATCGCGGTGCCGAACAGCGAGGGCACCATGCGCAGGATTGCGTAGAACGGTGTGAAGTACCACACCGGTTTGATGTGCGAGGGCGTGGCCAGATTGTTGGCCGGGATGTAGTTGTCGTGCTCGAGGAACCAACCACCGAAGGTCGGCGCATAGAAGATGATGAAGGCGGCGATCATCAGGAAGAAACCGGTGCCGAAGATGTCCTTGACCGTGTAGTAAGGATGGAACGGAATGCCATCGAGCGGCTTGCCATCTGCACCCTTCTTCGCCTTGATCTCAACGCCGTCGGGGTTGTTGGAGCCGACTTCGTGCAGCGCCGCCAGGTGCAACACCACCAGGAACAACAACACCAGCGGCAGCGCAATCACGTGCAGTGCGAAGAATCGGTTGAGGGTGGCATCGGCGGGCAGGTAATCGCCCATGATCCACTCCACCAGCGACTCACCGATCCAGGGAATCGTGCCGAACAGCGAGATGATGACCTTGGCGCCCCAGAACGACATGTTGCCCCACGGCAGCACGTAGCCCATGAACGCCTCGGCCATCAGCGCGAGGAAGATCAGCATGCCCAGGATCCACACCAACTCGCGCGGTTTCTTGTACGAGCCGTACATCATGCCGCGGAACATGTGCAGGTAGACCACGACGAAGAACAGCGAAGCGCCGGTCGAATGCATGTAGCGGATCAGCCAGCCCCACTCCACGTCGCGCATGATGTACTCGACCGAAGCGAAGGCCTCGGCAGCGCTGGGCTTGTAGTTCATCGTGAGGAAGATGCCGGTCAGGATCTGATTGACCAGCACCAGCAGGGCGAGCGAACCGAAGTAATACCAAAGGTTGAAATTCTTGGGTGCGTAGTAGCCACCGGTGTGTGCGTTCAGGAACGAGAAGATCGGCAGGCGATCCTCGATCCAGTTGATCACGCGGCTGTTGGTCTGGATGCGAGTCATCGGGGCGCCCATCACGCCACCTCCTTGCCGGGATCCACGCCAATGAGGATGTGGGTGTCATCGACGAAGTGGTAGGGCGGAATCGGCATGTTGGCCGGGGCCGGCACACCGTCGAACACGCGACCGGCGATGTCGTAGCGCGACTTGTGGCAGGGGCAGTAGAAACCGCCCTTCCAATTCGGATCGAACGGCTCGGGCTTGATCTCGGGATAGAAGTCCGGCACGCAGCCCAGGTGCGTGCAGATGGCGACCATCACCAGCCACTCGGGCTTGATCGAGCGCCACTCGTTCTTGGCGTACTCGGGCTGCTGCGCGGTGTTGTCCGACTTGGGATCACGCAGGTGCGTGTCCTCGCCCGGCAACGCATCGAGCTGCGCCTTGGTGCGATTGACGACGAATACGGGCAGGCCACGCCAGGCGAAGGTGACCTTCTGCCCTGCCTCGATCTTGCTGATGTCGGCGAGCACGGGCGCTCCGGCGGACTTCGCCTTCGCACTGGGCTCCCAGGACTTGATGAACGGCACCGCGGCCACCGCCGCCCCCGCTCCGCCGACGACCGCAGTCGTCGCTGTCAAGAACCGGCGTCGGCCCTTGTCCACCACAGCATCGTTTGCCATCTGAACTCCGCTGTCACTCTCGCTGCAAACCCGTGAACGCGCGCAAGCGCACGTGCTTCATGATCCCGCGGCCAATCAGCCGCAACGCCCCGCCAACAACCCGCCAGCTTGCCGTGTTGGTGACGATCCGCGCCTGCACACGCGCAAGCGGATCCCCAAAATCGTGTTAGTTTATCGAACGCTTCTCACCCGCACAATCGAAGCGACCACGCCCGATCCGGACGCAGCGACGTCGCTCTGACATGCACAATCGTCCCCTCTTCAACTTCGCGGTCTTCATCGTCCGCTGCGTGGTGGTCGGGCTCGCTGCTGCGTTCCTGCTCAGCGTGTTCGCACCGCGCATGGTCGATCGATTGCGTGGCACACACGGCGACGCTGCAGTCGGCACGCATGGTCCGGCCTCGTATGCAAGTGCAGTGGCACGCGCATCGCCCGCGGTCGTCAATATCTACGCCAACCGCATCACCGCAAGCAACTGGCGTCGGCCGCTGCCGGTCTTCGACCCGCTCAGCCAACGCCTGCTCGGTTACGTGGCCGGCCCAGTGATTCCGCGCCGCGATCAGAGCTTGGGCTCTGGCGTGATCTTCGGTGCTGATGGCTATGTGCTCACCAACAATCATGTGATCTCCGGCGCCGACGACATCCAGGTTGCGCTCGATGATGGTCGCGTGCAGCGCGCCGAGGTGGTCGGCACCGACGTCGAAACCGACCTGGCCGTGCTGCGCATCGATGCCCGCAACCTGCCGACCATCGCGGTGCGCGACGGCAGGCCTGCCGAAGTCGGCGACGTCGTGCTCGCGATCGGCAATCCCGCCGGCGTCGGCAAGACCGTGACCATGGGGATCATCAGCGCCACTGGCCGGCAGCTCAAGATGTCCGCATTCGAGGACTTCATCCAGACCGACGCGGCGATCAACGCCGGTAACTCCGGCGGCGCCCTGGTCGACTCGGAAGGCGACCTGGTCGGCATCAACACCGCGGTCTATGCGACGCCGATCCGCTCGGAAAGCAGCCGTGCACCGCAGATGCCCGAGGGCATCGGTTTCGCGATTCCGGTCGCCACGGTGAAGGTGGTGCTCGATGAGATCATCCAGCATGGCCACGTGATCCGCGGCTGGCTCGGCGCCGACTACACCGACGTGCCGCAAGGCAACGGTGAACCACGGCAGCCGGGCGCCCTGCTCGTGCGCATCGTGCCCGACAGTCCTGCCGCCCATGCCGGCCTGCAGGCCGGCGACATCCTGCTCACACTCGACGGCAACGCGATCAGCGATCAGATGGATCTGCTCAACCGCGAAGCCGCGATCAAGCCCGGCAGCAAGGCGCATCTGACCGGCCAGCGCGGCGGTCAGCCGTTCGCCGTCGACCTCAGCGTCGCGCAGCGTCCCGCGCCGAGCACGACGGGCACTTGAACCCGCAGTGCGCAAGGCCCGAACCGACCTTGTTGCAAATGTTGACAATCACATCGACAGACACCTGCCGAGCACACGCATAGACTGCCGTGTTTCCTTGCCTGCCCGTGTGGTATCGCCATCGACATGTCTCCACCCGGACCGGGATGGCCCATCCTGTTGCTGGCCGCGCTGCTCCCGCTCCATGCGATCGCGACAACGCCGCTGGCCAACACGACGCCAGCTGCGTCAGCAGCGGCAGCCGAGTTCGACGCCTTGTTCAAGCGCCTTGATGGCGGCGATCTTCTGGCCACGAGCGTGCCGCAGGCACGCGAAGCGGTGGCGCGCCTGCAAACCTTGCTGCCTGCGGGCGACGAACACCGCAAGCGGCTTGTGGACACCATCAACTGCTCTCTCGACTACGGCAACGCCTATGCGCAGGGGCGAGACTTTGCCCAGCGCCAGTTCGACGCAGCGCTGACTGCACGCGACCACGGCGCGGCTGCGCGCTTTCTCTACTGCCGCGCGTCTTACGAAGACATCCTCGAAGGCTCGAACGTTGCCTTGGCAAGCCTCGAACGCGGCATCAAGCTCGCCCGTACCGATGACGACGATGCGGCACTGGCCCAGGGACTGCAGGCACGCGGCAACATGGAGTCGGTGCTCGGTCATTACGGCAAGGCTCTGGCCGATTCGATCGAAGCACGCCGACTGTTCACGCAACTCGATATGGATGAGTCGGCCAACCGCACGCTTCAGGATATCGGCATCACCTACCGTCGTCTGGGCGATCAGGACAAGGCACATGAATACCTCGAACTGGCCATTGCACATCAACAGGAAGTCGGTGACCACGCCTCGTTGTTTGTTTCGGTCTTGAACCTGGGCTACTCGGAGCAGGAGTCAGGCCACTACGAGGAGGCCCTGACCACGTACAAGCGTGCCCTTGCCCTCGCTGACAAGACCGATGCCGATGCCGATCAGGCAGCAGCGAAACTGGCGATGGGCTCGACTCTCGTCGACCTCAAGCGCAACGAGGAAGCACTCGGATTGCTGCAGGACGCCGCCGCCGAGTACGCCCGCCTCGATCACGCCAGCGGGACCGGCATGATCGCCTTCGAGCGCGGGCGCGCCCATGCCGGTCTGGGCCAGTGGCGCAAGGCGCTTGAGGAATACTCGCTCGCACAGACCCGCCTCGAGCGAAACGCCAACACGCGCTATCTCGAGCGGCTCTATCTGGCTCAGGCGCACGCACAGGAAGCACTGCAGGCCCCGGCCGCCGCGCTCGCTGCATACAAGCATTACCTCACCATGCACGACCGCAACGTCAGGGAGCGCAACGACCAGCGCACGCAGATCCTGCGCGAGCAATTCGAGACCGACCGCGCGCGACTGGAAAACCAGCGTCTCAAGAACGACAAGGCGACTCAGGAGCGCCAGCTCGAGACCCTCGAGCGTGCGCGCCAATGGCAACGTCTGGCACTGGCCCTGCTGGTAACGCTGCTGATTGCGCTTGGCGCGATCGCCCTGCGCCAACTGGCACGCCTGCGCAGCTGGCGACGCGCGGCCTCCGTTGACGTCTTGACCGAGGTCCTCAACCTGCGCGGCCTCAAACAGGCGGTGCCTGCCGCCCTGCGCGAGGCGCGCGCGAGCGGAGGAACGCTGAGCGTGCTGGCGATCGACCTCGACCACTTCAAGCGCGTCAACGATCGCTTCGGCCATCCGGCCGGTGATCGCGTGCTGCGCGAAATCGCACACGGCTGCGCACAGACCCTGCGCGATGGTGACCTGCTCGGCCGCAGCGGCGGCGAGGAATTTCTCGCGGTGCTGCCGGGCGCCGGCCTCGTTGCCGCCCACGAAGTGGCCGAGCGTGTACGCCAGCATGCCGCGAAACAGGAATTCAATTGGCTGGGCCCGGGTGAGCGCGTCACGCTGAGCATCGGCGTGGCCGAACTGGAAGCGCACGATCGCGACATGGCTGCCTTGGTCGCACGGGCCGACGCGGCGCTCTATCGCGCCAAGGCCCTGGGCCGCGACCGCGTGGAAGAAGCCAGCGCCTACGAGCGCGGCGGTGACGCCGCGCCACCTTGAGCTGCGGCGCGGTAGCGCTGCTGCAGGGTCGCCACGCGCTGCACGTAAACGCGCGTCTCGTCATAGGGCGGCACGCCGCCATACTTCTGCACCGCGCCTGGACCGGCGTTGTAGGCCGCGGTGGCGAGCGTGGTGTCGCCATTGAAAGTGCGCAGCAACTCGCCGAGATAGCGCGCACCACCACGGATGTTCTGCTGCGCATCGAAGGCATCGGCCACGCCCATGTCGCTGGCAGTTCCCGGCATCAGCTGCATCAGGCCCTGCGCGCCCTTCTGTGAAATCGCCATCGGGTTGAACGCCGATTCGGCGTGGATCACTGCATGCAAGAGAGCGCTGTCAACGCCGAAGTCCGCGGCCGCCGTGGCAATCTCGTTCCGATAGGAATCCAGATGCAATGCAGTACGCGCGAAATCGATCTTCGAATGCAGGTCGCAGGCAACGCAGGTCGCGATGTAAGTGAACAACACCGCGAAGGCGCCACCGTTGGGCTTGATGTTGGTGTATTCGATCGTGCCATCCTTGCGCGTGAGCTTGTAGACCGCACCGCGCAGCACGCGCGGAACCAGAGTGGATGGTGCCGCAGTGGCCGACGCCAGCAGCGGTGCCGGCATGCGTGTGCCCGCGCGCATCCGATAGGGCGCGGCAATGAACAGCGGATTGCCGACGGTCGTCGCGGTACTCGCCACATCGGCGAGCACGGTGGAAAAATCCATGATCTCCACACTGCGCGCACTCGATGCAACTCCCGCGTAGACGGCACGAAAATCTGCCCGTGCGGCGCTGGTTGGAGACACGGCCACACCATCGCCGACGTTGGCAAAGTCGGCACGGTTTTCCGCGTAGTCCCAACCCGATCGGTTCGCCGCGGGCGCCGCGGACGGCGTCACGACGACAGCGGGCGCGGGCGGCGCATGCGTTGCGGGAACGGAGGCTGGTCTGGCCTGCGCCTTGGGCGGATCAGGGAACACCTCGACGACCTTGCAGTTGGTATAGCCCTTGGTCGAACTGGTGTAGGCGATGCTGCCGTCGGTGGTGTCGCACTTGTACAGCGTGCCGCCATGCGCCCATGCGGCGACGGCCAACAGTGGCAGCGCAAGTGCGAATCCGGGCAGGCGCATCGACGACATGAATCCACCTAAATCCAATCCGGGCAAGAGTTTGGGCCACATTTCTCAGGTTGCCAAGCAGAAATGCCCTGCCCGGACTGATCCGGACCGTGCCTGCCTCGTCCGAGTTCCACGATCTATTTTGCGAAGATGGATCGTCCGAACGCGTGCAATGACCGCCCAAAGGCCGCTGCGACTGCCTGGGCCGACCGCCCGTACGTTTCCTAAGTCCTTGCTCTGCAATGCTAAACTTGCCGACCTCCCCTACTCCTGACGCGATCATGGCCGGCAAGCTCTACATCAAGACCTACGGTTGCCAGATGAACGAGTACGACTCGTCCAAGATGGCCGATGTGCTGCAAGCCGCGCACGGTCTGGAGCTGACCCAGGACGAGACCGAGGCCGATGTCATCCTCGTCAACACCTGTTCGATCCGCGAAAAGGCACAGGAAAAGGTGTTCAGCCAGCTCGGCCGCTGGAAGGAGCTCAAGCAGGGCGACAAGCCGGTGCTGATCGGGGTGGGTGGCTGCGTCGCCAGTCAGGAAGGCGAGGCGATCGTCAAACGCGCCCCTTACGTCGATCTCGTGTTCGGGCCGCAGACCTTGCATCGCCTGCCCGAGCTGATCGAGGCGCGCCGCGACAGCGGCAAGCCGCAGGTCGACATCTCCTTCCCCGAGATCGAGAAGTTCGACCGCCTCCCCGAACCGCGTGCCGATGGCCCGAGTGCCTTCGTTTCGATCATGGAAGGTTGCTCCAAATACTGCTCGTACTGCGTGGTGCCCTACACGCGCGGCGAGGAAATCAGCCGCCCCTTCGATGACGTGCTCGCCGAGATCGCCGCGCTCGCCGAACAGGGCGTGCGCGAGGTCAACCTGCTTGGTCAGAACGTGAACGCCTATCGCGGCCCGATGGATGCGGGCGCCGCCGAGGCGTTCGGCTCGCGGCTGATTGACGGCAGGTTTGCCGACCTTGGCCTCTTGATCCATGCGATCGCGCAGATCGACGGCATCGGCCGCATTCGTTTCACCACCTCGCATCCGCTGGAGTTTTCCGACTCACTGATCGAGGCTTATGCAAACGTGCCCAAGCTCGCCAACTTCCTCCATCTGCCGGTGCAGGCCGGTTCGGATCGCATCCTCGCAGCGATGAAGCGCGGCTACACCGCGCTCGAGTACAAGCAGAAGATCCGCAAGCTGCGCGCGGTGCGCCCCGACATCTGCATCGCCACCGATTTCATCGTCGGCTTCCCCGGCGAGACCGATGCCGATTTCGAAAAGACGATGAAACTGGTCGATGACATCGGCTTCGACCAGAGCTTTTCCTTCATCTACTCGCGTCGCCCGGGCACTCCGGCGGCCAGCCTCGACGACGACACGCCCGACGCGGTCAAGCACGCACGATTGGAACGCCTGCAGGCCGCGCTCAACGCCAACGCGGCGAAGATCAGCGCGGCGATGGTCGGCAGCACGCAGTCGATCCTGGTCGAGGGTCCGAGCCGCAAGAATCCGAACGAGCTGACCGGCAAGACCGAGAACATGCGCTCGGTCAATTTCGCCGGCCCATCCAGCCTGATTGGCCAGTTCGTCGACGTGGTGATTACCGAGGCGCTCACCAACTCGCTGCGCGGGCGCATCGACACGCAATACCGGCGCAGCGCCTGAGCTGCTGCGGCGGCTTTACGCATTCAGACCCGGACGCTCGGCTGACCGAGCGCCATGGGTCCTCAAGGCAACACGCCGATCTCCAGACACACACCGTCAAGCTGGCCAAAATCACCGCTTGCGTCATCGACGATGTAGATTTCCCAGCTGCCGTTGCCGTCTACGCCACCAAAGGCGCTCGCGAAGGTTGCCGTACCAGCCGTTGCGGCGCGCTGATACGGGCCGACCGGGGCGGGTGCGGCAAACGGATCGCCGTCGAAGAAATCGGTCGGTCGATAGCTCGCGGAGATCAGCTGAGCATCAATCGGCATGAGGCTGGCCGCGGCATCATCGATCGTATAGGTCGCATTGGACAGATCCACTCCAGCGCCAGCATCAGATTGAAACACCAGGCTGCGACCGTCGGGCGCGATCAGCAGGAAGTCGAGGTCGTTGGGAAAGGTGTGCGTCAATCCGAACATCTGCACGCGCACGCCGACCACGTCGGTGGCAAGGCCCGACACCGGAACCTCGATCGGATACACCGACGCTGGGCCTGAAGTCGTCGCCGGTTGGCCGGCAGGCAAATCGATCGTGCCGGCGACGGGGCAGAACTGCTGCCAGACCGGCTCCGGTGGTGGCCCTTCGAAGCCATCGGCAAAGATGAACTCACTGCAGGGCGCGGGCACATCGAAGGCGGCGACGTTGTCGGCCAGACTGGTGACTGAACCTTGATTCGCCGACACGCCCATGCCGCGACGCGCAAACGCCTGCCAGATGTCGCAGGCATAGGTACCGCCGTATAACGATAGATTGGCCTGCAGGAGCGCATCCCGCGAATCGAGCAGACCGGAGTTGCAGGGTTGCGCCTTCAAGCCTTCGATCACGAGTCGCAGCACGCGATTGTCACCGCCATCGCCATTCACGAGATCGCCGCTGGCGCCGTCGCGCTGGACCATCAACCAGGCGAGGTCCCACAAGGCGCTGGCGTAGATCACACCGATTCCATGCGGCGACGTGGCCGTTGCGCTATTTGCATAGGTCAGGGGATTGGTGCCCATGTCGCTGGAATACGGATGGGCGCGGATCCCCGTCCCGCTGACCGGCTGCCCCATCAGCCAGGTCGCAGGTCCGCGCGGCGTCGCCGAGGTCGTCGCCGCAAAATCGTTGGTCACCAGCACTCCGAAGAAATCGGATACGCCGATTTCGGCCCGATCAGCGTTCGAAAGGCACGATCCACCAGTCAGGCGCGACTGGGTGATCTGCATGTATGTGAACGCGGCGACGTCCGCCGCGAAGCTGACCTCGCGGTTCGGATTGGTCATGTTCCATTCGTAGAAGCGCAAGGTCGGCGCGGTCCCGTCCGCGGCGGCCGCCCAACCCGCGTTGTTCAATCCACCCCCTTTGCGGATCTCGATCTTGACTGCGTCGTTGCCCAGGCCACCCAGACCGTAGGTGTTGGTCTGAAAGTTGCCCTCTGCGGGGCCAAAGCCGTGATGCCACAGGATGTCGTGAAAGCGATTGCCAAGGTAAAACGCATTGGTCGCCAGCGCGTCGCTGTAACTGGACGGTGGCACGCTGCCCGGTGCGGCGGCGTAATCGAACACGAGCCCAAGCCCCCCATCGGGACCCGCGTCATCGGGCAAGCTGTTGTTGTCCGCATCGACATAAACCCACACGTTGTTGCCGCGCAATGTGGTGAACTCGGCGCCATCGATCCCATCGACATCGTGCCAACCAAATGGCGAGGCAGCGACATCCGCAGGATCCGTCAGCAGGACACGAGCGCCATGATCAGGGCTCGCAACCGGAAGCTCGTAGACGCGATAGCTTGCGGCGCCCACGCCAAGCGCCAAGGACATCCCCACAACCACGGCAACTGCGCGAGTGCGCAAGACGGTCTTGTTGTGCATATCGATCTCCAGATTCCGTTGTGGAAACTGCCCTGGTGAGATTGCGTGCGCATCATCCACCCACCTCGTCCTGCCCGCAAGCACGCTCCTTGCGCACCGCCGGTGAAGAAACGCAGGACATCAATGAGGAAACACACCACCGCCATCTTGCTGCTTGCCGCGATGGCCGTTCAGGCGCCGGCGGCATCGGCTCAGGCTTCACTTTCAACCATTTGCGCATCCTGGTCCAACCGTGTCGAGCGCGAACCGGACTGGTATGCGCAGGCGTGTCTGCCGTAGTCGATCGCACAGCTGGCACGGTCTTCCGAGAACCCGCAGGCACTGGGGGACCTCTCCTGTCGGCTCAACAATCGGCCCGGGGCCGGCCCGACTTTCGATGCCCTGCAGAGCTTTCTGCTGCCCGATGCCGCCACTGCAACCGTGATCGGCCCGCAGCCGGCCAACATCCATGGCCTCGCGTGGGACAACGCGACCAACACGTTGTGGGCAGTCGCCGACGTTCCCCGGATCGGTACGCTCAACACCTCGACCGCAGCGTTCACTGCTGCCGCAACAATCACGGGACTGGGTGCCGGCGAAGTCGTCAGCGGGATCACCTTCATCGATGCGGCATCGACCTTCCATCTGTTGACGGCAACTTCAACCGAGTCTTGCCTCTACACGCTCAATACGGGCACGGGTGCTGCAACTCTGATCGGCGCCATGGGCGTGGGCAACATGGTCGACATCGCGATCAATGCCGATGGTGAGATGTATGGTCACAGCATCCTCACCGACAGCATCTATTCGATCGACACCGCGACCGGCGCGGCCACCTTGATCGGGCCGACCGGTTTCGCCGCGAACTTCGCCCAAGGCATGAGCTTCGACAAGCCCACCGGCGTGCTCTACGCATGGATCCATCAAGGCGGTGGCGCGAATACGTTCGCGGCCATCAACCTTGCGACCGGTGCAGCAACCACCGTCGCAAGTCCGGCAAGTGGTGAATACGAAGGCGCGATCACCTCCGCGGCTTCCGACGACACGATCTTCGAGCACGGCTTCGAAAGCGTTCCGTAGCCGACAGGTTTCGTCCGAGTCGTCAGACAAGACTCGTACCGCGCGATTTCCCACCCGCTTCCGGCGAGTCGGCAGCGGGCCCGCCTTGGTCTTCAATTGTGTCGATGCGCAGCGCAGGCATCTGCCTTGCTGTGAATTCAGTCGAGGCGCTTGCGGAAGCGCAGGATCGCCGCGCTCATCATCACCGCGGTGAATACCAGCAGGGCGATCGCATCGAGCCACAGTTCCGCAAGGCTCGCGCCGCGCAGCATGATGCCGCGCACCAGGCGCAAGAAGTGCGTCAGCGGCAGCACCTCGGCGAACCATTGCGCGAGCGCGGGCATGCCGGCATAGGGAAACATGAAGCCGGACAGCAGGATCGAGGGCAGGAACACGAAAAAGGTCATCTGCATCGCCTGGAACTGCGAGCGCGCACGCGTGGAAATCAGCAGCCCCAGGGTGAGATTGGCCAGGATCAGCAGGCCCGAGGCGACATAGACCTCGAGCAGGCTGCCGCGGATCGGCACCGCGAACAGGAACACGCCGAGCGCCAGGATCACGCTGGTCTGCACGAAGCCGATCACGACATAGGGCAGCACCTTGCCGAGCATCAGTTCACTGCGCGACAAGGGCGTGGCGATCAGCAGCTCCATGTTGCCGCGCTCACGCTCGCGCACGATGGCAACGGCGGTAAACAGCACCAGCGTCATGGTCAGGATCACGCCGATCAGGCCGGGAACGATGTTGACCGCGGATCGCCGCTCCGGATTGTAGAAGGCAACGACCGATACCGGACGTGTTGGCGGCGTGCTCGCCAATGGCGCCTCACCGATGCCGACTATGCTCGCCAGCGGCAGCTGCGCCAGTTGCGCCGCGGCGCCCTGCACGGAGGTATCACTGCCGTCGACCATGACCTGCACCGCTTCGCTGCCATCGGCCTTGCGTCGCTCGAAATCCGGCGGAATCGCGATGCCGACATTGATGTCGCCACGCCGCAGCATCGCCACGAGTTCTTCCGGCGTACGCGCTTCGGCGACCGGCGCGATCACTCCGGTCGCAATCATGTCCATCACCACGACGCGCGAGCCGGCCGTATTGGCCTGATCGGCGATGCCGGCGGCCAGGCCGCGCAGGTTGAGGTTGATGGCATAGCCGAACAGGATCAGCTGCACGATCGGCACGAGCAGGATCATCGCCAGCGTGATGCGGTCGCGGCGCAACTGGCGCAGTTCCTTGAGCACGATCGCCCACAGGCGGCGCAGGTTCATGCCACGCGCTCCGGCTTCGCATCCGCACGCTGGGTTGCGGCGACGAACACGTCCTCGAGGCTGGCGCGCACGGATTCGACTTCGGCGGGTTGCCCCGCTCGCGCCAGCGCGCCGGCGATCCGGCTGCACGCATCGCCTGCGCCGGCCGCGGTCAACACGCGCAGGCTGTTGCCGATCTGGGCGACGCTGATGACGCCGTCCGCGCCGAGGATCGCCTGTTGCGCACGGCGCGGTTCGGCCGTCGTGACCAGCAAGGTGCGGCCATCCAGGCGCGCGGTCAATTCGGCTGGCGTACCATCGGCCACCAGCGCGCCGTGGTCGAGGATGGCGATACGATGACAGCGTTCGGCCTCGTCCATGTAGTGCGTGGAGACGAGCAGGGTGGTCCCCTTGTCGGCCAGTTCGAACAATTTTTCCCAGAAGTCACGCCGCGATTCGGGATCGACCGCACTGGTGGGCTCGTCGAGGAACAACAGCTCCGGTTCGTGGATGATGGCGCAAGCCAGCGCAAGACGCTGCTTCTGGCCGCCGCTGAGCGTGCCGGCCAGTTGGCGCTGGCGATCGACGAAGCGATATTCATCGAGGAGCTCGGCGATGCGGCCGCGCGCCCTGGCACGCGGCAGCGCCTGGATGTCGGCCATGAACTCGAGGTTCTCGCGCACGCTCAAGTCCTCGAACAGCGAGAACCTCTGCGTCATGTAACCGATGCGCTTGCGCAGCGCCTCGGCCTGCGCCGGAATCGACAGGCCGAGCACGTCGATCGTGCCCGCACTGGGCGTGAGCAGGCCGCACAACATGCGGATCGTCGTCGATTTGCCCGAACCATTGGGGCCGAGGAAGCCATGCACCGCCCGCCGCGGTACCGCAAGATCGACCCGGTCGACCGCGACGAGGGCACCGAACCGGCGCGTCAATCCTTGCGCACGGATCGCAAGTTCGCCGCCTGCGCTCATTGGCCGCGTGCGCCCAGCTCGACGCGCACCGGCAGGCCCGCCGGCAATGAGGCCGCATCGGCGCCGAGCTCGACTTCGGCCAGATAGCTCAGGCGCGCGACATCGTCGCCGATCAGCGCGTAGTACGGCGTGAACACGGGCTCGCTGCGGATCATGCGCAGCGTGCCATGCAAGGCCTGCGCACGCGCACCGACATGGACCTGCACCACATCGCCGACCTGCACATCGGCGCGCAGCGCCTCGGGTACGTAGATGCGTGCGTACGGCGCATCGCCTGTAAACAGGATCGCCAGCGGCGCACCGATCGGCGCCTGATCGCCGAGCCGATACGGCAGGCTGTCGACGCGCCCGGCGCGCGGCGCAGTCACCTCGAGCTTGTCGAGCAGCGCCTGCTGCGCTGCGACTTCCGCCTGCGCCGCAGCGAGCGCGGCCCTGCCTTGCGCAAGCTGCTCGCTGCGGGTGCCGGCGAGCAGTTCGTCGAGCGCAGCCTGTGCCGCGCGAACCTTGCCAGCGGCGCCATCGGCAGCCGCGCGCGCACGATCGAGATCCGCTGCGGCGACATAATTCTTGCCTTTGAGAGGCTGCAAGCGATCGAAGTATGCGCGTGCCTCGCGCGCGGCGGCGCGGGCTGCAGCGAGATTCGCCCGCGCCTGGGCAATGTCCTGCGGGCGCGGCCCACTTTCGAGTTCCGCCAGCACATCACGCGCGCGCTGCGCCTGTGCCTGCGCCGCGGCGAGTTGCGCCTGCGTGCGCGTCGGGTCGAGCTTGAGCAGCAATTGGCCGACTGCGACCTGTTCGCCCTCGCGCACCGCGATCTCGACAATGCGCTCGGCGGCCGGCGCTGGCAGGCCGATGCGATCGAATTCGAGCGTGCCCAATGCCTGTGGTGGCGCCTTCGCACAGGCGCCCAGCAAGAGCGCGGCACCCAGTGCTGTCCATGCCAGCAAGCGCGATCCGCGCAGGGCACGCCCGTCATGTCGATTCATGGCTTCCCCCCAAGTCCCAGTCCGCGGTCGAGCAAGGCCATCGTGTGCTCGCGCAGGACGGATGCATCGATGTCGTCGCTGGCGAAAAAGCTGCGCCAGATCGGCGCGCTCGCTGCCGGAAACAAGGTCAGTCCCATCAACGAGACGACCAGCAGGCGCGGGTCCAGGCCGGACGCGAGCACGCCCTCACGTTGTGCACGCACGAAGCGCGCGGCCAGCGCCTGCGGGATCTGCGGCGCAAACTGCCGCAACACGATCTCGCGCAGCGCTCCGCCCTCGCACAGCACCTCGCGCACCCACAAGGCCGGAAACCACGGATGCGCGCCGACCAGCGCAGCGATGCCGGCGACGAAAGCGGCAATGAGTTCAGCGAGCCCACCATCCAGTGGCAGCATCGAACGAAAGCCATCGACCACCGGCAACACGCGCTCCGCGACGACCGCCTGACGCAGCTGCACGGCGTCACCAAAGTAGTAATGCAGCAGGGCCGGCGTCACGCCTGCTTCGCGCGCGATCGCACGCAGCGTGGTTGCGGCGATGCCCTCGCGCACATAACAGGCGAGCGCGGCATCGAGCAGCCGTGGCCGCAGCTCGGGGCTCGCCGCCGCCGGACGCCCTGGCGCGCGCCGCTTGCGCGGCTTGCGCGTTGCCTTGCGGTGGACTGCAGTCGGCTTCTTCGCGATTGGCATGCGTGCATATTAACTATGCGTTTAATAAATTGCAAGATGGGTTTGTCGTGGTGGCGGGACCCAGATGCGCGCCTCGTCGGGCGGATCCGGTGCGAATTGCATGCAAGCAATGGCAGCAAGTCGCACGGCGCGGCTCAGGTTGACCTCGCTCTGGCCACGAGCAGCATCAATGCACATAGTTCAATGACGATCCTGCTCAACCGAGACGATTTCGCCGCAGCGGCTCATCCTGCGCGAGGCGCTGACTTCGCGATCCACGACCGGGCCGGCGTGCAACCGATGCCTGCCTCGCGTGGCCGCAAAGGGCTTGGGCACGTCATCGACTCCAGTACACGCAATGCGCGGAAGCGCCTTCGATCAAACTTCCTGCGCGTGATTCATCGCACACGTCAATCGGCGCACACTTCAACGCGCTGCCGTCTGCTCCGGGCAGTGCGTCGCCAGCAGATGTCGTGTGGTCGGGTAGACGTCTGCCTCAATGCCCGGCATTGCACGCAGCGCTTGGCATGACCGAGCAAACGCCTCGCGACCTCGCGCATCGCCGACCATGGCGCAGGCTTCGAACAACAACCGTCTCTGTCCCACCGCCACGGCATCTTGTTCGCCCAGGTTGGCATTGTCTGCGCCATCCGCCTTTTGAAGTAATGGCACGGCCTCGTCGCAGCGCTGCCGCCCAACCAGGTAGGCCGCCAGCGCAACAGCCCATGGGCGAAGGTCCACCACGTGACTGCGGCTGGCTCGCGTGGCCACCGCGAGGGCCGCCTTGTAGTCACCCTCCGGGTCTTGCCCAGCGACCTCCTTGGCAATCGCGAGCTCGCGCAGGGCGACGGCCATCACTGCCGAACTCGGCCCCTCACGCGCTTGCTGCACATCCACGGCCCGACGTTGCCAAGTGACGGCTTCCGCGTGTTTGCCTTGCAGCATGAGCGCGTTGGCAAGGTTCTGGATGTGCTGAACACTGGCTTGCCCGTTGTCGTCGCGTTTGTGCGCGATCACATCACGCAAGAGGATTTCGGCCTCGGCTGCACGTCCCACATGGAGCAAGGCATACGCCAGATTGTTTTTTGCGGTCAGAGCATCGGGGTGATTTTCACCCAGCGTCCCTTCAAACGTTGCCAACACCGACCGCTGCAATGGAATTGCGCCGACATAATCACGGCGGAGCGTCCGCACGAGTGCCAGCATGCTGAGTGCTTCCGTGGTTTTCGGATGTTGCGGCAACAGGGCGGATTTGAGGCTCTCAACGGCCGAAGTCGCCAAATCCTCCGCTGCATCGAGGCGGCCCTTGTCGGCGTGCGCACCCGCCAGGCCGATCTGCGCAATCGCCACCAGAGGATGCGCTTCACCAAAGACAGCCCGGCGGATCGCCAAGGCGCGCTCGAGCAAGGGCACGGCCTCGTCGTAGTGGCCAGAGTCGGTCAAATGCACACCCAGACTCAGCAGGGTCGCCGCAACGTCCGGGTCGTCGGGGCCGAGTGCGCGTTCGCGAATGTCCAACACCTGTCGATAGACAGTGAGCGCTTCGTTGCGTCGTCCCATGTCATCCAGATTGACTGCGTAACCTTCCAACTGGCGTGCAGTCTCGACCGCGCCGTCGCCGAAGCGGCGCCGTGCCGATTGCGCCGCCTCGATGAACAGCGCATCGGCGGCCCTGAAGTCGCCTTGGGCACCTTCCAGCGCCGCCAGGTGCGTCATGCTGTCGATGATCGCCGGGTCATCCGCCGGCAAGGCTGCCCGCCGCATGCTCAAGGCTTCGCGCAAAAGCGCTTCGGCTCGTGCGTATTCGGCCTTCAGCCGGAAGATGTTGCCGACCTGGTCCAGACTGTCGGCGATGTCGCCGGGATCGCCTTCTGCGCGACGCAGATCAAGCGCCTCTTGCGCCGTTTCCAGCGCGCGCTCGTAGTGTCCGAGGGCAACGTAGCTGTCAGCCACCGTACGCAGCAGACGTGCACGAACCGCCGAGGGCAGACGCGTTGAGCCGTGCAATCGGGCATTGCCCTGATCGAGCAAGTCCTGGGCACTGAGCGATGCGCCGCGCGCAACGGTGGGGTCGGCCCCTTTGAACAAGCTGACCATGAATTGCGTTGTCTGGCGGGAAACTTCGGCTTCGCGTGCTTTCGCGCGCGCTTCACGCAAGGCAAGCACCACGCCAGTTCCCACTGCCAACAGCACGGCGACCGTCATCGCCAGCGGCCAGCGCCATTGCCACGCCATGCGACGCATGCGTTGGCGTCGGCTGCCCAGTCCGCTGCGCAGCGGCCTGCGCTCGACCCAATCGCCGAGATCAGCCGCAAGCATCGCCACACCCGCGAAACGTGCAGACGGCAGTGATTCGCAGGCTTTGTCGAGAATGCGTGCCAGATCGCCCCGCAATACGGATGCCCCATCAGGAGCCGCACCAACCAATTCGCGCAGCACCGCGCCAAGCTGATAGACATCGGTGGCGGTGGTGATGTCGCCGCCTTCGCGCTGCTCCGGCGCGGCATAGGCCGGCGTCATCGCGGTAATCGTTTGCGTGCGATCGGTGTGCTGCGGATCGAGCAGGCGCGCGATGCCGAAGTCCAGCAAGCGTGGACGTCCCTCGGCATCGACGAGGATATTGGCCGGCTTGAGATCACGATGAACGACGAGATTGCGATGCGCGAATGACACCGCATCACAGACGCCCACGAACAGGCGCACGCGCTGTTCGACAGTGAGGCGATGCGTTGCACACCAGTCATCGATGCGCTCGCCATCGACGTACTCCATGGCCAGCCAGGGACGGCCGTCGGACCCCACGCCCCCATCGACCAGGTGCGCGATCTGCGGATGCTGCAGGCGCGCCAGAATCTGCCGCTCACGCACGAAGCGCCGGGCCAGATCGGGCGACAACACACCGTCGCGCACGCGCTTGAGCGCGACGGCTTGCGCAAATGCGCCGTCGGCACGCTCGGCGAGCCACACTTCACCCATGCCACCGCGACCAAGGCGGCGCAGCAAGCGGAACGGCCCGATCTGCAGTGGCGGGCCCTGTTCCTGCTGCGCAACGAGGTCGGCCTCATCGGTGTGCAGAATCAGTGCCCGTACTTCGTCCGCCAGCGCAGAATCTGTCCGCGCGAGCTCCGCCAACGCCGCATCGCGTTGTGAGTACTCCATCTCGATCAAGTCGTGAAACGCTGCGCGCACACGCGCGAATCGCCCGGCAAGCGCATCGTTGGCGTTCATGCCCAGCACCTACGCCGTCGAGAACCACTCCCTGACATCATGCAGCCAATCGCTGTCGCAACCAGGCTCTCGCCATGGCCCAGTCGCGGTACACGGTGCGCTCGTCCAGATCGAGCAGGATGGCCACTTCGCTCACTTCCAGACCTGCGAAGAAACGCAGTTCCACAATCTGCGCGACGCGCCCATCGTGCTCGGCAAGCGCCTTCAGGGCCTCGTCCAAGGCGGGAATATCGGTGTCGGCCTCGATCGGCAAGGCCAGCGCCTCGACAAAGTCAACGCGCTGCCATGCGCCACCACCACGTTTCTCGCGCGCCTGCGCGCGCGCGCGGTCGACCAGTACCTGGCGCATGACCTTGGCGGCCGTGGTGTAGAGGTGCTTGCGGTCGCCAATATCCAGATTCTTCGCGCCGAGCAGGCGCACGAACACGTCGTTGACCAACGCGGTGGGCTGCAGCGTGTCGTGGCCACGATGGGCGCGCAGTTCGTGCGCGGCGATACGTCGCAGCTCATCCCAGACCGCCGGCAGCGCCTCATCCAACGCTCCCGGGTCGCCCTCCCGCCACCTGCGCAGCAACTGCGTGATGTCGCCGTCGGATTGGCTCATCGTTCCGCTTCCCATTGCCAGCGGGCGAGTCTAGCCGAGCGCCGTGTCAGGTGCGCGCGCAAACGGCGTATGCGTCGAGGGGAAATCTCGGCTCCTCCGTCGGGCCTATCCCGCAGATGCTTGCCGTTCCGCCCCTCCATCCCGGTGCTTTCCATGACCGACCCGCGCTTTGTAGAGCCGAGCTTGCTCGGCTGAATCGCCCGGTGTGGCGAAAGAACGGAGAAGCAGCGGAGCAAGCTCCGCTCTACCGAGACAACCGTCGCGCGTGTTCGTGGAGCCGAGTCTGCCCGGCTCATCGCGCGCCGATACCTGCGATGTCAGGTCTGCGCGCGAACGGCGTATGTCACGGCACAAGGCGCGCATCCGCCGCGCCGGAGTCCGCACGATGATCCCGTCGCTTCGCCTGCTGTTGTCCGCCACCCTCGGCGCGTTGGCGCTTGTCCCGCTGGCGCATGCCAACGGCCAGATCGACACGAGTTTCGGCAGCGAGTCCGACGGTCGCATCGCGTTCGCGATACCGTGGCGCGACCCCGTGGAAACGCCGGGTGTGCTGGCCTGGGCGCAGATGTCGCCGTTCAAGATCCTGCCGCGCGGCGACGGTTCGATGATCGTGCTGTCCAACATCGCCACTCCCTACGATTTGCCGATCAGCGCACCAACCGTACCGGTCGCCGTGCGCATCGACCGCGATGGCGTGTGGGATCCCGCCTGGGGCGCGAGCGGTGGTGGCCGCAGCGTGATCTACGTCGGCGAGGACTACAACTGGAATGCCAACGACGCCGTACTGCTGGGTGACGGCGGCATCGCCATCGTCGGCACGATCTGGAACCCCGACGGCAGCAGCGACATGGCGGTGTGGAAGCTGCGCGCCGACGGCGCCGTCGACACCACGTTCGGCGTCAACGGCCTGCGCCACCTGCGCCGCTACGGCTCGATGCCCTCGGATGCGGGCAAGGCGATCGCGCCAGTGGACGTGGACATCGTCGGCAACGGTATCCGCCTGCCTTTTCTGGCGATCGCCGGCAACGTGCGCGATGGGCTATCCGGCAATCACACGCTGGGCGTCATTCTGGTGACCGAAGACGGCTATCTGTGTCCGATCACGCTCGGCGGCTGCGGCACCGTGGCCGGCGGTACCAATCCCGTGGATGGCGAGTGGGGCATGCTGCGCGTGGACACCAACCTGTGTCCGAACGACGCCACCATCGATGTCGCCGACATCATCGGTTTTCCGGCCGGCGTCGGCACCGCCATCCCGATCGCGATTCGCGGCTGCGGCGATACCGGCGTGGTCAAACACACGCGCATCGGCAACACCGCCACCGGCTGGCGCTGGACGGTCAACACCGGCTACGCCAACCAGGGCCGTTCGCTGGTCTTTTTCGCTGCCGGCCTGATGGTGGAGGTGAACAGCCTCGTCCACGCGCCGACCAGCGGCGCGCTGGGCAACGAGTCGATGGCACTCGCCGGCTTCGTCGCGAATGCCGATCGCAGTTTTCCGAACATTCTCGCCGCGCGCATCACGCGCGACACGGTCGACACCGCCACCTACGGCATGCAGGCGGACGGCAGTCCGTGGATGAGCCCCGGCGTCTATGCCGATCTGATCACGGTGCAACCGGACGGCAGGCTCATCGTCGGCGGTGGCTTCGCGCTGTCGAGCTGGACCACCGGCGACGCCATGCTGATGCGCCTGATGCCCGATCTCTCGCCCGACCCCACCTTCGGCAACTTCTCCGCCAGCACACCCGGGCGCATGGCCTATGGCTATTCCATCGCCGGCACCGACCGCGACAACCGCGCCAACGCGATGGCGCTCACGCAGGACGGCAAACTCGTGTTCGCCGGTTACGTGCACGCCAGCAACGACGGCCAGTCGCGCTACGGCTCGGTCATGCGCGTGCTGCTGCAGAGCGATCGGATTTTTTCCAATGGCTTTGATCTCTCCTTGCAATGAGCCTGGAGATCCTCATGATCCGACTTGCCGTGCCGATCATCGCAGCCTGCGCCCTCGTTGGCTGCGACACCTCCGGACGCAGCACACCCACCGAAGGCGCTGCCGTGACTGCACCTGCCGCACTGGCAACACGCAGCAAGTCGTCGACTGCCGTGAACACGCTGCAACTGAAACTCGATGGCCGTGAATGGCATGCCGATCGCGCAATTGAAGCGGTGGTCGATCCACCCGGCTTCGATCATATGCTGATCATCTCCGGCTCGTACGGGCCGAAGGACCGCAACGAGCAGGCGTTCAATCTCAATCTGACCGGCGTGCAAGCGCCCGGTCGCTATGTCATCAAGGGCGGCAATGCCGTCGGCAGCGCGATTCAGCTTGCCAACCTCAGCCCCGAACGCTTTCTCATTGGCGGCACACTCGGCGCCGATGTGGTGATCGAATTGACGACCTTGCAACGAGCCCCGGTGGCGGTCGAAGGCAGGTTCTCCGGAACGATGACCGCAAACGACGGAACAGCGCTGCGTGTCGAGGACGGACGCTTCTCGTATCGGGAGTGAAGCCCGCTCTGCATCAGCCGCAATTTCCCGATGCAGATCATGCCATCGAAAGCGAGTGCGCCCGCAACCCGAAGGTCCGGGCGCGCCGGATTTTCCGTGTCAGGTTTCGCCGCGAATGGCGTATGTCAAGTCAATGGGGCGACCCTCGTCCCACTGGAGTTCTTGCCATGCGTACGCTGATCCTGCTTTCTGGTTTGACTCTGCTCGGGCCGGCATATGCCCTTGAAGTCACGGTGGACACCACGTCCGATACCTTGCTGGATGCGTGCACGCCAGCCGCGGCCGACTGTTCGCTGCGTGGCGCCATCACGTTTGCCAATACCGGCGGCGCGGATCGCATCGTGTTCGATATTCCCACCAGTGATGCAGGCTTCGTGAGCGCCACCCAGCATTGGCGCATCTCGACCGCCACTGATTTGCCTGTCATTGCCACGGCATTGTCGATAGATGGCTACACCCAGCCCGGCGCGCAGGAAAACACACTCACGCCGGATGCCGGCGGCAGCAATGCGCAACTCAAGATCGAACTGCACGGCGCAGGATCGGCCATCGGCTTGTTCAACGGCGGCGCACTGCAAGTCCGTGGCCTTGTCATCAATGGCTTCACGTCCTCCAACCTCCTCATCAATGCGCCGAGCGGCAATCTCGTCGAGGGCTGCTTCATCGGCACCGACGTGAGCGGCCAGAATGCGGTGACGGCCAACGGCAACTCCCAGGGCATACGCTTGCGTGGCCGCGCCACCATCGGTGGAATCACAGCGGCCGCGCGCAATGTCATTTCCGGCAATGGCTACATCGGCGTCTGGGATGAAAGCGGCGCCACAACTACCTTGCCAAGCACGTACCAAGGCAACGTCTTCGGACTTGGCGCGGATGGCACCACCATGCTGCCCGGCCAGGACTACGGCCTGTTCATGTCCGGTGCCGCCGAAGGCGCACAAGTCGGCGGCGACACGATCCCGGAACGCAACCTGTTTGGCGGCAATGAAGTCAATGCCATCTACCTGAGCGGCAACCCGGCCAGTGCGAACACGCCCTTGACCCGCATTCAAGGCAACATCTTTGGCAGTGACTGGAGCGGGACGCTGGCGCGCCCGAATGGAGCCTTTCCCGCCGCAGCGAATTCGCCACAAGCCACCATCAACATTTTCCGCAGCGGGCACTGCGCAGTGATCGTCGGCGGTGATGGACCCGGCGAAGGCAATCTCATTGCCCATGGCGCAGCGGCTGGCGTGCAAGTGAGCACCTGCACCCATGCCGCACTCACGGGCAACATCTTCGCGGGCAATCGCATCGGCATCGATCTGACGCCCTCCAGTGTCGCCGACGGCCCAACAACGAACGATGTCGACGATGCTGACGAAGGAGGCAATCGCTTGCAGAACACGCCGCTGATTGACAGCGTCGTCTACAGCGACTCAGGCGCCACGGTGACGATCACCTATCACGTGGACAGCACCATCACCAATGCCGCCTATCCGCTGCGGATCGATGTCGCGCGCGGCTTTGGCGGCCAGGCATTCGCGCCGATCATGATCGATACCTATGGCGGGGCCGACGCGCAGCAGCCGCGCAGCGTGAGTTTCGCCACAAGCGAATTGATGGGCCAACCGCTCGTGCTCAGTGCGACCGATGCGGACGGCAACACCAGTGAGTTTTCGAGCGATCTCATCTTCGCCAACGCGTTCGAACCCCAAGGCAACACGGATCAGGTTTCGGACTAGCCGATATTCCGGCGAGAACCGGAATTCAGGTCTTCCACAGGGCGCTCAAGCATTGGATCCCGCGATCGCCGGAACGTCGAGCCGTGAAGCGTTCGCGGCGCCTCACAACCACGGCTCCCGCAACGAAGCGCCCGGTCGAACGGGGTCGTGCCGATTGCGCCGCCGGGATGGCTTTGCTTCAAACATGGTATTGAATGGCGCGTGGCGCTACCCTCGCGCGCCTATGCAAAAACACAACCACCACGACTTCGTGCTCGAGCCTGCCGATGGCGAGCGCCTCGCCAACCTCGCCGGGCCGCTCGACGAGCATCTGCGCCAGATCGAATTGCGGCTGGGCCTGGAGATCGCCCACCGCGGCAACGTGTTTCGCCTGAGCGGCAAGGACGAAGCCGTGCGTGTGGGTGAACGCGTGCTGCGCGAGCTGTATGCAGCCACCGAAGTGGAAACGCTGGGCGCGACTCAGGTCAATCTCGCCTTGGCCGAAAGCGGCGCCGATGCGCTCGAGGAGCGCGCCATCGAGGTGCAGGACGTCGCGATCAAGACCAAGCGCGGCACGGTGCGCGGCCGTGGCGCCAACCAGCAGCGCTACCTGCATGCGATCGCCACCCACGACATCAATTTCGGCGTCGGTCCGGCCGGCACCGGCAAGACCTGGCTTGCGGTCGCGATGGCGGTGGAGGCGCTCAACGAGTCGCGCGTGCAGCGCCTGATCCTCGTGCGCCCGGCGGTCGAGGCGGGCGAGAAGCTCGGCTTTCTGCCCGGCGATCTCACCCAGAAGGTCGATCCCTATCTGCGTCCGCTCTACGACGCGCTGTATGAAATGCTCGGCATCGAGAAGGTCGGCAAGCTGATCGAACGCAACGTGATCGAGATCGCGCCGCTCGCCTACATGCGCGGGCGCACGCTCAACGATGCCTTCGTGATCCTCGACGAGGCGCAGAACACCACGATCGAGCAGATGAAGATGTTCCTCACCCGCATCGGCTTCGGCTCGGTGGCGGTGGTGACGGGTGACCTCACCCAGACCGACCTGCCCAAACACGTGACCTCGGGCCTGCGCGATGCGCTCGAGGTGCTGCGTGGCGTCGATGGCGTGAGCTTCACCTTCTTCGAAGCCCGCGACGTGGTGCGCCATCCGCTGGTGCAACGCATCGTGCGCGCATATGAAGGCCGCGACGCGGCGAAGCAAGGAACGACATCGTGACGCATGCGCCCGCGCCAGCCACTCGCGAAAAGCTTGCGTTGTGGCTACGCAACGAAGCCGGGCGCCGCGGCGTGCCGCTGGCCCCCTCGTTTCGCCGCTGGATCACCGCGATCCCGGCGCTGCGGCGCCGCCGTGCCGAGGTCAACATCCTCATCGTCGATGCGCGCGCGGGCCGTCGCTACAACTGCGACTTCCGCGGCCGTGATTACGCCACCAACGTATTGAGCTTTCCGCGCGAGCGCATGCCAGGCGATCGCTCGCACCTGCTCGGTGATCTGGTGATCTGTGCACCGGTGGTGGCGCGCGAAGCGCGCGAACAAGGCAAGGCGCCACGCGACCATTACGCACACATGACCATCCATGGCGTGCTGCACCTGCTCGGCCACGATCACCAGCGCGAGGTCGAGGCACAGCGCATGGAAGCGCTCGAAACGCGCATTCTTGCGCAGTTGGGCATCGCCGATCCCTACGCCGACCATTGATTTTTCGGCGATTTGGCCAGTGTCCGGCGTGGCGGGGAGTTTTTGCTACACTGCTCTGCCGCCCGCAACGGGCATGTCCGCTGGACCGATGAGCGAGGATCCTCCCAGTAGTCCCGCACCACGATCGTGGTTCGAACGCATAGTCCAGGCCCTTTCCGGCGAACCGCAAAGCCGCGAGGAACTCATCGAGGAACTGCGCCACGCGCAGGCCAATGGCCTGCTCTCCAACGACACCTTGTCGATGGTCGAGGGCGCGATCGAAGTTGCCGATCTGAGCGTCGCCGATGTCATGGTGCCGCGCGCGCAGATGGTCGCGCTCGCCGCCGACGCGCCGCTGCAGCAGGTGCTCGGCGTGGTCATCGAATCCGGGCACTCGCGTTTTCCGGTGCATGGCGAGGACAAGGACGAGATCCTCGGCATCCTGCTGGCCAAGGACCTGCTGCGCTGTTTCAGCGAAGGCGCGCACGCCACCCTGCGCGAGCTGTTGCGCCCGGTGACGATGATTCCAGAGTCCAAGCGTCTCAACATCCTGCTCAAGGAATTCCGTCTCTCGCGCAATCACATGGCGATCGTGGTCGATGAATATGGCGGCGTTGCCGGTCTGGTGACGATCGAGGACGTGCTCGAACAGATCGTCGGCGACATCGACGACGAGCACGACGACGACGACGACGAAGGAACCCTGATCCAGGCCGGACCCAATGGCGATTTCCTGGTCAGCGCACTGACGCCGATCGACGAGTTCAACGAGCGCTTCGGCAGCGAGTTCAGCGACGAGGAATTCGACACCGTCGGCGGCATGATCACCGCACAGATCGGCCACCTGCCCGAAGCCGGCGAGGACCTCGCACTCGGCGGCTTCCTGTTCCATGTCGCCAAGGCCGATGCGCGCCGCGTGCAGCAGTTTGCCGTGCGCGTGCATGAAGCCTGAGTCGGGCGCGACGATCCTGGGCACGCGACACGCGTGCTGGCGCACGCTGGCGATCCTGCTCGTCATGATGTGCGTGCTGCCCGTCATGCCGCTCGGCGCGCAGACACTGGCACCGGCTGCGGCGGGTATTCCCGCTCCATCGATCAGCCTGCTCACGGTCGGCCCCGGCGAGATTTATTTCGAGCGCTTCGGCCACAACGCGATCGTCGTGCGCGATGGCAACAGCGACGAAGCAGTCGCCTACAACTACGGCATGTTCGACTTCGAGCAGGAAAACTTCCTGCTCAACTTCGTGCGCGGTCGCATGCAATACCGCATTGCCGCCAACCTGCTCGAAGACGATCTGGCGATGTATCGCGCCGAAGGTCGCTCGGTGGTCGAGCAGGCGCTCGATCTGACAGCCGAAGAAGCGCGCAGCTTGAATGACTATCTGGTCTGGAACGCGCGACCCGAAAACGCGTACTACCGCTACGACTACTTCACCGCCAACTGCTCCACGCGCGTGCGCGATGCACTCGACCATGCGCTGGGCGGCCTGATCCGCGCGCAAAGCGTCGGTCGTTCGCGCGGCTTCACCTATCGGCTCGATGCGCTGCGCCTGATGGCGCCCGACCCGGCCCTGATGCTGTTGATCGACCTCGGCCTTGGGCCCTTCACCGATGAGCGCATCGATTTCTGGGACGAGAGCTTCGTGCCGATGAGCCTGCAGCGCGTGGTCGAGCGTGCGCAGCGTGCAGACGGCCGTCCGCTCGTGCGCAGCACGCAGGTCCTTGCGCAAAGCCGCCTCGCGCCGCCGCCCGCCTTGCCGCCCGATCTGCGCTGGCCGTTCCTGTTCATCGGTCTGGCTGCGGCCATCGCGATGGGCTGGCTCGATGTGCGTGGCGGCCCACGCGCGCACCGCGTGTTCGCCGGACTTGCCACGCTGTTCGAGCTGGTTTGCGCGATCGCCGGTTGCCTGCTGCTGTTCCTGTGGCTGGGTACCGATCACCGCGCGGCCTGGCGCAACGAAAACCTGCTGCTGTTCAATCCCGCCTGCCTGTTGCTGATTGCGGCCTTCCTGCGCAGTCGGCCTGCGCCGCGCTGGCAGCGCATGCTGGCCTGGCTCGTCGTCGGCGGCGCCGGTGTCGCACTTGCCAGCAAGATTCTGCCGGGCTTCGTGCAGGCGAACCTGCACTGGATCGTGCTCACGCTGCCCCTGCATCTGGTGCTGGCCCTGAGCCTGCAAGGGCGGCGCACCCCCTCCGCGTAAGGCGCCTCGCCCGGCGCGGTTCTCAGCAGCCGCGCGGAACTGCGAATCGGCCAAGGACGGCCACCCTGTCCACGACATCGACCATTGCCGCGGTCCCGTTCGGCGCGGCATGATCGGCACATGAACGACAGCCAAAACCCGACCCAGACAGTCGCAGCGAACCCGGATCCGATGCTGGTCAACAGCGTCGTCTACTCATCCGATGGTCGCCGCCTCCGCGACATCACGGTCGAGGAAATCAGCGACGTGATCGTCGATCCCGAACAATGGGTCTGGGTCGGCCTGCACGAACCGTCAGAGGCATTGCTCGAACAACTCCAGTTCGAGTTCGGCTTGCACGAACTCGCAATCGAAGACGCCCACAACGCCCATCAGCGCCCCAAGATCGAGGTGTACGGTGATTCGCTGTTCATCGTCATGCACACCGCGCAGACCGTGAACGGCAAGATCGAGTTCGGCGAAACCCACATGTTCGTCGGCAAGCGCTACCTCGTCACGGTGCGCCACGGCGCCTCGCTGTCCTATGCCGGCGTGCGCCGCGCCTGCGAGCAGGATCCGGAATTGCTCGCGCTCGGGCCGAGCTATGCGCTGCATGCCGTGCTCGATTTCATCGTCGACAATTTTCTCCCGCTCGTCGGCGAGTTTCGCGAGGAGTTGCAGGAGCTGGAAGGCGAGGTCTTCGAGGACACCTTCAAGCGCGAGACGATCCGCCGCCTCTACGACCTCAAGAAGGAACTGGTCACACTGCGCCTCGCGGTGGCGCCGATCCAGGACATCCTCAACCAGCTCGTGCGCCAATATCCGAATCTGATCCGCGACGAGGTGCGTCCCTACTTCCGCGACGTCTACGATCACGCCGCGCGCATCAACGATGCCACCGACACCATGCGCGAGATGCTCACCGCAGCAATCAGCGTGAACCTTGCGCTGGTCGGCGTGGCGCAGAACGAAGTGGTCAAGCGCCTCGCCGGCTGGGCAGCTTTGCTTGCGGCACCGACCCTGATCGCGAGCTGGTACGGCATGAACTTCCACGACATGCCCGAACTCAGCGGAAGGTGGTCGTATCCAACCCTGATCGCATTCACGCTGTGCGTCTGCACGGTGCTGTATTTCGTGCTCAAGCGCGCGAAGTGGTTGTAGCCTGTTTGCCTCGTCCACGCTTCGTGGGCTAGGCTCGCCCGAATTTCCCACAGACGGTCACAAGCTCAGGCCGCGATGAATCGCGACCCACGCGCAAGTCGGCATGCCGGATCCAGACAATTGCACCGCCGCGCTGCTGGATCGCTGCGCACATGGGGATCAGGACGCCTACGACGCGCTGTTCGGCCTCATCTACGCCGATCTGCGGCGGCGAGCGCGCATGCTCAGCGAAGGCCACGCGGCAACCTTGTCGACGACCGCCTTGGTGCACGAGGCCTACCTCAGTCTCGCCGGCGCACATCTCGCGCTCAATGACAAGGCGCACTTCTTCCGCATCGCGGCGCGCGCGATGCGCCGCATCCTCATCGACGCCAGTCGCCGCCGCAATGCCGACAAGCGTGGCGCCGGTCTCGAAAGCGTGACCTTGGATCCGGCGCTCGCGGTGCAGGAGCGCGATCTCGATCTCGTCGCCCTCGATCAAGCGCTCGACCAGCTCACTGCGATCGAGCCACGCATGGCACAGGTTGTGGAATTGCATTTCTATGCCGGTCTCGAATTCGTTGCGATCGCGCAGATGCTGGAACTGTCCGAACGCACCGTCGCACGCGACTGGCGCGTGGCACGCGCCTTGCTCCAGCAGTCGCTCGCCGACGACGCCGTGGCCCGACCATGACGGCCATCGATCCACGCACGATCCGGCTGCTGCGCGAAGCCCTCGAGCTGCCACTGGCGGAGCGCGAGGACTTCGTCATCCGCGCCTGCGGCGACGATGCGCACCTGCTCGAATCACTGCGCGAGCTTGTGGCGCTCGATCTTGCCACCGGACTGCCGCTCGACCTGCCACTTGAACAACACGCCGCACCGCTGCTCGGCGACGACGCGGAGCAGACCAGCGACATTCGTGCGGACATGCGCCTGGGCCCCTGGCGACTGCTGCGCGAACTGGGTCGTGGCGGTATGGGCGCGGTCTGGCTGGCCGAGCGCGATGATGGCCAATTCCAACAGCAGGTGGCGATCAAGCTGATTCGCCTGGGCATGGACAGCGAACACATCCTGCGCCAGTTCCGCCGCGAACGCGCCCTGCTCGCGCGGCTGCAACATCCCAACATCGCCCAGCTCATCGACGGCGGCATCGACGACCGCGGCCGACCGTGGTTCGCGATGGAATATGTTGACGGAATCAGCCTCGGCGAGTGGCTCGAACGCGAACAGGCCAGCCTGCGCGAGCGCCTGCAATTGTTCATCAAGCTTTGCAGTGCGGTCGCCCATGCGCATCGTCAACTGATCGTGCATCGCGATCTCAAACCCTCGAACGTGCTGGTGCAGGCCGATGGCGAGCCGCGTCTGCTCGACTTCGGCATTGCCCGGCTGATCGAACAGGACGAGGGGGAACACACGGCCACCGTGCAGCGTTTCCTGACTCGCGATTTCGCCGCGCCCGAGCAATTGCGCGGCGAACCCGCGGGCACTTCGGCCGATGTCTACGCACTCGGCTTGATCCTGTTCGAACTGCTCACCGACCAGCGCTATCGCAAGCTGCACGCGGACGGCGCAACGACCTTGCGCCCCAGCACCGCGCCCGATGCCCAGAGGGTGACGGCATCCGACACGATCACGCGCGCGCAGCTGCGCGGCGACCTCGATGCGATCACCCTGCGCGCACTGGCTGACGAGCCCGCGCGCCGCTACGGCGACGCGCAACAACTAGCCGACGACGTGCAACGCCATCTCGACGGCCAGCCGGTGCAGGCACGCCCGGACAGCCTGGGCTATCGCAGCATAAAGTTCGTGCGGCGCAACCGCTTCGCAACCGCGATGGCGGTGCTCGCGTTGATCGGCCTGCTCGGCGGATTGGCCGCCAGCCTGTGGCAGGCCGGCCGCGCCGACCGCGAAGCGCGGCGCGCCACCGCGGTCAAGGATTACCTGATCGGCCTGTTTGACGCCGGTCGCACCAACCAAGCCGGTGCAGCTGCCCTCCAGCAGCCGTTGATCGAAGTGCTCGACGCCAGCGCCGCGCTATTGCCCACGCAATTGGGCAAGGAGCCTGAACTGCGCGATGAAATCTATCGCATCCTCATCGAGATCTATGACGCCAACGGCCAGGGCGAGCGCTCCATTATGCTGGCGACCCAGCGGCTCACGCAGGCACAGGCCGCGTTCGGCGCGCTGGATGCGCGCACGGCGCCCGCCCTGCTGATGCTGGCTGGCGTGTACTTGAACCACGACCGACCGGACGAGGCAGCGCCCCTGCTAGAGCACACCCAGCATGTGCTCGACCGCGCTGGCGAATCCGACAGCCTGCCGCGCGCGCTGCTGCTGCAATACCGCGGCGCCTGGGCCAGCCAGCGCGAAGGTGGCGAGGCGGCCGCGCGGCGCGATCTGGCGGCCGCCTGCGCCATCCTGCGTCAGCGCTTTGCGGACAGCGACGAACTGCTGGTGGCGCTGATCCAACTTATCCAGGTGGAACTGGGCCAGGCCGATGCCGCAGCCGCGCAGGCCCTGATCGACGAGTTGCGTTCCCGCACTCGCGCCCGCTTCGGTTCGGATCACCTCTATCTCACGCAAGCCGATTTCCTTGAGGCGCGCCTGCTGGCAAAACAAGGTCAGCCAGAGCAAGCCCTGCAACGCCTGCGCGACACGCGCGGGCGGCTCGAGCACTTCGGCGGGCCGCAGCACGCCGACATGCTGATTGCGTTGACCGAGGAAATCCCGATCTTGCTGACCATGAACCGACTGGGCGAGGCCGAAGCCGTCTGGCTGGAGGCCGAGCGCGATCGCCTGGCCTATCACGCCGGCAATCCTGCGTTTGCAAGCCTGTTGCAGGGCCTGCGCGAGCGGCTCGACGAGGCGACCACGGCTCGGCGCCAGCCCGCCGCTGCCAGCGGCGGGCACTCCGCCAAGTCCCGACAGCCGCAGGCTGGATGAGGGGAAAACCCAAGCCACGTCACGCGCCGGGCCGCCTGTGCCGCCCGCGCCCCGGATCGACCGCTGGTCGATCGGCATAAGCACGTCGCATCAATTCACATTCGCAAGCGATCCGGCTCAAGCATGATGGCCAGGCAGCAGCAGCCATGACCCGCATCCGTGAGGCGCAGGCCGCCGCCTGTGGCAGCGAAGGCAACGCCGACCTCTGCCGCGAAGCCCACGATCTGGCCGACACGGCGGCAACCGACAGCGCCGGCGCAACCTCGCCCTGAGACGCACAACCGCGCCGCCGGGCCGCGTTGCTGCGGCGCGCCCGTCCTGTCATATGGGGAAAATTCATCGCCCGTCAACGTCGCCCCCGGTCGGCGCACCACCCGCCGCCCATTCCGCAGGATTGACCGTCCGTCCGGCGTCCGCAGGGCGTCGCGCATGTTCACATTCCCCTGAAGCGCTTCTCGCGCATAATGGTCGGCAACATCGCACCCCGGAATGCACGGACCGCCGGCCATGAAACCGACGCGACATCTCGTCCTCGCGGGCGCCTCGCCAAACGATGCTGCCGAGTTGGCGGCGTTCCTGCGCGTCCTGCATTCGCAGCTCGACCACGACTGGATCTTCGCCAATGACGGTGACGAGGTCGATCTCGTGGTGGCCGATCTGGTCGATTTCGGTGGTCGCTGTGCACGTATCCGTGCGCTCGACGAAGGACGCCACCTCGTGATCCTCGCCGACCCCGGTGCCGAAGTGCTCGATGCCGAACTGGTGTTGCTGCGTCCGATCTCGCCCAAGGCGATCACCGGCCTGCTCAACCATGTCGGCGCCACCACGCCGCCCGCGCCACGCCGCCTGATCGATTTCAGCGTGCACGAGCGCCAGATCGGCAAGCAGCCCGGGCACAAGAAGGACGCTCATTCCCGGCGCGAGAACGGCACCGAAGCCGAGCGCGCGAACTTCCTCGACATCGAGTACGAGCGCCGCTGCACACCGCTCGATGCCCTGCTCAAGCGCGGCGCGCTGCTGATCCGGCGCCCCGGCCTGCCACCGCTGCTGGTCGATCCGGTCACCGAGCTGTTCCACACCAGCGCACGCATGTGCGAACTGGAACCATATTTCCTTGATCCCTTGCAGGGCCATGAATACCAGCGCGTCGGCGGCTCCCAGCTGGCACGTCTGCAGGCCGAGCATGAAGGCCGCCCGCTGGCGCGACTGCGTTGGCTCAATGCCTTCCTGCGCTCCAATGGGTATCTGGCCAAGCATCTCGATCCGACCGCAAACTACAAGCTGCGCCACTGGCTGCCGCTCGACAACGACTACCGCAAGCAGCATCGCATCGCGCTCACGCTCATGCGCGAAGCACCGCTGCACGAGATCGCCGCCCATGCCAAGGCGAAAATGGCCGACGTGTTCGACGTGGTCAACGCCTATGACACGCTCGGCCTGCTCGAAACCCGGCGCCACTCGAGCAGCTCGGCCGAGGAGCTGAAGGCGACCGCACGCAAGCGCAGCTCGGCCAAGACACGCAAGCTGATCGCCGCTTCGCTGCTGCCGCGCTGAAACCTGTCCGCGCCCGATCGCATCGCGCTGTCAACACTCTTCAACCGGAATCGTGCAAGGCTGCGCAAGATCGTCTGCTGCTGCTACCTTGCATGCTTTCCGTTACCTGCGTGATCCGACCTTGAACATCCATCTCGCCTTGCAACCCTTGCTCGCCCTGCTGGCCGGCATCCTCATCCTGATCCGCCCCAAACTGCTCAGCCTGATCGTGGCGATCTACCTCATCGTCATCGGCGTGCTCGGTCTGTTTCCGGGCCTGCGCCTGTGACGTTCTCGTTGCCCGCGCACACGAGCCCGCAGCACCCGACAGGGTACTGAACGGCGATGGGATCCGAGTCGCATCCACGCCCAATGCGCAGGTGGTCTGCGCGCACGCTTTGCCTGCTGCTCGTGCTTGCCGCGCACGCGCAGGCCGCGCGTGTCGCCACCCGCATCGACGGGATCGATGACAGCCTGCTCGAAGCGGTCAAGGGTGCATTGGAAATCAACCAATATCAGCAGCGCGACGTCACCGACGCGCAGTTGCGTCGCCTGCTTGAGCGGGCTCCGGCGCAGGCGCAAAAGGCTCTCGAACCTTACGGCTACTTCGACGGCAGGATCGAAAGCGAAACGCGCGACGAGGCCGGCCAGACCCTCGTGTTGCTGCATGTCACGCCCGGCCCCGTCACGCAAGTCACAAACCTCGACATCAAACTCGACGGCGATGCCGAAGGTCAGCATGAGGTGCGCAAGGCACTTGCCGCATTCACGCCAGCCAAGGGCCAAGCGCTCGATCAGGCCGCCTACGAGAAGAGCAAGGCGATCGTGCAGGCCGCGCTCGCAGCCAGTGGCTATCTGGACGCCGAGCTGGTGACGCATCAAATCGAAGTCACGCGCGCGACGCACAGCGCGCAGATTCATCTGGCGTGGAAAGTCGGCGCACGCCATCGCTTCGGCACGACGACTTTTTCCGGCAGTCAGTTTCCCGATGCCCTGCTCGAGCGCTACATCCCGTGGCGCGAAGGCGACTTCTACACGCAGGAGCGACTGCTCGCACTCCAGCAGCGCCTCATCGATGCGGATTATTTCGCCTACGCCCAGGTGCAGCCCGATCTCGATCACGTCCAGGACGAGGTGGTTCCGATCAGCGTGACGCTGGCGCCGGCCAAGCGCACGATCTACACCGGCGGCGTGTTCATCGGCACCGATACCGGACCGGGCGTGCGTGGCGGCATCCAGCGTCGCTGGCTCAATTCGCGCGGCCACAAGCTTGCGCTCAACGTGCTGGCCGCAACCCAGCTCAAGACCGCCACCATGCAATACCAGATTCCGCTCGCCGGTGCTGACAACCACAGCATCGGCTTCGGTGCGAATTTCCGCAATGAAGACACGGACGCGGCCACGTCGCGCACTTTCGGCCTGGTCGCGAGCGACAGCCGCCTCTGGCACGGCTGGACGCGCACGGCGTCGGCGAAATTTCTCACCGGCAATTTTCGGATCGCCAATCTTCAGGGCGACACCACCCTGCTCTATCCCGAGATATCCCTCACGCGCAAGCGCGCCGACGAGCCGATGTTCGTGCGCGATGGCTGGTCGCTGAGCATGAGTGCGCGCGGCGCGGCGCGTGGTCTGCTGTCCGATGCGAATCTGCTGCAGACCAACGCCGACGCGAAGTGGATCCACGCGCTCGGCGAGCGCTCGCGCTTCATCGCACGCGGCGCGCTGGGTGCGACCTGGACCACCGATTTCGACAAGCTGCCACCCGAGCTGCGCTTCTTCGCCGGTGGCGACCGCTCGATCCGCGGCTATGCCTACCAGACGATCGGTACACCGCTGCCGCCTGCATTCGTGCCGTTTGCGCAAGCCGAATGCGCCGCGCATCCCAAGCGCAATTGTCAGGATCTCATCATCGGCGGCAAGTTCCTGGCCGTCGCCAGCGCCGAGTACGAGTACTACTTCAAACCGAACTGGGGCATCGCCGGCTTCGTCGACAGCGGCGATGCGTTCAGCACCTTCGACGACTACGAACAGAAAATCGGCATCGGCATCGGCGCACGCTGGCGCTCGCCGGTGGGTCTGATCCGCGTCGATCTCGGCGTGCCGATCGCCGACCGCGATCATCACGGCGTGCAGCTCCACATCGTGATCGGGCCCGACCTGTGAACGCGCACGCACGCTCATCGCATCCGCGGTCGCGCAACACGCAGCGCGGCATCGCCCTGCGCCAGCTGCTCAAGTGGATCGGCATTGGTGTGCTTGCCTTGATCGCCGTACTTGCACTCACGCTGTGGTGGCTGCTCGGCAGTGAGTCCGGCGCGCGTTTCGTGCTTGCGCGCGCAGTCGGCGCGCTCGATGGCAAGCTCGCAGTGGCGCGCAGCCATGGCAGTCTGGGCGGATCGCTGGTACTCGAAGATCTTCGCTGGACCGATCCCGCTGCGGGCGTCGATGCAAAACTCGCTCGCCTGCGCATCGATCTGCGTCCGCTGGCCCTGCTCGCCGCGCGCGTGCACGTGAGCGCACTCGAGCTCGACAGGCTCGATCTCGCGCTGAGCACGGTGAGCAAGCCGGAGCCAAGCAAGCCCGGCACGGTTTCGCTCGCCGCGCCGATCGACATCGCGCTCGATCGCCTCGCCTTGCGCGGCGCACACATCCTGCAGGATGGCAAGCCGGTGTTCGCGCTCGACAGTCTCGATGCTGCCGCGGTCTGGACAGATGCGGGCGCGACAGTCGCAACCTTCGCGCTGCGCGCGCCCGAGGGCTCGCTCGACCTGCACGGCACCATCGCTGCAAGTGCCGGCCATGCGGGCAATGCCGAGGCGCGCTTGCGCTGGAAGCTCGGCGAGGTCGAATACGGCGGCACGCTCAAGGCGCAAGGCGACGGCCGCAAGGCCACGCTGGCGCTGAACCTCGATGCGCCCACGCCGGCGAATCTCGAATTCGATTTCGCGCAGACCGATGCGCTCGCGTGGACACTGCGCGCCAAGCTGCCACGCTTCGATCCGCAGCGCGTGCAGGCCGAAACCTCGCTCAAGGCGCTCGCGCTCGATCTCGAAGGCCACGGCGACAAGCAGACCGGTGCGATCGAGGGCACGCTCACGCTCGACGAGCACGTCGTGCAGCTTGCGCCGCTGCGCTATGCACTGGATGGGCAGACGCTGCGCATCGAATCCCTCGCGCTCAAGTCGCCCGAGCATCCCGGCCAAGTCGATGCCAAGGGCAGCCTGCAACTGGATGCCAAGCCAATCGCGGCGCAGGCACAAATCAGCTGGAACGGCGTCGAACTGCCGGCCGAGCTGGTCGGCCAGGTCCTCGCCACGCACGGCAGCTTGAGCGCAAAGGGCAACGCGGACGCGTTCCATGTCGATGGCGCCGCCGCGATCGGCCCGCCCGGACGGCTTTCCGATCTCGCCTTCGACCTCGATGGCACACCGCAGACGATCACGCTCAAGCAGCTCGCGCTCAAGCAGGCCAAAGGCGGACTCGACGCGCACGGTACGCTCAGCTTGCAACCCGCCTTGGGCTGGGACATCACGGCCAAGGCAAGCCGACTCGATCCCGGCGCGTTTGCCGCGGCGTGGCCGGGCGCGCTCGACTTCGACCTTGCCAGCCACGGCACGCTGGTCGATCAGGGCGCCGACGCCACGCTCAAGCTCGAACGCCTCGGTGGCACGCTGCGTCGGCAATCCGTGAGTGGTCAGGCCGACCTGCAGATCAAGCCCGGTTTCGTGGTCGACGGCACGCTCGCCCTGAGCGCCGGCAAGAGTCGCATCGATGTCAGCGGACGCGGCGGCGAACACAGCGACGCGACGATCGCGTTTGCGCTGCCCGCACTCGGCGACTGGTTGTCTGATCTGGGCGGCGGCCTCGATGGGCGGTTCCGCGTGCAGGGCAAGTGGCCTGCGCTCGCGATCACGGGCGATGCGCGGGGCCGCGCGCTCAAGTTCGGCAGCACGCAGATCGCCAAGCTCGATCTCGATGCCGAGATTGCCAATCTCGACGCTGCGCAAGGCCGTCTCGCGCTCAAGCTCGACCAGATCGATGCAGGCGCGCTGCAGTTCAAAGCGCTCGATCTGCATGCCAGTGGTGCGCTCGCAGGCCATCAGCTCGAAGTCGATGCCGAAGGCACACCACTCGGTCTCAAGCTCGCGCTCGATGGCAAGGCGGACACTGCTGGCGACTGGAACGGCACATTGCGCACGCTCGATCTACGTCCCGAAAATCTGCCCGCACTCGCGCTTCGTGCACCGACGAGCCTGGCCTGGCGCAAGCACGCCTTCAGCAGCAGCGAGCTGTGTCTGGAAGGCGGCGATGCGAGCCTGTGCGCGAGCGCCGATGTCGCCGCCGACGGCGCGCTGCAGGCGCGCTATCACATCGACCGCTTGCCGCTCGCCTTGCTCATGCAACTCGCGGCCAGCCAGGCCCCGCTCATGGTCTCTGGCGAGATCGCTGGAACCGGCGAGATCCGCCGCAGCAGTGCGGGCGCGCTCGATGGCAAGGTGCACCTGCAATCGCCGCAGGGCGCGCTCGCGCAAGTCGATCATGCGCAAGCGCCACTGCTCGGCTGGAACGATTTTGCGCTCGATGCAACGCTCACGCCGCAGGCGACACAGGCGAGCCTGCGCGCGAACTTCGACCACGACGGCAAGCTCGATGGCGAGATCACGCTGAGCGGCCCGATGGCCGACACCACGGCGATGTCCGGACATGTCGACCTTGCACTCAACAGTCTCGCCTTCGTCGATCTGCTCACGCCCGAAGTCGCCAACACCCAAGGTCGCATTCGCGCCAGCTACCACCTCGATGGCTCCTTGGCGGCGCCGCAGGTGAGCGGCAGCGCGCAACTGCAGGGCTTCGCCACCGAAGTTCCCGCAGCCGGCCTCAAGCTCCACGAGGGCGCGATCAGCGTACAGGTCAGCGACATCGACCACTTCAGCCTCGACGGCACGCTCAAGTCGGGTGATGGCACGCTCACGCTGCGCGGCAGCGGCGGCAGTTCCGATCAGATTCCGCTGCAGGCGACGATCAAGGGCGAGCGCTTTCTCGCCGCCGACATTCCCGCGGCCAAGGTGCTCATTTCGCCCGACCTCGTGCTCAAGCGCGCTGGCGGCAGGCTCGATGTCAGCGGTCGCGTGAAGATTCCGCAGACCGCGATCGATCTGAGCAAGCTGCCCGGCGGCGGCGCGAGCAAGTCCTCGGCCGATGTCATGATCGTCGATGCGGAGCCGATGCCTGCGGCCAAGTCTCTGCCGCTCGTCGTCGGCGTCGACATCGAATTGGGCGATGAGGTCAAGCTCGCGGGCATGGGACTGGATGGTCAGGTCAGCGGTCGGTTGCGCATCGACCAGCGACCCGGTCGCCAGCCCGTTGGCACCGGCACGCTCAATGCGCAGGGAACCTACCGTGCCTACGGCCAGAACCTCACGATCGAAACCGGCCACCTGCTGTTCGCGGGCAGCGCGCTCGACAATCCGGGGCTGGACATCCGTGCGGTGCGCAAGATCCTCGGCGCCTCGGGCGGCCAGTTCGATGACAGCATCACCGCAGGTCTGCAGGTGCGCGGCACCGCCCTGCTGCCCGTGCTCACGGTGTTCTCGCAGCCGCCGATGGAGCAGTCCGAAGCACTGTCGTATTTGCTCACCGGCAAGCCGCTGTCGAGCCTCAAGAGCGGCGAGGGCGACATGCTCGGCGCCGCAGCGCGTGCGCTCGGCAGCGCCACCGGCGACCTGCTCGCCAAGGGTATCGGCGCGCGTCTGGGCGTGGATGCGGGCGTCTCCGACAATGCCGCGCTCGGCGGTGCGGCCTTCACGGTCGGCAAGTACCTGTCGCCCAAGCTGTATCTGAGTTACGGCGTCGGCCTGTTCACGCCCGGCGAAGTCGTCACGCTCAAGTATCTGTTCAGCAAGCGCTGGAACTTCGAAGCACAGAACGCGACTACCGGCAGTCGCGCCGGTTTCAATTACCGGCACGAGCGCTGACGTTGTGTTTCAGCAATTCACGTGCGCGACGGTCTTGGTGCGGCCGCGAGGTTCGACGCCCAGCTTCGGTCCACGCGCGCAGCGACGCCGGCGCGCGTGAACCTTTGCTCGCGACCTGCCGCGGCGGGATCAGCCCGTCAGACGGCGCTTGCGCAGTGCCAGCGCGATCAATAGACCAGCCATGCCGAGCATCGCCCAGGTCGACAGGGTCGGCGCCGACACCGCAGGCGTACCCGTCACGCCGGTCACGCGCACGTTGTCAAGCGCCGGCCCGCTGCTCGATGCGGCCAGGCTGGTGAAGCTCAGCGTCGTGCTCGCGCCCGTGGCGGTGAAGCTGTAGGTCTGATCGGCCCAGCCCATGTTGCTGGTGCTGTTGCCCGAGGGCGTGACCGAATAGTCGGTCTGTGGCCCGCCGGTGGCCGCAACGCGCAGGCTCTTGGTCGCGGGCGCGCCGCCATCGGGATTGCCGGCGAGGCTGAAGGTGACGCTGTAGCTGGTACCGGCGACGGTATCGAAGGTCTGCGCGATCGAGCCGGCCTGGGTGCCACTCATGTCGAGCGACCGCTGCCCCGCCGCGGCCTGCCAGAAATCGGTATCCATGTAGTCGATGTTGCCGCTGCTGATTGTCCAGCCGGTGAGCGAATTGTCGCCGGGGTACAGGGTCGTTACCCATGCAACTGAATTGCCGGATTTTTTCGGACCCGGGCCGTCTTCGAAACTGCCGTTCTGGAACGGCGCGGCATGCACTGCAGTGGCCGCCACGGCGCTGGCGGCGAGCAACCAGAACTTGCTGGTCAGGGTCTTCATCATTTGGCTCCATTTTTTTGGGGGGGGCGCCATGCAAGCGATGGCGTGTACGCATCGACCGGTTCCCGGGTCAGCATCCCTTACGCAAGACGGCAGTGGATCCCCGCACGCCAAATCGCGATTGCGGCTCGGCCCGCGTTTGAACAGGCCGCTGCCGGCCAGGCATGGCGGGTGGGCCGGGCGCGCTATGATCGGGGCGTGCGACCGGGGGCGCTCCACATCGAAGTGAATACCAAAGGCTTGAGCATCGGGTCGCCGGATACGAAACCGGCAGGTGGATCGGGCCGCTCAACTGGCCGGGCATCGACACGTCGTATTCGCTGGTCGCTGTTTCGCGCCGCACTGTCGCTGGCGGCCTTCCTGCTCGCGCTGCCGCTTCCAGGCCACGCTCAGAAGCTGGATCTGGGTGACCTCTCGGCCCCCACCTTCGTCACCTTCACCAGTCGCGATGGCGTGCCCGACTCAATCGGCAATGCGGTGCAGACCGACACGGACGGCTTTGTCTGGCTCAGCACCGCACATGGCCTTGCACGCTACGACGGCCACGTCTGGAGCAGCACCGGCCCCGCGGCGATTGCGGGGACCTTGGGCACGTTCCTGCTGGATCACAGCGGCAGCCTGTGGGTTGCATTCCGCGATCGCGGCATTGGCCGCTGGGATGGCACAAGCTGGCACATGCAAGGCCGCGGCAACGGCCTGCCCACCGATCACGTGGCAACCCTGGCCGAAACCGTCGACACGCAAGGCCGCCACACGCTGTGGGCGGCGACGGTCGACGCAGGGCTGTTGCAGCGCAATGCACAAGGGCAATGGCTGCCGGTGCCCGGCACGGAAATGCTCCCACACTTCATCCTGTCGATTGCCGCGACCACGCATCTGGGTGGCCGCCCGCGCGTATGGGTCACGGCGCTTGATGGGCTCTGGTTTCAGGAGGACGGACATTGGCAGAAAATGGATTTGCCGATCACCGAAGTGCAGAGTCTGCGCGCGACGGGGCGCGGTGAGGACGAACAGTTGTGGATCACCACGATCGGTCGCGGCCTGTGGCGGATTGATCGCAACGGCGTGCGCACCTGGTCACTGGAATCCGGCGAACTGCCGACCAATGACGTGTACTCGACCGCAGTCAGCGGCAGTGACGATGACCCGGTGCTGTGGGTCAGCAGCCGCGCCGGCGTGCTGCGCGTCCACGACGATCGTGTGCGCACCTTCGGTCGCAGCTTCGGTCTGCCATCGGACGCCGTCCGCAGCCTGAGTCTGTGGCGCAGTCCCGCCGGCACCGATGTGCTGTGGGTCGCCACCGAAGCGGGGGTCGCCCGCGCCGTGCTCGGTGGCAGCCAATGGCAGACAGTCTCCCTGCTCGGCGAGCACGGTACCGGTGTGTTCGGTCTGCTGCCCGAAGCCGACGGCCATGGCGGCGAACGTTTGTGGGTGGCTGCCAATTCTGATGGGTTGGGCCTGTACGAAAACGGCGCATGGCGCACCTTCTCACACGCCAATGGCCTGCTGCCGAGCAATGACGCGGCGATGATTCGGCGCAGCCGTGATGACACTGGCAAGTCGACGCTGTGGTTGGGCATGAACGGCGGCGGCCTGTTCAAGGTGGAGGAACCCGGCCCGCGATTCGTCAGCGTCGACACGCCATGGCCGAAAAAGCCGGGCATGGCCGTGCAGGACATGCTCGCCGTCACATTCGAGGGCAAGACCGACTACTGGTTCGCACTCAACATGAATGGCGTGCATCGCCTGCGCGATGGCGTGTGGACCACATTCAAGGCCAAGGGCATCGATGGCGTCTGGCGCGTGCGGCGCCTGATCGCGCAGACCGATGTCACGGGGCGGAACTGGCTGTGGGCTGCCGGCCGCGATGGACTCGCACGTTTTGATGGCGAACACTGGGATGCAGGTGCGGTCACGCTTGCCGACACCTTCCTGCAGGGCATGAACCTGTTGCGCGACGAACAGGGGCGGTCCGTGCTCTGGCTCGGCACACTCAACCATGCGATCGTGCGCGTGGATGTCAGCGATCCCGCGCAGCCGCGCGTCTTGCCCGATGAGCTGCCGCGCGCGCCCGACCAGACCGCCTACGGCGCGGTGCGCGATTCCAAAGGGCGCATCTACGTCTGTACCAATGCCAGCGTGCAGCAGCTCACGCCGCAAGGCGGCAGCTACCAATCGCGCGTTTTCACGCGGCGCGATGGGCTGCTCAACGACGAATGCAATGGAGGTTCGCAGCTCATCGATGCGCAGGATCGCTTCTGGACCGGCACGCTCGGAGGCGCAGCGATGTTCGATCCTTCGGTGCAGGTCAGGGACGACACACCCAAACCGCTGCGCTGGCTCGGCGCGCAGATCGACGGTGCGGTGATCGACACCGCCTCGATCACGGTACCGCCCGGCCGCCACGAATTGATCGCACGCTACGCCCTGCTTTCATGGCAGCGTGAAACAGAGTCGCGATTCCGCTCCCAATTGATCGGCTACGAATCTGCCCCCGAAGCCTGGACCGCGCAGAACAGCCGCGTCTTCTCCAACTTGCCACCGGGGCACTACCGTCTGCGCGTCGAGGCACGCGATTACGCTGGCAACCTCAGCAGGCCTCTGGACATCGCGATCAGCGTGCAACCGTTGTGGTGGCAGCGGGGATGGGCGTGGGGGTTGTTCGCCGCGCTGACTGCCGGCCTGATCGCCATGCTGTGGCGCTGGCGCGTGCACAGCCTGAAAGCCGCGAGGCGTGTGCTCGAACGCCAAATCGCCGAGCGCACCGCTGAATTGCACGAGGCCAATCAGCGTCTGCGGGAATTGTCCTACAGCGACTCACTCACCGGTCTGGCCAACCGCCGTCGCCTGCTCGAAGCCCTGCATCGCCATGCCAGCAGCGAGGGCGGCAGCCTGTTGGCAATGATCAGCATCGACGTCGATCATTTCAAGGCTTACAACGATCGCTATGGCCATCCCGCCGGTGACGAAGCCCTGCGCCGCGTCGCCGAGGTGATGCGTGCATGCGCTCCGGCAGGCGCAATCGTTGCACGTCAAGGTGGCGAGGAATTCGCCTGCGTGCTCGAACAGGCCGGACTCGAACAAGCACGCCAGCTCGCCGAAACGTTCCGCACCACCCTGGCCGCACACGACATCCCGGTGCCGGGCACCGCGCTGCGCAACCGCATCACCCTCAGTGCCGGCATCGCTTGCGCGAAGGTCAGCAGCGATGCCGACGTGCACGACCTGCTGCGCAGCGCCGACGTCGCGCTGTATCAGGCCAAGCGCGAAGGCCGCAATCGCATCTGCGGTTGAGGCATCTCGCCAGCGAGCCATCGCTGAATCTGCGTCGCTTGACTTACACTCGAAACGTGCCAGCCGCGATTGCCAAGCCATGCGTCGATTCCATCTGACCGAACCGCTGGTGATGCTGGCCACGGTGCTGCAGTGGTTGTTGTTGGCCACGTTCACCGGCGCCGTCGTCGGCATCGGCTGCAGCGTGTTTCTGCATCTGCTGTTCCTGAGCGAAGGACGGCTGTATGTCGCGCCGTGGTGGATGCTCGCCGTGCTGCTGCCACTGGCGGGACTGGTCAATGGCCTCTTGCTCCACTACGGCTACCGCCTGCGCCATTCGAACTTCGAGGACGAGCCGATCGTCGCGATCAACGAGCAGCACGGCAAGATGCCGTTGCGCACGCTGTGGATCAAACCGCTGGCCGCCTTGATCACGCTCGGCTGTGGCGGCTCGGCGGGCAAGGAAGGGCCTTGTTCGCATCTGGGTGCAAGCCTTGCCGCGGGCATCGGTCGCGTGCTTCATCTCAATCCGGAAATGCGCAAGCGCCTGCTCGCTTGTGGCGTGAGCGCGGGCTTTGCGAGCGTGTTCGGCACCCCGATCGCGGGCGCGATCTATGGCATCGAGATGCTCGCGATCGGCCGCCTGCGCCACGACTTCCTGTTCCCGGGCATCGTCGCCGGCGTGACCGCGCTCGAGGTCTCGCGCGCGCTGGGCGTGCCCTATCCTCACTACGCGATCGATTTTTCCGGACAGCTCACCGAGTGGCTGTTCCTCAAGACCGTGCTGATCGGCATCCTGTGTGGCGCCATTGCATGGATCTTCGTCGAATTGTTGCAGCAAGCCCGCAAGTTCTCGACTCGCCTGCGCGAACGTCATGGGCTGTGGCCACCCTTGCTGCCAACCCTGGGCGGTAGCGTGATTGCCGTGCTCGCGCTGGCGATTCCGCACCAATATCTGGGCCTGAGCCTGCCGATCATGGAAAGCGCGCTGCATGGCGAGGCGATGCCCTGGCTGGGCTTCCTGTGGAAGGCGTTGCTGGTGGCGATCACGCTGGGTTCGGGGTTCTACGGCGGCATCGTCACGCCGCAGTTCGTGATCGGCGCGCTCGCCGGTGGCGCATTTGCGCCGCTGCTCGGCTTGCCGCCCGCGCTGGGTGCGGCGGTCGGTCTGGTGGCGGTGGTCGCGGCGGCCTCGAACACGCCGATCGCGGCGATCTTCATGGGCGTGGAACTGTTCGGCGCAGATGCCACACTGCATGTCGCCGGCGCCTGTATCGCGGCCTATCTCATCATCGGCCATCGCAGCGTCTACCCGCAGCAGCAGATCGCCTTCAGCAAGTCATCGTGGATCTTCGCCCATGCCGACCTGCCGGTTGGACAGGAAAAAGTGCGCCTGTCCTACGGCTTGCTGCGCTGGTTGCGCATGCGCCGCAAGCGCACGCGAAATTCGCGCTGATCGAGTGAGTCGTCGCGCCTCACAGCCGCCCGGCGGCGACATCGGCAAGCAGACTGCGCAGCGGTGACAGGTGCCCGGCGCTCGTGAGCGCGAGGCCGCGCAGCGCAACCAGGGGTGGACTCGACGATCCGAACACGCGCTCGATCGCATCGAAGCCGCGCGCGGCGAGCGTGGTCTGACTGCGACGTTCGCGCTCGAAATGGCGCAGCACATGCCAGGCGCCGAGGTCGCTGCCGCGATCGCGTGCATCACCGAGCACGCGGCGCAGGCAGCTGACGTCGCGCAGGCCGAGGTTCATGCCCTGCCCGGCAAGCGGATGCACGAGATGCGCGGCATCGCCGACCAGCACGCAGCGTCCCCGCACGAATTGTTCGGCCAGACGCAGACGCAGTGGAAACGCTGCACGCCGCGACACCGATGTGATCGGGCCCAGTCGAAAATCGAAGGCGGCGCCGAGTTCGGCGCAAAACACCGCGTCATCGTCGAGTGCGAGCACGCGTGCGGCCTCAGCCTCGGGCAAGGACCACACGATCGAGCAGCGCCCATCGACGAGTGGCAGGAAGGCAAGCGGCCCAGTCGGCAGGAAGCGTTGCCACGCAGTGCCTTCGTGCGCACATTCGCTGCGGACATGCGCCACCACGGCGCGCGCGCCGTAATCACGCCCGTCAAACGTGATTCCGAGCCGCTGGCGCAGCGAGGACTCGCCGCCCTCGGCGCTCACCAGCACGCGCGCACGCAAGCGTGTGCCATCGCCGAGTACCACACTGATGCCATCGGCATCTTCTTCGAGCGCGCTGATCTCGGCAGGGCAATGCAGGACTGGCGCCGTGCCAGCAGCCGAAGGCGTCACAAGCGCAGTCCACAGCGCGTGCTGGATCAACTTGTTCTCGATGATCCAACCGAGCGCCGCCTCGCCTCGCTCGGTCGCATCGAAGCGCAGCTCGCCCGGCGCCTGCGCATCCCATACGCACATGCGCTGGAACGGCGACACTCGCGCCTGCGTGATTGCCGGCCACGCGCCCAGATCATCGAGCAGGGCGCGCGCGTCGGGCGCGAGCGCGACCACGCGCAGATCGACTTCGTCTTCGCTGCGCCACGCGGTGGGCTCACGCACTTCCACCAGCGCGACCTTGAAACCATCGCGTGCGAGCGCCAAGGTCAGCGCACCGCCTGCGGCACCCGCCCCGACCACGATCACGTCGAACTCGCCACGGCGGGGGCCGCGTCGCGCGCGCTCGTTCATGCTCGACTCCCGATCAACGCCGCGTTCATTGCATCAAGCCCCAGTGCGAGACATCACCACGAAAACCCATGCCGCGCAGCGCGATCTGGCGCTTGAGTGGCTCGATCCGCTCTGCGAAGTGGAAACCGGCCATGCGCGCGAGGCGCAGCGGCAGAAAGGGATTGCCCATCAGACGCACGAGGTCGTCGCTGAAGGACGTGGTCGCAGCACGATCCTCGCGGCGACGCTCGACATGCCGCGCGAGCAGCGCATCGGCGCCGGGATCAGTGCCATCACGCGCCGCCTCACGCAACAGTTCGGCCAGCGTCAGCGCATCGCGCAGGCCGAGATTGAAACCTTGTGCGCCCAGCGGATGCACGGTCTGCGCGGCATTGCCGACCAGCACGCAGCGCGGTGCGGTGGTGCGTTGCGCGAGCATGCGGGCCAGCGGAAAAGCCTGTCGCCGACCTGGGCGCGACAGCCGACCCGCACGCCACCCGAAGCGCTGCTGGACGCGCTCGATGAAGGCCGCATCATCGAGCGCGGCGGTCGCCGCGGCTTCGCTGCGCGGCACGCTCAGCACCAGTCCCGCGCGATGCTCGCCGAGCGGCAACAACGCGAGCGGGCCGGAATCGGTGAACCGCTCGTAGGCCTGGCCTTCGAGCGCACGCTCGACTTGCAGCGTGGTGACGATCGCCGATTGCGCGTAGTCGTGTCGGGTCACGCCGATGCCGAGCGCATCACGCACGAACGAGGCACTGCCATCGGCACCGACCACGAGCCGCGCGCGCAGGCGCTGCTCGTCTTGCGGTGTGGTGAAGCTGACCGTAGCGCCTTGCGCGTCTGCATCGAGCGCCGTGGCCTGCGCGGGCGCGATGCGCAGCAGCGAAGTGCAGCGCTCTAGCCGACGCAGCAAGGCATTGCCAAGCTCACGCGCCGCGATCACCGCGCCGAAGGGCGGCAAACCCAGTGCCTGAGCATCCAGACGCAGCGTACCGAACTCGCCGCGGCGGCTGACGTGGATGCGTTGGATCGGTGTACGCGGCATGCCGCCGTCGAGCACGCCGAGCACCTCGAGCGCATTGACGCTAGCGCATGCCAGCGCGAGATTGCGCTCATCGTCACTCGCGCGCAGATCCAGCCGCGCCGCCGCGGCTTCGACCAAGGCCACGCGCAGGCCGGCGCCATCGAGCGCAATCGCAAGGCTTGCGCCAACCAGGCCGCCACCGATGATGAGCACGTCCAGTTGATCCATGGCCGCATGATAGCGCGCCACCCTCCGTCGCTTGGGCTAAACTTGTAGCCTTGTTCCACTGGCTCACGCGGACACACCACCATGAACGACGCACGCTCCCTCTCCGGCTCGCCCTGGCGCTACGGCATCCTCGCCGTGCTCGCGCTGGTGATGATTGCGACGCGCTCGTCGTTGTTGCGCGACCACCTCGCGCCCTTGCCGGATGCTTCGTGGGCGGTGTTCTTCATCGCCGGTTTCCATTTCGCCGCGGCCAGTGGCCAGCGCCTCTTCGGTCTGCTGCGCGCGGGCGGCGCGGCCGCTTCGTTCCTGGCGCTGATGGTGCTGGCCGTGCTGATCGACTGGTTCGTTATCAGCGCGCAGGGCATCCCGTTCTGGAGCCACTACTGCGTGTCGCCGGCCTATTGGTTCCTGTTGCCGTCCTATGCCGCGCTGTGGCTTGGCGGCGCCTGGCTGCGCAGCCACTACCGCGGCCTGCATGTGCGTGAGCTCGGCCTGCTCACGATCAGCGCGCTGGTCGCGGTGGGTGTCTGCTTCCTGCTGTCGGACGCGAGCTATTACTGGCTCAGCGATGCGTGGATGGCCAATGGCGCGACGCGCAGCTTCGGCGGCTGGTTCAAGAACTTCAGCGACTGGTACTGGATCTTCACGCGCTCGACGCTGGCCTACCTCGCGGTCGCCGCGGTACTGCACACCTTGGTCGTGCTCGCCGTGCGCGCGCAGCCGGTGAATACGGGCAGCGCGCAGCATCGCTGATTTCGCCGCCAGCGCATCGCGACGCGCCATGCGCCGCGATGCTGCATCTTCCGATCGTTCTGGAGCCGTATCGTCGTGGGCAACCGTCTCTCGAAAATCTACACGCGCACGGGCGACGACGGCAGGTGTGACTTGATGCCGGCGTCGGCGCTTCATGCGCCAACGCCGGTCGCCGCGCGAAAGGCGCGACTTTCGCGCGTCTCCGCCCTGCGCGTGCAGGCACGCGCGGGCGTGGATGCTGTCCTGCATCCGGGGTCGTGCCGTCGTGGGTAACCGTCTCTCGAAAATTTACACGCGCACCGGCGACGACGGCAGGTGTGACTTGATGCCGGCGTCGGCGCTTCCTGCGCCAACGCCGGTCGCCGCGCGAAAGGCGCGACTTTCGCGCGTCTCCGCCCTGCGCGTGCAAGCACGCGCAGGCGTGGATGCTGTCCTGCATCCGGGATCGCGCCGCCGTGGGTAACCGTCTCTCGAAAATTTACACGCGCACCGGCGACGACGGCACGACGGGACTCGGGGACGGCTCGCGCGTCGGCAAGGACAGCGTGCGCGTCAACGCCTACGGCACGGTCGACGAGCTCAACAGCGCGATCGGCATCGTGCTTGCTTGCGAGATCGGCGGCGAGGTGCGCGAAGCGCTCACGCAAATCCAGCACGATCTGTTCGATCTGGGCGGCGAGCTGTGCATTCCGGGCATGGAAACGGTCAAGGACGCCGACATCGAACGCCTCGAACAGGTACTCGACCGCTTCAACGACGGCTTGCCTCCGCTCAAGGAATTCATCCTGCCCGGCGGCGGCATGGCCGCCGCGCAGTGCCATCTCGCGCGCACGATTTGCCGCCGCGCCGAGCGCGAACTGGTGACGCTCGCGCGCAGCGAGACGCTGCGCCCGCAACCGCAGCGTTATCTCAATCGCCTCTCGGATCTGTTGTTCGTGCTCGCACGCGTGCTCGCCCGTGCCAGCGGCCACGGCGAAGTGCTCTGGCATCACGAGCGCCGCAAGCGGACGTGAGCGGCAAGGGCGCCCGGGCGGCTGCGACGACCGCCACCCGTGTGGCGCTGTACACGCACGAGGCCTGTTTCGATCACGATCCCGGCCCTGCGCATCCGGAAGCGGTGGCGCGGCTCGCGGCCGTGCTCGAAGCACTCGATGACAACGTGTTTGCCGGACTCGTGCGCCTGCAGGCGCCGCGCGCGAGCCGTGCGCAACTCGCGCGCGTGCACACCAGACGCCTGATCGACAGCATCCTCGAACATGGCCCTCTGCATTACTGGCGCATGCTCGATGCCGACACGATGATGTCGCCGGGTTCGGCCGAAGCCGCACTGCGCGCTGCAGGCGCGGTCTGCGCCGCAGTCGACGGCGCGCTCGGCGAGGGTGCCACGCGCGCATTTTGCGCGGTGCGACCGCCGGGGCATCACGCCACCCACGACACCGCGATGGGCTTCTGCCTGTTCAACAACATCGCGGTCGGCGCGGCCCACGCTCTGGCCGAACATGGACTCAAACGCGTCGCCATCGTCGATTTCGATGTCCATCACGGCAATGGCACGCAGGACATCTTCTGGAACGAGCCGCGCGTGCTGTACGCCTCGTCGCACCAGGATCCGCTGTATCCGGGCACCGGCGCGCGCAGCGACACCGGCGTGGGCAACATCGTCAACGTGCCGCTGCCAGCGGGAGCCGGGGCGGTCGAATTTCGCACCGCTTGCACGCAGGTCATCCTGCCCGCGCTCGATGCCTTTGCGCCGCAACTGTTGATGATCTCGGCCGGCTTCGACGCCCACCGGCTCGACCCGCTCGCCAATCTCGAACTCACCGAGGAGGACTACGCCTGGATCACCCGCGAGCTGGTCGCCCTCGCCGAACGTCACGCCAGCGGGCGCATCGTCTCCACCCTCGAAGGTGGCTACCACCTCGGCGCGCTGCGCGCCAGCGTTGCCGCCCACGTTTTCGCTCTGATGACCTGAGCGTTTGCTGCGCGCGCGCGGTTTGGGCAAGCTAGCGCCCTTGGTTTCCATTGCGACCTGCCCGTGCCCCGCCAATCCGCTTCCAGCCTTCCGCGGCACTGCCTCGCGCTGGCGATCCTTCTCGCCCTGCCCGGTGCCGCCCATGCGGCCGATGACGCGGCCAAATCCTGCGAATTGGGCGTGCTCAAGTGCGCCAAGAAGCCGCTCGACTGGGGCATGTGCGGCAAGAACGACCTGCTCGATTTCCATGTGCCGAACCTGCCGGTCGAGGGCGATCGCAAGGCCGCCGAGCGCGTGATCAGTGCGCTCAAGGTCGAATCGAGCGACAAGGCCCACTACACGCTTGAAGGCAAGGCGCAGCTGCGCCAGCTCGATCTGTTCCTGCATGCGCAGAAGATCACCTACGACAGCGAGACCACCGATTTCGAGGCGCAGGGCCCGGTCACCTATCAGGACCGCAGCCTGCTGCTGTCCGCCGACAACGCGCGCGGCAACACCGAGCTGGAAACCTGTACGCTCGAGGGTGTGCGCTACCAATTGATCGAGGCGCGCGGCAACGGCATCGCCCAGGTTGCAGTGGCGAAGGACGCCGATCACGCCACGCTCAAGGGCGCGACCTATTCGACCTGCAACCCGAGTCAGCAGCAATGGGCCTTCGCCGCACGCGAGCTCGACCTCGATCGCGCCGAAGGCATCGGCCGTGCGCGCGACGTGACGCTGCGTATCCACAACGTGCCGGTGTTCTGGTTCCCGTACCTGCGTTTCCCGCTCGATGATCGCCGCGTTTCGGGTCTGCTCTATCCCGAGATCGGCTTCGGCTCGCGTCGCGGCTTCGACTACGCGCAACCGGTCTACCTCAACCTCGCACCGAACTACGACGCCACCCTCACGCCGCGCATCATGAGCGAGCGCGGCCTCATGCTCGGCGGCCAATTCCGCTATCTCACCGAAAGCAGCCACGGTCAGTTCGATGCGCAGTTCATCGGCCACGACAATCGCGCCGACGACGAGCGCCTCGACGGCGCCAAGGTTCCCGATCAGCGCTGGTGGTACCAGTGGAAGGACTACACCGCGATCGCACCGGGCTGGAGCGCGAGCATCGATCTCAACCGCGTCTCCGACGATCACTACTTCGAGGATTTCGGTCGCGGTCTGTATTCGAGCGCGATCAGCCTGCTGCCCTCGAGCGCCTACCTCAACGGCCGCGGCGACTGGTGGAAGTTCAGCGTCGGCGGCGACCAGTATCAGGTCACCGATCCGACGCTCTCGGGCGCGTATGAGCCTTATCGCCGCCTGCCGCGCGCGACGCTCGTCCTCGACAAGAGTTTCAGCCTGCTCGAAGGCGGCCTCGATGCCGAATTCGTGGGCTTCGATCGCGATCACGGCCTCACCGGCCAGCGTTTCGATGCGTTCCCGCATCTGGGTCTGCCGATCGAGCATGCGGGCTGGTTCCTGCGTCCGCAGATCGGCTATCGCTACACGAGCTATCACCTCGACGACCTCGCCCAGAGCGGCAATCCGCTGCTGACGCGGCGCAATCCCGATCGCGGCGTGCCGATCCTCAGCCTCGACAGCGGACTGGTGTTCGAGCGCGACCTGCATTTCGGCGATGCAGCGTGGACGCAGACGCTCGAACCACGCGCGTATTACTTGCGCGTGCCCTATCGCAATCAGGACGAGCTGCCGATTTTCGATACCCAGGAAATCCCGTTCACCTTCGGCCAGATGTTCCGCAGCAATCGCTTCGTCGGCGCCGACCGCCAGATGGATGCGAACAACCTCACGCTGGCCTTGACCACACGCATGCTCGAGGACGCAACCGGCACCGAGCGCGTGTCGGCGAGCATCGGCAACATCCGCTATTTCGACGACCAGCGCGTGCAGATGCCCAACGCGCCGCAAACCGATTTTGGCGGTTCGGCCTGGGCCGGCGAGCTCGACCTGCATCTGTCCGATCGCTGGCGATTCGTGCTCGCCCAGCAGTGGAATCCGAACTCGCACCAGACCGACCTGTCCACGCTCGGCGTGCAGGCGCGCTGGGACAATGGTGGACTGGTCAACTTCTCCTATCGCTTCCGCCGCGATTTCCTCGAACAGGTCGATCTCAGCGCAGCGATCCCGCTCGCCGACGGCTGGCGTCTGGTCGGCCGCGAAAACTACGCACTCAACAATCCGCTCGCCCTGCCCGGCGATCCGCACGGCAAGGACGGGCGCACGCTCGAGAGTTTCATCGGCATCGAGCATGACACCTGCTGCGTCACCTGGCGCCTGCTCGCGCGGCACTGGGTACGCAACGTATTGGGCGAAAGCGACAACGCCCTGTATTTCGAAATCGAACTCAAGGGACTGGGCGCGGTCGGACAGAAGACGGACTCGTTCCTGCGCCGTGCTATCCTAGGTTATCAATGACTTGCGGCCAGCTCTCGCCGCGTCGCCGGCCCCGCCCGGGGCCTTGACCCCTGCATCGACTCTCCCGGATCTTCAGATGAAGCATTTCCTGTTGGCACTCCTGGCCGCTGGCACCGCGGCGTTTCTGGCCCCGCTGGCGCATGCACAGAGCGTGCAGCCACTTGATGGGATCGTTGCGGTCGTCAACGACGACGTGATCCTGCGCAGCGAGCTCGACCGCCAGCTCACCCAGGTACAGGCGCAGTTCGCCAACAATCCGAGCCAGTTGCCACCGCGCGATGTGCTCGAGAAGCAGATGCTCGATCGCCTCGTGCTGCAGAAGCTGCAGGTCGCACGTGCCAATGACTCGGGCATCAAGGTTTCCGATGCGCAGATCGATCAATCGCTCATGCAGATCGCACAGCAGAACCACATGGACGTGAGCCAGCTGCGCGGCGCAGTGCAAAGCCAGGGCCTCGACTATGGCCAATTTCGCAACACCATCCGCGACCAGTTGCTGGTGCAACAGCTGCGCCAGCAGGTCGGCCAGTCGCGCGCTCAGGTCAGCGATGCCGAAATCGACAGCCTGATCAAGAACGGCCGCGTGCGCACCGAGCAGCTGCATGTCGCGCATATCGTCATCAACCTGCCTGAAGGCGCCACGCCCGAACAGGTCGACGCCACGCGCGCCAAGGCCGAGAACGTGGTGCGCGAAGTGCGCGGCGGCATGGATTTCGCCGCTGCCGCAATCCGCTATTCCAATGCCGAAGATGCGTTGCAGGGCGGCGACCTCGGTTGGCGCGGCGTCAACGAATTGCCGCCAGCGCTGGTCGAGGCAGCCGACAAACTGCAGGACGGCCAGATCACCGATCCGCTGCGCGGGCCCAACGGCTTCCACATCGTCAAGCTGGTCGGCAAGCGTGACTCGGGCAAACAGCTCGTCACCGAATATCACCTGCAGCACATCCTCATCAAGACCAGCGAACTCGTGTCCAACGAGCAGGCAAAGCAGGAAATCGAAGCGATCCGCAAGCGCATCGTCGCGGGTGAGGATTTCGCCAAGGCCGCCACCGACAGCTCGCAGGAAACCGAAACCGCGCGTCTGGGCGGCGACATGGGCTGGACGCCCGCCAACGCCTACGGACCGCAGGCACAGGCGGTGATCGACAAGCTCAAGAAGGGTGAGCTCTCCGAAGCCTTCGAAGTACCGCCGGGCTGGCACCTGCTCAAGCTCATCGACACGCGTCAGGCCGACAAGGCCGGCGAAATCCAGCGCAACGAAGCCAAGAACATGATCTTCCAGCGCAAGGCCGAAGAGGAATACATGAGCTTTCTGCGCCAGTTGCGCAGCGAGGCCTATGTCGAAATCCGTCTGCCCGGCAGCGACACGCCCGCACCTGCGGCGCCCTGAGTCACCGCCGGAGCATCATGCCGACCTTCGCCGAGCGCGCGGCCCCGTTCCTGCCGCGCCTCGCGCTCACGGCGGGCGAGCCCGCCGGCGTCGGCGCCGAGCTCATCGTGCGACTGGTCGCGAGTGATCTCGCGGCCGACCTCGTCGCGATCACCGATCCGGGCTTGCTCGAACATGCTGCGCGCACACTCGGCGTGCCGCTTGTGCTCGAAGCCTGGGACGCGCAATGCCCTGTGACGAGCCGCGCCACCAATCATCTGCGCGTGGTGTCGGTGCCGCTCGCCGCAGCGGTCACGCCCGGCCAACTCGACGTGCGCAATGCGCACCATGTGCTCGCCGCGCTCACCCGCGCCGCCGATGGCGCCGCCAGTGGCGAGTTCGATGCGCTCGTCACCGCGCCCGTGCACAAGGGAATCATCAACGATGCCGGTGTTGCCTTCACTGGCCACACCGAGTTCTTCGCGCAGCGCGCGCACTGCGAGGTGGTGATGATGCTCGCGACCGAGCGCGCCGACGCGGCGCCGCTGCGCGTGGCGCTCGCCACCACCCACCTGCCGCTGTCCGCGGTGCCTGCCGCAATCACCGCGCCTGAGCTCACGCGCACGCTGCGCATCCTCGATCACGACCTGCGCACGCGCTTCGCAATCGCCGCACCCCGTATCGGCGTGCTCGGGCTCAATCCACATGCAGGTGAAGGCGGGCACATGGGGCGTGAGGAGATCGAAGTCATCGCGCCCGTGCTCGATGGCTTGCGCGGCGAGGGCATGCATCTGGTCGGGCCACTGCCTGCCGACACCGCCTTCGTGCCGCACCAGCTCGCGCGCTTCGATGCGATCCTGGCGATGTACCACGACCAGGGCCTGCCGGTGCTCAAATACGCGGGCTTCGGCCACGCGGTCAACGTCACGCTCGGCCTGCCGTGGCTGCGCACTTCGGTCGATCACGGCACCGCGCTGGACCTCGCCGGCACCGGGCGCGCCGATCCGGGCAGCCTCATCGCCGCGACACGCCTTGCGCTCGATCTGGTCGCACGTCGTTCACAATGAAACGCATGCGCACGGCCTGCTCACCACCAGAATCCTTTCCCACATCACGCGCATGAACCAGCCGCGACATCAGCACAAGAAGCAGTTCGGGCAGCACTTCCTGCACGATGCGCAGGTCATCGAGTCGATCGTGCGCGCGATTGCACCGCGCGCCGATGAGAACGTGGTCGAGATCGGGCCGGGGGATGGTGCGCTCACCCTGCCGCTGCTGCGCGCGCTCGGGCGCTTGACCGTGATCGAACTCGACCGCGACCTCGTGCCGCGGCTGGAACGTGCCGCACAGGGCGTGGGCGAGCTCACGATCATCCAGGCCGACGTGCTCGGCGTCGATTTCACCGCACTCGCGCAAGGCCAGCGCCTGCGCGTGGTCGGCAACCTGCCCTACAACATCTCCTCGCCGATCCTGTTCCATTGCCTCGACCACGTCGACGCGATCGACGACATGCACTTCATGCTGCAACAGGAAGTGGTCGAGCGCATGGCCGCGGCGCCGGGCAGCAAGGTCTACGGACGGCTGTCGGTGATGCTGCAACTGGCCTGCCGCGTCGAGCCGCTCCTGCACGTGCCGCCGCAGGCGTTCCGCCCGCCGCCCAAGGTCGATTCGGCGGTGGTGCGGTTGGTGCCGCGACCGCCCGCCGAACTCCCCGACGTCGATGCGCGCGTGCTCGCAAACGTCGTGCGCGCCGCCTTCGGCCAGCGTCGCAAGACCCTCGCCAACGCGCTGCGCAACCTGCTCGATACCGACGTGATCACGCAGGTGGGCATCGATCCGCGGCTGCGCGCCGAGCAGCTTGCGCCAGCCGCGTTCGTCGAACTGGCGCAGTGCCTTGCGGACCCGAAGCAAGCCTGACGTCGGATCGGGCCCAGCCAGATCTGATCCATCCCTCGCAAACACGACTTCAGGTCGACTCAAGCGCCAAAGGCGTGGAGCCGACATCGGCACCGAGGCGCAGCACAAATCGCTGCAGCTCGACACATGCAGGCAAGTCATCTACCCATCGGGATGCATCGGCCGCACGGATTGGATACGCTCCCGCGTCGCCCCGCATGATCAGGCCGCACATGAGCCAGAGCACTCCGAAACAACGTTTCCAGGAAGCTGCTGTACTTTTCCGCAACAAGGATCACGCCGGAGCGCTGGCGATCTTCGATGAATTGCTTGCAGCCCATCCCCAGTCCGCACCCCTGCACTTCCACCGCGGCCGTTGCCTGATCGAGCTGAATCGACCCGATGAAGCCACTGCGGCGCTGGATGCCGCGCTGGCATTGGACCGCAATCACGTGCCGCTCCTGCTCGAGCGCGTGAATCTGGGCGGTGCAGAGGACTTCGACCCACTGCCTTTGTTGCGCCACGCACAGAGCCTGGAGCCGGACAATGCCCAGGTCCTGTTCCTGTTGGCCGAAACCGAACTGCTGGCGACCGGGAACGATTCTGCGCACTGCGCGAATGCGCTCGCACTGCTGGACCGCAGCCTGGAACTGGCCCCTGACCGCGCCGAGGCCTGGGCATTGCGCGGGAGCTGGCACCAAGGTCGCGCAATGAATGCGCAAGGCGCGACCCGCATGGTACGAGACCTGCACGGCTTGGAGTACGACCGCGATGCTCTGGAAGCGGCCTTGCAGGACTTCACCCGGGCCGCCGCACTGGGCGATGGCAGCGTCCACGACTATCGCTGCGCAAAGCTGGCCGAACAACTGGGCGATTACGAACTGGCCACCCGGCACTACGACCACATGCTGGCACGCTTGCCGGCCGATGCCGGGAACCGCGAGCATGTGCGCAGCGAGCGCGATCGCTGCGCGCAGGGCGAGGCGGGCGCGCGCGCCGCGACGGCCGAGCTGTTCGAGCAGATGGCCGCGACCGCATCGTCCGAACGTAGCCTGGGCGAGGACATGTTCCATTCCATCAACCAGGGCGTCGCCACCATGGTGCGTCACGGCGCGGATGTCCCTTCGGCGCTGGACGCACTGGTGGGCGATGATTCGCCCGACGGGCTGACCGCCACCCACATCGCAATCCAGATCTACAACTACGGCCATGAGCCCGACCCGGACCTGATCGAAGTCTCGGCCGCAGACTATCCGCGTTACCAGCGCGCGCATGCCAATGCCTGCACGAAACCCATGGCTGCCCAGGGCTATGTGCACCTGGGCGATGTCGAGGCGCAGGGCTTGACCCAGTCCTTGGGACAGTCCGTGCTGGTGCGCCTGTTCGTCCATCCCGAGGTCGGCAGCGCCGCAGCCTTTGCGCTCAAGCCCAAGTGGCCGGGCCTGGTCGGCTTCGTGCTGGCGTTCGTGACCGGCAAGTGGAAGACCGCGCGCATGCTCGAATGCATGACGCGCTTCGAGGATGGAGTGTTCATGGGCAGTCGCGCGGCTGGCCCGGATCCTTTCGACAACAATGGCGATCCGCGCATCGCGTTCGAAACCTTGCCGGCCAAGGCCACGCCCAGGCAGGTCACCCAACGTCACCTCGAGCGCGTCAAGGCGCGCCTGGCCGAAGGCCATGCCGTGTGTACGGTCGATTCGGTTGCCACGGTCGACTGCCACTGGGCCGAGAACACGGCGATCAAACGCGAATATCGCCAAGGCCTCGGCTACATCACGGATGCGGAAATGCGCGCGCTGCTCGGCGTGCACCACGATCGCCTGGCCGGCACGATTCGCGCGCGACTCAACGCCTTGGCGAGCACCTGACCCACTGCGTGCCACAGCGCGCAATCCAACTCTCTGCGCGAACGCGTTCGCGCACGGTGCGCACGGGAAGGCTTCCCGCCAAGCGTGGCAGGCGCGGCGGTACGCACTGGCTCGGGTTTCCAGCACCAGCGCTCGCCGCCACACACCACGCGGTGTCCGCAGTCCAACTTCGTGCCCCGCATGCCCGCCTGCCCGGCTTCACGCATGGCTTGCCGGCGACGCGCCAGTCGCTGAAAATCCATGGCCATGACCAACAAGAAACCCTACGACATTTCCATTTCGGTCGACACGCGCTTTCTCGACGACCAGTCGGCTCCGCACGAGAACCGCTACGCCTTCGCCTACCGCATCACCATCGCCAACCACGGCACGGTCGGTGCGCGCCTGCTGTCGCGCCACTGGATCATCACCGACGCCAACGGCAAGGTGAATGAGGTGCGCGGCGACGGTGTGGTCGGCGAGCAGCCATGGGTGCGTCCGGGCGAAGGCTACGAGTACACCTCGGGCGCGGTGATCGAGACCGATCTGGGCACGATGCGCGGCAGCTACCAGATGGAAGCCGATGACGGCACCCAGTTCGATGCAATGATCCCGACCTTCGTGCTGACGACGCCGCGGACGCTGCACTGATGGCCACATGGGCGATCGGCGACGTTCAGGGCTGCCATGACGAACTGATCCGCCTGATCGACAAGATCGCCTTCGACCCGGCACGCGACACGCTGTGGTTCTGCGGCGATCTCGTCAATCGTGGCGGCCAGTCACTGCAAGTGCTGCGCACGATCAAGGCCCTCGGCGATTCCGCGATCGTCGTGCTCGGCAACCACGATCTGTCCCTGCTCGCGATCGCGCAACGCAAGCGTGAGGATCAGGCGCGCGTCAATCCGGAACTTCGCGAAGTGCTGTTCGCGCCAGACCACGATGAACTGCTCACCTGGCTGCGTACGCGCAAGCTCGTGCATGTCGATCGTGAACTCGGCTTCCTGCTCGTGCATGCGGGGCTGTTTCCACGCTGGAGCACGCAACAGGCCGAGGCGATCGCGCATGAGATCGAGGACAAGCTGCACGGCGAGGCGCACCGGCGCCTGCTCAAGCAGATGTTCGGCAACAAGCCCGACCTGTGGACGCCGCGTCTGCACGGCATCGACCACTGGCGCGCCGCGATCAACGTGTTCACGCGCATGCGCTACGTCGACGTGCGTGGCCGCATCGCCTTCGGCGCCAAGGGCAAACCCGGCACGCAGAAACCCGGTCTGTATCCTTGGTTCGCCGTGCCCGGCGTGGTCGAACGCGATCTGCGCATCGTCTGCGGCCACTGGTCGATGCTCGGTCGTTTCGCCGGACTCGGTGTGTACGCCCTCGACACCGGCTGCGTCTGGGGCGGTGCGCTCACCGCGATGCGTCTGGACGGCGAAGAAGCGCAGTACGTGACGATCCAGTCCGACCGCAAGCCGCCGCCGGGCAAGGAACAGGACTGAGCGCAAGACTCTGATGCCGGCTGGCCACGGCGCCTGGCGGCAGTCACGCCCTCGACGAAGTCTTGATCCGGAGACGCCCTGCCGGTCTATCCTTCTCCAACTTGGACCGGAACTTTTTTGATCGCGGTTTGAAGCAGCCGAGCATCGACCGGATTGCCTTGAGCAGTTCCTTGCCGCGGGTGTCGGGGGCGAGGGATGCCAGCGGATACCAGCAGTATTCGAAATCCGTTTCGCTCACGGGCTTCATCGGCCACAGATCGAGTGTGTCGCTGGCAAAGACGACGGCCACAGCACTGTTCCAACCGGGTGCGGGCGGCGTGACTTTCGCATGCACCAGATGGCGAGCCTCATCCTGCGTGGCCGGTTCGATCTTTGCAGCCTCATCGGTTCCGCGCTGCTTGGCCGCGTCGATCGCAGCCAGCAGGTCCGCATCGGGCGCATCAGCGGCAATCCGGATCGCATTGTCCAAAGGTCGATAGTGAACTCGATCGGCGCGTTCGGACTGAAGCAGCCACTCGCCATCACGCGCGAATACCACGATGCGCGGCGCCAGCGTCTTGTCGGGCATCGTGGTCATGCGCGCGTAACCACGTTGGCGCAACTCTGCCTCGTCGGCATGCACTTGCAGATTCGTGATCAGGCCGGCAATTGCGCGGCGCGGCGCCACCAGACCGGCATCGCCGGCCAGCACCACCAGATCTTCCACCGGGCTGAAGGCCACGGCGCATACCGAACGCGGCAGCAACATCTTGCCACCCTCGATGTGCATGAGGATGTGATCGGCGCCATGCAAGGCCCAGGCTTGCATGTCGTGCGCCGTGGTGACCGTGCTGGTGAGGTTGCTCTCGGGACAAGGTTGCGAACGCGTGATCTGGCGCGTATCCAGATTCAGCACATCGAGTTGATTGCCATACGGTGGCCTCGCACTGGCCGCGTGCGTCAACCACAGCTGTCCCGGCTCGCTCGGTTGGGAGCTGCGCAGCGATATCCACGAGCCGGGCACACGCTCGGGCTCATGCTGGTCGAGCGGCCAGCGCCAGCACCACAAGGCGCAGTGACGTCCTGCGAGGGGCGCATCGGGACGAGGATTGAAATGCATGCTGGTCTGGCTGACCCACAGCTCTTGTCGATCGGACAGCCAATGCACCGCACCGTTGTAGCAGTCCGTCGCCAAGGGTTGCCGCAGGCGCAGCTTGCCGCTCGCATCGATGTGGACCAGCGCGCCTTCCGAATCCAGATGCAGCAAACTGCCATCCGGCCCAAGACACGGGTTGCCGACCGGCGTCGTCTTGAGTGAAATCTGGAAACGCTCGATCAAGTCGCCGTCGGGAACCGAGAAGCGCGCAAATTTCCAGCTCTCGTTGTACAGCAGCACACTGCCACGATCGGGTTCAAAGGCAAACAAGATGGCATTGCTCAGCCCGCTCAGACGCGCACCCTTGCGCCGTTCGCGCACATCCCACAGGAAGGTGCCCTTGCCGGTGGGCACATACAGGTACCGGCCATCGGGTGAGAACCGCAGATCGGGGCCGCTGGCGCCGACGAAGAATCCCGGCGAATCGAGCCCTGGTTTCTGCGGTTTGGGCAGGTTGACGCCGTAGCGCAGCGCCAACTCCAACTGCCTCGTCCTGAAATCCTGCATGTCTCGTCCTCCCGGAGCAGCCTGCGATATCGGCGCCGTCGAAGCGCTCTCGAACTTCAACTTCGGAAAAGGCTTCGCCGCTGGTTGAGACGGTCGGCGGATCGCCGCTACGTCTGCGCCGCGCCCGCTCGTTCGTAATCGACGAAGTCCATCGCATGCGCATGCCGCGCATCGACAGTGTGGTGTTCGCGCGCGACTTCGTGCCACTCGCGCGGATCGAAGGCCGGGAACCAGGTGTCGGCTGCATCGACCTGTGCATCGACCCAGGTCAGGTGCAGATGCGTCGCCAGTGGCAGCGCAAGCGCGTAGACCTCGCCGCCGCCGATCACCGCAAGTTCCTCGGCGCCAGCGCGATCGAGCGCGGCTGCGATCGAGGCCACGACCTGTTGCTGCGGGTACGGCGCCTGCGCGGCGCGCGTGAGCACGAGGTTGAGGCGCCCGGGCAACGCGCGTCCGATCGCAAGCGCGGTCTTGCGGCCCATGAGCACGGGCTTGCCGAGCGTGAGCGCCTTGAAGCGCTTGAGATCATCGGGCAGGTGCCAGGGCATCGCGCCTTCGCGGCCGATCGCGCGCTTGCGGTCGAGCGCGGCAATCAGGCTGATGCGCGCTGGCCGACTCACACCGCCACCGGTGCCTTGATCGCCGGATGCGGCGAGTAGCCTTCGATCGTGATGTCCTCGAAGCGGAACGCGTCGAGCGAGCGCACTGCGGGATTGAGCGACAGATGCGGCAACGGCCGCGGCTCACGCAAGAGCTGCTCGCGCGCCTGTTCGAAATGATTGGAATACAGGTGCGCATCGCCGAGCGTGTGCACGAAATCACCGGGCGCCAGATCGCAGACCTGCGCGACCATGTGGGTGAGCAGCGCGTAGCTGGCGATGTTGAACGGCACACCGAGAAAGATGTCAGCCGAACGCTGGTAGAGCTGGCACGAGAGCCGCCCGCCAGCGACGTAGAACTGGAACATCGTGTGACAGGGCTGCAGCGCCATCGCCGGCAGGTCGGCGACATTCCATGCGCTCACGATGAGGCGGCGCGAATCGGGGTTGCGGCGGATCTCCTCGACGATGGCGGCGATCTGGTCGATGCTGCGGCCATCGGGCGCAGCCCACGCGCGCCACTGCTTGCCGTAGACCGGTCCGAGTTCACCCTGTTCATCGGCCCATTCGTCCCAGATCGAGACGCCGTGTTCCTTGAGGTAGGCGATGTTGGTCTGCCCACGCAGGAACCAGATCAGCTCGTGAATGATCGAACGCAGGTGCAGTTTCTTGGTCGTCACCAGCGGGAAACCCGCGGCGAGGTCGAAGCGCATCTGCCAGCCGAACACGCTGCGCGTGCCGGTGCCGGTGCGGTCGGCCTTTTCGGCGCCGCGTTCGAGGACGTGACGCAGCAGGTCGAGATACTGGCGCATCACTTGTCCCCGTCTGCAGCGGCGACCACCTGCGGCTGCAGGGTCGGCGCATGACGCGCGCGCCACAGCAGGAACAGGCCGAACACGATCAGCGGCAAGGACAGCACCTGCCCCATCGTCAGCCAGCCGAAGGCGAGGTAGCCGAGCTGCACATCGGGCACACGCACGAACTCGACGAGGAAGCGAAACACGCCGTAGAGCAGCGCAAACCAGCCGGAAACCGCATAGCGCGGGCGCGGCTTGCGCGAGTACAGGACCAGCAGCGTGAACATCACCACGCCTTCGAGCGCGAATTCGTAGAGCTGGGTCGGATGTCGAGCGAAGGATTCGAGTTGGCCCGCCTGATACGCCGCCACCAGCGCGGCATGCGACTGTTCGGCCAATTCGGGTGCGCTCGGAAAGATCATGCCCCAGGGCTTCTGCGTGAAGGCGCCCCACAACTCGCCATTGATGAAGTTGCCAAGGCGCCCGAGTCCGAGTCCGATCGGCACCAGCGGTGCTACGAAATCCATGGTGTCGAAGAAATGCAGTTTCTGCCAACGCGACCACAACCAGCCGGCAAGCAGCACGCCGAGCAGGCCGCCATGAAACGACATGCCGCCATCCCAGACCTTGAACACATCGAGCGGATGCGCAAGGTATTGGCCCAAGTTGTAGAACAACACGTAGCCGATGCGGCCACCGAGGATCACGCCGAGCATCACGTAGAACGCGAGATCGGCAAACGCATCGCGCGTGACCGGCAGGCGCCCCGCGGCGAGGCGCCGCTGCCCCAGCCACCAGGCACCGGCGAAACCGCCCAGATACATGAGCCCGTACCAGTGCACCTGCACCGGACCGAGGGAAATCGCGACGGGATTGAAATCGACGAGATAGTGCATCGGTGGATTATGCCGGCAGCACGCGGCAGATGAAGCCCTTGAGGTATTCGGTTTCGGCGATTGCCGGATGCACGGGATGATCGGGCGCCTGTTGCAAGGCGATCAGCATCTGCACCTGCCGATCCAGATGGCGTGCGCCCTGCTGCACGCCATCGAGCAAGGCCGCACGCGGCAGATGGTGCGAGCACGAGCAGGTGACGAGCAGGCCGTCGCGCGCGAGCACCTGCATGCCCAGTTCGTTGAGCCGACGGTAGGCGAGCCGGCCTTCGGCGGCGTCCTTCTTGCGCTTGATGAAGGCGGGCGGATCGAGGATCACCACGTCGAAACGCTCGCGCGCCTCGCGCAAGGCGCGCAGGTGATCGAAGGCATCGGCGCGTGTCGCACGCACGCGTGCGCCAACGCCGTTGCGCTCGGCATTGGCCGCGATCGATTCGACCGCCGCTGCCGAGGCATCCACGCAGACGACGTCGCTGGCGCCTTCGGCCGCGGCGCGGATACCCCAGCCGCCGAGATAGGAAAACATGTCGAGCACGCGCTTGCCGGCGGCCAGACGCGCAAGCTGGTCGCGATTCTCGCGCTGGTCGTAGAACCAGCCGGTCTTCTGCCCACCGACCGGGTCGATGAGGAACTCGAGCCTGCCCTCGCGCGCGAACACCTCGCCGCCGGGTTCGCCGTGGCCGAGTTCGACCACTTCGGGGAGATGTTCGAGCGCGCGAATTCCCGCATCGTTCTTCCACCACAGCTGGCGCGGCTTGAGCACCTTGACCAGGGCATCGCGGATTTCTTCCTTGCGCCGATCCATGCCTGCGGTGGTTGCCTGCGCGACCAGCACGTCGCCGAAACGATCGACGGTGAGACCAGGCAAGCCGTCGGCCTCGCCGAACACCAATCGATAGTACGGCTGCGCGTAGAGCCGCTCGCGCAGCGACAGCGCGACATTGAGCCGATGCACGATGAGCGAGGAATCCAGCGGATGATCCAGCCCACGCGCAACCAGGCGCGCGGCGATCAGCGAATTGGGATTGACATAGCCGATACCGATCGCCTTGCCGCGATGATCCACGATCGCGCAGGCATCGCCCGGCGCGAAGGCGGTCAGCGGCGAGCGCTCGACGTCGACTTCGTTGGAAAACACCCACAGATGCCCCGCACGCAGGCGCGCATCTTCGCCGCGCTTGAGATACAGCGCCGGATATTCGATCGATTCGGTCATGCGTGGCGCCCGGACGGAAGACCTTGCACGCTAACGCCTCGTCGCGCGCGCAACAAGCCCTGTGCGGCACAGACCGGCCCACCGTCGCGCCGACGGTCCCTCACAGCAACACGGGGCGGTCGGACAGTTCGTCGCGGTTGTCATCATGCGTGGCGGGAAAGTGATGCACGAGGATTGCACTGATCGCCTCCACGCCGCTGATCGCGCCCTGCTCGTAGCTGCCTGCAGCGAAACGTTCCTGCATCAGCGCGCACGCATCGTCCCAGTCGGCTTGCGCCACGCGCGCGGTAATGCCGCGATCGGCGACGATCTCGATCGCGCGCTCGGCGAGCAGCACATAGACCAGCACGCCGGTATTGCGCTCGGTGTTCCATACGCGCAAGAGGCTGAACACTTCGCGCGCGCGATCACGCGCGCTGCGGCCGCGCCACAGGTGGGCAAGGCCCAGGCTGCCTTCGACCGCAAACACGATCTCGCCCAGGTGCTTGTGCTCGCTGGCCTGGATCGCATGCTGGATCGCGTCGAGCGTCGACGCAGGAAAGCTGCGCCGCGCGGCGCCCAGATCAAACAGATGGCGCAGGTATCGCATCACCAGCCTCCCGAAGCGCCGCCGCCGGAGAATCCGCCGCTGGAACCGCCGGAAAAGCCGCCACCGCTTGAGCCACCACCACCCCAACTGCTGCCACCGCCGCTCCAGCCGCTGCCGCCACCGCTGAACCCGCCCCAGCCCCCACCGCGACTGGCCATCCCGCCGCCGTCTCCTGCACCCAGCATGCCCACGAACAAGCCCACCACGCCGAGCAGGATGCCGATCTCGATCGCGCCGCTGATCAGCCAACCGGCGCCCATGCTGACCGCAGCAACCAGCAGCACGCGCACTAATACGGGAAACCCATTGAACACGACACGCGCCCAGAACATGGCAAGCAAGCCGAACATCATCGCGCTGCGGAACGGATCATCGCCCTCGCGCTCGTCGGCCAGCGGTTCCGGCAGCGGCTCGTCGTTGATGAGTTTCGTCAGCGCGCCCACGGCGTCCTCGATACCGCCGGCATAGTCGCCGGCGCGAAAGCGGGGCGTGATGTACTCGCGGATGATGCGCGCGGCCGCCGCATCGGGGATCGCGCCTTCCAGGTCCTGGCCCACATCGATGCGCACGCGGCGATCGTCCTTGGCCACGATCAGCAGCACGCCATCGTGGGTCTTGCCATCGCTGCGCGAAAGTCGCCAGGCATCGGTGACGCGGATGCTGTACTGGGCGATGTCCTCGGGCTGCGTGGTCGGCACCAGCAGCACCGCCACGCGCGATCCCTTGGCCTTCTCCAGTGCTTCCAGCTCGCCTGCGAGCCTGGTCTTCTGCTGCGCGTCGAGCGTGCCGGTGAGATCGGTCACGCGCTCCCCGAATGGCGGGATCGGCTGCAGGCCATCGTCTGCGGCCCACGCCGCCACGGCGAAGGCCAGGCAGACCAGCGCCAGCAACCTCGCGAGGAATCTCATCGAGGCATCAACCCTTGCCGAAATCGACCTTGGGCGCCGTCGAGATCTGCTTTTCGTTCTCGACCGAGAAATTCGCCTTGGTCTTGTAGCCGAACATCATCGCAGTGAGGTTGGTCGGGAACGAGCGGATATAGGTGTTGTAGTCCTGGATCAGTCCGATGTAGCGATTGCGCGCCACGGTGACGCGATTCTCGGTGCCCTCCAGCTGCGCCTGCAGGTTCTGGAACAGGCCATCGGCCTTGAGCTGCGGATAGTTCTCCGAAACCACCATCAGGCGCGAGAGCGCGCTGGACAGCTCGCCCTGTGCCTGCTGGAACGCCTTCATCTTGGTCTCGTCGGAAAGATCATCGGCAGTCAGGTTGATCTGGCCGACTTTCGCACGCGCCTCGGTCACCTGGGTGAACACGGCTTCCTCATGCTGCGCATAACCCTTGACGGTGTTGACGAGGTTGGGCACCAGATCCGCGCGGCGCTGGTACTGGTTGATCACTTCGGACCAGCCGGCCTTGACCGCCTCGTCCTTGGACTGGATCTGGTTGTAACCGCAGCCGCCCAGCATGAGCAGTGCAAGCAGCAGGGTAAGCAATCGAATCGCGCGCATGGCTCCTCCGCAATCAACATCACCGGCAAGCCCGGGAGCGCGCACTGTGCGGCCGGCGTGCGCGCTGCGCAAGGGGCAGGCCAAATCGCGTCATCGCCCGCTTCAGCGCCAGAGGATCAGGCCCCAGCACAGCACGAAGTTCACCATCAGGACGAACACCGCGGCCGAGCCCATGTCCTTGGCGCGGCCGGCCAGTTCGTTGAATTCGGGGCTGGTCTTGTCGACCACGGCTTCGATCGCCGAATTGAGCAACTCGGCCGACAGCACCAGCAGCAGGCTGCCGACGAGGATCGCGCGCTCGATCCCGTTGCGTCCGAGCCACAGACCGAGCGGGCACAGGATCACGAACAGGTAGCCCTCGAGGCGGAACGAGGCTTCATGGCGCCATGCTGCGCGCAGGCCCTGCATGGACCACATGAAGGCACGCGCCAACTGGCGCGGTCCCCTGGCTTCGGTGCTCGGCATGCCTGCCCATTCCCCTGGTCAAATTGCCGCCCGGCGGGCACTTGCCGACTGCAAAGGCTTGAATGCCACCGCGTGGATCGTCGAAGATCGACCCGGCCAGTCGACGGTTGGAACGCGCTGGATGATGCCACAAGCTCCGGCGACACGGTCGTCACGGGCCGCAGGTCGGGGGAAAAAGCAATGCCGAGTTTGAAATCCATTCGATGCGGCGCGGGTCGAGCGCGTGGTTCGGCGCGCCGTTTCAACGGGCCAATGATGGACGGACGCGCCGCATGAGCCGGCGTTTTCTCGCGGGCGCTGCAGCCACGTTTGCCGTCCTGCTGCTGATCGGCCTGCTCGGCGTCGATCGGATGCTGGTGCTGTGGATCCACGACAGCGGCCTCGAAAGCCTGCCGGCGTTGACCAACACATTGAATGCACTCGACACGATCAGCGGCCTGCATGTCTGGTACTGGCTGGCCGGCTGCATCACGCTCGCACTCGGCGCAATCGGCCTGCTGCTTGCGCGCGGCGCGCGCTGGCCGCGCGTGCTGGTGGCCGCGGTGCTGGTGCAGTTCGCCACGATCGGTTCGATGATGATCGGCAAGGGGCTGTTTGGTCGCCTGCGCCCCGAGCAGATTCTCGCCAGTGGTGATTGGACGCAGATCTGGTTTGCCGGTGGCGGCAGCTTTCCTTCGGGCCACTCCTCGTTCTATTTCGGCCTGCTGTTGCCGATTGCGGCCGTCTGCCCAGCGTGGTGGCAACGGTTGCTGGTGCTGACGATTCCCCTGTTCGCGGTCGTCACGCGCCTCGACATGGCCAGGCACTTCCTGTCGGATGTTTCGATGTCGGCCCTGCTGGCGGCGCTGTACGCCCTGATTGCTGCATCGGTATCGCGAGACTGGCTGCCGCCGCTGCAGAACCCCCGTTGATTGGCACGCTCCGACCGCAGCTGACTCAATTCGCACTTTTCCTGCCCGTCCCTTCCCCTGCCGCGGAGCAATCCGATGACCAAAGCCATTGCCACGACCAGTCAGACGCGTTCGTTCGCCACCGTGTTCCTGATCGAGATGTGGGAGCGCTTCGGCTACTACGGCATGCAGGCGCTGATCGTTTTCTACATGGTGCAGCGTCTGGGCTTCGACGATGACCGCGCCAATCTGGTGTGGGGCGCGGCTGCGGCACTGATCTACGTGGCGCCGGCCATCGGCGGCTGGATCGGCGACAAGATTCTCGGCACGCGGCGCACGATGCTGCTCGGCGCGGTGATCCTGTCCGCCGGCTACGCACTCATGGTGGTGCCGACCGAAAGCACCTGGTTCCTGTTCTGCGCGCTGGGCGTGATCGTGGTCGGCAACGGCCTGTTCAAGCCCAATGCCGGCAATCTCGTGCGCAAGATCTACGAAGGTGATGATTCGCGCATCGACAGCGCGTTCACGATCTACTACATGGCGGTCAATCTCGGCGCGATGATTTCGCAACTGCTCACGCCCTGGCTCAAGGACTACATCAACGCAAGCTACGGCAACGAACTGGGCTGGCATGTCGCCTTCGCGGTGTGCTCGGTGGGCCTGGTCGTGGGGCTGTTCAATTACTTCATCATGCGCGCGTCGATGGGCCAGATCGGTTCGGCGCCCGATGCGCAGCCGGTCGACTGGAGCAAGCTCGGCGCCGTGCTCGCGCTGGGTGTGGTCGCGGTGTTCGCCTCGGCCTACGTGCTCGATAACGAGTCGGTTGCCCGCGCCTTCGTCTACGTTGCCGGCATCGCGGTGCTGGCGATCTTCGCCTACCTGATTTCGAGCGGCCGCCGCGAAGAACGCCCGGGTCTGATCGCCGCACTCGTGCTCACCGTGCAGACGGTGTTCTATTTCGTCTTCTATCAGCAGATGTCGACCTCGCTGAACCTGTTCGCGCTGCGCAATGTCGACATGAGCTTCAGCGTGTTCGGCGTACCGCTGTGGGTCTGGTCGCCGGCGCAGATCCAGGCCTTCAATCCGATCTGGATCTTCATCCTCAGTCCGATCCTCGCCTGGCTCTACACCTGGGCCGGCAAGCGCAAGCGCGATCTTTCGATCGCGGCCAAGTTCGCGCTCGGTTTCGCCATCATTGCCGGCGGCTTCTTCATCTACGGCGCCGCGCAGCACTACGCCGGACCCGATGGCAGGGTGTCGTCGTGGCTGATGGTCTGGGGCTATGGCGCGATCTCGCTGGGCGAGCTCCTGGTCAGCGGCCTGGGACTGGCGATGATCGCGCGCTACGTGCCGGCGCGCATGGGCGGCTTCATGATGGGCGCGTGGTTCGTCGCTTCGGGCATTTCGCAGTATCTGGGCGGTGTTGTCGCGACCTACGCGAGCGTGCCCAGGGACATCACCGAACCTGTGCAGTCGCTGCCGATCTACACCGCGCTGTTCAACAAGCTCGGCATCGCCGCGCTGGTGTGCACGCTGATCGCGATCGCCGCGCTGCCGCTGATGAAGCGGTTGTCCGATTCGCATCACCGTCAGGACAGCGTTTGATCCGCTCGCCGGGCCATACGCGCCGACGCACTCGCATCGGCGCGTAAAGCCATGCAAAGCGAAGCACGCCCGAAAGCGACTCCGGCAGGCGGCCAGTATGCTTTGCGCATGGCCAATCCCCGCATCCTGCTCGCCGACGACGACGTCGAACTGGCCCAGTTGCTGCGTGATTTCCTCACCCGCGACGGCTTCGACGTCACGCTCGCCCACGACGCCGACTCGGCGCTGGCTGCGGTGCGCGCAGGCAGCTTCGATGCGCTCGTGCTCGACGTGATGATGCCAGGCCGCTCGGGGCTCGATGCCCTGCGCGAACTGCGCCGCGAGTCGCCCTTGCCCGTGCTCATGCTCACCGCGCTGGGTGAAGACATCGATCGCATCCTCGGCCTCGAACTCGGTGCGGACGACTACATTCCCAAACCCTGCAATCCGCGCGAACTCGCCGCACGCCTGCGCGCGGTGTTGCGCCGTGCACAGGGCGAAGGCAGCGAGGTGCTCGTCGATCTGCGCAACGGACCGATCCTGCTGCGGGCAGCCTCGCGCTCGGTCAGCGTCGGCGGCGAGCAGATCACCCTGACCGGCACCGAGTTCGATCTGCTGGTGTTGCTGCTGCGTGAAACCGGCCGCGTGGTGAGCAAGGAGCGCATCTCGCAGAGTGTGCTCGGTCGGCCGCTCGGCCCATTCGATCGCTCGATCGACGTGCACGTCTCCAACCTGCGCCGCAAGCTCGGTGACGCACCCGATGGTGCCTCGCCGATCACCACGATCCATCGCAGTGGTTACCTGCTGCGCCAGCTCGGTGACGATGCATGAGTGTTCGCACGGAGTCATCGCACCAATGATGCAGCGCTTGTTCTGGCGGATCTTCGGCGTGCTGTGGATCGTCATGGTGCTGCTGCTGGTGGTCTTCGCCTGGGTGGGCACCGCGAACTTCGAGACCGAGAAAATCCCGGGTCTGGGCATCACCCGTCTGCAGGCCGCGCTCGACGACCTGCTCGCGCGCACCACGCGCGAGCTGCGCCACGAGGGCGAGGAAGCCACGCGCCAGTGGCTGCGCAGCGCCGCCGACTTCGGCCCGGCCCAGGTCTACGTGTTCAGCAGCGACGGCAGCGAACTGCTGGGCCGCGAAGTGTCACCGGGTGTGCGCAAGGCAGCGACGCAGGTCCTTGCGAGCGTGCGCGAAGCCGCGCCGGGTGGCGACACCTACAGTACCGAGCGTTTGCGTGCACGCGCCGTGCAGACGCGCTCGCATGGCGCCTATGCGATGGTGGCTGCGCGCGAAGGCAGCTTCATTGCACGCCTGCTGTCACGCCGCCCGACCTGGTTCTGGCAGAACATCATCGTGGCAATGGCCGCGAGCGCCGCGCTGAGCCTGCTGCTGGCCTGGTACGTGGCCGATCCACTGCAGCGCATCCGTGCCAGCACGCATCGATTTGCCGAGGGCGATCTGGATGCGCGAGTGGGCCGCATCCGCTTTGGCCGCAGCGCCGAAGTGGTGGCGCTGGCGACCGAGTTCGATTCCATGGCCGAGCGCATCAAGACCCTCGTCGAAAGCCATCGCCGCCTCGTGCGCGATGTCTCGCACGAGTTACGCTCACCGCTGGCACGCCAGCGCGTGGCACTCGAATTGGCTCGCGATGGTGACCCCACACAGATTCAGGGCTCGCTCGATCGCATCGAGCGCGAGGCCGATCGTCTGGAGGCGATGCTGGCACAATCACTGGAACTGTCACGTCTGGAAACCGCGAGCGACACGCTGGTCGATGACATTGCGCTCGACGCCCTGCTCGAGGACGTGATCCTCAATGCCGATTACGAGGGCGCGCCGCGCGGGCGCAAGGTCGCACTCACCGAACGCGCCCATCTGCAACTGGTCGGTTCACACGTGGCGCTCTACAGCGCGTTCGAGAACGTGATCCGCAATGCGCTGGCCTACACCGCCGACGGCAGCACGGTGAGCGTGCGGCTGCTGCGCGAGGGCGACAGCGCACAAGTGATCGTGCGCGACCACGGCCCCGGCGTCGCAGCGGACGAACTGGCGCGCATCTTCGAGCCGTTCTATCGCACCGACAGCGCACGCACGCGCAGCAGCGGCGGTACTGGCTTGGGTCTGGCGATCGCGCAGCGTGCAATCAAACGCCATCGCGGAACGATCACTGCGCGCAACGCCGAAGACGGCGGCCTCGAAGTCACGATCAAATTGCCGCTGAAAACCACGCGCTGATCGCGGTCCGGCAATCACCATTCGATTCAGGGCTTGGGGCCCTGCCCTTCGTTGTCTTCCCAGCGCAGCAGGCGGCGGGTAACGAAGCGATAGACCGGCTTGCCGGTCGCGAACCAGGCCGAACGCAGCCACGAGTGCCGCTTGAGGATGCGTTTTTCCACCGGGGTCAGTGCGGCCGGGCAATAAGTGCGCTTGTGCTTGAGCAGGTGGCGCAGGTCTTCGCGCGCGAGCAAGCGCATCCAGCGTGCACGCGGTCTGCCACACGTGGCCAACTGGAAATCGATGAGGGCCGGCGAGCCATCCTCACGCACCAGCCAGTTGGCTTCCTTGGCCAGATCGTTGTGGGCGATGCCCAGGCGATGCACCTGCCCCAATAGACGCCGCGCGGCACGAAAATACGCGACATCACCCTGCGGCGGACGCTGATACATCGCCGCCCCCGCCATGAAACTGCGATCGAGCCAGCGCCCGTCCCAGCCGAGCAGGCGCGGGGTCGCGGGCAGGCCATCCAGGCGCGCCAGCGCGCGTGCCTCGCGACACGCGAGAATCCACGCGAAACCGCGCAGCCACCACGGCGTGGCGCCCAGATCGCGCCGCACGAAACGCTGCTCGCCGCCGCCAACCAGCAGGATGCGGCCGAAACTGTCGGCCTTGAGGATTGTGGTCGATTCATCAGCCGCGTGGTTCATCGTCGACATTGTACCGACGACGCGCGCAAACCCCGCTGCGCGCTCGCCCGCGTTGTTTGCTTCACCACCACGCGGAGGCAAGACCATGCACGCACTCGTGATCGAAGATCAAGACCGCCTCGACGCACGCCGCATCCTTGCCTGGGCTGCGACAATTGCCGCGCATGCGCTGGCCGTGGGTATGCTCGCCCTGCCGGCAACCGCGCCGACGCCACGTGCGGCCGCGCAGACGGTCGCAGTCGCATTGCGCATGGAGCCCCCACCGATGCCTCCGCCACCTGCGGAAACCCTGCCCCGCCCCAAGACAAAGCCGACACCGACCCGAGCACGCACGCCCGTCATGCAGTTGCCTGCGGCGACCCGGAATCCTGAGCCGACACCGATCAGCGATCCGCTTGCCGAAGCGACTGTCGCCCCGATTGCAACTGCGCCCACTTCACCGATCGAGGACATCGGCGGCGAAACACGTCAGCTCGCCTATGCCGAGCCGATGCGCCTGCGCTACCCCGCGCCAGCGATCCGCGCACGCGCGGAAGGCAAGGTGCTGCTCAAGGTGCTGGTCGATGCCGACGGCAAGGTCGAGCGCATCGAGATCGCACGCAGCTCCGGGCATGCCGCGCTCGATGCGGCCGCGCGCGAAGCCGTGCAGCGCGCACGGTTCAAGCCGGTGCTGCGCGAGGGCGTCGCAGTACCCGCCTGGGGTCTGGTGCCGATCGCGTTTCGCCTCGATCAGGCCTGAATAGCCGCGCGCGCAAGGCTGCGACCGCCGACTCCTTGCGCTATCGTGCGCGCTCTCCTCGCGCACAGTCGGATTCAATGACCCTGCATTGGTTGTGGTACCTGCTCGCCGCCCTGCTCGTGATCGTCGGCATCATCGGTTCGGTGTTGCCGGCGCTGCCGGGCGTGCCGCTGGTCTTCATCGGCCTGCTGCTCGCAGCCTGGGCCGATGACTTTCACCATGTCGGCGCCTGGACGCTGATCCTGCTCGGCGCGCTGGCCGTGCTCGCCATCGCGATCGACTTCATCGCCGGCGTGCTCGGCGCGAAGAAGGTTGGCGCGAGTCGTGCGGCGGTGATCGGCGCCGCGCTTGGTACTCTGGTCGGAATCTTCCTTGGCCTGCCCGGGATCGTGTTCGGCCCCTTTGTCGGCGCCCTGCTCGGCGAACTCAGTGCGGGCTCGAATCTACGCAGGGCGGGTGGCGTCGGCTTTGGAGCATGGCTTGGCTTCGTTGTCGGCTCGCTGGCCAAGCTCGGCCTGTGCGGCGTCATGCTCGGCGTCTTTGCCTTCCGGTTCGCTGTTGGCTGAGGCCAGTCCTCAGGCGCGCGGCAGCGCGTAGAACAACACGGCGAAGAACTGCAGCACGCTGCCGAGCAGGACGAACCCGTGCCATACCGCGTGGCTGTAGGGCAGGCGCTTCCACAGATAGAACGGCACGCCGAGCGTGTAGGCAGCGCCACCGCCGAACAGCAGCCACAAACCGGGGGCTTCGAGGTTCTCGCGCAGCGGCCCGATCGCCACCAGACCGATCCAGCCCAGCGCAACGTAGAGGGTGGCCATCAGTACGCGATTGCGCACACGGCGCAGTTCGAGCGAGATGCCCGCCAATGCCAAACCCCACACCAGCACGAACAGAACCAGACCCCAGCGACCCTGCAAGGTCAGCAGGGTGAACGGCGTGTAGGTGCCGGCGATCAAGAGGAAGATTGCGGCATGGTCGAGCAGGCGCAGCACCGGCTTGGCACGCACGACCGGCACGCCGTGATAGAGCGTGGACGCGGTGTAGAGCAGAATCAGGGTCGTGCCGTACACCGCAACGCTGACGATCTCGCGCGCACCACCGCTGCGCACCGCAAAACCGACGAGGGTCGCGAGCCCGGCGATGCTGAGCACGATGCCCAAGCCATGAATCAGACTCGAGGCAATCTCCTCGCGCAGGCTGTAGGACATGGCAGGACTGGACAATCCCGTGTCGATCATGAGGCAACTTCAATGGCATGGAACGTGCTTCGCAGGATACCGCTTCTTTCCGAAACACGTGGCCCCGGGCTGCGACCATGGAGTTCACGCAATGCAGGCGCCAGCAATCTCGACAAGAAGGCGGTTCAATGTCATCAAAGAGCAAGGACTGCGCGCAATGAACGATGAGATGCCACCCATCCCCGAACTGGTCGGATCACGCCTCAAGCTGCGCGTGCTCGCGCAGACTGACCGCGACGCGTTGTTTGCGCTGTATTCCGATCCCATGGTCATGCGTCACTGGAGCCATCTGCCCTGGCATGACCCGGCGCAGGCGCTTGCCCATATCGAGCGCATGCGGCTCGAGCGGGAACACGCGGAGTTCTATCCCTGGGCAGCAAGCATCGGCCAGGACGATCAGTTGATCGGCACCTGCTCGCTGTTTGCAATCAGCCATCAACACGCACGTGGCGAGCTGGGTTTTGCGCTGCTGCCGCAATTCTGGGGCCACGGCCTTGCGCGCGAAATGGCGACCCTGGCGATCGAGTACGCGTTTGGCGAACTGGGTCTGGACCGAATCGAGGTCGATATCGATCCGCTCAATTTTGCTTCATGCCGACTGGTCGAACGCCTTGGCTTCCAGCGCGAAGGCCTGTTGCGCGAGCGTTGGCGTGTCGGCGGCATCGTTCAGGATTCGGCACTCTACGGCCTGCTCGCGCGCGACTGGCAGGCTTGCAGCAAGCGCACATGAAAAAGGCCGGGATAACCGGCCCTTTTCTTTCGCGTCTTGGCAAAACGCCTCATTTCGCGTTGGCGTAGGCCAGGGTCATGTCGAGCATGCGGTTGGAGAAACCCCACTCGTTGTCGTACCACGACAGCACCTTGACCAGGGTGCCGCCCATCACGCGCGTCTGCGTGGAGTCATAAATCGACGACAGCGGATTGTGATTGAAGTCGATCGACACCAGCGGCTGGGTGTTCACGCCGAGGATGCCCTTGAGCCTGCCGTTGGCCGCTTCGTTGACCGCGGCGTCGATTTCTTCCTTGCTGGTTGCGCGTGCGGCAACGAAGGACAGATCGACCACCGAGACATTGATCGTCGGCACGCGCATCGCAAAGCCATCGAGCTTGCCGTTGAGTTCGGGCAGCACCAGACCCACCGCAGCGGCCGCGCCGGTCTTGGTCGGAATCTGGCTCATCGTCGCGCTGCGTGCACGGCGCAGATCGGAGTGATAGACGTCGGTGAGCACTTGATCGTTGGTGTAGGCGTGAATCGTCGTCATCAGGCCATGCACGATGCCGATCTTTTCGTGCAGCACCTTGGCCAGCGGCGCCAGGCAGTTGGTCGTGCACGAGGCATTGGAAATGACCGTGTGGCTGCCCTTGATCTGCTCGTGGTTGACGCCGTAGACGAAGGTGCCATCCACGTCCTTGTCACCGGGCGCCGAGATGATCACCTTCTTCGCGCCGGCCGCCAGATGCGCGCCGGCCTTGGCCTTGCTCGTGAACAGGCCGGTCGATTCGAGCACGATGTCCACGCCCAGATCCTTCCACGGCAGCTTGGCCGGATCGCGTTCGGCGCAGACCTTGATGCGATCGCCGTTGACGACGAGGTCGCCGCCGTTGACGCCCACTTCGCCCGGAAACTTGCCGTGCGCGGTGTCGTACTGGGTCAGGTGGGCATTGGTTTCGGCGTTGCCCAGGTCGTTGATCGCGACGATCTGGATTTCATGGGTGCGCTTGGCTTCATACAGCGCGCGCAGCATGTTGCGACCGATGCGACCATAACCGTTGATCGCGACCTTGATTGTCATGGAACAGCTCCTTATCGAGAACGGGCGGAAGGGAGACGCCCAGTTTAGCGGCCCTGTGCGATTGCCGCACAGAGCCGCTTGAAAGGAGCCAATTGCGGATCAGTGCTTGAGATCGCCGCGGATCGTGATCGTGTCGAGCGCGCCCTTTTCCGGTGCCGGCGGTTCGGACTTCTCATGCATCGCGAACAGGATCGGCACCAGCACATCGCCCGCCACGACCTTGCCGTGACTGCGCGCCGGCTCGAAGGTCCAGGTCTTGACGGCATCCACCGCCGATTGACCCAACGCACCGGCTGCGTTTTCCGGCACGACGTGGTCGACCGAGGCCGCGGTGACCTTGCCGTCGGCCCCGATCGAGGCGCGCACGTAGACCGTGCCTTCGGTGCGGTTCTTGACCGCGGTTTCGGGATAAACCGGCGGCTTCATCGAGCGAAATTGCACACTCTGATCGCCTGTGTTCGATCGACGATCCGGTTCGGGCGGCGGGGCCGGGGGTTCGGGTGGTGC
>NSJK01000042.1 GCA_002632325.1 Lysobacterales bacterium | reverse complement strand
TGCCGATGATGCTCACGCCGTTGGCACTCACGACCGTGCTGCCCGCTTCGCTGCCTTCGACGTTGCCGCCGGTCTCGGCGGCGATGTCGACGATGACCGCGCCCGGCTTCATTCCGGCGACCATCGCTGCGTTGATGATGCGTGGCGCGCGACGGCCGGGCACCGCTGCGGTGGTGACGACCACGTCGAAACCCTTGAGCTGTTCGGCGAGCGCCTTCTGCTGCTGCTCGCGCTCTTCCGCGGTGAGCTCGCGCGCATAGCCGCCACTGCCCGCGGCGGAAACACCCAGGTCGAGGAATTTCGCGCCCAGCGATTCGATCTGTTCCTTGGTTTCCGGGCGCACGTCGAAACCCTCGACCTGCGCGCCCAGGCGCTTGGCGGTGGCGATCGCCTGCAGACCGGCGACGCCGGCGCCGACGATCAGCACCTTGCTCGGCCGGATCGTGCCGGCTGCGGTGGTGAGCATCGGGAAGAACTTCGGCGCGGCCTCGGCGGCGATCAGCACGGCCTTGTAGCCGCCGACTGCGGCCTGCGAGGAAAGCACATCCATCGCCTGCGCGCGAGTCGTGCGCGGCAGCAGCTCCATCGCAAACGCGGTGATCTTGCGATCACGCAGCGCCTTGGTGCGCTCGGGCGCGAGATGCGGCTGCAAATGCCCGATCACCACGGCGCCTTCCCTGAGCGCGGCGATTTCCTCGAGTGTGGGCGGCTGCACCTTGAGAAACACGTCGGCGCGGGCGAGCGCCTGAGCCGCGGCGAGGACTTCGACACCGGCGTAGGCCGCATCGGCGAAATACGCGCTCGCACCCGCCCCTGCTTCGATCACGATCTGCGCGCCGCGCGCCTTGAGCTTCTTTGCCACTTCAGGGGTCAGGGCGGCTCGACGCTCACCAGGCGTCGTCTCGCGCACCGCTGCGATCGTTGTTGCCATGCGCATCCTCATCGGGCAGATGAAAGCCCGATCCTAGCCCAGCCAGCGTTCCGGCAACAGCCCACGAAGGCCGTCCAATGGTCTGATCGGATGCGCCAATGAACCGCCTCGGCGGCCAGCTCGACCCTGCGCAATTCACCTGCGGCTGCCTGGGCCGCTATGCTCGGCTTTTTCGCCGCCGGGATCACCGTGGATCTGCTCGACCTGCTCAATGCCCGCCGCTCGACACCCTCGCGTCTGCTCGGCGAACCCGGGCCGGCACCGGCCGAACTCCAACGCCTGTTGCAGTCGGCCGTGCGCGTGCCCGACCACGGCCGGCTCGATCCCTTCCGCCTGATCGCACTCGAGGGCGCGGCAAGGGTGCGCTTCGGCGAGACGCTGGCACGCATCCATGCGCGCATGGATCCCGCAACACCGGACGCTGCGCTCGACAAGGACCGCAAGCGCTATCTGGATGCCCCGCTGATTCTCGTGGTGGTGGCGCGCATCGATGAGCACCACGCCAAGGTGCCCGCGCAGGAACAACTGCTCAGCGCGGGCTGCGTCGGCTACAACCTGCTGCTTGGCGCGCAGGCGCTCGGCTACGGCGCGCAGATGCTGACGGGCTGGGCCGCCTACGATCGCGAGGTCGCCGACCTGCTCGGCCTCACCGAAAATGAGCGCGTTCTCGCCTTCGTGCACATCGGTACGGCGCGGGAGCGCGCCCCCGAGCGCAACCGGCCTGCGGTCGCCAACCTGCTTTCGCATTGGTCATAGCCGGATGAAGCCGACCATCCATCTCGTCGACGGCAGTCTCTACGTCTGCCGTGCCTGGTTCGGCCAGGGCCCCGACGTGTTCGATGCCGAGGGCGCACCCGCCCACGCGGTGCATGGTTTCGCACGTTTCCTGCTCGAACTGATCGAGCGCGCGCGGCCGACGCATCTGGCGGTTGCCTTCGACGAGTCGCTCGACAGCTCGTTCCGCAACGCGATCTATCCGGCCTACAAGGCGAATCGACCACCGGCGCCAGCGGATCTGCTGCGCCAGTTCGGTCATTGCAAGGCGCTCGCCGCAGCGTTTGGCGCCAGCGTGCTGGTCGACCAGAAGTACGAAGCCGACGATCTCATCGGCAGTGCGCTTGCGGTGGCGCGAACCGAGGGTTTCCGTGGCGTGATCGTTTCCGCCGACAAGGATTTCGGCCAGCTCATCAACGAAGGCGACGAGCAGTGGGATCCACCACGCAACCAGCGCTGGGATGGTCACGGCATCAAGCAGCGACTGGGCGTACATCCGCATCAGGTTGCCGATTACCTCGCCCTCACCGGCGATGCGGTCGACAACATTCCGGGCATCAGCGGCATCGGCGCCAAGACCGCGGCGATCCTGCTGCATCATTTCGGCTCACTCGAAGCCGTGCTCGAACGTGCCGACGAGGTGGCCTTCCTGCGCTTTCGCGGCGCCGCCAGCACCGCGACACGCCTGCGCGAACAAGCCGCCGCCGCGCGCATGTCACGCGCGCTCACCGGCATTGCGCTCGATGCGCCGGTACCCGCTCAGGCGGCGGACTATCGGCGCAGCGCAATCGATGCGCAGATCGACGTCCTGCTCGACCGCCTGGATTTCGGCCCGCTCACGCGCAGCCGCGTGCGCGCGCTCGCAGCCAGCGACATGCCGGCATGAACCGTCGAGCGCGAGGACTCAGTTCCCGCTGACCGAGTTGGAGCCGCCTTCAACGTTGGAGAACTTGCCGCTGCCGGGCTTTGACTGGCTGACCACGGCTGCAGCCTGACTGAGTTCTTCGTGTTTGGCGCGATCCCAGTTGGCGCGCAGGTCGGAGCGGAAGATCTCGACCGGCTGGAGCTTGGACTCGTCCTTGGGGCTGCCGTAACCGTCGTAGGCATTCTTCTGGCTGTTGGCGATGAAGTAGTAGCCATCACCTGAAACCGTGCCCGTGGTCGGCAGCGCAAAGGCCGGATTGGCCGCGTCGAGCACGCTCGAATCGATCAGGCTGCGCCCATCGGCGCCCAGCGAAATGCGGATCACGCGACGTGGCGACATGCCGCTCTCGACCGCAATCAGATGGTTGTCATACCAGGCCAGGCCATCGATTCCGCCCAGCGCGAGCTTGCCTGGATCGGCCTGGAGGTCGAAGGCGCGGCCGGCAGCAAGATCGGCACCGAACAGGC
>NSJK01000043.1 GCA_002632325.1 Lysobacterales bacterium | reverse complement strand
TGCCGATGATGCTCACGCCGTTGGCACTCACGACCGTGCTGCCCGCTTCGCTGCCTTCGACGTTGCCGCCGGTCTCGGCGGCGATGTCGACGATGACCGCGCCCGGCTTCATTCCGGCGACCATCGCCGCGCTGATGATGCGCGGTGCGCGACGGCCGGGCACCGCTGCGGTGGTGACGACCACGTCGAAACCCTTGAGCTGTTCGGCCAGCGCCTTCTGCTGCTGCTCGCGCTCTTCCGCGGTGAGCTCGCGCGCATAGCCGCCACTGCCCGCGGCAGAGACTCCCAGGTCGAGGAACTTGGCGCCGAGTGATTCGATCTGCTCCCTGGTTTCCGGGCGCACGTCGAAGCCCTCGACCTGCGCGCCCAGGCGCTTGGCGGTGGCGATCGCCTGCAGACCGGCCACGCCGGCGCCGACGATCAGCACCTTGCTCGGGCGGATCGTGCCGGCTGCGGTGGTGAGCATCGGGAAGAACTTCGGCGCGGCCTCGGCGGCGATCAGCACGGCCTTGTAGCCGGCGACTGCGGCCTGCGAGGACAGCACATCCATCGCCTGCGCGCGGGTCGTGCGCGGCAGCAGCTCCATCGCAAACGCGGTGATCTTGCGATCACGCAGCGCCTTGCTGCGCTCGGGCGCGAGGTGTGGCTGCAAATGCCCGATCACCACGGCGCCTTCCTTGAGCGCGGCGATCTCCTCGAGCGTGGGCGGCTGCACCTTGAGCAGCACGTCGGCGCGGGCGAGCGCCTGAGCCGCGGCGAGGGCTTCGACACCGGCGTAGGCCGCATCAGAGAAATACGCGCTCGAACCCGCCCCTGCCTCGATCACGATCTGCGCGCCGCGCGCCTTGAGCTTCTTTGCCACTTCCGGGGTCAGGGCGGCTCGACGCTCACCAGGCGTCGTCTCGCGCACCGCTGCGATCGTTGTTGCCATGCGCATCCTCATCGGGCAGATGAAAGCCCGATCCTAGCCCAGCCAGCGTTCCGGCAACAGCCCACGAAGGCCGTCCGATGGTCTGATCGGATGCGCCAATGACCCGCCTCGGCGGCCAGCTCGACCCTGCGCAATTCACCTGCGGCTGCCTGGGCCGCTATGCTCGGCTTTTTCGCCGCCGGGATCACCGTGGATCTGCTCGACCTGCTCAATGCCCGCCGTTCGACACCCTCGCGTCTGCTCGGCGAACCCGGGCCGACCCCGACCGAACTCCAACGCCTGTTGCAGTCGGCCGTGCGCGTGCCCGACCACGGCCGGCTCGATCCCTTCCGCCTGATCGCACTCGATGGCGCGGCAAGGGCGCGCTTCGGCGAGGCGCTGGCACGCATCCATGCGCGCGTGGATCCCGCAACACCGGATGCTGCGCTCGACAAGGACCGCAAACGCTACCTGGATGCCCCGCTGATTCTCGTGGTGGTGGCGCGCATCGATGAGCACCACGCCAAGGTGCCCGCGCAGGAGCAACTGCTCAGCGCGGGCTGCGTCGGCTACAACCTGCTGCTGGGCGCGCAGGCACTCGGCTACGGCGCGCAGATGCTGACGGGCTGGGCGGCTTATGACCGCGACGTTGCTGCCCTGCTCGGTCTGGCCGAGAACGAGCGCGTGGTGATGTTCGTCCACATCGGCACGCCCCGCGAGGAAGCGCCCGAGCGCGCGCGTCCTGCAGTCGCCGACCTGCTCTCGCATTGGCAATAGGCGCGTGAAGCCGACCATCCATCTCGTCGACGGCAGTCTCTACGTCTGCCGTGCCTGGTTCGGCCAGGGCCCCGACGTGTTCGATGCCGAGGGCGCACCCGCGCACGCGGTGCATGGTTTCGCACGTTTCCTGCTCGAACTGATCGAGCGCGCGCGGCCGACGCATCTCGCGGTTGCTTTCGACGAGTCGCTCGACAGCTCGTTTCGCAACGCGATCTATCCGGCCTACAAGGCGAATCGACCACCGGCGCCAGCGGACCTGCTGCGCCAGTTCGGTCATTGCAAGGCGCTCGCCGCAGCGCTTGGCGCCAGCGTGCTGGTCGACCAGAAGTACGAAGCCGACGATCTCATCGGCAGTGCGCTTGCGGTGGCGCGAACCGAGGGTTTCCGTGGCGTGATCGTTTCCGCCGACAAGGATTTCGGCCAGCTCATCAACGAAGGCGACGAGCAGTGGGATCCACCACGCAACCAGCGCTGGGATGGTCACGGCATCAAGCAGCGACTGGGCGTACATCCGCATCAGGTTGCCGATTACCTCGCCCTCACCGGCGATGCGGTCGACAACATTCCGGGCATCAGCGGCATCGGCGCCAAGACCGCGGCGATCCTGCTGCATCATTTCGGCTCACTCGAAGCCGTGCTCGAACGTGCCGACGAGGTGGCCTTCCTGCGCTTTCGCGGCGCCGCCAGCACCGCGACACGCCTGCGCGAACAAGCCGCCGCCGCGCGCATGTCACGCGCGCTCACCGGCATTGCGCTCGATGCGCCGGTGCCCGCTCAGGCGGCGGACTATCGGCGCAGCGCAATCGATGCGCAGATCGACGTCCTGCTCGACCGCCTGGAATTCGGCCCACTCACGCGCAGCCGCGTGCGCGCGCTCGCAGCCAGCGACATGTCGGCATGAACCGTCGAGCGTGAGGACTCAGTTCCCGCTGACCGAGTTGGAGCCGCCTTCAACGTTGGAGAACTTGCCGCTGCCGGGCTTGGACTGGCTGACCACGGCCGCAGCCTGACTGAGTTCTTCGTGTTTGGCGCGATCCCAGTTGGCGCGCAGGTCGGAGCGGAAGATCTCGACCGGCTGGAGCTTGGACTCGTCCTTGGGGCTGCCGTAACGGTCGTAGGCATTCTTCTGGCTGTTGGCAATGAAATAGTAGCCATCGCCGGAAACCGTGCCCGTGGTCGGCAGCGCAAAGGCCGGATTGGCCGCGTCGAGCACGCTCGAATCGATCAGGCTGCGCCCATCGGCGCCCAGCGAAATGCGGATCACGCGACGTGGCGACATCCCGCTCTCGACCGCAATCAGATGGTTGTCATACCAGGCCAGGCCATCGATTCCGCCCAGCGCGAGCTTGCCTGGATCGGCCTGGAGGTCGAAGGCGCGGCCGGCAGCAAGATCGGCACCGAACAGGC
>NSJK01000001.1 GCA_002632325.1 Lysobacterales bacterium | reverse complement strand
GGTCGCGCTGCGCCCCATGGCGGCGGCCGTGGGCCTGCTGCTGGCGGCGCTGCTGGCCATTCCCGCCCTGGGTCGGCTGCTGGGGCTGGAGGGCGCAGGCCTGGCCGGGCTGGCGGCCATAGCCGTGCTGCTGGCGCTGTGCCTGGCGTGGCTGGAGCTGTTGAGGCTTGTCATCGCACGACTCACGGCACGCACAGTGTCAGCAAGGTGAGGCTGGCATGCCTTACGCAAGCAAGGTGTCTTGTCTCGCTTTTTTGCTCCTGACAAGTTCGGCCGTCACCGCCACCGCAGTCGGTCGTGCCGCTGAGCCCTTGCAGCCAAGCCAGGATGACCGCTGTACACCGGAGCAAACCTTGCACTGGCGCGGTGGAACCCTGCGCCTGGAGAACGATTTGTTCACAGGCACCGACCGCAACTACACCAACGGTGTGGCGTTGAGCGTGGTTTCGCGCGATCTGCAAGGCGCGCTCCGCCCGGAGTGTCTGCCCCAACCAATTGCCTGGTACACCCGCTTCATCGGCTGGGCTGATCCCGAGTTCTGGCGCGACTCCGGCGCCCAGTCGGCATCGCAAAACATCGTCGTGCGCTTCGGCCAGTCCATGTACACGCCCGAGGACAAGACGCGCACCGATCTGATTTCCGACGATCGCCCGTACGCCGGCCTGCTGTACCTGGGTCTGGCATGGAATCGCCGCGTCCACCCACAGGCCGCCAGCTATGAAATGCTTGATGTGCGCGAACTGACCCTGGGCGTGATTGGCCCCTGGTCGTTGGCGGAGCAATCGCAGGATCTGGTGCATCGGGTGCGGGGCATCGATCGTTTTCGCGGCTGGGGCAACCAGTTGCGCAACGAACCCGCGTTCCAGATGGCGATGGAGCGCAAGTTCAAGTCGTACACAGAGGGTGCCGTCCGGCCGGGGTGGAGCGGCGACGTGATCGGCAGCTATGCCCTGCGGATCGGAAACATTGAAACCGCAGCCAGCACCGGCGTGGAATTGCGTGCGGGCTGGAACATCCCGAACGATTTCGGCAGTTATCCGATTCGGCCCGGTGCGGAGAACCGCCCGCCCTCGGGCGTTTCCGACCTGCGCAGGACGGAGCCGCAATCGGTGCGCGCGCCCAAACCCGGAGCGCATGCATTCCTGAACCTGGAGGCCAAAGCCGTTGCCTGGGATTTCTCGCTCGACGGAAATCTGTTTCGGCACAGCCATCACGTCAGTCGACGGCCTTGGGTCGCTCAGGCAGCCATTGGCATCAGCAGCCAATGGATTGTTGCCGGGCATGGCGTGCGGCTTGCCGTGATGCGCGTCTGGAGAACCCGTGAGTTCGACCAGCAGATCGGCCGCCACGCCTTCGGATCGATTGCGCTGAGCATGGAATTTTGAAAGCCCGAAGCCATGCGCCTGCCTGCGAAGCATTCACCAACAACCTCCATGGAGAATCCCGTGAGTCATCTCTTGAACCCTCGACAGCTTTTGACGATCACGTTGTCAGTAGCCTTGGCCACCGTTGCCACGGGACTGGGCGCGCAGTCCGCTGACGCTGCAAAGCCGATGGCGCTGCGCAGCGTCATGGAGAGACTTGGCCGTGACATGCAAGCCGTCACCGGTGCGATTTCCAAGGAGGAATGGACACTGGTCGCCGAGTTGGCGCCCAAAATTGCCAAGCATGCCGAGCCACCTCTGGGCGAAAAAATGCGCATTCTTGGCTGGCTTGGCACGGATGCCGGGAAATTTCGGGGTTTCGACGGGCAGGTCCAAGACGCTGCGAGCGCCATGGGGGATGCCGCCAAGCGCGGCGACGGCCAGGCCGTGATCGCCGCATTCTCCAAGACGCAACAAAGCTGTCTCGCTTGTCACCAAAGCTTCCGGCAATCGTTCGTGGAACAGTTTTATGGGAGCCGCTGACACGCATTTGTCCCAGACCGGTTTGCATGGGACATCACGATTGGGAGCATCACGATGAGCAACTCCCAGCCGAGCCTCATCCTGGTGCTCAATTGCGGCTCCTCAAGCATCAAGTTCGCCTTGTTCGATGCACAGGCGCGCCCGTTGCCGCACGAGCCGCTGTGGCACGGCAAGGTGCAAGGGATTGCTGGGCCCGCGCCTGAGTACAGCGACAGTGGCACTGCACAGCAGCGCATCCATCTGGATCACGAACACCCTCACACCGCCGCTCTGGCGTTGATTCAAGCGCGCATCGTGGCCCGACTCGATGGCCGCCGCATCGTGGCCATCGCGCATCGTGTCGTCCATGGCGGCAGCAGGTACTTCGAGCCAACCTTGGTGACCGCCGGCACCATCGCGGAGCTGCGGGCCTTGATTCCTTTGGCGCCGCTGCACCAACCCTTTCCCCTGAAGGCCATGAGCTTGCTGTTCGAGCAGTGGCCCGGAATTGTTCAGGTAGCGTGCTTCGATACAGCCTTTCACCGCACGGTGCCGAAGGTGGAGCAGATCCTGCCGCTGCCGTACTCAGCCTGGGAACGCGGTCTGCGTCGCTACGGTTTCCATGGCCTTTCGTACGACTACATGAGCCACGTTCTGCCCGAGCGCCACGGTGATCTGGCACGCGGCCGCGCCATCGTTGCACACCTCGGCAGCGGGGCCAGTCTGCCCCCGCGAGCTGGCTGATGACCGATGCGTACCACGAACTGGCAAATGTCACAGAGGTCGGAAGCGCCGGCGCACTGACCATTCCGCGTGCGTGCGCGTTGCTCGATGCCGTCCAGCGGCAACGCGACTACTCGTTGATCCGGCTTCTGCGACATCCGGCAGATGGCGCGGCGGCGGTCGAATGCTTGATCGTCGAAGTCGAGTGCGATGGCATACCACCGAAAAATCAGGTCGGCATCCGCTACCTGGAACGCTTGGCGCTATGCGTCTCCAACGATCCCAAGCGGCTAATCGAAGTCTTGGCGTTGCGTCAGGACTTTCCGATTCTGATGCACCAGAATCAGGGTGTACACGGTGCGCCGGCTAGCCTGTGCCTGTACTTCGATCCGCCTGCTGCGGTACTGCGTACCTGGACACCTGCGGCGTTTTTGCGCCGCATCCAGTGGTGGCTGGAAATGAGTGCTCGTGGCGAGCTGCACCCGGCTGACCAGCCGGTTGAGCACCTGTTTTTCGCCAGCAGGTACGAACTGATCCTGCCGTGGAATCTGGCCGAACTGCGCAAGAACCCGGCGCTGCGCTTCATGGTGCTGCGGCAGGAAGAACGTCCCGATCAAGGATTCACCTGCTTTCTGCAACCGATCTCGAAAGGTGCGCCGCAAGCAAAGACCTTTGCCCATATCGAGTTGACGCTTCCGCCTATCGTGCATGGCTTCGTTGAGCGTGATCCCGCCACCCTCGGGCAGTTGGCAAACGTGCTCACGCAGCGCAATGTGGATCTCATCACGCCGCTGCGAGCAAAGCTGCAAGACGGCGTTGGCGAATCTGGTGCCGCCGCTTCGGCCGATGACAAGGCCACGGTCATCTTGCTTCATATTCCGATCAAACGAAGCGCCGATGTGGAACCCGACGGCATCACGCACCGGGCGTTCCTCGTGCCGGTCGGCGTACTTGAACTCGGCGTCGCCACCGGCGCGCTGCTGATACACCAGGGCCGTTACTTCAAGGACTTGATGAATCAGCAGCCCTCGACGGCGTGGCAAAACCAGCCTGTCTTGCCGATGGACGTGCTGGCGCAGAACGATGCGGCGGCCGCGAGACGACAGTCGGGCATCTTTGACGAAGGTCCGAAGGCCGTCCTGATCGGAGCCGGATCGCTTGGCAGCGCATTGCTCAATCTGTGGGGCCGCAGCGGGTGGGGACGCTGGACGGTCATCGACAAGGATCACATCAAGCCCCACAACCTCTCAAGGCACGCCGCCTACACACAACACGTCGGCGAGACGAAAGCGACGGTCGTTGCCGGCCTGCATGCCGCTGCGACGGAGGGCGCGACCGAAGTCGTGCCGATCGTCGCCGATGCCACCGATCTTTCGCAGGAGCCGGTCGCGCACGCGCTCACCGCCGCGAGTCTTGTCGTCGATGCTTCAACAACGCTCGAATATCCGCGTGCAGCAAGCGGGGTCGATACACTGCCACGCCATTGCTCGGTGTTCATCACACCAGACGGCAACGCGGCCGTGCTGCTTGCAGAGGATGCCGGACGCACGCACCGTCTGCGCACGCTTGAAGCCCAGTATTACCGTGCGCTGATTCAGGAGGATTGGGGCAAAACGCACCTCAGCGGTCACGCCAACACGTTCTGGAGCGGCGCGAGTTGCCGCGACATCTCGGCGGTAATGCCTTATTCGCGCATTATGGGCCAAGCAAGCACACTGGCCGAACAGGTTCAGGCCGCGACGGCCAACAAGGATGCCCTCATACGTGCGTGGCAACGAGATCGAGTACGCGGCGCCATCACCGTGCATGATGTCCCCGTTCTGTTGGAGAGGCGCATCTCGCTTGACGACCTTGACGTGTTTATCGACGATGGTGTCGAGCAACAACTGCGGGAGCTGCGTCGTCTGAGTTTCCCCAACGAGACCGGCGGCGTGCTGCTCGGCTACTACGACTTCAACATCAAAGCCGTGATGATCGTCGCCGGCCTGCCGGCGCCGCCCGATAGCAAAGCCAGTCGAGATTCCTTCGAGCGCGGCATCACTGGCTTGACCGAAGCGGTGAAGGATGCCAGCGTGCGCACTGCCGGCATGGTCAGCTACATCGGCGAATGGCACAGCCATCCTCGCGGTCACTCCGCCTCGCCCAGCGGGCACGATCTGGTGCAACTGATTCAGTTGGCGCTGGGGATGTCCGACGACGGCCTGCCGGCTATCCAGCTCATCGTCGGCGAGCACGACCTTCAAGTCCTTCAGGGCGAGGTGAAATGACGTGCCCGGACAGATGATTCTGAAGATATGGGATGTGCAGCATGGCGCATGTGTCATGCTCACGCATCGCTCGGCCCAGGGTATCGAAGGCCGGCTCGCCATGATCGACTCTGGTCACAACCAAGACACTGGTTGGAAACCGAGCACCTACATCCGGCACTACTTGAAACGGAGCTTGCTCGACTACCTGTTCGTCACCAATGCAGACCTCGATCACATCAGCGATCTGAACAACCTGTGGCGCGAGGGGATCGCGGTCTCCACTTTCTTTCGCAACCGCAGCGTGTCACCCGAAGTGATGAAGATCATCAAGGAAGTCAGCGGCGAGCTGACCGACGACATCCAGCGATACTTGGACCTTCACGCCGGCTATGTCTATCCGGTCGATACCCCGTTCGATCAGAACATGGGCGGCATCACGGTAAAGACATTCTGGAACTCGACGCCACGCTTCTACGACACGAACAATCTCAGCTTGGTCGTGTTCTTCAAGTTCGGAACCTTCAAGATTCTGTTTCCTGGCGATCTTGAGGAGGACGGTTGGCTCGCGCTGCTGGAGCAGCCGGACTTTCGTGCTGAATTGGCAGGGACGACCGTGCTCGTGGCGTCTCATCACGGACGCGAAAACGGCTATTGCGGCGCACTGTTTAACCACGTTCGTCCTCGCGCCATCGTGATGTCCGACAAGGCGATCGTCCACGACACGCAGCGCATGACTCAAGCGTATCGCCAGCGCGTGGTCGATCAGTGGCCGAACGGCGTTTCGGTCAGGACAACTGGCAGGCAGCGGCACGTGCTGACGACGCGATGTGACGGGTGGATTCAATTCGTCGTCGATGAATTTGGCAACTTCGACATCTACACCGAGAACAACGGATGAGAGATATCAAAAACTACAGCAGCAAGACGTTGAAGGGTCGCAATCTTGCGTGGCTCGTAGCGACGCTCGTCCTCGACGTCCTGATCCTCCTGGTGCTCGCCTTCCATACGGCGATCCAAGACTTGACGCCGACCACCATCGCTGCCGTCCGAACCAGCCTCACCGTCCTGCTGCCGATTCCGGTCTTGATCCTGTCGTCACTGATTTCGGCTGACCACAAGGCTAGCTTGATTTTCTGGCGCTTCAAGTTCCCGCTTCCCGGGTCGCGCGCGTTCTCCGTGCACGCGCCGGCGGACCACCGCATTGATCTGACGAAATTGAAGAAGAACGTGGGAGAGTTTCCGGTAGCCCCGCGCGATCAGAACGCCAAGTGGTACAGCCTGTACAAACAGGTCGATTCAGACCCATCGGTCGCAGACAGCCACAAAAACTATCTGCTGTTCCGCGACATCGCGGCAATGTCGCTATTGCTGGTGCCTGTGCTTCCTGTTGCCATGCACTTCATCGGCGTTGATGCGGCGCGCATTCTGATCTCGGTGGCTTTGTTCTTTTGCCAGTATCTGATTGCCGCATTCAGCGCGCGGACGACCGGCATACGCTTCGTGCAGAACGTGTTGGCCGTGCACGCCAGCCGGAAAGTGACTGCCTTACGGACAACAACAGGAGCAGCAAAGGCGTAACCCGCACCAAGCTCGCCCTTCTACGCCACAGCAAGTTGTCCCGATAGGTACTGAACCTCACCATGTCTCCATACAGCGTGCTCATGGAGTCCAAGGTGGAACAGCTATTGCAACCATCCAATGCGCTTCCCCTGCCGGGAACGGAAGCCTACGAGGAACTGCCGCAATTCCCGAAACACAGCCCCCTTCCCTTCCGACGCACCATCCGCCGCCAGGACCTGCGGCTGATCGTCCCCCCTGGCCGAAACGACGATCTACGAAATGGAGCGTCGCGGTGAGTTCCCACGTCGCTTCAACCTGACGCCACGCTGCGTCGTATGGGACTTGGCAGAAGTGGAAGCCTGGGTCGAAGAACGAAAGCAGGCTCCGCGCGCCGGCGTGTCGAAACCGGATGTCCACCTACGAAAAACCCGCCCTGTCCAGGCGGGTTCGAGCGAGGCATAAGGCCAAGCAGCGGCGCTCATCCAATCAAAGCCTCCAGTGCCTTCGATGCCGAGCGCGGCAATCGCCGCCCCTCCTTCGCCACGTTGACCTGCAAGGCCACCCGCGCCACGTCAAACACGTCTTTGGCCAGCGAGTAGCTGCCCTTGGCCTGCAACCACGCCAATACGTCCGCCAAATGCCAGATCGACGCGCTGCCTTCGTGCACCGGCGCCGGAAAGCTGCCCGGATGCGCCAGCATCAGCTTGCGCATGTTCTGCCGCGACACGCCAACAATGTCGGCCACGTCAGTCAGACCCACCAGATCCGGCGCTACTTCGATCAATCGCGCGGTCGGCGCGGCGCCGCGCACATCGGCCAGCGCGCTACGCACGGCCTCGTCCGCATCCGCTGCCTCGCGGGTGAACTCCAGCGCCAACCGACCCGGCTGCCCAATGCCGATCAAGGCATCGTCGCAGCCGGCTTCGCCCAGGCGCTCCACCAATGCATCCGTATCGCGGTCGTCGTCGGCGAGCTGGTATTTCAGGGTGAAGGTGTATTCCATCGCGCTACTCCTTGGCACCATTATCAGCGTCGCGCTGCGGCCGGTGCGTGGTGCAGTTGTCCACGACGCGCCGCAAGGCACGGGCGTGGTTGCCGGTGTTCTTCGGCGTGCTCCATACCGACGTGATGCAGAACTCGCCGCAGCGACATTCCTCGTCGTTGTACGGGCAATAAATCCGCCCCCAGGCGTGGCTGCCGCCGACTTCGGAACTTCGGAGCGGTCGCCCGCGTGAAAAGATGTGGGGAAACCCCAGCATCAGTCGGTTCCTCCTGATGCGCTTCCGGGTGACGACCAATCGTTGACGAATTGCGACCGCAGCGCCTCGATGTTCTGAGGCAGCGATTGTTCGCAAGTGATGCCGAGATAGGTGGCCGCACGGGTCGCGCCGACATACAGGAACTTGTCGAACAAACTCGGTTGCTTCGCGGCGAGGCGGTCAACCCCGATGAAGAATACCGCCTCGAACTCAAGCCCCTTGATGTGCTGGATGTCGAACACGCGGATGTCGCTATCCTGTCCGACGACTTGCCCTTTCGAGCAAGCGACCACACGCAGGTTGTTTTCCAACAACACGCGATCCAACTGTTCCGCCAGTGGAACCACATCGTCCTCTGCATTCACGAATATCGCCGTTGACGGCATTTGGCCCACGAAGCGTTCGATCTCCCGCAGCCGACCGCCAAGCCACAACGCAAGCGAACTCAGGTCGCCCGCGCCTTCCAGCAGCGCAGGAGACACACCTTCGTTATCGACATCCTTGGGCAGCTCGACAATGGCGTCGGTGCCGCCGACTGCGGCGATGATGTCGCGGGCAAAGCCGTTCAGTTGGCGAGTCTGCCGGTAGGCGATGTTTACCGATTGGAAGTCGAGACCCTGTGCGATCCACTTGATCTCATCCGAGTTACGAGCGCCCCAGGTTGTCAACCGCTGATTGAAGTCGCCGCAGGCAAAGAATGAGCGCGACTTTGGATGGGCCAAGGCCACCATGCACGCGAGTTGAATTGGCGAAAAGTCGGTGGCTTCGTCCACCAGCACCTGATTTCGGAACAGGTCGTACACAGGCTTCAGAGGCGACCACAGGGGTTCATCCAGTTGCTGGACTACCTGATTTCTGGACAAGAACGGGACGGACGCCCGAAGAATGGCAAGCAGGATCACATCCAGTTCAAGAGGATGGATGTCGCGCGCCTCAATTCCCGCCGCGTGATACCAAAGGCTTTCAGACTGGCGCAATTTCCTGAACTTTCGATACCGGCGGTGGAAGCCGGTTATGTAGCGGTGAATGGGGTTGGTGAAACGCTTGGCATTGGCCTGCGTGTTCAGCGCCTTGCCGATTTCGATCAGTTCGGACTCCGGCAGTGAGCGATCCCCGATCCACGCTATCGTTTTTGCCGCAGCCCTGGACTTGTCCAGCGTCCTCTTCGCTGCAAGCGCGCCCGCCTGTGACCGCAGGGCTTGCTTGTACTTATTGATGGCCTTCGTCTTGGGCGTGTGCGCCACTTCCTGTTCTTCGTCTTCCAGGCTGTCTTCGTCGGCGGCATCGCTGTCGCTTTCGGAATCCTGGCCGAGGCTGTCGATGAACAACGCCAGTTCGTCGATGAACTTGGGGTTGCCCTTCATCTGCGCTTTGAGCGCGTTGGCGATCCGCTCGTCGGACGAACCCTTGATGCCCGAAACAAGGCCGTGCGCGCGTGGAGCCTCGGCGACAAGCGCATTCCATCCGCCGCCATTCAGCGCCTTCAGCAAGTTTTCCGCCAGGGTCTTCGCACCATCCATCGTGCTGGACGCCAGCGCGTTGACTGCCTCCAGCATCTCGCGCTGGTATTCCTCGCGCTGCCATTTGGAGAAATCCTCGAACCACCCGATGGCATTCGATAGCGCATCGTCAGCAAGGTGGCTGGATTCAGGCTGCATGACGAACAGGCCGGAACCCGTGGCACCCTTCAAGATGCCAAAGACGTTCTTGCTGACGTTCCAACGGAAATCGTCCCACGTCTGAATGCGCGCATCCGGCGCTGGCACTTGCTCCCGTGCGAACGCTTCCTTCAGGTAGAGCCGCAGCAGCTTGGTTGGTGTGAACATCAGCCAGCTTTCGGAGTGAGGCAGGCGATCCGCCGAGGTGATGGACTTGACCAGTTCCTGCTCGTCTTCTGTCAGGAAGTCCAGATCCAGTTTTTGACCCAAGCGGCGAATCAGCGTCGTGGTCTTGCCAGTTCCGGGCGGGCCGAGGAGGATCAATTGCCGATCAAGTGGCAGGCGGAAGATTTCGTCCTGAATGCTGTTCAGGATGGGCTGGTCGCGCAAACCCATCTTGGTGATCACTGCACGCTGCAAGCCTTCGACAAGCGCCTGACTGAGTTTCTCCTCGGCTTGGATCTTCTCAAGTATGTCGTCGACGTTCTGGGCCTCGTCGATCGATTGGACAAAATCGCGCAGCGACGTGACGGTGACGGGGCCGAAGCTATCGGTTTCGATGACCGAAGGCTTTGAATCCCAACCGACCTGTTGCTTGACAGGACGCAGCGTGGCCTTGGCAACGACTTCAAGTTCATCGCCACTGGGAGTGACGATGCTGTCCCCAATCTGCAGTGCCGCGAGCCTTCCAATCGGCGCGCGATAGCTCGCAAGACTATTGATGCCCGTGACAGGCGCTGTTCTGCAAATGTAATAGACCCGCTCTTGCCCGCGATGATCATGGACAACGACGCGGGCGATGGCGGGCTCCCTGGTGAGGTGGGCGTTGCTTTCCCGGATTGAATGCATCGTCCTCGAAAGGTTCTGCAACGCAGCCCAACTCGTTGTGCTGGGGTGGACGAACGACTCAGCCGACGCTCGCGCCGGTTCGTCAAGTTTTGTTGCCGCCGCTCTGGCGATCTCGCCTAGCCTTGATGTCGCTTCGTTCGCAAAGGTTGCGACGTATTCCTTGCTTTCTGGTGTGAGTTCCACGCCCTACTCCTCCCCGCACATCCTATTGACGATCTTGGTTCTCAAAGAACCTTCATCACTCCCACTCGATCGTCGCGGGCGGCTTGCCGGAGATGTCGTAGACCACACGCGATACGCCACGCAGTTCGTTGATGATGCGGTTGGAGACCTTGCCGAGGAAGTCGTAGGGCAGATGCGCCCAGTGCGCGGTCATGAAATCGATGGTTTCCACGGCGCGCAGCGCGATCACCCATTCGTAGGCACGCGCATCACCCACCACGCCGACCGACTTCACCGGCAGGAACACCGCGAAGGCTTGCGAAGTCTTGTCGTAGAGGTCGGCCTTGCGCAGTTCCTCGATGAAGATCGCATCGGCGCGGGCGAGCAGATCGGCGTACTCGGGTTTGACCTCGCCGAGAATGCGCACGCCCAGACCTGGCCCGGGGAAGGGATGGCGGTAGACCATTTCGCGTGGCAGGCCGAGCTCGACGCCGAGCCGGCGCACTTCGTCCTTGAACAATTCGCGCAGCGGTTCGACCAGGCCGAGCTTCATGTGCGCGGGCAGGCCGCCGACATTGTGGTGGCTCTTGATGACATGAGCCTTGCCGGTCTTGCTGCCGGCCGACTCGATCACGTCGGGATAGATCGTGCCCTGCGCCAGCCATTTGGCGTTCCTGAGCTTGGCCGATTCCTCGTCGAAGATTTCGACGAACAACTTGCCGATGATCTTGCGCTTGGCCTCGGGGTCGCTGACGCCGGCGAGTGCGCTGAAATAGCGTGGCCCGGCATCGACGCGGATCACCTTGACGCCCATGTGCTGCGCCATCATCGCCATCACCTGGTCGCCTTCCTGCCAACGCAACAGGCCGGTATCGACGAACACGCAGGTAAGCTGGCTGCCGATCGCACGCTGCAGGAGCGCTGCGACGACCGAAGAATCCACACCACCCGACAGGCCGAGGATGACTTCGTCCTTGCCGACCTGAGCGCGCACGCGCGCGATCTGATCCTCGATGATCTGCGCCGGCGTCCACAACGTGGCGCAACCGCAAATCTCGACGGCGAAGCGCCGCAGCAGCGCCTCTCCTGCAGCGGTGTGCGTGACTTCGGGATGGAACTGCACGCCGTAGATCCGCCTTGCATCATCGGCAAACGCCGCAATGCCGAGGCGATCGGTGCGGGCGGTGACGCTGAATCCGGGCGGAGCCCTGGACACGTGATCGCCATGGCTCATCCACACTTCGCGCAGCGCGGCTGAGGTCGCGACCGGCGCCAGCAAGGCATCGTTGCCGATCACATCGATCGTGGCGTGGCCGAATTCGCGCTGGTTGCCGGCCTCGGTGGCGCCGCCAAGCTGCGCGGCAAGTGTCTGCATGCCGTAGCAGATGCCCAGGATCGGCACGCCGCTGTCGAACACCGGCTGCGGCGCAGCGGGTGCATCGGCCAAGGTGGTCGATTCGGGGCCACCGGAAAGAATGATGCCCTTGGCACCCCAGGCGGCGATCTCGATGGGGTCGTGGTCCCAGGCCCAGATTTCGCAGTAGACACCGATCTCGCGGATGCGCCGCGCGATGAGCTGGGTGTACTGCGCGCCGAAATCGAGGATGAGGATGCGGTCGCCGTGGATGTCGTCCAAGGAATCAGAACTCCAGGGTTGCGGCAAGGCGTGCACGCATCGCGGCGTACTCGGTGCTGTGGCTGCCGTCATCGGCAAGCGAGTCCTGCAATACGAGCAGCCATGAAGCACCACCCTTGCCGAGCACGAAGACTTCGTTGCGCACCACGTTCCTGGCAAGCGTGATGGTCGATGCGACGCCAGCCAAGGTGCCGGATTTGGCCGTGCGCAGTTCGGTCTTCGTGCGTCGTGCTGATGAGGCCGACGAAAGTGCCTTCTCGATGTCGGCGGCGAGATCCTCGGCAGCGCGCTCCTGGATCGTGTTGTCGAACAACATGATCACCGCACTGTTGCCATCAAGCGTCCAGCTGCGCGGTGGTTCGGGATCGAATTCCCACGGGAAATGGCGCGGATAATCGAATTGCAGGCCATTGGTCGAGAAATGCCTCCAGGGAAGCTCCTCCACGCGCAGTTTCACGCTGCGCCCGCCAACTTCGACTTCGGTTTCGGCGCCGGCGTGGGTCACCAGCTGTTTTCCATCCAGCGTGATCCGCAGTTGGGTCGGCGGTTCCTCCATGCCGGCGGCGCTGCACGCGCTGGCAAGCAAGGCAACCACAAACATCAGGCCAATGCGCATGTTTCACTCCAGGCGATAGTTGGGGGCTTCCTTGGTGATCGCCACGTCGTGCACGTGCGACTCGCGCATGCCGGCGGTGGTGATCTTCACCAACTGCGGCTTGCTGCGCATCTGTTCGATGCTTGCGCAGCCGACATAGCCCATCGAAGCGCGCAGGCCACCGGCCAGTTGGTGCACGATGTTGCGCAGCGGACCGCGATACGGCACACGGCCTTCGATGCCCTCGGGCACGAGCTTGTCGGCGTCGGACTCTTCCTGGAAATAGCGATCCTTGGAGCCCTTCTCCATCGCGCCGAGTGAACCCATGCCGCGATAGCTCTTGTAGCTGCGGCCCTGATACAGCTCGACTTCGCCGGGTGATTCCTCGGTGCCCGCGAACATGCCGCCGATCATCACGCAATCGGCACCGGCAGCGATCGCCTTGGCGACGTCGCCCGAGTAGCGAATCCCGCCATCGGCGATCAGACCGACTTCGCTGCCCTTGAGCGCCTCGGCCACCATGTCGATCGCAGTGATCTGCGGTACGCCGACGCCGGCGACGATGCGCGTGGTGCAGATCGAACCCGGACCCACACCGACCTTGACCGCATCGACGCCGGCATCGACCAGCGCACGTGCGGCATCGCCGGTGACGATGTTGCCGGCGATCAGCGACAGCTCCGGGAAGCTCTTGCGCACCCAGCGCACGCGCTCGATCACACCCTGCGAATGGCCGTGCGCGGTATCGACGACGATCGCATCGACGCCCGCCTCGACCAGCGCCGCAACACGCTGCTCGGTGTCGCCGGCGACGCCGACCGCTGCGCCCACGCGCAGGCGTTCGTGATCGTCCTTGCAGGAATTGGGATTGTCGCGCGCCTTCTGGATGTCCTTGACGGTGATGAGGCCGCGCAGGCGAAACGCCTCATCGACCACCAGCACCTTTTCGATGCGGAACTTGTGCAGCAGCGCCAGCACCTCGTCATCACCCGCGCCTTCGCGCACCGTGACCAGACGATCCTTGCGCGTCATGACGTTGCGCACCGGGTCTTCGGGCCGCGTCTCGAATCGCAGGTCGCGGTTGGTGACGATGCCGACCAGTTGCTCGCCCTCGACCACCGGCACACCGGAGATGTTGTGCGCGCGCGTGAGCTTGCTGACATCGCCGATCGAGGTGTAGGGATCGACCGTGATCGGATCGCGGATCACGCCGGCCTCGAATTTCTTGACCAGCCGCACTTCCGCGGCCTGGCGTTCGAGCGTCATGTTCTTGTGGATGATGCCCATGCCGCCGCATTGGGCCATCGTAATCGCCAGGCGCGCTTCGGTGACCGTGTCCATCGCCGCCGAAATGATCGGCAGGTTGAGACGGATCTTGCGGGTGAGCCGGGTGGCGAGGGAGACGTCGCGTGGCAGCACTTGGGAGTGCGCCGGGACCAAGAGGACGTCGTCGAAGGTGAGAGCGTGAGTGAGGATGCGCATGCCCTATTTTACAGGCCGGCGCGCCTGCCGCAAATACGTCGGGCAAATCACGACCCGAGCACATCCATCGGCCAGCCGAAGGCCGCCATGAGCTTGTGCCATTGCGCATCGAGGGGCGATTCGATCAGCACGGGCGCGCCACTGGCCGGATGGACGAAACCGAGCCGCCACGCGTGCAGGAACAATCGATGCACGCCGAAATGCTGGCGGATCAGGCGATTGTGATCGCCGCGGCCGTGACTGGTGTCGCCGAGCAGGTGGTGCGAGACATGATGGAAATGGCGTCGGATCTGCCGATAGCGTCCGGTTTCCGGCGAGACTTCGAGCAAGGCGTAGCGCTGCTGCGGGTAGCGAACCATTTCGATCGGAACCTCGACGCTCGCGAGGCGACGCCAACGCGTGAGTGCAGGCTTGGGTTCGCCCTGAAGACTCGCGCCAGACAACGGATAGTCGATTTCTCCCGATTCGGCCGGCCAGCCGCGCACGATGGCCAGATAGGACTTCTTCACCGTGCGCGCCATCAGTTGGCGCCCGAGATCACCGGCCACCTCGGCTGAGCGCCCAATCAGGAGCACGCCACTGGTCGCGCGATCCAGGCGATGCGCCAGATGCAAGGGCCCATCGACCTGCGTACGCAGGCGATCGATCAGATAGTCCTCGTCGGCACCGACCAGCCGGCTGCGATGCACGGCCAAGCCTGCGGGTTTGTCGACCACGAGCAGATGCTCGTCCTCGTGCAGCAGTGTGATTGGTTCGGAGCGTGTCATCCGCGCAGTGTAGCCTGCGCATCCGCCTGCGCTTGCTGCCAGAATGCAGCCGCCTCCCCTGCTGCCCAGCCATGCGCGTACTGATCGTCGAAGACTCGCAACCACTCGCCGCTGCGCTCGCCCGCGGACTGGCCAGTCAAGGCTATGCCTGCGACCACGCTGCCGATGGCGAGCACGCCCTGGCCTTCCTCGACACCGTCGACTACGAGCTCGTCGTGCTCGATCTCATGCTTCCAGGCATCGATGGTCTGACGGTGTTGCGCCATCTGCGCCAGCGCAGTGACGCGACGCGCGTGCTGGTGCTGTCGGCGCGCGATCAGGTCAATGACCGGATCACCGCGCTCGACGCAGGCGCCGACGACTATCTCACCAAACCCTTCGTGCTTGAGGAACTACTGGCGCGCCTGCGCGCGCTCAAGCGGCGTCCGCTCGAACGCGCCGAGCCCGTGCTGCGCCACGGCGCGCTCGAACTCGACCCACGCGCACGCAGCGTGCGCAGCGGTCAGCAACAACTCGAGCTCACGCCCAAGGAATTCGCCTTGCTCGAACTCTTGCTGCGCGAGCGCGGCCGCGTGCTGTCGCGCACACAGATCTTCGAACGCCTGTACGACGGCGCCAGCGAGACTTCCGACAAGGCGGTTGAAGTGATCTTGAGCACGCTGCGCGCCAAGCTTGCGCGCTGTGGTGCGGACGAGTTGATCCAGACCCGTCGAGGCTTCGGCTATGTCATCGACTGAACGCCGCGCGCCGTCTCTGCAGCGCCGTCTCGCGCTCGAGCTCGTGATTGCGCTCGGTCTGATTCTGGGTGCGTTGTTCCTGATCCTCGACAAATTCGTCGATCGCGAACTGTATGCGCGTCTGGACGCCGGTCTGCTCGAGCGCTCGCACACGATCGCTGCGTTTCTGCAGGCGCACCCGGAGCCTGCGGAGCTTGCGGAACTCGGTCGCCTCATGCCCGAGTACGAAGTGCCCGGGCACACCGATTTTTTCGAGGTCTGGGCCGCCGATGGTCGCAGCCAGGTGCGCTCGCCTTCCAGTGGCGGGACACCGCTCTCACGTCCACCACAACTGCCCAGTCACGATCGTCCCGTGTACTTCGACTTGCCGCTGCCCGACCACCACGCTGGCCGCGCGGTTGCCGTGCCGCTCACGACGCCACCCGGCAGCGCTGCGCATCCTGCCCTGCTCGTGGTCGCGACTGAACGCGAGCCCCACGACCGTCTCGAAGGACGCATCCACAATCTCTTGCTTGCCGGCATCGTCTTGAGCTTCATCGCCGCAGTCCTGATTGCCCTGTTCGCGGTGCATCGTGGCCTTGCGCCCCTGCAGCGTTTCGGCGCGTCGGTTGCGGGGGCGGAAATGAGCACCGCTTACGCACCACTGTCCGCACTCGATCTGCCGCGCGAACTGCAACCGTTCTCGCAAGCGCTCGACGATGCCTTCAGGCGTCTGGTTGCACTTGTCGATGCGGAACGCCGCTTCTCGGCCGATGTCGCCCATGAGTTGCGCACGCCCTTGGCCGAAATCCGCGCATCGATCGAAAGCGCGCAAGGCGCGCCCAGCGATGCCAATGCAACGCGCGACGCGTTCAATGCCTCGATTCTTGCGGTCGAACGCATGCAACGCGCGATCGATGCCCTGCTCATGCTCGCACGGCAGGAAGCGGGGCTCGCACCAGCTGCAGTCGACCCGCTCGACTTGCCGCCGCTGCTCGATGAGCTGCTCGACACCCTCGAATCAGTCGCCCGCGAACGCGGCATTCGCCTGCAGCGGCACTGGCCCGCGCATCAATGGATACGCTGCGATGTCGGCGCGCTCGAACGCATCGTCTCCAACCTCGCCCGCAATGCGATCGAATACGCACCCGCAGGCAGCGAGGTGAGACTCGCGTTGGAGCCCACCGACGCAGGTCTGCACCTGCGCGTGAGCAATCTCGCCCCCGACCTGCGCGAAGCGGACATCGCCCAACTGGGCCAACGCTTCTGGCGCAAGTCCGCCGCGGGCGGCACCGCCACCCACGCCGGACTCGGCCTTGCATTGGCCAAGGCGCTCGCGCACAAGCTCGCGCTCGAACTCGAGTTCCAGCTCGAACACGGTGAGCTCGTGACGCGCCTTGGTCCCTTGCCTGAACTTTGATCTTCTCGTGCCATCAGGCGCCAATGGGCCTCACTCGAACGCGTTGGCAAAGATGCTGTCACATCGATTGTTGAGGGATGGAGTGGCATACCAGGGCGCACGACCCGTGGCCAGATCCCATTCCGCGACCGGCTCGATGTCGAAGCGATTCGGGCAGATCACGGCGCCGGAGGCTTGAATCTTCCCGGCCAGCGCACGCGCACTGGTTGAAGCCAGACTTCCGACGAGTTGATTGTTGGCGACGTTGAACTGGGTGATCGCGGTCACGCCATCGCTGGCAGGCAGTGAGCCCTCCAGCAGGTTGTCGCTCACATCGAATTCCTCCATCTGCAAGCCCGCCAGGCTCGGCAGGTTTCCGGTCAACTGGTTGTCATTGACCAGAAACCAGGCAAGCCACTGCAACCCGCCCAAATCCGGAATCGATCCGCTCAGGCGGTTTCCGCTGGCATTGAAATAGGTCAGGTTGATGTTGTCCGTGAGCGATGGAATGCTTCCTTCCAGTTGGTTGGCGCTGACTTCGAAATCCCACAGGGTCGGGACCGATGACAGATCGGGAATCTCACCACTCAGATGGTTCGACTCGGCGTAGAAGTACGTGAGCACCGGCAAGTCGCTCATCGGCGGCAGCGAGCCGGTCAACTGATTCCTGCCCACATAGAACTCCGAGAGATTCTGGGCGCCCGAGATCGATGGAACCGTGCCGCTCAATTGATTGCGGGAAGCTGCGAAAAAGACGAGATTCATCAGCTCGGCCGAGCTCGGCAAGGGACCACTGAGTTGGTTGTTGTGGGCATTGAACTCACCAAGGCTGCTCAAGCCGAGCAGGCTCGGGAGATGCCCCGTCAATTGGTTGTTGCTGATGTCGTACAGATTGAGTTCGGTCTGTCCTGCGAGCGACGGCAGGGAGCCCGACAACTGGTTTCTCGACACATCGAATCGAACCAAGGTGGCCGGCAGATGCATCGATGGCACCGGGCCTGTCAGTTGGTTGCGACCGACATTGAAGGTCAGGAGCTGCGCGCATGCGTCCAGAGGGGGAATCTGGCCGGTCAGTGCATTGAATTGTGCTTCAAAGCGCACGAGGTTCGGCAACGCCGCGAGACTGGGCAGGGAACCCGTGAGTCGGTTGTCATCGACGATGAACGTTCCGAGATGGGTCAGCCCATCGAGCGGAGGAATCGAGCCAGTCAGATAATTCGCGCGGGCAATGAAGGTTCGCAGCTTCGGCAGATTCGTCAACTGCGGAATTTCCCCCGACAACAGGTTGACCTCGACCGCAAAATCAGCGAGTTCCGGCATCCCTGACAGCTGCGGGATACTTCCCTCCAGAAAATTGTTGCTGGCCACGAAGGTCTCCAGCTTGCTCAAGGTCTGCAGCTTCGGAATGGCACCGCTGAATTGATTTCCGCGGACAACGAATTCCTCCAGATCGCCCAAGCCGAGCAAATTCGGAATGCTTCCGCTCAGCTGATTGAACGACAGCTCGATTCTGCGCAGTTTTGGCAGCCCGTCCAGCGTCGGCAAGGTTCCGACCAGGTTGTTTAGCTCCAGATTCAAGCTGACGACGTGACCGCTTTCGCAGCTCAGACCGGCCCAGCTGCATTCGGTGCCGCTCGCCCCGCCCCAGCCCTGCTTGCGCTCCCAACTGGCGCCCCCCGTCTGGCTGTAGAGCGCATCGAGCACGGCGCGCTCCGATGCAGGAACCTGCGCCTGCGCATGCAGGGACAAGCCAAGACCGCAAGACAACAGGCAACGCGCAAGCAAACTCTCCGTCTTCATTCTTCACTCCGTTTTCCATGAACTGGGCACAGCCGGGCGTTCAACATCAAGACGATTGTCATGTTTGCGAACTCTCCGGGAAGTCGCGCATCGAAGGACCCTGCTCAAGCATCAACACACGACCATCCATGGATGCTAACAACCGTGTGCCACGCTCAGAATCATCAAATTTGTGGGGACGCGTAGGGCTCGTTCAGGCAAGCTTGAACTGGACGTGCACGCAACGTCGCAGAGACGCCACATCGGCGTCGCAGTCACACCACAAGCGTTGGCAAAGAGCATCATGCGCTTGCATGGGCGCGTCGAAAGGGAATCAAACATGATGCAGATCCGAGAAGAGCGCTCAGGCGATGTCGTTGCGATCGAACGGCTCACGATTGCCGCATTCCGGGATGCGCCGCATACCGATCACACCGAGCAGTTCATCGTGCGCGAACTGCGCCGCAGCTGCGCGCTGGCGATTTCACTGGTCGCCGAGAGCGAGGGCGAAGTGATCGGCCACGTCGCGCTGTCGCCGGTATCGATCGCTGACGGTGCAAAAGACTGGTATGGCCTCGGTCCGATTTCGGTGCTGCCGTCCCGGCAGCGCACCGGCGTGGGTTCGCAGCTCATGCAGCACGCGCTCGCGCAGCTCGAACATCTCGGCGCCGCCGGTTGCGTCGTGCTCGGCGATCCCGGCTTCCATGGACGCTTCGGTTTCATCGCGCAGCCTTCACTTGTGCTGCCCGGTGTGCCCGTCGAGTACTTCCAGGCAGTGCGTTTCAGGCACCCCTTGCCCAGTGGCGTCGTCACTTATCATCCTGCATTCGGCAGCAAGGCTTGAAGCATGCCGACCGGTGCCGCGCAATGGCGACGCGCGCCGCAGCTGCGCCATACTTCCAGGAGAAAGTCGTGACACGGGCGGGAGCTCAGACATGAAGCGTGTAACCGGCATCGGTGGGATCTTCTTCAAGTCGAAGGATCCGGCGCGTCTGTGTGCGTGGTATCGCGAACATCTCGGGATCGACGTCACCGACTGGGGTGGCGCCATCTTTGAGTGGGGCGGCCAAGGCAGCGAAGCCGGCATGACGATCTGGAGTGCCTTCGCGCAGGACAGCGACAAGATGTTGCCGGGTTCGGCTTCCTTCATGATCAACTACCGCGTCGCCAACCTCGACGCGCTGCTTGCTGCCCTGCGTGGCGAAGGCTGTCAGGTTCTCGATGCGCGGGAAGATTCGGAATTCGGCAAGTTCGGCTGGGTGATCGATCCGGATGGCAACAAGGTCGAACTTTGGGAACCCCCGGATCAGCGCTGATACGCGACCGTTTTATTGCCGCGCCACCTCAAGGACAAGGGCAATCCGGCGCTGAAGTCCGCGGTCACGCTGTAGCAGGCTGAACCTTTTGCGGCGCATCCACAGCATCGCCAAAGCTCGCACCGGCAGGATGGGCGCATAGTCCCCACGAGGCTGCCGACCTTGCCTGCCCTGCCCGCCGCGTTTGCCCGCATGACTTGCACCTTGCTTGCCAGCCTCGCCATCAGCGCAGCGCATGCGCAGTCCGAGCAGGCGATCGAACTCGACGCGCGCCAAGTTGTCGCGCTCAAGCTCATTACGGTTGCCGCCATTGAGGCGCAAAGCCTGCCGCTGTCGCGCCTTCCAGCCGAGATCATCGCGCCGCTCGATGCCACGCGCACGGTGAGCACACCGTTTGCAGGCGTGGTCGCCAGCATCAGCGCCGACGAAGGCGCGCAGGTGCGTGCCGGAACACCGCTCGCACGCGTGCACAGCCGCGATTTCCTCGCTGCACGCGCCGACCTGCAGCGCAGTCGCAGCGAAGCCACGCTCGCGCAGAGTCAGGCGCGCCGCGATGCGAGCCTGCTCGGCGAGGGCATCATCGCGCGCTCGCGCGCCGATGAAAGCAAGGCCCGGGCGGCCGATGCGCAAGCACGCCTGCAACAGGCACAGGAATCACTCACCGCAGCGACCACACCCAAGGACGGCGCAGCAGGTGAATACGAACTGCGTGCGCCGATCGATGGTCGCATCCTCCAGCGTGCGATCACGCCGGGCCAGAGCGTGGCCGCATTCGAAACCGCGTTCACGATTGCTGCCGGCAATGCAGTCGACCTGCTGGTACAGGCGCCGCTCGAGCATGCCAGTGATTACGCACCCGGCCTTGGCGTGATCCTCGACGATGGCGCACGCGCCGAAGTGGTCGCAGTCGCACTCGCCACCACCAGCGGCAGCCAGAGCATCCGCCTGCGCGCACGTCTGGCCGATGCGGGGCGCTGGCACATCGGTCAACGCAGTCAGGTGCGGCTGGAATTGCGCGCGCCCGCCGATGCCGTGCAAGTACCGACTACTGCTCTCATTGCCAGCGGCAGCACGCTCGAACTCTTCGTCGCCCGGAATCAGCGCTACCACGCAGTCAGCGTCGAACGTCTCGGTGGAGACGAGCGCACTGCGATCGTGCGCGGCGCACTCAAGGCCGGCGATGCCGTCGTGAGCAGCGGCGCCAGCGCACTCAAATCCCTGCGTGGCGAGTAAGGCGCCATGCTCGATCGCCTGATCCGCTTCTCGCTTGGTCAGCGCCTCCTGGTGCTGGTCGCCGCCGTCGGCCTCGTGATTGCCGGCGTGATCGCCTGGCGCGCGCTGCCGGTCGATGCCTATCCGGACATCGCGCCGACCCAGGTCAAATTGATTCTCAAGGCGCCGGGCATGACGCCCGAGGAAGTCGAGTCGCGCGTGGTGCAACCGCTGGAAATGGAACTGCTGGGTTTGCCCAAGGCCAGCATCCTGCGCTCGGTCGCCAAGTACGCGATCGCCGATATCACCATCGATTTCGCCGAAGGGACCGACATCTATTGGGCGCGTCAGCAGGTCGGCGAGCGCTTCGCCGATGCACAGGCCGACTTGCCCGCCGGCGTGGAAGGCGGCATGGCACCGATCGCGACGCCGCTGTCGGACATGCTGATGTTCACGATCGAGGGCGGCGGCCTTGGCCTGGGCGAGCGCCGCACCTTGCTCGACTGGACCTTGCGACCCGCGCTGCGCACGATCGCAGGCGTCGCCGACGTCAATGCCCTCGGTGGCGAAGTGCAGACCCTCACCGTGGTGCCCGATCGCGGCAAGCTCGCCGCCGCAGGCCTCAATTTCCACGACGTGGTCGAGGCGATCGAGCGCAACAACCGCAACGACGGCGCGGGTCGTCTGCTCGCGGGCGAGCTGGCCCTGATCGTACGCGTCGAAGGCGCGTTGCACGGCGCAAGCGATCTGGGCGAAATCGTGATTGCCACGCGCGACGGGCAGGTATTGCGCGTGCGCGATGTCGCCAGCGTGCGCACCGAAGCCCTGACGCGCTACGGCGCGGTCACGCGCGACGGCACGGGCGAAACCGTGCAGGGCATCGTCGTCGGCCTGCGCGGCGCTGACGCCGGACATCTGGTGACGGCGGTACGCGCGCGCCTCGCCGAACTCGCACCGAGCCTGCCCGCAGGCGTGCATGTCGAAATTTCATACGATCGCAGCGCCTTGATCGATCGCGCGGTGGGCACGGTGCGCAATGCCCTGCTCGAAGCGACCTTGCTGGTGGTGCTGCTCCTGTTCGTGTTTCTCGGCGAAGTCCGCGCCGCGCTGGTGGTGTCGCTGATCCTGCCCTTGGCCGCGCTGTTCACCTTCCTGGCCATGCATCTGTTCGGCATGAGCGCCAACCTCATGAGTCTGGGCGGGCTCGCGATCGCGGTCGGCATGCTGGTCGATGCCGCGGTGGTGGTGGTCGAGAACAGCATCAGCCGTCTCGACCCGGCCGCGCCCGATTCGCACCTGCCGCGCCTGCAGCGGATCGGTGCGGCCGCACGCGAAGTCGCACTTCCCGTCGCCGCGGGCATCCTCATCATCTGCCTCGTGTTCCTGCCGCTGCTCACCCTGCAGGGTCTGGAAGGGCGCATGTTCGCGCCGGTCGCACTCACCATCGTGTTCGCGCTCGGCGGCTCCCTGCTGCTGTCGCTGACCGTGGTGCCCGTGCTCGCCTCGCTCTTGCTCAAGGATCATGGCCATGCGCAGCCGTGGCTGATGCGCCTGCTCGATCGCCACTACGCGCGCCTGCTCGATCGCGTGCTGCGTCGGCCGCGCATCGTGGTGATCGCAGCTTCGATCCTGCTCGCACTCGGCGCACTCGCCTACATCGCCACCGGCAAGACCTTCCTGCCGACAATGGACGAAGGCGATATCTCGATGCAGGTGGTGAAATTGCCATCGGTGAACCTGCCGCACTCGCGCGATCTGGATCTGCAACTGCAACGCGAGATCCTCAGGCAGGTGCCCGAGGTCGAACATGCGGTCGCCCGCGTGGGCTCGGATGAGCTCGGCCTGGATCCGATGGGCCTCAACGAGACCGACCTGTTCCTGCAGCTCAAGCCCAAGTCGCAATGGCGCGTGCGCGACAAGCAGTGGCTGATCGATGAATTGCGCAAGGTTGCCGATGACTTTGCCGGTCTCGAGGTCGGCTTCACCCAGCCGATCGAGATGCGCATTTCGGAAATGCTCACAGGCAGCCGCGGCGATGTCGCGATCAAGATCTTCGGGCCGAACCTGAGCGAGCTTGCGCAGCTGGGCACGCGCGCTGCCGAGGTGGTGGGCAAGCTGCGCGGCGCGCAGGACGTGATTGCGCAAACTGCCGAAGGTGCGCAATTCCTGCGCGTGGCGATCGATGCGCAGGCAGCCAGTCGCGCCGGCCTCGATGTCGCCACGATTCAGGACGAGCTGCGTGCCCAGCTCGAAGGCCTGCCAGCCGGACAGGTTCTGCTCAGCGGTCGCCGCATGCCGATCATCGTGCGTGGCGATGCGCTGCAGCGTGGCGATGCCGACAGTTTCGCGCGCCTGAATCTCGCCGGACATGAGGGCGGACAGGTTCCGCTCGACGCGGTCGCAAGGCTCGAACCGACCGCCGGTCCGGTGCGCGTCGATCACGAAAACGGCTCGCGCTTCGTGCTCGTGCAGAGCGCAGTCGATGGCCGCGATCTGGTCGGCTTCGTCGACGAGGCGCGCGCAGCGGTGGCGCGCGCGGTGCCGCTGCCAGCGGGCTATCGCATCGAATGGGGCGGTCAGTTCGAGAACCAGCAGCGCGCTGCTGCGCGACTTGCCCTGGTCGTGCCGATCGCGCTGGGCTTGATCTTTCTCGTGCTGTTCTCGACCTTCGGCTCGCTGCGCCAATCGCTCTTGATCCTCGGCAACGTGCCGTTCGCACTGGTCGGCGGCATCCTCGCGTTATGGCTGAGCGGCGAGTACCTGTCGGTACCGGCCTCTGTCGGCTTCATCGCCCTGCTCGGCATTGTCGTGCTCAACGGTCTGGTTCTGATCGACTGCTTCAACCAGTTGCATGCGCAGGGACTCGATGGCGATCACGTCGTACGCGAAGGTGCGCGCCGACGCCTGCGCCCGGTGCTGATGACCGCGAGCATCACCGCACTGGGTCTGGTGCCCTTGCTGTTTGCGAGCGGTCCGGGCTCGGAAATCCAGCGCCCGCTCGCGATCGTGGTCATCGGCGGCTTGCTCAGTTCGACCGCACTGACCTTGCTGCTCCTGCCCCTGCTCTATCGTCGCTTCGGCAATGCGGAGACTCCGGCATGACTCCTTGCGTCCCTTGCATCGCCACTGCGATCCTGCTGTTTGTGGGCAGCGTCCAGGCACAGGATTTCCTGCCACCCGCCGAGCATGCCCACGCGGCGATCGCCGCCCACGCGCAAGTCCAGGCCGCGCAGGCGCGCGTGAGCGAGGCGCGCGAGAACGCACGCGCACTCGCGGCCGGGCCGCACGACACCACGTTGTCGATTGCTCCGCTGCGCCGCACGGTACGTGATGCACCGACCGTCGACGGCCGCGCCCGCTACAGCGAGTGGGATGCCCAACTCACGCGTGCAATCCGCCTGCCCGGCAAGGCCGCACTCGATCGCGAGAATGGTGCGCATGGGCTTGCCGCTGCCGAGCTTCTGCATGGCGATGCCGAGCATCAAACCGCCCTCGCCTTGCTCGACGACTGGCTCGGCTGGCTGCGCGCCGATGCAAGCGCCAAGGCAGCGCAGGCGCGGCGTGACTCGCTGCAAGGTGAACTGAGGTCCCTCAAGCGGCGTGTCGAACTGGGCGACGCCGCGCAACGCGAGCTCGAGCAAATCAGCGCCGAAGCCGCAGTCACCGAAGCCGAGGCACGTCAGGCACAGGCCGAACTGGACGCAAGCCGGCTCAGGCTCGGCGCCGACTTCGCGCAGATCCCGCTGCCCGACCGTGCGCCGCTCCTGCCCGCACCCAAAGCCCTCGATGCCGAGCCACAAGTGTGGATCGACCGCATCATCGAGCGCAGCCACGAAATCCGCGCCGCCGAGGAATTGGCCGCACAACAGGATTCGATAGCGCAGCGCGCCAATGCCGATCGCCTGCCCGATCCAAGCATCGGCATCCAGACTTTCTCAGAGCGCGGCGGCATGGAGCGCGGCATCGGCGTGGTGCTCGAAATTCCCTTCGGCGGCACGCGGCGCTCGGCGCAGGCTCGCGCTGCAGCAGCATCCGCCGATGCGCTGCGCGCACAGGCTCAAGGCATGCAGCGCGAAATCGCGCGCGATGCACGCTTGCGTGTCGCGCAGGTGCAATCCACGCTGGCCGTGTGGCAGGCTGCGCAGCAGGCACGCGAGGCCCATGCGCGCAGTCTTGCGCGCCAGAAGCGTGCTTACGAACTCGGCGAGATCGACCTCGCGCAGCGGATGCAGGCCGAACGCCTCGACGCCGGCGCCACACTCGATGAACTGCGCAAGCGCGCGGACGCACACGAAGCCTACCTGCGCATGCTCATCGACAGCCATGAGCTTTGGCACGAACGCGACGACACCGAAGGCCACGCGCAGCACTGATCGCGGACCGGCGTCCTCAGCGAATCAAGGCAAGGGACAGTCCCGGCCAATAGGTGATGATCAGCACCGCGATCAACAGGATCAGGAAGAACGGTGCACTCGCACGCACGAGCGTGAGCACCGGTTTGCCGAAGCGCATGCTCGCGATGAACAGGTTCATGCCCACCGGCGGCAGGAAGATGCCCAGTTGCAGGTTGGCGAGAAACAGAATCCCCAGATGCACGGGATCTATGCCGTAGCGCAGCGCCACCGGCAACACCAGCGGCACCAGCAGGATGATCGCCGGGAAGCCTTCGAGCAGCATCCCGAACACGAGCAGGAACACGTTGAGGATCAGCAGGAAGGCGCCGCGGCTGGCGATGTGCGTCTGGATCGCGGTGAACAATTGCTCGGGGACTTCGGCGTCGATCAGCCAGTTGGTGAGTGCGAGCGAGAAGCCGAGGATCAGCAGCAGCGCGCCGACCAGGAGCATCGCCTCGCGCGCAACCAGCGGCAGCTTGCGCCACGGGATTTCGCGACGGATCAACACGGTGACGATGAACACGTACAGCGCGGTCGCAGCCGCCGCTTCCGAGGCAGCGAGCTTGCCCGAATAGATGCCGCCAAGGATCACGAACGGCAACGGCAGATCCCAGGCCGCCTCGCGCAATGCGCCGCGCAGCTCGGCCGCACTCACCTTCTCGCGCACCACACCGACCCGCCGCGCATGCCAGATGCTGTAGACCGACAGCATCACCACCATCAGCGCACACGGCAACACGCCGGCGAGAAACAAATCGTCGATCGTTACCGGCGGCGTGGTGTGGAACTGCTGCGCCACCACGCCGTAGAGGATCAGCGGCATCGAAGGCACGAGGATCAAGCCAAGACTGCCGGCCGAGGTGAGCAGACCCAGCGAGAATCGCTCGCCGTATTTCTGCTCAAGCAAGGCCGGATAGAGCACCGCGCCGAGTGCGACGATGGTGACGCCGGTGGCGCCAGTGAAGGCGGTGAACATCGCGCAGGCGAGCACCGCAACCACGGCAAGGCCACCGGGCAACCAGCCGAGCAAGGCATTGGTCAGGCGCACGAGGCGTTGCGGCGCACGGCTTTCGGCAAGCAGATAACCGGCGAGCGTGAACAACGGAATCGCGATCAGCGCGGGCATGTCGGCAAGGCGATAGAACTCGACCGCAACCGCGACGCCTTCCTGCCCCGCCAAGTGGAAACCAAGCAAGGCCACCGCGCCGATGATCGCGTACAGCGGCGCACCCAGCGCCGCGAGCAGCAGCAAGGCGATGATCGCGAGAATGATCACGGCAACTCCGGCGCGAGCACCGGCATCTGTTCATTGCGCGGCGGCAGGAAGGCATGCACCGTCAGGCGCAGCGCCAGCAGGCCGAAACCGACCGGGATGATGGCCTCGACCAGCCAGGTCGGTATCCCCGCGATCTTCGCATTGCCGCCGTAGTCGAGCATGACCAGGCCATGGCCATACCAGGCCATCGCCGCCGACAGCGCCGCGGCGAACAGCAAGGTGATCGCCTTGATCACGCGCCGCGCCTTGCCGTGGACGAAATGGGCGAGGATGTCGATGCCGATGTGCTTGTCATCGCGCGCCGCGGCGAGTGCGCCGAGCATCGCTGCCCACAGCACCATCGCGCGCAACAGCGGATCGGCCCATTCCAGACCGGTGTCGAAGAAATTGCGCAGCACGATCTGGGCGCCCGCGAGCAGCACCATCGCCAGCACCAGCAGCGCGATCAGGCCGGTCTCGATGCGATCGATCCAGCGCAGCAAGGCTGCCGGCAACACGCTCACTTGGCGGCACCGCCACGCAGGGTCGCGAGCACTTCGCCGAGCGCCTGTCCCATCTCGGGCGACAACTCACTCTTGAGCGCCTTCTGGTAGACCTCGGCGCCGAGCGCTTCCCAGCTCTTGCGATCGGCCTCGCTCGGCGGATCGATCGCGATCCCCTGCGCCTTGAGCGCTTCGCGCGCGGAGTCGTTGTCCTTGCGATTGATGTCCTCGAGGCGTGCAAAACTCGCCGCAAAGGCTGCCTCGACCGCCTTGCGGTCGGCCTCCGAGAGCGCATCGAAGGGTTTCTTGTCGACTACCACCGTGCCGACCACGAAGCTGAGCGGCAGATCGACGATGTGCTTGATCTTGGTGTGCCACTGGAACGCGAGCGCGCCCGAAAGCGTATTGGCCGCGGTGTCGATGAGCCCGGTCTGCAGACTGGTGTACACGTCGGCGAGCGGCAGAGGAATCGGTGACACGCCGGCTGCGGAAAACGCCATTTCGGCGATCTTGTCGCCCTGCGGCACCCACACCTTGGCCGACTTGAGATCCTCACGCGATTTGATTGGTTTCGTGCTCATCAGATAGGCGAAGCCGCCGCCGCTGATGCCGAGCAATTCGTAACCCGCCTTGGCGAAAGATTGCTTGAGCAGCGGATCGAGCCTGGCGCGCGCCTTGGCGATCTCGTCGAAGTTGCGGAACGCGAACGGCAGGCTGTAGACCTGCGCATCCTTGGTGAGGATCGAGGCTTCACCGCCGGTGAAGGCGCCACCCTGGAGCTGGCCGATCTTCATCTTGCGCAGCACCGTGGCATCGTCACCCATCACGCCGCCGGGATAGAACTTGATCTCGACGCGCCCCTCGGTCGCGGTCTTGATCGCATCGCCCGCCGCACGCATCTCGCGCATCCACGCGGTGCCATCGGGCGCGATCGTGGCGATCTTGAGCGTGGCGGCATCGGCGAGCGCGGCGCAGGAAGCGAGCGCACAGGCAAGCAGGGTTTGGTACAGCTTCATCGTCTTGACTCCGGTCGGGGCACACGGCCCATCGCTGTGAAAGTGACGCAGCCCATTCAAAAATAGTCCTTGCCCGAAGCGAGCAATTTTCGTGCGCGCTCCTGTGCCAGTACGTTGATCAGGGTGAGTTTGTCCGCGTGCGGATCGGCGGCGAGCACTTCGCCCAACAGGCGGTCGTGCAATTCCTGATCGAATACGAGTCGCGCATAACGTTCGGCGTAGAGCACGCGCACCATCTGGTTCCTGCCGCCAGAAAGCGCCAGCGCCTTCTCGAAATCGGCCTTGCCCTGCTCGGGCTTGCCGCCCAGGGATGCCGGCCGCAGGCACGCGAGCACGCCCAGAAACATGTAGGGCTCTCCACCGGAATAGTCCGGCTGCAGCGCGGTCACGCGGTCGAGCAGAGCCTGCACGCGCGGGATGTCGGCGATCGCCTTCCAGTCATCGCTGTTGGCCTGGATGCGACCGGCCCAGGCCGCAGCGAGCGCATAAGTCACGGGCACGTCGGCAATGCGCAGCTTGGCCACTTCGGCCTCGAAGGCTTCGAACGGTGCATCGAGCTGTGCGCACAGAGCCTTGCTCTGGATGCACACGGCGCGCCGCGCATAGTCGAAACTGCGCGCCGAAAGCCGCTTCGCGCGCGCGGCGTCATCGACGAAGCCACCGGCATAGGCGCCGTACAACTTGCTACCTGCCAACAGCAGCCCGGCGTTGGCCTGATCGCCCTGGATCATGCCATCGACCAGCAGCAGCCACGCCGGAATGCCGTCGCGCGCAGTGGCGATGTCGTCCTGTTCGAGGATGCCCGCGCTGAGACTGTCGGACAGGCGCTGGCTCGCCTTGTTGGCGATGCTCGCGCAGCCGGCGAGCAGCACGAACGCGAGCGCCGCGAGCAGCCAACGTGTCATCTTGAGCTTGTGCATCACCCGCTCAGTCATGAAAATCCTCGGCCGCTTCCAATGTGTTTTCGATCAGCGTCGCCACCGTCATCGGCCCGACCCCGCCCGGTACCGGCGTGATCCACGAGGCGCGCTCGGCCGCTGATTCGAACTCGACATCACCGACCAGTCGTCCATCGTCGAGCCGGTTGATGCCCACATCGATGACCACCGCGCCGGGCTTGATCCACTCGCCCTTGACGATGCCCGGACGACCCACCGCCACGACGAGGATGTCGGCGGAGCGCACCTCATCTTCCAGATGGTCCGTGAACTTGTGGCAACCAGTGGTGGTGCACCCGGCAAGCAAGAGTTCAAGGATCAGCGGCCGACCGACGTGGTTGGATACGCCAAGCACCACCGCCTTGCGCCCGCGCACCGGTTGATCGGTTTGCGCGAGCAAGGTCATCACGCCCTTGGACGTACACGGGCGCAGGCCGCGCTGGCGTAGCGCGAGCCGACCGACATTGGCGGCCTGGAATCCATCGACATCCTTGCGCACGTCGATGCGGTCGATGAGTCCGGTGGCGTCGATGCCCGCAGGCAGCGGCAACTGCAGCAGGATCCCGTGCACGGCCGGGTCGGCGTTGAGCCGATCGATCAAAGCGACCAATTCGCCCTGCGGCGTCGTTGCGGGAAGATCGAAATCGAAGGAACGGAACCCGACCTGCTTGCAGGCGCGGCGCTTGTTGCGCACATAGACCGCCGAAGCCGGGTCACTGCCCACCATCACCACCGCCAGACCGGGCGGCGCAAGCCCCGCCGCAATGCGGGCGCGTACGCGCACCGCGACGCCGGCGAGCACGCTCTCGGCAATATGGCGACCATCGAGGAGGCGTGCGTGCATCGTCCGTCCAGTGAAAACGTCGCATTATCCATGCCCACGCGATGCGGCTCAAACCCGACACGACCGAGCCACTCGCCCGAAGGACGCCGCACGCCACCGCCGAGAAGCAAGCCGCATCCTTCGACCGATGGGTTTGGTGGCGGTCGTCTCCCGCGCGCGCGGGCGTCCAGGCCGGCCCGGTTTGCCGCGCCAATCACCTTGGTCATGGGCTGAAAGGTATCGCGGAAGGCCACTCACCCTGCGCGCGCTGGGTTCACGCTTCCGGCAGCACCGCGCCGCTTTCGGTCATGAGGGCGGCGGCAGGGAGAATCCACGTCATCTATGCGCGCTGGAACAGGCGCGCATCGAGCACGAGTGCTTCGGTCCCCACGATCCGGATTTGGGCCATGCGCTCGTGCATGGGATTAACCAGCAGGTTCCACTCATCCTTGACGAGTGCGCTGGGCACACGCAGAACCAGCGACGAAAGCGAGCGCGCCCACGCATCCCCGGCAGCCTGCACGGCGGGATCGTAGGGTAGTTGCGCCCATCCATCGGGAAGCTCGGCCAGCGATTGCAGCGCATCGTCCGGCACCTCGATCACCACCATGACGTGATCGCGCGGAACACTGGTGGCCGGCACATGCACCAGCATCTCGAGGATCGCCAGGGAACGCGACTGCGCGGCGTAGGCCATGCGCGTACCGCGTGAATTCCATCGGGCTCCGGTCATCGCTGCGCCGATCCCCGACAAAGGGGCGTCCAGATGCGCGCGCGAGGTGATGCGAAATCCCCGCATCAGGCAAAGTCGCCCCAATGGATACGCGCCAGTTCCTGCTCGACGGCGCGGGCGCCGGCGTCGGAAGCCATGAGGTCGATCGGGGCAGCGCCAAGGAAGGCACTGGGGCTCTTGATCCATTCCATCGCACGCGCGCGATCACCGAAGGTGGCCAGGGCTTCCTTGGCAATGCGCGCACTGCGCAAGGTGGCATCGGCTTCGCCTTGCGTGAGCTCGCCACCGCTTGCCTTGCGCCGCTGATAGGTGCGTCGCTGCATGCCGGACAGTCGGGTTGCTTCCTCGTCATCCAGATCGAGACGCTTCTTGAGCGCATCCACCGTCTGGAACCTGATTGCCGGAGCGGGAACCAGACCCCGCTTGCCGCGCCCGGTCTTGATGCCCAGGAATTGGAGAACCGTGGCGTCGGCCATGATGGTCATGTGCGGGCTCCGCTGTCAGTTGGCGCGAGTATATCGCCATCTGACGTGCAGTCCCATCAGCCGCGAAGACGGCCTCGAGCCCCATCGCCATGCACGCCGAGCACGCTCTTCGTCGGCCACGCAGGGCCGACCCAGGCTCAGGTTGAGGCGCAGGCGCGCGCCAGATCCTCGTAGCCGCCGAACACGGCATGCCTGCCGCAGCTCGCGCACTCCGGATCGCGGCGCAATTGCAGTTCGCGAAAGCGCATTTCGAGCGCGTCGTAGCAGAGCAGGCGCCCGACCAGCACCTGTCCGATCCCGAGCACGAGCTTGAGCGCCTCGGTGGCCTGCAGCAGGCCGATGGTGCCGGGCAACACGCCGAGCACGCCGGCCTGGCTGCAGTTGGGAGCCTCGCCCGCGGCAGGCGCTTGCGGAAACAGGCAGCGATAGCAGGGCGAGTCCTCGCGCCGTGCATCGAACACGCTCACCTGCCCCGCAAAACCCTGCACCGCGCCATGGACGAGCGGGATGCGCAGGCGCCGGCAGGCGGCATCGAGCAGGTAACGCGTGGTGAAATTGTCGGCACCATCGATCACGACATCGTGCCCACCGAGCAAGTCTTCGACATTGGCTGCGCACAGGCGCAGCTCGCGCGTGGCCACTTTCACGTGGGGATTGAGCACGGCAATGCCAATGCGCGCCGACTCGACCTTGGGCATGCCGATGCGTGCATCGGCATGGATGATCTGGCGCTGCAGGTTCGAGCGTTCGACCCGGTCATCATCAATGAGCGTGAGATTTCCGACACCCGCCGCGGCGAGATACAGCGCAGCCGGCGCGCCCAGTCCGCCCGCACCGACCAGGGCGATGCGCGCGTGCGACAGGCGACGCTGACCTTCCAATCCGACTTCAGGCAAGAGCAGATGGCGCGAATAGCGCTCGGCCGCCTCGGCATCGAGCTCGCCTTTCGCCAACGGCCTGCCCTCGGCCTGCCAGCGTGCAAGGCCACCACAGACCGAATGGCAGTGTCGATAGCCCAGTCCGCGCAGGGTGCGCGCGACTTCGAGCGAGCGTTGTCCGGCTGCGCAGAGGATGAGGAGCTCCCGCTCGGGTGCGGCAAGCGCGGCGATGCCCTGCGCGACCTGCCCGAGTGGCAGGTGCAGCGAACCCGCGGCAAAACCTGCGGCGCGTTCACCCGCCTCGCGCACATCGATCAGCAAGGCGCCCTCGCGCTGGCGACGCAGTGCTTCCAGAGGCTCCAATTCGAGTTCGCGATCAGACATCGACCATTCCACTTTCAGACAGCGACACGCTGCGCGTGGCCAGCTTCGAAATCAAGCGCGGCTCGATCGTGTCACGTCGCGACCGCCCATCGAGTTCAGGATTTGCCGCGTCGATCGTTGCGGATCATGCGCGTGCGGCGGCGCTGCTGACCTTCGGTGAGTTCGTTGCGCTTGCCTGCATAGGGATTCTCGCCATCGCGGAACTCGATGCGGATCGGCGTGCCTTCGAGTCGGTAACGCTTGCGCAGGAAATTTTCCAGATAGCGCCGGTAATTCTCGGCGATGTGCTTGGTGCGTGCGCCGTGGATCACGATCTGCGGCGGATTGGTTCCCGCGGGATGAGCAAATTTCAGGCGCGGGGCGTGGCCACGCACCAGCGGTGGCTGATAGGCGCTGACCGCTGCCTCGATCGCGCGCGTGAGTTCGGAAGTGGTGAACTTGTGGTTGGACGAGGCCCAGGCGCGGTTGATCGCCTTCATGAGCTCGCCGATGCCGCTGCCGTGCAGAGCCGAGATGAACACCTGCCGCGCCCACACCACGAAGTCGAGCCTGCGCGACAGCGAGGCCACGCACTGCTCGCGCTGATACTTGCCCATGTCATCCCACTTGTTGACCGCAATCACCAGCGCGCGACCCGACTCGAGCACATGGCCGAGCAAGGTGGTGTCCTGCTCGGACACACCCTCGCGCGCATCGAGCATGAGCACGGTGACATGCGCGGCCTCGACCGACTGCAGCGCCTTGATCACGCTGAATTTCTCGAGCGCGTCGTCGATGCGTGCGCGGCGGCGCACGCCGGCCGTGTCGATCAGGGTGTAGCGCTTGCCGTCGCGTTCGAGCGGCACCGAAATCGCGTCGCGCGTGGTGCCCGGCGTGTCGGAGGCAATCATGCGCTCCTCGCCGAGCAGGCGATTGACGAGGGTCGACTTGCCGGCGTTGGGGCGACCGATGATCGCGATGCGAATGCCGGCCTCGCCCGCTTCGACCGCGGCATCGGCTTCCGGCTTGGGCAGATGCGGCGCAACTGCTGCCAGCAAGGCGGTGATGCCGCGGTTGTGCGCGGCCGATACCCCAAGCGCTGCCGACACACCCAGCGCGGCAAAATCGGCAAGCGCGCCATGCTCTTCGAGCCCGTCGATCTTGTTGACCACCAGCAGGGTCGGCTTGCCGCTCTTGCGCAGGCGCGCGAGGATCGTGCGATCGGTCGGCATGAGCCCATCGCGCGCATCGACCACCAGCAGCACCAGATCGGCTTCGTCCATCGCCAGTTGCGCCTGCCGCGCGGTCTGCGCATCGAGGCCGCTGGCATCGTCGATGAGACCACCGGTATCGACCAGCGCGAAGGCTTGCTCGGGCAAGAGGCGGCACACGCCGTAGTGGCGATCGCGCGTGACGCCGGGCAGGTCATGCACGAGCGCATCACGCGTGCGCGTGAGCACGTTGAACAGGGTCGACTTGCCGACGTTCGGGCGCCCCACGAGGGCAACTACGGGAAGCATGATGGGCCCCGGGTCAATGAATTGCCTGTCCTGTCCGTGAAGATCGCGAAACCGGCCAGTTCACGAGATCAAGCCTGTTCGTGCGGACGTGGCGCGGCACCAACGAGGTGCTCGCTGCCACGACCGCGTCACGCGCTCACTGGCGCGCGCGATAGGCGGCGAGATTGCCGCGAATGTCCTCGACGAAAACCGTATCGCCGGCAACCACCGGTGTCGCCTCGATCGGCTTCTTGCTCAGGCGCTGGCGCGCAGCAAACTTGCCTTCGCCGAGCGTGAGCCAGTGCACGTAACCTTCGCTGTCACCGACCACGACCAGATTGCCCTGAATCGCCGGCGCACTCAGCCAACGGTACTTGAGCTGATCCTGCTTCCACAGGTTGGCGCCGGTGCTGCGGTCGAAGGCCCAGACATTGCCATCGGCATCGACCGCGACCACGCTGTCCCCGGCGACGGCGACACCCGCGTAACTGGAAAGGTCACGCTGCCACTGCGGGCGACCGCTGTCGGGCGCGAGCGCCGCGATCTGGCCACGATAACCGACCGCATACAGCGTGGCGCCATCGCTGACCAGCGTGCCATCGACGTCGGACAGGCGCTCGACTTCGGTACGCCCTTCCCCGGTGCCGAGCATCTGCGTCCATTGCTCGTTGCCGTCATCGAGGCGCACCGCGGTCACGCGGCCGCTGTCGGTACCGTCATACACCACGCCATTGAGAATCAGCGGCGCAGAATTGCCGCGCAGGCTCAGCGAGGGCACCGATTGATCGAACACCCATTTCGAAGCGCCGCTTGCCGCATCGAATCCATGCAGGCGACCATCATTGCCGCGCACGACCACGATGCCGCCGCCGATCGCGGGCGCCGAGATGACTTCGGAATTGATCTGCGCGGTCCAGCGCGGACTGCCATCCTGCGCCGACATCGCGGCGATCTGACCATCGAGGCCACCCACCACGAGCAGGTCGCCATCGACGCTCGGGCCGCCCGCCCAGCGCAAGGTATCGGAACGCTTCCAAAACCAGCCCTTGCGTTCACCGAGCTTGCGGCTCCACAGCGTGCGGCCGGTGGCGGCATCGAGTGCCTCGACTTCCCCGTTGATCGCCGCGACATAGACGCGGCCATCGCTGGAAACCGCGGGCGCAATGCGTGCGCCGCTGCGGCCCGCACCATCGCCGATGCCTTCGCTCCACAGCTTGTCGACCTGTGCGCTGGCCACGAACTCGGTCAGCGGCGTCGGCGGTTCGACGTTGTCCTTGCGCCCCAGGGTCTTGATCCAGTTGCAGCCGCCCAGCGCGAGACTCAGGACAACGAGCGTGAAAACCGTAGAGCGCTTCATGTGGCAGGCTTCTGTGCCGCGGGCGCGCTCGCACCCAGGTTGTCGAGCTTCATCTGCAGCAGGTTGCGATCCACGCCCTGGGTATCGGTGGCCGCGAGCACGGCCTCGTAGGCCTTGCGCGCTTCATCGTTGCGACCGAGCTTGGCCAGTGCATCGCCACGCAATTCACCCGCGAGCGCAACGTAGTTGTCCGCGCCCACACCATCGGCAAGTTTGAGCGCCGCGGCGGCATCGCCCTGCGCGAGTTTGATGCGCGCGCTGCGCAGGTCGATCAACCACTGCAACGGTGAAGTCTTGGCATGCTCGCGCGCCCACGCCAACTGCTCGGCAGCGCCATTGAGGTCGCCTTTCTGCACCGCCAGATCGGCTTGTTGCAGGGCTGCGAAGACGGAATAGATCGATTGCGGGTATTCGCTGCGGATCGCCGCGGCCACCTTCTGCGCGTCTTCGTCCTTCTTGGCCGCAACCGCCTCGGTGAGCGCCTGGAACTGGGCCGATGCGGCAGCTGCCGCGGTGGCCTTGTGCGTCTGCCACTGCTGCCAGCCGAAGATCAGCGCCAGTCCCAGACCGATGCCGACCGCGATCGCCATCGCGTTCTCGCGCAACCACTTCTGGACCAATTCACCTTGCTCGTGCTCGTCGAGAACGTCGAAAGCCATGGAATCACCTGCAGGAAAAACACGACGACGCCCGTCGAGGCGACGGCGCGGCCAAAGATGGCAAGATTAGCAGGAAACGCCCGCCGGGCGCGCCCGACGGCATGCCCGCAAACGCCCGTTCAGGCGCTATTGCTGGGGCCGCTCGGCAGTTGCCTCGCCGCTGCCGAACAAGCGCAGATGCGCGACGTTGCCGCGGCGAAACGGCGCGAGGTCGATCGGCTTGCCGTCGGCCGAGATCTGCGCGCCTTCGGAGTTTCCGATGCGCAGACTGAGGCTGCCGTCGCTGCGGTATTCGTGTTCGGAATCCGCCGCGAGCATGCTGTACTCGAGCTTGCGTCCATCGGCGGTGGTGACCTCGACCCAACTCGGCTGCGCGATCTTGAGGGTGATGACGTGCGCCCCATCCCCGTTGTTGGGTGTCGCCGAGCCCGCGGACTGGGTGGGCGCCTCGGCAGCGCGGCTTGGCTCGCTGACCTGAAACGGCGTCATCGAGGCGACGATCGGCGTCTGCGCGCCTGGCACCGTCGCTGCGGCCGGCGCCGCGACAGCAGCGGGCGCCTTGCTCGTTGTTGCAAGCGACTTGGCTGCATCCGCATCAAGGGCGGTCGCGGTATCCGTTGAAGTCGCCACGGGCAACACCACGCGCGCCGGCGGATCGAGTGGCGTCGACTGCGTGAACTCCTGTCGCAAACCACCATGCGTGGCGAGCCAGACTGCCGGCACGACGATGATTGCGGTGAGGACGAGATAGGTCGCACTCGCCGAATAGCGTTCCAACAGATAGCGAGACCGCGAGATCGCACCCGTGGCGACCAGCGGGGCGACGTGGGCGTGCTCGGCAAGTACCGTCTGAGTGCAGGCAAGCGGGACTTCGACCAGTCGCGCATAGCTTGTCAGATAGCCGCGCAGGAACACCGCATCGCTGATGCCGGTGTAGTCATCATTCTCAAGTCGCTCGATCAGGCGAGCCGGCAGGCGCAATTCCGTTCCGATCTCGGCCACGCTCCAACCGTAGCTCTCGCGTGCGGCGCGCAGGCGCGCGCCCAAGGAGCGCTGACCGGGCTCGGCCGCATCTGCTGTCAGCGTGGGCATGATGCCCTCATTTGCCTCGATACTCGTCACAGCTTGATCCTCGGGCAGCGGCAGCAACATCTGGCAGTCCGCAGCGTTGAATTGTCTTGTCTCCTTCGGCACCCCCGCCGAAGCTGGTCGTGCGCCTTCCCTTGCAGTCCCTGACGCCGTCGTCCCGACGGTTCGAAAATTCTTGTCTTGCATCATTCAATCTTTGCCGCCCAGCGACTGTGCCTCGGTCGACTTGGGAAAATCGCGCAGCAGCTTGCGTGAGTACTCACTCGCACCGGCCGCATTCTTGAGTTGCAATTCGATGTTGCGTCCGAGCATCAGCGCGGCTGCTTGCGGCGCACCGATCGACTCGTAACGCTGCAGGAATCCACGCGCATTGAAATAGTCGCCCTTGGCATACAGCACGCTACCCATCGCCAGCAATGCCGAGGCGTCGCGGCCATTGAGCGCGAGCGCCTCACGCAGCATCTTTTCGGCGGCATCGGTCTTGCCTGCGCGCGCGAGACAGGTACCGGCATTGCTCATCGCCAATGCCGGTGTCTGGTAGAACGGATCGGCGAGAGCCTTGGTGAAATATCCCTGAGCCTCGTCGTAACGACCCCGTTCGCAGAGGAATCGCCCGTAATTGTTGTTCTCGGCGCCGCCCTTGGGCTTGAGTTCGACCGCGCGCCGATAGTGCTCTTCGGCCTTGGGCAGGTCGTTGATGCTCTCGTAGAGCACCGCGATCACCGTGTGCGCATCGACGTAGTTCGGATCGAACTGCAACGCCTTCTGCAATTTTTCCAGCGCGACTTCCGCCTTGCCTTGCTGCAGGTATTTCTGACCGAGTTCGGTGTGGATCCGCGCCGCCTCGCTCTGCTGTGTCTTGGCACTCTCCTTGCGCACCGGCGAGGAACCCGGGCTGCCGCAGCCGCCGAGCGCGAGCGCTGCCAGCGCAATGCATGAGCCGAGCAGGAGACGGTCAAGCGACATGCGGGATCCCCTGTTCGAGCTTGCGGCGGAACTCGGCCTGACGACGCGTGCGATCGACGACCTGTCCCTTGAGCTGGCCACAGGCCGCGTCGATGTCATCGCCACGCGTGCGACGCACCATCGTGAGCACGTCGGCATCGAGCAGGATCTTCTGGAACGCACGGATCACGGTCTCCTCGGAGCGCTCGAAGCGCGTGCCGAAGAATGGATTGAACGGAATCAGATTGACCTTCGATGGTACCTTGCGCATCAGCTTGATCAGTTGACGTGCGTGTTCGGGCTGGTCGTTGATGCCCTTGAGCATGGTGTATTCGAAAGTGATCGTGGTGCGCGCCTTGCGCTGGGTGTAGCGCTGGCAGGCAGCGAGCAGATCCTTGATCGGATACTTGCGGTTGATCGGCATGAGCTCGCTGCGCAGTTCGTCATTGGGCGCATGCAAGGACACCGCGAGCGACACATCGCTGGCTTCGCTGAGGCGATCGATCATCGGTACGAGCCCCGCCGTCGACAGCGTGACGCGCTTGTTGGCGAGGCCGAATCCGAGATCGTCGCGCATCACGCTCATCGCGGTGACGACATTGTCGAAATTGAGCAGGGGCTCGCCCATGCCCATCATCACCACGTTGGTGAGCTTGCGCTGGTGATGCGGCACATTGCCCAGATGACGCGCCGCGATCCACACCTGACCGGTGATCTCGGCGGCGGCAAGATTGCGATTGAAGCCCTGTGCCCCGGTCGAACAGAACTGGCAGGCCAGCGCGCAGCCGACTTGCGAGGACACGCACAAGGTGCCGCGCGAGGTTTCGGGAATGAACACCGATTCGATCGCATTGCCGCCATCCATGCCGAGCAGCCACTTGTAGGTGCCGTCGTTGGCCTGCTTTTCGAACAGCGCCTTGGGCGGCACGATCTCGAACGCCGCTTCGAGCTTGTCACGCAGCGCCTTGCCGATGTCGGTCATCTGCGCGAAATCGGTGACGTGGCGATGGTAGATCCACTTCATCACCTGATCGGCGCGATACGGTTTCTCGCCGAGTTGCGCGAACAGCGCGCGCAAGCCATTGCGATCGTGCTCGAACAGGTTGACCTTGCCGCTCGCGCCCACAGCGACATGCGACGCCGCTGGCTGGGCGTCGGTCGTCGTTGGCGGGAGTGCGGACTGGCTCACGATGCCGACCTTAACGGGCGCACAGTTCCGAATCGGTGAAGAAGTACGCGATTTCGACTTTTGCCGTATCCGCACCATCCGAGCCATGCACGGCATTGGCGTCGATCGATTGGGCGAAATCGGCGCGAATCGTGCCCGGCGCCGCGTCCTTGGGATTGGTTGCGCCCATGAGTTCGCGGTTCTTCGCGATCGCGTTCTCGCCTTCGAGTGCCTGGATCATCACCGGACCGGAGATCATGAAATCAACCAGCGGCTTGAAGAACGGACGCTCGCGATGCACGGCATAGAAGCCTTCGGCATCGGCGCGCGAAAGCTGTTTCATCTTGGCGGCGACGATGCGCAGGCCGGCCTTCTCGAAGCGGGAATAGATTTCGCCGATCACGTTCTTGGCAACCGCGTCGGGTTTGATGATGGAAAGGGTGCGCTCCAGCGCCATGAGCCGGTGTCTCCGAATGATGGGTTGTCAGGGGCCCGTCCGGGTGGGCGGGGCGACCCAAACCTGCGCCAATCCGCAGGCTTAGGTCACATATTCGTGGTGGATTCTAGCGAACTTGGCGATGTTTTTGCACCCCGCCCCCGCGATCCGGGTTTGACCCCGACGCATGCCCGCGCCTATGATTCAAACGATCGTTTGAGACGAATTCCCGTCGCCATGTCCCAGACAAGCTTCTCCACCCGCGAGCGCATCCTCGGCGTCGCCGAAGCCCTGTTCGCGCGACACGGTTTTGCCGGCGCCTCGCTGCGTCAGGTCACAGCCACGGCCAAGGTCAATTTGGCTGCGGTCAATTATCACTTCGGCTCCAAGGATGGCCTCATCGAAGAGGTCTTCCGGCGCCGGCTCGATGAGCTCAACCGCGAGCGCCTCGCGGCATTGACCAAGGCCGGTGACGGCAAGCTCGAGGACGTGCTCGATGCCTTCATCCGCCCGGCGCTGAACCAGTCCTTGCACAGCCAGGGCGGCGCAGCCTTCGTGCGCGTGCTGGCGCGTGCCTACGCCGAGCATGACGAGCGGCTGCGCCGCTTTTTGTCCGACAACTATGGCCATGTGCTGCGCGAGTTTGCCCAGGTTTTCGCGCGCCTGCTGCCGCATCTGGACAAGGACGAGCTGTACTGGCGACTCGACATCCTGGCCGGCGCGGTGACCTACGCGATGGCCGATTTCGGCATCATCAAGCGCCGCGCCTCGACCAGCGAGGAGGTGCATCGCCGCCAGGCGGTCGACCACCTCATCGGCTTTGCCGCCGCCGGGCTGCGCGCCCCGCCGAGCCCCGGCTGAGCCCCCCGTTTTCCAATCCTGAGTTTTCCGCAAATCGCTACCGGAGCCATTCCGATGACCAAGTCCCGCTTGAACATTCGCCAAGTCGCCGTGCTCGGTGCCGGCGTGATGGGCGCGCAGATCGCCGCTCATTTCGCCAACGCCGACATCCCCACCCTGCTGTTCGACCTGCCCGCCAGGGACGGTGACAAGAACGGGATCGCGCTCAAGGCAATCGCCCATCTCGGCAAGCTCTCGCCGGCACCGCTGGCCGACAAGACCAAACTGGCCGCGATCACCCCCGCCAACTACGACGAGCATCTGGCGCAACTGCGCGGCTGCGATCTGGTCATCGAGGCAATTGCCGAACGGCTCGATTGGAAACTCGACCTTTACAAGAAGATTGTTCCGCATCTATCTGATTCTGCAGTAATTGCGAGCAATACCTCCGGCCTGCACATCGAAGCACTCGCCCAGGCCCTGCCGGCCGCATTGCGGGCGCGCTTCGCTGGCGTGCACTTCTTCAATCCGCCGCGCTACATGCATCTGGTCGAACTGATCGCCGACAGCCAGACCCATCCCGACGTGCTCGATGGCCTGGAGAGTTTCCTCACCACCACGCTCGGCAAGGGCGTGGTGCGCGCCAAGGACACACCCAACTTCATCGGCAACCGCATCGGCGTGTTCTCGATCCTCGCCACCATGCACCACACGGCCCAGTTTGGCCTGCCCTTCGATCTCGTCGATGCCCTCACCGGCCCGGCAATCGGCCGCCCCAAGAGCGCGACCTATCGCACCGCCGACGTGGTGGGTCTGGACACCCTGGCGCATGTGATCAAGACCATGGCCGATACCCTGCCCGACGATCCCTGGCATGCGCATTTCCAGTCGCCGGCATGGCTCGCAGCCCTGATCGACAAGGGTGCGCTCGGCCAGAAGACCGGCGCCGGCATCTACACCAAGCGTGGCAAGGACATCGTCGTGCTCGATCTGGCCAAGCAGGACCATGTCGCCTCGGGTGCCAAGCCTTCCGATGAAGTCGCCGCGATCCTCGCACTCAAGAACCCGGTCGAGCGCTTCGCCAAGCTGCACGATTCGCACGACACGCAGGCGCAGTTCCTGTGGGCGGTGTTCCGCGATCTGTTTCACTACTGCGCCTGCCAGCTCGCTGCCATCGCCGAAACGGCGCGTGATGTCGATTTCGCGATCCGCTGGGGCTATGGCTGGAAGCAAGGCCCCTTCGAAACCTGGCAGGCAGCCGGTTGGGCGCAGATCGCGCGTTGGATCGAGGCCGATATTGCCGCGGGCAAGGCCATGAGCAAGGCGCCACTTCCGGCCTGGGTCGGCGAGGTCGATGGGGTGCACCATGCCGAAGGTTCGTGGTCACCCCAGCGCGGGCACTACCTGCCGCGTTCGACGCACCCGGTCTATGCGCGTCAGTTGTTCCCCGATCCGCTGCTGGGCGAGCGCTTCGACAGCGGCAAGACGATGTGGGAGAACGACGGCGTGCGCCTGTGGTCGCTCGGCGATGACGGCGTCGGCATCCTCTCGTTCAAGACCAAGATGAACACGGTCAACGACGCCGTGCTCGATGGCATCCAGCAGGCGATCGACTACGCCGAGCAGAAGCTGAAGGCCGTGGTGATCTGGCAGGACAGCGACAAGGCCTTCTCGGCCGGCGCCGACCTCAAGGGCATGCTCGGATTCGTCCAGTCCGGACAGATCGCCAAGCTCGAATCGATGATCGCCAACTTCCAGAAGACCAGCCTGCGCATCAAATATGCACAGGTGCCGGTGGTCGCCGCGATCCGCGGGCTCGCGCTCGGCGGCGGCTGCGAGTTCCAGATGCACTGCGCGCGCACGGTGGCCGCGCTGGAAAGCTACATCGGCCTGGTCGAAGCCGGTGTCGGCCTGCTGCCAGCCGGTGGTGGACTCAAGGAGATCGCGGTGCGCGCATCGCAACGCGCCGCCGACGGTGACGTTTTTCCCGAGATCAAGCGCATGTTCGAGGTGGTGGCGCAGGCCAAATCCTCGGGCAGCGCCTTCGAGGCCAAGGCCCTGGGGCTGTTGCGTCCCGACGATGTGATCGTCTTCAACGGCTTTGAACTCCTGCATGTGGCCAAGGCAGTCGCCACAGCGATGGCCGAGTCCGGCTATCGTCCGCCGCTGCCGGCGCATCAGGTCAACGTCGCCGGCGATGTGGGTCTGGCCACGCTGAAGATGGCCCTGGTCAACATGCTCGAAGGCCGCTTCATCTCCGAGCACGACAACGTCATTGCCAGCCGCATCGGCGATGTGCTGTGCGGCGGCACGATCGAGCGCGGCGCTCAGGTCGACGAGCAATGGCTGCTCGATCTGGAGCGCAAGCACTTCTTCGAACTCGCGCAGATGCCCAGGACCCAGGAGCGCATCGCGCACACGCTTGCCACCGGCAAGCCGCTGCGCAACTGATGTCGATGGGAATCGTGCGCTGCGAGTGAACCGGCATCGGGCGCTTGCGCCGGTGATGTCCACATTCTCCCCACGCGATTCCCCATTCCCGATTCCCGCTTTACCGGAGCAAGTCATGACCAAACAGATCCAGGACGCCTACATCGTCGCCGCCGTGCGCACACCGGTCGGAAAGGCGCCGCGTGGCGTGTTTCGCAACACCCGCCCCGACGACCTGCTCGCCCACGTGCTTCGCCACGTGTTGGCCAAGGCGCCGGGCATCGACCCAGCGCAGATCACCGATGCGGTGATCGGTTGCGCGATGCCCGAAGCCGAACAAGGCATGAACGTGGCGCGCATCGGCGTGCTGCTTGCAGGACTGCCCGAGAGCGTGCCGGCCGTCACCATCAACCGTTTCTGCTCATCGGGTCTGCAGGCCATCGCGATGGCGGCCGACCGGATCCGCCTGGGCGAAGCCGATCTCATGCTCGCCGGCGGCACCGAATCGATGAGCATGGTGCCGATGATGGGGCACAAGATCGCGATGAATCCGATCGTGTTCGAGAGCGAGCACCTCAACATTGCCTACGGCATGGGCATCACCGCCGAGAAGGTCGCCGAACAATGGAAGGTCAGCCGTGAAGCGCAGGATCAATTCGCACTGACATCGCATCAACGGGCACTTGCGGCCACGGCCGCTGGTGAATTTGCCGACGAAATCGCGCCGTTCACGCTCGATGACCACTATCCGAACCTGGCCACGCGCGGCACGCAGACCGATGCGCGCGTGATCAGCCACGACGAAGGCCCGCGCAAGGACAGCAGCCTCGAAGGACTGGCCAAGCTCAAGCCGGTGTTTCGCATGGGCGGCAGCGTCACCGCGGGCAATTCCTCGCAGATGTCCGATGGTGCAGGTGCCCTGCTGCTCGCCAGCGAAAGCGCGATCAAGCGCTACCAGCTCACCCCGCTCGCGCGCTTCGTCGGCTTTTCGGTGGCCGGCGTGCCGCCGCAGATCATGGGCATCGGTCCGATCGCGGCGATTCCCAAGGCGCTCGCGCAGACCGGCATCCAGCGCGACCAGCTCGACTGGATCGAACTCAACGAAGCCTTCGCCGCACAATCACTGGCCGTGATCCACGACATCGGCCTCGATCCGACCAAGGTCAATCCGCTCGGCGGCGCGATCGCGCTGGGGCATCCCTTGGGCGCAACCGGCGCGATCCGTGCGGCGACCCTGATCCACGGACTGCGCCGACGCAAGCAGAAGTACGGCATGGTGACGATGTGCATCGGCACCGGCATGGGCGCTGCCGGCATCTTCGAAGCGCTGTGACAGGCACCACGCGATGACGAGCCACGGCATCCACAGCATCGATACCGGCTTTCACCGCCCGGGCTTCGATGCCGCCTATCTCGTCATCGAAGGCGGCCGTGGCGCCTTCATCGATTGCGGCACCAACCATTCGGCGCCACGCCTGCTCGATGCACTCGCGCAGGCTGGCCTCGGCAACGCCGATGTCGACTGGCTGATCCTCACTCACGTGCATCTGGATCATGCCGGCGGTGCCGGCAAGTTGATGGCGGCCTTGCCCAATGCGCGCCTGCTCGTGCATGCGCGCGGCGCGCGCCACATGATCGACCCGACACAGCTCATTGCCGGCGCGACCGCGGTGTATGGCGAGGCCGAGATGCAGCGCAGCTACGGCCAGCTCTTGCCGATCGATGCCGCGCGGGTCGTCGCCGCGACCGATGGCCAATCCGTCGATCTGGCCGGACGCGCCCTCGTCTGCATCGACACGCCAGGTCACGCGCGCCACCATCATTCGATCTGGGACGAACGCAGCCGCACGTTCTTCAGCGGCGACAGCTTCGGGCTGTCCTACCGCGAACTCGACAGCGCCAAGGGCGCCTTCGTCATCCCCACCACCTCGCCCGTGCAGTTCGAGCCGGAAGCGATGCATGCCTCGATCGAGCGCATGCTCGCGCATTCGCCCGATTCCGTGCATCTCACGCATTTCGGCCGCGTCGGAGAACCACGTCGCCTCGCCGATGACTTGCACGCACAGATCGAGGCGATGATGGCGATTGCGCAGCGCCACGCTGCCGCCCCCCAGCGGCATGAAGCAATCCGTGCCGATCTGGCGGCGCTCTACGGCGAGCGCGCCCTGCAGCACGGCTGCAGCCTGCCGCCTGAGCGCGTCAACGAACTGCTGGCCATCGACATCGAGCTCAATGCGCAGGGTTTGGGCGTCTGGCTCGATCGCGCAGCAAGGAACTGAGATTCACGCCATGCGCGTGCCATCGGGCACGCGCCGTTCGATCGTGGTCAGCACCACGCCTTCGGCAGTGGGGAATCCGGTGAGCAAGAATTGCGAACGGAATGGGCCGATTTGTTTCTCGGGAAAGTTGATCACGCCCACGATCTGACGCCCGACGAGCTGTTCGGGCGTGTACAGGCTCACCACCTGCGCGCTCGTCTTCTTCTCACCGTAAGGTCCGAAGTCGGCCCAGATCTTCCATGCCGGACTGCGCGCCTGCGGAAACGGCTCGACCCGCAGCACCGTGCCAGCCACCAGCAGCACCTTCTCGAAGTCGCTCCAGCTGATCTGCTCCATCACCGGCTCCAAGCCTGTCATCACCGTGCCCGCCACCTGCGGCCCTTGACAGGCTGCTGAAAAACCCTTTTCAGCAGCCTGATATCGCAGTGCAGGGATGCACTGCACGCGAATCGATCACGCACGTGATTGATTCGTCGGAGACGAGTCCGGGCATGTACCGGACTCGTCGAGCTGAAGAAGTCCAGGATGGACTTTTTCAGCCCCCTGTTAAGTGGCCGCGCCGGCATTCAAGGCGCCGGCGTTGCCCGGTCGAGCCCGATCTGGACCCAACCGAGGTTGAGGCCGATGCGCGTCGCCTCGGGATTGGCCCAGGCATAGGCAAGCACCTGACCGCTCGCATCCTCGATCAGCGACAGCTTGAGCACGGGGACGTTGCCGTCGCGATAGGTGAGTCGATCGAGCCCGAGCGTATAACCGCTGGCACTGCCATCGCGCCAATGCAGGCGATAGCGCCCACCTTCATTCTCGACGCGGATCTTGCGATCCATGTGCCAATCGCGGTTCTCCGCGGTGGCCTTCGCTCCGGCGCCGTTGATCGCTACCCAGCCCGAGAACTCCTGCACGCGGCGCAGGTCCTCGCGCGCATCTGCGCCTCGTGCCTGATCGGACATCAGCCGTACATGCAGCCACTCGCCCGACTGCTCGATTGCCAGCGGCAACAAGGCCATCTGCGCGCCGACACCGGGAGCGAGCACCATGCAGCTGGCTGCATCGCCGCGGTAGCCATGACCTGACGTGTCCGCCCGCAAGGCGCAGGCATCGAGCGGCGCCCACTGCGCGGGATCGAAGGCCTTGCCCATGCCGGGCGCAGCAACCAGGGAACGATGTGGCTCAAGACCGGCATGGGCGCCGACCTCCTCGCGCATGGCCCAGATCGCATCGCTGGTCTGAGTGCCATCCAGATGCACCTGCCAGAGCGTCCAGTCGCGCTTGTCGGTCGGCAGGATGGTCACCCGCAGATGCGGTGCGGCAACTGGCGATGCGTTCTCGCCCGCGGCCCAGACCTGTTCGTGGTTGTCGAACACACCCGCAGACGGGACGGCCGCACCGACCGGGCGCGCAGCGCGCGGCGCAAAGGTCTGGCATCCACCCAGCACGGCGGCGAGCACGCAAGCAATGACAAATCGTTTCATCGGCCAAGCATAGCAGTCACGACCGGCGCAGCGTTTGTGCGACGAACGGCCTCCCCCACATGCAGCAAGCTGCCTATCATCTTGCCGACCCCTGTTGTGGATTCGATCCGGCATGAATGAAGAAATCCAGCGCGCCGATCCGCGTTACCGGCGACAGACAATCGCCGTGCTCGTCATTGCCGTGGTCGTCGCCGTCGCCGCCCTGTTCGCGATCCAGCACTGGATGCGCGGCACCGCGATGACGCTCTCGACCCAACAAGCGCTCCAGCAGATCCGCCTGTGGACAGCGATCACGGTCCTGCTCAGTGGCGTGTGCCTGCTCAGCCTCGCGGCCTACTGCTGGCATCTGGCGCGCTCGGCCGTGCGCGATCGGCGCTGGCCGCCGCAAGGCATGCGTCTGCTGCGCGATCACCGCATCCTGCATGGAGAAGCGGTGCAGTCCATGGCGCTGCGCCTGCGCCTGACCGCCGTGGTGCTCCTCGTGCTCACGGTCGGCTTTGCGCTGGTTGCCTGGCGCCTCGTCGCCGTGCTCGGCTGAGGCTTCAGATCTTTCGCAAGGCCTGCTCGAGATCGGCGATGAGGACATCCGCATCCTCGAGTCCGATCGACAGGCGCACCAGACGCAGATTCGGCCCGACCGGCCCCGACATCGGTGTCGCACGCGGAAACACCGCGCACACCGGCATCGCCAGCGACTCGTAACCGCCCCACGACACCGTCATCAGGAAACGTTGCAGCGCGTTGCAGAAGCGCTCGACCGCAGCGACCTCGTCCACATCGAGTTCGATCGTGATGAGCCCGCTCGCGCCGCGCAACTGCGCCTGCGTGAGCGCGAACTGCGGATTGCCATCGGCATGCGGACTGTAGAGCTTGCGCACCCGCGGATGGCCTTGCAGAAACGCAAGCACTTCGACCGTGGTGGTGGCAATCTGCCGCAACCGGATCGGCAAGGTGCGCAAGCCGCGCAACATGAGCCAGGCATCGTGCGGCGCGAGGATCGCGCCGAGCGTCATGTACGGCCCCTTGAACACCGCACGCAACAATTCCTCGCTGCCGCACAGCGCGCCGGCGACCACATCGCTGTGGCCGTTGAGGTACTTGGTCGCCGAATGCACCACCAGATCGACACCGAGCGCGAGCGGTGACTGGTTGAGCGGCGTGGCGTAACTGTTGTCGCAGATCGTGCGGATCCCGCGCGCACGCGCCAATTGCGCCACGCTCGCCAGATCCTGCTGCTCGAAGGTCATCGAATTCGGGCTTTCGAGCACGATCAGGCGCGTCCTGTCCTCGATCGCTGCCGCGAAATTGTCCTCATGCGTGCCGTCGATGAAACTCGTGCGCACGCCCAAGCGCGCCAGCAGATCGCGCAACAAGGCGCGCGTCCAGCTGTAGGGCTTGGCCACGCAGACGACGTGATCACCCGCGGCGACGTTGGCAACCACGCCTGCAGCCATTGCTGCCGCGCCACTGCCGAACATCAGGCAATCTCCGGCACCTTCGAGCGCGGCGATTTTCTTGCGCAGGATCGCCACGGTCGGATTGTTGCCGCGTGTGTACAGGTGCTCGCCGTACTCGTCGGCAAAGCCCGCGCGCATCGCCTCGACCGTCGGAAACGCGAAGATCGAGGACTGCATGATCGGCGGCACCACGGCGCCGAAATAGCGCTCGCGGTCTTCGCCAAGATGGTTGAGGATGTAGCTGAGATCCACGTCGCCCTCAGGGCTTGTCCGCGACACGACGCAGGCGCAGATGACTGGTTTCATCACCCGATGCACCGCGATAGGTTTCGTCGCGCTGCAGACCGCCCTCGGCAACAGGCGCCAACACGAGTCCGTGCAAGTGCGAAGCGCCTTCTACCAGATTGGTCGCATCCAGATACTCGAACGCGAAGGTTTTGCTGGATCTCTCAGCCAATACGAGTCGTGGCTGGTTGCCTTGCGCACAGTAATGCGTTGCGATCACACGCTCCCCATCACGATGGAAGACCGTCATGGTCTCGGCGCGCGTGCCCGGTTGCCAGACTTCAACCAGCACGCTGCCGCGCGAGATCGTCCGATACTCCACACGCACGCTCCCACCACCGTCGGTCGTGCCCTGCCACGCGCCGACCGCAAGCTCCTTGAGGCGCTCGAAACGCTCAACCGCAACCGAATCGGCGGCCTGCGCCGAGAACGAACACAGGCTCGTCAGCAGCAGAAGCAGCAGACGGCTCATGCGCACGAGTTCTTGACCAGTTCGCGTGTCGCCGCACCGATCTGAGGGTCGGCCAGCGCCATCGCCAGCGTTGCCTTGACCAGACCGAGTTTGTTGCCGCAGTCGAAGCGTGTGCCTTCGAAGCGATAGGCAAGCACGGATCGCTCGCCGAGCAGACTTTCGATCGCATCGGTGAGCTGGATCTCGCCGCCCGCACCGGGCTTGGTGGTTTCCAGCAGATCGAAAATCCGACCCGGCAGCACGTAGCGGCCGACGATCGCGAGGTTGGATGGCGCGACTTCGGGCTTGGGCTTCTCGACCACGAGATTGATCTTGGCGGCACGCTCGGACAAGGGACTGGCATCGACGATGCCGTACTTGTCGGTTTGCGCATGCGGCACTTCCTCGACCGCGATCACGCCGGCGCCATTCTCGCGTGCCGACAGTTCGGCCATCTGGCGCAGCGCGCCCGCACCGGCGCCATTCCAGATCAAGTCATCAGCGAGCACCACACCGAAAGGCTCGTCACCCACCACAGGCTTGGCGCAGAGCACGGCATGACCGAGTCCGAGCGCCTCGGGCTGGGTCACGAACACGCAGCGCACGTGCTTGGGCAAGGTGCCCTGCACCATCGCCAGCAGTTCCTTCTTGCCCGACTGCGCGAGCTTGCTTTCGAGCTCGTAGGCCTTGTCGAAATAGTCGGCAATCGCATGCTTGTAGCGATTGGTCACGAACACCAGGGTGTCGGCGCCGGCATCGACCGCTTCATCGACCGCGTACTGGATCAGCGGCCGATCCAGCACCGGCAACATCTCCTTGGCCACGACCTTGGTGGCGGGCAGGAAACGCGTGCCGAGGCCAGCCACGGGAAATACGACCTTGCGCAAACGTTGGCTCATGAAGGGATCCGGATCTCAGGCGGAACGAAGGGGAATGACATTGTTTTCCGCTGCCTGTGCGGCAACGAATTCGGGCAACAGTTGCTCGAGGATACGCCGCAGCGCTTCCTCGTCGAAATCCCGCGCTGCGACTTCGGCCTGCGCAAGCTGGGTTTCCAGCAGCGTCCAGGACATCGCGCGCGGCTGGGCGAGGAAGATCTTGGCGTGCGCGGTCTGGCTGTAGCGCTCCTGCGGATGGAACAGTTCCTCGAACAGTTTTTCACCCGGACGCAGGCCGGTGTAGACGATCGCGATCTCGCCTTCGGATTGGTGCCCGGCAAGCCGGATCATCTGCTCGGCCAGATCACGGATCTTCACCGGCTCGCCCATGTCGAGCGCGAAGATCTCGCCGCCGTGTCCGAGCACCGAGGCCTGCAGGATCAACTGGCAGGCCTCGGGAATGGTCATGAAATAGCGCGTGATTTCCGGATGCGTGACCGTCACCGGCCCGCCGCTGCGGATCTGTTCGCGAAACAGTGGCACGACCGAGCCGGCCGAGTCGAGCACGTTGCCGAAACGCACCGTCATGAAGCGCGTGCGCGACTCCCTTGCGAAGGTCTGGCAGAACAGTTCCGCAACGCGCTTGCAGGCGCCCATCACACTGGTTGGATTGACCGCCTTGTCGGTGGAAATCAACACGAAGCTGTCGACGCCGAAGCGATCGGCAGCCTGCGCGACCATGCGCGTGCCAAGCACGTTGTTGCGAAACGCCTCGCGCACCTGCGCCTGCAACAACGGCACATGTTTGTAGGCCGCGGCGTGAAACACGATCTGCGGGCGAGATTGGACGAACACCCGTTCGCAGGCCCGCTCGTCGCGACAATCACCCAGCACAACCTGCAGCAAGAGATCCGGGTAGTCGCGCCGCAACTGCTGCTCGATCGCGTAGAGGTTGTATTCGGACTGGTCGAACACGGTCAGCGACTCGACGCCCAGCCGTGCGACCTGCCGGCACAGTTCCGAGCCGATCGAGCCGCCACCGCCGGTGATGAGCACGCGCCGTCCGGACAGGCGCGTGCGAATCGCGGTCCAGTCGAGCTGCACCTGCTCGCGCCCGAGCAGGTCGTCGATCGCGACTTCCTTCAGCTCGTTGAACGCGGAGCGGCCGGCGACCACATCTTCGAGGCGCGGCACGGTGCGGAACGGCAAGCGCGCTTCCTCGCACAGATCCACCGCGCGGCGCATCTGTGCCTTGTTCGCGGAAGGAATCGCGATGACGATCATTTCCGCCGCGGTTTCGCGCGCCACGTTCGGCAATTGATCGAGCGGGCCGAGTACCGGAACGCCATGCACGCGCGCGCCGCGCAGGCTGCGATCGTCATCGAGGAATCCGACCGGCAGGTAACGCCGTTCGCGGCGCAAGTCGCGCACCAGCGCTTCGCCGGCCTTGCCCGCGCCGAGCACGAGCACGCGCTCGCTGGGCACGCGCGCCAGATCGAGGCGGCTGTCCTTCCAGTAGCGGTAGGCCAGACGCGGCAGGGCCAGCAGGATCGCCAGGACGAACGGATAGACCACCAGAACCGTGCGCGGCACTTGTTGGAGGCGGTTGTAGAGAAAGAGCGTGATCGTGACGGCGATCGCGCCAGCGACGCAGGCGCGCAGGATGTTCCACATGTCGGGCGTGCTCGCGAAGCGCCACAGCCCGCGATACAGGCCCGTCCACCAGAACACCAGCGCTTGTGCAGCGACCACCAACGCATCCTGCACGGTGAACAGGGCCACCGACCCACCGTCGGCTTCGAGCGACCAACGCAAGGCATTGACCGCAGTCCAGGCCAACCAGACCATGACGAGGTCATGCGCGACCACGGCCAGTCGCGGATGAATGCGCGCAATTGCTCTACGCGGCTGCACGGCTCGACTCCAGGCCTGCAACTTTCAGGCACCAACGCTTGCCGCAATGCCAAGCGACCACACCGAGCACGAGCAACGCCGCGGTGACAAGGCCGCCATGGTCTTGCGCATCCGCTCGGTTGATCCACCACAGTGTCGGCATCACGATCAGCAAGTTCCATCCCATGTAGAACGCAACCACGCGCGCGTGGGAAAAACCAATGCGAACCAGCCATTGGTAGAGATGTTCGCGGTGCGCACTATACCAACGCCGCCCGTGGGCGATGCGCATCAACAAGGTACAGGTGGCATCGATGAGGAAGGCGGATCCGGCAACCAGACCGCTGCCGGCAGCAAGGCGTGGATGCAGGCTCAGACCGAGCAGGATCAGGCCAAGCAAGAGGCCGAGCACGCCACTGCCGACATCGCCCATGAACACCCGCGCGCGCGGAAAATTGAACGGCAGGAAACCACAGGTTGCGGCCAGACATACGGCGCTGCCGATGGCCTCAGGCGGGGTGCCGGCATGCGCAAAGGCGACCACCGCAACCGCGAACACGAACAGTGCCTGCATGGCGAGAATGCCGTCGATCCCATCCATGAAATTGTGCAGGTTGACCGACCACACCAGCCAGACACCGATCAGCAGCAATGCCAGTGTGCCGAGCGCGGCATTCGGCTCGACCCCCGCGAACGCGAGCCAATCGGCTGCGCGCTCGCTCAGATCGGACCTGAACGCCACGAGCAGGATGCCCGCTGCGAGGGCATGCGCGAGCAACCGCCAGCGCGCAGCCAAGCCGCGGTGATCGTCGATCCAGCCGACCAGTCCGACCAAGGCCAGCGCCGAGGCCAAGGCCGCTGCCTCAACGCGATTCGGCCAGAACACGAGACTTGCCGCGATCACGCAGACGACGATGCCGATACCGCCACCGCGCGGCGTGGCCTGCGCATGCGAACGCCGGCGGCCGGGCAAGTCGAACAGACGGCGCCGATGCGCGTAGCCGATCGCAAGCGCAGACAGCGAGGCCGACAGCAGCGCGCAGGCGGCGAGCAACGCGAACACGGGCCAAGGTGCTGGCGCCACGGGCTACTCGCCTGCAGCGCCGTGGATCGGCCGCACCGTGCCCCAGCTCTTGCAGCTCGGGCATTGCCAGTGATGCGCCTTGGCACCGAAGCCGCAGCGATTGCAGCGATACAGGGCCTTGCCTTCGATCAACTGCTGGGTGAGATCGCGCAGGATCAGATAATTGCCGCGCGCATCGTCGCCGACCTGGCGCAGGTTCATGTCGATCAAGGCCATCAGCGCGCGTACCGAGGGACGCTGGCGCAGACTGTCATTGAGAAACTCAACCGCCCTGTCTTCGCCGCGCGTGCTCGCATACAGGCGCGCCAAGGCGAGCACCGGCGTGACGCCGCGGTGACGCTCGATCGTGCGCAGCAGGAACTGCTCGGCCCGCTGCATCTGCTGCGTGCGGGCGTAGCAATCGAGCAGCGGCGACAGGATTTCGGGCAGGTAGTCGAGATCGAGCTGGGCCACGCGCTCGAACGCCTCGATCGCTGCTGCAGGATTGCCCTCGCCGCTTTCGAGATGACCGAGGATCATGCAGGCGCGCACACAATCGTCTTTCACCGCGAAAGCATTTGCGACCTGCGCGCGCGCGCCCTCGCGATCGTTGGCTGCCCGCGCCTGCTCGGCCAGCTCGCAATGGAACTGCGCGATCATCATCGCCTGCGATTCGCCACTGAGGCGTTCGAGCCGCCGCGCGTGCTCGATCGCCTTGTCCCAGTCGCGTTCATGCTGGTAGATCGCGATCAAGTGGCGCAGTGCCGAAGGCGCCAGCGCTTCCATCGCCACCAGATCGGCAAACAGCGTTTCGGCGCGGTCGAGCAGGCCCGCGCGCATGTAATCCTCGCCGAGCTCGAGCAAGGCGATGGTTTTTTCTTCGTCACTCAGATTGGGCCGCGCAATCAGGTTCTGATGCACGCGAATCGCGCGATCGACTTCGCCGCGACGCCGAAACAGATTGCCCAGAGCGAGATGAGTCTCGACGGTGTCGCGGTTGATTTCGGCGAGCTTGAGAAACAGCTCGATCGCCTTGTCCTGCTGTTCATTGAGCAGGTAGTTGAGGCCGCGGAAGTAATTGCTCGACAGCTCGCTGACTCGCGCGCCCGAAGTACGCTCGCTGCGTCGCCGTCCGAGTATCCAGCCCGACAGCGCCGCCACCGGCAGCAACAGGAACAACAGAGGCAGCAATTGATTCAGCACGGTGTGATCCTTGTGCTCGCGAATGCCGTCAGTCGCGTGGCGTCGAACCGGCTGCGCAGGTCGCAGACCACTGGCCGGCGCGTGATGCAAGCCAGTTCGACAAGGCTGGAGACGCAGCTATGGGCAGGCTGACCCATGGACGGATCGCGGACAGGGGAATCGGGTCGATCATAGCCGTTCGTGCCCGGCATTCGATCATCCGGCGCAAGCTCGGGCGCCAGCACGAGCACGGCTCATTCTTCGTCGGCGTCGCCGTTGACGCGCTCGCGAAGTTCCTTGCCCGGCTTGAAATGCGGCACATGCTTGCCCGGCAAGGCAACCGATTCGCCGGTCTTGGGATTGCGGCCCATGCGCGCGGGACGGAAATGCAGCGAGAAACTGCCGAAACCGCGAATCTCGATGCGCTCGCCCACCGAAAGCGAATGGCTCATCTGCTCGAGCACGCTCTTGACCGCCAATTCGACGTCATTGGGAGCCAGGTGCTTCTGCCGCAGTGCGAGCGCCTCGATCAGCTCGGATTTCGTCATCGCCATCAGCATTGCCGTCCGCATCGAAAAAAACGCGCACCGTCACCGGTGCGCGCAGGTTGTCTCGATGCGCCCTTGCGAGCGCATCGCCTGATCGCCATCAGCGATTGAGCTGCTCCTTGAGCAAGGCGCCGAGCTTGGTGGTGCCGCCCGATGCGCTCTGGTACTCCTCGAGCGTGCTCTGCAGTTCCTCTTCGTCCTTGGCGCGAATCGAAAGCTGCAGGCTGCGGCCCTTGCGGTCCATGCCGACGAACTTCGCCTCGACGCTGTCGCCGACCTTGAAGTGCTGGGTCGCGTCGTCGACGCGCTCCTTGGCGATGTCGTTGGCGCGCAGATAGCCTTCGACGCCGTCGCCGAGGTCGATCGTGGCACCCTTGGCATCGACTTCGCGCACCGTGCCGGTGACGATGCTGCCGCGCGGATGGGTCGCCATGTACTGGCCGAACGGATCCTGTTCGAGCTGCTTGAGGCCGAGCGAGATGCGCTCGCGCTCCGGATCGACCGCGAGCACCACGGCCTCGATCTCGTCGCCCTTCTTGAAGTTGCGCACGAGGTCTTCGCCGGTGGTCTGCCACGAGATGTCGGACAGATGCACCAAACCGTCGATGCCGCCGTCGAGGCCGACGAACACCCCGAAATCGGTGATCGACTTGATCGCGCCGGAAACCTTGTCGCCCTTCTTGTGGATTGCCGCGAAGGCTTCCCACGGATTGGCGCGGGTCTGCTTCATGCCCAGCGAAATGCGGCGGCGCTCTTCGTCGACGTCGAGCACCATGACTTCGACTTCGTCACCGACCTGCACCACCTTGGCCGGGTTGACGTTCTTGTTGGTCCAATCCATTTCCGACACGTGCACCAGGCCTTCCACGCCCGGCTCGAGCTCGACGAAGCAGCCGTAGTCGGTGACGTTGGAGACCTTGCCGAACAGGCGGGTATTGGCCGGATAGCGGCGAGCGATCGCCACCCATGGATCTTCACCGAGCTGCTTGAGGCCGAGCGAAACGCGATTGCGCTCGCGATCGAACTTGAGCACGCGCACTTCCAGCTCGTCGCCGACATTGACGACTTCGCTGGGGTGACGCACGCGCTTCCACGCCATGTCGGTGATGTGCAGCAGGCCATCGATGCCGCCGAGATCGACGAATGCGCCGTAATCGGTGAGGTTCTTGACCACACCCTTGACCACGGCACCCTCGACCAGCTTGTCGAGCAGCTGCTCGCGCTCTTCCGAATGCTCGCTCTCGACCACGGCGCGACGCGAAACCACCACGTTGTTGCGCTTGCGATCGAGCTTGATGATCTTGAACTCGAGTTCCTTGCCTTCGAGGTAGGACGGATCGCGCACCGGGCGCACGTCCACAAGCGAACCGGGCAGGAAGGCGCGCACGTCCTTGATGTCGACGGTGAAGCCGCCCTTGACCTTGCCGGAAATGCGGCCGGTGATGGCGGCATTGGCGGTCTGGGCTTCTTCGAGCTCGTCCCACACCAGCGAGCGCTTGGCTTTCTCGCGCGAGAGCATGGTCTCGCCGAATCCGTTCTCGATCGCGTCGAGCGCGACCTTGACGTCGTCACCGACGTGGATTTCGAGTTCGCCCTTGTCGTTTCGGAACTGCTCGATGGGGATGATGCCTTCCGACTTCAGGCCCGCGTTGACCACCACCACGTCGGAACGGATCTCGACGATGGTGCCGGTGACGATGGCGCCGGAACGCAGCTTGGTGAGCGCAGTCTGGCTCTGTTCGAACAGCTCGGCAAAACTTTCTGTCATGTTGAATTCCAAGGAAAGAAACAGGCGCTCGGCCACATGCCGACGCCCACCTTCAAATGATGCGAATGACGCCGCATCGACGCGTCGCCGGCACCGTGCCGGCTTGCCCTCGCGGGCCTGCCCTTGCGGGCAATTTCACTGATTCGTGCCCCGACCTGCGATGGCAGCGCGTGCCACCTCGAGTACCCGCGCCACCACCTGATCGACCGGCAGCGCCGTGGAATCGATGACGATCGCGTCAGGCGCGGGTCGCAACGGCGCCACCTTGCGCGTCGCGTCACGCTCGTCGCGTGCCTCGATCTCACGCAAAAGGGATGCGAGAGTAACAGCTAACCCCTTGTCCTTCAACTGTTTATAGCGCCTGCGGGCACGTTCCTCGGCGCTTGCGGTGAGGAATACCTTGCAGCCGGCGTCCTTGAATACCACCGTGCCCATGTCGCGCCCGTCGGCAACCAGACCGGGCGCTCGCTGGAACGATCGTTGCTTGTCGAACAGGGCCGTGCGCACCGCGGGAATCGCCGCGATCGCCGACGCCGCGGCGCCGCAGGTCTCGGTGCGGATCTCGTCGGTGGCGTCATGTCCGTTGACGATCACGCGCGTCTCGCCGCCGTCCTTGGGATCACGGAAGCTGATCTTCGCGCTCTGTGCGCAGCGCGTGACCGCGGCCGCGTCGGACAGGTCGAGACCGGCCATGCTCGCGGCATAACCGACCGCGCGGTAGATCGCGCCCGAATCGAGCATGTGCCAGCCCAGGGCATCGGCGACCCTCCGACTGACCGTGCCCTTGCCGGAACCGGAAGGGCCATCGATCGTCAGTACGGGAATGATTTTCTCGGGCATCCGCACATTTTAGCGGATGCACGGGCCTCATCGGGAGCGCGCCCGCACCGCTCCTGCCGGGGTCAGCTTGATTCCAGGTGCAAGCCGCAACTGCGGGCAAGTCGATCGAAGCCCGGAAACGAGGTCGCGACATTGGCACAGTCGCGGATGCGCACCGGCGCCGGCGCCAGCGCCCCGGCGACCACGAAGCTCATTGCGCAGCGATGGTCGGTGGCCGAATCGACCTCGCCGCCACCGATTGCACCGCCTTCGATCACTGCGCCATCGGGACGTTCCTCGATGCGCACACCGAGATTGCGCAGACCCGCCGCCATCACCGCGATGCGATCGGATTCCTTGACCCGCAGCTCGGCCGCACCGCGAATCGTGGTCACGCCCTTCGCAGCCGCGGCGGCAATGAACAGGATCGGGAACTCGTCGATCATGTCGGGCACGAGTTCGACCGGCACCTCGATGCCATGCAGGGGCGCGTGGCGGATCTCCAGATCCGCGACCGGCTCGCCGCCCTGCTCGCTCCGCGCATGCTCGCGGATGTCGGCGCCCATGAGGCGCAAGGCCGCCAACAGGCCGGTGCGGCGCGGGTTGAGCCCGACCGCACGCAATCGCACGCACGATCCGGGAATCAGACTTGCGGCGACGATGAAGAACGCGGCCGAGGAAAAGTCGGCAGGCACGCTCACCGCACAGGCGCGCAGGCGATGGCCCCCGGACAGACGCGCGAGTCCGGGCATGAATTCGATCGGATAGCCAAACGCCTGCAGCATGCGCTCGGTGTAGTCGCGAGTCGGGTGCGGCTCGCGCACGACCGTCTCGCCCCGCGCGTAGAGTCCTGCGAGCAGCACGGCGGATTTGACCTGCGCGCTGGCGATCGGCAAGGCGTAGTCGATGCCATGCAAGGCACAGCCGCCCTTGATGCGCAGCGGCGGCAGGCCGCCCGCTTCCGATTCGATCCGCGCACCCATCGCCGCCAGCGGCTCGATCACGCGGCGCATCGGGCGTCTGTGCAGCGATTCATCGCCGCTGAGCACGCTGTCGAAGGCCTGCCCCGCGAGCAGGCCGGAAAGCAGACGCATTCCGGTGCCGGCATTGCCACAGTCGAGCACGTCGCTGGCAGCGCGCAGGCCGTCCACGCCCACGCCATGCACGATGCGCCGCGAAGCCGAAGGTGTTTCGATGCGCACGCCCAGCGCAGCAAAGATTCGCGCCGTCGCGCGCGTGTCCTCACCTTCGAGGAAGCCGTCGATCTGCGAGACCCCATCAGCGAGTGCACCGAGCATGATCGCGCGATGCGAAACCGACTTGTCGCCGGGGATCACCAGCTCGCCCTGCATGGGCCCTGATCGCCGGCTGAGCCAATCGAGGCGCGATCCCCCTGCAGCGGCGGTTTCAGTAGCCATCGGCAGCATCCAGTGCAGCAAGCAGTCGCGCATTTTCGGCGCGGCTGCCGATGCTGATACGCAAGGTCTGCGCCAGACCATAACCGCCCATCGGGCGCACGATCACGCCGCGCTCGAACAGTTGCCGCTCCAGCGCCGCCGTGTCACGTCCCAGATCCACCAGCACGAAATTGGTCTGCGACGGCAGGCACCTCAGGCCGCGCTGCGCGAGTTCAGCAACCAGCCACGTGCGTTCGCTCGAATTGAACGCGCGCACGCGTGCCAGGTGCGCACGATCGCCGAGCGCGACCTCGGCACCCGCCAGGGCGACACTGTTGACGTTGAACGACTCGCGCATGCGCTCAAGCACCGCGACCACGCTGGCATCGGCGATGAAATAGCCCACACGCGCACCAGCCAGCGCGTAGGCCTTGGAAAACGTGCGCGACACGATCAGGTTCGGATGCTGCGCACGCAGAGTCAGCGCCGAACTCAGGCCCCGCGCATCGACGAATTCGTTGTAGGCCTCGTCAACCACCACCAGCACTTCGCGCGGCACGCGCGTGAGGAAATCGGTCAGTTCCGCATCACCGAACCAGGTGCCGGTCGGATTGTTCGGGTTGGCGAGATAGACGATGCGCGTATCGGCCCGGACGGCGGCCGCGATCGCAGCGAGATCGTGTCCCAATGGCGCCAGCGCATGCGTGCGCGGCAAGGCCGGCACGCAGATCGGCTGCGCACCCGCGGCGGCGGTCGCGATCGGAAACACCGCAAAACCGTATTGCGAAAACACCACCGAATGCGCGGCATCGGCGAAGCACTGCGCGAGCATCATCAACAATTCATGCGAGCCATTGCCGAGCACGAAGTGCTCGACTCCAACGCCATGCGTGCGCGCGAGCGCCGCCTTGAGCGCCGCGCCGCGTGGATCGGGATAGCGAAGGATATCGACCAGCGCACCGTGCATCGCGTCGAGCGCAAGCGGGCTCGGCCCGAGCACGTTTTCATTGGACCCGAGTTCGGCAATCTGCGCGCCAAAGCGCAAACGCAGGGCCGGCAGGTCATGACCGGGATCATAGGCACGCAGGGCAGCGGTCGCGGCATTGGCCAGCCGCGTCGCATCGAACGTCACGGCACCGCCACCGGATAGGAGCCCAGCACCTTGATCTGCGCCGAGTGCGACTCAAGTTCCGCCAGCGCCGCCTTCATGCCCTCATCGTCGATGTGACCCGAGAGGTCGATGAAGAACGCATATTCCCACTTGGCCTGATGCGAAGGCCGCGATTCGATGCGGTTCATGCTGATGCCGTGGCGCGCGAACGGGCTGAGCACGTTGAACAGTGCGCCCGGTTGATCCTTGATGAAGACCAGCACCGAGGTGCGATCGTGCCCCGAAGGCGGGAACACCTGGCGACCGAGCACGAGAAAGCGCGTGGTGTTGTCGGCGCGATCCTCGATCGACTTCATGATGACTTTCTTGAGTCCGTAGACATGCGCGGCCGAGTCACTACCGATTGCGGCGGCATCCTCGGCATTGCGCGCGCGACGCGCGCCTTCGGCATTGCTCGACACCGGCAGCTTCTCGACCTTGGGCAGGTTCGTGCGCATCCAGCCCACGGTCTGGGCGAATGCCTGCGGATGCGCGTAGATGCGCTCGATGTCCTCGATGCGGCCGGTGCGCGAGAGCAGGTACTGGTGCACGCGCAGTTCGACTTCGCCGCAGATCTTGAGATTGGAAGTCAGAAACATGTCGAGCGTGACCTGGATCGTGCCCTGCCCCGAATTCTCGACCGGCACCACGCCGAAATCGGCATTGCCGGCTTCGACTTCCTGAAACACTTCCTCGATGCTCGCCATCGGCAGGCCATGCGCCGAACGACCGAAATGCTTGTGCACGGCCTGCTGGCAGAAGGTGCCCTCGGGACCGAGATAGCCGACCTTGAGCGGCTCCTGCTGGGCGAGGCAGGCCGACATGATCTCGCGGAACAGGTGCACCAGCACCTCGTCGTTGAGCGGGCCGTCGTTGCGATCGACCACCATGCGCAACACCTGCGCCTCGCGTTCCGGGCGGTAGTAATCCACCGCAGCGGCGAGCTTGCCCTTGGCCTTGCCGACCTGATGCGCAAACTCCGCACGCTCGGCTATCAGCTTCTGGATCTGGCGGTCGATGCCGTCGATGCGGCTGCGCACCTCACCCAGATCGGGCTTGCTCTTGCTCATCGTTCAGTCCTCGATCACACGCACGGAAAGGATGCCATCGATCGCCGCAATCGAACTCGCCAGTGCTGCCGGCACTGGCGAATCCACATCGATCAGGCTGTAGGCAAGATCGCCACGCGAGGCATTGTGCATCTGCGCGATGTTGACGCCCGCCTCGCCCAGCACATGCGACAACTGGCCGATCATGTTCGGTCGATTGCTGTTGGCAATGCAAATGCGCGCGCTGCCGGTGCGGCCCATGCGCGTCTCGGGGAAATTGACCGAATGGCGGACGTTGCCGTGCTCGAGAAAGTCGCGCAGTTGGTCGACCACCATGTAGGCACAGTTTTCCTCGGCTTCGGCAGTCGAGGCGCCCAGGTGCGGCAACGCGATCACGCGCGCGTCGCCCTGCAAGTCGGCGTCGGGAAAGTCGCAGACATAGCGACCGATGCGCTTTTCGGCGAGACCACGCCGCAGCGCCTGCGCATCGACGATGCCCTCGCGCGAGAAATTGAGCACCACCACGCCCGGCCGCACCAGTTCGAGTGCCTTGTCGCCGAACACGCCACGGGTCTTGTCGTTGAGCGGCACGTGGAACGTGAGGTAGTCAGACGCCGCATACAGCTCGTTGAGCGAGCCGGCACGTGCGACATCGGACGAGAGCTGCCAGGCGCCATCGATCGTCATGTGCGGATCGAAGCCGATCACGCGCATGCCCAGTGCATGCGCCGCATTGGCGACCTTGACGCCAATTGCGCCCAGACCGACCACACCGAGTGTCTTGCCGGCCAGTTCACTGCCGACGAAGCGCTTTTTCTCGGCCTCGACCTTGGCATGCAGGTCCTCGCTGGCGGGCAGCTCATGCACGAAGGCCAGCGCGCCGGGCAGATTGCGTGCGGCGAGCAGCATGCCCGCGACCACCAGCTCCTTGACCGCGTTGGCATTGGCACCGGGCGCGTTGAACACCGGAACGCCGCGCGCCGACAGTGCTGCCACCGGGATGTTGTTGGTGCCGGCACCGGCGCGTGCGATGGCCTTGACGCTGGGCGCAATCGCGAGCGCATGCATGTCGGCCGAGCGCACGAGGATCGCATCGGGCGCGGCCACGTCGTTGGCCACCTTGTAGAGCTTGTCGGGCAGGCGCTCGAGGCCGTTGCGCGAAATGTTGTTGAGTGTCTGGATCGTGAACATGGAAAGGACCGGGAGAGTTTGGAATTGTCTTGCGCCAGCACCGCCCCGACGGGACGGTCAAGGCATGCTCGGTGGAGGTCTCAGGGATTGCGTTGGGCGAAATCGCGCATGAATGCCACCAGCGCCTGCACGCCTTCGAGCGGCATCGCGTTGTAGATCGAGGCACGCATGCCACCCACGAGGCGATGGCCCTTGAGTGCAAGCAAGCCCGCCGCTTCGGCCTGTTTGAGGAAGGGCGCGTCGAGTTCCTCGCGCGGCAGGGTGAAGGGCACGTTCATCCACGAGCGTGCGAACACCTCCACCGGATTGCGGTAGTAGCCCGACTGGTCGATGTAGCCGTACAGGAGCTCGGCCTTGGCGCGATTGCGCTGCGCCATCGCGGCCACGCCGCCCTGCGCCTTGACCCACTTGAACACGAGGCCGGCCAGATACCAGCCCCAGGTGTTGGGCGTGTTGAGCATCGAGCCCTGCGCTGCATGCTCGGCATAGTTGAAGATCTTGGGAATGTCCTTGGGACAGCGCTCGAGCAGATCCTCGCGCACGATCATCACCACGAGGCCCGACGGGCCGATGTTCTTCTGCGCGCCGGCATAGAGCAGGCCGTAGCGCGACACCTCTAGCGGCCGCGACAGGATGGTCGAGGACACATCGCCGATCAACGGCACTGCGCCGGCCTCCGGAATCTCGTGAAACTCGACGCCGCGAATCGTTTCGTTGGGCGTGATGTGCAGATAGGCAGCATCGGGATCGAGCTGCCACTGCGCGCGCGGCGGAATGCGATCGTGATTCGTATCGGCAGCACTTGCTGCGATCTGCACCTGCGCCCACGGCTTGGCTTCCTTGGCAGCCTTCTCGCTCCAGTCACCGGTGAGCACGTAATCGGCCTTGGCGCCGCGGGCGAAATTGAGTGCGATCTGGGCGAAGTGCTGGCTCGCACCGCCCTGCAGGAACAACACCTTGTAGCCGTCCGGCACCGCGAGCAGTTCGCGCAGATCACGCTCGGCCTCCTCGGCAAGTGCAATGAAGGCCTTGCCGCGATGACTGACTTCCATCACCGAGGCGCGCGCGCCGTTCCACTCGAGCAATTCGGACTGCGCCTGGCGCAGGACTTCCTCGGGCAGCACGGCCGGACCCGCGCTGAAGTTGTAGGTGCGGCTCACGGATTTCCTCCAGTTGGAAGATCGACTGTATGCCGCAACGCAACATCCATGCAATAACCAATGTGCATATCCGCCTCCCATTTGCTTGCGCGTCGGCGCACCATGGCAGGCAGCCTTGCGCCCATCCGTACCGGCACGACGAAGGAGCGGTCAATTGCAATCGGCAGATCCCAAGCTCAAGACAGGCGCGTTTCGAGGCAAGCGCCGTGCGCGCATCGCAGGCTTTGCCAGCCTGCTTCTGATCGGCCTCGCGGCAGGCGCCCTGTGGTGGTCGGGCTCGATGCGAGCCGCGGACACCTCGGCGCAAGCGGCACTGCCGCCCGGCGCCAAGGCCTCGGGCCTGCCGATCGAAGGCAAGGCTCCGGCGCTCGATGGCGCGGTGGCCTGGCTAAATTCGCCGCCGCTGGGCGGGGATGCCTTGCGCGGCAAGGTGGTGCTGGTCGATTTCTGGACCTACACCTGCATCAACTGTCTGCGCGCCCTGCCCCACGTCAAGGCCTGGGCCCGGCACTACCGCGACCATGGTCTGGTCGTGGTCGGCGTGCACACACCCGAGTTCGACTTCGAGAAGGAACTCGCCAACGTGCGCCGTGCCGTCACCGATCTGGGCATCGGCTATCCCGTCGCGGTCGACAGTCGCTACCGGATATGGAACGCCTTCGACAACCACTACTGGCCGGCGCACTACTTCATCGATGCGCAGGGCCGCATCCGCCATCACCACTTCGGCGAGGGCGACTATGCGGGTTCGGAACGCATCCTCCGCGCCCTGCTCGCCGAAGCAGGACATCCGGCCGATGACTTGCCGATGTCGCAAGCCGATGGCAGCGGCGCGCAGCTCGCACCCGACATGGCGCAGATCGGCTCACCCGAGACCTATCTCGGCCATGCGCGCGCCGAACATTTCGTCTCGCCGGGCGGATTCTTTCCCGATCACGACAAGAACTATCGTCTGCCGGAAACGCTCGCACTCAACCGCTGGGGACTCTCGGGGACCTGGACGGTTCGCGAGCAATACGCACGACTCGACCGCGCCGATGGCGCCATCACGTTCCGCTTCCGCGCACGCGATCTCAACCTCGTGCTCGGCCCCGGGCCCGATGGCAAGCCGGTGCGCTTCACGGTGACGGTCGATGGCCAGCCACCCGGCGACAATCATGGGGTCGACATCGATGCCGCCGGCAAGGGCACGGTCGCGAACCAGCGGCTGTATCAACTGATCCGTTGCAGCGACGGGGTTCGCGAGCGCAGCTTCGAGATCCGCTTCGAGGATCCGGGGGTCGAGGCTTTCGCCTTCACCTTCGGTTGATCCAGCAGTCGCACGTGGTCCGGGATTGCTCAGATCCCGCCCTGCAACAGCAGGTAGAGTGCAATCGCAATCGCAGCCGCGCCACCAAGCAGCCACCAGATCGCGGCACCGCCCGAGGGCTCGGGCACTTCTTCGACGGCGGCGGCCTGCGCGGGTTCGGATGTCATCGTCACCACATCGGTATCGCCGGCGGCGCCACCGAGCATGCCGGGCGCCTCGACGAGGAAACGCTGGCGCGCAAAGCTGATCTGATCGCCTGGCTGCAGGCGTGCATCGAGCACGGCAATCCCGTTGACCGCCGCGCCCTGTCCCGCTCCGAGACTGTGCAACCAGATCTCGCGACCGACCAATTCGATCGTGGCGTGTCGCGGCGCGACCCGCGCATCCTCGACGAACACCTCGTTGCCGCTGTCACTGCCGACCACCGCGCGCGCGCCGATCGAGATCGCCTTGCCAGCCTGCGCGCCCGTGAGCCCACGCAGCACCACGCAGCCATTGCTCGTGCTGGCGCCATTGCCATTGGTCGGGAACTTGCTCCCGACCCGATCACTGTCGGCCTTGATGGTGAGCGTGACCTGGCCCAGATGCACGGTATCGCCCAGATGCAGCAAGGCTTTCTCGCGCACCGGGCGTGCGTTGACATGGGTCTGCGCGGCCGGATCGAGCACCTGCAGCACGATGCCGCGCGCATCCACCGCAATGCGCGCATGCCAAGGCGATACGTCGTTGCGCTCAAGCACGACATCATTGCCGTTGGCGCTGCCGAGGTTGACCCCTCCAGCCGTCACGACCAGGTCGCTGCGTTCTCCATTGGCAAAGCTCAGCCGCATCGGGTCAATTCGAAAGCAATTGCGGCACTCTAGCATGGGATAGCGTTCGGACCTGCCACTCGGCTTGTACCGATTCCGATCGCTCGGGCATGATGCGCGCCTGATTTCCCGAGTGAGGCGACCATGGCAGTCATCGACATCAAGCGCACCCATGGCGGCACCCTCAAGTCGACCAAGGCCGCGGTGACGCGCGTGGCCAAGTCGCTGGGCAAGGAATACGGCGTCGATTACGCCTGGGAAGGCCACGAACTGCAGTTCGAGCGCAGCGGCGTGCATGGCGTCATCACCATCACCACCACCACCCTGCACGTGCGCGCCGAACTCGGCTTTCTGATGAGCGCGATGAAGGTCACGATCGAGCGCGAGATCGTGCGCCTGCTCGACGAAAACCTCGACTGAAAAGAATTGTCTCGGCGCGGCTTCAGTTGCCGCCGAGTCGCGCAGCAAGCCAGTCGCACATCGTCTTGACGTCGCCATCCATCGCGCGATCGCGCGCCATGAAGCCGACCTGCTCGCGGATCTGCGCATGTGCCGCGCGCACTGCAGCGCCGGCGTGGAAATCCGCCGCCTGAGCGAGCGACTGTGCCAGTTGCTGCACTTCGCTCTCGAACTGTGCACGCTGCGGGCTGCTGCGTTCGGGCGCATTGCTGATCTTGCCCGCGAGCGCCTGCCAATTGCCCTGCTGCGCGAGCCGCCGCGCGGCATTGAGCATGTCCTGCCGATAGTCGAGCGCCTGCGCTGCGGTGTAGAGCTCGAGTGCGATGACGTGGGCGAGGTCCTCGGTCATCTCCAGCACATGGCGCGCCTCGTTCGCGCCCATCGACACGTGATCCTCGGCATTGGCGCTGGTCGGCACCGAATACACGCTGGCCGGATGCGCGCGCGTGGCGAGGTCATTGACCAGAGCGGCGGCGGTGTACTGCACGATCATGAAGCCCGAGTCGGTGGCATCCTCGTTGCCGATGAGGAATGCGGGCAGGCCGTCATTGGTCGCCGGATCGACGAGCTTGTTGAGGCGCCGCTCGGAAATGGATGCCAGCACCGGGATCGCGGCCTTGACGTAACTCATCGCCAGCGCCAACGGCATGCCATGGAAATGCCCGGCCGAGATGACTTGCTCCTCGATCACCTGCGCGCCCTGCGCATCGGGGAAGATCAGCGGGTTGTCGGTGACTGCATTGAGTTCGATGTCGATCACCCGACACGCCTGCGCCCAGGCATCGCGCACCGCGCCATGCACCTGCGGCATGCAGCGCAGGCAATAGGCATCCTGCGGCTGGTGTTTCTTGCCACCCTTGAACGGCAGGAAGCGCGAATAGAACGCCTCGCGCCCGTGACGCTGTGACGGCGGGACCCAGTCCCAACTGATGTCGAAACCCAGCGCCTGTCCCTGTGCATCCTCCCAGGCTTGCGCCGACCAGCCGCGAAAGCGCGGCACGAGGTGATAGGCAATGTCGACGAGGGTCGAATCGGCGAGCAGTTCGCGCACGTGGTGCGCCGTCTCGATCTGCCCGGGATGCGGGCGCAAGGCATGCACTTCCTCGCGCAAGGCGCCACTGCGTCCGGCGAACGCATCGAGCGTCATCGCTGCGGCAAGATCGGCGCTGTCGAGCAGCTTGCCAAGGCGATCGAGCGCGAGCACCGCAGTCGCGAGCATCTGCGCAGTGCCGTTGTTGAGCGCGAGCCCTTCCTTGAACGAGAGCTTCACCGGTTCGAGTCCGGCCTGCCGGAGCGCCTGCACGCCGGGCATGCGCTGGCCCTTGAAGAAAGCCTCACCGCCACCCAGCAGGACGATCGCCAGGTGCGAGAGTGGCGCCAGATCACCGCTTGCGCCGACCGATCCTTTTTTCGGCACCACCGGCACCACACCGCGATTGAGCAGTTCGGTGAGCGCCTGCAGGGTCGAGACGCGAATGCCCGAGTGACCATGTAGCAAGGTGTTGATGCGGATCGCGAGCATCGCGCGCACCACGCGCGGCTCGAATGGCTCGCCGACGCAGACCGCGTGGGTGATGATGAGGTTGTGCTGCAATTCTTCGAGCAGGGTTTGCGAACGCGCCTGCGCCTTGTGCCCCGGCAGTTCGTCGCGCAGGCGGTGCGAGCCCAGCAGCTTGTCGGCATTGCTGCCGAAACCCGTGGTGACGCCGTAGATCGGTTCGCCGCAGCGCACTTTCTCGCTGAGGAAATCGGCGGCACGCTGCACGCGCGTGAGCTGGGCCGGATCGAGTTCGACCCGCGCCGCGCCGCTGGCGATTTCGACCAGTTGCGTACGGCTCAGGCTGTGGCCGTCGAGTCGGATCAGCTTGTCGTGCATCGTCACACCCTGCCTTGTGTACAAAGATCGAAAATTGCCGACGCCTCAGGCGCGTGGCGTCGCCGCCGACTGCGCGAGCTCGACCTGCAGCGTCTGCGCGAGATCCGCGCGCGCGACTTCGAACTGATCCTGCTTGCGCAGATCCTTGACCGTGACCGTGCCCTTGGCGATCTCGTCGGAACCGAGCACGAGCACGAAGCGGATGCCGGCACGGTCGGCGTACTTGAACTGGCGCGCAAGCTTGCCCGGCTCGACCACCACCTCGGTATTGATGCCCGCAGCACGCAATTCGGTCGCCAACGCGAGCGTGCGCGGCAGTTCGGCCTCGTCCATCTGCGCGATCAGCGCCTGCACCGTGCTGCTGCCGCCCTTGAGGATGCCGGCCTCGCGCAATTGCCAGTACAACCGCGTCGCACCGATTGAAATGCCCACACCCGGGAGCCTGGACTTGGTGTAGTGGCTGGCGAGATTCTCGTAGCGCCCGCCCGAACAGATCGAGCCGATCTGCGGGTGCTCGTTGAGCGTGGTCTCGTAGACGGTGCCGGTGTAGTAGTCGAGGCCGCGCGCGATCGAGAGATTGAGCGCAAAGTGCGACTCCGGCACGCCGAAGGCCTTGACCATCGTCAGCACCTCGCGCAATTCGGCGCGACCCTCCTCGAGCGCGGCACTGCCCGCGCCGAGCGCATCGAGCTTGGCCAGCGCCGCGGCCAGCGAGTCGGAACGGAAGGCGACGAAGTCGAGCAAGCGTGCGATGGCCTCCTCGTCGAGGCCGAACTCCGTGCCGGCCAGCGTCGCCCGCACCGCATCGAGGCCGCGCTTGTCGAGTTTGTCGACTTCGCGCAGCACCGCGCCCTGCGCCTCGGCGTCACCGAGGCCGAGCCCTTCGAGGAAGCCGCGCATGAGCTTGCGGTTGTTGATGTGGATCGTGAACGGGCCGATGTCCAGATCGCGGAACACGTCGTGGATCACCGCCGGCAGTTCGGCGTCGTGGCGCACCGAGAGCTGGTCCTTGCCGATCACGTCGATGTCGCACTGGTAGAACTCGCGAAAGCGACCGCGCTGAGCGCGCTCGCCGCGATAGACGCGCTGAATCTGATAGCGGCGGAACGGAAACACCAGATCGTGCTCGTGCTCGGCGACGTAGCGCGCCAGCGGCACGGTGAGATCGAAACGCAAGGCCAGTTCCGGCAACTCGCCCGCCTGCGCCGCCTGCAGGTTGCCGGTCGATTGCACGAAATAGACCTGCCGCTCGGTCTCACCACCCTGCTTGGTCAAGAGGATGCTGGAAAACTCCATCACCGGTGTCTCGATCGGCAGGAAGCCGAAGCGCTCGAAGTTGCGACGGATCGCATCGAGCATCGACTGGAACGCCACCTGATCGAGCGGAAGCAATTCGAGCACGCCGGGCATGGTGCGGGCTGGGGTGAGAGCCATGGGTGTCCTTGCGGGGTCGGCCGGCGCGAGCACGCGCGCAGGGCGAAAAAAAACGGGCCGCAAAGCGTAGCAGATGCGCGCGGTTGCAAGGCCTGCGCGCTCCCCGATAGAATGCGCGCCCCGCCACGGCGGGCCCGGATCGGGGTGTAGCTCAGCCTGGTAGAGCGCTACCTTCGGGAGGTAGAAGTCGCAAGTTCGAATCCTGTCACCCCGACCACTCATGCACAGACGAAAGCCGGCCTCGCGCCGGCTTTTCGTTTTTCGCGGCGCGCAAGCAGCCGGCGGCTCACCGCTATGATGCCGGCAACATCCTGTCGGGGTCGCATCGATGAACCTGCCTGTCCGGCATCTGCTGCTGGTCTGTCTGCTGCTGTTCGCACCTTCACTCCTGCTCGCCGCGAATGCGTCTGGCGCGACGCCGATCGAACTTGCGGTCGATGTCAGCGACATCGATCGCAACATCCAGCGTGTGCATGAACGCATCGCCGTCGAGCCCGGCGCGCTCACCCTCGTCTATCCGAAGTGGATTCCCGGCAACCATGCGCCGACCGGGCCGATCAACCAGATCGCCGGCCTCGTGATCCGAGCCGGCGAGCGCGTCCTGCCGTGGCGGCGCGATGCCATCGACATGTACGCGTTTCATGTCGAGGTGCCGCAGGGCGTCGATTCGCTCGCGCTGGAGTTCCAGTACTTCTCGCCGACTGCGGCGAACCAGGGCCGCATCGCCACCACGCCGCAGATGCTGTCGCTGCAATGGCATCGCGTGGTGATGGCTGCGCAAGGTCGCGCGGCACGCGAGATCGCCATCACGCCCAGCGTGCGCTTGCCGGCCGGCTGGTCATTCGCCAGCGCGCTCGACGGCGCGCAGCGCGAAGGCGATGACGTGCGCTTCGCCACCACCACGCTGGAGACGCTCATCGATGCGCCGCTCTACACCGGCAAGTACCTGCGCAGCTTCACGCTCGACGCCAACCCCAAGGCGCCGGTACGACTCAACGCAGTCGCCGATGCGCCCGAACTGCTCGAAGCAAAACCCGAAGTGCTTGCCGCGCACAAGGCGCTGGTCGCTCAGGCCGATCACGTGTTCGGCACGCGACCCTATGCCCACTACGATTTTCTGCTCGCGGTGTCGGCGCAGTTCTCCGGCATCGGCCTGGAACATCAGCAGTCGAGCGAGAACGGTCAGGGCGCTGACTATCTGCTCGGCCAATCGCCGTTCAACGACAACGACCTGCTCGCGCACGAATACGTGCATGCCTGGAATGGCAAGTTCCGACGCCCGCAGCCAAGCGCAACCAGCGACTACAACACGCCGATGCGCAACGACCTGCTCTGGCTCTACGAGGGTCAGACCCAATACTGGGCGTGGGTGCTGTCGGCGCGCTCGGGCCTGCGCACGCGCGACGAGACGCTCGCCGTGCTGGCGATGGTCGCCGCCCATGCCGAACACCGCGCCGGGCGCATCTGGCGCAACCTGCAAGACACTGGCAACGAAGGCATCATCGAGTTCAATGACGCGCCGCAGGCCTGGGAGAACTGGCAGCGCGCCTACGACTTCTACGACGAGGGCAGTCTGCTCTGGCTCGACGTCGATGCGCGCCTGCGCGAACTTTCGCGCAACCGCAGCTCGCTCGACGATTTTGCGCGGGCGTTCTTCGCCAGCCCTGGCGGACTGCAGCCAGTGTCCACCTATGTCGAAGCCGACATCGTCGCAGCATTGGCGCATCTGCAGCCCGGTGAGGATTGGCAGCAGTTCCTGCGCAGCAGGCTCGATGCGCATGCCGGCTATTTCAGCGCCGCGCTCGCCCGCGCCGGCTGGAAACTCGAGTACACCAGCACACCCAACATCGCGATCAGCGATGCCGAGGGCGCGCAGGACATGCACGATTTCAGCTTCTCGCTCGGCCTGCGCATCGCCAAGGCCGACGGCCGACTCGATCAGGTGCTGTGGGACAGCCCGGCCTGGCGCGCCGGTCTCGCACGTGACATGCAGATCATCGCCATCAACGATGCCGCCTGGAGTGCGCAGCGCCTGCAGCGCGCAGTGAGCGCGGCGCAGCGAGATCGCACGCCGATACGCCTCATTGTTCGTCGCGGCGATGCCTTTCGCAGTGTCAGCATCGACTACAACGACGGCATCCGCCAGCCGCATCTGCTGCGCATTCCCGGCACGCCCGACCGTCTCGCGGCCATCCTCAAGGCGCGCTGATGAACACGGTTTTCCCGCCATCACGCGGGCCATTGCTGACGCAGGAAACGCTCACTGCAATGCGTGCGGCGCGCGATGCCGGGCTGTCGCACTGGCAGGGCTCGTTCGATCTGGGCCGCAGCGAAGAAACTGTCGAGCTGTTGCGTGAGTGCTGGCGTTGGGGCAAGACCGAATTCCCATGGCCCGCCGAACTCAAGCCGCGCACGATCCACTACTGGGACGGCGGAGCGTTTGCGCCCGTGCAGCGTTTTTCCGAATCACTCATCAAGCTCGTGCCCACGAATTGGGGGACGCCGACCTTCGAGATCGACGGCATCAAGATGTTGCCGAGCGCGCAGTGCTCGCCATGGGACGACGCGCAGCGCAAGGTCGCGCTGATCGAACCGCGCGGCAAACGCATCCTCGACTCCTGTGGCGGCCTCGGTTACTTCGCCCGCGCCTGCATCGAAGCCGGCGCCAGCCGCGTGCTCTCGTTCGAGAAAAATGCCGACGTGCTGTGGCTGCGCAGCCTCAATCCGTGGTCACCGGACCTGCACGATCCGATCACCGCGCAGGTGCTCGAGTTGCGTCATGCCGATGTCGGCACCGAGCTTGCCACCCTGCCCGCTGCGAGTTTCGACGCGATCCTGCACGATCCACCGCGTTTCGGCATCGCAGGCGAACTCTACGCGCAGCGCTTCTACGATGAGCTCGCTCGCGTGCTGCGGCCGCGTGGTCCCATGTTCCACTACACCGGCGCGCCCAACCGCAATTCACGCGGCCGCGATCTGCCTGCGGAAGTGATGCGCCGACTCGAGAAAGCGGGTTTCAATGCGCGTCGCTCGCTCGACGGCGTGCTGGCGATCAGGCGAGCCTGAGCGGGCGCTGCGCAAGCATCAGACTGCCGGCAACCGGATGGCCCGATTCCTTGCGGATCACGATATCTTCCTGTCGTATCCCGATGAAGCCGGCTTCCTCCAGCGCCGCGCACAGGGCCTGCGGCTGGTGTCGATAGCGTCCGGTCTCGGCGACCAACTGCGTTTCCGCTCCGTCGCTGCGTTCGATCGAAAACACGAAATGTCCGCCGGGCCGCAGGCGCTGCCATGCCGCGGCAAAAATCGACTTGAGTGCACCGATGTAGACGAACACGTCGGCGGCGACGATCAGATCCCATTGCTGCTGCGTCGCCTGCAGGAAAGCCAATACCTCGGCGGCATGCAGATCTCGATAGACCTTCTTCTCGCGCGCGACCGCAAGCATGCGTTCGGACAGATCCACGCCATCGATCCGGCGGCCGCCTCCCGCCAGCTCGACCCCCATCAAACCGGTTCCACAACCAAGATCGAGAATGTCGGTAAACGCCTCCACGCCCTGCTCGGCAAGAAACACCGGCAGCCGATTGGGCACGCCGTAACCGAGGCTGTTCACCAAGGTCGATTCGAAGCGGTCGGCGAAATCATCGAACAGGCCGCGGATGTAGTCGCTTTCGATGCCTTCGGGCAGCTCGCCGGAAAGTGCGGCACGAAAATGCTGCACATGCGGACTGCCAGGCTCCAATGCATATGCACGCTCGATGGCCTTGTGCGCACCCTGCACATTTCCCTCACGCAGCAGCGCCTGGCCAAACATCAACCAGACACCGCCATTGCCGCCGCCTCGCTCGAGGAACTGTTCCGCTTCCGCGGTCCGGCCCGAACGCAACAGGGCAACTGCATACTCGAGCAGGACCTCACTGTCGTCCGGCGCGAGCTTGCGCGCCTGTGTCGCACTCGCCAATGCCGGTCCGACCATTCCCAGACGGGCCTGCACCACGCCGAGATCACGCCAGGCCTCAAGCATGCCCGGGGCGACTTTCACGATGCGCTCGAAGGCTGCCAATGCATCGCGCAAGCGCCCGAGATTGCGCAGCGCCTTGGCCCGGTGCAGTTCGAGCGGAACGTTGCCCGGCGCGGACTTGAGCCCCGCATCGAAGGCCGCAAGTGCCTCCTCGTTTCCTTCCATTGCCAACGCAGCCAGACCGCGCGCATTGCAGGCGCTGGCATCTCCGGGCCTGAGCGCACAGGCTCGGCGCGCGTGGTCGAGCGCGCGCTCCGCCTCACCTTGTTGGCGCAGGGCAATCGAAAGGTTGACCGCAGCAGAGAAATTTTCTGGCTGCGCCGCCGCCACGGGCTCGAGTTCAATGATCGCTTCGGCATTGCGGCCTTGCTGCAACAACAATGCCGAGAGCGGAATGGCGACATCGATGCCGCTGCGCTTGCAGTCGCGGTAGCCGGCCTCGGCCTCTTCGAACTTTCCAGCGCGATGCAAGGCCATGAAGGATTGTAGTCGTGGGCTGAGCATCGTCTTTGCCGGGCTCCGGAAGGCAGGTCATGGGTGCGGCCGGCGTGGATGCGGCCAAGCGCTTCAGTGGAAGGGATGGGCAAGTGCGAAATCGAGCGCCGCGCGTACTGCAGCCACCTGCGCATCATTGCATTGCGCCGGTGTCGCGCGCGGGCTGTCCGGATAGACCTCCGTGGTGGTCTTGTACGGCGCCGCCGTGATCCCCGCGCACAGCCCGAGTTCGCGCAGCGGATAGCGGATCACGCCTTCGGCGACCACGGTCGAGCCGATGATTTCGCCTTGGTCATCGGCCGGCGCGATATGGGTGACTTTCGACACCGCGTCAATGATTGCCGACTGGAATGCCGCCTGCGGATGCTCGGTGTCATCGACCACGTAGAAGCCGTCGGGGATCGTGCCCGGCTCGTAGCGCTTGCCATCGCGTGCGGCGAGCGCGGGCCGGAACTCGGTCTCGTCGCTGTCGGTGGTTTCGTGCAGGTCGATGTGCACCACGAAGCGTTCGCGCCACGGTGCGATCAGGTTCATCAAGGCCGCCGACTCCTGCGCCGGGCTGTGCGCGCGGAACGAACGATTGGGATCGAGCGCCTGCGGGTTCCAGCGATGGATGCGCTCGTAAGCCCATGGACTCACGCAAGGCACGACCAGCACGTTGAGGCGTCCCGCGTAATCATCCAGATGCCGTTCGGCGAACTGCAGCGCGCCATGCACACCGCTGGTTTCGTAGCCATGTACGCCGCCCGTGACCAGCGCAAAGGGCAAATCCTCGCGCCAGCCGGACCGACGCAGGGCGAGCAGTGGAAAGCGTTGCGGTGCGTAATCGAGCACGCCGTACTCGATCACCTCGCAACGACTGCGCAGGGCGTCGATCCGCGTCAGCACATCCTCGGCATGACTGCGCCTGCGCTGCAGACTCGCGCGCCACTGCGCCTTCTCCGCCTCACCCCAGGCTTGGCCGGGCGTACCGATCGGAAAGGCTGAAGTCATCGCGAAGTCCTGCTCATTCGAGGCTGCGCACTCTAGCAGCGTGCCAGCGCAAAGTCGTGGCGAAAAACACCGGACTTGCGTGTCGAAGCTGCTCGACGGCCCCAATGCAATGTGCAGAGCCGGGCGTTCAACATCACAGCTCAAGCAGGACCTCGCGCAGCACGACCGCCTGGTTCTCCGTCTCGGTACGCGCGCCGAACACCAGGGTGATGCGCTGCTTGCCCGCGGCCTTGAGCAAGGCCCGCATGCGTTCCTTCTGTGCATCCTGCGCCAGCTCCTTGCGATAACGCTCGCGGAACTCGGGCCAGCGTTCATGCACATGCCCGTACCAATGGATGAGCTCGGCACTGGCGCCGAGCTCGCGCGCCCATTCATCGAGCCGCAGCACATCCTTGCTGCGACCACGCGGCCAGAAATGATCGACCAGCACGCGGTAACCATCATGCGCGCCCGGATCCTCGTATGCGCGCTGCAGAACGATGTCGCGATGGGCAGTCTTGGTCTTGTTCATCGAGTTTCTCCTTGTGGCAGATCGAGGACTGCCGCCACGCGCGAACGCAAGACCGGCAACAAGTCCTGCTCGAACCAGGGATTGCGCTGCATCCATGCGGTGTTGCGCGGCGAGGGATGCACGAGCGGAATGTAGCGCGGTGCGTACTCGGCGAAAGCGGCAACGGTCCGGGTCAGGTTCGCCTTCTGTTCCTTGCCCAGATACCAGGCTTGCGCGTAGCGCCCGATCAGCAGGATCAATTCGATCCGTGTCAGATGCGTGTACACGCGATCGAACCACAGCGGCGCACATTCCTTGCGCGGCGGCAGGTCGCCGCCCTTGCCGCGTCCCGGATAACAAAAACCCATCGGCATGATCGCGACGCGGCTGGCGTCGTGGAACACGCTCTCGTCGATATCCAACCACTGGCGCAACATGCGGCCGCTCGCATCGTTCCACGGTATGCCGGTCTGGTGCACCTTGAGGCCGGGCGCCTGACCGACAATCATCAACCGTGCGCGTGGATCCAGTTGCACGATGGGACGAGGTCCGAGCGGCAGATGCCCGGCACAGACCGTGCACGCGCGGATCGCGCTGAGCAGGCGGTCGAAGGACTCGCCGGGGGCGGAAGCTGGATTCTGGACGATGGGAGACATGATCGAAGCTTCATCAACGCCGCCCCATGAATCGATTGCGACGCTGCGCACCGGCCATTGTGCGCGTTTGCGAGCTCGCTGGCGCAGTCCACGCGCCTCTGGTTCAGCCAGCGCTCCACTTTGCTTGCCGCATCGACCTGCTTGTGGCTTGCTTCCCGCGTCCCCATCTCAACACACGGTTTGCCACGACCTTCGCGCAATGAATCCCGCCGACACCGATCCTCGCCCGCTGCCACCCGAAGCGCCCTTGCCCAGCGACTGCTGCGACAGCGGCTGCGATCGCTGCGTGCAGGATGTCTACACCGAGGAACTCGCCGACTACCGCGAGCGCCTCGCGCGCTGGCAGCAGCGGCACCCCGAAGCCAGGTGAGTGCCGAAGCTCCCGATCTTCCCGGTTGTTCGGCTGGGGGCGCCACCGAAGCAGACGCGGCACGGGAAGTGCAAGATGCCGTGACCGCGTGGGCGCAATCGATGCAGGCCGTGGGCAAGCGTACTCCGGCGGCCAGCATCGCCGAGCCGGTATCGCGCTACAGCGGCAAGTTTCTGGTGCGGGTGCCGCGCAGCCTGCACGCGCACCTCGCACGCGAGGCCGCGCAAGAAGGTGTCAGCCTCAATCAGTGGGCTGCGAGCAAGCTGGCCTCGTAGCCCGGTTCGCAACGTTTCGTGGTTCTGAAATCTGGCCCGTAGTCGTCTTGCGGATCGATCCGCATCTCTGGAGTTCGAACCCGCATCGCGGCACCATGCCGTACCCCGCCACCGACCCGGATGACCTGCATGAGCCCGACCGGAAACCACAATCCGCCGTGGACGATCGCGCTGCCGCTGGTCGGTATCGCCGCGCTCGTGCTCGCGTGGCTTGCACGCGGTATTCCCGGTGTCACCTTCGTGCTCGTGTTCGGCCTGATCGGCAGCATCGTCGCTGCGGTTCACCACGCCGAGGTGATCGCGCATCGGCTCGGCGAGCCATTCGGCACCCTCGTGCTTGCGCTTGCGGTCACGGTGATCGAGGTCGCATTGATCGTGTCGATGATGCTCGGTGGTGGCGAGACGGCTTCGGGGCTGGCACGTGACACGGTGTATGCGGCGGTGATGATCATCCTCAACGGACTCATCGGCGCGAGCCTCCTGGTCGGCGGGCGCAAGCATCACGAGCAGGGCTTCAAGCTCGAAGGCATCAATGCGGCGCTGGGAACGCTCAGCGTGATCGTGACCTTCACCCTGATCCTGCCCAATTACTCGGCGAGCGCGCCGGGCCCGGTCTACACCACCGGCCAGTTGATCTTCGTCGCGATCGTCACCCTGTTGTTGTTCGTCGCCTTCACGCTGTTCCAGACGGTGCGCAATCGCGACTATTTCCTGCTCGCTGACGATGCACCCACCGGCAAGGGTCATGACTCCACGCCCGCCAATCGCGAAGCACTTTTGAGCCTGTGCCTGTTGCTGATCGCCCTGGTCGCGGTGGTGCTCAGCGCCAAGGCGATCTCGCCGGCGATCGAGCAGCTGGTCACGGCGCTCGATGCGCCTCCGGCGACGGTCGGCATCCTCATCGCGACGATCGTGCTGTTGCCCGAGAGCGTCGCCGCGGTGCGCGCCGCACACGCCAACCAGTTGCAGAAGAGCCTCAACCTCGCGGTGGGTTCGGCGATCGCGAGCATCGGACTGACCGTGCCCACAGTCGCCCTGCTGGCGGTGATCATGGGTTGGCCGCTTGCACTTGGCATCGATGCCAAGGCCACGGTGCTGCTGATTCTGTCCTTGTTCGTGGTGTCGATCTCGCTGCGCACCGGTCGTACCACCACCCTGCCCGGCATCGTGCATCTGGTGATCTTCGCCGCCTGGGTGTTCCTGAGCTTCGTGCCCTGAGGCGTTGCTGGCGGCTGCCACTGGCGCCACGCCTGCCAGGGCAACGCTGATCAAGTTGCGCAGCCGTCATGGTGCTCGGAATTTCGCCAGACGTGCTGCGTGGCGAAGGGAAGGCTCTTGCCTTTCCGAGCCGCGCGGTGCGGCTGGAGGGCTTTCCGAGCGCCACCCGATTCAATCAAGATCAAGCGGTTGGGCGACGCCTGTCTGCGCGCAGCTCATCGGCGCGCCGCCTTGAAAGACGGCCAGTCTGTCTGCGGCAACGCACCTCGATCTGCACGTAGACAGGTGTTGCGACGGTTGCGCAACTTGATCAGCGTTGCCCTAGAATCACCGGCCCGACAGCGACCCGGTGAACGAGCTTGATCATCCATCCCAAGGCCCGCGGCTTCATCTGCATCACCACGCATCCGACCGGCTGCGCGCTCAACGTGCGCGATCAGATCGCCACGACCCGCGCGCGCGGCATGCGCAGCGACGGTCCGAAGAACGTGCTGGTGATCGGCGCATCGACGGGATATGGCCTCGCCGCGCGCATCGCCTGCGCGTTCGGTTTCGGCGCCAACACGCTCGGTGTGTTCTTCGAGCGCGCCGGCAGCGCGAACAAGCCGGGCAGCGCGGGCTGGTACAACAGCGCCGAATTCGATCGACAGGCCAAGCAGCAGGGCCTGTACAGCCGTTCGATCAATGGCGATGCGTTTTCCGACGATGCACGCGCCAAGGTCATCGAACTCATCAAGACCGAAATGGGCGGCCAGATCGATCTGATCGTCTACTCACTGGCGGCGCCGGCACGCAAGCTGCCCGGCAGCGGCGAGGTCAAGCGCTCTTCGCTCAAGCCGATCGGGGCGGCCTACACCTCGACCGCGATCGACACCAACAAGGACGCCATCGTGCAGGCCACGATCGAGCCGGCGACCGAGCAGGAAGTCGAAGACACCATCGCCGTGATGGGCGGTCAGGACTGGGAACTGTGGATCGACGCGCTCGAGCGCGCCGGCGTGCTCGCCGCCAAGGCGCGCAGCGTCGCCTTCAGTTACATCGGCACCGAAATCACCTGGCCGATCTATTGGCATGGCGCGCTGGGCCGCGCCAAGATCGATCTCGACGCCACCGCTCGTCGTCTCGACGCCCGCTTGTCCGCACGCGGCGGCAGTGCGAACGTCGCCGTGCTCAAGTCGGTGGTGACGCAGGCGAGCGCGGCGATCCCGATGATGCCGTTGTACATCGCGCTTGTGTTCAAGATCATGAAGGAAAAGGGGCTGCACGAAGGTACCCTCGACCAACTCGATCGACTGTTGCGCGAACACATGTACCGCAGCGATCACAAGGCACCGACGCTCGACGAGGAGCACCGCTTCCGCCTCGACGACTGGGAACTGCGCGCCGATGTGCAAGATGCCTGCAAGGCGCTGTGGCCCAAAGTCACCACCGAGAACCTGTTCCAGCTCACCGACTACGCCAATTACAAGCGCGAGTTCCTCAAGCTGTTCGGCTTCGAGCGCGACGACGTCGATTACGACGCCGAGGTCGATCCCGACGTGCGCTTCGATTGCATCGAACTGGGCTGAAACGTGTCGCGGCACGGGCTTGGGTCCGTGCCGCCGCCATCGACCTTCGCCCCGGCTCAACTCGAAACGTCCGTCATCCCGGCGCAAGCCGGGATTCAGCTCTGCACACTCGCATTGAAACCGTGGATTCCAGCGTGACCGATCCGTTCGACTGTCGAGAGCGGCTGGAATGACGAACTGAAACCTGATTCGCGTTGCGGTGAACTGCGCGGCACACAGCGTGCGCGCCGCCTTCACCTGGCCTTGGTCTTTGTCCCCGCCGCCTTGGCCTCGACCGACTTGAGCAGATCCACCTGCGACTTGTCGAGATTGGCCGCCTTGTAAGCGGGCAACACGAAAGTCCAGCCCTGCAGGCGCGCCTGCAGTGTGGCGACTTCGTCCTCGAGCGTGCGCAGCCGCTGCTCGCGATCCTTGCCTGCATCGCTGACCGCGAGCGGCTTGAGCGGCGCTTGCGCAGCGTTCTTGCCGCCCTTGTCGCCACCCGCAGCGCTTGCCTCGGCCAAAGCCTTCTCGTAATCGACCTTCAGCCTGGCCTGCGCGGCCTCAATGCCTTCATCCGCCTTGGCGGTGTCGAGCGAGATCGCGAACTGCGCGCGATGCTTGCCATCGACGGGCCAACTCGCCACGTCGATGAGCAGGCCATCGGTGGTTTCGAAACGGGCCTTGTGCGCGTCGTCGGGCGCATTCGCGCCGGAACCCGGCAAGACGTCATCGAAACGCAGGCCATCGAGCGTGCCGGCAACGCCATTGATCGCATAGGCATCACCGGCCTCGCGGCCGGACGGGATGTCGAGCAGGCTGAAATCGGCATCGCTGCCCGGTTTCTTCGCAAGGCGCACAGCCGCATCCGCTGCGTGCGTGAGATTCACGCTGGCGATGCGCGAGGCCGGAATCGACAGCAACTCCTTGTGCAGCCAGTTGGCGGGATCCTTGTCGACACTGAGCGCTGCCCGCGTCAGCCAACTCTGCGCGTCGCCCACGCGGCGCACATAGGTGCCGCCATGCGGATTGCTGTCGCCGATGATGAGCTGCAACGGCTGCGCAAGTCCCTTGATCTCCAGACCCAGACCCTTGGCATCGGCGTCGGCAAGATCCTGCACGCCGAGCAAGGCGTACTTGTCCTTGTTCGCGGTCTTGGGCTCGACCAGCTTCGCGTCGGCGAGTTTGAGCAGGAGTTCGCGCAGCTTGCCGCTGTCGACTGCATAGCCAGCCTTTTCGGCAAGCGTCCAGCCCTTGTCTCCACGCACCAGCGTTGCCAGCACCTTGTCGCCGGCGCCCCTGATGACGAGGCTGCTGACGTCATTGACATGTTCGTGCAGTGCAGGCGCGAGGAATTCGTCGTGCGCCCCGACATCCTGCTGCGGCTGTTTGCGATACTGGATCACGATCGCAGCGAGCAGGGCGAGCAGGGCCGCAAGCGCGAGGCCGAAGAAGGTCTTCTGGTTCATGACTTGCCTCCCTGCGCGGCACGCCGACGCTGCGCACGCCACCACGCAAAACCCAGTGCAGCCAAGGTCACCAACAGCGGCATCAGCAGGATGTTGATGATCTTCAGGCGCGTGCCGAGCGATTCGATCTGCGCGTCGAGCTGACGCCGGACCGCACGCAGTTCCTTGCGGATCTCGACCTTGCGCTTGAGGAACTTGTCGAGCTCGCCCTTCTGCTCGGGCGACAGCACCATCGCCTGATCCTGCGACTTGCCCGATTGCAGCTCGGTGAGCTTGCGCTCGGTGTCCGACAGCTCGCGCTGCAGGTCCTGCTCCTTGGCACGGAAGCGCTCGTCGGCACTGCGCTTGATCGCCTCCACGGTGGTGAAGGGCCGCTGTGCGGTGGCGCGGCCACGGATGGCGATGAGATCGCCCGAGCCCGCAAGATTGTCGACGAGGTTGACCGCGAAGTCGCCGTTGTTGGCAAACGCGTTCATCAGCGACTGGCCGAGGAAGGAGCGCACCTGCACCCACATGCGGTCGGAGAGAATGTCGGTGTCGGCGACGATCACCACCTGCGCATCCTGCTTCGACTGGGCGAGATGATCCGGTCCCTTGCGCTCCGGGAACGCACTGTCGAGCAGGCCGCTCAGGCGCCCGGCGATCACGAACGGACTGCCGGCCGGCGTGTAGTCTGCGAGCAGACTCGCCGGATCGGCGAGCATGCGCAGGCGGTCACTGGCGACGCTGCTCGCGTCGGATGAAGTCTGCAGCAATGGTTCGAGCTTTTCGCCCTTGGCACCCTTGGCCAGCTCGATGAAACCGGCCGTGCTGAGATTGATGGTCGCAAGATTCGCCGTCACCACATCCTCGTGGTTGAAGTCATCCTCGCCCAAACCGAGGATGGCCGGATGGCGCACTGGCGCCTGCGCCTCGCCCATGCTGATCGACAGTGCGCGCGCGCGGTCGATCACCACCTTGTGCGGGTCGTAGTCGATATGCCAGGCCTTGAACAGTTTCGGCAGATCGGAGGACTTGTCGGCCATCATCGCCGCCATCGGATTGTTCGGATCGGCGCCGGACTGATCCATCTGCGCATCGGGATCGATGAAGGCGAGCAGATGCCCGCCGCGCAGCACGAATTGGTCGATCGCATACAGCGCGTCGTCCGGGAGCTTCTTCGGTTGCACCAGAATCAGCACCGAAATGTCCTTGTCGATGCTCTTGAGCGTGGCGCCGTCGAGCTTGCGCACCTCGAACAATTGCCGCCACTGCTGATCGACCGCCCAGGCCGGACGCATCTGGCGAGTGGCCGGATCGAAATCGGCCTCGATCGGCAAGCCCGTGAGCAGGCCGACCACCGGCTTGTTCGGCACTTCGAGCTGATGGATCAGTTTGGCGAGGTCGTATTCGAGAAAGGCTTCCTTGTCCGGCTGCAGGAACGGGATCGAAGCCTGACCATTGGTCGAATTGGTGCCGGCGATGCCGAGAAATATCTTGTCACCCGCGGCCGACACCGGAATTGCCTGCAGGCCCATGCTCGCGGCGCGGTCTTCGTCCTCGGAAAACGGCAGGGGATCGATGAACTGCAGGTGCAGTTTGCCGTTTGCATGCGAGGCCATCTCTTCGAGCATCTCACGCACGCGCGTCGCATAGGCGCGCACTTGCGGAATTTCCTGACTGCCCTTGTCGGACCAGAAGAAATACAGGTTGATCGGCTCGTCGATCGACTTGAGGATGTTGCGGGTGCCGTCGGAAAGCGTGTAGAGGCGCCCCTGGGTGAGATCGATGCGCGCACCACGCAGCGCGACATTGACCAGCAGCAACACCGCCACGAACAGCACGCCGAGCACGACGAGGGCGGAACCGGAAAGCGCCTTGCGATTGAATGACATCGTCGATTCCTCCTCAGGCCGCTTTCTTCATGTCGATCACGACCGTGCTCGCATACAGCCAGACCACGATGGTGAGCACGAAATAGACGAGGTCGCGCAAGTCGATCACGCCCTTGCCGATCGCCTCGAAGTGCGTGAGAAAGCTCAGGCCCGCGACCGCATCGACCACGCCCTGCGGCGCGATCGCGCCGATCGCTCCGAGCACGAGCGGATAGCCCGCAAGCAGCAGCACGAAACAGATCGCCACGGTGAGAATGAAGGCGATCACCTGATTGCGCGTGGCCGCAGACAGGCAGGAGCCCACCGCGAGGAAGGCGCCGGCCATGAGCAGCGAACCGACATAGCTGGCGAAAATCACGCCGTTGTCTGGACTGCCCAGGTAATTGACCGTGAGCCAGATCGGGAAAGTCAGCACCAGCGCAATCGCGATGAAGGCCCACGCCGCGAAGAACTTGCCGAGCACCGCCTGCCACAGCGTCACCGGCAAGGTCAGCAGCAATTCGATCGTGCCGCTCTTGCGCTCCTCGGCCCACAGTCGCATCGACACCGCCGGCACCAGAAACAGATAGAGCCAGGGATGGAAGGTGAAGAAGGGCTGCAGGTCGGCCTGACCGCGCTCGTAGAAGCCGCCGAGGTAGAAGCTGAAGGCGCCAGCGAGCAGCAGGAAGATCACGATGAAGACATAGGCCACCGGCGTGGCGAAATAGCTGCGCAATTCGCGCTTGAAGATCGTCAGCGTCGGTTTCATGTGCGCGCTCCCTTGCCGCCAGCGCCCTGGGTGATGCTGCGAAACACCTCGTCGAGCCGGCCCGGTTCGAGCGCCAGTTCGCGCACGGTCACGTTCTGCGCCTTGAGTGCATCACTGACCGCGACGAAGATCTGCCGACCCGGTTTGGGAAACGCGGTGATGCGCTGGTCCTGCGGATCGATTTCGATCGCGGCGACGTCGGCAACGCGCGAAAGCGCTGCCTTGGCCTGCTCCACGTTCGCCGTGCTCAGCGACACCGCCTGAAAATAGCGCGACCGCGCCTCGAGTTCGCTCGGTGTCGCATCGGCCAGCATGCGGCCGCCGGCGATGATGATCGCGCGCGTGCAGACCGCGTGAACTTCTTCGAGCAGGTGCGTCGAGATCACGATGGTCTTGTCGCGCGCCATCGAATTGATCAGGCTGCGCACTTCCTGCTTCTGGTTCGGGTCCAGACCATCGGTCGGCTCGTCGAGGATCAGCACCTTGGGATCATGCAGGATCGCGCCGGCCAGTCCGACACGGCGCTTGAAGCCCTTCGACAAGGTGTCGATCGGCTGTTCGAGCACGGCCTCCAGTTGCAGACGGCCCACCGCATCGTCGATGCGTCGCTCGCCCGCATCGCCGTCAAGGCCCCGCATGCTGGCGATGAAATCGAGGAACTCGCGCACCGCCATCTCGCCGTAGCTGGGCGCACCTTCGGGCAGATAGCCCAACGCGCGCCGCGCTTCGAGCGGCCGCGTTTCGACATCGAAACCGGCGACACTGGCGCTGCCCGATGTGGGCGCAAGAAAGCCGGCGATCATCTTCATCGTCGTCGACTTGCCGGCGCCGTTGGGGCCGAGAAAACCGAGCACCTGCCCGGGCTCGACCTTGAAGCTGATCGCATCGACTGCGGTGAGGTTGCCGTAGCGTTTGCTGAGTTCGCGGGTTTCTATCATCGTCGTCCAGTCAAAGCCTTGTCGGAAGAAAGCCGGGGCCGCGCGGATCGCCTGGCGCAGACCTCGAAGGATTGGAGTGTCCTCGGCAACGCTTCGCGTCGAGCACGGGCAGCGTCGCGGGACGCGAAAAGATACCGCATGCGCTGCGGAAAGTTCCGCCTTCGCTGTGCGCATTCACCGCTTGTCAGCTTTCCGAAAGCTGCAGCCGCCACGGCTCGGGATAGCGACGTCCCGCACGCACGGGCTGAAAGCACGGCGTGACGCTGAAGAAGTCATCGCGCCCGGCCTGCGCATGCCAACCCGGAATTCCGGCGAGCGGCAATGGCCGCAGTTCCTGCGGATCGGCGAGCAGCGCGCCTTGCGTGATCGCGGCGGAGACGGCCGCCTCGGCCGCGCGCCACTGCACGATGGAGTCCGCAGTCAGATGCGAGGCGAGCATTGGCGCAGCGACGTTCACGACGAGACACTTGGCCACCGGCAGCAGGAAGCCGTTCCACATGTGTTCGAGCACGGCGTGTCCGAACATCGTGATGCCCGCATGACGTCCCCACGCGCTCTGCTGCTCACGAAACAGGCCGACCCAATCATGCGCATCCCAACCGCGCAGCAGGGACACGTCGGACAGCCAGACGATCGCGCCCGCCTCGTCGAAGTGGGTCAGCGCACACTGGCCGCGCGTACGCTCGCGCGGTCCGGCGCGAGCGATATCGGCGACCTGACGCGCATTGACCGCACGCTTGAGTTCGGGATGACGCAGCCATGCCCGCGCGTTGAACGCATCATGGGCATTGGCCGCGCGTGTCGCGAGCTGGTTCGTGCGTGCAATGCGCTCTTCGTAATGCAGACCATCGGCAAGCAAGAGCGTGTCCTGCGCCGTGAAGCGCGGGCGCTCGATGCCGTCCTCCGCCTGCACTGCAAGGCGCATGGTCTCGAGCGCGGCAATGTCGGGCAGGTCTTCACCCGGCGCAAACCAGCCCGACAGGGCCGGATGTGCGCCGATGGCTTGCGTGGCAACTTCAGCTTGCGCGCACGAGTCGTCCGATGAGGTCGTGCTGGTCGGCATGAACGATCTCCACCTGGGCGAACTGACCGGGCTTGAGCTTGTGGCCATCATCGATGCGCACGATGCCATCGATCTCGGGCGCGTCGGCGGACGAACGGGCGATCGCGCCGTATTCATCGACGTCGTCGACCAGCACCGTCTGCACGCTGCCGAGCTTGCGCGCAAGGCGCGCCGCCGAGATCTCGGCCTGCACTTCCATGAAGCGCTCGAGTCGCTCTTCCTTGAGATCCTCGGGCACCGGATCGGGCAAGTCATTGGCGCGTGCGCCGGTGACCGGGGAATAGGCGAAGGCGCCGACGCGATCGAGTTGCGCCTCGCGCAGGAAGTCGAGCAATTCCTCGAACTCGGCCTCGGTCTCGCCCGGAAAACCGACGATGAAGGTGCTGCGCAGGGTGAGCTGCGGACAGGCCGCACGCCATGCCTGCACGCGCGAGAGCACCTTGTCGACATCGCCCGGACGCTTCATCAGCTTGAGGATGCGCCGGCTCGCGTGCTGAAACGGAATGTCCAGATACGGCAATACCTTGCCCTCGCACATCAGCGGAATCACTTCATCGACGTGCGGGTAGGGATAGACATAGTGCAGGCGCGTCCACACGCCGAGCTCGGACAAGCCCTTGCACAGATCGCTCATGCGCGTAGCGAGGCTGTTGCCGCGCCAACTGCCGGCCGCGTACTTGAGATCGACGCCATAGGCACTGGTGTCCTGCGAGACCACGAGCAGTTCGCGCACGCCGCCCTTGACGAGTTTTTCGGCTTCGTCGAGCACCTCGCCGATCGGACGCGAAACCAGGTTACCGCGCAGCGAGGGAATGATGCAGAAGGTGCAGCGATGATTGCAGCCCTCGGAAATCTTCAGATACGCGTAGTGCTTGGGCGTGAGCTTGATGCCCTGCGGCGGTACCAGATCGAGGAAGGGATCGTGCTTGGGCGGCAGCACGCCGTGCACCGCGTTCATCACGCTGGCGTAGTCCTGCGGCCCCGAAACCGACAGCACCGCCGGGTGCGCCTCGCGAATCACATCGGCACGCTTGCCCAGACAACCGGTGACGATGACCTTGCCGTTCTCTTCGAGCGCCTCGCCGATCGCATCGAGCGACTCGGCCACCGCGGCATCGATGAAACCGCAGGTATTGACCACCACCACGTCGGCGCTGTCGTGGCCGGGCACGATCTCGTAACCCTCCACACGCAACTGGGTGAGGATGCGTTCGGAATCGACGAGCGCTTTCGGACAGCCGAGGCTGACGAAACCGACCTTGGGGTTGCGGCGCGACATGGATGTCCAGATCAGGCAAACAAACGGTGAATTCTAGTGTCGCGGGCGGTTGCGGTCACGCGGCAATGCTAAGATCGCGGGCGCCGCCATGCGGCTTCTCCAGGACAGGAACACGATGCGCACGCTCCCCGGCGCTGCGGAAATCCGGACACCACCAGAACCTCGCGGGCTGCTCGTCCGCTCAGGCGTGTGCCTGCTGCTGTGCCTTGCCAGCGCAGCGGGCAAGGCTGATCCCTATCCACGCGCCGAGCTGGCCGTCAGCAGTCGCCAACTCGCGCAGACGCTCGCCACGACGCTGGGCAGCGGGTTCTCGCTCGAGATCGCCAACCTGTTCGGCGGTTCGCTCGCTCGCCAGCACCTGCTCGGTTTCGTCGGCGACAGCGCCGCGGCACTCGATGTGCCGCCGGTCGCCGATGCACTGTGGTCGCGCGCGCTCGCGCTGGCGGTCGTCCGCGCCGATGCGCCGGCCGAACTCGATCTAGAGGAAATGATCGCCCGCAGCGCCACCATGCTCGGTGACTACGATCGCGCCCGTGATGCTGCGCAGCGGGCCTCGACGCTGGCTCGGAAACTCGATGACCGCAACGCCCAGGCTCAGGCGGAAAACGCACTCGGCATTGTCGAACGCCGTCGTGGTCATCTCGAACAGGCCACCGAGCACCAGCAGAAGGCGTTCGCCTTGTTCGTGGCCGAAGGCAACGAAACCGGCCAGATCCGCGCCCTCACCGACCTCGGCACGGTCTGGCGCGATCGCGGCGACTTCGCCAAGGCCTTGCAGGTGCAGCTCGATGCGGCTACCCGCAGCCATTCCGACAGCGATCGGCTCGAATACCTCTACCGCAATCTCGGGCTGCTCTACCGCGACATCGAAGACACCCATACCTCACGCGAATATTTCAAACGTGCGATCTCCGAGGCGATCCAGCGCGGCTCGCCGACCGCCTATTCGACGGTGATCGGCTCCTATGCGAGCCTGCTCAACGACCTCGGCGACTTTGCTGGTGCGCGCGAGGCGTCCTCGGAGGCGCTCGCGATCGACAGCGCGCTCGATGATCGCCCGCATACCGGCCTCGACTTGCTCGAACTCGGCCGCGCCCTGCTTGGCCTGCACGAGAATGCCGAAGCCGAACGCCATCTCGAACAGGCGCTCAAGCTCGGACGCGAGCTGCAGCAACGCGAGATCATTGCCCGCGCCCTGCTCTACCTGACTCAGGCCGCGATCGCCGATGGCGACAGCTTGCGCGCACGCGGCACGATCGACGAGGCCATTGCCGGACTCGAAGCAACCCACCTGCGCCAACATCTTGCCCAGGCTTATGCGATGCGCGAACAACTCGCGCAGAGCGAGGGCAATCCGCAGGATGCGCTGCGCTATGCACACAAATACCTGCAGGCGCGCGAGGAAATGATCGGCGTGCGCACCAGTCGCCAGCTTGCAGCATTGGAAGTACAGCACGAGCGCACCAATGCCGAGCAGCGCGTGTCCATTCTGGCCAAGGACAACGAGCTGCAGGCGGCGCGTCTCGAGCGTCAGAAGCTGGTGCGCGATACCGCGCTCATCATCATCCTTGGCCTCAGTCTGACCTTGATCGCGCTCTTCTACCGCCACCGCAGCATGCGCCGCTTCAATCTCGCGCTGGCACAGCGCAACAAGGAGATCCTCGAGGCAAGCGCGAAACTCGACAGCGCCAATGCGGCGCTGCGCGTGCAGGCGGCCGAACTCGAGCGCGCCGCAACCACCGACTCGCTGACCCAGATCGCCAACCGCCGCCATCTGCTGCAGAAGCTCGCCGATCGCCTCATGCAGGCAGGCGAGCAAGGGCGCAGCGTGGTCATGCTGCTGATCGATTTCGACCACTTCAAGGCGATCAATGACGAACATGGACATTTGTTTGGCGACCAGGTGCTGGCCACGGGTGCGCGCGCGATCGGTGAACGTCTCTCGCGCGGCGATCTGTTCGGTCGTTATGGTGGCGAGGAATTCGTTGCCGTTCTTGGCCAGTGCCCGTCCGATCAAGCGCTCGCATTTGCCGACGCCGTGCGCGAACACGTGATGGCACGCCTGACGGCTGCGCTGCCGATGCTCGGCAGCAAGGGGACCGTCAGCATCGGTGTCGCCTGCCTCGCCGACCTGCCACCACCGGTGGACATGTCGAGCTTCCTCGACGCGGCCGATCAGGCGCTGTATGCGGCCAAGCATGCTGGCCGCAACTGCGTACGCCGCTACGCGGCCTGAGTTGCGCGGCCACGATTGACATTCCGCGCCTGCGCCTTGGCAGGGTGCTGAAGAAGTCCATCCTGGCCTTCTTCAGCTCGCCGAGTCCGGTAAATGCCCGGACTCGTCTCCGACGAATCAATCACTTGCGTGATCGATTCGCGTGCAGTGCATCCCTGCACTGCGCTATCAAGCTGCTGAAGAGGGTTTTTCAGCAGCCTGTTAGTCTGTAGCGCTGACTGACGGAGAAGACGATGGGCCGCACGATTCAGATCAACACCTCGCGCATGCAGTGCATCGGCGCCTACATGGCCAAGCCGGAGGGCACACCCAAAGGGGGCATCGTCGTGGTGCAGGAGATCTTCGGCCTCAATGCCTGGGTGCGCTCGGTGGTCGAGCGCTTCGCAGCGGCGGGCTACACCGCGATCGCGCCGGCCTTTTTCGACCACGTGGAGCGTGATGTCGAGCTCGCCTATGACGCCGCCGGCATCGAGCGCGGGCGCGAACTCGTCGGCGAGGTCGGCCTCGATCTCGCCGCCGAGGACGTCGCCAGCGCCGCGGAGTCGATCGCCTCGGCCGGCCGCATCGGCTGTGTCGGCTACTGCTGGGGCGGCACCGTTGCCCTGCTTGCGGCAACTCGTCTGGGGATGCCCGCGGTGAGCTATTACGGCAGTCGCAATGTCGGCTACACCGATGAGCCGGCACGAGCGCCGCTGATGTTCCATTTCGGCGCGCGCGATCGCTCGATTCCGCCCGCCGCGATCCAGCGCCATCGCGAGGCCTGGCCGCAGGCGCAGCTCCATGTCTACGAAGGCGCCGGGCACGCTTTCGACCGCGATGCCGAGCCGTACGACTACCACGAGGCAAGCGCCCTGCTCTCACGCGAACGCACACTCGAGTTCTTCGCCCGTCATCTCGGGGCAGGCGCATGAGTTTTGTCCTCGATCCGCGCCTCGCCCGTGACAGCCACGCGATCGGCGAATTGCGCCTCTCGCAACTGCGGCTGATGGATGATGCGCGCTTCACCTGGCTGATCCTCGTGCCGCGCATTGCCGGCGCACGCGAACTGGTCGATCTGGATGCCACCGATCGCAGCCAGTTGCTCGAGGAAATCACCCTGGTCGGACGCGCGCTCGAAGTGCTGGTGTGTCCCGACAAGCTCAACATCGCCGCGATCGGCAATGTCGTCGCCCAGCTGCATGTCCACCTCATTGCGCGCTTCGAGAGCGATGCCCTGTGGCCGGATCCGGTCTGGGGTCGCGGCGAGCGCGTTGTCCTCACCAACGACGCGCGCGAGCAGCAACTGGCGCGTCTGCGCGAGGCACTCAAGGCGGAGCTGAGCTGATGAGCGCGAGCGCCGAGCCCGGCTTCACGATCGAGCCGCTCGGCGAAACGACCCTGCTCTTGCGCTTTGGCACGCAGGTCGATGCGGCGGTCAATGCGCGCGTGCATGCCGCTGCCGCGCTGTTGCGCAAAGTCGAGATGCCCGGCCTCCTGGATCTGATTCCCGCAGGTGCCTCGCTCGCCCTGCATTACGACGCGCCGTTCTGGGCTGGCAGCAGCGGTGAGCCGCCCTGGCAACATCTGGCCGGAACCTTGCGCGCAGTATTCGCGACGCCGCCGACGGCAAGCGCAGACAGCGGCCGCGTGGTCGAAGTCCCGGTCTGCTACGGCGGCGAGTTCGGCTGCGATCTCGACGCCGTGGCCAGCCACGCTGGCATCGACGCAGCTTGCGCGATCGCGCGCCACTGTGCGGGCGAGTATCGCGTGGCGATGCTCGGTTTCGCGCCGGGATTTCCTTACCTGCTCGGGCTTGATCCGACGCTGCACATGCCGCGCCGCGCGCAGCCGCGCCTGCGCGTGCCACCCGGTTCGGTGGCGATCGGCGGCGCGCAGACCGGCATCTATCCGCGCGAATTGCCCGGCGGCTGGCACTTGATCGGCCGCACGCCCGTGTCGCTGTTCGACGTCGAGGCACGGCCGCCGAGCCTGCTGGCACCCGGTGATCGCGTGCGTTTTCGCGCGATCGATGCAGAAGAATTCGAGGCGATTGCCGAGGCGAATGCACGATGAGCGTCGCCGTGCTCAAACCGGGCTGGCTCACCACGGTGCAGGATCGCGGCCGCCACGGCTACGCGAATCTGGGCGTCGGCAGCGCCGGGCCGATGGACGAAGTCGCACTGCGCCTGGCCAATCTGCTGGTCGGCAACGACGAAGGCGCGGGCGCGCTCGAATTCACTGCGCAAGGCCCGCGCCTGCGCTTTGCCCAGGCGGCGCGCATCGCGGTGACCGGCGCCGCGTTCGAGGTTCGTCACGATGACACGCTGCTGCCGCTGTGGCAGAGCCACGTGCTGCCTGCGGGCACCACGCTTGATCTGGGTACCGCCACGCAAGGGCTGCGCGGCTATCTCGCGGTCGCGGGCGGCTTTGCGCTGGCGCCCGTGCTCGGCAGTGTCGCCACCGATCTCAATTCCGCACTCGGCCCCTTCGAAGGGCGCGCGCTGCGCGCCGGCGACAGCCTCGACCTCAATGCCCTGCCCGGCGCCGAACTCGGCTCAGCGCCGAAGCTGCGCTGGTCGCTCGATCCACGGCCTTGGTTCGATCCCGATCCCGCGCATCCGATCCACCTGATTGCCGGCACGCACACCGACGCCCTCGATCCAGCGTCGCGCGCCGCGCTGCATCAGGCCGAGTTCCGCCTCGCCCGCGACTCCAATCGCGTCGGCCTGCGTCTGGATGGCCCACGGCTCGCACTGTCCGCGCCGCTGGAACTGGCGAGCGAGGCAACAGCCTTTGGCACCGTGCAACTGCCGCCGGGTGGGCAGCCGATCGTGCTCATGGCCGAGCACCCGACCACGGGCGGCTATCCCCGCATCGGCCAGGTTGCCGCGATCGACCTGCCGCGCCTCGCCCAGCGCCGCCCCGGCGATCGCCTGCGCTTCCTCACCATCGATCAGGACGAGGCGCAAACACGCTATCTTGCGCGCGAACGTGAACTTGCAACTCTCGCTGCCGCGATTGCCCAACGCCTGCAAACATGAATCTTCGCATCGACCTCAACAGCGACATCGGCGAATCCTTCGGCGCCTGGACGATGGGCAATGATGCCGGCGTGCTCGTCCACGTGACTTCGGCCAACATCGCCTGCGGATTTCATGCCGGCGATGCACTGAGCATGCAGCGCACGGTCGCGCTTGCAGTCGAACGCGGTGTGGCGATCGGCGCGCATGTCGGCCTGCCCGATCTGCAGGGCTTCGGACGCCGCGAAATGAAGATCAGCGCCAGCGAGGCTTGCGCATTCACGCTCTGCCAACTCGGCGCGCTCGCGGCGTTTGCGCGCGTCGCCGGCACGCGCCTGCGTCACCTCAAACCACATGGCGCGCTCTACAACATGGCCGCACGCGATGCGACCCTCGCCGACGCGATCGCGCAAGCCGTCCGCGCCTTCGATCCCGAACTCGTGCTGGTGGGATTGGCCGCGAGCGAACTGCCGCGCGCAGGCGAACGCGCGGGCTTGCGCGTCGCCCACGAGGCCTTCGTCGATCGTCGCTACGAAGCCGATGGCTCACTCACGCCGCGCGGCCGCGCCGACGCGATGATCTCCGACGTCGATGCGGCGGTGAGTCAGGCGCTTGCAATCGTGCGTGACGGACGCATCACGACGCGCGACGGCAGACCGCTTGCACTGCGCGCCGACAGCCTGTGCGTGCATGGCGATCGACCCGATGCCGCTGCCTGGGCTGCCAAGTTGCGCCATTCACTCGAAAGCGCAGGTGTCGAGGTACGTGCATTGCATGCCTGAGCCGACCAGCGCCTCGCCACACCCGATCCCGCCTTCCCGTCCCCACACTTGAGCCATCCTCCATGAACTACTGGCCCCTGCTTGGTGTTGCCACCGTCGTCATCGGTTTCGTGCTGCGCAAGAACCCGGTGCTGGTGGTGGTGATCGCCGGACTCGTCAGTGGCCTTGCCGCCGGCATGAGTCCCGGTGATCTGCTGGCGATGCTCGGCAGTTCGTTCGCAAGCAATCGCGCCCTGCTGCTGATGGTGCTGACCTTGCCGGTGATCGGCCTGCTCGAACACTGCGGCCTGCGCGAACGCGCGCGCGACTGGATCACCGGCTTTCGCGGCCTGACCTTGAGCCGCTTTCTCGCCAGCTATCTCGGCCTGCGTCAGGTGCTGTCGATGCTCGGCTTGACCAATGTCGCCGGTCATGCGCAAACGGTGCGCCCGCTGGTCGCGCCGATGAGCGAGGCCGCCGCCGAACGCACCGTCGGCGCGCTCGACGCCGAGCAGCGCCACAGGGTCGCGGCGATGGCCGCAGCGACCGACAACATCGGTCTGTTCTTCGGCGAGGACGTGTTCATCGCGCTCGGCGCGGTGCTGCTGATCCAGGGCTTTTTCGCCCAGAACGGCATCGAACTGCAGCCGCTCGCGATTGCGCTGTGGGCACTGCCGACCGCGGTCGCGGCTTTCGTGATCCATGTGCTGCGCCTGCGCCACTTCCAGCGCCAGCTCGAACGTGCCGCGCGCAAGCGTGCTGCCGCCAATGGAGAGGGCGCGTGCTGAAGATCGAAGTCATCTACTGGCTGCTTGGCGCCTTCCTCGCGTTTGCAGCGATCGCCAATCTGCGCGAGCGGCGCATCTCGATGGCGGCATTCTGGGCGATCCTCGCCTGCGCCTTCCTGTTCGGCGATGCGATCCTCGCTGCGCTCGCAGCGGGCAGCCGCTGGCCCGCGCAGGCGATGGGCGTGGGCGTGATCGGCCTGGGCGTGATGGCCGCACGCGGCAAGCTCGGAACCAGCGCCGAAGATGAAGCCACGCTCGCCAACCGCCGCGCGAGTGCGCAGCGTCTAGGCAACCGCCTGTTCGGACCGGCGCTGGCGATTCCGCTGGTCACCCTCGTGGGGGTCCTTGCCGGGCCTTGGTTGCGCTGGGGCGAAACCGTGCTGATTGAGCCGCGTCACGCCACCCTGATTGCGCTTGGTCTGGCTTGCGTGATCGCCTTGCTCGCCGCCATGCACGTCACGCGCGCACCGCTCAAGACCGGCCTTGGCGAAGGCAGACGTTTGCTCGATGCGCTCGGTTGGGCGGCCCTGCTGCCGATGCTGCTGGCGACGCTGGGCAGCGTGTTCGCCACCACCGGCGTCGGCGATGCCATCAGCGCCATCGTCGGCGCACTGATCCCGATCGACAGTCGCCTCGCCTGCCTGCTCGCCTTCGCGCTGGGCATGGTCCTGTTCACGGTGATCATGGGCAATGCCTTCGCAGCGTTCCCCGTGCTCATGGCCGGCGTCGGCCTGCCGCTCTTGGTCATCCACCACGGCGCCGATCCGGCGATCCTCGGCTCGATCGGCATGCTCACCGGTTATTGCGGCACCCTGCTCACGCCGATGGCAGCCAACTTCAACATCGTGCCCGCGGTGCTGCTCGAACTGCCTGACCAATACGGCGTGATCCGGGCACAATGGCCAAGCGCGCTGGCCCTGCTCGCGGTCAATTTCCTGCTCATGTGGTTTCTGGTATTCCGATGACTACACACGGATCGATCCTCATCACCGGCTTTGCGCCCTTTGCAGGCGATGCCGTCAATCCTTCACAAGAGATCGTACAGGCGCTCGATGGCCAGACGATCGACGGCCACACGGTGGTCGGCGCCGTGCTTCCGGTCGCGTTCGCGCAGACGCCGGCCCTGCTCGACACTCTGTTGGTTCGCCACCGGCCACGACTCGTGCTCGCACTCGGCCTTGCCTGCGGGCGCGCCGAGCTGTCATTCGAGCGTGTCGCGATCAACCTCATCGATGCCCGCATCGCCGACAACGACGGCGAACAGCCGATCGACGAGCTGGTCACCGACGACGCGCCGGCAGCGTATTTCGCCACCCTCCCGCTCAAGGCGATCGTCGCCCAATTGCACGAAGCCGGGATTCCTGCCTGCCTGTCGCTGTCGGCCGGGAGCTTCGTCTGCAACCAGGTGTTCTATCTGCTCGCGCATCGACTCGCATCGCGCTCACCGCTGACGCGCTGCGGCTTCGTGCATTTGCCGCTCCTGCCCGAACAGGTCGCCGCGCATCCAGGCCAACCGAGCATGACGCTGGCGATGATGATCGAGGGCATACGCACCGCAATCGAATGCGCCCTGGTCGTGCGCAGCGATTTGCGCGTGCACGGCGGCAGCATTGCTTGAACGCCTTGCTCAGCAGCCGGATTGGGCTTTTTTTTCCGCGCTCACGTCGAGGATCAACACGCCTGTCTGTGCGTATGGCAGATGCGCCTTGATCGCGTCCGTGCTGTAGTAGAAGCCACTCTTGCTTGGCGCCTTGATCGCCTCGCGCGCTTCCGAGACATAGGACTTGCCGATCGCCGAGGGATCGGTCGCGAGCGCGAACTTGTGCACGTCATCGAGTACCACGCAGCCGAGCAGGCGCGTCTTGCGGAACGGGCGGATGTCCAGATGCAGCGGCTTGACCTCGACCGGCTCGCGCCAGCTCGCTTCGCCACTTTGCACGTAGAGCAGCGGCTTGAACACGGTATTGCCGGTGCCCTTGTGCGCACGCTGCGCGACGACCTGCACGCGCACCGTGGCGTGCTCAAGACTCTGCGGCAGCACGATCTCGCGATAGCGACTGCGACCCTTGCTGAAATCATGCTGCGGCGTGGCCTCGACGAGGCGCAGGCGCACGGGATGCCCGGGCGCAAGTTCGATCGCACCCGTCGCGGGCGCATCGACGGCTTCGGCCACAGGATGGCCCTTGCCGAACAGGCGTTCCTTCCAGTCATGGAAGGTTTCCGTGACCGCACTGATCGGGCCGGCGCTCGCGAGCGCCGACCACAGAGCGAAGGCAACGATCAGACCGCGCGTCCAAACAGACATTTCGCCGGGCACCCAGCGCCGGCGGCAAGGATCACGCTGCCGAAACAATGCCCTCAATGCGTATCACTGCTTGCCGCTGCAGGCTCGGCATTCTCGATCGGCGGTGCCTTGGGCGTGTCCTGCGGCTGCGGGATGTCCTTGAGCTCGCGGCCATCCTGCTCGAAGGACTTGAGGCCCAGCGCCTTGGCGATCGAACCGATGATGCGGCGCTGCTCGTCGTCGCCGCCCTTCTTGAGCACGACGCCGGTGATCTTGTCGGTATCGCGCAGATCGGCGATGTAGCCGTACAGCTCGGCCTTGCCGAGCGTGGCGCCGTCGATCGAGAACTTGACGCCCTTTTCGGGCTTGACCATCGCATTGCCGTCCTTGATGTCCGAACGTGCCTGGGCACTGCCGATCAGGGCAAGGCTGAACAGCAAGGTCGTGAAAAACAACTTGATCGTCTGCTTCATCGTGGTCTCCCTATGCATTGAACCGATGGTTTCACTTGTCCGACTTGTCGACCGGCATGATCTCGGAAATGCCGCCGTCCTTCTCGACCATGAAGGCCTTGAACTTCATTTCCAGAGACACGCGCGCGAGCGACGAGATGTGTTCCTTGGTGATCTTCTGCTTCTCGCCGCGCTTGAGCAGCACGGTCGACATCGGCAGATGCTCTTCGAGGCGATAGCGGAACGCACTGCGCAGGTCCTCGACCGTGAGTGGCGCACCATCGAAGTCGAACTGATTGCTCTTGTCGGCGAGCAGGGTCACATCGAAATTCGCCGGCACGTTGGCCGCGCGTACCTGATCAGGGGCGACATTGCCGCCACGATGACAGGCGCCGAGCATCAAGGTGGCCGTCGCGAAGGCGGCGAGCGCGAGCGGGCGAAGAATGCGGAAAGTGCGCGTCACTGGGGTCGTCTCCGTCTTGAGTCGAAAATCGTGAGAGCGGGCAAGCCTACCACCGGCGCCGCGCGCTCGGGGATGCCTGCGGCCGCCCATCAGGCGCCATTCATGCGCTGGGCAGGGTCACGCCGGTCTGGCCCATGTACTTGCCGCCGCGATCCTTGTAGCTGGTCTCGCAGTCCTCGTCGGATTCCAGAAACAGCATCTGTGCGACACCTTCGTTGGCGTAGATGCGCGCCGGCAGCGGCGTGGTGTTGGAAAACTCCAGCGTCACGTGGCCTTCCCATTCCGGCTCCAGCGGCGTCACGTTGACGATGATGCCGCAGCGCGCATAGGTGCTCTTGCCCAGACAGATCGTCAGCACGCGACGCGGGATGCGGAAATACTCGACCGTGCGCGCGAGCGCGAAGGAGTTGGGCGGAATGATGCAGACATCCGAAACCACGTCGACGAAGCTGCGCGCATCGAAGTGCTTCGGATCGACGATGGTCGAATTGATGTTGGTGAACACCTTGAATTCGTTGGCGCAGCGCACGTCGTAGCCATAACTCGAAGTGCCATACGAGATCAGGCGCTGCTCGTCGCGGCGTTTGACCTGGCCGGGCTCGAACGGCTCGATCATGCGCTGCTGCTGCGCCATGCGGCGGATCCATTTGTCGCTCTTGATGGTCATGGATTGGGCTCGGGAATGGAGAGTCTGGAATGGAGAACCGGGAGTCGGGATTCGGGATCAGGAGTCGAACGGCGCAGCTTCAAACGATTCGCCATTCCCGACTCCCGATTCCCGGCGTCAGGTGTCCTGCACCACGATGCGCGGCATTGCAATCGCCTTGTTGCGCGCGCGCAGACCGAGCCTTGCGGCGGCGTTGCGCGCGATCTGCCGGTAGCGCGCGGCGAGGTCGCTGTCGGGCATCGCCGCGACGGTCGGCGTGCCGCCGTCGGCCTGTTCGCGGATGCGGATGTCGAGCGGCAGGCTGCCGAGCAGGGGCACCTCGTATTGTGCCGCCATGCGCGCGCCGCCACCGTCGCCGAAGATCGCTTCCTCGTGACCGCAGTTGGAGCACACGTGAGTGGCCATGTTCTCGATGATGCCGAGCGTGGGCACGTTGACCTTCTCGAACATCTTGAAGGCCTTGCGCGCATCGAGCAGCGAGATGTCCTGTGGCGTGGTGACGATGATCGCGCCCGACACCGGGATCTTCTGGCACAGCGTGAGCTGGATGTCGCCGGTGCCCGGCGGCAAGTCGATGATGAGGTAATCCAGATCCGACCAGTTGGTCTGGCCGAGCATCTGCGTGAGCGCCTGGGTCGCCATCGGCCCGCGCCAGATCATCGCGGTGTCTTCCTCGACCATGAGGCCGATCGACATGGCCTGAATTCCGTGCGCGATCTTGGGTTCGATGCGCTTGCCGTCCCTGGTGTCGGGCTTGCCCTTGAGCCCGAGCATGAGCACCTGACTGGGGCCATAGATATCGGCATCGAGCAGGCCGACGCTGGCGCCCTCGGCCCTGAGCGCGAGCGCGAGGTTGGCGGCCACGGTCGATTTGCCGACGCCGCCCTTGCCCGAGGCGACCGCGATCACGTTCTTGACGCCGGGCAATGGCGTGAGTCCCTGCTGGACCTCATGCGCGTGCACGCGCCAAGCGACACCGACTGCGGCATGTGCGATCTGCGCATCGGCTTCGAGCGCCTGCTTGATGCGCTCGGCGACCTCCGCCAGCACGCCCTCGGCCGGGTACGGCAATTGCAGATCGACGCTGACGTCCTTGCCGGCCACACCCACGCCACGCACCTCGCCGCTTTCGACGAGGTTCTTGCCGGTATGCGGGTCTTCGATGCCGGCAAGGATTTCGTTGACTCTGGCCGTGAGGGCTGCGCTCATGATGGCAATGCGTCGAAGGTGAACGCGCCATTATGCCAGCGATCGCGGTGCCGGCAGTGCGTTCAGCCTGTTTTTGCCGCGTGCTTGCGGATCTGGTCGAGCGCGATATTGGAATGCGCATAGGCGCCCCCGGCGCGCATTTCCGCCGCCACCCAGATCGCTTCCATGATCTGCTTGTCGTTGGCGCCGGCCTTGAGTGCGCCGTCGACGTGACCACGAATGCAGTACGGGCATTGCGTGACGTGCGCAACCGCCACCGCGATGAGCTGCTTGGTGCGCGCATCGAGCGCGCCCTCGGCGAACACCTGCTTGCTGAAGGCGTGGAAGGCGTTGAGCGTCTCGGGTGCGAGTTCGCGCCGGTAGTGGCCCAGATCGCCGCCCGCAGGGGGATACATGTCGTCAGCCATGGCTTGCGCTCCGTTGGTGAGGAACGGCCATGATGGCACGCTCTTGGCAACGTCCCCTGACGCGCTACGGCGCAGCGCGTCTTGACCTGCCCGCCGCTTCGCGCAAGGCTGCACCCACTTTCAACCGGAGAACGCTCCATGCGCTTGATCCTACGTTGTGCCGTGATCACCGCTGCCGCGCTGTGCAGCACGCTGGCTGTCGCTGACGAGCTCACGCCAGTCGGCACCTGGACCACGATCGACGACGCCACCGGCAAGCCCAAATCGGTGGTACAGATCACCGACAACGGCGGCAAGCTGGAAGGCAAGGTGCTCGAGGTCCTGCAATCGGACGATGGCCCGCATCCCAACTGCAAGAACTGCACGGGCGATCGCAAGGACAAGCCGATCGAGGGCATGGTGATCCTGTGGGACGTGGTCAAGGACGGCGCGAGCTGGAGCGGCGGTCGCATCCTCGACCCCAAGACCGGCAAGATCTACAAGGTTTCGCTCACCCCCGCCGATGGCGGCGCCAAGCTCGACGTACGCGGTTACATCGGCTTCTCGTTGTTCGGCCGCACCCAGAGCTGGCAGCGCAAATCGCCCTGATCTTTCTGCCTGCTCACACCAGCGCCACCGGCATCGCACCCGGTGGCGTTTTCGTTTCAATGCCGCTGCGCGTGCCATAATTTGCGCTTTGCAGCACACGGAATCCGCACGGCATGAATGCGCCTGCTTCCCGAGAAATTCTCGTCACCCACGCTCTGCCCTACGCCAATGGCCCGCTCCACTTCGGCCATCTCCTGGGCTACATCCAGACCGATGTGTGGGTGCGCGCGCAGCGCATGGCGGGCCATACCGTACATTTCGTCGCCGCCGACGATGTCCACGGCACACCGATCATGCTCGCGGCCGAAAAGGCCGGCGTCACGCCCGAGGCCTTCATCGGCGCGATCCACGACAGCCATGTGCGCGACTTCCGCGCGTTCGGCATCGTTCATGACTGCTACTACACCACCCACTCGCCCGAGAATCAGCAACTGGCTGAGTTGATCTACAAGCGCCTGCGCGATGGCGGCCACATCGCGGCGCGCTCGATTCGCCAGCTCTTTGATCCGCAGCGGCAGATGTTCCTGCCGGATCGCTACGTCAAGGGCATCTGCCCCAAGTGCGGCGCGCCCGATCAGTACGGCGACAATTGCGAAGTCTGCGGCGCGGCCTATGCGCCGACCGATCTCAAGGAGCCGCGCTCGGTGCTTTCAGGCGCCACGCCCGAGCTGCGCGATTCCGAGCATTACTTCTTCAAGGTCGGCGACTTCACGCAACTGCTGCGCGATTGGCTCGGCGGCAAGCTCAGTGGCGGCGAGCCGGTGATGCACGCATCGGTCGCGGCCAAGCTGCGCGAGTGGCTCGAAGCCGATGGCGGTGTGCGCGACTGGGACATCTCGCGCGATGCGCCGTATTTCGGTTTTCCGATTCCGGATGCGCCGGGCAAGTTCTTCTACGTCTGGCTGGATGCACCGATCGGTTACCTCGCCAGCTTCAAGCATTACTGCGAGAGCGCGGAAGGCACCAAGGCCGGTCTCGGCGCGAACGCCTTCGAGCAGTTCATGGCCGCCAGTGCGCGCACGCCTGCGGCCACGGCCGAGCGTGCCACCGAGATGCATCACTTCCTCGGCAAGGACATCGTCAATTTCCACGGCTTGTTCTGGCCGGCGATGCTCGATGGCGCCGGCCTGCGCATTCCCGACGCCCTGCACGTCAACGGCTATCTCACCGTCAATGGCGAGAAGATGTCGAAATCGCGCGGCACCTTCGTGATGGCGCGCGCCTATCTCGACGCCGGACTCGATCCGGACTGGCTGCGCTACTACTTCGCGACCATGCTCACCGCCGCGCCGGTGGACATCGACCTCGACCTCAAGGCTTTCGAGGAGCGCGTCAATTCGCACCTGGTCGGCAAGTGGGTCAACATCGCCAGCCGCTGCGCAGGTTTCGTGCACAAGCATTTCGATGGTCGCCTTGCAGCCAACCTGCCCGCACACGAGCGCAGTCTGCTCGACGCCGCAACGCAGAAGCTGAGCGTTTGCGCGGAGCTGTATCGCCAAGGCGACTATGCCGGCGTGGTGCGCCTGCTCGTCGAGGTGGCTGACGAAGCCAATGCCTATGTCGCCACCAAGGCGCCGTGGCAACTGGCCAAGGACGAAGGCAAGCGCGACGAACTGCATGCGGTGTGCAGCTTCGCGCTCAACCAGTTCCGATTGTTGACGATCTGGCTCGCGCCGATCGTGCCCGGCATTGCCGCGCGCGCCGAGGAGTTCCTGCGCGAGACCGTGACTCGCTTCGATCTTGCCGCCACGCCCCTGCTTGGCACCTGCATCGGTGAATTCAGCGCACTCACCACGCGCATCGACCCCAAGCGTGTGGAAGCCATGATCGAAGCCTCGAAGGAATCCCTCAAACCCACCGACGAGGCCGCCAGCCCGCCGACGGCAAAGCCCGCGACAGCCAGACCTGCACCTGTGGCAGCGTCCGCAGCTGCAGACAGTCCCGCTGTCATCGGCATCGACGACTTCGCCAAGCTCGACCTGCGCATCGGCAAGGTGCTCGCCTGCGACTTCGTCGAGGGCTCGGACAAGTTGCTGCGTTTCGAGCTCGATGCCGGCGCGCTCGGCAAGCGGCAAATTTTCTCGGGCATCCGCGCCGCCTATGCCGAGCCCGGCAAGCTGGTCGGCCGCAACGTCGTCTTCATCGCCAACCTCGCCCCGCGCAAGATGCGCTTCGGGGTCTCCGAAGGCATGATCCTGTCGGCCGGCACGGGCGGCGATGATCTGTTCCTGCTCGATGCCGATGCCGGCGCCGTACCCGGCGCAACGGTGAAGTGAGCCCAGATGGCGACCCGGGCAAATCCGCACGCATCGCCGCCATTCCCGCGAGCCTGTTGACGGGCAGCGCGCATGACTGAGCGCCACAACCTCGTCGATCGTCTCGATGCCCTGCTGCCGCAGACCCAGTGCACGCGCTGCGGCTACCCGACCTGTCGCGACTACGCGCGTGCGATTGCCGCCGGCGAGGCCGCGATCAATCGGTGTCCACCCGGCGGCGAAGACGGCATCGCCGCGATGGCCGCGCTGCTCGGCATCAGCGCGCCGCCGCTCGATCCGGACTTCGGCGTGGCAGCACCGCCAACGCTGGCCGTGATCGACGAGGACGTCTGCATCGGCTGCACCAAGTGCATCCAGGCCTGCCCGGTCGATGCCATCGTCGGTGCCGGCAAGCTCATGCACACTGTGATCGCCGACGAGTGCACGGGCTGCGAGCTGTGCGTGCCGGCCTGTCCGGTCGATTGCATCGCGATGATCGCCAGTGCCGACACACTGCTTGCGCGCAGCGCAGTGGTCGAACGGGCAACGCACGCACGCATGCGCTTCGAGGCTCGCAATACCCGATTGCATGGCACGCAAATGCCGACTTCCGCCACATCATTCGCGTCGGCCGCAAGCTTGGAACACGACCAGACACCGGCACAAGCGGCGCCCGCGCCGATCAGCCGCAATGCCGTGCTCGAGGCGATCGCACGTGGCCGCGCACGTCGCCGGGATGGCGCCCCGCAATGAAACGCGATCGGATCGTCGAACTGTTCCGTCGGTTGCGCGCGCTCGATCCGCAGCCCACCACCGAACTCGTCTACGGCACGCCCTTCGAATTGCTGATCGCGGTGATTCTCTCGGCACAGGCCACCGACGTCGGCGTCAACAAAGCCACCGCAAGGCTGTTTCCGCGCGCCAACACGCCACAGGCGATCCTCAATCTCGGCGAAGGCGCGCTCAAGCGCCACATCAGCACGATCGGCCTGTTCAATGCCAAGGCGCAGCACATCATCGCCACCTGCCGCATCCTCGTCGAGCAACACGGCGGCGAAGTCCCGCGCACCCGCGAGGAACTCGAACAACTGCCCGGCGTCGGCCGCAAGACCGCCAACGTCGTACTCAATACCGCCTTCGGCGAGCCGACCATCGCGGTCGACACCCACATCTTCCGCGTTGCCAACCGCACCGGCCTCGCACCCGGCAAGACCGTGCGCGAAGTCGAGGACAAGCTGCTCAAGGTGGTGCCCGCGGAATTCCGCAAGGACGCTCACCACTGGCTGATCCTGCACGGTCGCTACGTGTGCAAGGCGCGCAAACCCGATTGCCCGCACTGCCCGATCAGCGATCTGTGTACCTACCGCGACAAGACCACCCAATGATGCGCGCACTGTCGAACCACTTCATGGAGCACGGATGATGCGAGACCCTGCTTGTTCGCCGAACCGAAATACCTCCAATGCGCATGACGACAAGCCCGCGCTGCAATCGAGCCCATGGATCAGCATCATCTTGCTGCTCATCCTGCTGGCACCGACCAGCGCCAGTACCGCCAGGGTCCGACCGGGCGCCATGCCCGAGCTTGGGCCAGACGAGGGTTTGCTGCTTGTCGCAGTGGACACCAACCTGCCTCTGAACAGCGTGCGCCTCGCGCCTCCTGGCCGCACGATCGGCAGCCTCATGCAGAACAATCTGCCGGCCGGAGTCCACATGGACCTTCAGGTCGTGCCTGCAGGCAAGTGGCAATGGCAACGACTGCGCGCCTTCGATCGACTGTACTGGGATATCTCCGACGACACCGACTACGGTTTCGAGGTACGGGCGGGCACACTCAACTATCCGGGCCATCTGCTGTTTCGCAATCAATTGCTCAGCGCGGACGCCGGCGTGTTCAACCATGGACTGCAGGCGATCGACTGGATGGCAAAGGAACACCCGGCGATCCTTGCAAAGTTCGGCATGGAATGGATCGGACGTTACACCGACCCCTTTCCTGCCTTCCTCGACCGCGAAACCAGGGACAAGCCCCCTGTTACCGAAATGAAACTGCGCGCGCCGCCTGCACCCGGCGAGTTGCCGATCGCGGTGCGCGATCTGTGGCGCGAGCCGCAGATCGAATCGGTTGAGCTCAATGCGGCAGGCGACCTGCTCGTGCAACGTGTACGCGACGAGAAGGGCTGGTCGATAGAACTCGTCGATCTGGTTGCCGGCACCTCCATCACCCTCAATCGCTCTGCCCTGCCGCATGCATCGATCGCCTGGTCGGGCAATCGCGTGCTGCTGCTGGGCATCGGAATCGTCAGCGACGAGGCTGTGTATTCGGTCATTCGCATCGGTGACGGGCCGCCCGGGAATCGCGGCTTCCAGACCCTGCGCATTCGCCGCAGCGGAAGGCTCGTCGACGCCTTGCCGGAGCAGCCCGACCAGATTCTGTTTGCCAGCCGCACGCCCCGTGACAAGCTGTTCGTGCAACGTGTCGACCTGAGCAATCAGGCGGCGATTGATGCCTCGATCGCGTGGTCGCAGAAGCCGCTCAATCCGGAAATCGATGGTGCATTCCACTGGCTCGCCGACCGCAAAGGCCAGTTGCGCGCTGCTTGGGCGCGCAACAAGGATCAGCGACTGGTGTTGTTGTACGGACAGGGGCAAGACTTCCGCGAGGTCCTCGACCTCAGCATCCGCGGCGGCTTCAACCCGATGGCACTGACGGCGGACGGCACGCACATTTACGGCACCAGTGACGAGGGGCGCGGCCAGCGTGATCTGGTCGAATTCGACCCCGCCAATGGCAAGATCGTGGGCACCCTCTTCAGCAAGCCAGGCATCGACATTGACGCTCCGCTGCTCGACAACGCCGGCGCGGTGATCGGTGCCCGCTATCGCATGGATGGTCGGATGGTCAACGACTACCTTGCCGAGTCCGACCAGCACCTCTCGCAGTTGCTCGCCCGCAGTTTTCCCGGGCTCTCGGTGAGTGCGCTCGGGCGCAGTTCCGATGGCATGCAGCGCATCCTGCGTGTGGAGGGCAGCGACCGCCCCGGGCAGATCTACCACCTCGACTTGGCCGCACGCCGCGCGTCGCTACTCTCCGAGGAGCGCCCTTGGCTTGCCGGAAAGCAGTGGCTGAAGGCACAGGCATTCCGAGTCGAGGACGGAGTGCAACCGTCTCTCGATGCCTATCTCACGCTCCCCGCAGGCAAGGGGCCGCATCCGCTGGTCGTGATGCCACATGGTGGTCCGGTGGGCATACGCGACAGCCTGCAGTTCAATCCGGAACTGCAGTTTCTCGGCAGTCTCGGCATCGCCGTGCTGCAGGTCAACTTTCGTGGCTCGGATGGCTATGGCCGCGCATTTCGCGAAGCCGGGCAAGGCGCTCAGGGGACGGGCATCGAAGACGACATCGACCGTGCAGTTGCCTGGGCTTTGGCCAAATACCCACTCGATGCGTCACGCATGTGCATGCTGGGAGCGAGCTACGGTGGTTATTCCGCGCTGATGTCCACCGTGCGGGCACCCGATCGATATCGCTGCGCGGTGTCGATCTCGGGCGTCACCGACCGGCTACTGTTCTTCACTGCAAGCGACGGCGGCCAATCTGCAGCCGGCCGCACTCAGTTGGAGAAATTCGTCGGTGATCCGATCAAGGAACGCGACCGCATGATCCAGACCTCGCCGGTCTACCGGTATCGCGAACTGACTACGCCAATCATGCTGGTGCATGGCGAAGCCGATCGACGTGTGGATTTCGAGCACATGCGGCGACTCGTACGCATGCTCGATCTCGCGGGGCGTCCGCCGGTCGGCCTCGAACTCGCGGACGAAGGACACAGCCTCAGCAAGATCGAGAATATCGAGGCTACATGGAACGGGATTGCCGGCTTCTTGCGTCAATACCTGCTGGCGCCCAAGGCGCGATGAGTCCGGCATGCAGATGGCTGCCTTCATGCGGCGGCGATGATCGGGGCCATCACGATCGATTGTCGAAACGCCTGCCGCGCTTCCTGACCAATGTGGGTGCAGGTGCCGCCGCTGTTTCCACAAGACGGATGAGGTTCGTGCGCGTGGCAATTGCACTCTGCCTCGTGGTCGCAGGGATCTGCCCCATGCCCGCTCTTGCCAGCGGCACCGCATCTCCATGGCCGCCGAAGATGATCACCGGCTCAGGCAACGAGCTGGTTCTGCGCGGCAATTTCCAGTTCGACCTCGAACGCCACGGCGCACGATCAGGTGCCGCGACCGCGCTGGCCAACGTGAATGCCTGGCGCCGGCGTGAGCTGGGTCTGAGCTGGCGGATGCGTTCCGGTTTCGGCGTGCAGCTCGGTTACGACTTCAACACGCGCAGCGCCGCGCAGGTCACCGGCTGGACCGACAATTTCATCCGCTACGGCGCGCCGAAGCTGGGCGAGTTCCGCATCGGCCAATTCAAGACGCCGGTCGGTTGGGACGCCGCGTTGAGCTCAAGCGCCTCGACCTTTCTGGAAACTGCGTTGCCGGCCCAGACCGCCAACATGGGCCGACGCATCGGCATCGACTGGAACTCGCAACTGGGCCAGCACTGGCGCATGCAGAGTGCGTGGTATCAAGGTGGCGATCTCAATGGCGACAACGACGGTCACGGCCCGGCACTGCGACTCGTGTGGAATCCACTCGCCGCAGCGACCGCCAAGGATGGCGCAGCGGCAATCGACGTGGTTCATCTCGGCCTCGCGCTGTCACGCGAGGAGCGCAGCGCAAGTCGCAATGGCCGCGGTCAATGGCTTGCTCCAATCGCGCGCTTTCGTGTCCGTCCCGAAGCGGGACTCACCGCGCTGCGTCTGGTCGACACGGGCAGTCTGCGCGATCCCGGCGCGATCGATCGCATCGGCCTCGAAGCGGCCTGGCTGCACGGGCCCTGGTTGCTGCAGTCGGAAGTTCTGCGTTTTTCCGCGCAGCCAACAGGCAATCCCCGGTTCGACGGCGACGGCTGGTATCTCAGCGGCGCGTGGACGCTCACGGGCGAATCGCGCAGCTATCGCAACGGCGCAATCGGATCCTTGCAGCCACGCGGCGAGCTCGGCGCGCTCGAACTGGCGCTGCGCCTGAGTCATGTCGATCTGGACGATGGCCCGGTGCGCGGCGGCACGCAGACCGACTGGACGTTCGGCGCGAACTGGTACGTCACCAAGTTCTTCAAGCTGCAGGCCAACCACGTCTGGGGGCGCAGTGAACGCGCTGGTGTTCGCAGCCGTCCGCGCATCCTCGAACTGCGCGCTCAGTTCGCGTTCTGAAACGCGTCGCGCCTGCGGACGTGCCCAACGGGTTCAAACCGCGAGCACGTCGCCGATCGTGTAACGACCCGCGCCACGGCCGGCGAGCCACGCTGCCGCATGCAGGGCGCCGCGCGCGAAGATCGCGCGATCGGTGGCGCGATGCGACAGTTCGATCCGCTCGCCGCGCGTTGCCAGCAGCATCGTGTGCTCGCCAACAATGTCGCCCGCGCGCAGCACGCCGAAACCGATCGATCCCGGCACCCGCTCGCCCCTGCGATCGATCGCCTTGACCGCATCGAAATCGACACCGCGCGCACTCGCTGCCGCCTGTCCGAGCGCAAGTGCGGTACCCGACGGTGCATCGCGCTTGGCCGAATGGTGCGCTTCGAGGATTTCCAGATCCCAATGCGGCAGCGCCGCGGCAGCGTGCGCTACCAGTTGCGCGAGCAGGGCGACGCCGAGACTGAAGTTCGCAGCGTGCAGCAAGGCAATCCTGCGCGCGACAGCATCCAGGCGCTGCTGCAGATCAGGATCCAGTCCGGTGGTGCCACTGACCAGAGCGACGCCGTGCCTCTCGCAATGATCGAGCGCGCGCGCGAGTCCCGCGGGCGCACTGAAATCGACCATCACCTCGAATGCGGGCAGTGCAGCGAAGTCGGTCGCTGACGTGCACGTCGCGACCAGTTCGAAGCGCGCATCGGCGGCGGCGAGCGCGCACAACTGCTGGCCCATGCGGCCATGGGCGCCGTTGATGGCGAGACGGTGCGGTGCGTTCATGCGAGCCCGACGGTGTTGGAGCGCGCATGCTACCCGATCCCGACCGCGCCCTGCCGAACGCGGTGCGGCGTCGTCACGAAGTCACGCGATCCCAGAATCGTTTGACGCCATCGAGCCAACTGCTGTTGCGCGGCGAGTGCGCGGCGGCGTTGTCGCCGCCAAAGGTTGCCTCGAACTGCTGCAACAGCTCGCGCTGCTCGCCGGTGAGGCGCACCGGCGTTTCCACCACGGCGCGACACAAGAGGTCGCCGGTGTGACCGCTGCGTACCGATTTCACGCCCTTGCCGCGCAGACGAAACAGCTTGCCGCTCTGGGTTTCGGCGGGAATCGTGATCTGCGCCTCGCCCTCCAGGGTGGGCACCTTGAGCACCGCGCCGAGCGCGGCCTGACCAAAGCGCAAGGGGATTTCGCAGTGCAGGTCGTCGCCATCGCGCTGGAAGATCGCGTGCTCGCGCACGCGCACTTCGACATACAGATCACCCGGCACGCTGCCGGCCGGGCCGGCTTCGCCCTGCCCGCTCAGGCGGATGCGATCGCCGTTGTCGACGCCCGCAGGAATCTTGACCTCGAGCGTGCGCTCGTCGTGACTGCGGCCTTCGCCCTTGCAGTCCTTGCACGGATTCTTGACCACCTGACCGCTGCCGCCGCAGTGCGGGCAGGCCTGCTGGATCGAGAAGATGCCGTTTTGCATGCGCACGCGGCCATGACCTTTGCAGGTCGCGCAGGCGCTGGTCTTGCCGTCGGCCGAACCGACGCCATGGCAAGTCGCGCACTCGACGAGGGTCGGCACCTGGATCGTCTTGTCGACGCCGAACACGGCTTCTTCCAGATCCAGTTCGAGCAAGTAGCGCAGATCCGAACCGCGGCGCGCGCGCTGACGGCCACCGCCGCCCATGCCGAAGATGTCGGAGAAGATGTCGCCGAAGATGTCGCCGACATCACCCTGGAAACCACCACGACCGCCGCCCATACCGTGTTCGAACGCGGCATGACCATGTTGGTCATAGAGCTGGCGCTTGTGCGGATCGGAGAGAACCTCGTAGGCCTCCTTGGCCTCCTTGAACTTCTCCTGCGCCTGCGGATCATCGGGGCAACGATCGGGATGACATTTCATCGCCACGCGCCGAAACGCCTTCTTGAGGTCCTCGGCACTGGTCGTGCGTTCGACGCCAAGCACCTCGTAGTAATCCGCCTTGCTCATTGACCTGACAATCCGTTTTCTATGCGTCGATCGGGGATGAACCACAACGCCGCCACGACCGCGTAGACGACGCACGAAAGGATGGGGACGAATGGCGCCATCACAACCGCGCCCAGATACAGCGCGAGCGAGCGCAGGGTCTTGCCATCGACGCGGGCACCGATTGCCTTGGCCAACTTGCCCTCGGCGCCGCCATTGGCCGCGATCAGCGCGCGTCCCAGCGGCAGCCATGCCAAGGCCGCCATCAGCAGCACGAAACCATAGGCTGCCGTGGGCAAGGGTGCGGGCAAGGGCTGGGCCTCGTTGAGCCATGCAGTCGCGAATGGCAGGAGCGAGAGCCAGAACAGGAAGTGCAGATTCGCCCACAGCACGCGCCCGCTCACGTGACGGCACGATGCAAACAGGTGATGGTGATTGTTCCAGTACAGGCCGACGTAGACGAAGCTGAGCACGTAGCTGAGGAAGGCATGTCCGTTCTCGAGCAGCGCATCCCAGCCCGCACCGTGCGGCGGCTTGAGCTCAAGCACCATGATCGTGATGATCACGGCGATCACGCCGTCCGAAAACGCTTCGACCCTGCCCTTTTCCATGCTGTCTCCGACGCTCCCCAGCGTCTGGCGCCGCGCGACGACACCGTGTGTGCAAAGCGCCGCCTTCACTGCGAAGGCGGCGCGCGTGGCTCTTACTTGTTGTCGTCCTTGACCTCGGTGAACTCGGCGTCGACGACATCGTCATTCTTGTGCGCGCCGGCACCGGCCTGCGCATCACCCTCAGGCACGCCCTGCTGCGCGGCGGCGAACAGCGGCTGGGCTGCCTGTTCGAGCGCGTTGGTGCGCGACTCGATCTGTGCCTTGTCCTCGCCCTTGGCGACTTTCTCCAGTTCCGCCAGCGCTTCCTCGATGCGACCGATATCGCCCGGCACCTTGCCGCCGTGATCCTTGATCGCCGCGCGCGTGGCCGCGATCAACTGGTCGGCCTTGTTGCGCGCACCGATGAGCTCGTGGAACTTCTTGTCTTCTTCCTTGTTGCTCTCGGCATCGCGCACCATGCGCTGGATCTCGTCCTCGGACAGGCCCGAGCTGCCCTTGATCTCGATGCGCTGTTCCTTGCCGGTGTTCTTGTCCTTGGCCGAGACGTGCAGGATGCCGTTGGCGTCGATGTCGAAGCCGACCTCGATCTGCGGCATGCCGCGCTGCGCCGGCTGGATGCCGGTGAGGTCGAACTTGCCGAGCGACTTGTTGTAGCGTGCCTGCTCGCGTTCGCCCTGCAGCACGTGCACGGTGACCGCGCTCTGGTTGTCCTCGGCGGTCGAGAACACCTGACTGGCCTTGGTCGGAATCGTGGTGTTCTTCTCGATCAGCTTGGTCATCACGCCACCGAGCGTCTCGATGCCCAGCGACAGCGGGGTCACGTCGAGCAGCAGCACGTCCTTGACCGAGCCGGCGAGCACGCCGCCCTGGATCGCCGCACCGACTGCCACCGCCTCATCGGGGTTGACGTCCTTGCGCGGCTCCTTGCCGAAGAAGTCCTTGACCACTTCCTGCACCTTGGGCATGCGCGTCTGGCCGCCGACGAGGATCACTTCGTTGACGTCGGAGACCTTGAGGCCGGCATCGCTGAGTGCGGTGCGGCACGGCGCGATGGTGCGCTCGACCAGTTCGCCGACCAGTGCTTCGAGCTTGGCACGCGTGAGCTTGATGATGAGATGCTTGGGGCCCGAGGCATCGGCCGTGATGTAGGGCAGATTCACTTCGGTCTGGTGCGCGGAGGACAGCTCGATCTTGGCGCGCTCGGCAGCATCCTTGAGACGTTGCAGTGCGAGCGGATCGTTCTTGAGATCCACGCCCTGATCCTTCTTGAACTCCTCGACGAGATAGTCGATCACGCGCTTGTCGAAATCCTCGCCACCCAGGAAGGTGTCGCCATTGGTGGCGAGCACTTCGAACTGCTTCTCGCCATCGACTTCGGCAATCTCGATGATCGAGATGTCGAAGGTGCCACCGCCCAGGTCATACACCGCGATCTTGCGATCGCCGCCCTTCTTGTCGAGGCCATAGGCGAGCGCGGCCGCCGTGGGCTCGTTGATGATGCGCTTGACTTCGAGACCGGCGATGCGGCCGGCGTCCTTGGTGGCCTGACGCTGGCTGTCGTTGAAGTAGGCCGGCACCGTGATCACCGCCTCGGTGACGGTTTCACCGAGGAAGTCCTCGGCGGTCTTCTTCATCTTCATCAGCACCTTGGCCGAGATTTCCGGCGGCGGCATCTTCTTGCCGTCGGAGGTCTCCACCCAGGCGTCACCGTTGCCGTGCGCGACGATGCCGTAGGGCACCATGCCGACGTCCTTCTGCACTTCGGCATCGGTGAACTTGCGGCCGATCAGGCGCTTGACCGCATAGAAGGTGTTCTTGGGATTGGTCACGGCCTGACGCTTGGCGGTCGCGCCGACCACCACTTCGTTGTCCTTGAAGGCAACGACCGACGGGGTGGTGCGATCACCCTCGGAGTTCTCGATCACGCGCGCCGTGCTGCCTTCCATCACCGCCACGCACGAGTTGGTCGTGCCCAGGTCGATACCGATGATCTTGCCCATTGTGTTGCCTCCCGCGATTGACTGGATGCGGCACGACGCCGCGCTGCTGCGAAAATATGGGGTGCTGCCGTACTTTCAAGCGCTGCCCGGGGGCAGCAGGCTCATTTGCTCACCGACACCATGGCCGGACGCAGCAGGCGCTCGTTGAGCACATAGCCTTTCTGCATCACCTGCACGACCTTGCCGGCGCCCAGCTCGGGCGCCTCGACCATGGCCATCGCCTGATGGCGCTCGGGGTCGAAGCCTTCGCCGACCACACCGACCGCAGTCAGGCCATGCGTGCCGACCACACGCTCGAACTCGCGCAAGGTCAGCTCCACGCCGCCGCGCAGCGCCGCTGCCTCGCTGCCTTCGGCGTCAAGTCCGCGGGCGAGGTTGTCGAGCACCGGCAACAGATCGGCAAGCAGTTTTTCATTGGCGAACTTGCGCGCCTGTTCCAGATCACGCTGCAGGCGCTTGCGCTGGTTGTCGAGATCGGCGCGCTCGCGCAGCACCGTCTCGCGCATCTCGGCCAGCTTGGCTTCGGCCTCGCCGAGCTGGCGGCTGAGTGTCTGGATGCCCTGATCGACTGCATCGCTCGCATCCGCTGGCGTCGATTCCGGCGTCGGCGTGGTGTTTTGCATTCCTGATCTCCCATTGGCTCGCAGCCCACCCCGCCCGTGGCGGCGGCAGCCCGCGCTGCGTGTCTGGCTTGCGTGAATCGGCTTTATGCGGCCATTGGCGCCAGCTTCAAGGCCGCGCCGGCCCGCTGGCGGGCACAAAGCCGGCGATGGTAGCCGATTCGTGGCGCTGCCGGCCGCCTCAGGCGCGGCGCAGCGCGGTCGAGATGATCTGCGCCGTGGCCTGCACCACCGGAATCACGCGCTCGTAAGCCATGCGCGTGGGGCCGATCACGCCGAGTACGCCGAGCACGCGGTTGTCCACGCCATAGGGCGCGGTGACGAGGCTGTAGCCATCGAGCGCGGCAAAGCCCGATTCCTCGCCGATGAACAGCCGCACGCCATCGGCATGCGCGCAGCGTTCGAGCAACTGCAAGAGATCGCGCTTGCGCTGGAAGGCTTCGAACAGATCGCGGAGGCGGTCCACGTCGGCGCCGTCCTGACGACCCATGAGATTGGTCTGGCCCGCCACCAGCATGTCGTTGCCGCTGTCCTGGAATGCCTTGGAGGCGACCTCGATCACCGCCGTGAGCAGGTGATTGAGGCGTGCGCCCTCGTCCTGCATTTCCTGCAACAGGCGCGTGCGGATCTCGTCGATGCGCAGGCCGCTGAAATTGGCGTTGAGGAAGTTGGCGATCTGCTCGAGTTCGGACGGCGCATACGGCCGCTGCGGCACGATCACGCGGTTCTGCACCTGACCATCGGTGAACACGAGGATCACCAGCACGCGCCCGCCATCGAGCGGCACGAAGTCGATCTGGCGGAACGGAAACTCCTCGCGCCGCGGCACGCTGACCACGCCGACGAAATGGGTCATCTGCGAAAGCAGCGCGCTGGCACTGCCGAGCAGGTCGGGTGTGGCCGCTTCGGTCGGTAATTCGCGGCGCAGTTGCGCCAACTCGCCCTCACCCAGCGGCTGCATCTGCAGCAGGCTGTCGACGAACACGCGATAACCCTGCGCGGTCGGCACGCGACCGGCCGAGGTGTGCGGTGCGGCGACCAGACCGAAATCCTCGAGGTCGGACATGATGTTGCGGATCGTCGCCGGGCTCACGTCCAGCCCCGAGGACTTGGCCAACGAGCGCGAACCGACCGGCTGACCCTCGCTGATGTACTGCGCGATCAGCGAGCGCAACAGGTGACGCGCGCGCGCATCGAGTTGTCGGGATACCGCGTTCATCTAGCTCCAGTGCGTGCGCCCATCAACGGGGCGCGCGGCTGCAATGTCCACACAATAAGGCCGCCGCCGGGTGATTTCCATGCCCGTGGGCGGCTTGGCCGCCATCGCCGCGCGTGCTAGCGTGCGGCGCCCCTGGATCAACGCGCGCGCGATGCTGAAGAGCCTCTACGTCAAGGATTTCGCGATCGTCGGCGAGTCCGATGTCAGCTTCGGCCCCGGCCTCACCGTCGTCACCGGCGAGACCGGCGCCGGCAAGTCGCTGCTGGTCGATGCCCTGCTGCTGCTCGCCGGCGGCCGCGGCGATGCCGGCCTCGTGCGCCATGGCTGCGAACGCGCCGAGCTGTCGGCCGAGTTCGATCTGAGCAACCGTGCCGACTTGCGCGAGTGGCTCGCCGCCGAGGATCTCGACGAGGAAGGCGCCTGCCAATTGCGCCGCGTGATCCGCAGCGAAGGCAGCTCGCGTGCATGGATCAATGGCCGCCCGGTCACGCTCGGGCAGCTCAAGATGCTCGCCGCCCGACTCATCGAGATCCATGGCCAGCACGAACATCAAGCCCTGCTTGAGCGCAGCCAGCAACTCGCTTTGCTCGATGCCTTCGGCGGACATGCCGGCGCGCTGGCCGAGGTCGCCCGCATCGCCCGTGTCTGGCGCGCGACCACCACGCGCATCGCCGAACTGTCACGCGGCGCCGACCATGCCGAACGCATGGAATGGCTCGGCCATCAGGTCGCCGAACTCGAACGCCACGCGCTTGCGCCCGAGGCCCTGGCCGAACTCGAAGACAGTCATCGCCGCCTCGCCAATTCCGGGCAATTGCTGCAAGGCTGCGCCGCGCTCGGCGAACGGCTCGACGGCGACCACGAATTCGCGCTGCTGCGCCAGCTCGCGCGTGCCCACAGTGACATCAGTCATTTGCACAACCTCGATGCGCGACTCGCACCGATCGCCGAGCTCATCGACGCCGCGCAGATCCAGCTCACCGAAGCGGGCGATGCGCTGGCGCGCTACCAGTCTGCACTCGATCTCGATCCCGAACGTCTGGCCGAAGCCGAGGCACAATTGGCCAAGCTGCACGAACTCGCGCGCAAGCACCGCCTGCGCATGCCCGAACTGCCCGCCCACGCGCAGGCCTTGCGCGAAGAACTGGAAAGCCTGCGCAGCGCCGGCGCCAGCATCGACACGCTGCAAACCGAGCAGCGCCGCCTCGAAAGCGACTACGCCAAGGCAGCTACTGCACTCTCGGGGCTGCGTGCCGCCACCGCGCACAGCCTCGCCGAATCGGTGAGCGCGCTGATGGCCGAACTGGGCATGGCCGGCGGCCGCTTCGAGGTGCAATTGGAAGCGCAGCCCCACACCGAACCCGATCCGCAGGGCGCCGAACGTGTCGAATTCCTCGTCAGCGCCAATCCCGGCCAGCCGCCGCGCGCGCTGCGCAAGGTTGCTTCGGGCGGTGAACTGGCGCGCATCAGCCTCGCCATCGAGGTGGCTGCACTCGGAAGCGATGACATCGCCACGATGGTGTTCGACGAAGTCGATGCCGGCATCGGCGGCGCGGTCGCCGAGATCGTCGGCCAGAAGCTGCGCACGCTGGGTGCCCAGCGTCAGGTGCTGTGCGTGACGCATCTGCCCCAGGTTGCCGCACAGGGCCACGCGCACTTGCGCGCGAGCAAGCGCAGCGAAGCCGACGCCACCCACACGCGCATCGAGGCCATGACCGTGAGCACGCGCGAAGAGGAAATCGCGCGCATGCTCGGCGGCGTGGAAATCACCCACGAAACGCTCGCGCACGCACGCCAGATGCTGACCAAGGCCAGCAGCAAGAACTGACCGCTGTCGATGCCCGCGGCTGCGCGGGCTCATGAACTATTTCTTCTTGGCTTGCCGCACGTAGAGCACGAGGCTGTGATCCTCGATCACGTAGCCGTGCCTGGCGGCGATGTCGTGCTGCAGGCGCTCGATCTCCTCGCTGGAGAACTCGATCACCTTGCCGGTTTCGACATCGACCATGTGGTCGTGGTGCTTGCCACGATCGAGCTCGAACACCGCCTGCCCGCCTTCGAAGTTGTGCTTGAGCACGATACCGGCGGCCTCGAACTGGGTGAGCACACGGTAGACCGTGGCCAGACCGATGTCGTCGTCGTTGTCGAGCAATTGGCGGTAGATATCCTCGGCGGTGAAGTGCTTGCCATCACGGCTGTCGAGGATCTCGAGGATGCGCATGCGCGGATGCGTGACCTTGAGCCCGGCCTTGCGCAACTCGTTGGATTCCATGGTCTTGTCTCCTGCGGATGCGTTCATCTTGGAGTGCGCCCCTGGCCATGCCGTACAGGCTCGTAGTGTATCATCGCCGCTTCGGCAACCTCGGAAACGACTGCATGCGCCTGCGCTGGACCCTCCTTCTCGCCCTCGCGCCGCTGACCGGCTGCGGCTTCATCTACAAGGTCGACGCGCAACAAGGCAGCCTGCTCGACAAGAACTCCGTCGAAGCCCTGCAGCCGGGCATGAGCAAGCGCCAGGTGCTCCTGGTGATGGGTTCGCCCTCGGTGGTCAGCCCGTTCGAACAGAACCGCTGGGACTACGTCTCCACCATGCGCCGCGGGCGCGGCAAGATGGATCGCAAGGACCTCGTGCTGCACTTCGAGAACGACGTGCTGGCCAAGATCGACGGCGATTATTTCGAGGAAAACCCCGAACAACTGGTCAAGGATGCGCGCAAATACAAGCGTCAGTATCCCGACGAAAAGCGCAGCGAAGAAGACAAGAAGAAGAAAAAGCGCGGCGGTCAGCAGGGCTGAGGCATTCAGCGCCGGCGCTGCGCGCGCAGGCGGCGCGCTTGTTTGGGGTCGATCTTGAGTGGGCGATACAGCTCGATGCGATCGCCTGCAGCGACCGGGGTGTCGAAGCCCACCCGTTTGGACCAGATCCCCACCTGCAGCGTGTGCGCCTCGATGGCGCATTCGCGCTCCACGCCCGAGGCGGTGATCGCATCGCGCACCGTGCTTCCCGCAGGCAGCTCGACCGCGCGCAGGAACTGAGCTTCGGGCAGCGCCCAGACCACTTCCACGCGCAGCATCGGCGTCTCTTCAGCCATCGAGTTTCGATGCCGCCAGCACGAAGTCATCGACCATGCGCGTGGCCAGACCCTGAAAGCCCAAGCGCAGCGCCGGCCCCATGAGCTTGCCCGCATAGTCGAAATCCAGCGCCAGTGCGATCTTGCAGCCGATCTCGCCGAGCGCCACGAAGCTCCATTCGCCATCGAGCGTGCGCAAGGGGCCATCGACGAGTTGCATGTGCAGGCGCTGCGCGCGCTCGAAGGTGTTGCGCGTGGTGAAGCTCTGGGTGAAGCCGGCCAGACGCAGGTCCAGCCGCGCAACCAATGACTGTTCCGCGCGCTCGAGCACGCGACTGGCGGCGCACCAGCCGAAGCGGCTCGGGTATGCTTCCACGTCGTTGACCAGATCGAACATCTGCTCGGGCGTGCGGCGAACGATGGCCTGACGTCGAATCTGGATCATGCAAGCAACCTGGCAACCCTGATGGCAAACCCGAAATCCAAGGACAAATCCGCGAATGCGACGATCGCGCTGAACAAGCGCGCGCGCCACGAATACCACATCGACGAACACTACGAAGCGGGTATCGCGCTGCAGGGTTGGGAGGTCAAGAGCCTGCGCGCCGGGCGCGCCAATCTGGGCGATGCCTACGCGATCGTCAAGGGTGGCGAGATCTTCCTGTTCGGCGCCTCGATCGTGCCGCTGATCTCGGCTTCCACCCACGTCGTCGCCGATGACCGCCGCACGCGCAAGCTGCTGCTGCATCGCGAGGAGATCGACAAGCTCATCGGCGCGATCGAACGCAAGGGCTACACCCTGATCCCGCTGGCGATGTACTGGAAGAACAACCGCGCCAAGATCGACCTCGGCCTCGCCCGCGGCAAACAGGAGCACGACAAGCGCGACAGCGAAAAGGAGCGCGACTGGAACCGCGAGAAGCAGCGCGTGATGCGCGCCAGGAACCGCCAGGCCTGAAACAACGCACGCGATGGCTTGATTTCGGCAAGCGCTGCCACCACCATTGCCACACCCCGGGGGCGACATGGTTTCGACGGGGGACGCGAAGTAGTCTGGAGCATGCCGAGGGCGTCATCTTCCTCGTTAATCCGATGGCAAAAAACTAGACGCGAACGACGACGTCTACGCTCTGGCCGCTTAAGGCCTAGCCCCGAACCCACTTGTGCCTGTGCTCGTGGATGTAGGGTCACTATCACAGGATCGTCCGCGCCGGCGCCTTTCGGTAGCGGATCAAATCCAAGAGGCTGGTCCTGCGGTGCGCCTCGCACGTTGTGTTGCCGCAAGACGAGATCAAACAGCGTGACAAGCATGTAGCGCCGGGCACGGAGTGCCTTCGGACGCGGGTTCAATTCCCGCCGCCTCCACCAAACACGAAACGGCCACCCTCGCGGTGGCCTTTTCGTGTTTGATGAAGGCAGTGTGGATGCGAAGCCCAGCGCACGCGCAGCGTGCCGGGTTCACTGCGCAGGCAGGATGCCGCAGCGGACAGCGCCAACGGCGCTGGCCCTCGCGCCCTGCGCGAGGGTGAGGGTCAGGATGGCCCGAGCCATTCCCGCCGCCTCCACCAAACACGAAATGGCCACCCTCGCGGTGGCCTTTTCGTGTTTGATGAAGGCAGTGTGGATGCGAAGCCCAGCGCACGCGCAGCGCGCCGGGTTCACTGCGCAGGCAGGATGCCGCAGCGGACAGCGCCAACGGCGCTGGCGCTCGCGCCCTGCGCGAGGGTGAGGGTCAGGATGGCCCAAGCCATTCCCGCCGCCTCCACCAAACACGAAATGGCCACCCTCGCGGTGGCCTTTTCGTGTTTGATGAAGGCAGTGTGGATGCGAAGCCCAGCGCACGCACAGCGCGCCGTGTTCACTGCGCAGGCAGGATGCCGGAGCGGACAACGCCAACGGCGCTGGCGCTCGCGCCCTGCGCGAGGGTGAGGGTCAGGATGGCCCAAGCCATTCCCGCCGCCTCCACCAAACACGAAACGGCCACCCAGAATGTGTTCCGGCATCTGCCACAAGACGCGGCTCGAACGGCAGCCATCGCCAGCGCGATCATCAACGCCTTCCAGCAAAGCCGCAAGGTGCTGGCACTGACCGAACGTACCGCGCACATCGCGGCGATTCAAACTGCGTTGACGGGCCAAGTTCCAGAACCGTTTGTGTTGCACGGACGGATGTCGAAGACGCAGCGCGCCGCACTGACCGCCGCACTCGAAGGCCTTGTCGCCAGACGCGCCGCGCGTGTTGCTGGCCACCGGCAAGCTGGTCGGCGAAGGCTTCGACCATCCACCGCTGGACGCCTTGGTGCTGGCGATGCCCGTCTCTTGGAAAGGCACGCTGGCGCAATACGCCGGTCGCTTGCACCGGGAACACGCCAGCAAGACCGACGTGCGCATCATCGACTTCGTGGACACAGGTCATCCGGCCTTGCTGCGGATGTGGGACAAGCCGCAGCGGGGTTACCGGGCGATGGGGTATCGCGTCGATTCGGGAGTGCCGTCTGTAGGCTGTCTTGAAGGGTGATGTCGGCTAAGCGGGGGCTGGAATGGGTGGGTAGACGGTCTATGCCACTCAGTGGCACAATTAACGCGATGACGCGAGTGTTCAAGACCCGCCACTTCCAACGATGGATGCGCAAGACGGAACTCACAGATGCCGTCCTGTGCAAGGCCATCCAGGAGATGGCAGCCGGACTGATCGACGCAGACCTCGGCGGCAGCGTGGTGAAGAAGCGCGTCGGGCTGGCGGGGCGCGGCAAGCGTGGCGGTGTGCGGACGCTGGTCGCCACCAACAAGGGCAATCGTTGGTTCTTCGTGTTCGGCTTCGAGAAGAACGAGCGGGCGAACATCAGCGACGAGGAGCTCGAAGGCTTGCAGATCATCGCCGCCGACCTGCTGGCTCGAACAGGCCCGCAACTGGATGAAGCCGTTGCCGACGGCGCTTTGCAGGAGATTTGTCAATGACCACCAAGACCAAGAGCCGCATCCTCGAAGCCGTTCACGAAACGGCCAGCGATCTGCATCGCCTGGGCTTCATCGACAAGCGCAAGATGCAGAAGTACGACGCACTGTGCCTGGAGCCAGTGCAGGACTACGACGCCACGAAGGTCAAGGCGCTGCGCGAGAGGCTGCACCTGAGTCAGGCCGTGCTGGCCAGCGTGCTGAACACCAGTACATCTACCGTCCGTAAGTGGGAGGTGGGCGACAAGCGTCCCAGCGGGCCGTCGCAGAAGCTGCTGGACATCCTCGAGCGCAAGGGGCTGGAAGCGGTGCTTTGATACGCCCATTGCCGCTCACGCCCGCTGGGTTACTATTCAAGTGGCGGAGACGGAATTGAACCCGTCAACCATCCGCCACCGCACACAAGGGCTCGGATAGGCTCCGCGCCCTTTTTCTTGCCCGAAATCCCCGCACCACGCGGGGTTCCGTCCGCCATCGTGGCCGCCCCTGGCGGGCAACCCACACGGCGATCACGGGGCTTTTGGCACATCGCCCGCCGGCTGCGGCGCGCTAGGCTGATCGGCGCCAAATCCTTCGGAGAGCCTGCGATGTCCATGATCCGCTTCGCCGCATTCGCTTGCGCGTGTGTCGCCATCGCGTTCGCCATGCCTGCCACGACCTCCGCGGCCGAAGGCAAGCCCGGCGCGGAGAGCAAGGAAGCCGAGTTCAAGCTGCCGCCCTTCCCGGCCGACAAGACGATCAGGCAATCGACGACGATTGCCGGACGCAAGATCGATTACAACGCGACCGTGGGTTCGTTGCCGGTGCTCGATGACAAGGGCAAGAAGATCGCCGAGGTGATGTTCTTCGCCTACACCGTGCCCGGCAAGGATCGTCCGGTGACGTTCGCGCTCAATGGCGGGCCGGGCGCTTCGTCGGTGTATCTCAATCTCGGCGCGCTGGGCCCCAAGCGCGTGCAATTCGGCGCGGATGGCAACAGTCCGTCCGATCCGGCCACGCCGATCGACAACCCGGGCAGTTGGCTCGACTTCACCGACCTCGTGTTCATCGACCCGGTCGGCACCGGCTTCAGCCGCGCATTGGTGGACGAGGACGTGGCCAAGAAGAAGTTCTACTCGACCAACGCCGACATCGAATATCTCTCGCGCATCATCTACGACTGGCTGGTCAAGAACGAGCGCCTGGAATCGCGCAAATATCTCGTCGGCGAAAGCTATGGCGGTTTCCGCGGCCCGCGCATCACGCATTACCTGCAGACGCGGCTGGGCATCGCCATGAACGGACTGGTGTTGGTATCGCCCTATCTGGATCCGGGCGCGAGCGACAACGGCGACCTCTCGCCGCTGCCGTGGATGCTGACCCTGCCGAGCATCGCCGCGGCCAATCTCGAACGCCACGGCAAGCTCAGCGATGCAGCGATGAAGCAGATCGTCGACTACACGCGCACTGACTACGTCACCGACCTGCTCAAGGGCCGCTCCGATCCGCAGTCGCTCGATCGCATCGTCAAACGCGTCACCGAGCTCAGCGGTCTCGATCCGGAATTCGTGCGCCGCTCGGGTGGACGGCTGGAAACCCAGTCCTTCCTGCGCGAAGTGTTCCGCGACGAAGGCAAGCTCGGCAGCCGCTACGACTCCAACGTGACGGCCTGGGATCCGTTCCCGTTCTCACCGCGCCAGCGCAGCAACGATCCGATTCTCGACGGCATCATCGCGCCGACCACCACGGCGATGGTCGACTTCATCACCCGCACCGTGGGCTGGAAATACGACGGCCGCTACAACGCACTCAGCTACGACGTGAACCGCCTCTGGGACCGCGACAGCAAGGACTCGGACAAGGGCTCGGTCGATGCGCTGCGCCAGTCGGTCGCGATCGATTCCAAGCTGCAGGTGCTGATCGTGCACGGTTGGGCCGACCTGTCGTGCCCGTTCATGGCCTCGGTGCTGATCGTCGATCAGATGCCGGTGATGGGCGATCCACAGCGCGTGCAGGTCAAGTCCTACGCGGGCGGGCACATGTTCTACAGCCGTCCCGACAGTCAGGAGCATTTGCGCAGCGACGCGCAGCGCGTCTACGCCGCACACTGAAATCAACGCCCGGTCACCCCGTGTGGCCAGGCATCTGCACGCAAGCATGGCCGCGGCTGCCGGTTTGACCCCACAGCCGTGTCGTCTGCGTTTCAGCAGTTCGATCCGGCGATGGCGAGGAACCCTCTCGATGCCTTAACCTCGCACGATGGCGCCGGAAGAACCGACCGACGAGGACCTGATGCTCGCGTATGGCGGAGGCGACATGCTCGCCTTCGAAACCCTCTATCGCCGCCACCGTGGCGGGCTGTATCGCTTCCTGCTGCGCAGCCTGCGCCACCGCGCCGACGCCGACGAGCTGTTCCAGGAAACCTGGAGCCGCGTGATCAGCGCGCGCGAGCGCTATCGCCCCGAGGCCAAGTTCAGCACCTGGCTGCTGCAGATCGCGCACAACCTCGTGATCGATCGCTTCCGACGCCAGCGTCCGCAGGCTTCGGTGGAAGAAACCGAAACGGTCATGCGCAATCTCGATGCGCCCGAAGCCGAGCAACCCGAGCGCATGCTCAGCGAGTTCGAGCAGCGCCGTCGTCTGCAACTGGTGCTCGAAGAGATGCCCGACGAACAGCGCACCACGTTCTTGCTGCGTGTCGAGAACGGCATGGGCCTTGAAGAAATCGGCGAGATCACCCATGTCGGGCGCGAGACCGTGAAGTCGCGCCTGCGCTATGCGCTGGCGCGCATCCGCGCGAGGATGCAGTCATGAGCCTGCCCGACAACGATCGCGAACTGCAGCGCCTGCTCGATGGCGATGGCGGCGAGACGGCGAGGCTGTATCGCAAGCTCTCGCGCGTGGAGCCGCCGCGCCGGCTGGATCGCAACGTGCTCGGCGAAGCCGCGCGCGCGGTGCGTGGCCACGCGCCACGACGCCATCGCTGGCTCGTTGGCTTCTCCTCGGCTGCCGGCATCGTGCTCGCCGCCGGCGTGGCCTGGCATGTCGGACAGGACGCTCTGCATCAACCCGAGCCTTCGGCCTTCAGGACCACGCCGTCCGCCGTGCAGCAGCGTGTGTATGTGCCCGTGCATCCATTCGAGAGCGCTCCCGCGCGCAGCGAGCACGAAGCGAAGGACTCTGCGGCCACATCGGCCGCAGCAGCGGCGCCCGCCGAGCCGGCACGCGAGCTCGCGCCAGCCGTCACCAAGACGACCACGGTGCGTGCGCGCGCCCAGGATGCCCGCCCGCAAGCGGCTCCGGCACAGGCGCCCGCTCCCGCAGCACCGCCGCCCCCACCGCCTGCCCCCGCAGTCGCAGCTGCGCCCGAACCCGCGCCCGCATCTGCACCGGCGTCCGCTGCGCAAGCCGCTCCAGCCGCTGATGCGATGAAGCTCGAGTCGAGGGGCGCAGTTCGCCAGAACCTCCGCAGCAGCGAATCCGCTGACTCGCTCGACGCCGCTCCTGCCAAACAGGAGTCCGCAGCGAGCACGCCGGACAGCCTCAAGCGCTCCGCCGAAATCCGTAACGACAGCAAGCTCGCACCCGATGCCTGGATCCGCCGCATCCAGTGGCTGCTTGAGCAGGGGCGCGACGTGCAGGCACGCGAAAGCCTCAACCTGCTGCGCCGCATGCATCCCGACGTCGAACTGCCCGACGATCTCAAATCCCTGCAATGAGCGCGCCGGTGCCTGATTCCGTGCCACGGCATGGCTGACACGCAGACCCTGCAAGGTCGGGCGCGATTGCAGCAGGAGATCCGCAAGAGTCGGTTTCTCGCTCAGGCCGCACCGATCGAGGACGCCGAAGCCGCGCTCGCCTTCATCGGCGAGGTGAGTGAGCGCGATGCAACCCACAACTGCTGGGCCTATCGCTGCGATGGTCAGTATCGTTTCAACGACGACGGCGAGCCCGGCGGCAGCGCCGGGCGGCCGATCCTGCAGGCGATCGACGGCCAAGGCCTCGACCATGTGGCAGTGGTGGTCACGCGCTGGTTTGGCGGCATCAAGCTCGGTGTCGGTGGCCTCGTCCGCGCCTATGGCGGTTGCGCGGCCGAGTGCCTGCGGCTTGCACCGCGTGTGGCGCGCATTGCTCAAGCCGTGTTGCGCGTCGAGTGTGACTTCGCGCTTGCGCCGTTGCTGCATGCACGCCTGCGCGAGTTCGGCGCACGCAAGCTCGGCGAGACCCATGGGGCGCAGGGCCTGAGCCTTGATTTCGAGCTACCCCAGACCAAGATCGAAGCCTTCACCCATTTCGTGCGCGAAGCCAGTCGGGGACGTGCCAGCGTTCGCGCGCTGACTTGATCGGACCGCGCAAGACGTTACCCTGCACAGTCCTGCATCCTGCATGTACCGATGACTTCCGACGACACCCGCTCTCCACGCAAGCTGCGCATCCTCACCAGACTGCTGCCGCTGCTGCGTCCCTATCGCGGCCTGATCGCCGGCTGGCTCGGTTTCCTTGCGCTGTCCTCGACCGCCACCCTGATCCTGCCGCAGGCGGTGCGGGTGATGATCGACAACGGCTTCGTCAAGGCCAATGCGCAAGCGATCAACGCAAGCTTCCTCGGCCTGTTTGGCGTCGCAGCCCTGCTCGCAGTTGCCACTGCGGCCCGTTTTTTCTTCGTCACCCTGCTGGGCGAGCGCATCGCCGCCGATTTGCGCAAGCGCCTGTTTGACCATCTGCTCACGCTCGATCAGACCTTCTACGAAAGCACACGCACCGGCGAGCTCGTATCGCGTCTGGCCGCCGACACCGAACTCGTGCAGACCGTGGTCGGCTCGACGCTCTCGCTTGCGCTGCGCAGCGTGGTGACGATGGTCGGCGGCATCACCGCGATGGTGCTGACCAGTCCGCGTCTGGCCGGAATCACCCTGCTGGTGATTCCAGCAGTGGTGTTGCCGATCATCGTGTTCGGACGGCGTGTCGCGCGCTTGTCGCGACAAAGTCAGGATCGCATCGCCGATGCTTCGGCAATCGCCGGCGAATCGATCAACGCGGTGCACACGGTGCAGGCCTACACGCGCGAGCCGCAGGAATCGCAGCGCTATGGCGATGCGGTCATGCGCGCACTGGCGACCGCACGCCTGCGCATTGCCACCACCGGCACGCTGACGGCCCTCGTGATCCTGCTGGTGTTCGGCGCGATCACGCTGGTGTTGTGGGCCGGCGCCAAGGCGGTGATGGCCGGAACCATGGCGCCGGGCGTGCTCAGCCAGTTCGTTCTCTACGCCGTGCTCGCGGCGGGCTCGGTCGGCACGCTCAGCGAAGTCTGGGGGCAACTCCTGCGCGCTGCCGGCGCGCTTGGACGCACCACCGAACTGCTGGAAACACAGCCGACCATCACCTCGCCTGCACAGCCACAACCCGCCCCCCGTCCGCTGCGCGGCGCGCTGCGCTTCGAACAGGTCGAATTCCGCTATCCCTCACGCCCCGAGCGCAGCGCCCTCGCCGATTTCACGCTCGACGTCAAACCCGGCGAGACGGTTGCGCTGGTCGGCCCTTCGGGCGCGGGCAAGACCACGGTGTTCCAGTTGCTGCTGCGCTTCCACGATCCCGCGCAGGGACGCATCACGCTTGATGGCGTGGATCTGCGCGCGCTCGCTTTGCCGGAACTGCGCGGCGGCTTCGCGCTGGTGCCGCAGGATCCGGTGCTGTTTGGCGCCAGCGCCGCCGACAACATCGCCTTCGGCCGCAACACGGCCTCGCGCGAAGACATCACCAACGCAGCACGCGCCGCCGAAGCCGATGCCTTTCTCGCCGCACTTGGTGAAGGCTATGACACCTATCTGGGCGAGCGCGGCGCACGCTTGTCCGGCGGTCAACAGCAACGCGTGGCCATTGCGCGTGCGCTGTTGCGCGATGCGCCGGTGCTGCTGCTCGATGAAGCAACATCGAGTCTGGATGCGCAGTCCGAACACCTGATCCAGCACGCGCTCGAACGCCTCAAGAGCGGACGGACCACGTTGGTGATTGCCCATCGCCTGGCCACCGTGCAGCGCGCCGATCGCATCATCGTGATGGATGCCGGACGCATCATCGCCCAGGGCACGCATGCCGAGCTCGTCGCCGCGGGCGGGCTCTATGCCCAGCTTGCGCGCTTGCAACTCACGACATGAGCGGCTCCACTGCGCCACCGGACTCGCGCCATCCCCGCGCGGCCTCGGCGCAGGTTCAGGCCCGGGCAGCTCTGGTGCGCAACCGGCTGCGCGAGCAAGTACGCGAACGCCTGTGCGATGGGCCGGCGCAGGCACGGGACATGGCCACGACGATCCGCGAGCTGTGGCGCTGTGCGTGTGCCTGATTGCTGCCCGTGCATCGGTTGTGACCGATGCACGGCCTCCGCGTCACTCCGCAGTCTGATCGCTCAAGCGCTTCTCGTAGCGCTCGATGTCGGCGTTCTTGCGCAATGAAGCGATGAACTCCTCGGTGGCCAGCAGCGACACGCCCTGACGCAGGGTGTTGGCGGCCGCTTCACGTGTCTTGGCATCGAGCGAGGCGGGGTTGCCGTCGGTGACCCCGGTCAGTTCGACCAGCGCATAGGCATCGCCGCCCAGGCTCACGAGTTCGCGGCTCGGCTTGCCGTCCTGTCCGCGCCGCATCGTGAACACGGCTTTGACCAAGGCACTGTCGAGTGTGGCGGCTTCGCGCCCAACACCCTGCTTGTCCTCGACCTTGAGGCCATTGGCCGTGGCCAGCGCATCGAGCGTGCTGCCCTTGCCAAGTTCGGCAAACAGACTGTCGGCATGCGCCTTGGCCTGCTTCACAAGACGCTCGGCAAGAATGCGCGTGCGCACCTGTTCGGCGACATCGGCGAGTGGCTGCGGTGTCGCCGCGAGATGCTCGGTGTCGCGCAGGACGATGATGTGGTTCGAGCCCAGATCGATCGGGTCGGAATTGTTCTTCTGCACCAGCACGCTGTCGGAGAACGCTGCCTTGATCACCGCCGGATTGCCGGCGATGCCGGCGCCACCCATGCGCGCGAACGGACCTGCCTTCTGGATGGCGAGCCCCAGTTCCTTGGCCGCGCCTTCGAGCGAGGACGGATCCTGATAGGCCATGTCGGTCAGGCGTCCGGCCTTCTCCGAATACAGACGATCACGCTCGCCATTGCGGTATTCGGTGAGCAGTTCCGGCTTGACCTCGTCGAAGCTGCGCGTCTTGCCCGGACGCACATCGCGCAATTCGATGATGTGATAGCCCTCACTGCCGAGCACGGGCGCCGAGATCTTGCCCTTCTCGAGCGCGAACAAGGCATTCTCGAAGGCTTCCTCGGTGACGCCCTTGTCGAGCCAACCCAGGTCACCGCCTTGGTTCTTCGAACCCAGGTCATCCGAATACTGCTTGGCCAGAGTCGCGAAGTCCTTGCCGTCCTTGAGCTGCTTCTCGATGTCCTCGGCCTTGGCCAGCGCGGCCTTCTGCTCGTCGGGGCCACCCTTGCCGGCAACCTTGACGAGGATGTGCGAGGCTTCGCGCTGCTCGGCGGTCACGAAACGCGCCTTTTCCTTCTCGTAACGTTCCTTGAGCACACTGTCGTCGGGCGTGTCGTTGAAGGGGATCTTGCTCGCATCGAGTTCGACGTATTCGATCGCCACGCGCTCGGGCACCATGAACTCGGACTGATGCGCCTTGAACCAGGCATCGATCTCGTCCTGCTTGATTTCCGTGTCCTTGGGCGCGGGCTTGTCGAGCTTGATGTAGCGGAAGTCACGACGCTCATCGCGCAGGCGCAGGTAATCGTCGATCTGGGCTTCGGTAATGAACACCGAGCCAGCCACCTGCATCGGCAACTGGCGCGCGGCGAGGTTGCGGCGCACTTCGTCTTCGAAACCCAGCGGCGACTTGCCGATCGACATCAAGGCCAACTTGTACTGTTCGGGATCGAACTTGCCATCGACCTGGAATGCGGGAATCTTCGCGATCTCGTCGCGGATCGAAGTCACCGGGACGACGATGCCAAGCTTGTCGTTGGCTCCCATCAGCACCTGTTCGTCGATCAGCTGATTGAGGTAGCCGAGCTTGACCTCGGGACGGTCGAGGATGCTGAGGTCGGCGCCCTGCCCCATCTGGTTGGCCATCATCTGGCGATACTGGCCGAAGCGCTCGCGGAACGTGTCCTGACTGATCGGCGTGCCATCCACGGTGGCAACGTCGGTACTGATGCGCGAAACGAAATAACTCTCGACACCGAAGAACGAGAATCCGATCGTGATCAGCACAAGTACGATCTGCACCATCAGCTTGGAGTACTTGCCGCGAAGCATCTTCAACATGGGCGGGAAACCTGATTCTGGAATACCAAGGTACCGGCCAATGGCCGGGGATCTTCAGCACAAACGCCGATTGTACGGTGTCGCCGCCGCTTGCGGACGCAATCGAGGACGGAACGTGGCCGGTGAGAATCCTGCGTCGAACGCAGGACAAAGGCGCCCACGGCGCCCTCTTTCCACGGCCATGATTCGCGAAACGGATGCGGAGTGGTGGGTGCTGAGGGTTTCGAACCCCCGACCCTCGCCTTGTAAGGGCGACGCTCTACCGCTGAGCTAAGCACCCGCCAGGAGCCGCAATCAGCAGACGAATCGGACGCATTGGCCAAGGCCTGCGTGCCGCGCCGTCCATTCGACTCACAAATCGCGCCGACGGATCCGCGATCCGTCGGCAGGGTTGATTTCAGGCAACCGCGTCCTTGAGTGCCTTGCCCGGACGGAACGCCGGAACCTTCGATGCGGGGATCGTGATTTCCTCACCGGTGCGCGGATTGCGGCCCGTGCGTGCAGCACGCGGACGCACGACGAACGCACCGAACCCGACCAGCGAGACTTCACCACCACCCTGCAGGCAGGTCTTGATGGCGTCGATCATGGCGTCCAGAGCGCGCTCTGCATCGGCTTTGGACAGGCCCGAACCATCGGCCATGGCGTTGACAAGGTCACCTTTGTTCATTGAATGCTCCTGCGCGGAACGCTCGCTCCGCAGAATTCGGTCAGAATCGGAGCGCGCAGTCGGGCCATCCGCACCAGACAATCAACGCGTCCATTTACCTGCGATCGCCCGGACAGCAAAGCCACTTGGATCACGGCGCCGACTTTATACCAGCGCCCCCTTGGTCACGCAACCGAAAAAGCCCGAAATATCAGGCGTTTTTCGCATTCTTCGAGGATTTTTCGACACTTGGGGCGCAACGGAACGAGGGTCCGGCCAAGCCGGACCCGACGCGTGTCCCGCGACCCGTTCAGTGGGCGCGCGCGCCTTCCTGCGGATCGGCGGATACATGCGGCGCTTCCCCTTCGACGGTCGCCACCTTGGGCACGGGCCGCTCAAGCGCGATGTCGAGCACCTCGTCGATCCAGCGCACCGGATGGATCTGCAGCGAGGCTGTGACATTCCTGGGGATATCGGCCAGATCCTTGGCGTTCTCCTCGGGAATGATCACCGTGGTGATGCCGCCGCGATGGGCAGCGAGCAGTTTTTCCTTGAGGCCACCGATGGGCAGGACGCGCCCGCGCAAGGTGATCTCGCCGGTCATCGCCACTTCCGAGCGCACCGGAATGCGCGTGAGCACCGAAACCAGCGCCGTGCACATCGCGATGCCCGCACTCGGACCATCCTTGGGCGTGGCGCCTTCGGGCACATGCACATGGATGTCGAGCTTCTGGTGGAACTCCGGATCAAGTCCGAAACCGGCAGCGCGCCCCCTCACCACGCTCAACGCAGCCTGGATCGACTCCTGCATGACATCGCCGAGTTGACCGGTGTGCAGCAGCTTGCCCTTGCCCGGCACCACGGTGGCCTCGATGCTGAGCAGGTCACCGCCGACCTCGGTCCACGCCAGACCCGTGACGAGGCCGACTTCATTCTGAAGCTCGGCGCGACCGTAGGTGAAGCGACGCACACCGAGGTAGTTGTCGAGATTCTTCGACGTCACCGACACCTTGCGGCGACGCTCGCTTTTCTCCTTGCCCTTTTCCGCGGCCTTGCTCGCGGCAAGACTGATCTCCTTGACTACCTTGCGACAGATCTTGGAAATCTCGCGATCGAGATTGCGCACGCCCGACTCGCGCGTGTAGTAGCGCACGATGTCGCGTACCGCCTCGGTGCCAAGCGACAGTTCTTCGACCTTGAGTCCATTCGCCTTGAGCTGCTTGGGCACGAGATAGCGTTCGGCAATGTTGAGCTTCTCATCCTCGGTGTAGCCCGGGATGCGAATGATCTCCATGCGATCAGCCAATGCCGGCGGAATGTTCAGCGAATTCGCGGTGGCAATCCACATCACCTCGGACAAGTCGACATCCACCTCGAGGTAGTGATCGGCAAATGCGTGGTTCTGCTCGGGATCGAGCACTTCGAGCAGGGCCGCCGACGGATCGCCGCGAAAGTCCATCGACATCTTGTCGATCTCGTCGAGCACGAACAGCGGATTCTTCGAGCCGACCTTGGACAGGTTCTGGATGATGCGACCGGGCATCGAGCCGATGTAGGTGCGGCGATGACCACGGATTTCCGCCTCGTCGCGCACGCCACCGAGTGACATGCGCACGAACTTGCGATTGGTCGCCTTGGCGATCGACTGACCGAGCGAAGTCTTGCCCACGCCGGGCGGGCCGACCAGACACAGGATCGGCCCCTTCATCTTGTGCACGCGCTGCTGCACCGCCAGATATTCGACGATGCGCTCCTTGACCTTCTCGAGGCCGTAGTGATCTGCATCGAGCACGTCCTGCGCGCGCTGCAGATCACGCCGCACCTTGCTGCGCTGCTTCCACGGCACGCCCAGCAAGGCCTCGATGTAATTGCGCACGACGGTGGCCTCGGCCGACATCGGTGACATCTGCTTGAGCTTGTTGAGTTCGGTGCGCGCCTTGGCCTCGACTGCCTTGGGCATTCCGGCCGCCTTGATCTTGCGCGACAGTTCTTCCGCCTCGTTGCTGCCTTCCTCGGCATCACCCAATTCCTTCTGGATCGCCTTCATCTGTTCGTTGAGGTAGTATTCGCGCTGGCTCTTCTCCATTTGCGTCTTGACGCGACCACGGATGCGCTTTTCGATCTGCAGCACATCGATCTCGCCATCCACCAACCCCACCAGCTGTTCCTGGCGATCAGCGACGTCGCAGGCTTCAAGCAGGCGCTGCTTGTCGGCCACCTGCACGCCCAGATGGGTGGCAATGGTGTCGGCCAGGCGCGACGGATCCTCGATGCCGCCGAGCGTCGACAGCAATTCCTGCGGAATCTTGCGCGAGAGCTTGACCAGCTGTTCGAAGTTGGTGACCAGCTGGCGACCGATCACGCCGATCTCGCGCTCGCTGCGCGAGTAGACGGGCTCGAGCAGACGCACGTGTGCGGCGAGCAAGCCGTCGCGCACTCCGAACGCGACGATTTCGGCGCGATCCAGCCCTTCGACCAGCACCTTGATGGTGCCATCGGGCAACTTGAGCAACTGCAGTACCGTGGCAACCGTGCCGATCGTGTAGAGCTCGGCTTCGCCCGGATCATCGACATCGGCACTGCGCTGGGCGACCAGCAGGATCTTCTTGTCGCCTGCCATCGCCCGCTCCAGCGCGCGCACGGACTTTTCGCGCCCGACGAACAACGGCATCACCATGTGCGGGAACACGACCACGTCGCGCAAAGGCAAGACCGGCAATTCGATGGGCTCGCCGGGACGATCCGTCTTGGTGGATTTATCGCTCATCTGCGCAAAGGACTCCGTAAGACATCATCGACGGCAGGGCCAGCCTGTCGCCACCATGGGAATTCGTCAAGTGAGGATTCGTCACGAGCTTTGCAAGCCCGCGCATCGTCGCAACGGGCAGGAATGGCGCGGCAAGAGGGAGCGGGGACCACAAGTCCCCAATCGCTGTTCGGCTCAACCGAGCCCGCGCATGTGCGCGGTGCCCGGCACACGCGCACTGACGCCAGTCGTCCTCACTCGGAAGCGGCGCGGGTCTGCATGTTGCCGCGGTAGATCAGGTAGGGCTCGGCCTGACCATTGATCACGGCTTCGTCGACCACGACCTTGCTCACGTGTTCGAGCGAAGGCAGGTTGAACATGGTATCGAGCAGCACCTGCTCGAGAATCGTGCGCAGGCCGCGCGCACCGGTCTTGCGCTTGATCGCCTTGCGCGCGATCGCGGTCAGCGCGTCGGGGCGGAACTCCAGCTCCGCACCTTCCATCTCGAACAGCTTCTTGTACTGCTTGGTGATCGCGTTCTTGGGCTCGGTGAGAATCTTCACCAGAGCCGGCTCGTCGAGTTCCTCGAGCGTGGCCACCACCGGCAGGCGGCCGACCAACTCGGGAATCAGTCCGAACTTGACCAGGTCCTCGGGCTGCACGTCGGCAAGCAGCTTGACGGCATCGGATTGGCGATCCTTGCTGCGCACTTCAGCATTGAAGCCGATGCCGGTTGCTTCGGAACGCTGCTGGATGATCTTTTCGAGTCCGGCAAACGCGCCACCGACGATGAACAGCACGTTCTTGGTGTCGACCTGCAGGAACTCCTGCTGCGGATGCTTGCGTCCGCCCTGCGGCGGCACCGAGGCGATGGTGCCCTCGATGAGCTTGAGCAGCGCCTGTTGCACGCCCTCGCCCGACACGTCGCGCGTGATCGAGGGGTTCTCGCTCTTGCGCGAGATCTTGTCGATCTCGTCGATGTAGACGATGCCGCTCTGCGCCTTGTCGACGTCGTAGTCGCACTTCTGCAGCAGCTTCTGGATGATGTTTTCGACATCTTCACCGACGTAACCGGCTTCGGTCAGCGTGGTCGCGTCGGCAATCGTGAACGGCACGTTGAGCAGGCGCGCGAGCGTGTCTGCAAGCAGGGTCTTGCCGGAACCGGTCGGACCGACCAAGAGGATGTTCGACTTGGCGAGTTCGACGTCGTCGCTGCGGCTGCGCGATTCGAGTCGCTTGTAGTGGTTGTAGACGGCGACCGCGAGCACCTTCTTGGCGCGCGCCTGCCCGACCACGTATTGGTCGAGGACATCGAGGATCTCGGCCGGCTTGGGCAGGTCGCTGCGCGAAGTCGAGGCCTTTTCCTCGAGTTCCTCGCGGATGATGTCGTTACAAAGTTCGACGCATTCATCGCAGATGAACACCGACGGGCCCGCGATCAGCTTGCGGACTTCATGCTGGCTCTTGCCGCAGAACGAGCAGTACAGGATCTTGCCGCTTTCGCCCGCTCGGCCTTGCCGGTCTTCGGTCATGCGTTGCCTCTGGAACTTGTCGCAAATGCGGGCGCAGGATAGCACAGCGCGCGAGCCGCCCCGGGCCCGCGCCTGCAAGGGATTACAAACGCCGAATCAATCGCTTAGGCGGCCGGCGCGGCTTCCGCCGGACGTCGATCGAGCACGGCGTCGATGAGGCCGTAGGCCTTGGCAGCCTCTCCGCTCATGAAACGGTCGCGCTCCATGTCGCGCTCGATCTGTTCGATCGGCTGGCCGGTGTGCTTGACATAGATGTCATTGAGCCGGCTGCGCAGGTAGAGAATCTCGCGGGCCTGGATTTCGATGTCGGTGGCCTGACCCTGCGCGCCGCCCGAAGGCTGGTGAATCATCACCCGCGAATTGGGCAGCGCGTAGCGCTTGCCCTTGGCGCCCGCCATCAGCAGCAACGATGCGGCACTGGCCGCCTGGCCGATGCACATCGTGCTGACATCGCAGCGGATGTACTGCATGGTGTCGTAGATCGCCAGACCGGCGGTGACGACGCCGCCGGGACTGTTGATGTAGAGATTGATGTCCTTGTCCGGGTTTTCCGACTCTAGGAACAGCAATTGGGCGACGATCACGTTGGCCATGTAGTCGTCGATCGGGCCGACGCAAAACACCACCCGTTCCTTCAGCAGGCGCGAGTAGATGTCGTAGGCACGCTCGCCGCGCGAGGTCTGTTCGACCACCATCGGCACGAGATTGAGGCTGGTCGCGGGCGTGATCAGGCTGGACATGGTTTTCTCCCGGGTCCCGATCGCGCTCAGGCGCCGGGCCGCATGACGTCGTTGAAGCTCAATGATTGTTCGTTGCACTTGGCGTGTTCGGCCAGCCATTCCACGACCTGATCCTCCATCACGCGATTCTGCAACGCACTCATCAACTGGGGGTCGCGCGAATACAGTTCAACGACCTGCTGCGGCTCCTCGTAGGTCGAGGCGATCATCGCCAACGCCTCGCGCACGCGCTGCGCTTCGAGACGAATCTGGTTCTGCTTGGCCAATTCGGCAATCAGGAGCCCCGCGCCGACGCGGCGCCGTGCGACACCGTGATAGTCCGCCACCGCTTCCGCGGTCTGCGCACCGGCTTGCTGCGCAAGCTGACGCGCTTCGGCCTCGACGAGGCCCTGCGGAATTTCCAGCTCCGGGTGCGCCGCCACCAGCTTGTCGAGCGCATCGGCCTTCAGGCGCGACATCAACACGCCCTTGAGTTCGCGTTCGAGGTTGGCGCGAACGTCTTCGCGGAAGCGCTGCATGCCGCCTTCCTTGACGCCGAAACTCGCCACGAAGGCATCATCGATCGCCGGCAAGGCTGCTTCCTGCACGCGCACCAGATGCACTTCGACATCGGCGCTCTTGCCAGCCAGGATCGGAGTCCGCGCGGTCGACGGGAAATCGATGTGCGCCTTGAAGGTATCACCACTGCTGCGACCCACGATCTTGTCTTCGAGGTCGCGCGAATAGGCGCCCGAACCGAGAATCGCGCCCACCCGATCCATGCCGCTCTCGGGATGACGGAAACCCTCGCCTTGCGCGCTGTATTCGAACAGCACCATGTCGCCCTCGCGCGCGGCACGCTCGACCTGGGCCCAGGTACGACGCTGCAGGCGCAAGGTCTCGATCATCTGGTCGATGTCGGCATCGGTCACGCTCGCCACCGGCTTGACGATCTCGAGCGCGGCGACATCGAGCTTGCCGATTTCAGGCAGCACTTCGAAGGTGGCGGTGTATTCGATCTCGCCGTTCTCGGGGCGACCGGTGGTCGCGATCGACGGCTGCATCGCCGGACGCAGCTTTTCCTGCGTGATCGCTTCCTGGAAGCTCGATCCGATCATGTCCGAAAGCGCCTCGTTGCGGACCTGGCCGCCAAAACGCTGCTCGATCACCTTGGCTGGCACCTTGCCGGGGCGGAATCCCTTAATGCGCGCGGTGCGGCTCAACTCGGTCAGGCGCGAGCGCACGCGATCTTCGAGACGCTGCGCAGGGAGACGGACGGTGAGCTTGCGGCCAAGCGAGCCGAAATTTTCGATCGAGACTTGCATGTTGTCCTCTGGGCGTACTTCGTTCAGCAAGGACGACAGCGTTCCGGGCCGGCCGGAGCGGTCGCAGCGACAAGAGCACGCAGGAGAACAGTGGTGCGAAAGGAGAGACTCGAACTCTCACGGGTTGCCCCGCCAGAACCTAAATCTGGTGCGTCTACCAGTTTCGCCACTTTCGCCCGATCGGACTCTGCCGCCTGCACCCCGTCCACAAAGCACCGGTACGCAGCGTCAGGAAAATGGTGGGCCGTCTAGGACTCGAACCTAGGACCAAGAGATTAAGAGTCTCCTGCTCTACCAACTGAGCTAACGGCCCACATGAAAAGATCAATTGTAACGAAAATGGGGTGGGCGATGGGATTTGAACCCACGACCACTGGAATCACAATCCAGTACTCTAACCAACTGAGCTACGCCCACCATCAACAAAACGGATGGACTTGCGTGCATCCCTGCAGGGTTCTCCGTTCGGCTTCCTGCCTCACCCGCATTCCGCCTGAGGGCGGCATGCGACCAACTGAGCTACGCCCACCATCAACAAAACGGATGGACTTGCGTGCATCCCTGCAGGGTTCTCCGTTCGGCTTCCTGCCTCACCCGCATTCCGCCTGAGGGCGGCATGCGACCAACTGAGCTACGCCCACCATCAACAAAACGGATGGACTTGCGTGCATCCCTGCAGGGTTCTCCGTTCGGCTTCCTGCCTCACCCGCATTCCGCCTGAGGGCGGCATGCGACCAAAGATCTCCGCAACCTCACTCACCGTCACGCAACGCCCGCATCATTCTGTTGGCGCGCCCGACAGGACTCGAACCTGCAACCGTCGGCTTAGAAGGCCGATGCTCTATCCAGTTGAGCTACGGGCGCATCTTCAGCCACTCGATGTCCCATACGCACATCGCCACCGCAGCGCTCGGCAAGGTTGGTCGGGGTAGAGGGATTTGAACCCCCGACATCCTGCTCCCAAAGCAGGCGCGCTACCAGACTGCGCTATACCCCGGCATGCCGATCTACCGCGCAACTTCGTGCGTACAAACAGCCCGCAATGGTACGAACCACCGCCGACAACGTCAATCGACCCAAGCCAGCATCGATTCATTCCAAACCGCAACAAAAAGGGTGCCGAAGCACCCCTCGTGTTCAATGGCGCGCCCGGAGAGATTCGAACTCCCGACCCCCAAGTTCGTAGCCTGGTGCTCTATCCAGCTGAGCTACGGGCGCAATTTTTTGCGATCTTGAAACGAAACATCGATGCCGGCCTCACCGACTTCGTCGATCCGCTTCGATGAAGGCGCGCGATTATTCTGATTGCATCATCGCGCGTCAACCTTTTCCTTCAACGCGCACTTTGCTTGCGCGTCTGTCGCATCGATGCCGCATGCACGACGACGATGGTCAGCAGCGACAATGGCGGAGAGAGAGGGATTCGAACCCTCGATAGAGCTTTTGACCCTATACTCCCTTAGCAGGGGAGCCCCTTCGGCCTCTCGGGCATCTCTCCGTTATCGCTTGCCGATGCAACACGACGGCCGCACCGCCCGCCGTAACGGGCTGCGGAGGATACCGTCGAAGCAGCGCTGGGTCAAAGATCAGGCAGATTCCTTGCCTTCGATGCCGCCTGGATGCTCACCCGGAGCAAGCTCGCGCTTGATCCGCTGGTAGATCTCTTCGCGATGCACGGCCACGTCCTTGGGTGCGTTGATACCGATGCGCACCTGGTTCCCCTTGACACCCAGAACAGTGACGGTCACCTCGTCACCGATCATCAACGTCTCGCCAACGCGGCGAGTCAAGATAAGCATTTGGATCTCCTTGCCTCGGTTTGCTCCAACGTCATCTGCGCAGCGGGATCACCTTGATTGCCGCCGGCCTCTGTGTGCCGATCAAGCAGGGGCGCAGACCGCCAGAGTGGAGTGATGCGTGTCGCCACATGCGCGACGCTTGACGCGGTGCCAACCGAACATTCGTTACTGTGCGGCGATACTAACCAAGGCCATACCCCTGCGCAATGAACACGAGTCATTGCCAAGGCCGCGGCGGGGGAATCCTTACGACAATTTGGATTCCAGCCAGTCAAACAGCTTGGCGAGCGCTTCATCGAGCGCGGGAGAGTCCACCCCGCCACCCTGCGCCATGTCGGCCCGGCCGCCACCCTTGCCGCCGATCTGCGCGGCCACATGCGCGACCACCTCGCCGGCCTTGACCCGCGCCAGCGCGGCGCCCTGCACGCCGCCGATCAGCGCCGCCTTGCCATCTGCGCCGGCGGCGAGCAGCACCACGCAGTCGCCGAGCTTCTGCTTGAGCACGTCGACGCCTTCGCGCAGCGCCTTGGCATCGAGCCCATCGACCCGGGCAGCGACCACGGCAATGTCGCCGATCCGCCGCGCCGCAGCGGCCAGATCGTGGCTTGCCGAGCTGGCCGCTTTCGCCTTGAACGACTCCAGCTCCCGCTCCAGCTTCTTTTGGCGCTCGAACAGCTGCCGCAGTTTCTCGACGAGTTCGTCGCCGTGGCCCGAGAGCATTTCGCCGATCTTGTCGAGACGCGCCTCTTCGTCGACCACGAAGGCATTGGCCGCCGCACCGGTAACCGCCTCGATCCGGCGCACGCCCGCGGCAACGCCGCTTTCGGCGATGATCTTGAACAGTCCAATGTCGCCGGTGCGCGACACGTGCGTGCCGCCGCACAGCTCGGTCGAAAAGTCTCCCATCTTGAGCACACGGACTTCGTCGCCATACTTTTCGCCGAACAGCGCAATCGCCCCGAAGTCGAGCGCTGCCTGATAGGCCATCTCGTGCGTTTCCGCGACCGCATTGCCGCGGATTTGCGCATTGACGATGTCCTCGATGCGGCGCAATTCCTCGGCACCGACCGGCTGGAAATGCGCGAAATCGAAACGCAATCGATCCGGCGCAACCAGCGAGCCCTTCTGCTGCACGTGCGTGCCCAGAACCTCACGCAAGGCCGCGTGCAGCAGATGCGTGGCCGAATGGTTGAGCACGGTGGCCTGCCGGCGCGAGCGATCGACCTGTGCCGCGAGCGCGGCGCCCAGCTTCAAGGGCGCACCGCTCCAGCAGCCCAGATGGGCATGGAAGACGCCGCCGAGCTTGATCGTGTCGGACACCACGAAGCGCCCGTTGTTCGTGACCAGTTCGCCGCGGTCACCGACCTGCCCGCCCGATTCGGCATAGAACGGCGTGCGATCGAGCAGGATCACCGCCGTCTCGCCGCTCGCAAGCGTATCGACCGCCTTGCCCTCGCGCACGATCGCGACGACCTTGGCCGCATCCGCGCAAAGGGTCTGGTAGCCGAGAAACTGCGTCGGCGCGAGTGTGCTGGCAAGTTCCGCCGGCAAGCTCGCCTTGCTGTCGAACTGACTGGCCGAGCGCGCGCGTTCACGCTGACGCTCCATCTCGCTCTCAAAACCGGCCATGTCCACCGTCCAGCCGCGCTCGCGCGCGATGTCGGCAGTGAGATCGACCGGGAAACCGTAGGTGTCGTAGAGCGTGAACGCGATCTGTCCGGGAATCGTGCGCGCCGCGCCCGCATCCTTGAGCGCCGATTCGAGCAGACGCATGCCGTTTTCGAGCGTCTCGCCGAAACGCTCCTCTTCCTTGCGCAAGGCGTTCTCGACCAGCGCCTGCTTCTCCGGCAACTCCGCATAGGCCGCGCCCATGACCTCGACCAGGGCCGGCACCATCGCGTGGAAGAACGGCTGTTTCTGGCCGAGCATCCAGCCATGCCGCAGGGCACGGCGGATGATGCGCCGCAGGACATAGCCGCGCCCTTCGTTGGACGGCAGCACGCCATCGACGATGAGGAAGCTGCAGGCGCGAATATGATCGGCGATCACGCGCAATGACTTGTTCTCGAGGTCGGTGGTGCCGGTGAGGCGCGCGGCCTCGCCGATCAGACGCTGGAACAGATCGATCTCGTAGTTGGAATGCTTGTGCTGCAGCACCGCGGCAAGGCGCTCCAGACCCATGCCGGTATCGACACAGGGCGCCGGCAAGGGCGACAGCGTGCCGTCGGCAGCGCGGTCGAACTGCATGAACACGAGATTCCAGATCTCGATGTAGCGATCGCCATCCTCGTCGGGTGAACCGGGCGGCCCGCCTGCGATGTGCGCACCATGGTCGTAAAAGATTTCCGTGCAGGGTCCGCATGGTCCGGTATCGGCCATCTGCCAGAAATTGTCCGAGGCAAATGGCGCGCCCTTGTTGTCGCCGATGCGCACGATGCGCGCCTCGGGCACGCCGATGACGTCCTTCCAGATCGCATGCGCCTCATCGTCGGTGTGATAGACGGTCACCCACAGTCGATCCTTGTCGAGTTGGAGCGTGCCGGTGAGGAACTCCCAGGCCCACTCGATCGCCTCGCGCTTGAAATAGTCGCCGAACGACCAGTTGCCGAGCATCTCGAAAAAGGTGTGGTGGCGTGCGGTGTAGCCGACCGAATCGAGATCGTTGTGCTTGCCGCCGGCGCGCAGGCAGCGCTGCACATCGGCCGCACGCACGAATTTGAGTTTCTCGCTGCCCAGAAACACGTTCTTGAACTGCACCATGCCCGAATTGGTGAACAGCAGGGTCGGATCGCTGGCTGGCACCAGCGAGCTCGAAGGCACGATGGTGTGGCCCTTGGAGCGGAAGAAATCAAGGAACGCGGAGCGGATTTGCGCGGTTTTCATCTGGAATCGGCTTGGGAAGTTCGACGGTGGCAACGACGGGCACGCCAAGCATGCGGCGGACGATTCGAGCCTTCAATCCAACTCGAAGTCGTCGTCGCTGCTGCCGGCGCGCGTGACGGCGCGTACTGTCGCCGCATCGAAGCCACGGCGCAAGAGAAAGGCGGCATTGCGCGCCCGTCCGGCGGCGTCCCTGGCTGGCCGCGAGCCGGCGTGGCGGCGCAGCTGCGCGGCGGCCTGTTCGGCCCAGTCGACCTCGAGCGCAGCCAGCGCCGCGCCGATTCCGCTCGCATCGATGCCATGGGTCTTGAGTTCGGCGCGGATGCGCAAGGGACCGTAGCCTTGCGTGGCGCGTCGTCGCGCCAACGCCTGCGCAAAGCGCTCATCGCTCTGCATGCCCTTCTCGCGCAGGTCGTCGACCACGACTTGCGCCTGTGCCTTGCCCTGCCCGCTGCGTGTGAGTTTGCCGCTGAGCTCTTGCGCGGAATGTTCGCGCCGTGCGAGCAATTCCAAGGCCTGTTGCCTGCCGTCGCGCCGCGTCGGGGACTCGCGCCGGGCCATCAGCGCTCGCTCACCGACCCGGCCGAATCTGCATGCGTTCCTGTTCGCGATCCCAGGCGCGCAGTTCATCGCGCACATGCGCAATGCGCTGGCGGCCGAGCGCGTTGCGATCTTCGTCGAGCACCTGCGCGCCAAGCAATTCGGCCAGCCGCTGCGCGGTCGGCAACATCATTTCCCAGGCATCGAGCGCGGGCAACGGGCCGGGCAAGGTCATGAACAGACTGATTCCCGGTGTTGCCACCGCGTCGAGCCGGGCCATGTCGAAGGTGCCGGGCTTGACCATGTTGGCCATGCTGAACACCGGGCCATCGGCCTTCTTGCCGAGCACGAGGCGATGGAAGATGCCCATGTCGCCAAATTGCAGGCCGGCCTTTTCCGCCGCGACGACGATATCGGCACCATTGAGCTGATCGCCCGCACGCGCCGCCACGTACAAGGTGACGATGCGCTCGATCGACTGCTGCGGCCGTGCGCCCACGCTCGATCGCGGCGGCGCACTCCTGCCCACGGGTTCGGCGACGCCGGTCTCACCCAACGATACGTCGAGTTCGCCTTGTTCGGGCGTGGCATTGCCCTGCTCGTCGAAGCCTTCGCCGAGCGTCGGCTCGATGCGCGTCGCATCGCGCTCGCGTGGCGGTTGCTGACGCCGCTCGCCTTGCCCGGGACGCTGCGGTCGGCCAAACCAGTAAATCAATGCGAGCACGACCAGACCCGCCAGCAACAAGGGAACGCCAACCGCCGCATTCCAACCCATGCCCAGTCCTCCGCGCGCGGCTCAGGCCGCGCCTGCCAGTTTAGCCGCTTCTTCGAGATCCACCTGCACCAGTCGCGACACGCCGGGTTCGCGCATGGTCACGCCACACAACTGGCGCGCAGCTTCCATCGTGCCCTTGTTGTGGGTGACGAAGATGAACTGCACATGCGCACTCATCTCGGCCACCATCGCCGAGAAGCGTCCGACATTGGCCTCATCGAGCGGCGCATCGACCTCGTCGAGCAGGCAGAACGGCGCCGGATTGAGGCGGAAGATCGAGAACACCAGCGCTACCGCAGTCATCGCCTTCTCGCCACCCGACAGCAGCGAGATCGAAGTCACACGCTTGCCCGGCGGCCTCGCCATGATCGACACGCCGGTCGACAACAGGTCCTCACCGGTGAGTTCGAGATAGGCATGACCACCACCGAACAGGCGCGGGAACAGCTCCTGCACGCCGGTATTGACGCGATCGAAGGTTTCCTTGAAACGCGCGCGCGTCTCCTTGTCGATCTTGCGGATCGCACCCTCGAGCGTCTCCAGTGCGGTGCCCAGATCGGTGAGCTGCGAATCCAGATAGGTCTTGCGCAGCGCCTGTTCCTCGTACTCGCTGATCGCGGCGAGATTGACCGGCTCGAGTCGCTGGATCTTCGCTTCCAGCTCGGCCAGATCGGTTTGCCAACGCTGCGCATCGGCCTGTTCAGGCAATGCGGCGAGTATCGCTTCGAGCTCGAATCCGGCCTCGGCGATCGCACTCGTCAGCGCCTGCGCACGCAGCCGATGTTCCTGCTCGTGCAGACGCGCCTGCGCCAGATGTTCGCGCTGCTCGGTCAGTCCCTGCTCGAACTGGTGGCGATCCTGTTCGAGCTTGCGCAGTTGGGCGTCATGTTCCTGCAGGCCCTGCCGCGCATCGACCATGCGCTTGTCCACTGCCAGACGCTGCTCCAGCAAACCCTGCCGCTGATCTTCGAGCCCGGCGAGCGGATCACTCGACGTCTGCAACTGTGCGGCGATCTCGCTGCGCCGCGCATCGAGTTGGCTGAATTGTGCGCGCATGCGCTCGAGCGACTGCTGCAGCCCTGCGACGACACTGCGCCGCGATTCGATCGACAGCGCCAGTTGATGCGCGGAATCGTGCGCTTCGCGCGCATTCATGCGCGCTTCCTCGCGCCCCTCAAGCAGGCTGCGACGTTCGCCGTCGAGTTCGTGCCGACGCCGCTCGAGCTCGCCCATGTTGTCGACCGCGCTCTGCAGCCGCTTGCGCGCTTCGCGCGCCTGCTCGCCGTCGGCATCGAGCTTGCCGATCACCTCTTCGAGTTCCGTTCCGATCCGGCGCAGACGTTCGTTGGCGCTGTCCATGCGGCCACGCTGACTCTGCAATTGCCCGGCCACTTCAGCCAGACGCCGATGCGCGGTGTAGAGCTCGCGCTGCGCTTCTTCACGCGCGAATTCGGCATCGATGCGTTCCTGCTTGCCAGCAGCCAGTCGCTCGCCCTGCAGTGCAATCTCCTGCTCGAGCGTGCTCAGGCGCTGATTTGCTTCGCGAATCTCGCGCTCGCGCGCGAGCACACCGACCTGCGCACCGGCGCCGCGCTGGACGCGCACGAAGCCATGGCCGAACCATTCGCCCGCAGGCGTCACCAGCGACTCACCCGGATCGAGGCTGGCCGCAAGCTCGCGCGCCGCATTGAGCGAGGCACAAGTGCGCACACGCGCGAGCAAGGCGCGCGCGGGCGCCGGACCTTCGACCTGCTCGGCGAGCGATCCCGACGGGGCATCGCAGTGCCGACCCTCGGCCATCAGCGCGACATCGGCAGCGTCGAGCGAGCCAAGATCGTGCGCATGCGCGGCCGGATCATCAACGAGCACGGCATCGAGCCAGCCATCGAGCACCGTCTCCACAGCCCGCTCCCAGCCGGCAGCCACCTGCAGGGCGCCACCCAGGCGGCGCGCCTGTCCCAGACCCACGGCATCGAGCCAGGCCTTGGCGGCGCCGTTCTCGCCCAAGGCCGCATGCTGCAGGGCTTCGAGCGAACCGAGCCGACCACGCAGGTTCTCCAGTTCGCTGCGCTTGGCCGACAGCGCCGTCTGCAGCGCGCGCTCGGCGTCGAGCGCGCTTTCGGCCAGTCCGCGCCGTTCATCGAGTCCGGCCGTGTGTTCCTCGACCCGCTCGCGCAGCAGCGCGTGTTCCTCTTCCAGCCGCGCCAGCGCCTCGCCCAATTCATCGAGCCGGGTTGCGGCTCGCTCGGCTTCGAGCGTGCTGCGGCGCTGATCTGCCGCGAGCGCCTGCTTGTCGAGATAGTCCAGACGCGTGCGCTCGACTTCGGCGGCCTGCCCGGCACTGGATGTCGACTGCGCATGTGCATCCCACGCCTGTTGCCAGTCGGCAAGGCGCACTTCGGCGGCGCGCAAGGTCTCGACCGCAGCCGCATCGGCGTCGCGCAAGGTTTCCAGCCGCGGCTCGGCCTCGGCCAGATGCGCGCTCGCCTCTTCCAGTCGTTGGCCGTCGGCGGCGATGTGCTGGTTGAGCTCCTCATGCGCACGATCGGTTTCCACGCGCGCGCGCTCCAGTTGCTCGGCAAGCTGCCGCGCGTGCTGGATCTGCTGCTCGATGCGCGCGATCTCGGCCCCGACCTGATAGACCTCGGCCTGCACGGCATTGAGATGATCGGCGACCGTGACATGCTTCTCGCGGCCTTGCTCGAGCGCCAGTTCGGTATGGCGCTGCTCGGCGAGGCGTTCCTCGATGCGCAATTCGGCTTGACGCACTGCCGCGCTGTGGCCATCGAGATCCGCCCGTGCGCTGCGCAGCTGCAGCGCCTTGGCCTGCGCTTCCTTTTCCTTTTGCTCGGCCTTGAGCTGCTGCCAGCGTTCGGCGGTGCGCGCCTGCCGCTTGAGGTGTTCGAGCTGCTTGTCGACCTCGTCGCGCACGTCGCGCACGCGATCGAGGTTCTCGCGGGTGGCCTTGATGCGACTCTCGGTTTCCTTGCGCCGCTCCTTGTACTTGGAGATCCCGGCTGCTTCCTCCAGATGGTGGCGCAGCTGTTCGGGATCGGCTTCGACGATCTCCGAAATCATGCCCTGCTCGATGATCGAGTAACTGCGCGGCCCGAGGCCGGTGCCGAGGAAGAGGTCGGTGATGTCACGGCGACGGCAGCGCACGCCGTTGAGAAAATACTGCGACTGGCCATCGCGACTGACCACGCGCTTGACCGAAATTTCGTTGTAGCTCGCATACTCGCCGCCGATCAGGCCATCGCTGTTGTCGAACAGCAGCTCGACCATTGCGCTGCCCACCGGCTTGCGCCCGGACGAGCCCGAGAAGATCACGTCGGTGAGCGCATCGCCGCGCAGACGACTGGCCGCGCTCTCGCCCATCACCCAGCGGATCGCATCGATGATGTTGGACTTGCCGCAGCCATTGGGCCCGACCACGCCGGTCATGTTGGTGGGCAAGTGCAGGACCGTCGGATCGACGAAGGACTTGAACCCGGACAGTTTGATGGTGCTCAGACGCATGCCGCTTCTACCTTGATTGCGCGAATGCCGTCTGCATTCGCCGATCTGTCTGTGATGATCCGGATGCCGACTTCACCGCCACGGCGCCCGGTTCCCGCACAACTTGCCACTGCCTGACGCGCAGATCAGGTCTGCGACGGCGCGAGGGCATCGATACTCAACGCATGGATGTCGCTCTGCATGAGCTCACCCAATGCCGCATACACGGCCCGATGGCGCGCCAGCGGGAGCAAGCCCGCAAATGCCGCACTGACGATGCGCACGCGAAAATGGCCACGCCCATCGCGCGCGCCGGCATGACCGACGTGGCGATGGCTCTCGTCTTCCACGTCCAGTTCCAGCGGCGCCAGCACCGCCAGCCGTTCGCGGATCATGGCCACGCGATCGCTCATGGCAATACCTTGCGGAACGGTCGCACGCTCACGCTCGCATACACCCCCGCCGCGACATACGGGTCGGCATCGGCCCAGGCCTGTGCGGCGGCAAGATCGGCAAACTCGGCCACGATCAGGCTGCCGCTGAAGCCCGCCGGCCCGGGGTCGATCGCATCGATCGCCGGACATGGCCCCGCCAGCACCAGCCGGCCCTGCTCGCGCAAGGCCTCAAGCCGCTGCAGATGCGCCGGTCGCGCGGCGCCGCGGCGTGACAGTGAATCGGCAACATCAATGCCGACGATGGCATACAGCATGCGCAATCATCCTCAAAAGACCGGGAGCCCGGGTTCCGCCACACGGCGGCGGCCGGTTTGATGCGGTCACCTTCAAATGTGGAGGTTTGGTCGATTCCGCGAGCGGCGGATTCGCCGATCCGACCACCCCTCTCAAGCGGCGACGGGTCGGGCGGCCGTCCATGTTACCCGATGGCTTGCGCACCTGACCGTTTGACATGGGCGCGATAGCCGGCGGCAGGCGATTGCGCCGCCACGCTTTTGCCCGTAGGCTATGCCCGTACTGATCGGTCCGGCCCATTGTTCGCGGCGATGGCGCCAGCCTCGCGCACCGATCCCGTCTTGTGAACTGTTTTTCTCGCCGGTTTTCGAATCCGGCCCCGAATCGTTGTGGGCGTTTGCGCGAACCCTCCGGCCAGCGTCGCGCGCCGCAATCGACAATGACCTGTGCTGACCCGCGTCGTGAGGCGCCGGGCGTCATGGGACGAGCATGAACCAGACCGTCCAACCATCCAACACTGCTGAATCCGTCACGCCGTTCGCGCCGCAGCCGCAACAGCAGGAAATCCCGCTGGCGCTCGTGCGCGGTCAGCCCGTGCTCGAAATTCCGCAAGACCTGTACATCCCGCCGGACGCGCTCGAGGTCATCCTCGATGCCTTCGAGGGCCCGCTCGACCTGCTGCTCTACCTGATCCGCCGCCAGAACCTCGACATCCTCGACATCCCGATTGCCGAGATCACCCGGCAGTACGTCGACTACATCGAGATGATGCGCGAGATGAAGCTCGAACTCGCGGCCGAATACCTGGTGATGGCCGCGATCCTCGCCGAGATCAAGTCGCGCCTGCTGCTGCCGCGACCGCCGCAGGAGGAAGGCAGCGAGATCGACCCGCGCGCCGAACTGGTGCGCCGCCTGCAGGAATACGAGCGCTTCAAGCAGGCTGCCGAGGACATCGACACCCTGCCGCGCCAGGATCGCGACTTCGCGCTCGCCCATGTCGCGGTCGACGATCGCAACGTGATTCGCCTGCCGCCGCCAGTTGACCTGCGCGAAATGCTGCTCGCGCTCAAGGACGTGATGAAACGTGCCGAACTGCACGGCCACCATGCCATCCAGCGCGAAACGCTCAACGTGCGCAGCCGCATGAGTGACGTGCTGGCCGCGCTTGGCGATGGCGACTTCCATCGCTTCGAGTCGCTGTTCAATGCCAGCGAGGGTCGTCTGGGCGTGGTCGTCACCTTCCTGGCCATGCTCGAACTGGCCAAGGAACAATTGGTCGAGATCATCCAGGAGGTCGCTCTCGCACCGATCTACATCAAGTCTCTTGCGATCGGCGGCAACGACGATCCCACCGCCGCCAGCGCCTGACGCGCCCGCGAACTGTCCCCTGCCGTCCCCAATCCGACACGCCATCGATGGAATCGCCACAGATCAAACGCATCATCGAAGCCGCCCTGCTCGCCGCCTCGCATCCGCTGACGCTGCCGCAGTTGGCCGCGCTGTTCGACGAGTTCGACATGCCCGCGCCCGACCAATTGGCCGGTGCGATCGAAGCGTTGCAGGCCGACTGCGCCGAACGCGGCGTGGAATTGGTCGAGGTCGCTTCCGGCTACCGCTATCAGGTGCGTCAGGACGTGCATGCCCATGTCGGCAAGTTGTGGGCCGAAAGGCCCTCGCGCTACTCGCGCGCCCTGCTCGAAACGCTCGCCCTGATCGCCTATCGGCAACCGATCACGCGTGCCGAGATCGAATCGATCCGCGGCGTGGCCGTGTCGACCAATATCGTGCGCACACTCGAAGAGCGCGACTGGGTGCGCGTGGTCGGTCATCGCGACCTGCCGGGCAAACCTGCCCTGCTCGGCACCACGCGCCAGTTCCTCGACTATTTCAAGCTCAAGTCGCTCGACGAGCTGCCCACGCTGAGCGAGATCCACGATCTCGAAGAGGTCGAGCGCCAGTTCGCCTTCGATGAGGCGATTCCCGTTGCGCCATTGGTGTCACCTGCCGATGAGTCCGATGACGACCTCGCAGGCACTTCCACGCACACCCCTGATTCTTCACCGCTCCATCCTGCCGAGTCGGAACTCGAGCAAGCCACGGAACCACCGGAAACCGCCGCATGACCACGTCCACCCGATCCATCCTCTCGCTCAAGCGTGGCGCCGATGCGCCGACGGTCGAGGAACGCCTTCACAAGGTGCTCGCCAATGCCGGTCTGGGCTCGCGGCGCATGCTCGAAACCCGCATCGAGGCAGGCGAAGTCCAGCTCAATGGCGTGAGCGCAAACCTCGGCCAGAGCGTGCGCAGCGGCGACCGCGTCGAACTCGACGGCAAGCGCTTCGTGGTCGTGGCCGACAATGCCGAACACGCGCAGGTGCTGATCTACAACAAGCCCGATGGCGTGGTCGCCACGCGCGAGGATCCCGAAGGACGCCCGACGGTGTTCGAGCAGTTGCCGCAGATCAAGGGCGCGCGCTGGATTGCGGTCGGCCGTCTGGACATCAACACCACCGGCCTGCTCCTGCTCACCACCGATGGGGAACTGGCCAATGCGCTGATGCATCCACGTTCGGAAATCGAGCGCGAGTACATCTGCCGCGTGCACGGTGAAGTCCCCGACGAAGTGCTCGAACGCTTGCGCGCGGGCGTCGATCTGGAAGACGGCCCCGCACATTTCGACGACATCGGCGTGATCAGTCGCGGCAGCAGCCATTCCTGGTTCCGCGTCGTCCTGCGCGAAGGACGCAACCGCGAAGTGCGGCGGATGTGGGAATCGCAAGGGCTCATGGTCAGCCGCCTCAAGCGCATCCGCTACGGCTGCGTCGAACTGCCGCGTGGCCTGTTGCGTGGTCGTCATGAAGAACTCGATCCCGCCCAGATCGCCGAACTGCGCCAGCGCAGCGGCATCCCCAAGGCCGAGCCCCGGCTCACGCTCGCGCCGGTGATCGGTCAGCGCCGTGTGGCGCCGACCGAGTTTCGCCCGACGCCGAGCACGCAGCAGGCGTGGACTGGCGCACGCGGCGAGGAAGCACGGGAGTTCGCCGCTTTCGATCGCATGCGCGACGACGGCTGGCGTGCGGGCGCAGGCAAGCCCGGGCGCGGCAAGCGTGGAGCCAAAGGCGCCGGCCCTGCCCGTCAGGGTCGTGCCGGCCCCGGTGCTGGCAAGCGTGGTGGTCCGGGACAAGGGCCAGGTCGCGGACCCGGCAATGCCCAAGGCGCAGGTCGCCCGGGCCAGAATCGTGGCGCCCAGGGACAACGCCCGCAGCGCGGGCAGGATCAGGCGCGCGGCAAGCCCGTGGGCGCTGGCGGCCCATGGAGCGAGCCCGGACTGAGTCCGGCCGTCTTGCGCAGTTGGTTTCCCGATTCGGCTGCCCAACCCGGCAACCGCAAGCGCCGCGGCGCACGCCCCGGTCAGGAAGTGTCGTTCCACTCGGGGCAGTTCCAGCCGCAGTCACCCAAGGTCCACGGCAACCGCATCGCTCCCGGCCCCAAGGGCGGCGCGAGCGGCAATCGCGCGCCCAATGCCGGCAATCGTGCGCCCAACGCGGGCAATCGCGGCACACCCGGCAACTCGATCCACGACGGCCCCGGCAGTGGCGGCAATCGTCGCCCCGGTGGCGGCGGTCGTGGCGGGCGGCGCGGACGCTGATCGAATCGGGTCACGACACGCAGACGAAAACGGCGGGCAATGCCCGCCGTTTCGATTTGAAGCTTGCCAACTCGCTCAGTCGAGCTTGAGTGCCTTCTTGGTGCCGGCACGACGCTTGGCTTCCTTGGCGTCGTACTCGGCCTCGCAACCGCCACGAATGACCATCTTGCAGTCGAGGTATTCGCTGATCTCGACCAGGGCAGCGCCGATCGCCTTGCCAGCCGGCGTGTTCTGCTCGTGTCCGAGCGCACCACCAAAACCGCCGCGATAGACACCGACGCTGATGCCACCACCCGAGCTGCGGCCTTCGATTGCGCGCGAGAACTCGATGTCACCCGTGCTTGAATTGACCACGCGCACGTCGACGCGCACATAGGCTTCACTCTTCTTGCCGCCGAGCGAAATGCCACGGAAGCTGATGCCGCCGCCCGTGCTCGCAGTGTTTTCCTCGTAGTCGGTCACGGTGCCGAACACCAGATATTCGGCGCCGGTGACCTGGCCCATCTTGGCGCCGGTGCCGGAGCGCACACGGCCCGAGGCGGCGAGGTTCTGCTCCTCGAGGACCTTCTCGAGTTTGTTGCGTTCGACGACACGGAAATGGCCGCTGCTCGCGAGCTCATTGGACAACATGCCCGAAAGCTCCCAGCCCACACCGCCACGCCACCAACCTGCAGCCGATTCGTTCTTGAACTCGGCAACGCCGATCGAGGGTCCTTGGGCCATTGCACAGGCGCTGGCGGCAAAGCCGACCACGGCCATGGCCACTGCGAGATACGACTTCTTCATCTGATGTCTCCCGACTCCGGTTTGTTTGCGACTAAGAGGCTTGATCCCTTCAACGATCCAGCACGGATCGACTCGGTCTGATGAGTCAGAAAGCCGGCTGCACGAAGCAACACGGTGGGCAGTCTAGCAGGAGCCAAGCGGCGTCTGATCTGCACCATCGCGCATGAGGATACGGAATCAGTTCACGGTTCCGACACGACTGGCTGCACGGAAATGTTGCGATGCACGAGACCGCGCGAATTTCGCACCGCGACATGGCGCTGCGTTGCAGGCTTCAGCAACGCATCTGCGTGCCAAGCCATCGAATTCACGATCAAGGTTGCACCCACGGCTCGCAGTCCAGCGCTGCCCGCAGCAAGGCCGGCAGATCATCGGCAAGATCGAAACCGACCTCATCGATGCACGCAATCGGCATCGCAGCACATGCGCTGTTGGTGAAGAACGCGCTACGCAGCTGCGGCAACTCGGCGCGCGTGATGACCCGTGTGGTCTGCGCCACGCCGATGCGCGCGAGGCCCGCCTTGAGCAGTTGCATCGAGATTCCTTCGAGCATCGGCGCAGCCGGCCAAAGGATGTCTTCGCCTTCACGGAAGCCGACATTCCAGATCGTGCCCTCAGCAACATGCCCGTCTGCAGTCACGAACAAGGCGTCGTCAAAACCGCGCAGCTGCGCCAGACGACGCTGGTTGAACAATCCGAAACTGCCCAGATGCTTGATGTGCGGCGAATCCCGATCGTAGGGAACGCTGCATGTGCGCAGTGGACCCGTTTGCAGCCCGCGCGGAGGCGCGAGCGTGATCAAGACATCGGGTTTGGCAGCTTGGGCTGGGTGATCGCGATCGAAGCCGAGCGAGAACACGCTGATGCGTACCGAGGCGTCCTGCCCACCGAGCAAGGCTCGCAGCCACCCACGCAGCAGATCCAGATCCAGATCGTTGCCGAACAACTCGCGCGTGGCCGCCTGCAAGCGATCGAGATGCAGCGACAGCCCCTGAATGCGTCCGCCGCGCGCCTGCGCCGCGGTGAAATGCCCGTAGTTGTTGCCGGCAAGATGGGCAAGCGCTTCCAGCGGCGCAGCCTCACCATTCAACGACAGCTGCATCGACCTCATCCATCGGCTCCTGCTGCGCTACGATGCGCAGCCCGCAACCCGGCCATTGTCCCCATTCGTGAGCACCCTGTCGCCAGCCGCGAAAGCACAATGGCAGATTCATTTCTGCGTCTTGTTGTGGGGATTCACCGCAATCCTCGGCAAGATGATCTCGCTTGAGGCCCTGCCGATCGTGTGGTGGCGCATGCTGATCGTGGTGGTCGCGCTGGCGCTGGTGCCGAAGATGTGGCGTGGCCTGCGTGCGATCCCGCCCCGCCTGCTCGGCGCCTACGCCGGCATCGGTGTGCTGGTGGCCTTGCATTGGCTCACTTTCTACGGTTCGATCAAGCTCGCCAATGCATCGGTCGGCGCCACCTGCATCGCGCTGGCGACGCCGATGACGGCCCTGCTCGAACCCTGGTTGGCGCGTCGAAGATTTTCGACGCGTGAACTCGTGATCGGCATCGCCGCCCTGCCCGGCGTCGCGCTGGTGGTCGGCGGTTTGCCCGGATCGATGCATCTGGGCCTGGCCGTGGGAACGGTTTCGGCGCTGCTGGTCGCGATCTTCGGATCGCTCAACAAGCGCCTGGTCGAGCATGCCGACGCAATGGCGGTCACCGCGCTCGAACTGGGTGCAGGCGCACTCACGCTCGCGCTGATCGCGCCCGCCCTGCCTTGGCTGTTCGCACCACTTGCGGCCGACATCTTTGCCGTGCCGGGTGCGCGTGACACCGCACTTTTGCTCGCGCTCGGCCTGGCATGCACCCTGCTGCCCTTCACGCTGTCCTTGGTGGCCTTGCGCCACATGAGCGCGTTCGCGGCGCAACTGGCGACCAATCTCGAACCGGTCTACGCGATCATCCTTGCGGCGCTCTTGCTGGGCGAACAGCGCCAGCTCACGCCAACCTTCTATGCCGGCGCCGCAACGATCCTGCTCGCGGTGTTCCTGCATCCCCTGCTGAGTCGGTCACGCGCAGTGACGCACGCCGAGATCCTCGGTACTTCCGAGGCCAAGCAGCTGGTCGATTGATGCTCAGCGCGACGCCCTTCAGCGCGCGCGCAAGAACCTGCGTCACGGAAGAAGTCACATGTGAGGAATGTCGCGCAACTCTTTGCGCCACAAAAGAAAACAAGGTGGCACGTCGAGGACGCACCACCCCGCAGTCGGGTTGGTCAATTCAGCGCGGTGCGCTTTTTCGCGACCCCTGACCGCCCTTGGGCTGGGGACCGGCCGAGGGCTGCGGATCGAGATTGTTCAGCAGCGCACGCAGATCGACCGAGATCGTCTTGCCATTGCCCGCCAGATCGAGCGCACCCATCGTCTTTCGCGACAGCGCCGCTCGATCGACGAAGACCTCGCGGTCGGGCTGTGGCGGACGGGCGGCACTGCACAGGTCGCGCTTGAAGCGCAATGTGGTCGTGCCGGGACGCTGCCACGGATAGCCCGGTGACAGCCGCTCGACCATGACGCTCTCCAACTTGACGACGACCGTGTCTTCTCCGATTTCCATGCAACGGCCAATGCCGATGTCGTAGGTCATTTCAACCTCGCAAATTCAGTGACAGACAGCCGATCCAGCCGCAAGGCCAGTGCGCACGGGGACGCAGGGGATTGAAACGGAATCGGGACGCGGATTATGCGGGCCGGTGCGTTAATAATTTGTTACGTCATGTGATGTAGATAGCGATATATGTGTCGTACATATTTGTTTTATATGACTTTTAGTTGACTAATGGTTTTGTGAACCATGCAGCTCCGGTGACGAGCATGAGCCCGTGGGGAGGCGTTCCGGCAAAGGTGAGGGCTCAGCGTGCGTCCTGCCGGAACGCATGCCAACCCAGCCGATCGAACACGACGAGACGCGGTTCGCGCCGATGCTGCTTGGCCCAGGCAGCCCGGATCGATCCGCCGTCGCGTGGACACGCGATCACGATCACCGCACCGTCCAGGCGCAGTCGCAGCGCACTGTCGCCGAGCATCTCAACCCGGCCTCGCGCACGCAGGCGCGCGCGCCCGCACCAGATCCTGTCGCGAGCTGCGACCACGACCAACAGCTGATGCCGCCGATGCGAACCGTGGCCGGCGCCGAGGTCGATGCGCAACTCGTGCTCCGCTGCGTATGGCACGCCGCCACCTCTCTCGGTGCTGATCGCAAACCGTTCCGGCCTGCGTGCAATTTCCTGCAGGCGCGCACGACTCAATGCCAATTGGCTCGCGTGACATTCCAGCGCGGCGAGCTTGCGCTGTTGCCGCGCAGGATCACTGCCAAGCGTTTCCATCTCCCCGCCAGAGCCATGGACGAGATACCCCAGCCGGCTACAGTCATGCCGCGTCCGCAACAGCGCAAGTTCGCCGAGGATGTGCAAGGCACCGTGATCGGGATGCCTGTCACCGAGCACCGGTGCCACCAGATGCGTCGGCAAAAAGCCCGCGATCTCCCCGATCAGCGCATCAAGGAGCGCAGGGTCATCCATCAGCGCGGCGGTGATGCCCTGATCGGGAAAGCCGAGAAATCGCGACGTGATCCGGCCCTCGCCCAGCACCTTCAAGGCTGCGGCGGCTTCCCCGCGTCTGCGTTCGCCCCAGCGCCGGCGTGCGGCGGCGTTGATCCACAGCCGCTTTTCGATCCAGCGTTGCGGCCAGGGATTGTTCGCACCGTCGGTCACGAACAACACGCGCACATGGGCGCCCGCCGCGAGCGCGATCTGGATCAGTTCGCCACTGGCAAGGGTCTCGTCATCGGGATGGGGGGCAAGCACCAACAGGCGATCGCGTGGCGCAAAGCGAATTTCCGGCGACTGCGGTCGCATCGAACAGGCTACTCCAGGCGGTGCCCCGCAAGCATAGCCCAACCGCAGCCGCATCCTTGCGCGTCACGGACTCGACAAGGGATGCCGCACCTGTCCGTCGCCACGCACGATGAAGCGCTCGATCGTCAGCGCCTGCGCGCCCATCGGCCCGTAGGCATGCAGGCGCGAGGTCGAGATGCCGATTTCGGCACCCAGACCCAATTCACCGCCATCGCTGAAACGCGACGAGGCATTGACCATCACCACCGCGCTGCGCAGCGCATCGACGAAGCGCTCCACGGTTGCCGGATCCGAACTGGCGATGACTTCGGTGTGATCCGAACCATGACGGCGGATATGGTCAATCGCGGCCTCGAAATCCTCGACCACGCGCACGGCGATGATGCGATCGAGGAACTCGCAGCCGAAGTCGGCTTCCCCCGCGGCGATCACATGTGGACCCAGCGCGCGGCTACGCTCGCAGCCACGCACTTCGACGCCACGCGCATGCAGCTCTGCGAGTGCTGCGGGCAGGAAGTCGGCGGCGATTTCGGCATGCACGAGCAGCGTTTCCAGCGCGTTGCAGACCGCGGGCCGCGTGGTCTTGCCGTCGATCAACAGACGCAGCGCAAGCTGCGGATCAGCGGCAGCATCGACATACAGGTGACACACGCCCTTGTAGTGCTGGATCACTGGCACGCGCGCGTGTTCGACCACGAAGCGGATCAGGCTCTCGCCGCCACGCGGAATCGCCAGATCGATCAGCCCATGCAGTTGCAGGAGTTCGAGCACACATTCGCGGCGTGGATCTTCGATCAGGGTGACTGCGGCGGCGGGCAGGCCTTGGCCATGCAGCGCCTCGCGCAGCGCCGTGGCGATCGCGCGATTGCTCTCCAATGCCTCCGAGCCACCCCGCAGCAGCACCGCGTTGCCGGCAAAGAAGCACAGTGCGGCCGCATCGGCGGTCACGTTCGGCCGGGCTTCGTAGATCATCGCGATCAGGCCGAGCGGGATGCGTACGCGCTCGACGACGAGGCCGTTGGGTCGCGATTCGCGATGGGTCACCTGACCGACCGGATCGGGCAAGGCGGCCACGTCACGTACCGCCGCAGCCACCGCAGCGAGCCGTGTCGCATCCAGACGCAGCCGATCGATCAGGTGTGACGCGGCGCCGCGTGACTGCGCTGCCGCGACATCGCGCGTATTGGCGGCAAGGATCTGCGGCGCATGCTGTTCAATTCGATCGGCCATCGCTGCCAGTGCTATGCGCTTGCGCTCGCCAGACAGCGCGGCGATCTCGAGCGCTGCGGCGCGCGCTTGCAGCGCCAGTTCGCGCACCGTAACGCTCATGCCACGGCCTCGTCGAACAGCACGAGGTCATCGCGGCGTATCATTTCCTCGCCGTAAGAGTAGCCAAGCAAGGCTTCGATCTCGCGTGTGTGACGACCGGCAATGCGCCGGGCCGAACCGGCGGCGTACTGGCACAGGCCGCGCGCAAAGGCGCTACCCGCGCCATCGACGATGTCGACCAGATCGCCGCGCGCAAACTCGCCGTCAATCCCGACGACACCGCCGGGGAGCAAGGAAGCGCCACCGCGCAGCGCCGCCGCCGCGCCCGCATCGACCCGCACGCATCCCTGCGCTCCAGGCGCATGACGCAACCAGTACTTGCGCGCCGCGAGGCGCGAACCGGCCGCGGCGAAGTGCGTGCCACGCAGGCATCCACGCGCGAGCAAGTCGACCGTATCGGCATCGGCGCCATTGAACAGCGCCGTCGCGATGCCGGCCTTGCCCGCCTTGCTTGCGGCCTCGAGTTTCGTGCGCATGCCGCCGGTGCCCACCGCGCTGCCACTGCCGCCGGCCACCGCAAGTACGGCCGGCGTGATCGCATCCACCCGCTCGATCGGGCGCGCCGCGGGATCATGCAAGGGATGCGCGTCGTAGAGACCATCGACGTCACTGGCGATCAGGAGCAGGTCGGCATCGACCAGCGCAGCGACGATCGCCGCGAGATTATCGTTGTCACCGAGCTTGAGTTCCTCGACCGCAACCGTGTCGTTCTCGTTGATGATCGGCACGGCCTGCAGGCGCAGCAGTTCGAGCAAGGTATTGCGCGCGTTGAGATAGCGGCGGCGATCACGCAGGTCATCGTGACTGAGCAGGACCTGGGCGACCGGCATCGCGAGCAGACCCTGCCAGAGCCCGATCATGCGCGTCTGCCCGAGCGCGGCCAGGGCCTGACGCAAGACCAGCCCCCCGCCCTTGCGCGGCGTGGTCGGCACCTGCGCCCGCCCGGCCGCGACCGCGCCCGAGGACACCAGCACGACTTCGCGACCGACTGCGCGTGCGGCCGTGATGAACGCCGCGAGGCCGCGCGCATTGCGATCGGACAGATTGCCGTCGCGATCGGCGAGCAGACTGCTGCCGACCTTGAGCACCGCGCGCCGCCAAATCGGCAATGCCTGCTGCGTGAATCCGCTCCCCATGCTCTTCCCCAATGCCATGGCCGCCCGCAGGAGCGTCGATGACGTGATTCAGGTTTCCAGTGCGCGCAACCGCGCGCGCAGTTCGTCCAGGCGCAGATCCGCGGCGGCACCCGGTGACACGCGCGCCGCAAGACTCGCCTGCGGTGTGCGACCTGCACCCGCCTTGCCGGCATCGTCGGCGGCCTTGCGATAGGCATCGCGAAACGGCACGCCCGCTGCCGCCTGCTCGATCGCGACATCGGTCGCATACATCGACGGCTCGATCGCAGCGAACATCGCCGCTTGATTCCATTTCAGATGTGCCAACAGCTCAGGCAGCAGCGCGAGCGCGGCAAGTCCGCGCCCGAAGCCATGCACGATCGCGCCCTTGGAGAACTGCAGATCGCGCTGGTAGCCCGAAGGCAAGGACAGCAGTTGCTCGATCTCGCAGCGCGCCGCGGCCAGGCTTGCGTAACTCGCGCGCATGAGTTCGATCACGTCGGGATTGCGCTTGTTGGGCATGATCGAACTGCCGGTGGTGTACTCACCCGGCAGCTGCACGAAACCGTACTCGGCCGTGGTGAACAGCGACAGATCCCAGGCCAGACGACGCAGGTCGAGCAGCGCACTGCCGAGCGCATCCAGCGCGGCGATCTCGAATTTGCCGCGCGAGAGCTGCGCATAGATCGGATTGATCTGCATGCGCGCGAAACCGAGCGCGTTCGTGCTGTGCTGCCGATCGAGCGGCAGGTTGACGCCATAGCCCGCCGCAGTGCCGAGCGGATTGGCATCGACCCAAGTCAAGGTGTCGTGCGCACGACACGCATTGTCGATGAAGGCCTCGGCAAAACCTGCAAACCACATTGCAGTCGATGACACCACCGCGCGCTGCAGATGGGTGTAGCCAGGCAGGGGCAAGGCCTCTCCCGCGGCGCGTTCAAGACAGATGCGCGCGACCGCGCGGCAAGTCTCAAGCAAATCGCCCAGACACGCCTTCAGCCACAGACGGGTCGCGACCAGAATCTGGTCGTTGCGGCTGCGTCCGCTGTGAACCTTGCGTCCGGCATCGCCGAGCCGCTCGCTCAGACGTGCCTCGATCGCCGAATGGCCATCCTCGAAGCGCGCATCGAGCACGAAGTGGCCGGCACGAAAATCCTCGGCCAGCGCGTCGAGCTCGCGCACCAGCGCGGCGTGCTCGTCCGCAGACAGCAAGCCGATGTTGAGCAGCCCGCCGACATGCGCCTTGCTCGCCTCGATGTCATGCAGGAAGAACTCGCGATCGAGGATCACGTCATCGCCGGCGAGAAACTGCATGATGCGTTCGTCGGTGCGCACGCCGGCCTTCTGCCACAGCAAGTCAGTCATTGGGAATGCCCTCCAGTTCGGGATGGCCCAGCGCGAGGTTGATGTTCTGAAGCGCCTGCGTGGCCGCGCCCTTGAGCAGGTTGTCGATCGTCGCAACCACCACCACGCGCTTGCCGCCTGGCGCCACAGTGAAGCCGCCGATCTCGACATGGTGACGGCCCGCGATCGCACTCACCCACGGCGCCGACTCGGTGATGCGCACGAGCGGCTCGCGCACATAGAAATCCCGAAAGGCCTCACCCACCTGCGCGGCCGTGGTCGCCTGTTGCAGCCACAGGTTGACCGTCATCGTGATACCGCGAAAATGCGATGCCACGTGCGGCATGAACTCGATCGGGAGTCCCAACTGGCGCGTGACTTCGCGCTCGTGCAGGTGATCGACCAGCGCATAAGGCATGAGGTTGTCGCGCAGCTTGTCGGGATCGTTGCGTTCGGACGGCGTGGTGCCCGCGCCCGAATAGCCCGACACGCCAAAGCAAGTCGGAGGCGCGGCGAGTTGGCCCTTGAGCGGCGCTATCGCCAGCTGCATTGCGGTGGCATAGCACCCGGGATTGGCAATATGGCGCTGACCGCTGAAGCTTGCGCGCGTGAGTTCGGGCAGGCCGTAGTACCAGCCATCGTCGAAGCGATGATCGGCCGACAGATCGACGATCAGCGTGTCGAGTTTGGCCGCATCGATCGCAGCGACGATTTCCTGCGACTTGCCATTGGGCAAGGCCAGCACGACGACGTCGGCACGCTTGGCCGCCACCGCATCATGCGTTAGGTTTTCATAGCGCAGCGTGCCGGTGTACTCCGCAACCTGCTCGCTCACGCGCTGACCGTCGAGTTCGCGCGAAGAAACAAAGACGAGTTCGAGATGCGGGTGGCGCGCGATCAGGCGGATCAGTTCCGCTCCGGTGTGGCCGCGTGCGCCGACTATGCCGATGGTTGTCTTGTGCATCGTCTCAGTCCATCAAGGTGGCTTGGCGCTCGCGGCAATGTGCGAGGCATTGTCTGATCACATCCAGATCGTCGATGCCGTACCAGAACACCTTCCAGCGCGGCTGCTTCCAGCAACCGTCGGATTCGGCGTGGTAGAACGGATTGATCGGATTGCCGTGGCGCGAGCGCCAGAACAGGCTCGGATTGTCGGCGCGCATCACCTGCCAGGCCGCGCGACCCAGACCCTCGCCCTGTGCATCATCGGCGACCGCGAACTTGTCGAGATAGGTCATGCCCGCCTCGCGCGTGAGGATCAGCGCGGCGCGGTAGTTCTCGCTCAGATACACCTTGCAGGGCTTGGTGCGCTCGAAATAGTCGGCGACGAGGCGACGCTTGAAGCTCGCTTCGATGAGTGCGCGCAGGCGTTCGCGGTCAATGCCATCCCAGTTCTCATGCACGTGCACGCGCTCGCCGCGCCGTACCAGCGTACCCGAACCCTTGTGCGTGAACAGCTCCTTGGCCAGCTCATCGGGTCGCGTGATCGACACCGACGAGGACAGCGGCAGATGATCGAGCAATTCCTTGATCTGCTCGATCTTCACGCGCATCCCGCCATTGAGCCATGGTTGTTTCACCAATCGCTCGTACTCGGTGCTCAGGTTGATCGAATCGATCACCTTGCCCTGCTCGTCGAGCAGGCCGCCAGTGCCGGTGAGGAATATGATCTTGTACGGGCGCAACACGCGCACCAGCTCGTTGGCGGCGAAATCGGCGTTGATGTTGAGAATCTGCCCGCTTTCGGTTTCGCCGAGCGAGGCGATCACCGGAATCGATCCGGCACGCAGGCTCGCTTCGATCGGTGCAAGGTTGACGCGGCTCACGCGACCGACGAGGCCGAGCGTCGCCGCATCGATCGCCTCGGCCTCGAACACGCCCGAGAGCACCGAGGTGGCACGCGCATCGACCTGCTGCAGCGCCTCGACCAGATTGAGGTTCTGCGCCTGAAACACGCGGCGCACGATCGCCAACGTCTGCGCCGAAGTCACGCGCAGCCCGTTCACCGTCTGCTTGGCAATCCCGGCGGCAGCGAGCTCCTCGTCGAGCTGCGGGCCCGCGCCGTGAACGACGATCGGGGTCAGACCGACCTGTTGCAGGAAGGCGAGCGAGGAAGTGAGCGCGTCGAGATCATCGCGCAGCACCGCGCCACCGACCTTGACCACCGCGAAGCGCTTGGCATCGAGCTGCGAAAAGCGCTTGAGGTATTGATCGATCTCGCGCGCGCTGGCCATGCTCGACAGCAGCCGCACGATGGTCTGGCGCATCTGCAAATGGGTCTGCTCGTTCATGCTTGCAGGATCCGGTGTACATGATTGACGTAGGCGTGCAACTGGTCGAGCGTGACCCACTCATCGGCGCTGTGCGCCTGGGCGATGTCGCCCGGGCCGAACACGAAGGCGGTATGTCCGGCCTGCGAAAACAGTGCGGCTTCGGTCCAGAAATCGACTGCGGCGCCAATCGGCAGTCCCAGCGAAGCGGCGAGCGCCTGCGCCTGCGCATGGCGACCCTGCGCCTGCGCGGGCTTGCCCGCCGGCAGTGCCGGGCCGCGGAAGGTCTCGCTGAATTCGCTGCCCGCGACGGGGGCCAGTGCGCGAAACTGCGCGAGCAGTGCATCGACATCCATCGACGGCAAGGGCCTGAAACCGAAGCGCAACTCGGCTTCCGGCGCAATCACGTTGGCCTTGATGCCGCCCTCGATGCGGCCGACATTGAAGCGCAGGCCGCTGAGCTCACCGAAGCGTTCACTGGCGAGTGCATCGACCTGATCGAGCGCACGCGCGCCCCAGCGCAGCGCCTGATGCAAGGCGCTCGCACCCGCATCCTGACGCGCCGACGCATGCCCGGCCTGACCATGAAAGCGCAACAGCACCGAACTGATGCCGCGATGCGCGAGCACCGCCTCGCCGCGTGTCGGCTCGGCAACGACCACGCCATCGAATTCGCGCGCATGCGGTCCGGCGAGAAACGCGGCAATGCAGCGCGGATCGTTGGCTTCCTCATCACTCGTGAAAAGGAACGCGGCATCCCCGTGCGTCGCCTGCGCCGCCGCCACCAAGGCAGCCGCAGCGCCCTTGATGTCGCAAGCGCCGAGGCCAACCGCACGTTCGCCATCGACGCGCAGCTCGAACGGACTTGCACTCCAGTGCGGCGAGTCGGGCACCGTGTCCAGATGCACGTTGAACAGCAAGCGCGGTTTGCCGCGAATCGCCAGGAGGCTCACCGCACCCGCGCCGTGATCCGTCACGCGACAATCGAAACCCGGCAGATTTTCACGCAACCACGCGAAGATCCCGCCGCCGTCGATCGCGCGCGGCGGGTTGCGCGTATCGAAGGCGACCAGCACACGCAGATGCGCCAGCGTGGTTTCGAGCAATTGGCTCATGCGCGCCGATCCGCGTTGACTTCGGCCCACAGCGTGCTGCTCATGCCGTAGAGCTTGATGAAGCCCTCGGCTTCGGCGACGCCCCAGTCGGCGCTTTGCGCATAGGTCGCGCCCTTGGCATTGAGGATGTGCCTGGAACGGATCTCGACCGCAGCGACGCTGCCACCGTGCGTCTCGAGCACGACTTCACCCTCGACACAGCTCTGGCTCGAAGCAAGGAAGGCTTCGAGATCGGTCTTGAGCGGATCGTGGAAGAAGCCCTCGTAGACGAGTTCGACCCACTTGCGCGCAACCTCGGGCTTGAAGCGGTTCTGCTGCTTGGTAAGCACCGCCTCCTCAAGCGCACGATGTGCACTGAGCAGGGCAATCAGTCCGGGCGCTTCGAAGATGATGCGGCCCTTGAGGCCGATCGTGGTGTCGCCGGTGTAGATGCCGCGACCGACGCCATAGGCTGCGAACAGCGCATTGAGTCGCGCGAGCAGCGTTGCGCCGGCGAGACGTTCGCCATCCAGCGCAACCGCTTCACCGCGCTCGAAACCCAGACGCACGCGCAATGGCGCGGCCGGCCATTGCGCACGCGGCTTGCACCAGCCCTGCGCACCTTCGCCCGGCGCAAGCCAACGATCGATCTCGCCGCCCGACATCGTCAGGCCGAGCAGATTCTCGTTGATCGTGTAGGCCTTCTGCTTGGCGCGCACGCCGAATCCGCGTTGTTCCAGGAACTGCTGCTCGTAGGCGCGTGTTTGTGTGTGTTCCTTCTGGATCTCGCGGATCGGCGCAATGATCTCGCAGTCGCCCTGCGCCTTGACCGCAAGATCGAAGCGCACCTGATCGTTGCCCATGCCGGTGCAGCCGTGTGCGATTGCGCGCGTGCCCAGTGTGCGCGCGCGTTCGAGCGCCGCATCGACGATCAGGTAGCGATCGGACACCAGCAGCGGATACTGACCTTGGTAAGCCTCGCCGGCCCACACGAAGGGCTTGACGAAGTCACGCCACAGCGCGGGACCGCCATCGATGGTGACGTGCGAGGCAACGCCGAGTTCTGCGGCGCGCTGCTCGATATACGCACGTTCCTGCGCATCGACGCCGCCGGTATCGGCAAACACGGTATGCACGGCCCAGCCTCGTTCCTTCAGCCAGGGCACGCAGAAACTGGTGTCGAGCCCCCCCGAAAATGCCAGCACGATGTCCTTGTTGGTCGTCATCGTCATTCACTCATCCGAAATTTGAAATGGAATGCGCAGCGCTGCTGTCGCGGCGCTGCGTGCTTGTCACTGCGCCAATGCCGCCATCACCGCCTTCTGCACATGCAGGCGGTTCTCCGCTTCCTCGATCGCGATGCAGGCGGCCGAATCCATCACTGCGTCAGTCGCCTTGATGTTGCGACGCAGGGGCAGGCAGTGGCTGAACACCGCGCCATCGGTGAGCGCCATCTTGGCTTCATCGACGATGAAGTGCTGGTGCGCATCGCGGATCGGTTTCTCATCGGCCCAGCGGCCAAAATACGGCAGCGCGCCCCAGCTCTTGGCATACACGACATGGGCGCCACGATAGGCCTGTTGCGGATCGTGGCTGATGCTGAGCGAGCCACCATTCTCGGCGACATTGCGCGCGGCGAAATCCATGTAGCGCGGATCGAGCAGGTAGTCGCGATTCGGGCACAACAAGGTCACGTCCATGCCGTAGCGGGTGGCGATCTGCAGCGCCGAATTGGCCACCGCAGTGTTGAGCGGCTTGGGGTGGTAGGTCCAGGTCAGCACGTACTTCTTGCCGCGCAGATCGTTCGTGCCGAAATGCTGCTGCAAGGCGAGGATGTGGGCGAGCTCCTGCATCGGATGGGTGATCGTCTCCATGTTGATCACCGGCACGGTCGCGTGCCTGGCGAAGGCATGGATCACGCGATCCTCGCGATCAATCGACCAATCCTGAAATTTCGGAAAGGCGCGCACGCCGATCAGATCGACGTAGCGCGAAAGCACGCGCGCAACTTCGGCCACGTGTTCCTCGGCCTCGCCGTCCATCACCGTGCCCAGTTCGAATTCGATCGGCCAGGCGTCCTTGCCCGGCTGCAGCACGACCGCGTGGCCGCCGAGCTGGAACGCGCCCAGTTCGAAGCTCGTGCGTGTGCGCATCGAGGGATTGAAGAACAGCAGCGCGATCGACTTGCCCGCGAGTTGCGTGCCGGCCTTGCTGCGTTTGAACGCTGCAGCCTGCGCCAGCAGTGCGTCGAGATCCGCGCGGGACCAGTCCTGGGTGGAGAGAAAGTGACGCATCGGCAGTGTCCCCTCGGTGCAATCGACAAACGGTGGAAAACAAAAAACCCGGCGCGGGCCGGGTTTGGGTCGTCAACTCAAGACAGCAGTACGCGACAGCCTACCCGGCGGAATGTCCAGGCTCCGGTCGGCGCGCACGCGAAGTCATGCCAGCGGCCATGCGGGCGCTGCTGAGACCTTGCGGTTGGCGGGCGGAGCGATTCATGCGTCGGACGGTGCGGATCTGCCGGAGCGGAGGCGGCACCTTAGCGGCAAAGCTGCTGCGGCGCAATAGATTGACGGCCATCCGGATGGCCGAGGATTCACTCCACCGGCTCGATGCTCACGCGCACGCGCAGGCGATCACCAGGGTCGTAACTCAGGCGCGACATGAACACGTCGCCGCGATAGCGATACTGCACGTCGTAGGCCACCACACGATCCTCGGCGGGGCCGGCTTCCATGCGGCAACGGCGTTCGACGCCCTGGTAGTAACCATCGTTTCCGCGTGCAACCTGATTGCCGATTGCGCCGCCGGCGACAGCACCGGCCACGGTCGCCGCGCGGCGACCATCGCCCTTGCCCACGGTGCTGCCGATCACGCCTCCGATCACTGCGCCGACGACCGTACCGGCCACGCGGTTGCCATGCTCGTCACTGCGGTGTTCGACCGGCACGTCTTCGCAGACCTCGCGCGCGGCTCCGCGCGTGCGGTCATAGACCGGATCGACGCGCAGCACGTCGGCCCAGCCAACCTTGAAGTTGCTCGATGACTCGTCCGCGTAACCGCGTTCCTGCGCTGCCGCGACCCCGGTTCCCACGAGACCCAGCATGACCATCAAACCCACTGCCTTCATGTCGCCTCCACCGCAGACCGCTGCGGATCGCTCCCGCATGACGGCCATGGCACCCGTTTAACGAAATTTGAGCATGTCGACGCTGAACCCCGACGTAAGCAAGAAGCCCCTGCAAACCGGCGTCAGGCGCCGTTGCCGGGCGGCTTGCTGCATTGCGGCTGCTATCATCGACCGCTTGCCAAGGAATCGCCGATGCCGCTGCGCCTGCACAACAGCCTGACCCGCCGAGTCGAAGAATTCGTCCCGCTCGATCCGCAGCGCGTGACGATGTACGTCTGCGGGCCGACCGTCTACAACTACGTGCACATCGGCAATGCCCGGCCGCCGGTGGTGTTCGGCCTGCTCGCGCGCCTGCTGCGCCGGCTCCATCCGCAGGTGGTCTATGCCCGCAACATCACCGACGTCGACGACAAGATCAACGCCGCCGCCGCCGCCGCAGGCGTGCCGATCGACGCCATCACCGGCCGCTATGCCAAGGCCTATTTCGAGGACATGGCGCGATTGGGCGCCGACCCAGCCGACCTCACGCCGCATGCAACTGCGCATATCAGCCAGATCATCGCGATGTGCGAGCGCCTGATCTCGCTCGGCCATGCCTACGCCGCCGAAGGCCACGTGCTGTTCGATGTCGCGAGCTTTGCCGACTACGGCGCGCTGTCGGGTCGCTCGGTCGACGACATGATTGCCGGCGCGCGAGTCGAGGTGGCTCCATACAAGAAGAATCCCGCCGATTTTGTACTCTGGAAGCCCTCTACGCCCGACCTGCCCGGCTGGGACAGCCCGTGGGGTCGCGGCCGTCCCGGCTGGCACATCGAATGCTCGGCAATGGCAGCGGCCCATCTGGGCGAATCCATCGACATCCATGCCGGCGGCAACGACCTGATGTTTCCGCACCACGAAAACGAGGTTGCACAAAGCACCTGCGCGCACGGCGGCAAGGTCTTTGCGCGCTACTGGCTGCACAACGGCATGCTCACCTTCGATGGCCGCAAGATGTCCAAATCGTTGGGCAACGTGCTGGTGCTGCACGACCTGCTCGATCGTTATCCGGGCGAAGTACTGAGGTTTCTGCTGCTGCGCGCGCACTACCGCCAGCCGCTCGATTGGTCCGACACCGCGCTGGCGCAGGCCCGGGCGACGCTCGACGGCTGGTACACCGTGCTGCGCGACATGACCGATGTCGAAGTGGACGCCGCCGAACGCGTTTTGCCCGCAGCGGTCGAAGCGGCGCTGTGCGACGACCTCAACACGCCCGAAGCCTTCGCGGTGATCGCAGGCCTCGCCACCGCTGCACGCGCAGCGACGACACCCGCGACGCGGCGCAGCGCCAAGGCGGCCTTGCTCGGCGCCGCCGACATGCTTGGCATCCTCCAGCACGAGCCAGAAGCCTGGTTCAAGCAGACGGTCGGCACGAGCGCGGTCGATGAACAAGCCGTGCAGCGTCAGGTCGACGCCCGTGTCGCCGCGAAGAAAGCGCGCGATTTCGCCACCGCCGATCGGATCCGCGACGAGCTGCTGGCGCAGGGCATCGTCATCGAAGACACCGCGCAGGGCCCGCGCTGGAAAGTGGTGGCCACCGGTGAATGAGATCGATTTGTCAGCCGATTCCAGCGCCGAAGCCGCGCAGCAGGCGATCGCCGAGGAGTTCGCGTTCTTTGGTGACTGGACCGAGCGTTACCAATACCTGATCGATCTCGGCCGCAAGTTGCCACCCTATCCCGACGCGCTCAAGACCGACGAGCGTCAGGTCAGCGGCTGCCAATCGCTGGTCTGGCTCGATGTGCAGGGCGATGCGCGGCGTCTGCACTTCCGCGCGATCAGCGACTCCTCGATAGTCTCTGGTCTGATTGCCCTGCTGCTGCGCGTGTATTCGGGCCGCTCCGCCGCCGAGATTCTGGCCACCGAGCCGCGCTTCATCGATGCCATCGGACTCGCCCGTCACCTCTCGCCGACGCGCTCGAACGGGCTTGCCGCGATGCTCGCGCGGATCAAACAGGCAGCCAGCGCAGCGGCAGCCTGATACGCCGGCATCAACCGGCCAGAGCGGGGCGCTGCCCTGCATCCGATTTCGCGCGCGCGGCTGTCAAGGCAACGCTGAACAAGTAGCGCAACCGTCACGACCCCTGTCTGCGTGCAGATCGCGGTGCGCTGCCGCAGACAGACTGGCCGTCTTTCAAGGCTGCGTGCCAAAGAGCTGTGCGCAGACAGGCGTCGCCCAACAGTTTGATCTTGTTGCGAATGGGTGGCGCCCAGAAAGCCCTCCAGTCGCGCCGCGCGGCTCGCCAAGGCAGCCAGCCTTGCCTTCGCCGCACAACGCGACTGGCGAACCTTCTGGACGCCATGACGGTTGTGCTACTTGATCAGCGTTGCCTTAAGCTTTCACCATCTCGCAGGGAATCCGGGATGGACAAGAAAGCCGTACTTTCCGCCACGCCGCTGTTTCGCGGCATCACGCCCGAAGCACTCGATGCGCTTGCGCGACGTTTCGACGTCGAGGAACTGCGCGGCGGCCGCGTGTTGTTTCGTGAAGGCGACTTGCCGGACTTTCTCTATGTCGTGGTGACCGGCCGCCTGCAGGCGCAGCATGCCGATGGTCAGATCGTCGGCGAGATCGGGCGCGGTGAACCGGTCGGCGAGATGGCGATGCTTTCGGGCGAGACGCGCGGCGCCGACGTGGTCGCGCTGCGAGACTCCGTGTTGTTGCGGATCGACCGCGCGGCGCTGCTCGATGCCGTGTCGCGCCAACCTTCGGCGCTGCTCGCCTTGTGCAGCACGATCGCCCGCCGCAGCCGGCGCAGTACGCGCGGCGCCCTGCTCGATGCCGTGCGCGGCAACCGCACGATTGCAGTGATCGGATCGCCACTGGGCATGCGCCTGAGTCTGCACGTGGATTGGCTGTGCAAGGGCATTCGCAGCACCGGCAGCGCGGTCAAGTGCATAGGCGCTGCCGATGTCGACAAGCAGTTCGGTGATCGTGCGGCGCAGACACCGTTTGGCGACGGCGAAAAACACCGCATCCTCAACGACTGGCTCAGTCGCCGCGAACAGGGCAACGGCCATTTGGTGCTGTGGAGCGACGCACCCAGTGAACAGTGGGCCGAGCGTTGCCTGCGTCAATGTGATCGCGTCATCGTCGTGGTCAACGCCGAAGGCCGCCAACCGGCAATCGCGCTCGCGCGCACGCTGCGCCAACACTCGCCGCGCACGCCGGTCGACCTCTTGGTGCTGCGCCCCGACGGCGCGCCGGCCGGCAGCGTTCTCGAATGGCGCACGGTGCTGGGCGCACGCGCGCACTATTTCGTGCGGCCGGAAGTCCAGGCCGACTACGACGCCGTCGCCCGCCAGCTCACCGGTCATGGACTGGGCGTGGTGTTCGGCGGCGGCGGCGCACGCGGCTTCGCGCACATCGGGCTCATTCGCGCGATGGAAGAACTCGGCATCCGCGCCGATCTGCTCGGCGGCACCAGCATGGGCGCATTCTTCGCCGCCCTGCATGCCCATGGCGCCAGCAGCCGCGACATGCTCGCCATCGGCCGCGAGACCTTCGTCGATCGCAACTATCTCAACGACTACGTCTGGCCCAGCGTCTCGCTGATTCGCGGGCGCAAATTCCTGCGCCGCTTGCGCAACATCTTCGGCGAAACCCGCATCGAGGATCTGCGCGTGCCGTTCTTCTGCATCAGCACCAATCTCACGCGCGCACGCCAGCACATCCATGACCTCGGCCCACTCGCCTTCTGGACCGGCACCAGCATGTGCGTGCCCGGGCTCGCGCCGCCGGTGGTCTGGAATGGTGATCTGCTCGCCGATGGCGCGATCGCAAACTGCCTGCCGGTCGATGTCATGCACGGCCTCGCACGCGGACCGATCATCGCCTCGGATGTCGCCGCCGGCGGTGGCCTGGACGCCCCCGGTGTCATCGGCCCCGATCCCGAGGCCCTGCTGCACCGACACAGCAATCCGTCGCAGGTTTCATTGTTCGCGCTGCTCGCAGGCGGCTTCGCGGCGACGCGCGACAACGGCCCGCACACGCACGACGAGCTGGCCGATCTCCATCTGCAGATGCCGGTGCAGGGCGTGCGCATGTTCGACTGGAACGCGATCGAGGCACTGGTCGAGCGCAGCTACCGCCATGCACACGATGCGTTGGCCAAGTTCATGGCCGAACGGCGCAAGACCGAACGGCCCGAGGCACGTGCCCACCAACGCGTGCGCGCGCGACTGGCCGCCGGTTCGACGGCTTCACGCAAACGCGTCTCGGATGGCAGCAAGCGCTGATCGAGCAAGGCAAGAACATTGCCTTGCGAAGTTTGATCACCCGGCCCATTGCAGCGCCGGGCGCTTTCGACCCATCGGGATGCCGAGTGGATGTGTGATCCTACTTCACCAATCGCAAGGTGAAGGGATAGCGATACGCGACGCCTTCGTTGGCCTTGATCGCAGCCAGTATCGTGAGCACCAACCAGGCGAAAAACACCACGATCCCGACCGGCCAGGCCAGCAGCAGGCCGATGCCGAAGGTGACGATCGAGAAGATCAGCAGGGCAACACCGATCAGGGCCACGGTGATGTTGAAGTTGAGCGCTTCCTTGGCCTGATCGGCCGCAAACGCCTGCGTGTCCTTCTTGATCAGCCACACGATCAGCGGCCCGACGATGCCACCGAAACCGGTGACGAAGGCGCTGAGCGCCGACAGATGCCCGATCAGCGCCCAGGTGCGTTCTTCGCTCGATGGCGGCGCACTCATGTCGGGCGGCGGCGGGGCTGCGGTGAGGTTCTCGATTTCACTCATGGCCTGACTCCTTGGTGATGGACACCGCCATCATGCATTGCTTGGCGCCGCAGTCAATGGCCGCAGGTCACGCACTTATTCGCCGGCGACGGTCATGCGTTCGAGCAGGATTGAACCGGTGAGGATGTGCGAGCGCGGATCCACGTCATTGCCGACCGCCACGAGATTTGCGTACATCTCGCGCAAGTTGCCGGCAATGGTGATTTCCTCGACCGGATAGGCGATTTCGCCATTTTCGACCCAGAAGCCACTGGCGCCGCGCGAATAGTCGCCGGTGATCAGCGAGACCCCCTGCCCCATCAGCTCGGTGACGAGCAGACCGGTACCCATGCGCCGCAACAGCGCGCTGAAGTCCTCGTTGCCCGGCGCGACCACGATGTTCTGCACGCCACCCGCGTTGCCGGTCGATTGCAGGCCAAGCTTGCGCGCCGAATAGCTGCCGAGGATGTAGCGTGCAAGCACGCCGTCGGTGACCAGATCGCTGTCGCGCGTGGCGACGCCTTCCCCGTCGAACACGGTCGAGCCATGACCACGCAGGAGGTGGGGCCGCTCGACGATCTGCATCCAGCGCGGAAACACGCTCTTGCCGACGTGATCGACGAGGAAACTCGCGCGGCGATACAGCGCGCCGCCGCTCACTGCCGAAAGGAAATGGCCGATGAAACCACGCGCAATTTCGGGCACGAACAGCACCGGACATTGCCGTGTGGACAGTCGCCGTGCGTCGAGCCGTGCGAGCGTGCGTTGCGCGGCCTTTTCTCCAATCGAGCGCGCACAGGCGAAATCGTCGGCGCAGCGCACCGTGTCGTACCAGTAGTCCCGCTGCATGCCCTGCGCGTCTTCGGCAATCAGCGCGACCGACAGGGAGTGGTGCGTGCCACGCTCCGTGCCGACGAAGCCGTTGGAGTTGGCATAGCCGATCATCGAGGCACCCACCTGCACCGCCGCCCCATCGGAATTGCCGATGCGCGGATCGAAGCTGCGCCCGGCTTCCTCGATTTCGATCCCCAGCGCAATCGCGGCTTCGGGCTCGATCGCCCAGGGGTGCCACAGATCCAGATCGGGAAAATTGCGCGCCAGCAAGTCGGGATCGGCGAGCCCGTTGGCCGGATCTTCCTCGGTATAGCGCGCAATCGCGCAGGCATGTTCGACGGTCTGCTCGATCGAGCCGCGATCGAGGTCGGCCGTGGTTGCCGAGCCCTTGCGCTTGCCGAAGTAGACGCTCAGCGACACGCCGCGATCGCGCGTGCGCTCGACCGTTTCGACTTCGCCCAGGCGCACCCCAACCGACAGCCCCAGATCGATGCTGGCCGAGACATCGGCAGCGCTCGCGCCCTTGGCCTTGGCCAGCGCAACCACGTCTTGCGCGATCTGCGCGAGCCGGCCAAGCTCGTCCGAGCTGGTATCTTTGTCGATGGGATGCAAATTCACGGTCGATTCCTGAAAAATCCGATGCACGATACCGATTCCGACACGAACGCGCCTGCGTTCGATTCACCCAGTCGCAGCCAGTTGCGCCGCGACGCGCTCGATGTGCTGCACATGGCCGAGGCGCTCGCACGCATGAGTCCGGCGCAGCTCGCGCGCGTGCCGCTCAACGACGACATTCGCGCCGAGGTCGAACGTACCCGCGCAGTCAGCTCGCACATTGCCCGCAAGCGCCAGAACCAGTTTCTCGCCAAGCAGATGCGCAAGCTCGGCGAGGAAGAACTCGCCGCGATCCGCGTCGTGCTTGCCGACGATCGCACGCAAGCGATGCGCGATGCCGCTGCCCTGCACCAGGTCGAGCAATGGCGCGAGCGCCTGCTTGATGGCGGTGACGAAGCGCTGGGCGCATTCATCGCCACGCATCCCGACGTCGACCGCCAACAACTGCGCCAGTTGATCCGCAATGCCTGCGCCGAACGCAAGGCCGGCAAGCCGCCGCATGCGTTCCGCGAACTGTTCCGCTTCCTGCGCGAGAACCCATCTCAGCCATAGCGGATGCGCGATCCGCGTTGCAGTGGTTCACGCGGTGCCGCCCACCGTCATCGCATCGATGCGCAGGGTCGGTTGACCCACGCCCACCGGCACGCTCTGGCCGTCCTTGCCGCACACGCCCACGCCTTCGTCGAGCTTGAGGTCGTTGCCGATCATCGATATCCGCTTGAGCACTTCCGCGCCCGAACCGATCAGGGTCGCGCCCTTGACCGGACGCGTGACCTTGCCGTTCTCGATCAGGTAGGCCTCGCTCGCCGAGAAGGTGAACTTGCCATTGGTGATGTCGACCTGGCCGCCGCCGAAATTGACCGCGTACAGGCCCTTGTCGACCGAGGCGATGATCTCGCCCGGATCCCGCTTGCCCGGCAGCATGTAGGTATTGGTCATGCGCGGCATCGGCAGGTGCGCGAAGGATTCGCGCCGGCCATTGCCGGTCGGCGCCATGCCCATCAGGCGCGCATTGAGCTTGTCCTGCAGGTAGCCCTTCATGATGCCGTTCTCGACCAGCACCGTGCATTGGCTCGGGGTGCCCTCATCGTCGATCGACAGGGAACCACGGCGGCCGGCAAGGCTGCCGTCATCGACCACGGTGACGCCATCGGCGGCAACGCGCTCGCCGAGCATGCCGGCAAAAGCCGACGTGCCCTTGCGATTGAAGTCGCCTTCGAAACCATGGCCGATCGCCTCGTGCAGCAGCACGCCGGGCCAGCCCGGGCCGAGCACGACGGTCATGTTGCCTGCTGGCGCCGGCACCGCTTCGAGATTGACCAGGGCCGCGCGCACGGCCTCCTGCGCAAACGACCTGGCGCGCCCATTGGCAAGCAGTTCATCGAGCCCGTAGCGTCCGCCACCGCCCGCACTGCCCGATTCTCGGCGGCCGTCGGCTTCGGCAATGACCTGTACGTTCATGCGCACGAGTGGCCGCACGTCGGCAGCGAGGGTGCCATCGGAATGCGCGATCAACACGGTATCGAGCGTGGCCGCAATGCTCACGATCACCTGCCTGATGCGCGGATCGGCGGCACGGCAAATTGCATCAACCTCGCGCAGCGCGTCGATCTTGCGTTCGTTGCTGAGCGTGTCGATCGGATCGATCGGCGGGTACAGCGCGCGCGTGGTCGCCACCGCCAGCGGTTTGCCGACGCCATTGGCGCCGGCGCGCGCGATCGCGCGCGCCGAGCCGGCCGCCTCGATCAAGGCCGGCAACACGATTTCGTCGGAATAGGCGAAGCCGGCCTTCTCGCCCGACAGCGCGCGCACGCCCACGCCCTGCTCGATGGCATGGCTGCCGTCCTTGACGATGCCATCTTCAAGCACCCAGGACTGGCTGCGCGAATGCTGGAAATACAGATCGGCGGCATCGATCGCCGGCCCCATCACGCGGGAAAAAATCGAATCGAGATCGCCCGTGACCAAGCCGCCGGGACTGAGCAACTGATGTTCGGCGACGCGGATGAGATCGGACATGGAAGGAAATCTGCGGGGAGTGACGGGGACATGGGGGCGCGCATGCTGCGCCACAAGCAGCGACAAGGCAAAGGTTTCAGGACTTCTTCGGCACGGCCCTGGCCTTGGACTCGCCCGCCTTGCTTTCGACGCGCTCGGTCGGCGCCTTGCGGCGAGCCTGCGCCACGGGCGTGAACAGTGGCTTGTCCCAACTTCCGGTGACCACGTATTGCCGCGACACCGCCTTGCTGATCGGCTTGTTGAGGATGCCCTGCACGACGAGTCCGGCGGCTGCGCCGACGGGACCGCCTGCCGCCGCACCGATCAGGGGCAGCGCCGCGCCGGCACGTGGATGCACATCGAGACGCTGGTCATAGTCCTTGGCGCGCAAACCGGTGCGGCCGGTGAGCACGATCTCGGCCGCCGGACTGTCCAGATGCAGGCCATCGGTGTAGGCATTGCCATCGGCGAGATTGAACTTGCCCTTGATCGAATTGAAGCTCAGGCCGCTGCGGAAGAAATCGCTGAAATCCAGACTCAGGCGGCGCGGAATCTCGGTGATCGAGAGCAGGCCGAAAATGCGTCCTGCGCCGGGGTGCGCATCGGGGATGCGGCCTTCGGCGATGTCGATATCGAGACTGCCATCGAGGTTCGCCAGCGCGAACGCCGTGGGTGGTCCGGGCCAACTCGCGTCGATGGTGGCGACGGTCTTGCCGCCTTCGATCAGGCCGGGGTAGCCGAGCGCATCCATCATCTGCCCGAGGTTCTGCGCCTGCAGCGAGATCTTCATCTGCGACTTGTTTGCCGTGGCGCTGCCCGACCACTCGCCACTCGCATGCAGGGTCACGTTGGGCGACTGCGTTTCCATCGCATCGACCAACATTCGCCCGCCGTCGGGATGACTGCGGAATCTGGCCGCGCCGAAATTTGCATCACCCAACCGGAAGTCCTTCACCTCCAGATCGATCGGCGGCAGGGACGCGGGCGCCAACTCGCTCATCATGCTGGTGTCCGCCGCACCGGGCGGCGCATCGGGCCAATGCACGCGCACCAGTCGTGCCACGATGCCCTGCGTGGCCAGTCCCCGCGGGAAGTCGAGTTCCCCGGCGATCGCCGTGCCGTCGATATTGACGCGCGTCGCTTCCAGCGAGCTGTCGATGCGCAGGCCAACATCCTTGAACTGGCGGCCGCCCAGCAGGGTTTCATCCGCACGGATATCGATCTGTTGCACGAGCACGCCGGCCGATGCCTGTCCGGCGGAGACCACCCGGATCCAGCCGCCGGCATCGAGTTGGCCGATGTGTCCGTCGACGACGATGCCCGCAGTCGGTGGTGCAGCGGCATCATCGGCGCCAAAGTGAAGGCGCACCGCCAAGGCCTTGTCGGCGGCCGGCAACTGCGCGCTGATCGCCAGGCGATCCGCCAATCGCACCTGCGCGAGCCGCCCTGCGTAGGGCAAATCCATCGCGATGTGCAGTGGCCAACGCGATGCGGCGAGTTTGTCCAGTGGTGCCGGCAGATCGATCGCCGTGCCGACCAGATCGCTGTCGAGCATCAGACGCACCGCGCCCTCGGCATTGGCCTGCGGCGCGGCCACCGCGACCAAGGCGTTCCACGCCGACTCGCCTTGCAGGTGCGCAACGACGGGCGCGAGCGCCGGCATGTCGGTGAATACCTCGCTGGCCGGAAACAGTCCCGACAGGCGCGCTTCGAATACCTGGGTCGGATCACTCACGAAGCTGCCGACGTCGATCGAGAGTTTGGCGCGACGACCGCGGAAACCGACATCGAGTCCATCGGCTGCGAGACCACTCTGACTGAAACGCACCGTGCCGCCGACATCGACGAAATGCTGGTCATAGCGCAATTGCTCGAGCTTGCGCGCCGTGAGCTCGGCGCTGCCGTCGAGGGACATTTCCTCCATCCTGCGCACCGGCAACACCAGCTTGAAGGCGCCATCGAACTTGCCGTCGACGAGCAGATCCTTGAGCGGCTCGGCATAGCGACGCCCGACCGGCGAGTCGCGCAGGAAATTGAGCAGATTGGCGGCGTTGCCCGCAGCCTTCACCTGCAAATCAAGCACGACATCGCCGAAATCGGGGATCGTCGCGCTCGCCGACTGGATCGCATTGCCCATGGTCTTGCCGGCCTGCGCATCGACCTGCATGCCATCGTTGATGAACTGCGCGATCGCATGGATGCCCTGCGCGCGTGGCCACTGCGGGTGATAGACCAGCGTGGTGTCATCGACTTCGGCGCGCGCGATGAAATAGCCGGCCTGGTTGTGGAACGGCCAATCGGCAAGATCACCGCGGAACGCAACGCGGCCATCGACGACCTTGCCGTCGACCAGGCCACGATCGAGCCACTCGACCGCAGACGGCGGCATCACGTTGACCGGCCAGAAGCGCTTGGCCGCACCGACCTGCGCATGATGAGTCAGCGCGTACAGATCGAGGAAAGGCCGTTGCCCCGGTGTGATCTCGATTCCACCACGCAGTTCGCCGCCATAGTCGGCGGCATCGAAGGCCAGTTGGTCGGTCTCGATGCGCCAGGCTCCGGATTCGGTGCGGCGCAGGTCGATGTCTCCGCCCACGTTGGTGAATTCGAAGGGCCAGCGAAACACCTTGGGCACGTTCACGCGCAGCGGCTGACCGGGAATCCGCAACAACGTAGCCTGAGCATCGCCGAGCAGGTCGGCATCGAGCGCGGCCACGCCGGGCACCGCGCCCGCGGCGGTGATCTCGGCACCGCGCACCCTGGCATCGAGATCGAAGTCATCCGCCGCGCGCCATTGCAGCGCAGCCGTTTCGAGCCGGCCGCGCGGATGGGCAAGGTAAAGCCATTGTCGCAGCGCATCGGGCAAGGCTTGCGCGAGCATCGCGATCGCTCCGAGCGGTTCCAGCGACAGATTGTGTGCAAGCACGTTCCAATGCGGCGATTCATCGCTGCCACTGCGTTCGATGCGCAACTGCGCTGGTAACACGCTTTCGTCGTTGCTGGCGACGAAATCCGCGATGTCCATGCTCCAGCCCGACGCACCGCGCTGCCAACGCGCCACCAGCGCCAGCCGATCGAAGGCAGTGCGCGGCTCGATTTCGATGTTTGCGCTCGCCTTGAGCGCGACAGCAGATGCAAAACCCGCATTACGCAAATTGATGCGCGCATGCGCGTCGTCGAGCACGCCCTTGTGCAAACCCAGCCAGAGCTGTGCAACGCCGCGCCCACGCGTCACCTGCACACCCCCGGGCCGCATTGCACCGAGGACGGCGGCGAGATCGACATCCCGGCTGCCCAGATAGACCGTGCCGGAAATCGTTGCGAGATCGAGGTCGGCGACGAGATCGACCAAGGCGGACTCATTGGCCCGAGGCGCGACGCGCGCGAGCACGCGCGTGGTCGCTCCGAGGTTGACCACGCGCAGCACCGGCACGGCCAGATCCAGTTGCAGGCCATGCCCCGGATCATCGACGCGCAAGCGCGCCGCATTGACCTGCAATGCGCCGAGCGCTCCCATCGAAAAGGATTCCGACTGCTTCTGCGCTGTCCCGAGGTCAAGGCCATGCAGATGCCACTGCCCAGCCTCGTTGACCAGTTGCAGGTCGAGTCCTTCTACATGGAATTCCGAGAAGGCGCGACCACGCCGCAGGGGTGCGAGCAGGTCGAAACTGAGCTGCGCGCTGGGCACGCTCATCGGTGCCTGCGTCGGGTCGGACGCAGCAATGCGTACGTCGTGCAGGTCGAGTACCGGGCCGCCACCGATCCACGCGCCATCGAGCCGGCCGATCGTCACGTTGCGACCCAGACGATCACCCAGCCAGCGCGCAACACTCTGCGGATGACTGGCCAGCCACGGCATCGCCAGATGGGTGAGCCCGGCAAGCACGCCGAGCAGAATCACCACCGCCGCCACCGTGCCCAGCAGCGCAAACCGCAAGCGCCGCAGGCGTGAGCGCCAGGTCACGGTCACACGCACACCGAAACGGCGACGGTCAGACGCGGGCCATGGCAAACGCGTGCCGGCATGGGTTCACAGCAGCACGACATCGTACTGTTCCTGCATGTAGTGTTCTTCGGGCTGGAAGCGGATGGTCTTGCCGATGAACTCCTCGAGTTCGGCGACCGCAGCCGAATCTTCCTCGAGGATGCGGTTGACGATCTTGGGCGCCGCCAGCACCAGCAGCTTGGCTGCCTCGAACTGACGAACCGCACGGGTGATTTCGCGGAAGATTTCGTAGGTGATCGTTTCCGCGGTCTTGACGCTGCCGCGGCCGCTGCAGGCGGGGCATGGCTCGCACAACTGCCGTTCGAGACTTTCGGTGGTGCGCTTGCGCGTCATCTCGACCAGACCCAGCGGCGACATCTCGTACACCGTCGCCTTGGCATGATCGCGGCTCATCGACTTCTGCAGCTGGCGCAACACCTGACGTTGGTGTTCCTCATCGGTCATGTCGATGAAGTCGATGATGATGATGCCGCCGAGATTGCGCAGACGCAGTTGCCGCGCCACCGCCTGCGCGGCTTCGAGGTTGGTGCGAAACACCGTCTCCTCGAGATTGCGCGTGCCGAGGAAGGCGCCGGTGTTGACGTCGATGGTGGTCATCGCTTCGGTCTGGTCGACGATCAGGTAGCCGCCCGACTTGAGCGGCACATCCTTGCGCAGCGCCTTCTGGATCTCGTCTTCGATGCCGTACAGGTCGAAGATCGGCCGCTCGCCCGGGTAATGCTCCACCCGCTCGGCCAACTCGGGCATGAACTGGGCGACGAAGCGCTGGGCCCGTTCGAGCGTTTCGCGCGAATCGATGCGCACCTTCTCGATCGAAGGCCGCATGAGGTCGCGCAAGGCGCGCAGCGGCAGGCTCAGTTCCTCGTAGATGCGCTCGCCGACGCGGGCACGCGCCATCGCCTCCTGCACCGCCCCCCACAGCTTGCCCAGATAACCGATGTCTTCTTCGAGCGCTTCGCGCGTCATGCCCTCGGCATTGGTGCGCACGATGTAGCCCATGCGCCCGTCGCCCACGAGACTGGCCAGCGTGTCCTTGAGGCGTGCGCGTTCGTCTTCATCCTCGATGCGCACCGACACCCCGAGCGCCTTGCTGTAAGGCAGCAGCACGAGATGGCGCGAGGGAATCGAAAGATGCGTGGTCAGTCGCGCGCCCTTGCTGCCGATCGGATCCTTGACCACCTGAACGACGATTTCCTGGCCATCGCGCACCAGTTCACTGATCGGCGGCATCGGCGCGGGCGCGGCGGGTTCGGCACTCTCTTCCGCCGGCAGTTGCGGCCGGATGATGTCGGATGCATGCAGGAACGCGGCACGTTCGAGGCCGATCTCGACAAATGCGGCCTGCATGCCGGGCATCACCCGACTCACCTTGCCACGGTAGATGTTGCCGACATAGCCGCGCCGCGTCGCTCGCTCGACCTGCACTTCCTGCAGCATGCCGTTTTCGACCACCGCGACGCGGGTCTCCCGGGGCGTCACGTTGATGAGGATTTCTTCGGACATGGCAAGGACTTGGCGCAAGATTCGAACGCCGTTTATAGCTTTCCGGTGGGCGGCTTGTCGAATCCATGCCGTCGCCGCAGCAACGCGGATTCGGGCAGTGGCGGGGTCATGCCTGCACCCCGAAGCGCGCCAGCAGCGCGGCGGTTTCATGCAGGGGCAGGCCCATCACCGAGGAATGGCTGCCGTCGAGGTGCTTGATGAAGGCCGCGGCCCGGCCCTGGATCGCATAGGCACCGGCCTTGCCAAACGGCTCGCCGGTGGCGACATAGGCGGCAATCCGCGCCGGATCCAGACTGTCGAAGCTCACCGTCGATGCGTGGCGAAGCCCTTCTTCACGACCGGCCGAGAGCAGCCACAACGCCGACACCACCTGGTGCGAGCGGCCCGAAAGGCGCGCGAGCATCGCCGCCGCCGCGTCGGCATCGGCGGGCTTGCCGAAGACTTCGTTGTCGAGGATCACTTCGGTATCGGCGCCGATCACCAGCGCGCCGGGTATTGCCGCCACCTGCACGAGGCCGGCGCCGGCCTTCTCGCGCGCGACGCGGCTGACGTAGTCGGCTGGCGCCTCACCCGGCGCACGGACTTCGGCGACCTCGACATCGAGGACCTCGAATTCGAGACCGAGCTGACGCAGCAATTCCTGCCTTCGCGGGCTGCGCGAGGCAAGAAACAGGGGTTGGTTCATTGGATCAGGACTGGTTCCAGGCAGCGACGCCGAGGCTGCCTACGATAGCGCGCCCGCGTGGCGGCATGGCGCGCTCGTTGCGGGTTTTGGCGCTGCGCGCCCCGCAATCCGTTCAGTGGCGCGGAATCTCGAACAGATCGGTCGGATAGGCATGCTCTTCGCACTGCAGGCTCAGCAGGGCTTCGCGCTGCATGCGCTCAAGCGCCTCCAGAAAGTCCGGCGAGCGTGTGTCGATGTGTTCCAAGCCGAGATTCTTGAGTATGTCGTAGCTCATGGTCGTATCACTCTTGCCAATCCCCCGCCATGACAGAAGCAATTGCCATGCCAAGCGCAATCCGCATTCCAGAGCCCTTTGTCTGCCGAACACTGCACGAAACTGACAAGACCGAGCCGAAGGAAACAATCGAGACCCACAGATCCTTCACGCCCGGCGAGGCGTTTCGCCAGACCCCGAAAGCCCTCCGAAAGACGCGCCCACCAAGCTGCGCACATGTGGCATTTCGCCTCGTTCCGCTTCCGGCTCCTGCAGCCTTCGATCCGATGATCAAGCCTTCCGAATTCCACCTGCGCGGCGGTCGCGCCGGCGTCCTGCTGATCCACGGACTGACCGGTACGCCGACCGAAATGCGCTATGTCGGCAACTGCCTGCAACGCGCCGGCTTCAGCGTGCTCGGAGTGCATTTGGCTGGCCATTGCGGCGACGTCGAGGATCTGCTTGCCACCGGCTGGCGCGACTGGGTCAACAGCGTCACTGCCGCGGCTGATCGACTGCGCGAGGATGTCGATCACCTGTTCGTCGCCGGCCTGTCGATGGGTGCGATCCTGGCCCTCAAGCTCGCGATCGATCGACCGGCCCAGGTCGATGGCCTGGGCCTGTACGGCACCACGTTTTTCCATGATGGTTGGGCCACGCCACCGATCGGTCGTCTCGCCTTCCTCTTGCCACTGGCCACCCGACTGGGCTTCGGTCGCAAGCGCATGTCGGCCGAAGTCGAGCCCTACGGCATCAAGGACGAGCGCATCCGCCAGCGCATCGTCGGCGCGATGATGGCGGGCGACAGCGAAGCCGCCGGTCTCGCCGGTTTCCCGTGGCCGTCACTGGCGCAGTTCCAGACGCTTTCGGCCAAGGTGCGCGGCAGTCTGGGGCGCGTGCGCGCACCGTGCTTCGTCGCCCATTCGACCCATGACGACATCGCCTCGCTGCGCAACGTGCGCACAATCGAGCGCGGTGTGCGTGCGCCGGTGCGCACACTGCTGCTCGACGACAGCTACCACCTCGTCACGATCGACCGCGAGCGCGCCAAGGTCATCGACGGCACGATCGGTTTCTTCCGCGAAATCGTCGCCCAGCGTGAAGCGGCCTGGCTGCAGCACGCCCCGCTTGCCATCGCCAAGTGAGTGCAGCGCCCACGCGTGCGCTGGCCGCGCCGCTGTGCAACCTGCTCGAACCGCGCACGCTGGTCGAGCAATTCCTGCGCCATCCGCCCGACGAATTCGATGCGTTGACCACGGCCTCGGGCACGCCCGCCTTCCTCGCCCGTTTCGACCTGCTCACCACCGCCGATGCGCCCTTGCGCCAGCGCGTGCAGTCGCTCCCGGGATTTGGCTGGTGGGGACGCCTGCTGCGCCCGCGCACCTGCTTCATCGGCACCACCGTATCCGAATACGCGCTGTTTCCGGCCACCGTCGATCCCGATGCGCTTGTGCGCGAATGGCTCGCCGACCATGCGGCCCAGCCGTTTCTCATCGTCAAGGACATTCCGCAGGCCTCGCCCCTGCTCGATGCCGCGAACAATGCACAGGCGCAGGCGATCTGCGATGCCGCCGAACGCGCCGGTTTCGTGCTGCTCGAGGGTCAGGCGTTGGCTTGGGTGCCGATCGACTTTGCTTCGGGCGACGCATACCTCGCGCGCCTGTCGGCTTCACGGCGCAAGGACATTCGCCGCAAACTGCGCGCGCGCGATGGCCTCGAAATCGAGGCGATCTCGACCGGCTCGGCGTTCTTCGCCGATGCCGGCAATCGCGCGGCGTTCTTTGCGCTCTACCTCGAAGTCTTCGCGCAGAGCGAAATCCATTTCGATCGCCTCGGCACCGCCTTCTTCGATGCCGTGCTGCAGGATGCGGGAAGTGGCGGCATCGTCTTCGTCTATCGTCGCGAGAGTCGCCTGATTGGCTGGAATCTGTGCTTCGTGCAAGGCGACACCCTGGTCGACAAGTACGTCGGCTTCAGCTACCCGGCAGCGCGCGAGAACAACCTGTACTTCGTGAGCTGGATGCACAATCTCGAATACGCCTGTCGGCTCGGTCTGGGCCGCTACGTCGCCGGATGGACCGATCCGCAGATCAAGTCCTATCTGGGTGCGCAGTTCACCTTCACGCGCCACGCGGTGCGACCGCGCAGCCGTGTCCTGCGTCTCGCGCTGCGCAAGCTGGCGCGACACTTCGAAAGCGATCATGCCTGGGCCGAAACCCAAGGAACCCGAGATGCCGCCGCTGATCCTTGATTTCGATCGCTCGGTCGGCGCAGTCGATGGCGCGACGCGCATCGGACTCGGCGACTGGCAGGAACGCATCCGCTTCGGCTGCAGCCAGCGCAGGCTGCGCGCCTGCTTCGACTTCATCGCGCCGCAACTGCCAGCCGCACATGGCACCGTCATGCTTGGCAGCGGTGATTACCATCACCTGTCATGGCCCTTGATCGAACGCGTCGCGAGCGACGTTCAGTTCGACGTGGTGGTATTCGACAATCACCCCGACAACATGCGCTTTCCGTGGGGCATCCATTGCGGCTCGTGGGTGCGCCGCGTCGCGCTGTTGCCGCAGGTGCGCAAGCTGCGTGTGCTCGGCATCAGCTCGGGCGATGTCGGCGGCGCGCATGCCTGGGAGAATTACCTCGCACCCCTGCGCCGCGGCAAGCTCGAATACTGGACCGTCGGGGTCGATGTCGGCTGGGCACGTCGATTCGGTCTGGGCGAAGCGTTTCACGCCTTCGACTCGCCGAGCGCCCTGCTCGATCGTTTCGTCGAAGATCAACACGGCGCGACCACGCCGGTCTACCTGTCGATCGACAAGGACGTGCTCAGCACCGAAGTCGCACGCACCAACTGGGATCAGGGCCGACTGCTCGAAGCCGATCTCGTGCGCGGCATCGATGCCCTCGCCGGCCGCCTCATCGGCAGCGACATCACCGGCGAAGTCTCGCAATATCGCTACATGACCTGGTGGAAGCGCAAGCTCAGCGCGCTCGATGCGCAGCCCGGGATCGACGCCGCGCAGCTCGCGCAATGGCAGGCTCAACAGCACGCGCTCAATCTGCGCCTGCTGCCGCGCATCGCTGCGGCACGTCGCTGAAAGCCCGCAATCAACGCCGCTTTACGGCGTGTCGTTCGAACACTTCGAGGATTTTTTCGAGGCTGACTTCATCGAGCCACGGACTGTTGCTGACGGTCAACGTGCAGGCCGCGAACGCACGCGCATTGGGCACTTCGTGCTCGCCGACGAGCTTGCGCAGGTAGGCGTAATCGGGCAACGCATGGATGAACAAGCGGCTCACGCCCAAGCCCGCGCTCCAGAGTTCACGCAGGATCGCATCGCGTCGGGCTTCGCTGGGCAGACGCAGCATGAGGAACGGCCAGGTGCCCTGTGCGCCAACGGCATCATGGAGCACCTCGACGCCGTCGATCTGCGCAAGACGTTGTCGGCCGCGCTGTGCCTGTGCAGCGCAATCGGCGAGAAAGCCCGGCAGGCGCGCGAAGGCATTGGCGGCCACCGACTGACGCCAAGCACCCAGCGCATGCATCGGAATCGCGCTGGAAAAGTCATCGCCGACCGCAGCCACGAGATCGCCGGCGCGCAAGGCGCGACGCAGGGGCATGCCATAGGCAAGCCCAAGCAGGGTCGGCCGATAGGCGAGGTGGTAACCGAGCAGTTGCAGGCAGCGCTTGAGCTCCCACGCCAATTGAAACGGCGCCAGTTCGGCAGCGACGCGGGCGAACTCCGCACGCAAGTCTTCATTGCGCGTGACGAGGATGCCGCCTTCGAATGTGGTCAGGCCCTTGCCGACTGCGAGACTGAAGAAGCCGGCATCGCCCGCGAGGCCGACACTGCGCCCATCGCTGCGCGCGCCCAGCGCTTGCGCGGCATCCTCGATCACATGGGCACCGACCGCACGCGCGACCGCGAGGGCAGCACCGACATCGGCGACGCGACCGCCCAGATGCGTCACCACCACTGCGAGGGTGTCGTGGTTGCACAGGCGCGCGAGCGCCTGCGCATCCATGTCGATCGAATCGGGCGCGAGGTCACACAGGCGCAGACGCAGTCCGCAATGGGCCACGGCCAGCGCCACCAAGGGGCATGTGTAAGCCGGCACCACCACCGTGCGGCGCCCCGTGCGCCGGTACAGCGTCGTCAGCGCGATCACCAGAGCCGCCGTGCCCGAACACGTCAGCTGCACCGCATCGATGCCGATGAACTGCGCCGCACGCTGCGCCAAACCGACGCCGCGGCGCGGCCACAGATCGCCGCAGTGCGGCGGCAGGCCCGCGGTGGGCGCGATCTCAGGCATCGGCCGGCGGTTTTTCGGCGTCGGTTTCGCTGATCGCGAGGCAGACGATGCCGGCAATGATGAGCGCGCTGCCGATCAGCTGCGCCGCGCTGATGCGCTCGTTGAAGATCACCACCGACAAGGCCAACACACTCACCACTTCCAGATGCGAGGCGGCGAATGCGGGACCGATCGGCGCATGTTCGAGCAGGGCCATCCAGGTGATGAAGGCGCCGATGTAGCAGGCGATCGCGGCATACACCCACGGTGAGGACGCCACTCGCAACACCCAGGCAAGATTGGCTTCGGGCGGCAGCGCATGGTTGGCGGTGAGTTTGAAGCAGACCTGGGCGAAGGTGTCGAAGCACACCAAGACGAGAAAACCGATCAGGTAGAAGCGTCGCATCGGCTCAGCCTCCCAGTCCGACCACGGCCACGCCGCTGGCCACCAGCAAGATGCCGACCGTGCGCAACGGCGAGAATTTTTCGGCGAAGAAGATGCGTCCGGCCACCATCACCGCGACGATATTGATCGAGCCGAGCAACACGCCCTCGGACAAGGGCACCAGCGAGAGGAAGGCCAGCCAGACCAGAAACTCGCCGATGTAGCAGCCCACGCCGATCCAGATCCACGGCTTGTGCGCCATCGCCTTCCAGCGCGCGAGCCCGACGCCGAGCGCCGGCGCGGCGGCGGCCTTGAAGGAAAGCTGCCCGAAAGTGTCGAGGACTATGTTGGCAAGCCAGAGCAGGACGACGGTTGCGGGCATGGAAGTGCCAGTACATGCAAGGACGCGCAGTATGCCCGCGCGACGCCACGCAGGGAACGCGCCACGAACCCGTGCAGCTTGAACAACGCGCTGCAGGCGGCGATCATTCGGTTCTTCATGCGCGGCCTGTCCGCCCTACCCCAGCTTGCGGAGAATTCTTGATGGCCAGCGTTCAGGACACCGTGTTCGACATCATCGCCAAGGAAGCCAACATCGACCGGGCGAAGATCACGCCGCAGGCCACGCTCAAGGACCTGGAAATCCAGTCGCTCGACGTGGTGCAGATCATTTTCGAGATCGAGGACCACTTCAAGATCACCATGCCCGATCACGATCCGAACATCGACTCCGGCTCGTTGAGCGCACTGGTCGAGGTGGTGGAGAAGCTGGTCGCGGCCAAAGACGCACCGGCTGCCTGAACCGTGCGTCCCCTGCATCGCGTCGTCATCACCGGCATGGGCGCGGTCACGCCGCTCGGCCACACCGCCACCGACACCTGGGCCGCATTGCGAGAAGGTCGCGTGGCGATCGGTCCGATCGAGAACTTTCCGCGTGAAGGCCTGCGCTACGGCATCGCCGCCGAGGTGCACGGCTTTGATCCGCTCAAGCATTTCGACGAAAAGAAACTGATCCAGTACGACCGCTTCGCCCAGTTCGCGCTGGTGGCGGCGCGCGAGGCAATCGCGCAGTCGGGCATCGACTTCAAGGCCGATGGCCGCGGCGAAAACACCGCCGTCATCATCGGCACCGGCGTCGGCGGCGAGACGACCCACGATGAAGCCTCCAAGCGCCTGTACGGCGACAACAACCCGCGCCTGCATCCGCTCACGATCGTGCGTCTGATCACCAACGCGGCCACCAGTCACGTCTGCATCGAGCACGGCCTCAACGGCCCGGCCTTCGCGACCTCGAGCGCCTGCGCATCGGCCAATCACGCGCTCGCGCAGGCCTTTGCGATGGTACGCAGCGGCATGGTCGAGGCCGCAGTCGCCGGCGGCAGCGAAGCCTGCATCACGCTCGGCGTGGTGCGTGCCTGGGAAGCGATGCGAGTGATGGCCGACGACACCTGCCGGCCATTCAGCAAGCAGCGCCGCGGCATGGTGCTCGGTGAAGGCGCCGCGGTGTTCGTGCTGGAGACGCTCGAAAGCGCGCAGCGGCGTGGCGCAACCATCCTCGCCGAGTTGGCTGGCGCGGGCATGTCCGCCGATGCAAGCGACATCGTGTTCCCCTCGCAGAACGGCGCCGCACGCGCGATTTCGCGCGCGCTGGTCGATGCCGAACTCGCGCCCGAGGGCATCGACTACATCAACGCGCATGGCACCGCCACGCCGGCCAACGATCCGACCGAGACCAAGGCGATTCGCCAGGTGTTCGGCGCGCATGCCGACCAGCTCATGGTCAGCTCGACCAAGTCGATGCACGGCCATGCGCTCGGCGCCGCCGGCGCGATCGAACTGGTGGCCACGATCGGCGCGTTGCGCGACGGCGTGGTACCGCCGACGATGAACTTCGTCGACCCCGATCCCGAATGCGATCTCGACTATGTGCCCAACGCCGCGCGCGAGCGTCCGCTGCGCGCCGCGCTGAGCAATTCGCTGGCCTTCGGCGGCCTCAACGCGGTACTCGCGCTGCGTCGCGCGCCCTGATTCGGGATCGGCGCCGCGGCAGGCGCCAGAAACAATGACTGTCCAGCCCCCGCCGCGGCATTAGTCCATGCCTTCGCGTCATGGCCGCCAAATGGCAGGCGCCTTACACTGCATTTTTTGCCGCCGTCATGCCCATGTCATCCAGTCACCTGCGACGCCTCGAAGCCGAGAGCATCGACATTTTCCGCGAGGCAGTCGCCGAGTCCGAACGTCCGGTCATGCTCTACTCGATCGGCAAGGACAGCTCGGTCCTGCTGCATCTCGCGCGCAAGGCCTTCCACCCGGCACGCCTGCCGTTTCCGCTGCTGCACGTGGATACGACCTGGAAGTTTCGCGCGATGTACGAGATGCGCGACCGCTTGGCGCGTGAAGGCCGCTTCGAGCTGCTGGTGTATCGCAATCCGGAAGCCGAGCGCCTGGGCATCAACCCGATCGAACACGGTTCGGCGCGCCACACCGATCTGTGGAAAACGCAAGGTCTCAAGCTTGCACTCGATCATTACCGCTTCGATCTCGCCTTCGGCGGCGCACGCCGCGACGAGGAAAAGTCGCGCGCGAAAGAACGCGTGTTCTCTTTCCGCACTGCGCAGCATGGCTGGGATCCGAAGAACCAGCGCCCCGAGCTGTGGCGCCTGTACAACGCGCGCAAGAATCCCGGCGAAAGCATCCGCGTGTTTCCGCTGTCGAACTGGACCGAACTCGACGTGTGGCAGTACATCCGCGCCGAGAACATCGAAGTCGTGCCACTGTACTTCGCCGCCAACCGCCCCGTGGTCGAGCGCGACGGCGCCTTGATCATGGTCGATGACGCACGCTTGCCGCTGCACAAGGGCGAGCAGGTGCAGCAACGCCGCGTGCGCTTTCGCACACTCGGTTGCTATCCGCTCACCGGCGCGATCGAGTCCGACGCCGACACGCTCGACGCGATCATCACCGAGATGGAACACGCACACACCAGCGAACGCCAGGGCCGCATCATCGATCGCGATGGCGGCAGCTCGATGGAACGCAAGAAGGCGGAAGGTTATTTCTGATGAGCACGCAAACCGCCAGCACCCAATCCAGCGATCTGCTGCGCTTCATCACCTGTGGCAGTGTCGATGACGGCAAGAGCACCCTGATCGGGCGTCTGCTGCACGCCGCACACGCACTGCCCGACGATCAGCTCAGCGCGCTCGCCGACGAGTCACGTCGTTTCGGCACCCAGGGCGACCAGCTCGATTTCGCCCTGCTCGTCGATGGCCTCTCGGCCGAACGCGAGCAAGGCATCACCATCGACGTCGCCTATCGCTTCTTCGCCACCGCGCGCCGCAAATTCATCGTCGCCGACACCCCCGGTCACGAGCAATACACGCGCAACATGGCCACCGGAGCCTCGACTGCCGATCTGGCGATCATCCTCGTCGATGCACGCAAGGGCGTGCTCACGCAGACGCGCCGCCACAGTCATCTGGTGTCGCTGCTGGGCATCAAGCAGGTCGTGCTCGCGGTCAACAAACTCGATCTCGTCGACTGGTCACGCGAGCGTTTCGAGGAAATCGAACGCGACTACCGCGAGTTCGCCCAGCGTCTGGACTTCGAGCACATCGTCGCGATTCCGCTCAGCGCCCTGCATGGCGACAACATCGCCCAGCGCAGCACGCACACATCCTGGCATCAGGGCCCAAGCCTGCTCGAACATCTGGAAACCGTTGCCGTCGCCACCGCCGATACCAGCGGCCCGCTGCGCCTGCCGGTGCAGTGGGTGTGCCGCCCCGATCTGGATTTTCGTGGCTATGCCGGGCGCATGCTCGGCGGCAAGGCGCGCGCCGGCGATGCGGTGCGCATCCTGCCTTCGGGCCGGCAGACACGCATTGCGCGCATCGTCGGTTTCGGCGGCGACCTCGCCGAAGCCGCGCGTGGCGACTCGGTGATGCTCACGCTCGAAGACGAGATCGACGCCAGTCGCGGCGACGTGATCTGCGCTGCCGCCGAGCCGGCCAGTGTCGCCGACCAATTCGAAACCACCCTGGTGTGGATGGACGATGCGGCGATGCTGCCGGGTCGGCCGTACCTCATCAAGCTCGGCGCCACCACGGTCGGCGCCTCGTTCAGCCAGCCCAAGTACGCAATCGACGTCAACAATTTCGACAAGCTCGCCGCGCGCACGCTCGAGCTCAACGGCATCGGCGTCGTCAATGTTTCGCTCGACCGCGCCGTGCCCTTCGATGCCTATGCCGACAACCGCGACATGGGCGGCTTCATCGTCATCGATCGCTACAGCAACCAGACGGTCGGCGCCGGGCTCATCCACTTCGCGCTGCGCCGCTCGCAGAACATCCATTGGCAGGCGGTCGATGTCGACAAGCAGGCGCGCCTCCGCCAGAACGGCCACCGCCCCTGCGTGCTGTGGCTGACGGGTCTTTCCGGCAGCGGCAAGTCGACCATCGCCAACATCGTCGAACGCCAGTTGCACGCGCTGGGTGTGCGCACCTACCTGCTCGATGGCGACAACATCCGCCACGGCCTGAGCAAGGATCTTGGCTTCACCGATGCCGATCGCGTCGAGAACATCCGCCGCGTCGGCGAAGTCGCGCGGCTGATGGTCGATGCCGGGCTGGTCGTGCTCACCGCCTTCATCTCGCCGTTCCGCTCCGAGCGTGCGCTCGCGCGCAGCATGGTCGATGACGGGGAATTCCTCGAGATCTTCGTCGACACGCCGCTCGCGGTGGTCGAGGCGCGCGATCCCAAGGGCCTGTACCGCAAGGCGCGGCGCGGCGAACTGAGCAACTTCACCGGCATCGACTCGCCCTACGAGGCACCGGCGACGCCCGAATTGCACATCGACACCACGCAGCAGACGCCCGAGCAGGCCGCCAGCCGCATCGTCGACGCCCTGTTCGAGCGCGGCATCGTGCAACGCCACACCTGAAACCCTGTCCACATCGGGCCAACATCGATCGCCCCGACCACGACTTCCGGCGCAGGCCGACGCCGCGCGATGGCAGTATCTTCGGCAGCTGGATGAGCACATCCGCTGCCGGGAACCGCACCATGCACATTCGTCTTGTCTCCGTCCTGCTTGCCGCCCTGCTCGCAGGCCCTGCCTTGGCTGCGCCCGCGCAGCAGGCTTCACGCGTCCTCACCGGCGCGGATCTCTTCAACATCGAAGCCGCGAGCGATCCGCAGATCTCGCCGGACGGCAAGACCGTGGTCTACGTGCGTCGCAGCAACGACATCATGACCGATCGCGCACGCAGCAGCCTATGGACGATCGATGTCGCCAGCGGCGCGCAGATGCCGCTGGTGGCCGGAGCCGGTTCCTACAGCCAGCCGCGCTGGTCACCCGATGGCAGCCGCATCGCCTATCTCTCCAATGCCGAGGACAAGAGCGGCACACAGCTGTTCGTGCGCTGGATGAAGACCGGCGCGAGCGCGCGCATCACCAGCCTGCCCGCCACGCCCTTCGGCATCACCTGGTCGCCCGATGGCCATCGCATCGCCTTCAGCCTGTTCGTGCCCGACGAAGGCATGCAACTGGGCAAGCCGCTGACGAAACCGCAGGGCGCGACCTGGGCCGAACCGCTGCAGATCATCGACAAGGTCGTCTACCGCACCGACGAAGGCGGCTACTCCAAACCCGGCTATCGGCAGATCTTCTGGGTCGCGGCCGATGGCGGCGCGCCGGTGCAGCTCACCTTCGGTGCACACAATGCCGGCAGTCCACTGTCGTGGTCGCATGACGGCCGCTCGATTCTTTTCAGCGCCAATCTCACGCCCGATTGGCAACGCGACATGGTCAACAGCGAAGTCCACGAAGTCGCACTCGATACCCATGTCGTGCGCACGCTCACCCAACGCAAAGGTCCCGACAACGGCCCGGTGGTGTCGCCCGATGGCAAGCTCATCGCCTACGTCGGCTTCGATGACAAGGTTCTCGGCTACCAGAACCGCCAGCTTTCGGTGATGCAGCGCGACGGCAACAGCACGCGCGTGCTCTCGGGCAAGCTCGATCGCAGCGTGGAATCACCGCTGTGGTCGGCCGATGGTCGCGCGCTCTACGTCGGCTACGGCGAAGGCGGCGGCATGCGCGTGGCGCGCATCGGTCTGGATGGCAGCATGCGCACCATCGCCGACAATCTTGTCGGCAGCGAGTTCGATCGTCCCTACAGTGGCGGTGATTTCAGCCTCGCGCACGACGGCAGCATTGCCTACACCGGCGGCGATACGCTGCATCCGGCCGATGTGTGGATCGCGCGCGACGGCAAAACCCGTCAACTCACCCACCTCAACCAGAGCTTGCTCTCGACCAAGACCCTGGGCAAGACCGAAAAACTCGCCGTGACCGCCTTTGACGGTCTGCCGATTGATGCCTGGATCGTCACGCCGCCCGACTTCGATGCGACGAAGAAATACCCCTTGATCCTCGAAATCCACGGCGGCCCGTTCGCCGCCTACGGCCCCTCGTTTGCCACCGACTACCAGCTCTACGCCGCGGCCGGCTATGTCGTCGTCTATGCCAATCCGCGCGGCTCGACCGGTTATGGCGAGAGCTTCGCCAACCAGATCGACAAGGATTACCCGAGCCACGACTACGACGACCTCATGAGCACGGTCGACGCGGCGATCGCCAAGGGATTCATCGACAAGGACGAACTGTTCGTCACCGGCGGCTCGGGCGGCGGCGTGCTCACGGCCTGGATCGTCGGCAAGAACGATCGTTTCCGCGCCGCCGCTTCGCAAAAACCCGTGATCAACTGGACCAGCTTCGTGCTCACCGCCGACATGACGCCGTTCTTCGCGCGTTACTGGTTCGGCAAGTTCCCGTGGGAAGACATCAACAGCTATTGGTCCCACTCGCCGCTGTCCCTGGTCGGTAACGTGAAGACGCCGACACTCGTGATCGTCGGCAGCGAAGACCATCGCACACCCGACAGCGAATCGGAGCAGTACTACGAAGCCCTGCAACTGCGCGGCATCCCGACCGCCTTGATCAAGGTACCCGGCGCCAACCACGGTGGCCTCGCCGAGCGGCCCTCGCAATCAGCCGCCAAGGCCGCAGCGATCCTTGCCTGGTTCGAGCGCTACCGCAAGACGCCAGCGGGGCACTGAGCGCACTTGTCAGGCGGCAGTCTCAAGCTGCCAGCCCGGGAACACGAGCACTGCAGGGTGGCAGCGAAGGGCGGCGCCGAGCACGTTGGCCCGCTCGACGCCCAAGTTGATCCGGCCATTTTCAATGCCGGAAATGGTGGTCGCGGATTCAACTCCGAAGTGCACCACTACAATTGAAGGACGCCTCGAGCTTCGCTTGAGGCGTGCATCACGCGCCCGCTGGTCGCGTCGCCGAAAGTACCATCCCGCTTCCACACCAGGACGCCGTCGCCGTTCTTCTCCGCGACGTACTTGCGCCCCCCCGCCCACAAAGTGTAACCACAGCTTGCTCAATGGTTGGTCGGCAATATCGCTTTCGGTCAGCGCTTCCTTCAGCGCGGGCGGCAGAAACTTGCGCGCTCCTTCCAGCTTCTCGCCGAAGTCGTCTAGCTTGACCGGTGCAGTGTCGCCAGCGGCCTTGGATGGCTTGGTGCTGGCCTCTGTGACAGGCTTGACCTTGGCTGACGTGGTAGGATCCGCGTCGCCGACTTCTTGGCGTGAGCGAGCCTCCGCCGTCGTGACCGCAGTGCCAGTCCTCGTGCGGTCGGAAGTCGGCTCTTCTCTGAGCGCAGTCATCAGCCGTTTCTTGGCCCGTTATGCGCGTGGTGGAGTCGTGCGCAGCTCTCATGCGCACGCAAGGGCAGGGCGCCGGTGCGGAGCTCGACTTTACAGCGTTGCTGGCAGCGGGCTTCAAGTGGTCGGAGTTTTTCGAGCAGCTCATTGCCAATGCTGCGATCATTGCCGGCCTGCGCGCGAGTCAACTGCGCGAGCTGCCGCTCGACGCCTGCATCGACGCTTTGCGCACGATCGCGGTAGCGGTGATCGTGCGCAATACGGAATACATCGCAGGCCCGGTCGTGCGTTCCATCGAGCGCCTGAGTGAGGTCGGGCGTGTGGCTATCGGCGCCGGCGATCCCATGGGAAGTTCAGCAACATGTACACGAGCAGGCATGCCATGACGGCTGCGTATGCGAGCGCAGGGATGATGATTGGCGCATACAGGAGCGTGTTCAAGGTATCCCTGTCCGGCGCCAAAAAGACCAACAGCACGCCATAGGCGAAATAGATCCCAGTCCACGCAGTCAGTGTTCTTGGCCATTGCAGCTTCATGGTTTGAGCCTACACCCAATGCCGAAATCGATCCATCTGCGCCTCAAGACAGCCGATGAAGCGGCAATGCGCGTCCAGCGAGGATTTGCGCCATGAAATTCTCCGGCACGCGAATCTCGGCTGACATCTTCCAGGGCGAACTGTCACGCTTGCGCCGCGTTGGGGCGGATGGCGACCAGACGTTGCGCCGGGCCACCGGCACCTTGCTGCGGCGCTTGCCGGTGGAGGCGCGGCGCGACATGCAGCAGCAATACAACCTGAGCACGCGGCGCATCAACTTCGACCAGAGCGCGCGCCGTGCCGGCGAGAGCGCCATCGACCTTGTTGGTCGGCGCCGCAAGATCGGCCTGATCCAGTACGGAGCGCGTTGGGATCGTCGTTCGTCCGGCGCGACCGTTGCCATCGAGCGGGGCGCTGGCCGGTCTGCGTGGGATGGTGGCGGCGCGTTCATTGCTGTTGGGGTTTCTGGCAACAAGCACGTGTTCGAGCGCTTTGGCGCCAAGCGCCGCATGCAACGCGGTCGCTACGAGGGGCATATGCGCCAGCCGATATCCGTGCAGCACTTCGGATCGATCGCGGACTTGCTGATAGACGAAGCGAGGGTTTCGCGCTTGGGCGACTTGGCGCAAGCCGTATTGGCGGCGGAAATAGAGCGGCTGCTTGCGAGTGCGCGCCGATGAACTACCGCACGCGGGACATGAATGCGCAAGCGAAAACCAGTGCGATCAACCATCCAGTCGCTATGCAGGCGGCCGCCAGCCAAATTGCGATAGCGGAAACCGTGCTGCCTGGCAGCACGAGCAGGAGCGACAAGAGTGCAATGACGCCCCAGAACGAAAAACGGAATGCTGAGCACATAGCGGAACGCTACTACGGCATGCGTCTGCGTGCAATGAACCCGCATGGCATCGCGTGAGGAAACCGTCAGGTTCAATTATCAGGTCACCGGCAATGACCAGAACGACAACCTTGCGCGCTCCATCATCGGCGTTGGGGACGCCAGCGATGAAACGCAGGCCGAGGTACATCGCCTTCGCAACCCTGTGATCCAAACGGCCTACTGCCGCGGCACCGTGGATCGTGCGCACAGCGCACCGAACGACACCCTTGACCCAGCGGGCAACAACGCATTCGCGCAGGCGAGCCAAAAACGAGCGTTGCACCGTGCATGTGCGCGTGGATGTTTACCTCGCCTCCGGTGGATCTTGGTTCAAGCGATCAAACAGCCCGCCGCTGCGCTGCGCTTCGGTGCGCACCGCGGCTTCCAGCACCGCGCTGGCGCTCCAGATCTCCAGCGACTGCCGCGCGCGCGACACCGCGGTGTAGAGCAGTTGCCGCGAGAGGATGCGATGCGTCGCGTCGGGCGGCAGCAGCACCGCGACCTGGGCGTATTCCGAGCCCTGGCTCTTGTGGATCGTGAGCGCGAATGCGCTCTCGTGCGCAGGCAGCGACTGCGGCAGGAAACCGCGCGGCCCCGCACTTGCGGCCTCGCCATTGCCATCGAACCAGACGCGCAGGCTGCCGCTGCGATCTGCCAGACAGACTCCGACATCGCCATTGGCCAGACCCGTGCCCGGATCGTTGCGGGTGATGATGACCGCGCGTCCCGCAAACCACGGTCCTTCGCTCGCAACCTGCCAGGCCTTGCGCAACGAGGCTTCGATCCGCGCATTGACCGCGACCGTACCGAAGGCGGTTTCGCGCAGCGCGCAGAGCAACTGCCGACCCGCGAGCGCGGCAAGTGCGCTGCGTGCGCCGGCGACATCCTGCGCATCGGCGAGCGCGGGAGTGCGCAGATGCAGCGCGAGTTCATCGCTCCAACGCTGCAGGTGCGCACGCAGCTCTTTCTCGCCATCGACGCAGCGCCAGAGCGCCTTGCCTGCCGAATCGGCGAGCGCCGCCGTGAGGCGCGCGGGATTGCCCACGCGCACCGCTTCGTTGACGGCCACCAGTTCGCGCTCGGCGCGAAAACTGTGTGTGAGTCGCACCAGATCGCCGCGCGGACTGACCTCGAACGCGGCAACCAGATCGGCAAGCACCGAGCCGGTCGCCACCGAAGACAACTGATCGGCATCGCCCACGAGGATCAGACTCGCGCTCGGGCGCAGCGCTCCAAGCAGGTGGCGCAACATGGCCAGATCGACCATCGATGCCTCATCGACCACCACCACATCGGCCACCAGCGGCGCATGCTCGCCACGCGCGAAGGCATTGCGCCAGGGCTGATAGCCGAGCAGGCGATGTAGGGTGGTCGCGCGTTCCTCGGCGATGCGATCGAACCAGACTTGCCACGCACCCGAAAGCCGCGCCGGCGCGCGTTCGCGCAAGGTCTGCTTGCCGATGCGCAAGGCCTCGGCGAGCCGTCGCGCGGCCTTGCCGGTCGGCGCCGCAATCTGGATGGTCAGTGGTTGCGTGGCCTGCATTTGCAGCATCAACAGCATGCGCAGCACGGTGGTGGTCTTGCCGGTGCCGGGCCCGCCGGTGAGCACGAACAGCGATTTGCCGGCCACGCTGCCGACCGCCGCGCGCTGCAGTGCGACCGCTTCATCGCGCTGAGCGTGAAACAGCGCGTCGATCGACGCCTGCAGGTCCGCCTCGGCCGCAGTCGACGCCGCGCGTCGCGCCAACACCTGCGCGGCGACCTCGACTTCGTTGGCATGGTTGCGCCACAGATAGAAGCGGCCTTGCGCATCGAGCACGAACGGTCGCTGACCCTCGCCTTCGTCACGGGCGACCAAGGGCGAGGCGCGCAACTGCGCGAGTTCGACAGCGCCGAGCGCGGGCATGTCGCGGCGGCCGTCGCCCAGACGCAGCGCCGAATCACCCTCGCCATCGGCGAGACTCGCCCACGCCGCGCAGCGCGCGAGCAGTGCATCGCCCCCATGCGCGAGCACCCAGCGATACAGCGCCTGATCGAGCGGCCGCCAGTTCGCCACCGCGCGCTCGCCTTCGCTGCGCTGAAAGCCCATCGTGTTCATGCCGGCTGCTCCGCGTGCACGTCCCCGGCAAATACCGCATCGACCGCATCGAGCAGGCGATCATCGAATCGCCGCGCCCAGATGCCCGCTTGCGGCGCGAGTCCGGCCGCGCGCACGAACAGATAGATCGTGTGACCCAGGTGCCGCGCACGTTGGTAATCGCGCAGGCGTTGGCGCAGATAACGTTCGAGTGCGAGCGTGTACAGCAGCGCCTGGAACGGATAGTGGTGCTGGGCCATGATGGCTTCGAGCCGCTGCGGCGCATAGCCCGACAGCAAGCGCCCGTCACCGGCGCGGTTGGTCTTGTAGTCGAGCACGTGGAAACGGCCGCGATGCTCGAACACCAGGTCGATCTTGCCGTTCATCAGGCCATGCAGATCGTGCAGCGAACCGCCGGGCACGAAATCGCAGACCTCGCGCAGGCGTCGCAGCGAGACTGCATCGAGCCGGAAGTCGAACTCCATCTCGGCACGCAAGGCCCAAGCCGGCAACGCGGCGAGCGTGAGCGTGTCGTCGATGCCCGGCAACAACGCAGCATCGAGGCTGCCCTGCAGGCGCGTCGCCAAATGCGCGACCACCTCGTCGGGCGCGCGATCCTGCAAGTCCACGCGCGCATCGCGCAGGCATTGACGCAGCAGCGCCTGCTGCGCGCGCAAGGATTGGCCGATGCGGCGGTGCTCGAAGATCGCATGCACGGCATTGCCGAAATCGGTGCCCGCGATCGGCGCGAGCCAGGCCAGCTCGGGATGCTCGACTTCGCCGGCTGCGCCGTCATCGGTTTCATCCCCATCGCTGGCCACGATCGTTTCGAATTCATCGCTGGCTGCGCGCTCCTCGCCTGCCCCACCCGCACCTGCGCGCGAGAGCGCCGAGAAGCTCCAGCGATACTCCAATGGCACGCCCGCCGGCTCGACCCGCACCGCAGACAAGGTCGGTGATGCGTCCACCGCATGCGTCCATTCGCGCAGTTCGAGCGGCCATGCGTCGTCGTCCCAATCGACGCCCGCGAGCCTGGGCGTCTTGCCCCCGACCAGCACGCGTGCAAGTTGCGCGTCCAGCGGCGCACGCTGCGGATCCGCGATGGCCGACTTGCCGCCCTTCCTCGCGGGCCGCCCTGGTGGCAACGCGTAGACATGCACGGCATGGCGCGCGCGCGTGAGCGCAACGTAGAGCAGTCGATGGCGTTCCTCCTGATCCTGTTGCGCCTGTTGCATCGCCGCTTCGGCGTCGAAACGCATCACCCGTCCCTGCCCGCCTTGCTCATGCAGCACGGGGATCTCACCCCCGCGCGCGACGTTTGCCCACAGCAGTGGCAGCATCACGATGTTGAACTCCAGCCCCTTGCTCGCATGCAGGGTCATGAGTTGCACGCGCGCCGCATCGGATTCAATGCGCAATTGCCGCTCGCCTGCGGCTTCCTCCTCGACTGCATCACCCGTCGCCTGATCGGCGAGCCATTCCAGCAGCAGATCGCGCCCGGGCAACTCTTGCGCTTGCATCTGCAGCAGTTCGCCCAGTTGACGCAGATCGGTCAAGGCCCGTTCGCGCTCGCTTGCCGCGCACAGCCGCGCGTCTGCGCATTCGATCAAGGCAAGCACCACCGCGAGCACGCCCTGCTTCTGCCATATCGCATCGAGCTCGCGTGCCCGCGCGACTTCGCGTTGCCAGGCCGCATCATCCGTGGCGAGTGCGCGCAGACCTTGCCAGTCCAGACCCCACAAGCGCGTCGCCAGTGCCGCGCGCAGCACGCCTTCATCGCGCAGATGCAGCAAGGCGTAGAGAACCACGCGCAGTTCAGTCACCCACGGCGATGCGAACACGTCCTCGCGTCCCGACGACACGCATGGCACCTTGCACTGCGCCAGCAGCGTGCGCAGCGCGACGATATCGGCATGCCGCGGCAGCAGCACGGCGATATCGCCCGGCTGCACGAGCGTCGCGCCAATCCGGTGTCGACCCGAGAGCAGCTCGACGATCTGCGCGGCACAGGCCGCGAGCGCGTGCGCGCGGCGTTCGTCCTGACTCTCGGGCGTGTCCGCAAGCGACAGAAGATGCAGATGCAGCGGCGTGCGGCAGTCCTTGCCGGCGATCGTGTAGCGCGCGTCGAGCCCGTGGGCACTGACCGTCTCGTAACGGATCCCGTGTTGATTGTTGCTGCTCAAGACCTGACCCGACGCCGCGTACCAGGCATTGAGCGCACCGACCAGAGCCTGCGAAGAGCGGAAATTGACCGTGAGCTTGAGCATCTCGGTGGCACTTTCGCGCGCGGCGAGATAGGCATCGATGTCGCCACCACGAAAGCGATAGATTGCCTGTTTGGGATCGCCGATCATCAGCAGGTGGCCGCGCAGGCCGCGTTCGCTCGCACGGTAGATGCGATCGAGAATGCCGTACTGCAGGCCATCGGTATCCTGGAACTCATCCACCAAGGCCACTGGCCAGCGCTCGCACAGACGCATGGCGAGTGCGCTGTCCGCACCTTGCAGGGCTTCATGCACGCGCGCAATTACCTCGTCGAAACTGGTCTGTGCATTGCGCGCGAGCTGCGCGCGCAGACGTTCGCGCAACTGGGTCTGATAGCGCGCCAATGCGCGCTGGAACGGCAGATCCGCGATGCAAGGCAACAGACGCACCGCCTCGCGCGCGAGTTCGAGTATCGGCGGCCACGTCTTCGCACTCGGACAGCCTGCCTTGAGGGACTTCTCCAGCGGTTGCGCGACTGCCTTGGCCAATTCCTTGGCGAGCGCGGATGCATTCGCGTCGTCAGCGCCGCCTGTCGCGATGAATTGCGCGAGTTCACACAGACGCGCGGCGAGCGCCGAATTGCTGCGCTGCCATTGCGCGTTGTCAACCCAGTCGCGAATCCGCCGCGCATTGTCTGTGTTCATCAGCTTGGTGATTCGCTGTGCCGGCGGCGTCGCGATGTTCACGCCGGGCGCGAGCAACAGCTTCAGGCAGGTGTTGAGACGCTTGCGGCCCGTGGCCCAGGCCGCCGCGTCTTCGCCATCGAGATCACCCGTCGATTGTCCGAGATGTCGCCAGAGGTCGTCGAACAGAACCCCATGCAAGGCCGTGCCATCGACCATCTCGCTGATTCCGAAACCAACGCCGCACTCAAGCGGAAACTCATTGAGGATGCGCCGGCACAAGGAATGCAGCGTACCGATCGGCGCAAGATCGAGTTCGGCCAAGGCGATCCGCAGGCGATTGCGATCGGCGCGCACGCGCGTCTTGTCGATGGCGCCTCGGGTGCGATGCCAACGCCCATCGAGCCAAACCTGATCAGCCATGCGCCCGGCATCCCCGTCTCGCCCGGCCGCAGTCGCCTTGCCATCGTCCGCGAGCAGCGCATGGGCACATTGCAAGGCCCACTCGATGCGACCGCGGATGCGCCCACCCAATTCCTGCGCCGCCGCATTGGTGAAGGTCGTGACGATGATCTGCTGCGGCGTGAGCTCCTGTTCGAGCAGGAGGCGCAGATACAGCATCGCGATCGTCCAGGTCTTGCCGGTGCCCGCACTGGCCTCGACCAGACTGCGACCAGCGGGCGCGAGCGTCAGCTGCGCCCATGTGGCCGCAATTGCAGGCGTCAGTGCCTTGTCACTCATGCGCCTTCTCCCCCGTCCGCGAGCGAGATCAAGCTCTCGAGGTGTCGCGCATGGGCCTGCAGTTCGCGCCAGTCGGCGCCCTCGTCGAACTCACGATCACCCGCCAGCAGGCGTGCGTAGCCGGGAGCGTAGTCGCGTTCACCCAAGCTGTATTCGCCGCCGATCCACACCTGGCGCGCCGCTTCGATGTCGCCCGCGCGCGCGACCCACGAAGTGCGCGGGAAATACCAGAGCGGTGTTTCGAGCGCGGCATTGCAGAACGTGAGCAGGCCATCGATGCGGCGCTCGAGATCGGCACGTAGCGTCTTGCGCCCAGCGGCCTTGGCGCGCGTGAAACGATCGTCCCACGCGTTGAAGCCTGCTTCGAAACCATCACGCTCGCCACCGAGCAGAAGCGCGACGCGCAGCGGCGCACGCTCGTCGGAAAGCTGCAGGCGCAACAGGCTCCAACGCAGGAACAGGTCGATACGGACGCGGAAGTCCACGTCCGCTTCCGCGCGCCCCCTGATCTCGCCGCCATGGGCCTTGCCTGGCTGCACTTCGAGCAACCAGTGCGTCTTGTCCTTGAGGTAAACCCGAGCCAGTTCGCCGCCGAGCAGCCACTCGCCGCGACCATGACGCATCTGAATGCGACGATCGATCGGCACCGATTTCGCCGTGGGCAGACCGCCGGCAAACAGCGGATGGCCCGCCGACAGCGCCAGCAGATCCTGAATCTTCTCGCGCTCGCTCGCCCACGCCGACTCGCCGCCACGCCCCGGCGGCAGCAGACCGCGCAGACGCAAATCCACGGGCGGCTCGACCTCGACTTCCTTCTGCCCCTCACTCGCAAGTTCGAGGAAGCGCGAGCGCGCGACCTGATCGAGTGCTTCGAAACGCGCGTCCAGCGGCTCGCTCTCGCGCAGGCGTCCTTCATCGAGCGCATCCAGACGCAAGCCCAGACTCTCGCGCAACACCTGCTGCGCCGGATTGCGGTAGTAAGCCAGCACCGAGGCGAGCGCGATCGGCGTATCCGCTTCCGGCGCCCTGGGCGTCGCTCGCCGCGCGCGCGTGGCGACTAAGGGCGCGGCCTCGGCAGCCGCAGTTCCCAGAGTTTCGAGCATCGCAGCATCGGCGCGATGGAACGAAAACAAGGCTTCATCGCTGCCGTCGAAGTAGCGGCGATCGAAGGGCTGCAAGGGATGGCGCACCCACCACGGCCGCTCGCCAGCGCCCTTGCCACCGGCATCGAGCGCCGCAATCAATTCGGCGAGCGGCGCCGCGGGATTGCGCGGCTTGCCGTCGTGAACACCCTCGCCCACGTGCGACAGGTGCAGACGCCAGCGCGCCGACATCAGGGTTTCGAGAAACAGATAACGATCGTCATTGCGCACGTCGCGATCACCCAGACGCCGATGCCGTGTCATCGGGTCGAGCATGCGATCGCGCGCATCGCGCGGAAAGCTGCCTTCATCGAGGCCGAGCACGGCCACCACCTCGAACGGAATCGCGCGTTGCGGCACCATGCCGCAGAAGGTCACCCCGCCAAGCAGGAAAGACTGGCGCTCGGCAACGCCATCGAGCTGTTCCAGCAGAATGTCGCACACGAGCGCGAATTCGATTTCCGGATCGAGCCCCGCATCCTCGGGTTCGGCGCGGATCGTGCGCAGCATTTCCTGCACCTGCGCAAGGGCCTCGCGCTCGCCCGCCTCACTGCGATCGATGCGCAACATGCCGTCGATGCGTGCCTGGAGCCATTCGACCCAGGCGCTCGCGCGTCGCCGCCGCTGCGCGCCCACACACCACTCGCGCAGCTCGACCAGGAGCGCGTCGAGCGCGCCGAGTGCTTCGGCCTGCGGACCTTCGATGCCGGCCAGCGGCGCCACCGCATCGCCTTCGCCCAAGTGCACGATGCGGGCCTCGTCGCTGTGTCCGAGCACATAGCCCGCGAGCATGCGATCGAGCGCCCAGGCATGGGTGTGCTGGGCGATCGCCGGCACTTCGAAGCGCGCACGAAACGCCCCATCGAGCGCCCACGCCGCACGACTGTCCTGCAACCAGCGTTCGATCGTCTCGACATCGGACTCGCCCAGCCCGAAGCGTCGCGCGACGGGCGCGGCCGCGAGCAGGTCGGCCAGTTCCGGCGCACTCAAGCGCGACTGCGGCAGGTCCAGCAGTCGGCGCAGCAAGGCAAACAGCGGATGCGCAGATGCCACCGCGACATCGGCTGCATGCCAGGGCAAGGGCCCCTCGTGACGACCGGGTGCGCCGAACACCGCAGGCAAGAGCGGCAGATAAGCATGGATGTCGGGCATCATCACCACGATCTGCGCAGGCTTGAGATCGGGGCGCACACTGCGTGCATCGAGCAGCGCATCGCGCAGCACTTCGAGTTCGCGCAAGCGCGTGTGGCAGGCGTGGATGCGCAGCGAGGCATCGGCGCGCGGCGCTGCCGCGTACTCGCCGATCAAGCTTGCATCGAAGCGGCGGATGCTCTCCTGCACGCCGGCGAGGCGGTCGCGCGGACGCGCATCGCCTTCATCCTCGAAATGACGCGTATCCACGCGCGCACCGATGTCGTCGAGCGCGAGCACGAAGTGCTGACCCATGCGGCCCCATGCGCCAAGCAAGGGATGGCCCTGATCCAGAAAGTGACCTTCGGTATCGGCCGCATCAGGCGCCGTCTCGACCCGCTCACGCAATTGCGCGAGCGGCGTGCGCAAGCCGCCCCAATGTGCACGGCACGGATCGGGCACGTACAGCGCGACCATGCGTCGCTGCGCCACTGCCTTGAACACTGCAAGTTCCGCGGGTGCGAGCTGGGCGATGCCGAACACATGCAGCGGCTCGCGCGCGGCCTCATCACTCCGACCCAGCGCGCCCACCAACTGCGCGATGCGCTCGCCGCGATGCGGCACTCCGATTTCGCGCCGCAGTTCGCGCCACAAGGGTGCGAGCAAGCCCGCATCGGCTGGCTTGACGCGTCCCGCGCTCCAGTCGACGAGCCAGTCGGGTCGATAGACGAGGTACTGCGAATACAGCCGCGCGATGCGGTCGGCCAGCTGAAAACCGCGCTGCTCGCGCGTGGCTGCATCGCCATCGAGCCAGGCCGTGAGCTGCGGATCGTCGAGCGTGCGCAGCCGTGCATGGATGCGCCAACGCAGCAGTTCGCGGCGATACGGTCGCAGCGCGATTGCCTCCTCGCCGAGCAGCTCGCGTGCGAGGCGGTCGAGCCAGGAACTGGGCAGTTCGATGCGCAGATTCGCCGCAATCCCGCGCGGCCCCGCCCGCCGCGCGAGCTCACGTCCGAGCCAGCGGCGCATGCCCGGATGCGCCGCGATCACCTCGTGCGGCGCCAGCACATCGCGCGGTGGCGCCGCCTGCAACAGACCCACCAGCGGATCGAGCAGGGCCTCGAGCCGGCTCGCGCGGAACACGACGAGGCCTTGGTCTTCACCCTGCATCGCCTGCTCGCGTGTTGCCGTCACTCCCGCCACACTGCCCCCGAATCTGTGTCTGCACACACCGCGTGCGCGAAGGGTGACGATAGCAGCGCACGATCTCGCCCAGTGAGACGACTGTTCAATACCCTGTAATCGGCCGCGGCACGATAACCTTACGAATTTGCGACCGTCCCGTGCCAGGTGTCTGCGCGGGTCGGGCAGACTACTCCGCGAAAAGGGGCAACCGCATGAGTGCGATTTACCGAGTGATGCTGGGGCGCCGTAGCGCGCACGCGGCCGAATGTTTCCAGGGCGGGTTCATCGGGACCGATTTCGATATCGGACAAGACTTGACGACCGAACTGCCCGAACAGTGGCGGGACTTCAACACCAAATTCATTCCGATATTTCTCGCTGGCCATCCCGACAAGAACCGAATCGGAGCCGGGTTGGCATGCGGCGCGCTCTGGACGGTAAGCAAGGGCATCCAGATCGGCGACACGGTGCTGTGTCCAGATGGCAGCGGAAACTATCGGGTCGGCGAAGTCATCGGCAACTACACTCATGCACCGGGCCAAGTCCTGCCTCATCGCCGAAAGGTGCGCTGGCTCGACCGAGCCATTACACGAACTTCCATGAGTGAGGCGCTGCAGAATTCTTCTGGATCCATCGGCACCGTGTGCGATCTTTCCAGCTACGCCGAGGAAATCCACCGGCTCATGGGCCTGGACGCGACGCCCATGATCATTGCGTCCGACCCAGTGATCGAAGACCCGGTGGCGTTTGCGATGGAAAAGCACCTGGAAGCTTTCTTAGTGGCGAACTGGGCGCAAACCGAACTCGCGCGTGACTTTGCCATCTACGAGGAAGACGGCGAGCCTGTCGGCCAGCAATACGCAACCGATGCCGGGCCGATCGACATTCTTGGCGTCAGCCACGATCGCAAGCGTCTGCTGGTGGTTGAACTCAAGCGCGGTCGCGCGAGCGACGTGGTGGTGGGTCAGATCCTGCGTTACATGGGATACATCAAGGAGCAGGTGGCCGAACCCGGACAGGCCGTCGAAGGCGCCATCATTGCCCTGGAAAACGACCAGAAGCTCCGCTGGGCACTCGCGGCCGTGCCAAACATCCGGTTCTATCGCTATCAGGTAAGTTTCCGCCTGTTGCTGGGGTAGTCCACGCGATTGGTTGACGAGACGCCATTGGGATCCAACCCCGTTCGTGACACCCGTGACTCGCAGCCCCCCCCCGATCGGCCTCGCTGCGCTAGACTTCGCGACCCGTGGCGCTATCTGCCGGTGCCGCCATCAACACGGCCGACCACACGCCACTCATGCGCCAGTAGTGGCGTGCGTTCACAGATGGCGTGAAATAAGGCGTTTCTGGCTGGTACGGCACACCTATAGGACCGATTGGGCTACACATGGGCTACATGATGGCCCGCCTAAGGTGAGCGCTACCATCGACCAAATGCGTGCCTTCAATGCGGCACGAGCGTCGCTCCGAAGCCCTGGATGACGCTGTAGATGTAGAGCGCGGCGAGCAGAGCACCCAGCACGCCGACACCACGCAGCACGAGATCTCTTTTAGCTCGCGCGGTCCATGCGCCGCAGCCTTCGCATTCCGTGGCGCGGGCTCGAAGAAATGTGCCGCACGACGAACAGACGACGTAGCGTTGACGGGGCATGACGGGGACCTCCTGCGAAGTTTTCCACATCGTCGGAAGTCTCCGTCTCACTCCGAGAGACGTCAGCTTTCGAGCGGGAGCATGATGGTCGCCACCGGTTCGCCATCATCCCCCGGTCCCACATGGACCACGAGTTCGACGCGCTCTGCTCTGCGGCTGCCTCGCGGGATCCGCATCACCGTAAACGAAACACGGCTCCTGCCGCTTGCGCGGTGAACACGCGCAGCGTGCGCCGCCATCCACACGATGTCCCATAAGCGCCCACGTTCGCTCTGACCCAGCGCCCCTCGGGCCGCGTCGCTTTCGCTCCATGCGACACAGTCGACCCACGCCGCTGAAGTCAGGGCCACGGGGATTCGAAACCCCGCCTCCCGAGCCACCGACGTCGCGTCGAGCAGAACGCCGTCTTCGAGGGCTTGCTGGCGGGAGTAGGAATGGATGAGATCTCGTTCGTCGAACATGTGCGCTCCGTTGGATTCGGTCCGGTCCCGGACGTGGGTCCCGAACACGTCCGATGGACAACGCAGGTGCCGCAGCGAGGCGCGGTCCAGGGTGAGCGCAGCGAAAACGAGCCGGCGTTGGCGCGGGCTGGAGGAGGAACGACGACGACACGGGCCGGCGAGTGGCCCTTGACCGAGGAAGCCGAGTGGAGGCGGTGCTTTTTTTCCGCTCTGCTATCTACCTACGCTTGCTGAGCGAGGCACGGTACAAAATCGGATGGAGTCTGCCGGAAGCTCTCAGGCGCCGCACCGGATCCGACATCTCCGCGACGACCGCTCCTCGTCCTTTTCCCAGGTCGCTGAGCTCGACCAGGTAGAGGTAGGCCTGCTTACCGAGACGCTCCAGCTCTGAGATTTCTCCTTCCGAGATGAAAAAGCCGTTCTCGATGCTGCCCATGGTGGCCTTGACCTCTATGTATCGCACGCCGCCCTTTTCCGACACGCTCTCAATGTCGTAGCCCTCGGCGATGTTCCTCAAAGCGACATGCTCGACGCAGGACCTAGGCTTATACACGCCCAGCGCCGAAAGCCGCTTTATTTCATGCCGCATCGCAACCTTCTCTCCTACACTCCCAACCTGCACCTGCTTCCTAAGATCCGCGGCCAATCGCTCCGGGGTTATCACCCGTTTGCGTCTCGGTTCGTTCGACGAGGATTGATTCAGGCCCTCAAAATGAGATGAAGAAATCTCCAGCAGCCGGAAGCGGCTTCTTTCGAACGCCTCGTTTTTTGGAAGAGTATCGAACCACCGTTCGAAGGCTTTTTGAGTGGCGGATGAGGTTTTCCGTAGAGGCACCCATGGCTCGCCCGTCAACTTTGAAAGATGATTGCGGGCTTCGGTGCCGCCGGTCTCGTCGTGTATGCGTTCCCCTCTGTATGCGCTCAGTCGAATGCCTCGAAAGGCGCAGAACTTGGACAAGCCGAAGAGGTGCTTCCGCCCCTCTTTGAGGTGGACAAAGTACCGGGCATTGGCGCCGAGCGCGGCGCGCTGCTGAGATAAACTGCCTGCTGCGAAAGCATGAACCGAGGCGATTAGGTCTTTTGCATTTCTACAAAAATCGGCCATCGCTGCGCTCCTCGATATGATGCTGGCTTCGGTCAACCGGCCGTCATCCTGACATAGCCTTCGCACTCATGCCCTACGTCTATCTCATCGCCGAACAACCGCACGACGGGGACGCCAGCGGACCTTGGACCAAAATCGGCTACACGAGAAATCCACCTGAGTGGCGGCTAGATGCGAACCTCAAGCGCGGGAACTCACGGGCGCTCGTGGTTGCTGCAGCGTTTGAGTACGACACCGAGCAGCAGGCGCGCCGCGCCGAACGGGAGGCGCACCAGAAGTTTCAGGAAATGGCAGTGGGCAAGGAGTGGTTTCGCATTGCGTGGCAGGATGTAGCGCTATGGCTGGACAGCATCGGTGCGTCTCGTAGGACAACTCAGGACTTTTTGTCCACACAAGCGGAGGAACAACGTCATGCCGGACAGGATTGAATGCGCCACTGACTTCGACATTGGGTACGCCATCGGTTCGCTCTCGGCCAGGAAGGATCTATTCAGCACCGTCGACGTCATCCGAGAGATCCTTGGCCACTACCATCGCGATGTAGGCATCCCCGCTGGTTCCTCGCCGAACGCGTTGTTCGGAAAAAAGCTGTCCAGACATGAGGAAGCGTTTCGTCTGGTTCGTGACCACCCGGACCGCGACGCGCCCGATGACGACGGCGAGCCGACTACGTCTGCTTACTGGCGTCCACGGCCAAGATGAGCGACAGCCGGCCATCACCAGTACATTGCGCCGGCCTGGCCGAGGAAACTCGGCGGCCAGGTCAGCGCAAATCTACATGTGTAGATTTGCTCCTACCTGACCCTCCAGTTTCTCCAGCGCTGACCGGTTCTGCTGCGGTGCGCACGACAGGAAGGCGCGAATGAAGGAAGATACTTTTCCAACGACCCAGGGGAGGTCGCGAGGGAGTTCGTAGGATGACCATCGTTGCGCATCGAGGCGCGAACGCGCTCGCCGATGAAGAGGAACTGCGGGTTCATCTGGCTTCCTTGCTCCGGCTCGAAAACATCGGCCTGCTGCTCGGCGCCGGGGCCTCCTGTTCGGCAGGCGGGAAGACGATGAAGAGCATGTGGTCGAGCTTCTTGGCCGACCACCTCACCGAAGCCAAGTGGCTCGTCTCCGCCAAGTTCTTGGACGCAGCATGCGTTCCTTCGGCGACGAGCGAAGAGGCAGCCTCGAACGTTGCGACCGACGCCGCCCCTGCCGTGCCCGACATCGAGACATTGGGCGACCGCCTCGAAATCGCCATCGAGGAATGGATCCGGCAAGGCAATGACGCACAACTCAAGGACGCCAAGAGCGCCCGCGCAGCCCTTTCGCGCTCATTGGTTCGCGCCGCCCTTCTCAAGGAAGCTTGGTGGACGTCGCCGGGCCACGACGTTTCACTCGATGGACTGGAGCACCACAGATCCATCCTCCAGAAGTTGACGTCCGCGCGCGAGCCCGGCCAGTCTCCGCCTTGGGTCTTCACGACCAACTACGACTTGGCCATCGAGTGGGCCGCGGAGACCGTCGACATCCAAGTCAGCAATGGCTTTCTCGGCCTCCACAACCGGCGCTTCTCGCCGCAGAGCTTCGACCTTGGATTTCGAAACATCCAAGCACGAGGCGAAGCACGATTCGGCGTCTACAATATCTACCTGGCCAAGCTCCACGGCTCGCTCACGTGGAAGGAGGTCGGCGACGAGTTGTACGAACTCCCATGCGCTCAAGCATGGCCGGAGCTTCAAAAGTTTCTCGACAAAGCGACCGATGACTTCCCGTACCTCGTCGCACCGCGCGCAGCGAAATACCTCCAGACCGTGGGGTACACATTCGGGGAACTCATCCGCCGGTTTTCCGAGTTCATGTCGCGCCCGCAGACCGCGCTCATCGTGGCCGGCTATTCCTTCGGCGACGAGCACGTCAACCGACTTCTTCGCTCCGCGCTTCTCAACCCAACGCTGCAGGTAGTCGTCTACCTGCCAGAGTTCGCCGGCAACGTAAGCGACCCTGCGTTGCCGGCTCCTGTTCGTCGGCTTCTGTGGCTGCAGAATCCGAGGCTCACCATCGTGGGCGGCAACGACCAAGCATTCTTGTCGAAGCTGGCCGAACACTTGCCGGATCCCGCCGTATTCGACGAGGACTTGAACGACCTCAAAAAGAAGATGGCGCGCAAGCCCGACTTCCACGATGAGGTTGGGCTGTGAAGAGCCGCAGCGCCATCGGCTACGTCGTGCTCATCGACGGCGTCGACATCACCCTCAACATGCTCGATAAGCACCGCGGGCACCTGGCTTCACACAGTCAGGGGGTCTCCATCGTTGCCGAAGTGGGCAGCCTTCTGGGCATCGATGTCGGCGGCCGCCTTTTGGTCATGAAGGTGTTGTCGTTGGCGTTCGCCGAACCGCGCGAGGCGCATCGATTTGGCGCGGCATCAAACTCCTCATCAGCCGAACCCCTCCGCAACCTGACTGGTGTCGTGGTGGGCCAGCTTAAGCGCGAGGCGTCGAAGGTTCGGTTTATAGCCGACTCCCTTTCCACACCTTCGCTCGGATCCGAGGTCTACCCTTTGACCCAAGCTGAGCTCTCTGCGGTTCTGGGCGATGCAGCGGAACTCAAGGCACGCGTTCATCTGGGCGATGACCTGCGCGGCGGCGGCCGCCTCGTCGTTGGCCTGGAAAACTTCATATCGCGGCACGTCGCCGTGCTCGGAAGTTCGGGCCAAGGAAAAAGCTGCCTGACGGCGGCAGTCTTGCAGCAGGTGGTTCAAATGCCGCGGTCGCGCATCGTGGTGTTCGACATCAACGGCGAGTACGAAGACGCCTTCCCCTCGCAGCAGTACGCCGAAGGGGTCGTGAAGATTACGCGCCTCGGCGGCACCAGTCCGGATGCCTTTCGCCTTCCGTATTACGCGCTGGGTCGCCTTGGCCTACAACGCCTGCTCATGCCCAGCGACAAAACGCAGCGCCCCGCCTTAGCGTTTGCGTTGGACCATTTGCATCAGGTTTCGTGGTTCCAGCAAGCGAGGGGCATTGGACTGGCCAATGACCAGAACGCGACGCTCTTCGATGACTGCCGCTCGGCGGGCGCGCCGGGAGCACTTCAGGCGATGTCTGCGCTTCGCGATGGCACCGCCACGCCTGCGGACGTCTGGCCATCTATGCGCGCGCTGGGACCATTGATTGCGGAGAGTCATTGCCTCGTTTTGAAAAACAACGTGGCCCAGCGCGACGCGTACCTCTATGGCAATGTGGCTCCTCTGTTGACTCGGGTCTGGCGACTCACGGAAGACGCGATGTTTCGAGACGTGGTCAACGTCGCTGGCGGGGCGCCCACGACGACCGGAGCGCTGAACTGGCGGCGCGAGGCGAAGGCGCTCGTCGACCTGATTTTCGGGGGAAGCGCTCCAGAGCCGTGGCGGATCCACATCGTGGATCTTCGACGACTGTCTCACGATTTGACGCCTTTCGTGCTCGGAGCTCTGTTGGAACTGTACGCCTATGAGTTGTTCCGGCGCGGGCAAGCAAACAAGGTCGCAACCATGCTCGTGCTGGAAGAGGCGCACCACTACCTCCGTTCCGTGGGCAGCGGCGAAGATGAGGCCAACAACGCGCTGGCGTACGAGCGCCTGGCAAAAGAAGGGCGGAAGTTCGGACTCGCCCTTTGGCTCAGCACGCAACGGCCATCGGAGCTCTCCCCGACGGTGCTCTCTCAGTGCAACAACTGGATTTCGTTCCGCCTGACCTCGGAGAAAGACCTCAACGCCGTCCAATGGGCCAGCGAATGGGCAGACCGGCGGGAGGTCAAACGCATCGCCGGATTAGCTCGCCAGCACGCCCTCGCATTTGGCGGGAGCATCCAAATGCCCACGCTCATTCGAGCCGCGACCGCGGCTCCGTTGCCTCGGTCGGAGGACGGACGGTTCGATGACTGGACCGAACCGTATCCCACCATCAACATCGATGACCTTTAATGCCGCGCACGCCCGCGCACGCATGGGCCCTTGAGTTCGAACCGGTGCGCGACTTGGCCCAGCCACCCGACGAGCTCATCCGCGATGTCCCGCCCACCGAGCCACTCGCCGAGGTCCTCCGGCGGGTGCTTGGACACCACCAACACGGAGCGCGCTTGGAGCATTGGCCTCACCATGCGCCGCAGAGCCACGAGGTCCTTGGCCCCGAGCGCTTCGTCGACGTTTCCCCAGTCGTCGAGCACCAGCAGATCCACACGTTCGATGCTGCGCATGAACCCGTCCAACCGGTCCTCGTCGCGCGCGGCGTGCCACTCGGCGAGGAGCGTAGGCACCTCGGCGTAGTGGACGCGCAAGCCCGCGCGCAACACGGCGTTGGCCAGGGCGCAGGCGAGGTAAGTCGTCCCCCGCCCGCTCTTGCCCACCACGACCACATGCTCGTGCCGCCGCACCCACTGCCCATCGCGGAACGGGTCGAGAGCGCTGCGTGGCAGGTTGCGGCCCACCGACGTCCATACTTGGCTTAGGTCCGCCTCGACCGGCAACCGCGCGGCCTCCGCGCGGCGCTCGAAACCGGTCTGGGCGCGCGCGTCGTCGAGCGCCTGGGCGGCTTCGCTAAGACGCTCGGCGCAGGAGCGGCGGTCGCGCGCCGCTTCCTGGAGCAGCAACCGGTCCGCCATCGCACCCAGGCGGTGCCGCCGCAACAACACCGCCACATCCTCCATGGTGCTCATGCGCGCCTCCGCGTCCGAGTGTTCGCCGTCGACGCCGGCTGGCTGCGTCGGCTGCGCGTGCGCTTCGGAGGAGCCGCCGCGGATGCCGCTCGGCGCCGCGCGGTTCGGCGCAATGCGATGGCCTCCCGCCCCTCCTGGTCCGCTCCGGCCACCAGCTCCGTCAAGGCCCGCTTGACGCCGGTGAAGTTGGGCACGCGGCGGGTGATGGCCCGCTTTGCAGCCGCCTCCAGGCCTTCACCCGTCCAATGCACCTCCAGGTCCCGCAGCGCCAGCGCGGCCTGCAAGCCCTGAAGCGGCACGCGCCGGGCGAACTGAGCGTCGACCACCTGCGCCATCGATGGGCCGATGGTGCGCGCCCACTCGCGCACGTGTTCGGGCGTGCGTTCGCCCATCGCACGATGGGCCTCCGGCTGATGCTCGGCAGCGGTCGTGTGCTCGCCGCGCACGGTGTGCCGGCGGTGCTTGGCGACCGGCTCACCGTCTGCCACAAGCTCCACCCATTCCGGCGACACACGGGCCTCGACTCGTTGACCGACGAGCGTGTGCGGGACGGAGTAGTAGTGGCCATGAACCGGCACGTGGTAGTCGGCCGGCACCGTCATCTTGCCCGTCCACTTCGCGTAGGCGTACGCCGTCGTCGGCAACGGTCCGAGCGCCGCGCGCTCATGCTGCTCGAAGACGCTGCGCCGGCAGCCGTCGCGTTTCTGAAACGGACGCTCGTTGAAGCCGCGCATCAGGTCTTGAACCCGGTCGTTGAGTTCCTCCAGCGAGAAGTGCTTGCGTTTGGCGAGCTCGGGCAGCACCCACCGCTGGACGTCCAACACCGCTTTCTCGACTTGCCCCTTGTCGCGCGGCTGGCCCGCGCGGGCCGGCAGCACGGCGATGCCGTTGTGCTTGCCCCACTCCAGGTAGTGCCGCTGGACCGTGGGATCCTTGCCGGCGCGTATGACCGCTGATTTCAGGTTGTCCGGGACGACGGTTTTTGGGACGCCTCCAAAGAACGCCACCATCTTCGTGTGCGCATCGAGCCAGTCGGGAACGGACTGCGTGTGCGAGCAGCACGCAAACGTCAATCCGGAGTGGCCCAGCACGCCGACGAAGAGTTCCACGTCCACCCGGGAGCCGGTGGCGCGGTCGACGTACGACGGCCGCTTGCCCGAGTAGTCCACGAACGCGACGAACCCCGGCAGGTGCTGCCGACGCAGGGCGAGGCCCTTGGTCTTCCGCTCGGCCGCGTAGCGGCGGGTGAACTGGACGTAGCCCAGCGCCTGCTCGCCGGCAAGTTCCTGGTACTCGCTATGGAGCCGTCGGAGCGTCATCCCCGGCTCTTCCAAGCGCTGCGCCGTGCGCGTGAAGTCGGGGGCGGTCTTGCCCGAGTCCCGAGCCGCCCCGTTGAAGTGCGCCGCGAGTTCCCGGCCGGTGCAGGCACCCACATGGTCCTTTCCGGGCGGCAGTCCGAGCGCCTGGAGCAGCCGCGCGTAGCGGCCGACGGTGGTCTTGGACATGCCGAGGTTGGCGGCGATGGCGCGCGCCGAGAGCGGCACCTGAAGGTAGCGGATGAGATCCACCAGGCGGCTTTTCATGGGGCGCTCTCCAGCGCCGTGGCAGCCGCGGGAAGCAACACCGGGACCGGCGTACGGTCGGGACCGACCGAGGCGCGCCGACGGCGGTCGTTCCAGCGTCGGGGACGCGGTGTCCGGACCAAACTGGCCATGTCGGCACTGTGGAACAGGGACGCGCTCGCGAGCGCAGGAAGGCGGTAAAGGGTCATGCACGTTCTCCGAAAAGAAGGGCTCTGGGCCCGAAAAGGGGAACGGCAGGGCGCACGAAGCCATCGCCGCCCCCGGAAGGGGTGGACGGTTGACGCCGGGCAAAAACGCGTTATCGTGCCTCCGCGTGCTCACGCAGAAGCAGTATCCAGGCCCGGACACGGCAAATGTCCGGGCCTTTTGCGTTCTAGGGGCCCTGCCGAGGGTTCAAGTCGGCAGCAGGGGCTACATGCGCACCTCCGTGGTTGGAAGGGCGCCGAGCGGAGGGGTACAGGCTCCGGACGGCTCGCGCCGCGATGGCGCCGGGCCAAGCTATGCAGGACGCGGGTTTCGTCAACCCCTCGGAATCAAGAAGTTGAGATGTATTCCTATAAATTGATCAATATCAATAACTTAGACGCGATAATCACTCTTAATCTCTGGACGCCCCAGGACCCTACGAGAGGTTTCGCAGGTAGTTGAGCGCGACCCAGACTCCCCTCCGAGAGAACAAGTCGAGCGCACATTCATGTCCACGCCGCCGAGCACCTATTGCGCGTCCGCCGGCGCCGCTCCGGCAGCCCCTCACCCAGCGCGTGCATTTTTCGGCTCGGTCTTCCGCGGAACGCGGGAGACGTTTCGTCATGGGCGTGGAGGGCGCCTCAAGTTGACCTGCTCGCCGGGGTTCGCTACCAGCCCTGCTGGAAGTAGTCATTACCCTTGTGCGAAACTGATGACGCTGGGTCGCTTGGCCCCGGTCGTCGACCGGTGGCTACCTTCGGCGTCCAGCGGACAACTGAGGATTTACCCATGTCTGCTTCCAAAACGAAGCCGTACGTTTTTCGCTATCTTTCCTGCCGCAATATCAGCGCCCCCGAAGACGAACAGGCGGGCCGCAGGGTGTATGCCGGCCACGCCCCCGCTTCTTCTGTACTTGAGCTTGAGGACGACGAAAACGTCCGCGAGTACCTCGTCGACGCCCCCGGGAAAGCCCGGCGCAGCCCCACGCTCGTCCACCAAGCCATTCGAAAAACCCTGAGGGACAACATCGACGATTTCTCCATTCTCAATGGAGGGATGGTCCTCGTGGCCCGGTCGGCCGAGGTCGACGACAAGAACAAAACCATCGCCCTCGTTCGACCCAGCATCATCAACGGGTCTCAAACACAGGGCGAACTGAGGCGGTACTTCGAGCACGCTGGAGCAAGCGAAGAAGAGGTCGTCGACCCCAGCATCAAGTTCGAACTCATCGTGACGGACGACAGAGACCTCGTCGCTGAGATTTCCATATCTCGAAACTTTCAGAATGATGTAAGGGCGATTTCCATTGCGGGCCGTCGTGGCCAGCTGGACGAACTCGAAAAGGCCGTGCAACAGAAGTACCCGGACGCGAAACTCCGGAAGTCCGAGACGGACGTTTCCGCCGACGATTACCTGGATACCGAGAAACTGATACAGGTTATCTTCGCCTTCATGCCCTCGTCCGTGTTCGAATCACTAGGGGTGAGCGACTCGAAGGTCTTCACGTATAGCCAAAAAGCGCGTTGCCTAAAGACTTTCCAACGGATCTACGACGAGAAGGACGGCGAGCTTGCCGATGTCTACGCGTATTGCCTGAGCGCTGCAGGAGACGCCTGGACCCTCTACGAAAAATGGAAAACACACCAGAAGTTCTACGGGACTAGGCTTCGGTCCATCGAACGCAATGGAAATGAGATTGTGGAAGTGCCTGATGGCATTATCTTCCCCATTATTGCGGCACTTTCTGTTTTCTTGAAGAAGACAAAAAAGGGCTGGTCATATCAGCCGCCGCAGGCTTTCGATGAGAAAGAGCTCATTGAGACAGCCGCTCAAGCTTATAAGGAAATCGCGGACTCCAACCCCTGGGTAATGGGTAAGAGCAAAGCGTGCTATTCGACGCTGGCTCGCGTTACGTCCATTTACGCAAAACTGGCCGGATGAAGCCGCTCGGTGCGCAGACATGGGGTCTGCGCACCGAAATCAGCTGAATCGAGCTGCCACGGTACGAAACCTCATCTCAGGGCGTAAGACGCCTGGACGAGGACCGGCCGGCCTGAGGCCTCCCAGGCGGTTCTACGACGGCTCCATCGACAGCGCGCGGAGCGTCAATCAGTGCCCGTTGCGTTGCTCTTCGCCGCTCCTTCTCAATGCCACGGATCTCCTCGCGCAGCGCCCACGCCCGCTCCTTCAAAGCGTTGGCACTCGACCCCGCTGCCCGCAAGCGGGCAGCGCGCTCCTGCCCTTGAAGCAGTCCGAGCCGAGCGCGCTCGTTCCGGCGCTTCTCCGCCCACTGCCGGCGACTCAAGACACGCCAGGCCGAGGGCCGCGCAGCCTCCACCTTCTCCACGGCCTGCTGGGCCTTCGTCGTGGCGACCATGGCCTGTCCGTACTCACGTCGTCGCCGGGGCAGTTCCTCGTCCAATGCCTGGAGTTCGGCCCGCGCTTCCAGGGAGCGACGCAGACGTTCGACCCAGGCGGGGTCTCGGGCGCATTGCTCCAGAAGTCTCGGCCGCTCGGTGGGGCGGCCCATGACCGCGAGATACGCATCCACCAAGACGGCGTTCTGCTCCATCGAGCGCCGCAGGCCGTCCAAGTAGGCCTGGGCCTCACTGGCCACCCGCCCGCCCTCCTCCGTCAGCGCGGCTTGGGCATTCAGCAGTTCGGCATCACGACCGGTGGCCCGCGCTACCCGAAACGGACCGCCCAGGGCCGTGGGCGCCGTTGCTGTGGGCCGTAGCCGTACGCTGCGCTGGCTTTGGCCGGCTCTAGGTGCTTTGGCAACGGGGCTGCGGATGGAAGAAAGCTCCGGCCTCGCTTTCCGTTCGACGTAGGCGGCGAGGGCCGCACGGTTGGACGCAGCCAAGGCCGCATTGAGAGCCGCACGCTCGTCTGGCGCGCCACGGCGGGCCAACGCGGTGCCGGCACGCCCCAGATGTACGGTGGGCTCTCGCGTAAGTTCCGCGGCCTTGCCGTAGTGGCCCCTCGCCTCGGCCTCGCGGGCTTGGACCGACAACGTCCGATGGTCCACCCGCTCGGGGACACCGGCAGCCGCCAGGTAGTTGTTCGTGAGATCCGCGACGGTGCGGCGCAGGGCCTCGACCTCCTCGGGGCCTTTCGCTCGGTCGTCGAGGACTCGGATTTTCGCGCCGAACCCTTCCGCGCCCAGGACGCGCGTCGAAAACAGGATGTGGCAGTGGTGGTTGCGCTGGTCGCCTCGGCCGTCGGGAGCGTGGATGGCGACCATGGCGGCCGCGCCGTACCGGTCGACGAGCACCCGACCGATGTCCTCGGCGAGCGAGGCCCTGGAGTCGGCTCCGAGCTCGTGAGGCAGCGCGACGATGAGCTCGCGGGCCACCCTGGAGTTGCGGCGAGCTTCCGCGGCCTCCGCGGCGTTCCAGAGCTTGGCGGCCTCGCTCGCCCACCCGGGGGCGCCACCGGGCACCAGAATGCGCACGCGTTCCACGCCGGCGCGCCGGTTGTAGTCGTGAACGACGCCGAGGCGTTCGTCGCGCACGGCGAGGCCTGCGCGGTAGGCGGCCGCGGCAACGGCACTGTCTCCTCTGGTGCGACTCAACGTGCGCAGGCTTGCCGAAAAGATTGCCATGGAGGCACTCGAATGGATTCGAACCACTCTAAAAGCGCCAAACGGATCCGCAACCCCACAGGGGATCTCTTTGACCCTTGCGCATCCGCACCAATGCAAGCAACCATGCCGGCCTTTCAAGCTCGTCCCCTCTTCGTGAACCCCAAAGCCCCCGAAACCCCTGCCGACGAGTTGCTGCGCGCCGCCGCCGGCAAACGCTTCCATACCGTGCTCGCCGACCCTCCGTGGCGGTTCGAGAACCGAACCGGGAAGATGGCGCCGGAACACAAGCGCCTGTCCCGCTACGGCACGATGACGTTGGAGGACATCTGCGCCTTGCCCGTGGTCAACATCGTGGCGGAACCCGCGCACTTGTATCTGTGGGTCCCGAACGCCCTCTTGCCCGACGGGCTGCGGGTCATGGAGGCCTGGGGCTTTCACTACAAGTCAAACCTCGTATGGCACAAGGTTCGGAAAGACGGCGGCCCTGATGGCCGCGGCGTTGGCTTTTACTTCCGGAACACGACGGAGTTGTTGCTTTTTGGCATCCGCGGCAAGAACGCACGAACGCTCGCGCCCGGGCGCCGACAGGTCAACTTCTTGGCGACCCAAAAACGTGAGCACAGCCGCAAGCCGGATGAGCAGTACCCATTGATTGAGGCTTGTAGCCCAGGGCCACGGCTGGAGATGTTCGCCCGCGGTCCTCGGAAGGGGTGGTCGGTGTTCGGCAATCAGTCCGAAGAGTACGAGCCGACGTGGGCGACATACGCCAACCACTCGCAGGCGCATCGAATGCCGAAGACCGGCGAGAACAGGGCCAAACGAAAGCCCCGCTAGGCGCTGGGCGTCTGTACGTCGTCCACGTACAGGCGCTCGCTGATGCCGAAGACCAGAACGGGGCACCCGCCGCCGCTGCCGCCCTCGATGCGCGGCAACAGCTTCGCCATGTGCGTGGTGCTGTTGCCGTAAGAAGTGCCCTTGCCTAGGCCGTTGAAGATGGTCTGCAGCTCGGAGCATCGGGTGATGATGACCCCGACGCTGATGGCGCGAAGGTCGAACAACAGGCGAAAGTTGTTGAGGTCCCGGTCGTAGAAGGGATCCTTGTTGTTCCACTCGATTTCGAGCGCCACGCGGTTCTTGAAGCAGTCGACCTTGTGAGTCGGCGTGTCCATGGCGTGGTCGTCCACGCGGATCTGCGTGGTGAACTTCTTCTCGACCCATCCGCGTGCGGTGAGTTGACCGTCAATCCAGCCCGAGATCTCCGACTTCGCGCCACCCGGCGCCTGGACCTTGCTGCGGTAGAGACGAAACTCGTCGAGCACCGCCTGGATGTCCGAGAACTCTGCCGGGAAGTCGGCCGCGAGGATGGCCGTGGCGTGGCGCCACTCGTGGACTTCGTAGTGCTCGCGGATGAAGGGCGACAGGCTTTCGAGCGGCATCAGCAGATCCCCGATAATGCCGGGATCCTAGTCAGCCCTGCCGCCCTTGCATAGGCTCGGCTACCCCACCGAGCCACTCCCGCTGAGCGCAGCCTCAATCTCATCCCGGTTGAGCACGACCACTTGCTTGCGTTCGGGTCTGGCCTCGATGTCCAAGCAGAGATGCCGCTCGAAGTAGTAGTAGAGCGCGAGGCGCATCGGCACGTCGATGACCCCGTTCTCCATGCCGTAGTCAAGCTCGATAGCGCGGCGTGGACCAGTGGGCAACTCGGGGTGCGGAGCAAGTCTCACCTGGACGATTTCATTCCAGAGGCGGTCGAGCGCGCCGTCGACTTCCGCTTGCCTCGTTTGGCCGATTTCGAGGAACCGAGCCAGCACCAAGTCGATGAAGCCCGACTTGGTGTAGCACCACACGCGCGCGTGCCAGCGAAACCCGTCGAACGCCAAGCCATGCGGTGCGACCCATCGGCGCTTGGGCTCAGGCGTGCTGAAGGACTGATAGAGGACCTCTAAGGCGCACTTTTTCTGGATGGCCTGGACGACGGACCGCAGGACTTCCGGATTGAGACGCCGTCGCACCTTGGGAATCGCCGCGTGCGAAGGGATGGCGCCGAGCCAGGACTCCGAGGGTTTCAACGCATCGTCGGCGAGCAGCAACAGCTGGCTCAGATACGTGCGCGCATCCGGAACCATCAGTGCCGGCTTGAACTTGGGCGTCGGCACAAAAGCCCGCACGGCGGCGTCGTAGACCGTGTTTTCGGGCGCCAGCCGTTGGTAGTGCGCCACATCAGCGCTCGCCTGAGGCACCGAGATGGAAAACCGGTTCGTGAGATCCGCTTTTTGAAAGCGTCCCTCCCAGTAGAGGCGCTGCTCGATGAAAGTGAGCCTCTCGACAACGTTGCGACGTATTCGCTCGAACTGCATGGAAATCAGCCGGTTCCCGAAACTTTCTTAGTCGAAGTCTATAGTGATTTGCATTGATTAAGTAGTGGCAATATAGTTTCTATCACCCTAGACGGACCTAACGCCTAGGTGCTGTCATCGAATCGATTTGACAGCCCACTTTCTTGGAGAACCACATCATGGCAACGCCCCACTGGTCCGGTCAAATCTGCCCCAAGACGGCCACCTACGGTCAGTACCACGACACCAACCACGCGTACGCGGGGACTTCGTATGACCGTCACGTTCAGAAGGACGAGAAGTTTCCGCCCTCCCTGAACAACCACCACTTCGAAGAGAAGTAATCGAATCGAGCCCGGCGGCGCCCCCCGCCGGGCTCTTTCTTGGAGAACCAACATGGCAATGTACAAGTACGGCAACCTCTTGGTGCACTCTCAGGATGCCGCCTTCGACTCGATTCACAACCCAGGGGCCCCCACCCCGCATTCGGGGATCTACCGGTGTACGGCATGCGGAGATGAAGTGGCGTCCAACGCTGGCAACCCGCTGCCCCCACAGAACCACCGACAGCATCAGCCCGCGCAGGGCGCCATTCGTTGGCAGTTGCTCGTGTACGCGCAGCAGCAACAGTAGGAAGCCGTGCGGTGAACCGATGGGACCAAAAGGGCATACCGCACAAAGGGTGGGAATGCGAGGACGTCATCGACCTGCGCGGGGATGATGCCGCCGAAGACACCGCATACGCCGTCTGTGAGATGTGCGGCAACGAGCGGATCCGGTTCGTCCACCGCATGGCTCACCCCGACGGGATGAGCCTGGGCGTCGGATGCGTTTGCGCGGAAAAGATGACCGACGATTACGAGGGCCCTCGACGTCGTGAGACGCATCTGCGAAACCGAGCGACTCGCAGAGCGCGGTGGCTGCGGAGGAAGTGGCGGATTTCGAAATCTGGAAATCCTTTCCTCAACATCGACGGTAAGAACATTGGTGTTCACCGTTCGAAGTTTGGCGGTTGGGGCTACCACATCGACTCCACTCTCAGCCGAGCATCGTTCGCCACCCAATCGGAGGCAAAACTCGCCCTGTTCGACGCGCTGTTTCCGAAGGTCTGAGCGTCCTTAGATTGTCCGTCTTGCGGCGCCGCGCGCCGGGGTCCGGGGCAACGCCCTGGCGCACGCGCCACCTTCCTGGTGGCGGCAAACTCCCCGGCAGGGAGTTTGCGTAAGTGCGCTCTTGCTCGAACCCAGCAAGACGTCCTTCTTCCGAACTCTTTCCCTCGCCGAGTCTTGGGCTTGCACCCCTTGCGCATCGGTTGCGCTGTGGTACGGATGGTGTCAAGCAACCTTGACAGGAGCATCTGTGCCAAACCCGACCGACCTGCGCCTGACGCTTCTGGAACTCGGCCACGTGCTCGACCGGCTGCTTCGCCTGTATCGCAGTCGTCCATGGCGTGAGCTTGAACCCGTCTACGAACCCGAGCTGACCCGCTTTTCCGCCGTCGGGGATCTTGCCTTGGCGCAGGTTCGCGGATTGCTCGACGAAGGACAAAGCGATTGGTCGACCCACGACCACACAGTGAAGCCTCCGCTCCACGCACCTACGCAGGACTCGCTGCTCTATCGCGTCGACGTGCGTCGGCGACGTCTGGAGCAGCGCAGTCGTGAAGCGACCTCGCGCCCGAGGCCGAACGCATGAGCGCAACCGACATCCTCGCTGCGAAAATCGAGCGCTCCCAGAAACGAACGGCACAACTCCAGGCGCGGCAGGCGTTGCGTGAGATGCGCCTTGCCACCGTTGCGCGTGCTCGTGCCCGCAAGTGCGCTGCCCGACGGAAATACGAACTCGGCGAGTCGGTACTGTTGGCCGGACTCGTCGACTGGCAGGCGGCCGAACTCGTCGGCCTTTTGCTCGACGGCAAAGACCGCTTCGGAGCCTCGCCGACGATGCGCATGGGCCTACGCAAGCGCGGGGACGAGCATCTTGAGTCCCTGCGCGGTGGGAGTGCGTCGCCCACCGCGCATTGATGTCGAAACCGTCAGCACCACCCTCGCTGCGCCAGCGATACCGTGCCTCCGTTGGCGACCACAATGTGGTCCAGCACTCGGACCTCCACGAGCGTCAACGCTTCTTTCAGTTGCCGGGTGATGGCTCGGTCGGCGGAGCTGGGTTCGGCGTCGCCGCTCGGATGGTTGTGGGCGAAAATCACTGCGGCCGCGTTCCAGCGGAGGGCGGATTTCACGACCTCGCGGACGTGGATGGTCGCGCTGTCGATGGTGCCGCGCGCAACGGATTCGACGGTGAGCACGCGGTGGCGGTTGTCGAGCCATACGGCGTGAAACTCTTCGTGCGGAAGATGAGCAAGCCGCATGCGCAGAAAGGCCGCGCTTTCGGTGGGACTCGTCATTGTCCCGAGCCGGTCGAGACGGCGCAGCAGGATGTCTTCGGCAACGCCCAGAATGTCTTGCTCCGTCTGCTTTCCGCGGAAGCTGTAGCGGCCGAGGTCGTCGCGCACCACCATGTCGGTCTCCTGTCAGCGCGCGGGGTGGCGCCGTTGGGAAACCGCCGCTCGGCCTCAAAGCAGCCGGGGCATCGAAGACGGAAACGCAGTGGACGACCGCGCCAGCGGTTGCGCCGGAGGCGGGCCGTGCGAAGGTCTTACCCTATGAGGCGCTCCCCGCTGTCAGGAGAGGACCCACGAGCATATGGTGCGCCCGCGCTCCGCTGGCCGCGCTCAACCGAACGCAACGCAGATGCGGGCAGGCACCCTTGGCTAACCGTTGAGCCACGTCGTGAGGCGTGCTTGCCACTCTTCCGCCACGCGGTAGTTCCGCCCGAAGGCGACCTTCACAACCGGGGTCTGCAGATCCGCAAGGCGGAAAACGAGTTCGTTGTTCCACAACTCGCCGTTGGGCATCTTTTTCCATTCGTGCGCCCACTCTCGAACGTTCGCTCGGTCGAGCAGAAGGCATCCGTTTTCTTTGGTCGCCAGCCAGAGCCATCCATGCGCTGCGTCTAGTGCGATTCCTGGTCCCGAAACAGTCGGTTTGAAGGGCCTTTCAGGGGTGCCATCAGCACCGAAGCCGGGCCGCCACTGCAGCCCACCCTTGCCCCCGCCACCGCCGCGGAAGGCTCCCAGGACACACAGAAAAACAACCCCTCCCACAGCCAACAACAAGAGTGCAACGCCGTCGTTCATTCACCGCTCTCCTTGCTCAAATCCATCGGTCATCACGGCATCGCCGGTGTAGATCTCCGACGTCGCCGTCCACTGGCTGGCTGAAACTCGACCGCCAGCGACGAGCAGCCGGTTGCCCGGCAGTGCCGTCGCGGTGTGCCCATAGCGCGCCACCGTCAGCGAGGGGCCGAGGCGAACCGCATCAAGGACCGGGTCGAAGACTTCCGTTTGCGCGAGCGGCTGATTCCAGTCGCCCACGCCACCGACCACGAGGACGCGGCCGTCGGTGAGGACGGTCAACGTGTGTTCAAAGCGCGTGCTTGCAGTGCGCTGCGTCCAACGGTTCGTATGGGGGTCGTAGACGTCGGCGTCGGGAGCGAGCCTCGTGCTGCCTTGGTAGTACGTCTGGCCCCCGGAGACGAAGACACGGCCATCGAGCAGACGCGCGGAAGCGGGGAAGGCCCGACCGTGCGTGGCCGCGGCGAAACACGGGCCGGACGAGAACGTGCCGGAGCTTGGTGTGTAGAGCAGAGCGCACGGGTCGCCATTTCCAGAAGCATCCACGCCACCGGCGACGAGCACGCGACCGTCGAGCAGAAGCTCGGCAACGCCGCCCGCCCGCGGCCTCGGCATCGAGCCCGCTGGCGCGAAGGTGCCGGTCGTCGGGTCGTAGATTTCGGCGCTGGTCGTCGGCGAGCCATTCGGGCCGTAGCCGCCTGCGACCAAGATGCGTCCGTCATCGAGCTGGGCTGCCTGCTCGAACCGACGAGCGGCGGTCAGCGACGGACCCCACGTCCACGACCTCGTGGCAGGTGTGTAGCGCACAGTGCGTGCATCGGTGGTGTCGCCGCCGATGAGCAACGCATCACCGCTGGACAGTCCGAAAAGACGGGCGTTGAAACGCGGTGCGGGAATGAGAGCGGTCTCGGTCCATGTGCCGTCCGCTGGGTTGTACTCGTCGCCGTCGTACGACGGACCGTAGAGCGCGACTGTGCCGCTACTCAGAACAGCCGCGGTGCTGGCATAGCGCGCAAACCCCATGTCAGCGGCAGGTTGGAACACCCCATCTGAGGCGCTTCCCGCCAGAAGCAGGTACGTCAAGACACCTATCGGCACGGCCCCCACCATCGTTCACCCCTCCGTTCCATGCAGGACGAAGCGATGATAGACCTTAAATGACTATTAAGATGAATTAAGTCTATACGGTGGGTGGGTACTAGCGTGGACGGCCTCCGTGTGGGCTGCCCGATGAAACGTTCCTCCATCTATTCGCCCGAGCACCGCGTGATGGTCGGGCTGCTGCGCGACCTTCGACTGGAAGCGGGACTGTCGCAGCTCCAAGTGGGTGAAGCCCTAAACCTTCCGCAAACCAAGGTTTCCGCCGTTGAGATTGGGCGGCGTGGGCTGGACTACCTGCAGGTGCGCGAGTTCGTGGAGCTTTACGGGCTGTCGATGGCGAAGTTCGCTCTCATGCTGGACGACCGCATCGCCGGCGCGGCGTACCGACCGCCACGCCGACCCAGGCGGGACCAGAAGACCAAGCCCCCACCTCAACGCCCCGTCAAAGAAAAACGAGCGCGCCGGACCTCCTGAAGGCCCCAGGACTTACAACCGGCAGGGGTGCTCTGGATGCGCCGGCCTTCCGCACTTCGGACAAGCAAGTGCCTCTGACCCGACCGCGGCCACCATCCCCTCGTGGAGATCCGTCGCATCGAGGACCGCATCAGCGGACTCCAACGCTGCCCGAAGCACGTCGCCGTACGCCGCGTGGAATACGCGGCACACGCTCGGGTCCGACCAAGTCGTGCCCAGCATCACGTCGCTCAACCCTGCGATGCGCAGGACCGCGCCGGCCTCACCACGCAGCGCATTCTCCAGCTCGGCCGGCGACACGGTCAGCGCATGGCCGACGACGTAGTCGCTCTGGAGCACCCACGGTTCGGGGCGACTGAGGTCGGCAACGGTGGCGAACGTCAGTCCGCGCCGCGCGGAGGCTTCCATCGTCGTGGACACGCGCTGCGCCCGGACCCAGGCGCGCACCTCGCCCACGTTGTAGGACACCGGGGAAGTTCGGCCCGGCCCGGCATGAAAGGGTGGGCCCGTCTCACCGCCGCGGTTTCGCCCCTGCCGCCAGCCCTCCATCGTTCGCTCGGATGGTGGCGCGTCCACGCTTATGAGCAGCGCCGCGGTCCCGGCGCTTACCTGAGCATCGTCGGGAAGGCGGGCGAGCTCATTTGCAAGAGCCACCACCTGTCGCAGAGTCTTGAGATCTTTCAGAGCGGGCTCCGCAGATTTGACATTCATCCCGACAGTGCTATGCAAAGTGAAGGCCCGCCGGCCACTGCGCGCACATACGGAAACATAATGAATAAGAATACCGCCAGCAGATCAGATGGGACGAGCGTCGGGGACATCATCATGCGCGTGTGCGGTGTCGTCGTACTGACCATTGCTGTTGTCGTCTTCCTTTTTCCGGGTTTCTTTAACTCTCCCTAATCAGTTTCCCGCCGAAATCATCCCTAGCACCCCCCCGACCCAGTATGCTACGAAACAAAGCACTACGGTGATGGTCAACAAGTGCAGTCGGACTCGCCACGTAAGTGGATCTTCGGGTTTACGGTAATGGCGGTACATTTCGATGATGCAGTAAGCCGCTGCGACGAGGGCGCAAAATGCGCCCACTAGGCGCGACGTCGAATGCAATGTAAAAAACGTCAACACAGCCGCTGTCGTAAGAACACTTGGCGCGCACGCGTCCACGGAAGACTCTTCAACATCTTCCAAAGGCCGGACCATGCGGCGCTTCAATCCGTTATTTTCACTGTAGAGCGCAGCAACCCCCGCAAGCGCAGCAATCAAATATTCCTTAAGTTTCTCGACCCCGTCATGCTGGAAAAGGACGGCGATGGAACCCAACACGATTACGGCAGCCAAACCTCTGATTACCCAAAGCAAGAACCGAAGTTGAGCCGTTCGGTCTCGACGCATTTGCCGCCACTCAGTTCGCCACGTGTCAAACATCGCCGTGCTCCCATACCAACATCCCCTGCGCACACTCCCTAGAACAAAGTTGAGCGCGCTCCCTTTTTTCTCGGCATCAAACTTCGAAAGACGAACGCGTCAGACGACAAGATTACACTTTCCACATGCTGCATAACCTCCACAACCCGTGGCCACTCCGGATCCATGTAGCGCGCCGTGGGGTTGCGCGGGTCCGCGTGGTTGAGCAATCGCTTGACCATCCGCTCGCTGGTTAGCTCTTCCGCGATGCGCCCGAAGGTTCGACGAAGGTCATGCGTGCGGAGGACTTCGAGACCCGCGTCGTCGCGCACGTATGCCAGGATGGTTTTCGCGTCCGAGTAGTGGACGGCATTGGTCGTCTTCTTCGAAATGCGCACGGGGAAGACGTATCGCTCCCGAGCCTCGCGGTCGTCGCGCCGTTGCTTGAGGATTTCAAAAACGGCGTCAGCCAAGGGCAACTCATGGTCGTTGCCGTTCTTGGTCCGGTAGAACCGCACCAACCGCAAGTCGAGGTCCACCCACGAGCTCTTGGCTGCTTCCGTCGCGGTGAGCCGGTCCCGCCATTGAAGGCTCGCCGTTTCGTTCTTCCGCGCACCGAGCAGGAGCGTGAGCAGGAGGTAGTCAGCGCCCAGCCGGCTCTTGGGGCGGCGTGCCCACACCGCTTCCAGGAAGCGCCCCAGCGAGCCATCACGGAGCCCCAAAGGATTGCGCGACAACCGAACCTGGTAGTCCCGCTCCAGGTCCGCCTTGCTACGGAACAGATCCTCCAGGGTGAGGATGTCGAAAGGGTTGGCCCAAAGCCGGGGCGCCTGCCCCTGGGAGCCGGCCTGATGGGCTTCGCGCTTCATCACGTGCCGCACTGCGGCCAAAGCCCACCGGAACCGCTGCTCTGTGGCGGTGCGTCCCTTGTCGGTCGCCGAAGATCCATCGGGCCCGGGGCGAATGCCCGACGCGAAGCGCGCTTTGACCTCTGCAGCCGTGAGCGACGACAGGGGGCGGTCGGCCCAATCGGCGAACGCTCGAATGGTGGCGTCCACCACCCGCAAGGTGGCCGGCTTCGCCCGCTTCTTGGCCCGGGTAGCAAGGTGTTCGCGGTACGCCGTAAGCGCACCGCCCAGCGTGTCGGCACGGATGGCGGCGAGTACCTCGCGGCGCACGGTGTTCGGGTTGCGGCCGTCGGAGCGGATGCTCCGCGCCATCTCGCCCGCAGCGAGACGCGCCAAGGTGATGTTGGCGAAGTCCGCGACGTCCCCGACCTTTGCTTTGACCACGGCCCCGCCGACGCGCCGCTGGAGGATGTAAGTCTTCTTGGTGCCGCCCACCTTCACGCCGAACCCGACTGGGGCGTCCCGGTGGGCGTCGAAGACGATGTAGGGCGTGCGCGCCGGGTTGTCCTCGAAGACAATGCGCCCTCGGTCCTCCACGGGTCGGTGGGCGATGTCGAGTTTGTGGAGCACGACGGTCTGGGAGAGCTCCATGCGCATGCTTGAACCTCGTGTAGCCCAGCGCGCTGCGCCGGCAGAAGGGTTTTTGAGTGCTGGGCTACACCTGGGCTACACGGAGTTGCGTGGAACTGCGTGAAGCCACGTGAGACCGGCGGCAGTCGGCGGAAGTAATCTAAACAAAATCAATGGATAAAGAAACCTGATGTCCCTCGCCGAGGCCGGGAAAGACCACACGCCTTTAATGCGCCAGTACTTCGCCGCCAAGGCGGAGCATCAGGACATGCTGGTGTTCTTCCGCATGGGCGATTTCTACGAACTGTTCTACGAGGACGCGCGCAAGGCGGCGCGGCTGCTCGACATCACGCTGACCCAGCGCGGGCAATCGGCGGGCGCGCCGATCCCGATGGCGGGCGTGCCGTATCACGCGGCCGAAGGTTATCTGGCCAAGCTCGTCCGACTCGGCGAGTCGGTGGCGATCTGCGAGCAGATCGGCGACCCGGCGCTGGCCAAGGGTCTGGTCGAGCGCAAGGTGGTGCGCATCGTCACGCCGGGCACGGTCACCGATGCGGCCTTGCTCGATGAGCGTCGCGACAACCTGCTGCTGGCGATCGCCGCGGGCAGTTCGGGATTCGGGCTGGCGTGGATCGATCTCGCCAGCGGCCGCTTCGTGCTCAGCGAAGTCGCCGACGCGGAGGCCCTCAATGCGGAACTCGCGCGGCTCGCGCCGGCCGAGACCCTCATCGGCGAGGACGTGGCCTGGCCGCGCTTCGTCACCAGCCTGCCCGGCCTGCGCAAACGCGGGCCCTGGCATTTCGATCACGCCACCGCGCAGCGCGAACTCGCGCGCTTCTTCCGCACGCATGATCTGTCGGGTTTCGGTGTCGAAGGCATGCCGAGCGCGATCGCCGCGGCCGGCGCCCTGCTCGCCTATGTCGAGGAAACGCAGAAGGCCGCGCTGCCGCATCTGAGCGGGCTTGCGGTCGAGAACGCGAACCAGACGATTGCGCTCGATGCGGCGACGCGACGCAATCTCGAACTGGACACCCACGCCAGTGGCAAGCTCGAATTCACACTGTTCGGTGTGCTCGACGCCACCATCACGCCGATGGGCGCGCGCCTGCTGCGGCGTTGGCTGCATCGGCCCTTGCGCGATCGCAGCGTATTGCGCGCGCGCCAACAGGCGATCGGCGTGCTCGGTGAAGGGCAACGCCTGGCGCAACTGCGCGAAGTGCTGCGCGGCGTCGGCGATCTCGAACGCATCCTCGCACGCGTGGCCTTGCGTTCGGCGCGACCGCGTGACCTGTCGACGCTGCGCGATGGCTTGCTGCTCGCGCCGCAGATTGCGCAGGCACTCGGCGTTGCCGCGGAAGCTTCGACCGCACCCGATCACGAGCTCGCCGTCGCCGCGAGTGACAGCGCGCGGCTGTGTGATCTCATCGCCAGCATCGGCGACCACGCGAACCTTGCCGCGCAGCTTGCCGCCGCCATCATCGAGTCTCCGCCGCTGCTCGCGCGCGATGGCGGCGTGATCCGTGCGGGCTTCGATGCCGAACTCGATGAACTGCGCCTGCTCTCGACGCATGCCGACCAATTCCTCGTCAAACTCGAGGAGCGCGAGAAGGCCGCGACCGGCATCGCCACGCTCAAGGTCGGCTACAACAGCGTGCACGGCTATTACATCGAGATCAGCAAGGCGCAGGCCGACAAGGCGCCCACGCACTACACGCGACGGCAGACGCTCAAGGGTGCCGAGCGCTACATCACCGAGGAGCTCAAGACCTTCGAGGACAAGGTGCTGTCGGCGCGCGAACGCGCGCTCATGCGCGAGCGCCAGCTCTACGAAGGCGTGCTCGATCTGTTGATCGGCCAACTCGCGGCCCTGCAGCAGGCCGCCGCGGCAATCGCCGAACTCGACGTGCTCGCTGCCCTCGCGCAGCGCGCCGATGCGCTGCGCTGGACCTGCCCGCAACTGCTCGATGCCGGCGGCATCCACATCGTGCGCGGTCGCCATCCGGTGGTCGAGCGCGTGCGCGAGGAGCCGTTCGAACCGAACGATCTCGAACTCGAGGAAGCTCGGCGCATGCTGGTCATCACCGGCCCGAACATGGGCGGCAAATCGACCTACATGCGACAGGCAGCCTTGATCGTGCTGCTCGCCCACATCGGCAGCTTCGTGCCCGCCGATTCGGCAAGCATCGGCCCGATCGATCGCATTTTCACACGCATCGGCGCGGGCGATGATCTCGCGCGCGGACAATCGACCTTCATGGTCGAGATGAGCGAAACCGCGAACATCCTGCACAACGCCACGGCTTCGAGCCTCGTTCTGATGGACGAAGTCGGCCGCGGCACCAGCACCTACGACGGCCTCGCGCTCGCGCGCGCCTGCGCGGTCGCGCTGGCCACGCGCAATCGCGCCTGGACGCTGTTCGCCACGCATTACTTCGAACTCACCGAACTGGCCGGCGAAGTCGAAGGCATCGCCAACGTGCATCTGGATGCGGTCGAGTTCCACGATCAGGAACGCGGCGAGCAACTGGTGTTCATGCACGCGGTCAAGCAAGGCCCGGCCAATCGCAGCTTCGGTCTGCAGGTCGCCGCGCTCGCCGGCCTGCCGCGTCCGGTGATCGAGGATGCACGCGCCACCTTGCGCGCACTCGAAGCCGGCCCCGCAACCGCTGCCCTGCCCGCCGTCAGCGAATCACCGCAGCTTGGCCTGTTCGCGCCACCCGCACCCTCGCCCGCGGAGACCGCGTTGCGCGCGCTCGACCCCGACGCACTCACGCCGCGCGAGGCGCTCGCACTCTTGTTCAAGTTGAAGGAGATGTGCCAATGAGGCAGGCAAATGCAATGGATTGCGCCCCTTCTCCGGCGACCGCGGGCGCGCCGACACGCCACTTTGCCCATATCGACGGCTTGCGCGCAATTGCAGTTCTAGCCGTGATCGCCTTTCACCTGCGCGAAACTTGGCTCCCCGGCGGTTTCCTTGGCGTCGATGTCTTCTTCGTGATCTCCGGTTTCGTGGTGAGTCATTCGGTGGCGAACTGGAACGGTGGTCATCTCGGGCATTTTCTTGCCTTTTTCTATTCGCGCCGGATGCTGCGCATCCTGCCGGCACTGCTCGTCTGCCTGCTGGCGACGATGCTGCTGACGACGCTGTTTGTTCCTCCGGTTTGGCTCGGGACTGCCGTGGAAAGAACCGGAGCCCATGCCTTCTTCGGTATCAGCAACTTCTTTCTTGCGCGCAATCGCGAGCAGTATTTTTCAGCGACCATCGACTACAACCCATTCATGCACACTTGGTCGCTGGGCGTCGAGGAGCAGTTCTATCTGCTCTTTCCCTTGCTGTTTTTCGTCTGGACGCGCGGACCTCGCTGGCGGCTGGCAGCTACTGCGGTCACCACGGCAGCCTTGGTGGGGTCTTACCTCTGGGCAACGAAACTGGCACGACACGATCCGACCGCGGCCTTCTATTTGATTGCGCCACGCCTGTGGGAGCTTGCCGCCGGCGTGTTGCTGTTCCAGTGCGCCGCGGCAGTCGTCCGCATTCCCGCATGGGCCCGCAGCGCGATCGCATGGTGTGGCGCGCTGCTGCTCGCGTATACCTTGGTCAAGGCCACCACCAGCCCGGTTCCTGCCCCGCATCCGCTCCTTTCAGTCATCGCGACCGTCGCGCTGATCGCGGGTATGCACGCAAACACCGGCACCTGGCTGAGCCGTATGCTTGGCACCAAGCCGCTGACCTGGATCGGCCGTGCCTCCTACTCGCTTTATCTGTGGCATTGGCCGGTGTTCGTGCTGATGCGCTGGACGATTGGAATCGACACTCCCTTGCAGATGCTGGTCGGCATCGGCGTCACTTTTGCGCTGGCTGCATTGTCCACTCGTTTCGTCGAACGCCCGTTGCGCTATTCGACCTTCCTGATGCGCTGGCCGCGACCCGCCATCGTCGCCTGTGGACTGGTGGTGATGCTTCTGAGCTGGTCGACCGGCAAGGCGATTCACGCGGCGCAGGCACGCATCTCGCTCAGCACTGTCGCCCACCATATGGACGATTGGCAGTCGAATCTGGATTCGACGCTTCCGAAGCGGCCAGGCTGCGTCCTGGTTGCGCAAAACGCGCAGATCGGCCAAGTCAAGCCGATCACGATCATGACCCTTTCGCGGCAAGGCTGCCCCGCTCCGCAGCCGGCGCCACCGAGAATCATCGTGATGGGGGACTCGCACGCCACGGCACTCTGGAAGATGATGTCGCGCTACGTGCTGCTCACCGGCGCAACCGTAGAGTTCCATCAGAATTTGGGGTGCACGTTTGCAAGCCTGCAGCCCGAACGAGAGGGCGGCCTTTGCCCGCAAGGCAACGCGACATCAATCTAGCACATCATTGCCAACGCCCAACCAAACGACATCCTGTTGCTGGCGTCGTTGCGGGTGGCCAGGTGGACGGACCAATTTGCGCTGCGCGACGAGGCAATCGCCTGGTCAATGATGACCAGCCCTGCCGCACGACAGTCGCGCCAAGGTGCGACTGCTGCCCTGATCGACATACTCGGCCCTGTCGTTGCTCGCGGCGTCCGCGTCATCTTGACATCGCCCGCACCAATCCTCCATGCAACGCCCTATCGCTGCGCCGATTGGTTCAATGCAGGCAATCCGATCTGCCAAAGGGGCCTGACGGTGCCCCGCGATGAAACACTCCGCTACGGCGCTCAAGTGCGCGATAGTCTCGCTGCGATCACCTACCGTCTTGAATCGACCTACGTCTGGGACCCGCTGCCGATCCTGTGCCCGGGCACGACCTGCGCCGCCTGGATGGATGGAAAGCCACTGTATGCAGACGGCGATCATTTGAGCGGCTATGCCAACCTTCTCCTGCTGCCCGACTTCGAGCGCTTCGTTGCGGAGCTTCCAGCGCCGCGCCTGCCGGAAACAGGCGATGCGATCTTCTCCGCCGCCAAATGAAGCAGCTCCAACCCGGACAGACGCAGCAGGAGCCCGGATTTGCAAGGGCATCGCCACCACCACATCGCGCATTCGGGATCGCGCCCGGCCCGGCCAGCATCCCATCGCCCGCGCAAACGCATCAAGGTCAGCCTGACGTGCCCACAGTTCCCGGACAATCGTCACAACGCCGCTCATCTTGATCACTTCCAGGAGGCCCCGCATGAATGCGCAGACAGCCTATGCCTTGATCACGGGCGCATCGGCCGGCATCGGTGCCGCGTTTGCGCGCGAGCTCGCCTCACGCGGTCACGATCTCGTGCTCACCGCTCGCCGCGAGGACCGGCTGCGGAACCTTGCGGATGATTTGCGCAACGCGCACGGGATTCGCGTGGAGATCATCGCCTGCGATCTGGCCCACGAGCACGCGGTGTCGGAGTTGTGCACGGAAATCGCCCGTCGCGGATTGCACATCGACTATCTGGTCAACAATGCCGGCTACGGTGTTCCCGGCTACTTCCTCAGTCAGCCATGGTCGGTGCATGCCGATTTCATCCAGGTGCTGATGCGCGCGCCCACCGAACTGTGCCACCGCCTGATGCCGGCGATGCGCGAGCACGGACATGGCCGCATCATCAACGTGGCTTCGCTCGCAGGCCACGTGCCCGGATCGGCCGGGCAATCCCTGTATGCGGGCGCCAAGGCGTATCTGATCAAGCTCTCGCAGACCCTGCATCTGGAATACCGCGGCGACGGCATCCACACCTGCGCGCTGTGTCCTGGATTCACCTACTCCGAATTCCACGACGTCACCGGCTCGCGGCAGATGATGTCGAAACTGCCGCGCTGGATGTGGATGGATGCAGCCACGGTGGCGCGTCAGGGCGTGGACGCTGTCGAACGCGGTGAGGCGGTCTACATCAATGGCCGCATCAACCGCCTCATCAAGACACTGTTCAAGTTGATGCCAGACCGCCTCGCGCTGTGGCTGATCGGTCGCGAGTCCGGCGCGATACGCAAGCAGACGCCGGACTGATGCCGGCCGCGGGGCAGAGTCCGCAGCGGCATCATCTAACAGGCTGCTTAAAGACCCTTTTCAGCAGCCTGTTAGAGCAGTGCAGGGATGCACTGCACGCGAATCGATCACGCAAGTGAATGATTCGTCGGAGACGAGTCCGGGCATGTACCGGACTCGGCGAGCTGAAGAAGTCCAGGATGGACTTTTTCAGCATCCTGCTAAGCCTCATGACCAAATGGCACATCCGCAATTTTGTGGATGTCCGCCAACGGAAGCTCCGTGCTCCAATCGCGCGCCCGCATCTTCCGGGCGCCGTCCAGGGTTCATCCATGTCGCTTCGCCATCCCCTTTTCCTTGCCGTAGCCAGCTCGTTCTGCGGCTCTTTCGCCGTCGCCGCACCACCCGTCGTCACGCCGCCCGTCAGTGTGCAGGTGCGCTTGGGCGAATCGGCGAGCTTTACGGTGGGCGCCACCGGCGCCACGCCGTTCAACTACCACTGGTATCACTGGGCGACCGATGGCACGGTCACCAGCATCGATCGCTGCGACACCACCGCCACCTGCACGATCGCTTCGGTCACCCAAGCCGATGCCGGCGAATACAACGTCGAGGTGTACGACGTGAACGGCGAGCACGCCAGCGCCGAGCCGCGCGCCACGCTCACCATCGTCGACGACGAAGGCATCGTCGCTGCCAGCTGCAGCCGCAACGACGTGCAGGCTGCGATCGACCAGATTCCCGCGGGCGGCAGCGGCAAGGTGCTGATCCCGGCTGGCAGTTGCGACTGGGGGACCGGCCTCATCGTCGTCGATGACAAGGCCAGCATCTGGATCAAGGGCGCCGGGCGCGATGCCACGACGATCACGCGCAGCGGCGCCAACGATGGCGGCCCGGTTCTGAGTGACAACAATCCTGCCGCGATCATCACCTTCGACTGCAACGACGGTCAGAAGGTTGAATTTTCCGACATCCATTTCAAGGGCCCGGTGGACAGCGCCGGCCACCTGCGCAACGAACGCTATTCGCGCGGTCTGGAGCTGCGCGGCAACTGTCAGGATTTCAAGGTTCATGATGCGCGCATCAGCAAGTTCACCTACGCGGGCATTGTGGTCAAGGGCATGGATTCGCGCGGTGTGATCTACAACAACGAGATTCTCGACAATTGGATGAATGGCTACGGCTATGGCGTGTCGATTCAAGGCTGGACCGGCAACGTGAATGCTTTCTACTGGCCAGCACTCGATCTGGGCAGCGCCAACGCGGTGTACGTCGAGGACAACTACATCTCCGGCTCGCGTCACAGCGTTGCCTCCAACGAGGGATCACGCTATGTCGCTCGCCATAATGAGATGGTGGTCTGGCGCACCAATTCAGAGCGTAACCCCGCTCTCCTCCACACATTCCAGGATGGTCAGATCGATGCTCACGGCCCCTACGAGGCCAACGCGAACGTTCCGTGGAATGAGACCCAGTCCGGCAGCCGCAGTTGGGAGGTCTATGACAATCTGGTCAAGATGACGAACGATACCTATCTCAACGAAAACGGCAATGAAGCCAATCCTGCTGCGAGCAACATGCGTGGCGGCAATGGCATGTACTTCTGCAATCAATTCGATCGCGGCGATCGTCCACCACCCGCGGATCCCAAGGCCGCCAACTGGTTGTTCACCAATCCACTGGTTTCGTGGGAGGGCAACGACAGATGCCACGAATTTGATTATCCGGCACCCTACCAGGTCGGCTTTCAGGGCAAGAGCTTTTTCTGGAACAACACCGGCCACGTCACGAACAACGGCAATGCGAGCCCCAACACCTACATGGATGATGAGACCTGTTACCCACGCCTGATCGCCGAAGACAGGGACTACTTCAATCGTGCGCCGCAGGCTCAGGATGACGATCAGTGGGGCGCCTACTCGCAGTATCAGCCCTACCCCTATCCACACCCGCTGCGGCACGAGCTGATCTTTGCCGATGGTTTCGACTCGGGCGACAACAGCTTGGAATGCAGCGCCGGACGCAACGGCCGGCCAACAGCGAGTCGTGCGAGCGTGGCCCGATAGCCTGACCTTCAGGCATGCATGCGGCCGATTCGCCATTCAATGGCGGATCGGCTGCACACATCTGATCGATCCCCAAGCCCGCCGCATGCGCCGCGACGGCGCGGGCCTCACGACATGTCGAGATCACCCAGCGCGAGGATCAAGCGCCGCGCGCGCTTGTCGGGCCGCTTGCCCGGATGCGCAGGCGCAGCGCCCTGCATGCGCTTCTGCTCGGCGATGGCCTGACGCGCGGCCAGACTCTGCGCGGTTTCGCGGTAGAGGGTTTGCGCGACACTCGCCGGGCCACGCCGATCGCTGAGTGCAAGCAATTCGATCTCGAAGTGTTCCTCGCCGCGCGTGATGCGCAGGCAATCACCGACATGCAGGGCACGAGACGGTTTGCCGCTCGCGCCATTGACCTCGATGCGCCCCCCATCGGCGGCCTGTTTGGCCAAGGCGCGCGTCTTGAAGAAGCGCGCAGCCCACAGCCAGACATCCAGACGCACGCCCGCCGCGACCGCGGATGTCGCTGCTTCGCGCGCCACCTGATTCACGCGAGTGAACCGGCGGACAAGGGAAAATCGAGGTTCATCGATCGAGTCGGCCGACCCATGGCAAGCAAGGCACGTGTACGCATGCAGGGCATTCTAGCGACCAGCCCCTGCTGTCGCGTGCCTGAACCGCCGTGGATCGTCGGCGCAGTCGCTCGGAAAATCCCGTACAATGCGCCGCGTTTGTAGCGCCGCTTTCGCGATCTTCCCTCGGGTGTCCCTGCCGGCAAGCGTTTCACGCAAGCCCGGTGACACCACGCCGTTCGGCCTTCGTCGCCACAAATCCGGAATCCGCGACCCTGTCGGTCGTCGTGATCCGCCCATCCAGTGTCTGCAGCGCGGTCATCGGGAACGCTGCGACATCGCCGGTCATTGCAACCGGCTCATCGCGATTCATCGCGCGCCCTGTCACAGACAGGTCGCTGCCGTGCGCGCGGTGTTCAATCTCAAGGAGCAACACCATGTCATTCCAGAACCTCGGCCTTGCGCCCGCCCTGCTGCGTGCGCTGACCGAACAGGGCTACACCGAGCCCACGCCGATTCAGTCCGCGGCAATTCCGCCTGCGCTCGAAGGCCGCGACCTGCTCGCGGGCGCGCAGACCGGCACCGGCAAGACTGCAGCCTTCGCCCTGCCCTTGCTCGAGCGCCTCTACGTCAGCGCACGTCAGCCCACGCAAGCCAAGGCACCGCGCGCCCTGATTCTCACGCCAACGCGTGAACTGGCCGCGCAGATCCAGGACAGCGTGCGCGCCTACGGCAAGCACCTCGGCGCGCGTTCGACCACGGTATTCGGCGGTGTCGGCATCAATCCGCAGATCGACGCGCTGCGTCGCGGCGTCGACATCCTCATCGCCACACCGGGTCGCCTCATCGACCACATCCAGCAGCGTACGGTCGACCTCTCGCGCGTCGAAGTCCTGGTGCTCGATGAAGCCGATCGCATGCTCGACATGGGCTTCCTGCCGTCGATCAAGCGCATCCTCGGTCACCTGCCGCGACAGAATCGCATCACCTGGCTGTTTTCGGCGACCTTCGCACCCGAGATCAAGGCGCTGGCAAGCGAATTCATGCGCACGCCGGTCGAAATCCAGATCGCCAAGCCCAATTCAGTCGCGGCGACGGTCGCCCATCGCGTGCATCCGGTCGACAGCGCGCGCAAGCGCGACCTCTTGTTGCACCTGCTCGCCAACGACGCACGCCAGACGCTCGTGTTCGGTCGCACCAAGCATGGTGCCGACAAGCTCGCCAAGATGCTCGACAAGGCCGGTCTGCGCGCCGCTGCGATTCACGGCAACAAGAGCCAGAACCAGCGCACGCGCGCACTCGCCGATTTCAAGAACGGCAAGATCCACGTGCTGGTCGCCACCGACATCGCCGCACGCGGTCTCGACATCGACCAGTTGCCCTTGGTGATCAATCACGACCTGCCGATGGTTGCCGAGGACTACGTGCATCGCATCGGCCGCACCGGTCGCGCCGGTGCGCAAGGCATGGCGATCTCGCTGGTCAGCCACGAGGAAGAAGGCCTGCTGCGCGACATCCGCCGCCTGCTCAAGCAGGAGATCGAGATCGTGCCGGTCGCCGGCTTCGAACCCTCGCGCCAGCTGCGCACCGACGATGGCGCCAGTGCGCGCCCGACGCAGAAGCAGCGCCCCGCACGTCCGTCCGGCAACGCTGCGCGCCACCACCACGCCGGCAAGACAGCAGCACCGGGCGCAGGCCAGGCACGCAAACGCCGTCGCAAACCTGCGGGCCAGCGCAACTCAAGGCCGGCTTGAATTTCCGGTGATCAACGCTGCACTTCGATCGCGCGCAGTCCAGGGATTGCGCGCAGCGCCGCGGACAGTTGCGCGAGCCTGGCGGGCTCGATCCCGCGCGTGAGCAGAAGCTCGACCTCGTCGGCATCAGCGTGCCGACGCAGGGTGAGTTTCTGCGGAATCTGACCATCGGCGGCGAGGATCGACTGGATCGCCTGCAGGTCGGCGCCCGCATCGAGCGTGGCGAGGATGCGCACCTTGCCGGGCCGTGCGAGATAGCGCCGCTCGAGCGGCTTGATCGCGGCAAGCGTGATCCAGGCAATCGCGGTGGCGACGCCCGCGGCCAGATACATGCCCGCGCCGACCGCAAGACCGACCGCGGCAACCACCCACAATCCGGCTGCCGTGGTGAGGCCATGGATCACGTTCTCGCGTTCGAGAAAGATGATCGTGCCAGCGCCGAGAAAGCCGATGCCGCTGATCACCTGCGCGGCGATTCGTGAGGGATCGAGCACCACCGCCGACGTGCCGAGCACGTCGCGAAAGCCGAATGCCGAGACGATGATCGCGAGTGCCGCGCCCACGCAGACCAGCATGTGGGTGCGCAGCCCCGCAGCCCATTCATGTCGTTCGCGCTCGATGCCGACCACGGCGCCGAGCACGGCAGCGAGCAACAGGCGAATGACGATGTCGGCGGCTGAGAGCATGGCGAAAGTATCCACGATCCGGGCCCCGCCCGGTGCGATGCAGGGTACGTGTTGTGCGCTTCAAACGGTATCGGCGGTGCGTAATGCCGAGCGCAGCAAGGCGGCGAATGCACGTGGCGCGGCCTGCCCGAGTGTGACGCGCGGCGTGCCATGCCAGCGCGCGCATTGGCTGATTGCGCGCGCCAGCGCATCGGCCAGCACGGCGTCACCGACCACGTCATCCTGCAGCGACAGCGACTTGATCTCGAATCGCCCCTCCTCTCGATGCGCCTTCGCATCAAGGCGACCAACCAACTGCCCACGATGCAGGATCGGCAAGACGTAATAACCATGACGCCGCTTGGGCGCCGGGGTGTAGCACTCGAGCCGGTAGTCGAAGCCGAACATCGTCGCCGCCCGTTCGCGATCCCAGACCAGCGGATCGAAGGGTGACAGCAGACTCACGTGCGTCGCGCGCAGTCGGCCCGCGCGTGCGGCAGCGAGCAGATCGGCGTGCTCGGCATGCACATAGGCCGGCGCGTCCCAATGGCCGACTTCGACGCGCAGCAGTTCGCCGCGCTCGACAAACTCGTCGAGTCGTTCGTCACGCAGCTTGCCGCCCCTGCGGAAATAATCGTTGATCCAGCGTGCTTGCGTGATGCCCAAGGCGCGCACCGCAGCGAGCACAAAGGCGCGCTCGCGCTCGGCGGCATCGAGCACGCGTTCATCGACGAGATGGCGTAGCCGCGCCTTTGCGAGCACGCGTTCACGTAGGTCGTAGACACGCTGGAAGTTCTCGCGCCGCGCGATCATGAGCTCGCCGCGCGCAAACAAGGCTTCGAGCCAACGCTTCTCGTCCTTCCAGCCCCACCAGGCACTGGTGGCACCGGCGTCACGACGAAAGTCCGAGGATTTCACTGGCCCCTGCTCGCGAATTCTTGTGAGCAATTGCGCCAATGCCTGCGCCTGCGCCGCATGCGTGCGCTGCGCGCTGCGCATCGCCCAATGCGACGAGCGCGCGCCCTCTCCCATCTCGGCGCGATGCAAGGCGAGATCGGCGATCGGTGCGAAGCAGGCTTCATGCGCCCAGCATTCGAAGATCGCGCCTTCGGCGAGCGCCTCGTCGAGCCACTGCGGACGGTAATCGCCCAAACGCGAGAACAGCACCAGATAGGGACTGCGCGCGACGACGTGGATGGTGTCGATCTGCAACACGCGCATGCGCGCGATCGCAGACACGACATCCGCCTTGCGTACGCGCCGACGTGGCGGCGCGGCCAGTTCCTGCGCCGCCAGATGCAGATTGCGCGCCTGCTGCAGGCTCAACGGGCGTTGCGATCGCGCCGCGCCCACCTGGCTGCCGCCGCGCATTGGCGTCTGTTACTTGCGCGGCGAAAGAATCGCGGTGAGGCGATCGGGCTGACCTTCGATGCGCTCGAGATGCGGATACCTGAGCCCACCGTGGTAGTCGATGCGCACGCTGCGGTAGTGCACGCCGTCCTTGAGCAGGAACTCGATCGGCGCGCTGCCGGTCTTGGCCGCGGTCACCGCATCCTTGAGGACGTCCGGCTTGTAGGCGCGACCATCGACCGCGACGATCGTGCTGGTCGGCGTGACGCCGGCGTTGAAGGCCAGACCATCCCAGAGCACGTCGCTGACGACGCCGCCTTCGCCGAGCGAAAAACCAAGCGAGGCCGTGTAGTCGGCGCCCTTGCGCTTGCCCTCGGCTTCCTTCTGGAACGCGCTCGGCTTGTCGGTGTAGACGAGCTTCCAGCCGCTGCCGGCCACGCCATCGAGCGGCGCCTGGTGGGCATCCAGACGCTCGCGCAGGAAGCTCGCCCAGTCATGCGGCGCCACCTTGTTCAGTGCCGCCGCGACGTCATCGAAATTGTAGGTATTGACCACCCAACTGCCATCGTCGACGCCGAAGAATCCGCGCGCAAAATCATCGAGCGAACGCTTGCCGCCGCTGAGTTCGCGCAACTTGGCATCGACTGCGAGCCAGATCAGTTGGCCGGCGCTGTAGTAATCCTCGCTCATCTGCCAACTGCGATAGGGCAAGGCGCGACGAGCAGCGATGGTCGGATCGTTGGTGGTGTCCTGCACGTTGCGCCAGGCAAAGCCCGGACGGTTGGTCGTGTAGGTGGCCACCGTGCCGGCCAACGCGTCGCGCGCCTGCTCGAGCGTCCACATGCCCGAACGTGCGGCGAGCACGAAACCCCAGTACTGGGTCTGACCTTCGTAGACCCACAGCAGGTCGTCCTGCATCGGCACATTGAAATTGGGCGTGGAAAGGCTGGCCGGACGGCGGAACTTGCCATTCCAGGAATGGGTGAACTCATGCGGCAACAGGCCGCGGCCCGGTGCGTTCTTGTCCCATTCGGTGAAATAACCGAGATCGCCCGAGTTCTCGCTCGAACGATGGTGCTCAAGGCCGATCCCGCCGAGCTGGTCGGTGAGTGCGAGCAGGAAGTCGTAGTGATCGTAGTGCTGCGAGCCGAACAACTTGCGCGCCTGTTCGACCAGACGCACATGCGCCTTGACCTGCTCCGGCTTGGTTTCAAGCGCCTTGGCCGAGTCGGCGACGACATTGAGATAGACGGGATTCTTCGCCGCCAGTTCGATGCGCTTGAAATGGCGCCCCGCATACAGGGGCGAATCAACCAGCGTCTCCAGCGACACCGGCTTGAAGCGCGCGACACCATCGGCATCGGGCTGGTTGGGCTTGGCACCCTCGGCGACGTCCAGACCTCCCGCAAACTGCCAGCCATTGGGCAGCTTCACCGAGGGCACGAAGGTGATCTTGCTGCTGAAGTGACCTGCCGGATACAGCGCCGTCGCATTCCACTGCAGGTTGAGCATGTCGGGCGTCATCACCACGCGCCCCTGCGAACCCTGTTGCGGCGAGAGGTACTGGAAATCGAGCTTGAGCGTGTCGACTCCGGGCGGAATATCGAAGTGAAAAGCGTAGACATCGAGCGGATCGCGCTTCCACTCGATTCGCTTGCCGCCCGCCGTGGCGACCAGACCCGCCAGGCTTGAAATCGGGCCGCGCGGTGCGTGACTGCCGGGCAACCATTGCGGATAGAGCAAGGTCAGCGGGCCAGCCGTGACCGGGATTTCCTCGTGCACACGGAAGATGTGGCGTTGCAAGTCGGTGGCATCGACTTCGAGACGGATCGTGCCCGCATAAGGCGCATCCACCGGCGGTGGGACATTGGGGGATTGTGCGAGCGCCGCACCTGCAACCGTCGACAACACCGCGCCCCACACTGCGAATTGCTGCTCCATCTGCCCGCTCCTTGAGCCGACCCATGCCGGCAAAGCCCTGATTCTCGCAGCCGACGACGCGCAATCCGTGTGGCTTTGGTCATGCCCTTGCCGGCCTTGGGCAAGCACTTGTGCCGCTCGTGTGCTGTTGCCCTAGAATGCTGCGTTGCCACAAACGGGCGCTGCGCCAATGCTCTACCACTTCCACGAAATCAACCGCGCCCTGCTCAATCCCTGGGTCGCCTGGTCCGGGGCGATTTCGAATGCACTCACCTCGCCCGACAACTGGACGGGTCGCATGCCGGGCATGGAGCGCATCAGTGCCGGGCTCGAATTGTTCTACCGGCTCGGCAAGGACTACGAAAAACCCGCTTTCGGCATCACCTCGGTGCACGCGCACGAGCGCGAGACGGCGGTGATCGAAGAGCGCACGCTGGAGACGCCGTTCTGCCACCTGCTGCACTTCAAGCGTTGCAGCGATGATCCGGCCACGCTGAAAAAGCTGCGCACCGATCCGACCGTGCTGGTGGTGGCGCCGCTCTCGGGTCATCACGCGACCCTGCTGCGCGACACCGTGCGCACCCTGCTGCGCGACCACGATGTCTACATCACCGACTGGATCGACGCGCGCATGGTGCCGCTCGGCGAGGGCCTGTTCGGTCTCGACGACTACGTCGCCCTGATGCGCCGCTTCATCAAGCATCTCGGTGCCGACCGGCTGCACGTGATGTCGGTGTGCCAGCCGACCGTGCCCGTGCTCGCTGCGGTGTCGCTGATGGCCAGCGCAGGCGAAACCACGCCGCGCTCGCTCGTGCTCATGGGTGGGCCGATCGATCCACGCAAGGCGCCGACCCAGGTCAATGATCTGGCCACGCGCAAGCCGTTCTCGTGGTTCGAGACCAACGTGGTGTTCGCGGTGCCGCCGAACTATCCCGGCAGTGGCCGGCGCGTGTATCCGGGCTTTCTGCAACACGCCGGCTTCGTGGCGATGAATCCGAGCCGACATTTTTCCGCACACTGGGATTTCTACCAGAATCTCTTGCGCGGCGATCTCGACGATGCCGAGGCGCATCGGGATTTCTACGATGAATACAACGCCGTGCTCGACATGCCGGCGCAGTTCTATCTCGACACCATTCGTACCGTGTTCCAGGAATTCGCGCTGCCGCGCGGCACCTGGCACGTGAATGGCGAGCGCGTCGCGCCCGAGGCGATCCGGCGCACCGCGCTGCTTACCATCGAAGGCGAGCTCGACGACATTTCAGGAATTGGCCAGACCCGCGCCGCGCATGAACTGTGCACGGGCATTGCGGGTAGTCGCCGCCAGCATCTGGAAATCCAGGGTGCCGGACACTACGGCATCTTCAGCGGCCGCCGCTGGCGCGACGTGGTCTACCCCGACGTGCGCAGTTTCTTCCGACGTCACGCCGCACGCTGAAACGCACGCGCAAGCAGCGCAGCTGCCTGCTACGCTCCGAGGCTGAAACAGACCTCGGAGTCCGGCCATGTTGCGCAACCCGCTGATCCTCATCGCTGCCGCGAGCGCGCTCGCATGCACGCTTGCCCAGGCCGTGCCGCCGCCCGCCAAGCCGACCATGCAGCAGGTGCTCGAAGCAAGCAGCGCTGCCGACTGGCGCCGGCCCGATCCCGCCAACACGCTCTATCTCGACCTCGCCAGCGGGCGCGTCATCATCGAACTGGCGCCGCACTACGCGCCGCTGCACGCCAGCAACATCAAGACCATGGTGAGCGCCCACTACTTCGACGGCCTGACGATCCTGCGCGTGCAGGACAATTACGTCACCCAGTGGGGCGATCCCGATGCCGGTGATGCCGCCAAGGCGCGCTCGCTCGGCTCGGCCAAGAAGACGCTCGCCCCCGAATTCGAGCGCGGCATCGACGCCAATCTCCCATTCACGCGCCTGCCCGATGGCGATGTCTATGCGCCGCAAGTCGGATTCAGTGACGGGTTTCCGGTCGCGCGCGACCCCAAGGGCGGCAAGACCTGGCTCGCGCACTGCTACGGCATGGTAGGCGCGGGCCGCGATAACGGCGTCGAAACCGGCAGTGGCGCCGAACTGTACGTGGTGATCGGCGAATCACCCCGCCACCTCGATCGCAACATCGCGCTGGTCGGTCGCGTCGTGCAGGGCATGGATCTGCTCGCCGCACTGCCGCGCGGCGATGGCGCCATGGGTTTCTACACGCGCCCCGAGCAGCGCTTGCCGATCAAGTCGGTGCGGCGGGAAGCCGATGTTCCGGCCGCCGAGCGCACACCCGTCGAACTCCTGCGCACCGACACGCCGACCTTCACCGCCCTGGTCGAATCGCGCCGCAATCGCAGTGACGAGTGGTACAAGCGGCCGGCCGGCAAGATCAGCCTGTGCAACGTGCCGCTGCCGGTGCGCCGCCAATGAATCGGAGACCTGCCAATGACCCACACCAAGCTTGCCGTCCTGATTGATGCCGACAACGCCAGACCCGGCGTGATCGAAGGCCTGCTCGGTGAGATCGCCAAGTATGGAACTGCGCATGTAAAGCGGATCTACGGCGACTGGACTCTGCCCAACCTTGGTGGCTGGAAGGAAGTCCTGCTGCGCCATTCGATACAGCCAATCCAGCAGTTCCGCTACACCGTCGGCAAGAACGCCACCGATTCGGCCATGATCATCGATGCGATGGATTTGCTCTATGGTGGGCGATTCGATGGCTTCTGTCTGGTCTCGAGCGATTCCGACTTCACCCGCCTTGCCGCGCGAATTCGCGAATCGGGCCTCACCGTCTATGGCTTTGGTGAAAGGAAGACGCCAGAACCGTTCCGAACCGCCTGCGACAAATTCATCTACACCGAAGTCCTGGCCATCGAAAGCGACGAGAAGACAGTCCCTGCCCCGGCCCGGCGCACCGACAAGGAATTGCGCGGCGATACTCAGCTGATGAACCTGCTGCGCAACGCGCTCAGTGCCTGCTCGGATGACAATGGATGGGCAGCGCTTGGCCCGCTCGGTGGAATCGTCAACAAGCAAGCACCGGATTTCGACCCACGCAATTACGGTTACGCCAAGCTCAGCGAGCTGATCAAGGCGATCGCGCTCTTTGAGACCGAAGAACGCCAGATCGGCAGCGGCAGGCACATCTTTGTGCGCCAGCGCAAGACTGGCAAGCCGCCCGCCGGGAAGGCCAAGACCACGGATTCCTAGGGCAACTCCGATCAAGCCGCGCTTACTGCTGCGCGGCGCCGAAGGTGTCGCAGCTCTTGATGTTGCCCGCGGTGAAGCCGGTCCTGAACCAGCGCACACGCTCGGCCGAGGAGCCGTGCGTGAACGAATCGGGCACGACATAACCGCGCGACTGTTTCTGCAGCGCGTCGTCACCGATCTGGTTGGCGGCATTGAGCGCGGCTTCGATGTCGCCGGCCTGCAGCCAGTTGAGCTGTTGTTGCGAATGATTGGCCCACACGCCGGCGAAGCAATCGGCCTGCAATTCCTGTCGCACCGACAGACCCTCGGCGCCCTGCATCGGCGTGCCGCGCCGCGCGGCCTGTTCGACCTGATCCATGATGCCGATGATGTTCTGCACGTGATGACCGACTTCGTGCGCGATCACGTAGGCGCGCGCGAAATCGCCGGCGGCGTGGAAGCGCGTCTGCATTTCCTGGAAGAAAGTCAGGTCGAGGTAGACCTTGCGATCACCCGGGCAATAGAACGGCCCCATCGCCGCCGAAGCGGCGCCGCAGGCCGAACTCACCGAACCGTTGAACAGCACGAGGGTCGGTGCCGGATATTGCTGGCCACTGGCCTTGAACATCTGGCCCCAGACATCCTCGGTGCTGCCGAGCACACTGCGCACGAACTGTGACTGCTCGTTGTCGACGGGTGCGCTCGACTGCTGCTGCGCAGGCGCACCCTGATCACCTTCCATCGTGCCGAGCATCTGCAGGATCTGCCCGGGATCCTTGCCGAACAGGAGACCGACGATGACGACGAGGATGATGCCACCCAGGCCCAGACCGCGCCCGCCGCCGAAACCCCGGCCACCACCGCCGCCACCCGTGTCCTGCACCACGTTGTCGCTGGCGCGACCCTTTCTCCACAACATGCGCGTTCTCCGCTCCGGTGCCAATCGTTCCGGGCGCGCCGACACTACCCGCCAGATCGACGCATCGCAAGCCAAGCCCGGGCCTTGGCGCTGTCGTGCAAGAATTGTTTGCACAGCGCGCCGTACCGCGCTGTCAGCCGCAGCTGTCGAACGACTTGCTATCCTGCACGCATGAGCTCTTCCTCGCGCGCCATGACGATGGCGCATCGCTTCCGCGGCTTTCTGCCGGTCGTCGTCGACGTCGAAACCGGCGGCTTCGACTGCAATCGGCATGCACTGCTGGAAATTGCCGTCATCCCGATTCGCATGGATGGCGAGGGCTGGCTGCAGGCCGACCCCGTCGTCTCCACCCATGTCGAGCCATTTCCCGGCGCCGAGCTCGATCCGCGCTCGCTCGAGGTCAACGGCATCGATCCGCATCATCCGCTGCGCGGCGCATTGCCCGAAAAAGCTGCACTCGACCTGGTATTCAAGCCGGTGCGTGCGGCGATCCGCGCAGCCAATTGCCAGCGCGCGATCCTCGTCGGCCACAACGCCGCCTTCGATCTCGGGTTCCTCAATGCCACGATCGCGCGCACCGATCACAAGCGCAGCCCCTTCCACCCGTTCAGCTGTTTCGACACCGTCTCGCTCGCGGGCCTCGCCTATGGCCAGACCGTGCTCAGCCGCGCGGTCGAGGCCGCTGGCCGGGATTGGGATGCGCGCGAGGCCCACTCGGCGGTCTACGACACCGAACGCACGGCCGAACTGTTTTGCGACATCATCAATCGCTGGAAGGCTTTCGAGGATCAGACCTCGCCCGTTCACGGCTGAAGCCGCACACTCGACCGCAGGCGGCCTGCGCGCGACAATGCCGGCCCCGTTCAATCGTTGCCGAGTAGCCATGACCCTGTCCGCCCCTCGCATTCTCGTCGCCGCCACCGGCCTCGCCGCCCTGCTCGCCTTCGCTCCGGCACTCGCCGTGACGCCGAAGGATCCGCCGAGCAAGGAACCTGCCAAAGCTGCGGCAGCCAAGCCCGAGACGCTGAAGTTCTCCGCCGAGGGCAGTGCCAAGGCCAAGGGCGCGTTCAAGGGCAGCAAAAGCCACTTCCGCGATTACAGCGTGCCGATGACAGCCGGCCAGACGCTCGAGGTCACACTCACCGACAAGCCGGGCACGACCTTCGCGTTCATCTATCGCCCGGGTGCACCGCAGATCGAAGGCGAAGGCCGCAAGCATTGGAAAGTCGAACAAGCCGTCGACGGTGAATACGTCGTCCACGTCTTTCTCACCAAGTCGGCGGTCGACAAGGGCGAGTCTTCGACTTACGAACTCACGGTCACGCGCAAGTAAGCGCGCGAGCTCGCACGCGCGCTTTCGATCGGCCATGGCGATCCACGAATACTTTCCCGCCGAAGGCCGCGGCTGCGCGTTGTGCTGCTATGGCTTCGAGCGCCTGCACGCAGCCGGCGAGGCGCCGCTGAAAACCTGTCCCGCCTGTGGCGGTGCGCTGCGCCGTGCGCTCACCGCGCCGGCCATCGTCGAAGGCGGCGCGCACCGCCTTGGCGAAGCGCATCTGGCCAAACACGGGTTCACGCAATACCGGCGCGTGGAAAAAGGTCGTTACGAAAAGACCGCGGGCGAAGGGCCCGAGACGCTCATCGACTCCTGAGCCCGATTCGCCACTTCGCCATGCGAGCGTTCAGCCGGCGGCGCGTTGACGCAAGGCCTCGAACAAGGCAATTCCTGTCGATACCGAGACATTGAGACTTTCGACGTCGCCGCGCATCGGAATGCGAGCGCTGAAATCGCAGGCCTCGCGCGTGAGCCGACGCATGCCCTCGCCTTCACCGCCGAGCACGAGCGCAATCGGCCCGCGCAAGTCGATCGCATGGATCGATTGCGTGGCCTCGCCGGCCAATCCCACCAGCCAGACGCCGGCGTCCTTGAGCGCCTTGAGCGTGCGCGCAAGATTGGTTGCACTCACGATCGGCACGCGATCGGCCGCACCGGCCGAAGCACGGCGCACCGTCGGCGTCACGCCGACCGCGCGATCCTTGGGCACGATCACCGCAGTCACGCCGGCAGCCTGGGCACTGCGCAGACAAGCGCCGAAGTTGTGCGGATCGGTCACACCGTCGAGCACCAGCAGCAGCGCCTCGCGACCCGCCTGTTCGATCAGTGCCGGCAACGCACTTTCGGCCAGCGGCGGTGGTGCCTTGTAGCTGGCGACTATCCCCTGATGGCGCGCGCCGCCGGTCATGCGATCAAGTGCGGCACGATCACGCGCATGTGACTTCACGCCCAGATCGCGCGCACGCTCGGCCAGTGCCTTGATGCGCGCGTTGTGGCTGCCACTCTCGATGTAGATCTCGACCAGGTTGGTGACATCGTGGTCGAGTGCGGCCTCCACGGCGTGGATGCCGATCAGCAAATCGTGGCTCATGCGGGCACTGCGGCGGTGGGCGGGGCGCTAGTGTAACGAGCCCGGGCCCATGCCGCCGCCTTTTCAGCGTCCGGAAACCAGACGGAAATCGATCTTGCGATCCTCGAGACTCGCACGCAGCACCTGCACGCGCACCGCATCGCCGAGCCGGAATTTCAGCCCGCGGCGTTCGCCGCTGAGCAGGCGCCGGGTGGCATCGAAATGGTAGTAGTCATTGGGCAACTGGGTGATGTGCACGAGGCCGCTGATCCTGGACTCGTTCAATTCCACGAACAGACCGAACGAAGCCACGCCCGAAACAATGCCTTCGAACTCGCCACCGATGTGCTTTTCCATCCACGCACACTTGTAGCGCTCATCGACATCGCGCTCGGCCTCGTCGGCGCGACGCTCGTTGTGCGAGCAGTGCACGCACAGGCTTTCCATCTGGCTCGGGCTGTATTCGTAGGCAGCCGGCTTGCCGCCGGCGAGCGCGTAACGGATCGCCCGATGCACGAGCAGGTCGGGATAACGACGGATCGGCGAAGTGAAATGGGTGTACCAGGCCAAGCCGAGGCCGAAATGTCCGGGCTCGGAGGGTTGGTAGACCGCCAGACTCTGCGAGCGCAGCAGCACCGACTCGATCAGGCTCGCATCGGCGCGCTTGCGTACCTTCTTGAGCAGCGCCGAGAAATCACCCGGCGTGACCTTGTCGTGTGGCGGCAGGCTGAGTTTGAACTCGCGCAGAAATTCGAGCAGGTCGTCGTACTTGGACGCCGGCGGCGGCGCATGCACGCGATACGGCGCGGGAATGCGCTTGGCGTGCAGGAACCTGGCCGCCTGCACGTTGGCCGCGATCATGCACTCCTCGATCAGCTTGTGCGCATCGTTGCGCTCGTGGCTGCCCAGTTGCACGACCTCGCCATTGGCACCGAGTCGAAACTCGACTTCGCGGCTCTCGAACTCGATCGCGCCGCGTCGCGCACGCGCCTTGGCCAGCAGCTTGTACAGCGCATGCAGATGGCGCAGTTGCGGCAGCACGTCGGCATATTCGGCGAGCGCATCGCGATCTTTCTCGCCGATCGCCTGCCACACGCGGGTGTAGGTGAGGCGCGCGTGCGAGCGCATCAGCGCGGGGTAGAACTTCGAGCGCGTGACCTCGCCCTCGTCATCGACCTGCATGTCGCAGACCATGCACAGACGTTCGACTTTCGGATTGAGCGAACAGATGCCGTTGGACAGTGTCTCCGGCAACATCGGCACGACGAAACCGGGGAAATATACCGACGTCGCGCGGTTGCGCGCTTCTTCATCCAGCGGCGTGCCGGGGCGCACGTAATGCGAAACATCGGCAATCGCGACCACCAATCGGTAGCCCTTGCCATTGGGTTCGGCGTAGACCGCATCGTCGAAATCGCGGGCGTCCTCGCCGTCGATCGTGACCAGCGGCAATTCGCGCAGATCGATGCGCCCCTGTTTTTCGGCAACGGTGACTTCGGGCTCGACACGCGCCGCGTCGCGCAACACGGCGGCCGGCCATTCCTGCGGCAGATCGTGACTGGCAATCGCCATTTCCACCACCAGCGAAGGCGTCAGGCGTTCGCCGAGCACGGCGAGGATGCGCCCGAGCGGGCCGCGCTGCGCACTCGGCGGATCGGTGATCTCGACCACCACGATCTGGCCAGCGCGCGCGCCGCGCTCCTTGCCCGGCGCGATCAGCACATCCTGATGCAAACGACGGTCGTCGGGCGTGACCAGGACCAGACCATTTTCCTCGACCACACGCCCGACCAGCCGCGAGGAACGTCGTTCGAGCACCTCGACGATCGCGCCTTGCGCACGCCCACGTCGATCGAGCCCGACCACGCTCGCGAGCACGCGATCACCATGCAGCACCTTGCGCATTTCGGCGGGCGACAGATACAGATCCTCGCCGCCCGCATCGGGGCGCAGGAAGCCGAAGCCTTCGGCATTGGCGATCACCGCGCCGGGGATGAGGTCGAGCTTGCGTGCGACGCCGAAACCGCCGCGGCGATTCTGGATCAGTTGACCATCACGCAGCATCGCCGTGAGGCGCTTGGTCAAGGCATCGAGATCGGCTGCCGCCGACAGATGCAGCGCCGCCGAAACGGCCTCGATCGTCATCGGCCCGCCATGCTCGCCGAGCAGGTCGAGGATCGCCTCGCGACTCGGAATCGGACGCTCATAGCGCTGCGCCTCGCGCTCGGCATAGGGATCGGCAAAACGCGGCTTGCGTGAAGTGGGGGATCGGCCTGCCTCGGCCGCGGATGCGGTCTTCTTCAGCGAACGCGGCAAGGGTGGCAAGGGCTGGGGCATGAACCCCGGCAGCGCGGCGCGCTTGCCGGGCCTGGGTTTGCCCTTGCCTGCGAATGCGGGCGCCGCGGCCTTGCCGCCCTTGCCACTGGCGCGTTTGCCCGGGCCACGGCGCGTGGTCGGACTTTTGGGTGGGCGCGAGGCGCCGGAGCGACTTTTCTTCACTGTGACTATCCGTATTGACGCGCAAGGCGCCCACGATACCGCAGCGAGGTGCGCTCGCGCGCGCAAGGTACCGAAGACGAATCGAACGTGGAGCGCTATTTGCGCTGCGTCATTGCAGCTCGGGCAAGGGCGCTTCCAGTTCCAGCTCGCCGTCGTCGATCGCGGCGGTGGTCGAGAAGGCCGGATCCTCGACATGGAAAGTCGCCAGATCGATGCGACTGTCGGCGCCGATCAAGGTCACTGCGACCTTGTCGCCGGTCAGCGGCGAGCCTTCGACCAGCGTCCTTTCCACAGACTGTGGATGCACCAGCCAGGCATGTCCCGCTGTGTCACTGAACACGCGACCGATGCCGTCAGCGTCGATGCACAAGGCAGTGTTTTCATCCACGCCGATGCCGATCGGCTGCTCGACCAGACCATCGTGTTCGGCCCGCGCGAGGAAGGCGACCAGACGCCCGAGGCGTTCGCGCTTGCCGAAGTGACTGTCGGTGATCACGCGCGAGAGAAATGGCAGGTGCAGGAAATCATGCTCGAGCGTAACGCCCGCACCAAGCGGATCGGCGAGCGCATGGGTCGAGCTGATGCTGCCGCCATCGAGCGCGCCGTAACTGGTGCGACCGAGGATCGCGAGGCCCGCGCTGGTGCCCCCGAGTGGCTTGCCCTTGCGCACGTGGCGATCGAGCGCGGCGTTGAGTGGCGTGCCCTTCCAGAAACGGATGTAGCGGGATTGATCGCCCCCGGCGATGAAGATGCCATCGGCCTTGGCGATCGCTGCGAGCAGGAACGGATCGCTCGCTCCCTCGCGGCGCTCGAACACGAAGGTCTGCACCGAAGTGATGTTGCCCAGATGTTCGTAAAACTCGTGCTGCAGGGAATCGCCACCCGACGCGCTGAGCACGACGACATGACCTTCACCCGCACGCTTGATGAACCAGTCGAAGGCTTCGTCGACGTAGTCTCCGCCGCCCATCAGCATGAGACCGAGCGCCGGGGGCTGCGGCGTAGGTGCCTGCAGATCCCCTGCAGCGTAATAGCGGTAGCCACGCTCGGATGCCCGCACCACATCAGCCGCCTGCGCTGTTGAAATCCACAAGGGCATCAAGACGGCGAACAGACCCAGGCAAACTGCCGCCAGAACATGTTGGCGAGTCATCGGCTGCCTCCGAAGAAATCGCGTGCTCGCGAATGCATGACCGCATTGATACCAACTTCCGGCAGTGGCGGCAAGCAAGGCAAGGTGACAAGATCGGGTTGCCAAATCGGGAATCGCCGCATGGAACGCGGTGAATCATCCGAAATCCAGCGGGCCTGGGCACCCGTGTAAAAAAACGTTGGGGAAAACCATGCGCAAGACCACTCTCGCCGCGGCGATTGCCTGCGGCCTTCATGCAATGTTGGGCATCACCGGTGCCGCACTGGCTCAGGACCAGACCACGGCCTCGACCGATTCGGAACAGTCGCTGCAGACGATCACCGTCACCGGCTCGCGCATTCCGCGTGCGCAGGTCGAAGGCCCCGCGCCGATCACCGTGGTGACTGCGGCCGACATCAAGGCCAGCGGACTCATGAGCGTGCCCGACATCCTGCGCGCGATGACGCAGAACGGCGGCGAAACACAAAGCCAGCAATCGTCCAGCGGCGCCGATTTCTCACCCGGCGCACAACAGGTCGACTTGCGCGGACTCGGCCCCAATCACACCCTCGTGCTCGTCAACGGTCGTCGCATCGCCGACTTCCCGATGCCTTTCAAGGGCCGCAGCAACTTCACCGACATTTCCAACATTCCGGTCGGCCTGATCGACCGCATCGAAATCCTCACCGGCAGCGCTTCGGCCGTGTATGGCTCGGACGCTATTTCCGGCGTGGTCAACTTCATCCTCAAGGACAAGGCCGACGGCACCACGTTGAGTCTGCGTCGAGGCGATACCCAGCATGGCGGCGGCGATTCCACCAAGCTCGACATCACCACCGGCTTCACGCATGGCGATTTCAACCTGATGTTCGGCGCCGAACTTCTCGATCAGAAGCCGCTGTGGGCCTACGATCGCAAGATTCAGGACTCGACGCTCGACGGCCCGACCTCGCGCTCGCGTCTGGCGCGGCGCGTGTTCCTGCGCACCGACTACTACGACACCTATCTCGATCCGGGTCAGGCCACCTGCGACGCACTCGCCTATCTCAATCACGGTTCGACCTTCCGCGCCTCGCGACCCGGTTATGGCGAATACGATCCCGATCTCGACGATTACGGCCCCGGCTACTACTGCGGCAGCAATGATTCGATCGGCTACGGCACGATCATCAGCCAGCGTCAGGGCATCAACACCTACACCACGATGAACATGCCGCTGGGCGATGGCCTCAAGTGGTTTGCCGATATCCAGGCTGGCTACAGCAAGGTCAAGCTGTTCCGCGATGTCGAGCAGTGGAGCTACATGCAACCCGACGGCAACGAGGAAGGCTACTTCTACAACCAGGCCACCGAGCAGGTCGAGTATTGGCAGCGCCAGTTCACGCCCGAGGAAATGGGTGGCCTGCGCAAGGGCTACATCGAAACCACACAGAAGACCTTCGCCTTCACCACCGGGCTCAAGGGCACCTTCGGCACCGCCTGGGATTGGGAAGGCGCACTCAGCCACTCGCAGTACGGCTCGACCATCAGCTGGCCGCAGATCGTCGCCGCGCGCGCCAACGATCTGTTCCTCGGCCCGCAACTGGGCATCGATGAGGACAGCGGCTACCCGATCTTCAACGCCGATCCCACGCGTCTGTACACGCCGCTCACGCGCAGCGAATACGAGTCGATCTTCGCGCGCACGGTCTATCACCCCAAGTCGCAGACCGACACGCTCGCGTTCTCGTTCTCCAATCTCGAACTGTTCACGCTGCCCGCCGGCCCGGCCGGATTCGCGGGTGTGGTCGAGTACGGCTACCAGTCCTACAACCTGCGCCCGGATCCGCTGGCGACCCAGTACTACTACTACAGCTGGAAGGATTCCGACGGCAAAGGCAGCCGCAATCGCTGGGCCACTGCGGGCGAGTTGCGCATGCCTCTGCTCGACAGCCTCAGTCTCAGCGTCGCCGGTCGTTACGATCAATATCGTTTTGCCGGCAACAGCACCGGCAAGCCGACCTGGAGCGCCGGCATCGAATGGCGTCCGCTCGACAGCCTGCTCGTGCGCGGCTCCTACGGCACGGCGTTCCGCGCACCCGACCTGCACTACGTGTTCGCCGGCATCGGCAATGATGAAACTTCAGGTACCGACTATTACCGCTGCCGCACCGAGGAGCCCGGAGAGGACATCACCGATTGCGACTACAGCGACGAGGGTCTGATCCGCACGCGTCAGGGCAATCGCAAGCTCAAGTCGGAAACCAGCCGCTCATGGACGGCCGGCTTCGTGTGGTCGCCGCTGGCCGAGTTCGATGTCTCGCTCGACTACTTCAACATCGACATGCGCAATCAGGTGCAGGACCTGAGCACCGATCGCCTGCTGCAACTGGAAGCCAATTGCCGCATCGGCTCCGACGTCAATGGCAATCCGGTCGATCCGAACTCGCCGAGCTGCGTCGATGCGATCAGTCGCATCACGCGCCTGCCCAACGACCGTCTCTACGGCGTGTTCGTCAATCCGATCAATGTCGCCCGCGAGCGCACCAGCGGCATCGACCTGAGCGCGCACTACAAGCTCGAAACCGGCATCGGCGACTTCCATTTCACCGGCAACTACACCTGGGCGCGCATGCATTCCTTCCAGCAGTATCCGGGGGATGCCACACTTGACGAGTTCGCGATCAACAGCGGCTATGACATCCCGCGCAACAAGACCAGCGCGACGGTGTCCTGGATACGCGATCCGTTCACGGTCTCGTTGCATGGCCAGCGTCTGGGCAGCCTGCCCAACTCCGATTCCTACGACCAGATCGTCGACATCTCGGCCGGCGAGAAGGCATGGATCGGCGCCACCTATCGCTACAACGCCTCGGCGCAATACCGCTTCAGCGACCATGCGCAGTTGTCGTTGTCGATCGACAACCTGTTCGACAAGATGCCGCCCAAGGATCCGACCTACACGGCCTATCCCTACTACGACATCTCGTGGTTCGATTCGGTCGGCCGAAGCTATTACGTGGAGTTCACCTACAAGTTCGGTGGTTCACCGCTGTCGCAGTAAGCACCTTGCCCCGGCCGTGTCCTGCGTGCGTTGACAGGCGCAGGCGCGGCCAGTATGGTTCGCGCCCCGGTCGCATGCGGCCGGGTTGGCCCAGGTGGCGGAATTGGTAGACGCACTAGTTTCAGGTACTAGCGGGTAAAACCGTGGAGGTTCGAGTCCTCTCCTGGGCACCAACGAGATTTCTGCGCGAGAACCCGCCGCGAGGCGGGTTTTTTGTTTTCCGGGGCGGTGATCCACAGCGGGCGCAGGCAGCAACCGGTATACTGCGCGGCTTGGATGCACGTGGCGGGAGAAGCGGGTCATGCCGCTGCCGAAGGCGCAACGCCCGTAATCGCTCAGGCTCCACACTGTCGCGTGCACACACTCTGGAGAGACCGGTTCGATCCGGCGCCGAAGGGGCAAGAAGCCGGCTTTCGTCAGGAATGCCGCGCTTCCAAACTCTCAGGCAAAAGGACAGAGGGGCGCCTTGCCGTGCGGCACGCACGGATTCCTGCGGAAGCCCTTTGCCATGAGCCAGACCACGCCGTCCCTGCGCGATCTCGAACAACACGACGCCTTCGTCGCCCGCCACATCGGTCCCAACGACGCCGAAATCGCGCAGATGCTGCGCACCGTAGGTCATGCCTCGCTCGAAGCCTTCACCGACGCAATCGTGCCGGCTTCGATCAAATCGGCCAAGCCGCTCGCGCTGCCCGAAGCACTGAGCGAAGTCGATGCGCTGGCCAGGATCCGCGCGATTGCCGACAAGAACAATGTGTTCAGGAGCTTCATCGGCCAGGGTTATTACGGCACCTTTACTCCGAACGTGATCCTGCGCAACATCCTCGAAAACCCGGCCTGGTACACCGCCTACACGCCGTATCAGGCCGAGATTTCTCAAGGTCGCATGGAAGCGCTGATCAACTTCCAGACCATGGTCGCCGATCTCACCGGCATGGAGATCGCCAATGCTTCGCTGCTCGACGAAGGCAGCGCCGCGGCCGAGGCAATGACGCTGGCCAAGCGCAGCGCGAAGTCGAAGTCGAACACCCTGCTCGTGTCCGGCGACACCCATCCGCAGACGATCGAGGTGCTGCGCACGCGGGCCGAACCAATCGGCCTGTCGATCGAACTGGCCAATTCGGCCGATGAATACACGGCCGCGCTTGCGCGTGGCGACTTCTTCGCGGTGCTGGTGCAGTACCCGGCATCGAGCGGCTGGCTGCATGACTGGGGCAAGGATGCCGATGCGATCCATGCCAAGGGCGCCTTGCTGATCTTCGCCACCGACCTGCTCGCGCTGACCCTGCTCAAGCCACCGGGCGAGATGGGCGCCGACATCGTGATCGGCAACAGCCAGCGTTTCGGCGTGCCATTCGGCTTCGGCGGCCCGCATGCGGCCTTCATGGCCTGCCGCGATGCCTACAAGCGTTCGATGCCCGGTCGCCTGATCGGTGTGTCGGTCGATGCCGCCGGCAATCCCGCCTATCGCCTCACCTTGCAAACGCGCGAACAGCACATCCGCCGCGAGAAGGCGACCTCCAACATCTGCACCGCACAGGTGCTGCTCGCGGTGATGGCTTCGATGTACGCGGTCTACCACGGCCCCGACGGACTCAAGCGCATCGCCCAGCGCGTCGCACGCTACACCGCGATCCTCAAGGCCGGCCTCGCGCAACTGGGCTTCAAGCACGACCATCATCCCAGCGCATTCGACACCATCAGCCTCAAGACCGACGGCCAGACCGATGCGCTGCTCGCCCGCGCGCGCAGCTTTGGCGCGAACCTGCGCAAGGCCTGGGATGGCTACCTCTGCATTTCACTCGACGAAACCACCACCCGCGCCGACATCGAACTCTTGTGGCGCATCTTCGGCGGTGACGACGCCAAGCTGCCGTCGATCGAGGCGCTCGATGCGAGCGCGCCCTCGCTGATTCCGAGCGAACTGCAGCGCAGCAGCAGCTTCCTCACCCACCCGGTGTTCAACAGCCATCACAGCGAGCACGAGCTCCTGCGCTATCTGCGCACGCTTGCCGACAAGGATCTGGCGATGGATCGTACGATGATCCCGCTCGGCTCCTGCACGATGAAGCTCAATGCCACCGCCGAGATGATCCCGGTGACCTGGCCGCAATTCGGCAACATCCATCCGTTTGCGCCTGCCGAACAGACGCAAGGTTACAAGGAACTCATCAGTGGCCTTGAAGCCATGCTGGTCGAAGCCACTGGTTACGATGCGGTGAGTCTGCAGCCCAACTCCGGTGCGCAGGGCGAATACGCGGGCCTGCTCGCGATCCGCGCCTGGCATGCCTCGCGTGGCGAGAGCCATCGCAACATCTGCCTGATTCCCGAATCGGCGCATGGCACCAATCCGGCCTCGGCGCACCTCGCGGGCATGTCCGTGGTGGTGACCCGGTGTGATGCCAACGGCAACGTCGACGTCGCCGACATCCGTGCGCAGGCCGAGAAACACTCGGCCAACCTCGCCGCGATCATGATGACCTACCCGTCCACGCACGGCGTGTTCGAGGAGGACGTGGTCGAGATCTGCGAGATCATCCACCAGCACGGCGGGCAGGTGTACACCGACGGCGCCAACATGAATGCACTGGTTGGCCTTGCCAAGCCCGGAAAGTGGGGCTCGGATGTCTCGCACCTCAACCTGCACAAGACCTTCTGCATTCCGCATGGCGGCGGCGGCCCGGGCGTTGGTCCCTGCGCGGTCAAGGCGCACCTCGCGCCCTTCCTGCCCAAGGCGTTCGGCGAAGACGGCGTGCGCACGCAAGGCACCGGCAACGGCGCCATGGTTGCGGCGGCGAGCTTCGGCAGCGCCTCGATCCTGCCGATCAGCTGGATGTACATCGCGATGATGGGCCGCGACGGCCTGCGCAAGGCGACCCAGGTGGCGATGCTCAATGCCAACTACATTGCCAAGCGACTCGAAGCGCATTTCCCCACCCTGTACACCGGTCGCAACGGACTGGTCGCCCACGAGTGCATTCTCGACCTGCGTCCGCTGGAAAAACTTTCGAGCATCAGCGCCGAGGACGTGGCCAAGCGCCTGATCGACTTCGGCTTCCACGCACCCACGCTGAGCTTCCCGGTCGCCGGCACGCTGATGGTCGAACCCACCGAATCCGAATCGATGCACGAGCTGGATCGTTTCATCGACGCCATGATCCAGATCCGCGCCGAGATCCAGCAGGTGATCGACGGCAAGCTCGACCGCGCTGACAACCCGCTCAAGCATGCGCCACATACGGCATCCCAGGTCAGCGCGAGCGAGTGGAACCATGGCTATGCGCGCGAACTGGCCGCGTTCCCGCTGGCCAGTCTCAAGCAGGTCAAGTACTGGCCGCCGGTCGCGCGCGTGGACAACGTCTACGGCGACAAGAACGTGTTTTGTGCCTGCATCCCGATCGGCGATTATGCCGAGGGCGACCACGCCGCCTGAGCGGATCGACACCACCGCATGCGGACAATCCGCATGCGGCATGTCCCGATTCGCCACCGTCATGCGTGTTGCTGCAGCAGGCGTCGCCTGGCAGGGTGCTGAAAAAGTCCATCCTGGACTTCTTCAGCTCGACGAGTCCGGTACATGCCCGGACTCGACGCCGACGAACCAATCACTTGCGTGATCGATTCGCGTACAGTGCATCCCTGCACTGCGCTATCAAGCTGCTGAAAAGGGATTTTCAGCAGCCTGCCAGCGTCGCCTGCGTTCCTTTCACTTGCGGAGCCATCATGCACAAATCGCTGATCTGTCTTGTCCTTGTCCTCGCCACGATGCTTGCCCACGCCGAAACGCCGCAATCCATGAGCGCGCAGGTCGGTGACATCGCGTTTGCGTCCGCCGACGAGGACATCACCCTCGTGCCGGTCAATGGGAGTTTTTCACTGGGCGCGAGCACCGCAGGTGCTTCGGCCTGGCCGCCGCCGAAAACGCGCATCGACCGCCTCTCGATCACCTGTGATGGCTTTGCGGACGGCAAGCCACTCGTGCTCGATCACAAGGCCTTCGAGCGCAGCACCTGCGACGTGGGCTTCGCCATGGGCACCAAGTCGATGGGCGGCGAGCCCGACGCGCAATATCGCCTCGACAAGAACAGCGCCGAAAACCGCTTCGAGATCACCCGAGCCGAAGGCAAGGTCTACGAGGGAACGTTCAAGTTCCAGCTCAAGGATGCAGCCGGCAAGTCCATCACCGTAAGCAACGGCCACTTCAAGGTCGAGGATCGACAGCTCTGAGACAGGAACACGCGTGCGCCCTGATCCAAATGGTCAGGGCCGCGGCGCCTGCACAAGCATCAAGCCCGACTCAACGCCGGCAGGTGTTGATGCCGAGCAGACGATAGACCGGACAGAAGTTGAACAGGCCGGTGGCCAGCGGCACCACGCCGATCCACGCCCACAGCGGCCCCTGGAAGAACAAGGTCCACGCCACCAGGGCCAGACCCAGCAGGATGCGCAGGATCTTGTCGATGCCGCCCACGTTCGCTTTCATGGCACGCCTCCCGATGGCAACGCCGGCATCATGCGCCGGCACGCAGCCATTTACACCATGCGCCGCAGGGTGTCATCGCGCTTGACCCAGTGATGCCATAGCGCCGCCAGGATGTGCGCGCCGAAAACCCAGTAGAACGCATGGCCGATTGCGCCATGCAGATCTTCGAGTGAATGTGCCACTTCCTTGTTCGGCGCCAGCAAGGCCGGCAAGGCGATGTCGGTGAACGGGATCAGGATCGCCTTGTCATCGGTCCATGCCGTGGCGAGGCCGAGGAGCGGCATGACGATGAAGAAGGCATACAGGGACAGGTGCAACGCCTTGGCGATGAATGCCGTCCAGTGCCCGAGTGGCGGCGTGATCGGCGGCGCGCCATTGCGGCGGCGTGCGATCAGACGCCAGATCACGAGCACGAAGAGGCTGATGCCGACCCAGAAGTGGCCTTGCATCATCGCCACGCGGCCGCCACTGCCGCGCGGAAACAAGCCGCGCTGCTCGATCAGCAAGTAAGCGGCGAGGATCAGCAGCGCCATCAGCCAGTGCAGGCGACGCAGAACCGGGGTGTAACGAGGACGGGTGTCAGCAACCATGGCACGCTCCGGAACAGACCTTGCGGGATCGTATCGCGCAATCTGGGTGCGCCATGCTGGCGCTCAAGCCGGCTTTGCAGATTCTTTCGTGTCGCCACCCAGCAGATTCGCCAAATCGGCGTCTTTCTGCTGCCACAGCTCGTTCATCCACTTCTGGAAACGCACACGAAACTCGCGATCATTCTGATAATCACCGCCCAGCAGGTGCGCAGGCAAGGGACGACGATGTACCCGCAGGCGGATCTCCTCGACGCGCCCGCCGAGCAGGTCGCCCAGCGACGGCGGCCCGCCGGGATAGGCGATGGTGATGTCGAGAATCGCGTGCAGACCCGGGCCCATCGCGTCGAGCACGAAGGCAACACCACCCGACTTGGGCTTGAGCAGGTGCCGATAGGGCGAATGCTGGGCGTCGTGCTTGGTCGGCGTGAAGCGCGTGCCTTCGACGAAGTTCATGATCGAAATGGGAATCTGGCGAAACTTCTCGCAGGCCTTGCGAGTCGCCTCGATGTCGCGCCCCGCGAGTTCGGGATTGCGTGCGATCTGCTTGGGCGTGTAGCGCCCCATGAACGGAAAATCGAGTGCCCACCAGGCGAGGCCCAACAAGGGCACCCAGAACAACTGGCGCTTGAGGAAGAAGCGCAGCAGCGGAATGCGCCGATTGAACGCCTTTTGCAAAGTGAGGATGTCGACCCAACTCTGGTGGTTGGCGAGCACCAGATAGTGACCGCCGCATTCCAACGCGGCCTCATCGAAACCCTCGACCACCAGGCGCGTGCTGGTCAGGTGATTCCACATCCAGTTGTTGACGCCGATCCAGCTCTCGGCGATGCCGGTGAGCGCGCCGTTGCAGGCGCGGCGCAGGCTTTCAAGCGGTAACAGCGCCTTGATCAGGGTCAGCAGCAGCAAGGGCAGGATGTGCAGCACCGTGCTCAGCGGAATCATCAGCACGATGAGGATCAGGCGAAGCACAGGCATGCGGCCACCGCGATCGGGAGCGGAAAGACGCATTGTCCATTACCGACGCCATCGGCGTCTCGCCACAGCTCAACTGCGGCGATGGACGATGATCACCGTCTGATCGTCGGCATGCTCGATCAACAGGCGTCGCACGCGTTCCTGCCACACCGCACCGAGCGCGGCACGATCGGCATCGCTCGCCGCGGGAGACAGTGCCTGTCCCATGAGCATGCGCATCTCGGGCGCGGGCGGCACGCTGGACAGATCCATCGCCACATTGACGGTTTCGCCGCTGTCGTTGCGGCGCAGACTCGCGATCGCACCGCGTTCATTGCTGGCGTAATGCAACAGGCCACGCCGTTTGTAGCGACCGCCGATGCCGTGAAAACCGTTGGCCGCCGCGGCGCCGGTGACGAGGGTGAACACCTGGGCCATGACACCGGTGGTGCCTTCGGCCTCGGCTTCGCTCATCGTCACAGTTATTTCGCCGCGCTCGGCCGGGCCATCGGGATACAGGGCGCGCAGCGCCGCGCGTGCCATCAACCAGGTGCCCGCCACGGTCGGGCAGGAATGCCCGGCGACACGCACCGCATCGGCATAGCCGTATTCGATCAGGCCGCCCGCGGCCGCGCCGAGCAGTTCGGCCAAGCCATCGCGCACGAGGATGCGCGGCGCCTGATCGAAGAATGCAGGAAAGCCCATGACCCTATTCTTCCGGCAGCCCGTCGATGCCGAAGTCGATCACGATCGGACCCGGATCGCGCTGGCGATAGGTGATGCTCAGATGATCGCCGTAGCGCTGATTGAGCTGACCGAGCAGCGGAATCGGATCGTGGTCGTTGATGAAGCGCATGGTCTCGCCATTGCGCAGCGCACCGAGCGCGCCGAAGATCGCCGAATGGCGAAACCGACGGGCCACGCCGCGTGCGTCGAAGATGAAGACATTGGGTTCGGGGTCAAGCTGACTCGACATGATCGGCTCCACGGGAAAATTCGTGGGCCATGCTACGCCGCGCGACTGCGCCCATCCTGACCCACGTCAAGAAAACCCGGCCGCAATCAGCGCACGTCACGCCAATACCCGTTGGCCGCGGCAATCGTCTGGAAATTGATTGCCACCACCTGCGAAGACGCAATCAGCGCATTGGCATCCGAGCCGTATTGCGGGCGCAGGCGATCACGCACCTCGGCTGAAGGCTGGGTGTACTTCACGCCCATGCGCGCGAGCTTGATCGCCAATTCGAAGCCTTCCTGCGGATTCGCGGTGAGCAAACTGGTCAACCAGACCTCGGACATGTGCCTTCTCCGTCGGATGAAGGCCCGATCCTCGCGCATTCGCGCGCGTGCTGCAAACCTCAAGCCGTGATTGAACTCGCTTGCCGCGAGGCCGCTGCCACACTCGCACTCAGTTGCTCGCGCAGACCGTGAGGGCAAGCCGCGCCACTTGGGCCAAGCCGCGCTCACGCTCGGCCGCACTCATCTGCTCGTGACGATCCAGATGATCGCTCACCGCGAGGATCGCCAGCGCCTGCACGCCTTCGCGCATCGCCAGACCATACAGCCCGGCCGTTTCCATTTCGATGCCGCAGATGCGATGCCGACGCAAATGCTCGTGCAAGCCGGGCGCGCCGTCATAGAAGCAGTCGGTGCTGAACACATGCGCCACGCGCGTCTCGACCTCGAGTGCTGCTGCTACATCGACGGCGCCGCGCAACAGGGTGAAATCGGCGCAGGCAGCCAGATCATGATCGCCGAACTGCATGCGGTTGAAGCGCGAATCGGTACTTCCCGACTGCGCCAGCAGGATGTCGCCGAGCGCGACCTCGCCGAGCCCGCCGCAGGTACCGACGCGGATCATGCGCCGCACGCCATAGACGCGCGCGAGTTCGGTCGCGTAGATCGCGGTCGAGGCGATGCCCATGCCGCCGCCCATCACCGTGATCGCGCGCCCCTGCCAACGGCCAGTGAAGCCGAGCATGTTGCGTCGAGCCGTCACCTGCTCGGGTGCGTCGAGAAATTCCTGCGCGATGAAGCGCGCGCGCAGCGGATCACCGGGCAACAACACGGTATCGGCGATCGCGCCGACGGCGGCTTCGATGTGGGGTGTGCTCATGATTCAGTCCTTGAGAAAACAGCGCCCCGCCGCAAGCGGAGGCAGGCCGAGATGGGTGGCGATGCCCTGCCCCAGATCGGCAAAGCTCGAGCGGCGGCCGAGCGCACGCGGTGGCAGGCTCGGTGCGAATGCGAGCAAGGGCACGCATTCGCGCGTGTGATCGCTGCCTGGCCAGGTCGGATCGCAGCCGTGGTCGGCGCTGAGCACGAGCAGGTCATCGTCACGCAGGCGATCGAGCACCTGCGGCAGGCGCGCATCGAAGTGTTCCAACGCCGTGCCATAGCCGAGCGGATCGCGGCGATGGCCATGGCTGCTGTCGAACTCGACGAAGTTGGTCGCAATCAGCGCACCGTGGCCCGCCTGTTCCAACGCGGCGAGCGTGGCATCGAACAAGGCATCGTGACCACTCGCCGGCAGCTTTCGCGTCACGCCCTGTGCGGCGAAGATGTCGCTGATCTTGCCGACCGCGATCACGTCCTTGCCCGCCGCGCTGACGCGATCGAGCAGGGTCGGCGCGGGCGGCGGCAGTGCATAGTCACGGCGATTTCCGGTGCGTTTGAACCCTGCTTCCACCGTGCCGACGAAGGGCCGCGCGATCACCCGGCCGATGTCGTAGGGCGCGAGCAGGCGGCGTGCGAGTTGGCACAGGTCGAGCAGCCGCTCCAATCCGAATGTCTCTTCGTGTGCGGCGATCTGGAACACCGAATCGGCCGAGGTGTAGACGATCGGCCTGCCACTGGCCATGTGCTGCGCGCCGAGACGCGCAATGATCTCGGTACCCGAGGCATGGCAGTTGCCAAGCACGCCGGGCAGATGCCCTTGCGCGATCAACGCATCGAGCAGTTCCTGCGGAAAGCTGTCTTCGGGCGCACCGAACAGGCCGAAGGGTCGGTCGAGCACGACGCCCGCGCTCTCCCAGTGACCCGATGGCGTGTCCTTGCCGCAGGCACGTTCCTCCATGCAGCCCCAAAGCCCCGATGGTGCGGGCGCTTTCTCGCAACCCTTCGCCCACTGGCCCACGGCGAGATGGTGTGCATGCGCGAGCCCAAGCCGGCTCAGCGTCGGCAGGTGCAGCGGCCCGCGCGCCGCTTGCGCACAGACGGCAGCGATGTGGCCGAACGTGTCGGCACCGTCGTCGCCATAGGCAACCGCATCCGGGGCGCCACCGACGCCGAGTGAATCCAGAACCAGCCAGATTGCGCGGGCCATGGTCGCCTACTGTCCCGCGATCGCGCACGCCACCGCGCGCCGGCCGGACAAAACCAGGGCGGGTGTCGCAGGGCCCGAAGCCTGACACTGGGCAGCCGGGTGGAAATTGCGCGTTGGCATGCAGCGAGCATGGACGAGCCTGCCCCTGCATGCCTTGACCTGCCTCAAGTTTCACGCGCAATGCAAGTGGCCACGGACAGGGCTGGGCGCAGTCGAAAATTACTGGACTTGTCAGTTTCCGATCAGGGAAAATGATTCTCCTTTTCGCGTCCTGCCTCCCCGCATCGGGGGAGCCCGTGGCGTGCCGACCAGACCGTAGCCGAGAGCACAGAACATGGCGCGAACCGAAGCCAGAGCCCCCAGTACCGCCCGCCGCATGACCCTCATGGTGATCTGCGTCGGTGCGCTGCTCAGCTTGCTGATCGGCTGGAACGTACTCGGCCAGATCATGATGAAGAAGGCCGCGCAGAACATGCCGGTGGTGCCGCAGACCGTGACCTCGACCAAGGTTGGTTATGACGACTGGCAACCGCAGCTCGGCGCAGTCGGCAGTCTGCGTGCGAGTCGTGGCGCCGACCTCGCCTTCGATGCCTCGGGCGTGATCTCCGCGATCAATTTCAAATCCGGCGATCAGGTGCGTCAGGGCGACGTGCTGGTGCAACTGCGCGATGAAGACGATGCGGCCCTGCTCAACCAGGCCGATACCGCCGCCGCATTGGCCAAGGTCACGCTCGATCGCGCGCAGCGCCAGATCAACGTCAAGGCGATCAGTCAGGCCGACTTCGACACCGCCACCGCCGACTACAAGGCCAAACAGGCGAGCGTGCAATACGCACGTGCCGTGCTGGCGAAAAAGCAATTGCGTGCGCCGTTTGCCGGGCGCGTGGGCATCATCACGCTCAGCCCGGGTGCCTATGTCAGCGCCGGCAGTGCGGTGGTCACCTTGCAGCAGCTCGATCCGGTCCTTGTCGATTTCAACGTGCCGCAGCGCAACTTGGCCGAACTCAAGCTCGGCCAGCGCGTCACGCTGCGCAGCGATGCGCATCCCGACAGCGAATTCGAGGCCACGCTGAGCGCGATCGACCCCAAGGTCGATACCGCCACGCGCAACGTTCGGGTCGAGGCCAGTGCGGCCAATGGCGACGGCTTGCTGGTGCCTGGCATGTTCGTGAAGACCGCCGTCGATGTCGGCGCGTCGGCGCGCCAGCTCACGCTGCCGCAGACCGCGATCACCTTCAATCCGTATGGCGAGACGGTTTTTCTCGTCAAGGCGGCGAGCGGCAAGGCAGACAAGCCGACCGCACAACAGGCCTTCGTGAAGACCGGCGCCACACGCGGCGACCAGATCGCCATTCTCAGCGGCGTGGTCGAAGGCGACGAGGTGGTCAGCAGCGGCCAGCTCAAGCTCAAGAACGGTACGCCACTGGTGATCGACAACAGTCATCCACCGAGTGATCAGGCCAATCCGACGCCGCAGGAACATTGAGATCGTGATCGCCTGCAGAACCGGGGCACATCGTCCCGACCTGCGCTGACCGCATCGCCCTGCCCGCCTCCGAACACGGACCGCACCTGTCATGAATTTCACCGACCTGTTCATCAAGAAGCCGGTACTGGCAATCGTCGTCAGCTTGCTCGTGCTCGTGCTCGGCCTGCGCTCGGCGACCGATCTCACGATCCGCCAGTATCCCAAGACCGAAAACGCGGTCGTCACCGTGACCACCGCCTATTACGGCGCCGACGCGCAGACCGTGGCCGGCTTCATCACCCAGCCGCTCGAAGGCGCGATCGCGCAGGCGCAGGGCATCGACTACATGTCCTCGTCGAGCATGACCGGCGCGTCGATGATCACCGCCACGCTCCAGCTCAACTACGATTCCAACCGCGCTCTCACCGAGATCCAGACCCAGATCAGCTCGGTGCGCAACCAGTTGCCGGCACAGGCCCAGCAGCCGGTGATTTCGGTGCAGGTCGGCGAGACCACCGCGACGATGTACATGGGCTTCAACAGCACCACGCTCGCGCCCAACGACATCACCGACTACGTCGTGCGCATGGTCAAGCCCAAGCTCGACGCCATCGACGGTGTGCAGACTGCCGAGCTGCTCGGCGGTCGCCAGTTCGCCTTGCGTGCGTGGATGGACCAGTCGCGCATGGCCGCGCATGGCGTCACCGCGGCCGATGTCTACGCGGCGCTGTCGGCCAACAACTACCTGACCGCGGTCGGCGCGACCAAGGGTCAGGCAGTCACCGTCGCGCTGACCGCCGATACCGATCTGCACAACGTCGACGAATTCCGCAAGCTGGTGGTCAAGCAGAAAGACGGCGCGCTGGTGCGCCTCGAAGATGTCGCCAATGTCGTGCTCGGCGCCGAGGACTACGATTCCGCCGTCGCCTTCGATGGCAAGCAGTCGGTGTTTCTCGGCATCAAGACCTCACCCGATGCCAATGTGCTCGACGTGGCCCAGCGCATTCGCGATGCCTTCCCGGAAATCCAGGCGCAATTGCCCAACGGCATCGATGGCCAGATCGTCTACGACGCCACCGACTACATCAACACCTCGATCTCGGAAGTCATCAAGACCCTGATCGAGGCACTGCTGATCGTGACCTTGGTGATCTTCCTGTTCATGGGCAGTTTCCGCGCGGTGATGATCCCGGTAATCGCGATGCCGCTGTCGCTGATCGGTGCATTCTTCGTCATGCTCGTGCTCGGCTACACCATCAATCTCATCACCCTGCTCGCTCTGGTGCTGGCGATCGGACTGGTGGTGGACGATGCGATCATCGTGGTCGAGAACATCGATCGCCACATCAAGGAAGAAGGTCGCAAGCCGTTCGAGGCCGCGCTGATCGGCGCGCGTGAGCTGGCCGGACCGATCATCGCGATGACGATCGTGCTGGTCGCGGTGTATGTGCCGATCGGTTTCCAGGGCGGCCTCACCGGCGCGCTGTTCACCGAGTTCGCCTTCACCCTCGCCGGAGCGGTGACCGTATCGGCGCTGATCGCGCTGGCGTTGTCGCCGATGCTCGGTTCGCGCCTGCTCAAGAGCGAGCACGGCAAGAACCGCTTCGTCGATTTCCTCGATCGCAATTTCGACCGCCTCCACGATGGCTACAAGCGCCGCCTCGCCAGCACCTTGCAGACCTGGAGCGTGCCGGTGGTGATGGGCCTGATGCTGCTCGGTGGTACCGCTTATCTGTTCACGCATTCGGCCTCGGCGCTCGCGCCCGAGGAAGACCAGGGCATCGTGGCCGGCATGGGCATGGCGGCGCCGAACGCATCGCCGATGCAGGTTGCCGGCTATCTGCCGCAAATGAACGCGATTGCCAAGTCGCTGCCCGAAGTCACCCAGACCTTCCAGTTCACCGGATTCTCCGGGCCCAACTCGGTATTCACCGGCGCCCAGCTCAAACCCTGGTCGCAGCGCAGTCGCAACGCGCACGCGATTCAGGAAGACCTGCAACAGCGCTGGAGCAGCATCGCCGGCATCAATGCGGTGGCGTTCCAGTTTCCGCCGCTGCCGGGCGCGCAGGGCATGCCGGTCGAGGTGGTGATGTCGACCACCGAACCCTTCGAGAACCTCTACGAAGTTGCGCAGGGCGTGCTCGACCGTCTGCAGAAGAGCGGCCAGTTCTTCTTCGTCGACATGAACCTCAAGATCGACAAGCCGCAGAGCACGCTCGAAGTCGACCGTGATCTGATTGCCGCACTGGGCATGACCCAGCAGGATGTCGGCGGCGCGCTCGGCGCAGCGCTAGGCGGTGGCTATGTCAACTATTTCTCGATCGCGGGGCGCGCTTACAAGGTGATTCCGCAGGTCTTGCAGGCCGAGCGCCTCAATCCCGATCAGGTGCTCGATTACTACGTGCGCACGCCGACCGGATCAGTGATTCCGGCATCGACCGTGGCCACGATCAAGGACGCGGTGGTACCACAAGCACTCACGCGTTTTCAGCAGCTCAACTCGGTGACCTTCCAGGGCGTGCCGACCGGCTCGCAGGGCGAGACCATCGCGATGGTGCGCGACACCATCCGCGAACTTGCGCCTGCGAGCTACAGCGTCGACTACTCGGGGCAGGCTCGCCAGTACGTGAATGAGTCGGGCGGCTTCGCGCTGACCCTTCTGTTCGCGGTGATCATCGTCTATCTCGCACTCGCGGCGCAGTTCAATTCGCTGCGCGATCCGATCGTGATCCTGGTGTCGGTGCCGATGGCACTGTTCGGCGCGCTCATCTTCATCAACCTGCTGCCTGGATTCGTCGGCATGGGCGCGATTTCCACCCGTTGGAATACCTCGCTCAACATCTACACCCAGGTCGGCCTGGTGACTTTGATGGGGCTGATCTCCAAGCACGGCATCCTCATCGTTGAGTTCGCCAATGAATTGCAGCGCACGGGCAAGAGCAAGTTCGACGCGATCGTCGATGCCGCCTCGATCCGCCTGCGACCGATCCTCATGACCACGGCGGCGATGGTACTCGGCGTGGTGCCCTTGGTGCTGGCCAGCGGCGCCGGCGCTGCGGGGCGTTACAACATGGGTCTGGTGATCGTGACCGGCCTCACCATCGGCACCCTGTTCACGCTGTTCGTGGTGCCCGCCTTCTACATGATGCTCAGCGAAGATCACCACGCCGAGGCCGCGCACAAGGTCGACAGCGGTCTCGCGCCCGCTGTCGCGCACTGACGGGATGAAGCACACGCATGGGCTGCATCGGGCATGATGCAGCTCATGCGTCTGTCCAAGTCCGCAAGCATCGATTTTCCGCCGGTCGAGCACGCACTCGCCGAGCCGGATGGCTTGCTCGCCCAGGGCGGCGATCTGCGGCCCGACCGTCTGCTCGAAGCCTATCGACGCGGAATCTTCCCCTGGTATTCCGACGACCAGCCGATCCTGTGGTGGTCGCCTTCGCAGCGCACCGTGTTCGACACCGCTGCCGCACACATTCCGCGGCGCTTGCGTCGCTGGCTGCGCCAATGCGATTGGACGATCGAAGCGGATGGAGATTTCTCCGAAGTCATGCACGCCTGCGCCGCGCCGCGTGCGGGCCATCAGGGCACCTGGATCACCGATGCCATGCTGGATGCCTACACGCATCTGCATGAGCTCGGCCATGCCCATTCGCTGGAAGTGCGCGACGCCACGGGCGCGCTGGTCGGCGGGATCTATGGCGTTGCACTGGGCCGCATGTTCTTCGGCGAGTCGATGTTCAGCGCGTGCAGCAACGGCTCCAAGGTGGCACTGCTTGCGCTGTGCGCAGGGCTTGCACGCTGGGGTTTTCCGCTGCTCGATGCGCAGATGGCGACACCCCATCTGAGTTCGTTGGGCGCCTTCGAACTGCCGCGTGCGCGTTTTTGCGCACAGGTGGCCGCGCTGTGCGCGCAGCCGGGGCGCGGAGGTTCGTGGCGCGGTCTGTTCCCCTTCAAGCACGCTGCCGAGCTCACGCAACCGAGCACGACTGAACGCACCTGACAGGGTGCTGAAAAAGTCCATCCTGGACTTCTTCAGCTCGACGAGTCCGGTACATGCCCGGACTCGTCTCCAATGAATCAATCACTTGCGTGATCGATTCGCGTGCAGTGCATCCCTGCACTGCGCTATCAGGCTGCTGAAACGGTTTTTTCAGCAGCCTGACAGGCGTTTCAGGCTACCTCCGGCTCACGTCTCGTGACGCGGAAACGGGCGATTCGGGGTCGTCAGGGCCGTTTCGCGCTTCCAGCGCCCGTCCGATCGTGGCAAAATCGCGGGCTTTCCGGGTCGAATGACCCCCCAGACGCAGCAAACGAATGTCCAAAGACGACGTCATCGAGATGGAAGGCACGATCCTCGAGACCCTTCCCAACACGGTTTTCCGCGTGAAGCTCGAGAACGGACACGTGGTCACGGCCCATATCTCCGGCCGCATGCGCAAGAACTACATCCGCATCCTCACCGGCGACAAGGTCAAGATCGAGATGACGCCCTACGATCTGACCAAGGGTCGCATCACCTACCGCAATCGCTGAGTCCATCAGCTTGTGACGATGTTTTCCCTTCTCCCAGCGAGGGGAAGGTGGCACGAAGCGCCGGATGCGGGTTGTGAATCGCCCCCGCTCCCTGGCTCCGGCGGCCGAGCGATTCGCTCCTGACCTTCCCGGAAATCTCCGACTGAAGTTCGACGCCGATCAGATCAGAGCATCCCGGTTTCCAGCCGCGCGACGTCCGACATCATGGTCTGGTTCCACGGCGGATCGAACACGAGTTCGACGTCGGTCTCGACGATGGTCGGAATCATCTCGAGCTTGGTGCGCACGTCGTCGATGAGGATGTCCCCCATGCCGCAACCGGGCGCGGTCAGCGTCATGCGCACGCGTGCCTTGCGCGCACCGTCCTCGCGATGCTCGACCTCGCACTCGTAGACCAGACCGAGCTCGACGATGTTGACGGGAATCTCCGGATCGAAGCAGGTTCGCAACTGATCCCAGACGATCTTCTCGACATCGGCATCACCGGCATCGGCGGCCAGTTCGATCGGCTTGGGTTGTTCCTTGCCCAAGGCATCGGCATCGACACCGTCGACACGGAACAGATTGCCTTCGACATACAGCGTGAAGCTGCCGCCCAGTGCCTGCGTGATGTAGCCGATCTGCCCTGCGGGCAGCGTCACTTCGTCGCCCTGCGGCACCATGACTGCGGCACAGTCGCGCTGCAGTTGCACCGGCTCGCTGGTTTGGCTGTAACCCATCGCTGTGCTCGTGTTTTCCGTGTTTGACCACCCGCCATTATGCGCCATTCGAGTGCCAATGTTGCACCGCACCGAGCATGAAACCGCGGCAACTCACGCGACCAGTCCCGTTTCTCTCAGGCAGCGCCCGAGCAAACGCATTGCCGCTTCAATGTCGGCCGGCGGCAAGCCCGCATAGCCGAGCACGAGGCCGGGCTGCGTCGGCGGTTTGAGACAGTAGGGCGCGATCGCATACAGACCCAGCCCGCGCGTACGCGCATGCGCGACCAGTTGCTCGCACTGACCATGATTGGCCTGCGCGAGCCACGCGGTCAGATGCATGCCGGCATTGGAGTCGACCACGTCGAGCGCATCACGCGCATGGCGTGCAAGGCCCGCGAGCATCGCCGCACGGCGCGCGCGCAGGGCCACGGCAGCGCGGCGCAGATGGCGCTCGAAACCACCGCCAGCCATGAAATGCGCGAGCGCCGCCTGCTCGAGCGTGTTGCTGCCGCGATCCTCCAGCCATTTGGCCGCAACGAAGGCTTCGCGCAAGGCCGGCGGCAACACCATGTAGCCCAGACGCAAGGCCGGAAACAATGCCTTGGAGAAGCTGCCGATGTAGATCACGCGGCCGTCACGATCCAGCGACTTGAGTGCGGCAAGGGGTCGTCCGCCATAGCGGAACTCGCCATCGTAGTCGTCCTCGATCAGCCAACTGCGTTCGCGCGCGGCCCAGGCCAGGAGTTCCATGCGTCGCGCGAGCGGCAAGAGCGCGCCGGTCGGAAACTGGTGCGAAGGTGTCACCACCGCCAGTCGCGCGCTGCGCGGCAGTGCCGAGGGCACCAGCCCGTCGCCATCGACGCGGCAGCCCCGCGGATGCGCGCCGTGTGCAACCAGCACCTGCCGCGCACCGCGGTAATGCGGCTCCTCCAGCGCAACCACGTCGCCCGCTTCGAGCAGCACGCGCGCAGCCAGCGAAAACGCCTGCTGCGTGCCGTTGACGATCAGGACGTCTTCGGGCTCGGCCGGCACACCGCGACGTCGTGCCAGATAGTCGCAGACCTGCACGCGCAAGCGCTCGAGTCCCTGCGCATCGGGGTAATCCAGTTGCACGTGTTCGGCCGCGCGCGTGACCTCGCGCCGCCATGCGCTGGCCAGCAATGGATTGGCCAGCGGCACGCCGTACTGGAGGTTGTAGCGCAGATCCTGATGCTGATGGCCGGGTATGTGGCGGCCATCGGTATTGGCCAGCGCACGTCGCGCGAAACTCGACAGCGGCGCAACCAGAGCATTGGCAGGCAATTTGCGCGGCCCGCCCGGACCGACATTGGCGACGAAACTGCCCGAGCCGACACGACCAAGCAGGAAGCCCTCGACCTGCAGTTGCTCGTAGGCCGCCAGAACCGTGTTGCGCGATACGTCGAGTTCACGCGCGAGCGCACGACTTGGCGGCAAGCGTGTGCCCGCGGCATAGCGTCGATCGAGAATCGCGCCCTTGAGCGCGCGAATCAGTTGCGCGTAGCGCGGGCCCTGCCCGTCGAGGTCGAGATACATGATTGGCCCCATCATCTGCGCACTTTGTAAGACGCTACAGTACCAATTGCCTGGCCGCTCTTGTAGTCATCGCAGCGGATCGAACAAGCTGGATCGAGCCTTCCATCGGGCGTGCCAAGGTGACCGCGCGCGATGAGCCGCGATCACATCTTCATTGGATCGCGACCTGCGATGCCTGTCGCAATGGGGAAATCGAAATTCGGCGTGGATCCCGCCGTGGAGGTTGGCCATGAATCTGCGTGCCAGTCTCGTCGCCGCCAGCCTCGTTCTTTCCCCTCTGGCACACGCTGATCGCCTCTTCGCCGACGGCTTCCAGATTCCGATTCCACCCAGTCAGTTCCCGATCGTCGACGGCGTGCATCAGATTCCGCCCGGCCCTGCCGCCGACCAACTCGCATGGATCCTCAGCGAACTGGCCAGCGGCGAGAACACGACACCGGCCGAGGCGACTGCGCATTTCGTCCCCGCTTGCGATCCGACCACGATGGCGGGCTTCATCAAACCCTGCGCAGCTCGTTCTCCAACGCGATTGTCACCGACGTCATCAGCGTGACACCGCTCGCGCTCACCGTCGTCATGGCCAGTCCGGGTGCACCGCCACCCCATGGCTTCGTGCAACTGCAAGCGCATTACACCGGCAGCCAACTGGTGAGTTTGTTCGGAGTCAACAACTTCAGCGGCTCGGTGATGTATCCCGACGATCAGACACTCGACCTCGCCCAGTCGGTCGCCAAGTTCCAGACGCTGTCGAGTGATTCCGCGCTGCTGATCGGGCGCATCAATCGCGCCACCGGTGCCTGCAGCGCCGTCGCGCAGGCCAATGCCGGGACGCTGCGCGCCACCGCCTCGATCTTCAAGATCTGGGTCCTGGGCGGCCTCGCCGACGAGATCGCTGCAGGTAGGTTTGCCCGCACAGGCGGCCTCCGGCGATCGGCTCGGCCACGCGGACAAGCACCCTGTCATGCCATCCAGACGGCTGGAAGTCCACTGCGGATGCCCCACCCCATTGGCTGGGTGCTGAAAAAATCCATCCTGGACTTCTTCAGCTCGCCGAGTCTGCTACATGCCCGGAGTCGTCTCCGACGAATCAATCACTTGTGCGATCGATTCGCGCGCAGTGCATCCCTGCACTGCGCTATCAAGCTGCTGAAAAGGGCTTTTCAGCAGCGTGCCAGCACCAGCATGGTGCCGGACTCATTGACATGCCCGCAAGCCGAAGCGCGATAATCGCCGCACATCGCGCCGCCAGTCGGGGGACGGGCGCTCTCCGCAGTTCCACCGCCTGGGAAGACCTTTCATGGCTGCGAAGAAGTCGATCTCTCTGCGCAACATCCTTGCTGCGCTCGGCACGCTGCTGCTGTTCATCGGCTACATCACCTATCACGCCAATTTCGTCCTTGGCCGCACGCTCACGCTGGCCTTTCCCAACTGGGATGTGAGCTATCGCAGTGGCTGGCCCAATCCTCTGGGCGGCGCCTTTGCCAAGGATGTCGAAATGGTGGCGATGGATGGCAGTGGCGAAACCTTCCATTTCGATCGCGTCAGTGTCCACATCCCGTTCTTCCAGTACTACCGCAGTGCCTTCAGCACCAAGCGCGGCGCCCTGATCCGCTCCGTCCACGATTTCCGGATCGAATTGCGCGACGGGCATGGCGATGTCGGCATGCCGATCGTCGACAGTCTTGCCCTGTTCGGCAATGTCGATGCGGCGCCATTCGATGCCGAAGGCTGCCTGCAGGACCAGACCTGGACCGAGGACGAGTTGCAGGCGATGGGCCTGAAGGCGCAAGGCGTGAATCTCACGCTCGAGCAACACGCCACGTTCGGGCATTGGGTCATGCAGGAAACGCTCGATGCGCCCGGTGTGGGCTGGGCCGAATCGCGCCGTCAGCTCAGCGTGTTCGGCAAGGTGCCGCTGTTCAATCCCAATGCCATCGCCGCCAGGCTCACCGACGACGAGTGGCACGTGAAGGATGCCGGCTTCGTCGCCGCGCGCAACGCGCACTGCGCAGCCAGGGACAAGACCGACGTCGACACCTTCGTGCAGCGCCACCTGCGCAGCGTCAAGCGCCTGCTTGCCGTCACCGGCGTCGCGCCGACATCCCGGCTTGAAACTGCCTATCGCGATTATGCCCGCGCGGGCGGCACGCTCGACGTCGTCGTCCACTACGACCCGCCGATCGATGATGACCTGGCCGAGGCAACCGAATTGAGCGCATGGCTGCCATCGATGCAGGGCCAGATCAGCGTCAACGGCCAGCCACAGGCGCTCGCCTTCGAGGCGATCACGCCGCGGCCACTGCCCGACAGCGAAGAGGACATGAGCACCTTCGAGCTGGTGCAACGCGAAGAGGGCACCGAACCGAATAACGTGACACAACCGCCCGCGCCGGCGACACCATTGACCGCAAGCGCCTCGCCGGCGGCGCACGCGTCTCCCGCGCCCGTCATCGTGGCCAGCGCCGCGCCGTCCGCACCGTCGAATGTGCCCGCAACACGCACGGCGAGCCCGGCCGCGAGCGCACACGAGGCCGCCTTCGTCACGCCGGTTGTTGCGGACACCGACATCCATTACGAACAGCTCAATGCCTTTGTCGGCAAGCGCCTCACGATCCACCAGCATGGCCAGAAGACCTACGATGCACAGATCGTGCGTGTGGCGAAGAATGGCGTCGTGACCGCGCGTCGCAAATATCCATCAGGCTACCTCGAGTTCACCCTCGACCGACGGCAGTTCGAGTATGCCGAACCTTGATGCGTCGCTGCCGGAGTTCTGGAGCCTCACGGTCGATGACCCGAATCGTCAGCGCCTGCGCTTTGCGATCCGCTCCGGCGCTGCACGCTGGACCTTGCTGGCTCTTGGCGTCGCGCTCATGCTCGGCGGCTTGTGGTTCGCCTACTGGCTGACACGCGGCGAAGGTGAGCTCACCGTTGCCGGTTGGATCTTGCTTGGCCTCGTGACCGGCGGCGCGCTGCTTGCCGGTGTGTATTGCTGCGGACGGGTCCTGTGGGCGCGCAGCGACTACCTGCTCGATGACACGCATCTGTGTGTTCGCGAGGTTTCCGTGTTCGGTTCAAGGCGCCGCGAAATCAAGCGCGCAGACCTCACCTTGATCGAGCAGATCTACACGCCGCCCGGCGAGAGCGACCCCAAAGGAGCCGAAGGCCATTGGCTGACGATCTTGAGCTGGAATGCACTCGGATCCGGACAACGACACATGGCACTCGACGGCATGAAGACGGAACGCGAGTGCCAGTGGCTCAGTGGCTTGCTCGCCCACTGGGCCCAAGCGCCGGTCAAGCGCGCGTTTTCCGGCGGCCTTGAAGAAGCCGACCCCGCCGAGTTGCCCGCCGAGTCCAACGCCAAGCGCCGCTGATCGACGCGCTGCGGCGCATGGCTTCTGCCCGCGGCGTGCGCCCGTTCCGGCAACACGAAATTGGCTCCTTCTACCGGCTTCGTCTTGGCGCTGTGTAGGGCCAAACGCCTGCCCTATCGTGAAGCGTCATCCGCAACTCAAGCGCCTCATGCCAACCGCCACCCCGCCACGCCATCACGTCCACCGCAGCAAGCAGCGGGCTGCCTACGACCGCTCGCTCGTGCACGCGATCCTCGACGCCGGACTGCTCGCCCACGTCGGCTTCAGTGTCGACGGCCAGCCCTTCGTGATCCCCATGCTGTATGCGCGCGATGGTGATGCGCTGCTCCTGCATGGCGCAGTCGCCAGCCGGCTCATGCGCGCGCTGGGCAGCGGCATCGAAGCCTGCGCCAGCATCACCCATCTCGACGGACTGGTGATTGCGCGCTCGCAGTTCAATCATTCCGCGAACTACCGCTCGGTTGTGGTATTCGGCCGCGCCACGGCGATCGAAGACGCCAGCGCCAAGGCCGCGGCGCTCACGCGCCTGGTCGATGCGCTCATTCCGGGACGCGCCGCCGAATCGCGCCCCGCCGACCGCAAGGAACTCGCCGCGACGAGCGTGCTGCGTCTGGACATCGTCGATGCCAGCGCGAAAGTGCGCAGCGGCGACGCCGAAGACAAGCCCGAGGATCTCGCCCTGCCGTACTGGGCCGGAGTCCTGCCCCTGCATCAACAAGCGCAGGCACCGATCGCCAACGCCGATCTGGATCCCGGCATCGCCGTGCCAGCCTCGATTCATCGTTTCAGCAGCGACCCGAGGTTCCACGCATGATCGAATATCACCACGATCGACCCATCACGCTCGCGCAGACGATCGAGCTCTATCGCGCGTCCACGCTTGGCGAACGACGACCGATCGACGACGAGGCCCGTTTCGCCGCGATGCTTGCCAATGCCAATCTCACGATCACCGCGTGGGACGGAGAAGTTCTGGTCGGCATCGCACGCAGCATCAGCGATCAGGTGTGGACGACCTATCTCGCCGATCTTGCGGTGCGTGTGTCGCATCAGCGCCGCGGCATCGGCAAGGAACTCATGCGCCGCACGCAGACGGCCACACCGCAAGCCAAACTCCTGCTGCTCGCCGCGCCCGCAGCGAGCGACTACTACGCGCATGTCGGCTTCGCCCACGCGCCCAATGCCTGGCGACTCGATCCCGAGATGCGCATCGCCTGACACGTTTCGTGTCCAGCGGCTATCATCCGTGCGCGCGGCAACGGCTTGCGCATTTTCTGCGCAAGCGATCCATGTCCCACACACCAAGCACGCCCGCTCCAGCACCCCGTTTGATCGGCATCGCCACCGCGCTGATGATTGCGCTTGCCGGAGGCGCGCTATGGTGTCTGCTTGCGCTGCGTGCGGCCGGCGATCTCGCCGGGTTTGCCTTCGTGGTCGCAGCAATGGTGGTGTGGGCACTGCGCCGCCACGGCTTCGGCGCGCATTGGTCGGGCATTGCACTTGCGCCCGTGCTGGTCGCGATCGCCAGCGGCTACGCGCTGTACCTGCAGGCGATCACGCGCATCGCCGGCATGCTCGGCATCCCCGCACGCGACGCCCTCACCCGCATGAATCTTGCCTTCGCCTGGGACATCGCCCGCGTCAATCTCGATCACACGAGCATCTGGATCATCGCCACCGCGATCCTTGCCGCCGCGCTGGCGATGCTGCCGTCGAGCGCAAGTCACAGAATCTGATCGAGCCTTCAGGATTGAACCTGACCCCTCGCGGCGAACGCCATGAGGCAGCGGGTCAAGCGGCGTGTTTCAGTTTCTTCGCATGGTCGTTGGGTGACAAGCAACCGAGCGCGGAGTGCAATCGGGTGGTGTTGTGGAAGCCGTGGATGTAGCTGGCGATTGAACCTGCCCGCAGGGATGCGGGACCCACACGCATGGCTGCCCTCGGTTTTTGCATTGCAGAACACGACACCACGCTGCCCAGCGCGTGACACCCGCCGAAGCGCCACCGCGCGGCAACGCCACGCCACCGCGACCCCCAAGTCAAGCCTTGTCCCGCGCCCTGCGGGAAACTACGCTGCGGTCTGGTTCGGCGTGACCATGACTCCCTCCTTCGTCCACCTCCACCTGCACAGCGAGTATTCGCTGATCGACTCGACGATCCGCATCGATACGCTGGTCGCGGCGTGCGCGCGTGCCGACATGCCGGCGGTGGCTCTGACCGATCAGGGCAATCTGTTCGGTTTGGTGAAGTTCTACAAGGCGGCTCTCGCGGCGGGGATCAAGCCGATTGCGGGTTGCGATCTGTGGCTGCCCGATGCGGGGGATCGGCAGCGGCCGCAGCGTCTGACCGTGCTGTGTCAGGATCATGCGGGCTATCTCACCTTGTCGCGGCTGATGTCGCGCGCATTCGCGGAGAATCGGCACAGCGACCGCGCGCTGGTCGATCCGGCCTGGCTCGATGAGGCCAATCACGGCCTGATCGCCTTGGCCGGACAGGACAGTGATCTGGGACGCCTGCTGGTTGCCGAACGCGACGACGCCGCGCGCGAGTGCGCGCAGCGCTGGCGCCTGCGATTTCCCGATCGCCTGTACCTGGAGGCCACGCGCATCGGCCGTGCGGACGAGGAACGCTTCCTCGCCGGCGCGCTCGATCTCGCCGCGCAGTTTTCTCTGCCGGTGGTGGCGAGCAATGACGTGCGATTTCTCGAACGCGAGGATTTCGAAGCGCACGAAGCGCGCGTGTGCATCCACTCCGGCCGCGTGCTCGCCGATCCCAAGCGCCCGCACGACTACACCGGCGAGCAATACCTGAAGTCGCCGAAGGACATGGCGCAGGCCTTCGCCGACCTGCCCGAGCTGCTCGACAACAGCGTCGAACTGGCCAAACGCTGCAATCTCGAACTGGGCTTTGGCACCTATCATCTGCCGGCATTTCCGGTGCCGCCGGGCGCAACGCTCGACAGCCACATCCGCGCGCAAGCGCAGGCCGGACTCGAGCGGCGACTGGCAAGCCATGAACCCGCACCGGGTTTCAGTCGCGAGGATTACGAGCACCGCCTCGCGCTCGAAGTCGACGTGATCGTGCAGATGGGGTTTCCCGGCTACTTCCTGATCGTCGCCGACTTCATCAACTGGGCCAAGGACAACGACATTCCGGTCGGGCCGGGTCGTGGTTCGGGCGCGGGTTCGCTGGTGGCTTATGCGTTGGGCATCACCGACCTTGATCCCTTGCGCTATGGACTGTTGTTCGAGCGCTTCCTCAATCCCGAACGCGTGTCGATGCCCGACTTCGACGTCGACTTCTGCATGGACCGACGCGACGAGGTGATCGACTACGTCAGTCGCCGCTACGGCCGCGATCGCGTCAGCCAGATCATCACCTTCGGCACGATGGCCGCCAAGGCGGTCTTGCGCGACACCGGCCGCGTGCTCGGCATGCCCTATGGTCAGGTCGACAAGATCGCCAAGCTGCTGCCGCGCATGCCACTGGATCTTTCGCTCGACGACGCGCTGGGGCGCTCGGAGAAATCGCGCAAGGAACCCGAGCGCGTGGTCGGCGAATTCCGCTCGCTATACGACAACGACGACGAGGCGCGCGAGCTGGTCGATCTCGCGCTCAAGCTCGAAGACCTCACGCGCAATGCCGGCAAGCATGCCGGCGGCGTGGTGATCGCGCCCGGCCCGCTGCCCGAATACGCGCCGCTGTACTCGGAAGGCGGCGAAGGCGTGGTGACGCAATACGACAAGGACGATGTGGAAGCCGTCGGGCTGGTCAAGTTCGACTTTCTCGGCCTGCGCACGCTCACCATCATCGACTGGGCGGTCAAGGCGATCAACGCGAGACGCGGCGACGCCGCGCTGCTCGACATTCTCAAGATTCCGCTCGATGACCCGGCAGTGTTCGAGCTGCTGCGCAATGCACGCACGGTGGCAGTGTTCCAGTTCGAATCGCGCGGCATGCAGGGTGCACTGCGCGATGCGCGCCCCGATCGCTTCGAGGACATCATCGCGCTCGGCGCGCTGTATCGGCCCGGGCCGATGGACCTCATTCCCAGCTATTGCGCGCGCAAGCTCGGCCGCGAGGCGATCGAGTATCCCGATCCGCGCGTCGAGCCGGTCCTGAAAGAGACCTACGGCATCATGGTCTATCAGGAACAGGTCATGCAGATGGCGCAGATCGTCGGCGGCTACACCTTCGGTGGCGCCGACCTGTTGCGCCGTGCGATGGGCAAGAAGAAGGTCGAGGAGATGGCCAAGCATCGCGCGATCTTCCGCGCGGGTGCTGCCGACAACGGCGTCTCCGAGGCCAAGGCCGATGCAGTCTTCGACCTCATGGAGAAGTTCGCCGGCTACGGCTTCAACAAGTCGCACGCGGCGGCCTATGCGCTGGTGTCCTACCAGACTGCCTGGCTCAAGGCGCATCATCCGGCGCAATTCATGGCGGCAGTGCTGTCATCGGACATGGACAGCACCGACAAGGTGGTGAATTTTCTCGCCGAAGCGCGCGCGCTCGGTCTCACCGTGCTGCCGCCCGACGTCAATGCCTCAGGGTTCATGTTCGTCGCGATCGACGATGCGACGCTGCGCTACGGTCTGGGCGCAGTCAAGGGCGTGGGACGCGGCGCGGTCGAAAGTCTCGTGCAGGCTCGCGAACAAGGCGGCCCGTTCACCGATCTCGCCGAGCTGTGCGCGCGTGTCGACGCGGGACGCTTCAACAAACGTGTCTACGAGGCGCTGATCCAGTCCGGCGCGCTCGATGCACTGGGCGCCAATCGCGCGAGTCTCGCCGGCTTCCTGCCCGAGGCGATGCGCGCCGCCGAGCAGAGCGCGCGTGATGCGCAGGTCGGTCAGTTCGACATTTTCGGCGGCGGCGCGATCAACGTCTCGCGCGCACCGAGTGCGCCGACGCTTGCCGATTGGCCGCTCGCGCAGCGTCTGGCCGGCGAGCGCGACACGCTCGGTCATTATCTTTCTGGTCACCCGACCGATGGTTGGCGCGATCTGTTCGCGCGCCTGACCACCTGCACGATCGGCGAGATCGACAAGCGCTACAAGCCGCCGCGCGAAGGTCGCCTGCGCTTTGCCGAATTGCCGCAATTCACGCTGGCCGGTTGCGTCGCCGCGCTGCGCAAGCAAGGTGACAACCGGGCCTTCGTCACGCTCGAGGATGGGAGCGGTCAGATCGAGGCCACGCTCTATCGCGAAGGCTGGATCGAATTCGGCCCACTGCTCACGCGCGATGCGCTGCTGGTGTTCGAAGGCGGCGTCAGCGTCGATGAATTCACCGGTGGCTACCAGCTTCGCGTCGGTCATGTCGCCACCATCGACGAAGCCTGCATCCAGCGCGCGCGGCTCCTGCACCTGTGCCTCAACGGCATCGACGCGCAGTTCAGCACGCGCCTGCAGCACACGCTCGGCAATCATCGCGGGGGCCGCACGCCGGTGCGCCTGAGCTACCACAACGGCAGTGCGATGGTCGATGTCGATCTGGGCGAGGGCTGGCGCGTGCACGCCAGCCACACGCTGACACAGGCGCTGCGCGAACTCGAAGGCGTGGCCAGCGCCGAACTGGTGTTCCAGTGAGGAACGGGCCGGGGCGCAAGGCAGGCCGCGGCGCCCTGCCCGCCACCGGCCGAGCCGGTATACTCCCGCCCTTTGCGTCGCCTGGATGGCGGCATCGAGCCCGTCCAGACAGCATGCGCGGTCAATGAATCCGAACTTTCTCGATTTCGAACAACCCATCGCCGACCTGGAAGCCAAGCTCCAGGAGCTGCGCAGTGCCAGTCGTGGCCATGCTCTGGATATCGATGCCGAGGTCGCCACGCTGCAGGGCAAGCTGCGCGTCAAGACGGCCGAGATCTTCCGCAACCTCACGCCGTGGCAGATTGCCCAGCTCTCGCGCCATCCGGCGCGGCCTTACACGCTCGACTATGTCGGCGTGATCTGCGAGGAGTTCCACGAACTTGCCGGCGATCGCGCCTATGCCGATGACGCCGCGATCGTCGGCGGCATCGGCCGCATCGGCGGGCGCAGCGTGGTCATCCTCGGCCATCAGAAAGGTCGCGACACCAAATCCAAGATTCGCCGCAATTTCGGCATGCCGCGCCCCGAAGGCTATCGCAAGGCGCTGCGCCTGATGCAGCTGGCGGCGCGTTTCAAACTGCCGATCCTCACCTTCATCGACACGCCCGGCGCCTATCCGGGTGTCGGCGCCGAAGAACGCGGCCAGAGCGAGGCGATCGCGCGCAATTTGCTGGAGATGTCGCAACTGCGCGTGCCGATCCTGTGCAGCGTGGTCGGCGAAGGCGGCTCGGGCGGCGCACTCGCAATCGGCGTCGGCGATGTCACCAACATGCTCGAATACAGCACCTATTCGGTGATCACGCCCGAAGCCTGCTCGTCGATCCTGTTCAAGACCGCCGAACGCGCGCGCGATGCCGCCGGCATGCTCGGCATGACCGCGCCACGGCTCAAGGAATTGGGACTGGTCGACAAGGTGATCCGCGAGCCGCTCGGCGGCGCGCACCGCAATCCACGCGGCATGGCGATCCGCCTCAAGGCGATCCTGCTCAACCAGCTCGACGAGCTGGCCCGCATTGGTGAGGCCGCCCTGATCGAACGCCGCTACCAGCGTCTGCGCGGCTACGGCGCCTTCGTCGGCGGTTGAACCGGCGAATCGACGCCGTGGCCAGCACCGACGGCACCCTGCCCCGCTCCGCGACTGCCGAGCTCACGCCACTCACCGGCTTGCGCGGTCTGGCCGCCTTGTGGGTGCTCGTGTATCACGTTTGGGTCGAATCCACGCCGCGTCTGATGCCGCTCGGTCCGCTCGACTTCACGCCGCTGTTCTCGGGTGGCTGGGCTGGCGTGGACATCTTCTTCACGCTGTCGGCGTTTCTGCTTACCCTGCCCTACGCGAGTCGCCAACTCGCCGGTGCGCCGCCGCCTTCGCTGCGCAATTACTGGTTGCGCCGCGTGCAGCGCATCCTGCCCGCGTATTACGGGCAGTTGCTGGTGCTGATCGCGCTGGCCGCGGTGTTCGCGATCGGCAACGTGCCGAGCATCGGCCAGCTCGTCGGCAATCTGCTGTTGCTCAACAATCTCGGCCCGCTCGGCGTGACGCCGATCAATCCGGTCACCTACACACTGTCGATCGAGTTCAGCTTCTATCTGCTGCTGCCCTTGCTCGCACTGCTGCTGCGGCCCGGACGCTGGCCATGGCTTGCGCTCGGTGCAATCGCCATCACCCAAGTCTGGCGTCACTGGATGTTGCCGCTGGTGATCGCCGAACCGGTGCCACTGCGCGTGATCGCGCTCGAGCAATTGCCCGGCCGCCTCGACCAGTTCGTCGCCGGCATGCTCGCCGCCTACGCCTGGACGCGCGCAGTCGCAAAGGGCCGCTCCGCCAACGCACTCACCAACGATGCGCTGCTGCTTGCCGGGATCGCTGCATTCGCGATCCTGCTCTGGGGCATCCATTACGCGAGCCAGACCTATTGGGACGGTCACTGGCTGCTCTACGTCTGGCACGGGCTGGCCGGCATCGCCACCGCAACGATCCTGTATGCGAGCGCGCGCGGCAGCACGCTTGCGCGACGCTTGTTCGACCATGCGCCGCTGCGCTGGCTCGGCCTCGTGAGTTTCGGTGTCTACCTCTGGCATTTTCCGGTGCTGCAATGGCTCGGCCAATCGCACGCACTCGCTGCGATCGACGGCTATCACCTGCCCTGGCTGCTGCCGCTGGTGCTGGCGCTGTCCTGCGCGATTGCCGCGATCTCGTATCGCTGGATCGAACTGCCGTTCCTGCGCCGAGGTCGACCCAGTGCACTCCACCCGCAGGCGAGCACGGAAATGATCCTTGCTGCTGACACACCTGATGCGCACACGGATCGAAACGAACACTGAAGTTGCATGAACTGCCCGACTCTCCCGTTGCGCACCGCATCGGCCTTGCGCGTCCTGCTGCTCGCGGTGTTGCTGTGGGCACGACCTCATGCGCTGGCCACCGAGCCAGAAACCGAACTCGAACCGGTAATCGACGCGGCGAGTCTGATTGAGCCTGCGCTGCTTTCGGGGCCGGGCTTCAACGTCGATGCGCATGTCGAACTGCGCGGCTACATGGCGCACTTCCGTCTCGATACGCGGCTCGGCCCGATGCAGGCGCCGAGCGTGGAAATCCTCGCCGAACGGGAAGCCGAACTGCCCGCACTCGAATTGCTCGATGCCGCCACCCACTCACAGGCATTCATCGACGCCGCCAGCGATCGACTGCTGCAGACCGCACATTCGCTCGCCAACATCGCCCTGCATCCGATCGACACCGTTACTGGCGTTCCGCTCGGCGTGGCGCGCTTCCTGCGCGACAAGCTCGTGCGCTACGGCGATCAGGCGCAGAGTTTGTCCGACCATGCCGCGCGTCGGCTCGGCAGCAGCGGCAATCCCTGGCAAGCGAGCGCCGGTCCGATGACCGAAGCACGCCACGGCGACGACAGCGATGCGCCGCCACGCCAGCGCAAGACCTGGCTCACGCGCATCAGTCGCGAGGGCGAACGCTGGGTCAAGCGCGAGCTCAAATACAACACGGTCAAACGCGACCTTGCGCGGCGCCTGGGGATCGATCCGTACTCGGGCAATCCATTGGTGCAGGAGCGTCTGAGCTCGCTCGCCTGGATCGGCAGCGCCGGCAATTTCAGCGCCGGCAAGGCGCTCGATGCCGTAGGCGGCGTCGGCGCGCAGGTACTCGCCCAAGGCGGCCGCATCGACGAGGTCGTCTGGCGGCTGTCACCCGATGACCTGCGCGCACGCAATGCGCAGCGTCTGCAATCGGTATGCCGCGATGAGTTCCTGATCCGCCAGTTCCTGCGCCGTGGCGCGTTCACGCCGACCCTGCAGACCGCACTCGTCGATCATTTGCAGACGCTGCAGCCCGAGTCGGGTTGCGATCTTTTTCTCGAATTGGCGATGACCGCGCAGGGCGAACTCGAAGCACGCTTCCTCGCCAACGGTCTCGGCCTGATCGCAAGCCATCTCGGCGCACGCGCGCGCGGCGGCCAGTTGCTCACGATCGGCGCCGGATTCGCCTGGCGCACGCGTGATGGCGAGATCGTGCTGCCACTCGCGGTCGATCGATTGAGCTGGACCGTACAGGCCGCTCGATTCTTCACCCAGCCTGCACTGCGCGAAGGGCAACGCAGCGTGCTCATTGATGGCGATGCGAGCGTGATGGCGCTGCGCGAGCTGAGGCAGCTGGGCTGGCGGGTGACGACGCACGCACCACGCGCGCATGCGCCGCCTTATGCGCGCAAGTCCGATACGGCTTCCGACTCAAGCACGCGAGTCGAGATGCCCGAATGAACCCTTGCCACGTGGCGACGCCCGCAAGCCTTGCGGGCGCCACCTCGTGAACGCGATCACCTGGCCTTGCCGCCCTTGGCCGGCGCCACCCGCAGGCCGCGGCGCTCGAGCAGCGGCTTGATGTCGGGATCGTGGCCGGTGAAGTCGCGGAACAACTGCATCGCGTCCTTGCTGCCGCCGCGCGAAAGCAGGGTGTCGCGGAAGCGGTCGCCGTTGGCGCGCGTGAGTCCACCATGCGCCTTGATCCAGGCCACCGTGTCGGCGTCGAGCACTTCCGACCAGATGTAGGAGTAGTAGCCGGCGGCATAGCCGCTCATGATGTGGCTGAAATACGGCGTGCGGTAACGCGGCGGCACCGGCGGATAGTAGATGCCATCGCCCTTGAGCGCGGCGGTTTCGAAAGCCATCACGCCGTCGGCCGCAGGCACCTTGTCGATGCTGTCGATCTGATGCCAGTTCTGGTCGAGCATCGCCGCGCCGAGATATTCAGTGGTGCGGAAGCCCTCGTTGAAACGCGCCGCCGCCATCACCTTGTCGAGCAATGCCTTGGGCATCGGCTCGCCGCTTTGATAGTGTCTGGCGTAGTTGGCGAGCACGCTCGGCCAATCGGCCCACATTTCGTTGACCTGCGAGGGGAACTCGACGAAGTCGCGCGGCACGCCGGTGCCGGCGAAATACGGATAGGTCACGTTCGAGAACATGCCGTGCAGAGCGTGACCGAACTCGTGGAACATCGTGCGCGTCTCATCCCAGGTCATCAAGGTGGGCTGGCCCGCCGGCGGCTTGGGAATGTTGAGGTGATTGGCGACCACCGGCATCGTGCCCAGCAGCTTGTTCTGGCTCACGTAGGCATTCATCCATGCGCCGCCGCGCTTGCTCGGTCGCGCATACATGTCCTCGAGGAAGATCGCGAGCTGGGTGCCGTCCTCGTTGAACACGTCATAGACGAGCACGTCGGGCTGATAGACCGGCAGATCGGTACGCTGCTTGAACTTGAGACCGTAGAGCTGGCCGGCCGCGTGGAACACGCCGTTCTCGAGCACGCTCTTGGCTTCGAGATAGGGCTTGATCTGCGATTCGTCGAAGGCGAATTTCTTCTGCCGCACCTTCTCCGAGTAGTACGCCCAATCCCAGGGTTGCAGCTTGAAGCTCGGCTGGCCCTTGGCCTTCTGCTCGGCATTGATGACCTTCTGCAGATCCGCCGCTTCGAGCTTGGCATTGGCGACCGCAGGCGGCGCCAGTTGCCCGAGCATCTTGTTGACCGCCTCGGTGGACTTGGCAGTCTGGTTGGCAAGGCTGTAGGCCGCATAGGTCGGGTAGCCGAGCATCTGCGCACGTTCGACGCGCAGCTTCATGATCTGCGAAACGATTGCGGTGTTGTCCCAGGCATTGCCGCGACTGCCACGGGCGACCGAAGTCTCGTGGATGCGCTGACGCAGCGCGCGGTTGGACAGGTAAGTTTCGGGCGGCTGACCGGTGGTGTTTTGCAGCGCGAGCACGTATTTGCCTTCGAGCTTGCGCGCCTTGGCCGCCTCGGCAGCCGCCGCGATCGCATCCTCGGGCAGGCCCGCGAGCTCCTCGCGCGTGTCGACGATGATCGCCGAATCATTGACCTCGGCGAGCACGTTCTGGCCGAACTGTGTGCCCAGCGAGGCGAGTTCGCCATTGATCTGCTTGAGGCGCGCCTTGTCGGTATCCGAGAGCTTGGCACCATCGCGCACGAAGTCGTCGTAGTAGCGCTCGACCAGACGCAAGCCTTCGGGATCAAGACCCAGTTGCGCACGCTGCTCGTAAAGCGACTGCACGCGCGCGAACAGCTTGGGGTTGAGGAAGATCGCATCGCGATGCGCGGCAAACTTCGGCGAATACTCGACCTGGATCTTCTTGCGTGCATCGTTGGTGTCGGCGCCGGCGAGGTTGTAGAACAGACCGGTCGCGCGGCGCAGCGTCTGTCCGCTCTTCTCCATCGCGACGATGGTGTTGTCGAAGCTCGGCGCCTGCGGATTGCCGGTGATCGCCTCGACTTCCTTGAGCTGCTCGGCCATGCCGACATCGAAGGCAGGGCCGAAATCGGTGTCGGCGATCTTGTCGAACTGCGGGTACTGCAGCGGCAGCGGGCTGGGCGTGAGCAGCGGATTGGTGGCCGGCACCGGCTTGGCCGCCGGCGCAACGGTGGCCTGCGCATCGGGCTTGGTTGGCGCATGACAGGCGCCAAGCGCCAACGTGGTCAGCGCCGTCGCCAGCGCCAGTGCAAGGGGGTGTTTCATGGCTACTCCCGGGATTCTGGAACCCGCAAAGGTACAACATCGCCACGCAGAAACCGCATGACGAAAGCCATGGGCCACCTTGGGGCTGCGAGCGCGGTTGCAGGCAATTGCGAATGCGGCGCACAATCAGGCACACCATCGCGACGATCGCATTCAGGGGTTCAGGCATGCGTCGCGCAGGGCGTCCTTCGATGCCCCGCCCGCCTGCCGCCATACCTGTCGGCCACCAAGGTCGCAACGCGTGCCCCGATCGGGTCGTGTGCAAGATGCCTGTCTGGCGCAGGCATGCGATGGACTGTCGACAAGAATCAGGGGGCCGCATGCGTCGTTGTGTTTTGAATCTTGCCTTGCTCGCTGGCTGCGCGTTTTCGGCATCGCCCTCGGCGGCTCCTGCCACTTCCACAGCCGACTGGTCCTTCTCGCTCGACGCGCTGTCGTGGGAGAGCCGTGGCAGTCCGCTCGGTATTCCATTCATATCGACCGGCACGCTCGGAGAGGCGGGAACGCAGATCGTGTTTGGACCGGGCGCTGCCGAATTGGGCATGCGTGGAGGTGCGCGTTTGGGCGTGAGTCGAGCACTCTCCGATGCAAGCGCACTGGAATTCTCGGCATTCGGGCTTGAACGCGGCAGTTACGCCGCAGGCATGGCCTCGGACGCATCGCCGGGCTCGCTGCATCTCTACATTCCCTACATCGACCCGCAAACCGGACACGAAACCGCGACCGATTTCTCCGTGCCGGGCCTCTACAGCGGCGCGGCAAGTCTGCGCAGCAGCGAACGCCTGCGCGGCGCCGAGCTCGACTACCGCTGGCAGTTGCCGCTGAGCCGCGCGTTCGCGCTCGATGCGCTGGTCGGTGTCGCCGTCCTCGATCTCTCCGAGTCGATGACGCTCGATACCGCCAGTCCGCTGCTGCCCGAATGGGGATCCGACGTTTGGGAAACCCACGATCGATTCGCCACGCGCAACCGCTTCCATGGTCTGCAAGTTGGCTTGCGCGCGCGAGCCGAGCACAATGGCTTTTTCGGCAGCGCCGACTTCAAGCTCGCGGTCGGTCGGCTCCACCAGCAGGTCATCATCGATGGCGTGTTGCATACCGACGACTACACCGAGTTCGAGACGGTCGAACAATTCCCCGGTGGCTACTTCGCCTTGCCAAGCAACATCGGCCACCATCGCCGCAACACCTTCGGCGTGATGCCACAGGCGAAGCTCGAATTCGGTTACCACTTCAACGAGTTCCTGTCAGCGCAGATCGGCTATTCGGCGCTGTATGCCACGCGCATCGTGCGCCCGGGACCGCAGGTCAACCGTCGCATCGACACCGGCCAGAGCACCTCCTACACCGAGGTCCCGATGCCGCAACCGGTCGCCGGAGCGCAACCTGCGTTCGCATTCCAGAACTCCAACTACTTCGTGCACGGCATCCACGCCGGCATCACTCTGACTTTCTAGGCTGGCCGCCATGACCAAGACCAAGACCCGCAGTTTCCGGTTCGCCCTGACCACCGCGCTGTTCGCCCTGCCGCTCGCGTCGATCGCGCACGCCGCCTGCACCGGCGAGCCACTCACGCCAACCTCCAGCGGCGATGAGTTGCTGATCGACAAGGCGGTGTGTGTCGGCGCCGGCACCTACAAGTACAAGGATGTGCATGTCATCGACGGCGGCACGCTCGAATTCGAAGATGCCCAGATCGATTTCTGGGCCAACAACATCCTCGTCGAGAATGGCGGCACCCTGCGCGCCGGCACACCGCAAGCGCCGATCGGCACCGCCGGCGGCGAACTCGTGATCCACTTGTGGGGCCAGAACCGGATTCAGGGCAACCCGAACGCAAACGCACTCGGCGTGATCTGCAAGAGCGATCCCCAAGGCCATTGCGGAATTCCCGATGCGGTATGGAATTCCAACCTGGCGGCCGACGGCCACATGAAGCCGGCGAGTCAGGCGCAGACGATCGCGGCGAGCGGCCTCACCAGCGTCTATCCCAATGCCGCACTGGAACCGCGCATCGCCGCCGACTATTTCTATGCGTACATGCCGCTCGAATTCGAAGGCGGCAAGGACGGGCAAGGTCGAGAGAGTTACTTCGGCGACAAAGTGCTCGGCATTTCCTACGGCGCGTCCGTGCAACTGTACGGACGCAAGGGCGCGACGTATGCGAGTGGCGGCGAATGCAGCCCGACCTTTCCGTCGAGCAGCAACAGCAGCTGGGTGCGTCTGGCCGATTCGGTGATCAAGGGTGCGACGTCGATCAAGATCGACCGCCCGCTGTCGTTCAAGGTCGGCGACCAGATCGTCCTCACCGCCACCGATTACCTGCCCGGCCATTCCGAGACCCTCACGGTCGCCAGCGACGTGCAATGCGCGACCACGATTCCGCTTCAGGACGCCGTCGCCTTCGCCCACAACGGCATCCGCGCCTCGCTTGGCCAGACGCCATTGACAATCGGCCCCACGCGCAGCAGCAATGTTGAAGCGGTGGAAACGCGCGCCGCGGTCGGCGTGCTCAGCCGCTCGATCCGCATCGTTTCCGCGGGCGACACACGCGACGACGACTTTCCCGCCGAGGCGACTCACTACTACAACGGTGGTCATGTCGTGATCCGTCAGGGCGTGCGCGAACTCAAGCTGCAGGGCGTCGAATTCCGCCAGTTGGGGCAAGGCGGCACGATTGGCCGCTACCCAGTGCATTTCCACCACGCGCGGCGCATGCCCGATGGCACCTTCCTGCGCGATTCGAGCATCAATGAATCGATGACACGCTGGGTAGTGCTGCACGCCACGCACAACGTGCATCTGGAACGCAATGTCGGCTACAAGTCGATCGGGCACGGCTTCTATCTCGAAGAAGGGACCGAAATCGACAATGTGCTGACCGCCAACCTCGGCGTGTTCGCGCGCGCCGCAGTCGACAATGTCCAGAATCCGCGCAAGGTGCCCGGCATTCTGGCCGCCCCCAACACCCTCGACAGCGACGCCGACCAGATGCCGTTCAAGTCGGATGTCGACCATCCCACCGTGTTCTGGATCATGAACGGCTGGAACGACTTCAAGGACAACATGGCCGTCGGCGCCGGCACCTGCGGCGTCTGCTACTGGTTGCTGCCGGGCATCAACAGCGGCATGTCCAAGGACATGAAGTGGACTTCCTACGCCTCCATGCAAAGCTCGCTCGGCCGCGCTGGCATGACGCCGCTCAAGTCCTTTGATGGCAATTCCTGCTCGACGGCAATGACCTCGTTCCAGACCGTCACCGGCACTGCCGCCTGTCATGGGGTGCAGCGTGGTGGCGACCCGAGCATGCCCAAGCTCGATCCGATCCCCAATCCACTCGCGCCCGCGATGCCCAACGAGCGCTACTACCCATCGCTCGATCCGGGCGGTGGTCGCTTTGCGACCCGCTGCACCGCCGATGATTGCAGCGTGACTCCCGTACGCTGCGGTGCCGGCGCGCTCGGTGACTGCATGATCACCGAGATTTCCGGCTACAACACATCGTTCAACTGGGCGCCGTTCAACTTTGCGGCGATCTGGTTGCGACCACAGTGGTTCCTCGTCACCGACAGCGTGATCACCGATGTGCAGCAGGCTGGCCTGACGATGGTGACCGGTGGTGGCTACACCGAATCGGACGTGGTGCCGGGCCACTGGGCGCTGGTACGCAAGACCGCCTTCATCGGCGCCACCCAGCCGAACAATCCGTTTGCCTCCGATGGCGGGCCGTTCAATCCGGCGGCGCTGGCCTGCGCAACGATGAGCAATGGCAGCCGTCCCGGCAACTATTGCCTGTCCAAGGACGAAGGCATTACCCATCAAGTCGACAATTTCGGCATGTACCAACGAATGTTCAGCGTCTATGACGGCCCGGCCTTCCAGGCTTCCAATGCGTATCTGGACATCCACCATCGCAAGATCGACGACTGCACCCCATTCACCGACAAACCCAACAAAGTCGGTGACTGTCGTCCCAGCGCGGGCGGCCAAAGCCGCTGGTTGGCCGGCACTGTCACGGGCTTGCAGCGCGACAAGACCAACAACACCTGCTTCATGCCCAATGCCGCAATCGGCTGGAAGCAACCCAACGGCTTTTACTATCCGCCGGCATTCCATTCGGCGGACCTGTACTTCGAGAACGTCGAGACACGGCATTTCGTGCTCACGCCGTTCTTCAAGGAAGGCTCGCTCGAAACCGACTACGACAAACTCGCCGACGAATACTGCGTGTGGAACAAGACGACCTTCGATGGCTTCACCAGCATCGATCGCCAGACTGTACTCAACGACAACGACGGCACGCTCACCGGCTTCGTCAACACCACGGTGGTCAACAATGACGAATTCTTCGCCGGCCCGATTGATTCCACCGAATGCAAGTCGGCCAACTCCTCGCGCACCAGCCCGTACCACTACGTGACCACCACGCTCTACCCCGACTGCGCCCGCACGCGTACTTGTGCGGTCAAGGGCCAGATCAACAGCGGCGACTGGAACAGCGCCTGCACCAATGAGAACTGCTACGGCGTTCCGTTGCTGCGCCAGGACAAGATGCCCAATGCCGACAAGGGCGTGACGCGCGCGATCCGCATGATGGGTCAGGATACCGGCCAGCGCAGCTCGTTGACGGTCAACGGCGGCACTTACTACATCGACACCACCGTTTCCAAAGCGGCGCAGATCGCCGACAACTGCAACCCGCGCAACGGCAACAAGACCGACTGTGCAGTCAACGAATTCAAGGCCGGTCAGATCTACCACGTATTCCTGATCTTCGCCGACGAAAATACCGAGCAGACTTACCGATTCTTCGTCGGCAAGGACACCGACTTCAATCCGGCCAGCATCACGCTCACCCAGGTCGAAATCGGCACCGATCCGCCGACGTTTCACACGGTGCAGGGTCTGAAGCCGCATTTTGCCGGCTGGTATGCAAACGATCCGGAGTCGGGAATCGTCGAGGTTCGAATCGCCACCGCGGATTTCGGTCAGGAGGAGTCCTTCCAATCATTTGCGCAGGCGCGCAAGGAACACTGCAAGCCTGCATCGTTCTGCAAGTTGAGCGGGACGCAATGCGTGGGTGTGGATCCGGCAAACGACGCGGTGTGCTCATGGACACAGACGCCACCCGACTGCCCGGTCGGCGGATGCATGGGCTTCAGTTTCACCCTGCCAGCAGGTTTCAAGACGGGGACCAGCAGCCAATTCAAACCTTTGCACCCACCGGCGACCTGCGTTCGCCGGCAGGCTCCCTGGAATACGCCTCTGGTCCCCTTGGCGGTGCCGTTTGACGGCTGCCCCAACACCGCCGATCTGCATCCCGAGGACTTCTGCGCCGACTGAGCCACGCAGCTTCGCGCAACGACGGGAGCAAATGAATTCTGCCGACTTCGGCGCAGGTGCGCGCCTGCAACTGCGCCCGTAATCGACGACAATATCGGCCTTTGCGCCCGGAGTTCCCACCATGAGTTACACCGCCCGTACCCGCCTCGAAGGCGAACTGGATTCGATTCGCGACCAAGGCCTGTACAAGACCGAGCGCGTGATCACCACGCCGCAGTCGGCGGCGATCCGTACCGACGATGGCCGCGAGGTGCTCAACTTCTGCGCCAACAATTATCTCGGACTGGCCGACCATCCCGAGATCATTGCGGCGGCCAAGCAGGCACTCGACACGCACGGCTTCGGCATGGCCAGCGTGCGTTTCATCTGCGGCACGCAGGACTTGCACAAGCAACTGGAACAGACGATCGCGAAGTTTTTCGGCAGCGACGATGCGATCCTCTACACCAGTTGTTTCGACGCCAACGGCGGTCTGTTCGAAACCATCCTGTCCGACGAGGACGTGGTGATTTCCGATGCACTCAACCACGCCTCGATCATCGACGGCATCCGCTTGTGCAAGGCCGAGCGTCGCCGCTACGCAAACAGCGACATGGCCGAACTGGAGAAGCACCTGCAGGAAACGCAGGGCAAGCGCACGCGCCTGATCGCCACCGACGGCGTGTTCTCGATGGATGGCTACATCGCCAAGCTCGACCAGATCGTCGCGCTGAAGAAGAAATACAACGCGCTGCTGATGGTCGATGACTCGCACGCGACCGGCTTCGTCGGCCCGAATGGCCGCGGCAGCGCGGAGCTGCACGGCGTGATGAACGAGGTGGATGTGTTCACCTCCACACTCGGCAAGGCGCTCGGCGGTGGTTCGGGCGGTTTCACCACTGGCCGTCAGGCGATCATCGACCTGCTGCGTCAGCGCTCGCGGCCCTACCTGTTCTCCAACACCTTGCCGCCGCCGCTGGTGGCCGCGTCTATCAAGGTGTTCGAGATGCTCTCGGGTAGCGCCGAGCTGCGTCAGCGCGTCAATGCGAACGCGCAATACTTCAGCGAACGCATGACGGCCGCTGGCTTCGAGCTCAGACCCGGAAATCATCCGATCGTGCCGGTGATGCTGCACGACGCCAAGCTCGCGCAGGCATTTGCCGACGCGCTGCTGGAAGAAGGCATCTACGTGATCGGCTTCTTCTTCCCGGTGGTGCCACAGGGACAGGCGCGCATCCGCACGCAGATGAGCGCCGCGCACAGCCGCGAACAGATCGATCGCGCGGTCGCCGCGTTCACCAAGGTCGGCCGCAAGCTCGGCGTGATCAAGGGCTGATTGCAGGGAAAGATTCCGTCGGACCGCGAGTCGGAAGGGAACATCCAAACGCGCGGGCTGATTGAATCGGGCAGGCGTCGGCGCTGCCTCAGTCCTTGCTCGGCGCGCTGCGCGCCGCCTCCATCGCATCGACATCCCAGACGTTGTAGCCCGCCGCGAACAGCAGGAAATGGCGCGCCGCCGCCTGTGCGGCGGCGTCGCCCCCGGCGTCGCGCTCGATCGCCTCGGCTGCGTGAGTGAATACGTCCAGATCACGCTTGCGGTCATTGCTTGCGTTTTCGGAGAGCGTGCGGAACAAGACGGCCTGTTCGGCGGCAGGCATCGCCCGTACTTGCGTCGTCGCCTGTTCGCGCAATGCAGCGAGCACGGCCTCCGGCGTGCGCGGCATGGGTGTGGGCTGGCGGAACTGGATGCGCCCGAAAGTCTGCGCGTACTCGCCTTCACCCATGCGCCAGAGCAGGCGCTCGCCGTGTTCCAGCGGCAGCTCGCCCGGCGCAGCCGCAATCACGCGCGTCGTGCGCGTGACATCATCGATCATGCCTTGGCTGATCGCAGCCCAATTGGCATTGACATGCCGCAGCAAGGTCGGCATCGCGTGGCTCCACCACGGCAATCCGATCATGGATCCCAGCGTGATGATCCAGATCACTCGCGGCGGAACCTTCCCTTCGAGAAACATGCCGATCCCGACGCGCCAGATCCTGAAGCCCGGCACGCCCAGAATGACCGCGATCAGGAGCCCCCATGGACTCCAGCGGCTGCTGTCGACGACGACTCGCTCAGGCATCGCCAACTCGGGGTGAATCGGGTCATGGCGCAAGGGGAACGATGGCACCGCCGTGGTCCAGCTCAGCGCAGCGATTTCGACCGGCCAATTGAATTGTTCGCGCAATGCGGCGAGCGCGGTTTCCGGCGCGGGCTTGGACAGCATGAAGGTGTCGTTCGGCGGATGGGTCGAAATCCAGTCGAGCGTGCGCTTGTCGATGCGGACCTCCTGCACCTCGAAACCGCTCGCGTCACGCGCGAAGGTGAACGGGATGCCTTCCTGCAGCACCTCGCTCCAGTCGTGCAAGCGGAAGTCCGCGGAAAATCCAAGCCGCATCCCGCAATAGCCGCGCTGCAAAAGCGTGGCGTTCGGGCCGGTCGCGTACTCGACGCGCACGCAGCGCGACACATGCGAAACGGCCTGCCAGTACAACTTGTCGCGTGGAAGCTCGGCCGGGTCGAACTCGATCGCCGCCCAGCTTTCGACGATCCTGCCCTGCGCACTGGCGGTGTAAGGCGCATAGCGATGCGCGTCAACGATCGGTTGCACGCCGAACTGCCAGGCAAGGCCAAGGAAGAGGCCGCCGAAAAGCAGCAAGGCGCCCGCGATCAAGCCGATCACGGGCGCAAGCACCCAGTTGCCGAGTGAGTCGGTGAGACGCGCGAAGTACGACGACTTCAGCAGATCGCGCAGCCACCCCGGGCCAGCCTTGTCTTCGCCGCCCGCATCCGGCACCTGATCGTTCACGCCCAATCCCCCCGGCAGCAAGCGCGCATGGTAACCCCGCGCACTCCGGTCGGCGCACTGCACACCCACTGGTGCTAGAGTCGGCCCAAGACACGGCGGTCGAGGGGGGACAGGCGATGGCCAATGCGCGGACGCATTTCGATTTTCTTTCGTCGTATCTGCAGCGCTACAGCGAAGCCAACCGCGGCTTGCTCGCGGGCCGCCCCTGCATGACCTGGCACAACACGCCGTTCATGACGCTGTTCGGGCACAGTGTCGCGTTCCGTCTCGCTGGTCACGGCCTCGTGCGTGCACTCGCCCTGCCCGGCGCGAGCGGCTTCGATCCGTTCAAACCCGATGAACCACCGCCTGGCAAGCCCGGCTGGGTCCTCGTTCCGGCCGCTCACTGGGCAAGCTGGGATCGCTGTGCGCTCGACGCGATCCGCTGCCTGCGCTTGGCGCAGGCACAACACGTGTCCTGGAATCTGCCTCCAGCTCCACCCGAACCGCCCCCTGCGCCCCCGCCTTCAACATCGCAGTCTCTGGCAGAACGCGTCGCCGCGATCATGAAGCGGGGTTTCAGTTTCGGTTTGGCCAAATCCGATCATTGATCCGGGCAACGTCGTCGCGCTCCAGAAGGCGCCACGCACCTTTGGCGAGCGTGCCCAGTTGCAAGGGTCCGATCGCCACGCGCACGAGACGCAGCACGCCGATGTCGAACGCGGCGAGCACGCGGCGGATCTGCCGATTGCGGCCTTCGTCGAGCACGACCTCAAGCCAGGCATGGCGACTGCCCCGACGCAGTTCCCGCACCGACATGAGCGCAAGCCGCTCACCGCGATCCTCGATCCCCGCGCGCAAGGCTGCGAGCAATGCAGCGTCGGGCAGACGATCGATCTGCACGTGGTAGGTCTTGTCGAGGCCACTGGCGGGCGAACTGATCGCCTCAGCCCACATGCTGTGGTTGGTCATCAGCAGCAGGCCTTCGCTGGCCTTGTCCAGCCGCCCGACCGGCGCCAGCCACGGCAGGCTCGCGCCTTCGAGCAAGGTGTAGATGGTGGCGCGCCCCTGCTCATCGGCCGCGCTCGTCACCAGTCCGCGCGGCTTGTTGAGTGCGAGATACACACGCTGCTGCACTTGCAATTCGGCGCCATCGAGCGTGATGCGTTCGCCCTCGAGCGCAGTCGCACGCTCGGGATCACGCGCGATGCGACCATCGACACTCACGCGTCCCGCCTCGATCCAGCGCGCCGCTTCGCTGCGTGAGGCGATGCCGAGCTTGGAGATCACCCGCGCGAGGCCATACCGCACGTCGCCGGGTCCGCGTGCCGATGTTCGCCGCATCAACGCACCGCGAATCCCGTGAATGCCTGCGCCTCGATCGCTTCGCGCACCACCGCCTCGACGCGCGCCGCAGGCGGTCCCTGATGCAACCAGCGCTCGATCTGATCAAGCGCCTGCATCTGCCCGCAGGCGATGACTTCGACGCGCCCATCCGCGAGATTGCGCGCCTGTCCCTGCACGCCGAGCTCAAGCGCCTGCTCGCGTGTCGAGGCGCGAAAATGCACGCCCTGCACGCGACCGGAAACGAGGAAGCGCGCGCAGACCATCGTCATCACTTCGCCGCTGCGGCGTCGATGGCCTTGCTCAGATCATCGGCCGTGATCGGCCCGACGAATTTCTTCGCCACCCGGCCATCCGGGGCAATGAGATACGTCGTCGGCAGCCCGCGCGGCGTCTCGAAATTCGGCGGCAAGTGGTCGTAGTCGATCTGCGCGAGCGGATAGCTCACCGGATGCTTCCTGGCGAAGGCGAGTACTTCCTCACGCTCGGTGTCCTCCCAGGCCAGACCAATCGCGGCCACGTCCTTGCGTGACGACACGAACGCCGACAACTCGGGCATCTCCTTGATGCAGGGCGTGCACCAGGTCGCCCAGATATTGACGATCACCCATTGGCCCTTGTGCGCAGCCAGCTCGAAGCTCTGCCCATCAAGCGTGGTGACCTTCAGGCTCGGTCGCTCGATGCCCGCGGCACTGACGAAGCTCGCTGCGAACATCAGCAAGGCCAGCAGGAAAGACCACAGGAACTTCATTCGCACTCCACCTCTGGCGGCACTTTTTCGGCACTTGCCGCAGGATAGAGTTCGGCCGACGCGCCGTCGAGTGCCGCGCAGCGCGGCGCTCGATTGGGAGCGACCATGTCTGATCAAGGTAATGCCCGCTGACCGAGGCGGCGGCGAAGCCGCCGCGAGTGCGAAGGGATCGAACCATGGACGGAGCGAAAGCCTTGCTGGTGCTTCGTGGTTCGAGACCGCGCCTGATCTGGCCGGTTTGCTCAAGGCTGACCAAACAAGACCAGGCCAGCGAACAAAGCAGCAAACGCAAGGATCACGACCAGCGTCCCCAGCACACCACGCTGCCACCCATCCAGATCATCCCACTTCTGCGCGATTTCGAAAAAATCCGTGCCGGACACCATTTCAACGATTCCCATCAAGGCATACGCACCCGGGATCGCCAGCGGGATCATCGCAAATGAGCTTGGCGCGAAACCTTGCAGGTGAACGAAATACACCAGCACGCCGACCAGAACCGCACCCAGCGAACCGATCACGAACCTTTTCAGGCCAACCTTGCGTACATCACTCATCATTTTCATCATCCTTTCGCTGGTGCGACTGCACTTTCGGCTGGCACAGCCAGCCTGACAGGCTGCTGAAAAACCCCTTTCAGCAGCTTGATGGCGCAGTGCAGGGATGCACTGCACGCGAATCGATCACGCAAGGGATTGATTCGTCGGAGGCGAGTCCGGGCATGTACCGGACTCGTCGAGCTGAAGAAGTCCAGGATGGACTTTTTCAGCACCCTGCCAATCCAGAACGCGTAGTCACGCCGCCCCTCACGCCCCCGAATCGGCGTCGTCCTGCCCTTGCATGGGCGCAGGGTAGAGATCGGCGAGCGTTGCATCGAGCGCCGAACGCGTCGTCGCGGCGGCTTGCGCGAGCCGGGCGGTGCCCGCGCCCTGCACGAGCGCGCAGCGCTCGGCGGTATCGAGCGGAATGCGGTAGTGCCCTTCTTCGTAAAGCTGCGCGAGCGTGACGCTGCCAAGATCGCGCGCAACCACCCACTCGCCGATCTCGCTGCGGCGGAGCACGCCTGCGCGTTGCAGGTCGCCGAGGTAGCGTTGCAGCAGATCGTCGGTGAGGAAGGGTTCGGCATGCAGCAGCGCATCGCGGCGCAAGCCATGACCGGCGCGCTGGGCGCGGGCGAAATGACCGAGCAGGCGCAGCAGGCCCGCGAATTCGTGTCCGCGCGGCAGCCGCTGTTCGCGCGGCCGATATTCGAATGCACCCAATGACGCGGTCACCGAGGCGCCGAGCAGGACGATCGTCCAGCTCAGATAGACCCAGACGAAGAAAATCGGTACCAGCGCGAGCGCGCCGTAGACTTGCTGATAGCTCGCGTTCTGGCTCGCATACAGCGCAAAGCCGCGCTTGGCGAGTTCAAACAATCCCGCCGCGAGCAGCGCTCCGATCAGTGCGTAACGCAGGCGCACACCGCGGTTGGGGATCACGGTGTAAGCCGCGACCAGTGCCGTGAACACGATCAGGAACGGCAGCAGCGCAAGCACGCGGGCCTTGAGCGAAAACTGCGCTTCGGCGGCGTCGATGAAGGGCAAGGCCAGTGCGTAGGAACTGACCGCAAGCGCGGCAACCAGCAGCAAAGGCCCGGCGGTGAGCGCGGCCCAGTAGACGAGAAAGCGCGCGCTCGCGCTGCGCGACGCGTTGACGCGCCAGATGCGGTTGAAGGCATCCTCGATGCTCATCATCAGCGAGATCGCACTGAGCAGCAGCACCAGCACGCCGACCACGGTGGCCTTGCTGGCATTGTCGGCAAACTGCGTGATGTAGCCCTGCACCGCGCTGCCGGCTGCGGGTACGAAATTCTCGAACACCCAACCAGTGAGCTTTTCGCGCCAACCGGAAAAGCCCGGAAACGCCGCGAGCACACCCAGTCCCGCCGCGGTCAGCGGCACCAGCGCGAAAACCGTGGTGAACGACAGCGCGCCCGCAGTCGCCAGGCAGCGATCCTCGACGAAGCGTCGCCAGGTGAAGCGCGCGAACGCGAACATGCGCTCGCGATCGCGCGCGATTGCCAGAATCCTTGCCAGTCTCTCGCGCATCGCGGCGAGCGTAGCAGATCATCGACCGGCGCCCGCGGTAGCATGCGCAGCTCCCGTGCCCGATGCCGACCGGATCCCGACGATGGCCGAAATCCTCGTGCTCTACTACAGCCGAAGCGGCAAGACCGCCCAACTCGCCCGCCTGATCGCGCGCGGCGTCGAGGAAATCCAAGGCATGCAGGCGCGCCTGCGCAGCGTGCCGCCGGTGGCACCGGTCACCACCAGCGCAGCACCACCCGAGCCCGACGAAGGCGCGCCCTATGTCGTCGCCAGCGATCTGGGCGAATGTGCCGGCCTGATCCTCGGCAGCCCGACCCGCTTCGGCAACATGGCCGCGCCGATGAAGTTCTTCCTCGACTCGACCGGTGCGCAGTGGGCATCGGGCGCACTGGTGGGCAAGCCGGCCGGCCTGTTCACCGCCACCCACACGATGCATGGCGGGCAGGAATCGACCTTGCTGTCGATGATGCTGCCCCTGCTCCATCACGGCATGCTCATCGTCGGCCTGCCCTTCACCCTGCCCGCGGTCACCCACACGCACACGGGGGGCACACCCTATGGCGCGAGCCATGTCGGCGGATCGCGCGGCGAGAACTCGCTCAGCGAGGACGAGCGCGAGCTCGCGCGCGCGCTGGGTCAGCGCGTCGCCACCGTGGCCGCGCGCCTGCAGGGCTCGCCATGATCGGTGAACGCATCGCACTGGCCGCATGGACAGCCTTGGTGGCCTTGCAGCCGATCTGGTACCTGTGGCTGGCGCCTCCAGCCAATGGCCGCGCCCTGCTCGCGCTCGGCCTCGTGCTGCCGCCCCTGCTCCTGCCGCTGCTCGCGCTGCGCCGCGGAACCGGGCGCGCATTGCTGTGGATCGGCATCATCGCGCTGTTCTATTTCTGCCACGGCGTGGTCGCGGCCTGGGTCGTGCCTGCCGCGCGCATCCCGGCCTTGGTCGAAGCCACGCTGTGCATGATCCTCATCCTCGCGCTGGGCGCACGCACGCGTGCGCTCAAGCAGGCGCAGGCGCGGCGCGTGCCGCCGCCACCAGATGCAGCGTAGAGGATCGCCGTCGCCCGCTCAGTCGATCCGATTCGGCTCTCGCTGCCGGTAGTGCCACAGGGTCACGATTTCGATCCGGTCGACATGGATCTGATGCGGGCGATTCCGGGGTGCACGATCCGCCGCCGACCGGGACGGTCACGGTTGCGCTGACCGGACCGCAGGTGGCGTCGTGGCAGGCCGCGGACCGTGGATCGTCGCGCTGTCAGAGGAAAATTCAAACGGATAATTACTCCGTCCCCTTTGTTCTGCAGTTGCGCAAGGAACAGGGCATCACCCAGGTACAGCTGGCCGAGACGCTCGGCGTCTCGCAGCAGACCATCACCGCTTACGAGGTGGGGCGGCGGCGCATCCAGGTCTCGGCCTTGCCCGTGATCGCGCAAGCCCTTGGCGTCAGCGTTGAAGCCCTCGTGGCCGACGCGCCCAAGCCCGCCAGACGCGGGCCAGCGCCCAAGCTCCAGCAGCAGCTCGAACGCGTGCAGGCCCTGCCCAAGGCCAAGCAGCGCCTCGTCAGCGAAGTGCTCGATTCCTTGCTCGCCCAGGGCGGGCGGTAATCCAGCGTCTCATCCGGACGCCTGGACGTCCAAATGCAAAGCCCGGCGCGTGGCCGGGCTTTGCATTACGAACGGGCATCAGGCATGTCACTGGCGCAGGCGAGGGTTGCGCTTGAGTCTGTAATCTGAACTGTGTAACTGCTCCCTGACGTATGGTGGCGGCAGAAGCCGCGAGGAGCAGAGATGGCAGACAAAGTGGACGAACGGGCGCTGGAGGCGTTGCTGTCGGGATGCAAGACGC
>NSJK01000041.1 GCA_002632325.1 Lysobacterales bacterium | reverse complement strand
AGGCGGTGGCGGATGAACACGCCTGCTGCCACCCGACGGCTTCGATTGCGACGGACGAGACCCTGCTGTGCGCCCAGCATTGCAGCGCAGTCACGCCCGCGCCCGATCATCCACCTGCTCCGGGCGTGCCGGTATTGCTGCCACTGACGACGTGGATCCTGCCGCTGGCGGCGAGGCTCGATGTGCCCTGCGGGCACGATCAGCTTGAACTGCGTGCACGCGCCACCGCGCCGCCTTTGAACATCCGCGACTGCAGCTTCCAGATTTGATCTCCGAGCGTTGATTGCGTGGCGCCGCGCCTGCGCGGCGTTCTGGTGCATTCCGCCTGGAGTCCTGTCATGTTCACTTGCTCGCGCGCCAGTTCGCGCCTGCCGCACCCATCGGTGCGGATACCTTTTCGTTCACGCCACCTGACGGCAACGATGCTGTTGCTGTCGGCATTCGGTCTCGCGCAGGCCGACAGCACTCAACCCTTGTCATTGGCCGAGGCAGTCCGCCTCGCCCAGGGCAACGCGCCCGCGATTGCCGCACAGGATGCCGCGCTGGCGGCGGCCGATGCGCTCGCGGTGCGCGCACCACAGCTGCCCGATCCGCAGCTCATCGCCGGAATCCAGTCGCTGCCGCTGGCTGGTCCCGAACGCTTCAGCCTCACGCGCGACTCGATGACCACCCACATGATCGGAGTGATGCAGGAGTTCCCGCGCCGCGAGAAACGCCGCTTGCGTGGCGAGTCGGCCCAGGCCGAAGCTGCAGTGGCCGGCGCCCAGCTTGCGGCCACGCGGCTGGATGTGCAGCAGCAGGCCGCCATTGCGTGGATCGACGCCTACTACGCGCAACGCGCACGCAGCCTGATCGAATCCCTGCGTCCGCAACTCGATGCCGAAGTCAGCACGGCGCAGGCCGTGTTTCGCGGCGGCGGCGGCAGCGCTGCCGATGTGCTTGCAGCAAAAGCGGCGCGCGAGCAGCTCGAAGACCAGCTCGATGACAATGCCCGCGACTTCGAACAGGCGCAGGCCACCCTTGCCCGCTGGCTCGGCAACGACGCAGCGCAGCGCGCACTGGCGCAAGCACCCGATTTCACACAATTGCCCAATACGCCGGCGATGTTCCTCGACAAGGTCGAACAGCAGACGAGCCTGCTCAGCTACAGCGCACGCGAGCATGCCGCCGAAAGCCAGCTGCGCCTCGCCCGCGCCGAGAAGAAGCCCGACTGGAGCCTCGAAGTAGGTTACGGTCATCGTGGCCCGGCCTATGCCGACATGCTGTCGGTGCAGGTGCGCGTCGACCTGCCCCTGTTTCCCGGCCATCGGCAGGACGCGACCATCGCCGCGCGTCAGGCCGAACTCGATCAACGCGAGGCCGAGCGCATCGAAGCGGTGCGCGTGCAGCGCGAAAAGACCGCGCAACTGCTCGCGGCATGGCAGGCCGCGACACGGCGCGTGGAACGCTACGCGCAAACCCTGCTGCCCCTGGCCGAGCAGCGCAGCACGGTCGCACTTGCTGCCTACCGCGCCGGGGGCAGCGACATCACGCCCCTGCTTGCCGCGCGCAATGCCGCAATTCAGACCCGGCTTGCCGATCTCGAACAACAACGCGAACGAGCGCGCGCCTGGGCCGCGCTCAACTATCTGATGCCGACGGAGCCGCAGCCATGAACCGCCTTGCCATGATTCTCGTCGTCATCGCCCTGCTCACGGGTATTGCACTGGGTGCGTGGTTGCGACCGGCCGCATCGGTGAAACCATCGGCTGCGCCAGCGCAGGATGCGGTGCTGTACTGGTACGACCCGATGCATCCCGATCAGCATTTCGACAAGCCGGGACGCTCGCCCTTCATGGACATGGACCTCGTCCCCAAGTATGCCAATGCCGCCAGCGAAGGCGGCGATGGCGTGCAGATCGATGCACGCACTGCGCAGAACCTTGGCGTGCGTGTGGTCAAGGCCGAACGCGGTGTCTTGCGTCAACCGCTGACCGTCGCCGGCACGATCGCCTTTGATGCGTCGGCCGTCGAAGTGGTGCAGGCGCGTGCGCGCGGCTATCTCGAACGCGTGCATGCGCGACGTGTGCTCGCGCCCGTGCGCGCGGGTGAGCCGCTCGCGGATCTGGTCGCGCCCGAATGGGCCGCCGCCCTGGCCGAGTACCACGCCCTGCGCGCCCTGCCGGGCAGCGATCTTGCGGCGTTGCGCAAGGCTGCGCGTCAGCGCCTGCAAGTGCTCGGCGTACCTGATGCGGCGATTCGCCACAGCGAGCGCACGGGCGCGGCCAATGGTCGCGTGACCCTCGTCGCGCCGCGCGACGGTGTGCTCGCGGCAATCGATGCGCGCGAGGGTCAGGCCGTCGAACCGGGCATGCCGCTGTTTCGCATCAATGGTCTGGATCAGGTCTGGGTCGAAGCCGCCGTGCCCGAGGCTCATGCAGCCGCCTTGCGTTCGGGTCTGCCGGTGCAGATCGAGGTGCCGGCCTGGCCGGGGCGCAGTTTCGATGGAACGATCGCCGCGGTGTTGCCGCAGGTCGATCCGGTCAGCCGCACGCTCGGCGTGCGCATCGTGCTCGAAAACACCGACCATGCGCTCGCACCCGGCATGCTCGCACGCGTGCGCCTGCGTGCCGATGATGGCCGCCAGCGGGTGCTCGTGCCGAGCGAGGCAGTGATCACCACCGGCACGCGCAGCGTGGTGATCGTCGAGGAATCGGCTGGGCGTTTCATGCCGCACGAAGTGCGCACCGGCGCAGAAGCCAATGGCCGCACCGAGATCCTCGAAGGGCTCGATTCCGGTGCGCGCGTGGTGGCCTCGGGGCAATTCCTGATCGATTCCGAAGCCAACCTGCGCGGCAGCCTGCGTCGACTCGGGTCAGATCCGTCACAGTCCTCCGCAAGCGGTCACGAGCACGCCGATCATGCGATGCCGGCGGCTGCGCCCGCATCCACGCCGGCAATGGATCACGAGCACATGAATCATGCTGCACCTGCGCCAACACCGGTGCCCGCACCGGCAATGGATCACGAGCACATGAATCATGCTGCACCTGCGCCAACACCGGTGCCCGCACCGGCAATGGATCACGAACACATGAATCATGCGATGCCTGCGCCTGCTCCGGCACCGGCGCCTGCAAAGGCTTCGGAGCATGAACACATGAACCATGCGATGCCGGGGACGCCGCAATGATCGCGCGGCTGATTCACTGGTCGGTCGGCAATCGCTTCCTCGTCCTGCTTGTCACCGTGCTGCTGAGCGCGTGGGGCGCGTGGGCGGTGCTGCGCGCGCCGCTCGATGCCCTGCCCGACCTGTCCGACGTGCAGGTGATCGTGCAGACGCGCTGGCCGGGTCAGGCACCGCAGATCGTGCAGGA
>NSJK01000012.1 GCA_002632325.1 Lysobacterales bacterium | reverse complement strand
CGGCTGGGGTGGCGACGGCCGGTTCGACGGCGTTGGCGACGTGGCGCGGCGCGGGAATGCCACGGGCCGGCACGCGGGCGGCCACGTCGGCGAGCAGGCTCGCCAGTGCAGTGACCGTGAAGGGCTTGCGCAGGTGGTATTCGGCGCTGTGGGCATCGCCCGAAGAAACGGCCGCGACCGGACGACCTGTTGACTGAGCCTTGAGCCAGTCCATGTGCCCGTAGACCGAATCGACATCGACCAGCAGCAGGTCGGCGCTGTCGGCCGTGCCCATCTGCCAGGAACGATCGGGCAGGTTGTCGAGCAGGCGCGTCAGCACGACGGTCTGGTCGGCGCTGCCGCCGATCATGTAGAGGGTGTGGGTCTTGCGATTCACGGGTCTGTCCATCAGGGGTTTGGCTAACCGCTAGCAAGAACCGTACCCGAATTCCGGGCAAGTTCGCGCAAGCAATTGCGCCAAAACTGACGCCCAGTGTCAGGCTTCGACTGCGGCGTCGCTGCTGTTGGCTTCGTCCGCGCCCACGGCGCGCTGCTGCATCTGCCACAGCTTGGCGTAGCGTCCGTCGGCGGCGAGCAACTGGGCATGCGTGCCGCGTTCGACTATGCGCCCCTGTTCGAGCACGAGAATCGCATCGGCACTGACGATCGTCGACAGTCGATGCGCGATCACGAGGGTGCTGCGGCCGCTGGCTATTTCGGTGAGCTCGCGCTGGATGATCTTTTCGGTGCGCGTGTCGAGTGCGCTGGTGGCTTCGTCGAAGATCAGGATCGCCGGCTGCTTGAGCAGGGTGCGGGCAATGGCGACGCGTTGCTTCTCGCCGCCCGATAGCTTGAGCCCGCGCTCACCGACATTGGTGTCGTAGCCTTGCGGCAGCGAGCTGATGAAGTCGTGGATGTGCGCTGCGCGCGCAGCGGCGATGACTTCCTCGCGGCTTGCCTGCGGGCGGCCATAGGCGATGTTGTAGTAGATGCTGTCGTTGAACAGCACGGTGTCCTGCGGAACGATGCCGATCGCTGCACGCAGGGATTGCTGTGTGACCGAACGGATGTCCTGGCCATCGATGGTGATGCGGCCGGCGTTGACGTCGTAGAAGCGGTACAATAGGCGCGCGAGCGTCGATTTGCCGGCGCCGGTGGTGCCGACCACGGCGACGGTGTGGCCGGGCGGCACGCTGAAGCTGAGATCGTGCAGGATCGTGCGCTCGCTTTGGTAGCCGAAGCCGACCTGCTCGAAGCGGATCTCGCCGCCGCTCACCGCCAGCGGTGGTGCGTTCGGTTGGTCTTCGACCTCGCGCGTCTCGCCGAGCAGTTCGAACAGACGCTCGATGTTGATCAGGCCCTGCTTGACCTCGCGGTAGACCATGCCGAGGTAGTTGAGTGGGGCGGCGAGTTGGAGCAGGAAGGCATTGACGAGCACGAAATCGCCGATCGTCATGCTGCCCGCGATCACGCCCTGTGCCGAACGCCACAGCAGCAGGGTCAGGCCGACGGCAACGATCGACACCTGGCCGACATTGAGCACGGCGAGCGTTTTCATGCTCTTGACCGTGGCCTGCTCGTAGTTGATGAGCGAGCGGTCGTAGCGCGAGAATTCGTGCGCTTCGTTGCCGAAATACTTGACGGTTTCGTAGTTGAGCAGCGAGTCGACCGCGGTTTCGTTGGCCTCGGTGTCGGCCGCCTTGGCGGCGCGGTAATAGCGCATGCGCCATTCGGTGATCGAAAAGGTGAAGGCAATGTAGGCGACAAGCGTCGTCAGCGTGATCACCGCGAACGAGGCATCGAAGCGCGCGATCAGGATCGCGCAGACCAGCGTCACTTCGAGCAGGGTCGGCAGGATCGTGTAGATCGTCCAGTCGAGCAGATCCGAAGTTGCCGTCATGCCGCGCTCGACGTCGCGGGCGACACCGCCGGTTCTTCGATCGAGGTGGAAGCGCAGACTGAGCCGATGCAGATGTTCGAAGGTGCGCAGGGTGACATTGCGCGAGGTGCGCGCGAGCACGCGGGCGAACACCACCTGGCGCAGTTCCTGAAACGCCGACATGCCCATGCGGAACGCGCCGTAGGCGAGCAGCAGCGCGAGCGGCACGAGCAAGGGGCGCGGCGTGATGTCGAGCGCGTCGACGAGGTGCTTGAGCACGATCGGCACACCGATCGTGGCGAGCTTGCCGGCAATGAGCAGCACGAGCGCGAGCCCGACGCGGCCGCGATAGCGCCAGACCTCGGGCCACAGCCGAGTGATGACTGACCAGGTGTCGATGTGACGGCGGGATTCGCTCACGAATTCAGGCCTGCGAAACAGGAAGGCAACAGGTTGGGGCAGGCGAGGGCATCACAAGCCCGTGAGGTCGGGCACGCCAGCGGGCTATGATGACGCGGTTTCGGTACTGATGGAGTCTGATGATGAACGAGTATTCAAGCCGTGTGCTGTTTGCAGTGATCTGCGTCTTCGCTATGGGCGGGCCATCGCCCGCAATGGCACAAGAGACGGCGAGCCACGCCGCGCATGCGGCTTCTTCCGGATTGGTCCCACTTCCCGCACCCAAGGGCGCCAGGGTGGAGATCCTTTCGCCGCGTGATGGCGAAACCGTAGGTCGCACGGTGACGGTCAAGTTCGCGATCAGCGGGATCGAGCTCAAGCCTGCAGGGGATGTCACCGCGAACTCGGGACATCACCATTTGCTGATCGATGTCGACAAGTTGCCGCCTCTGGATCTGCCGATTCCTGCCGATGCGAACCATCGCCACTATGGCAAGGCGCAGACGCAAGACACGCTCGAACTGGGGCCTGGCACGCATACCTTGCAGCTCGATCTGGGCGATGCGCGGCACCTGCAGTTCGATCCGCCGATCGTCTCGCCGCGCATCACCATCCACGTCAAGTGAATGCATGGCCGCGTTGCCGATCCGGAATCGGCAACGTGGCCTGCAACATCACTGAATCGGCAGGTCGAACATCAGCTCGCGCACGTAGCGCACCGGCGGTGAGCCAAACGACAGCACGGCATCGTTGTAACGGCGCTGCGTGAAGTCCTTGCCCCAGCGCCGCTCGGCTTCGCGGCGCAAGTCGAGATGTTCCTGCCAGCCGACGAAATAGGTCGGCAGTTGTGCGGCGGTGAGCTGGGCGCGCACCCACTTCGCTGCGGCCTCACGCTCCTGCTGGAAGGTCTTGATCGTCATCAACTGCATCGCCTGTTCGCGTGTCATGCCATCGACCTGCACGCCCTGATCGAGCAGTGCGTTGGCGATCACGCGCAGGTTCCATTTGAGGTGCACGAGGTCGAACAGCGGATCGTGGTCGAGGAAACCCTGATCGACCATGAGCTGTTCGGCGTACACCGCCCAGCCTTCGATGAAGGTGCCCGAGCCGAGCACCGCGCGCAGCACCGAGGGATAGCGATTGGAATGCCAGAGCTGGAGGAAATGCCCGGGCATGGCCTCATGCACGGTCAGCTCGGCGATCGAGCGCGTGTTGTATTCGCGCAGGAAGGACTCGACCTGGGCCTTGGTCCAGTCATCGGGAATCGGCGAGACCGCATAGAACGTCGCCAGGCCCTTGTCGAGCGGGCCCGGTGAATCGCAGTAGGCGAGTGCGACGCCGCGTGCGAATTCGGGCATGGTGATGACCTCGACCGGTGCGTCGGGCATGGTGACGAGATCGTGATTGCGCACGAAGTCGGTCGCCTTGGCGAGTTCGGTTTGCGCGGTCGCGACGACCTGATCGCGTGCGGGGTGGTCGGCATAGGCCAGATCGAGCGCGGCCTGAATCGCGGCCTGTTGCTGTTTCTCGTTCGGATGCTCGGGCAGCGCCGGTGCCTTGCGCTTGCCCTTGAGCACGCGCCGCGCGATCTCGTACATCTGCGCGCGCGTGTCGCTGAGCGCCTGCTCGGCGCGCTGCCGGATCTCCTGCCGGCTCAGCGGCGAATTGAGCGAGAACGCGAGTTTCTGGTCATAGAGCGTGGCGCCGATGCGGAAATCGCCCTTGGCCTTGGGCACGAGCTCGCTGTCGATCCATTTCTGGTTTTCATCGATGGCCTTGCGCAGACCTGCAATCGCGGCATCGAGGCGCTGGCGCTCCTCGCCGCTGAGTTCACTCGCATGCGCAATGATCTGGTCATCGGCGATCGCAAGCACGCCCTTGAGCTGCCTGGATGCGGTCTCGGCATGGATCTTCGGCACCCGGGCCGGATCGAGATTCGTGCGCATCTGTGCATAGAGCGCGGGCAGTTTTTCCATGCGTGCGGTGGCCGCGCGCAGGCGCTGCGGCAATGGTGCGAAATCGCGCGCCATCAACGAAAACAGGGCGTTGCCGGCGATGCCGGTGTAGATCAGCGGATTCCATGTCCATTCCTGCAACGTCTGCGCGGACCAGATGTCGGATTGCAACTGGTTGTGCAGGATCGCGTAGTCGACCTGGTTCTCGCGTGAGAGGGCGCTGCGGTCGATGTGGTCGAGCGCTGCCAGCGTGGCCTGCGAAAACGCGAGCGACCGCGCACGCGCGGCAGCGCCGAAATCATCGAGTTCGCTGTCGTTGTGGTGATCGCCGAACTGGGTGGCACTGACCGGGCTCGCCTTGAGGATGCCGTCCAGCCAATCCTTGCCCAGTTGCGTGAAGCGCGTGTCGGCGCTTACCGGCGCAGCTTGCGCGGTACGTTCGGGTGCGGGTGCTGGCGTGGGCTGCTGCGCGCAGGCACCGAGCAGCAGGGCGATGGCAAGAGCAAGTGGCAGGCGGGACATGGCGTGACTCCAGATGGCGCGAGTGGATCAAGGGGAAGTTGTGTACAGGTCGATGGCATAGGTCGAAGTGCCATCGCCATGGTCCTTGAGCAGGCGAATGTGCGCCAAACCGGCCGCCTTGGCGAGTTCGAGTTTGCCGCTGGCCGAGACGAAGCGCACCGTGCCCTTGGTCTTGACCGGCACGAAATGCCAGTTGCGGTCGGCGCCATCGTCGGCGCGGGTCAGATGGCGGTGTTCGCGCACCCAATCGATGAGCACATCACGATTGCCATCAGGAGCCGACAGCACGATGTTGTTGCCATCGAGTCCGGGAAAGCCGCCGCCGCCACTCGCGCGGTAGTTGTTGGTGACGACGATGAAGTCTTGAGTCGGCGCAACCGGCGTACCTTGATAGCGCAGATCGACGATACGCGAACCTGCTTCCCTGGTGACGTCGATCGCATAGCTCAGGCCGTTCTGGATCACGTCGAAGTTGTAGACCGAGAAACGACGGTTGACGAGATCCTGCGCTTCGCTGCGCTCGGGGTCGATGCGGTTGAAACGCTCTGCGGAGTGCTCGAGCCAGGCCTTGAGCAGAGCGCCATCGATCTTCACCGCAGTCAAGGTGTTCGGATAGAGGTACAGATCGGCGGCGTTGCGGATCGCCAAGGGACCGGCCGGAACATCGGTGTAGTCGCTCGGGCCACCGAAGCCGCCCTTGAGCGGCGCCATGGCCGACAGGACCGGCAGGCCCTTGTACTGCGGCAGGTTCCTGTCGATGTAGTGGCGCGCGTAATCGGCCTGAGCACTGTTGACCGGTTGCAAGGCGCTGACATCGCCGACATCGGCGAAGTAGGTCGTCATCGGGAAATCGCTGTCACCGATCGGTGTGGCGACATAGCGGCGCGTGGCTTCATGCACGGGCTCGACCAGTTTGGCGATTTCGGCGTCGGCCGCGACGAAGCTGCCATCGGCCTGCTTGATGTCGCGCACCTCGACCTTGGTGGTGTCGGGGTCGATCTTCCAATGTCCGTCCTCGTGCACCAGCGCGAGCTCGATCACGCCCAGACTCTTGCCCCAGAAGTTGCCCATCACCGCGGGTTTGCCGTGGATGAAGCCGCGCTCGTCATCGACGCCAGGAATGCCCGCGAATCGGCGCTTGCCCGCGCGCTTGCCTTCGGGAAACACGGTGTGCGAGTGGCCGAGCAGGAGCACGTCGATCCCGGGCTCGGCCGCGAGGTAGAGATTGGCATTCTCCATGGTCGGCGTGTATTGCGAGCGGTCGATGCCGCCGTGTGAAATCGCGACCACCAGATCCACGCCCTGCGCGCGCAGCTTGGGCAGGTACTCGCGTGCGGCTTCGACCAGACCCTTGACGAAGACCTTGCCTTCCAGATTGCGTTGATCCCACGCCATGATCGACGGCGGCGTGAAGCCGATGATGCCGATGCGGATCGGCGCCTTGATCTTCTTGCCGTCGAGTTCGACATCGAGCGTGCGTTCGAGCACCGCGTAGGGCGGGAAGATCGGCTGCTGGTCGCGCGCACTGAACACGTTGGCGAGCACGCGTGGGAAATGCGGCCCGGCGCAATGACGCGCGGCAACGCCATCGACATCCATCGTCGCGCCGCTGACCTGGGCGAGGAAAGGCAGTCCGTAATTGAACTCGTGATTGCCGATCGTGCCGCCGTCATATCCGAGCGCATCCATGGCGCGATACATCGCCAGCTCTTCGTCGCAGCCCAGCGGCTTGACCAGAGCTTGATAGTCGGCCAGCGCGGTGCCCTGGATCGTGTCGCCCGCATCGAACAGCAAAGTATTGGGAAATTCCGCGCGCGCCTGCTTGACCAGGGTCGCCATGCGCTCGAATCCGAGGCCGGGGTCGTCCGTGTCCTGGTAGTAGTCGTAACTGCGGATGTTGGAGTGGAGGTCGGTGGATTCGAGTATCGCCAGTTGCGCGCGCGTGCCATCAGGCAGGTGCGCAGTGCGCTGCGGGTCATGTGCACAGGCTGCGAGCAGGGTCGTGAATGCGACCAACAGCGCAGGCAGCAATTTGCGGTGGATCATCGATGAAGTCTCCGGGCCGCTCGCCGCCCGGCCGGAATCCGGTACAAGGCGCATGCGGCAAGGGTAGGCGGTGGTGGGAGTGGTTTGGTTCGTTCCGGATGAAGCGTGCAAGGATAGGCCAGTGGTATGCATTCTGCTTGGCTGCAGAGAGCGATGACGCTGACGGGGGCGCTGCTCCAAAACCTTGCTGCTGATGCTGTTGCTTGCCTTCTTGCCGGGCGGATGCGCGACGCAGGCCTGGCGTCTCGGCGGCCGGCCGCTGTTCATGCCGCCGGAGGAGCCGCGGCGGAAGCGGTATTGGCTGCCCTGTTCGGCGCTGCGGTGGGCTTGCGCGGCGCGGATGTCGGCCGCGTCGCGGCTTGGGTGCGGCCAGTGGTGGCCTCGACGGTGCCGCTTACGGCGCTGCGCAGCAGCGCGCGATCATCGCCCGCTGCATGGATGGACGCGGCTACACCATCGTCGCTGATTGAGCGGCGCATGCGGCGCGCCGCCGGGGCGCGGCTCCCGTGCGCTTGCATGGCTGCTGCCTGAACGACAACCGACGGTTCCAGTGGCGTGCCTGCGGGTTTGGCAGTTGGCGCGGCGTTCTTGCGCATTCCTCGTGCATGGGCCGGCTCCGGCCGTCGCCAGTCGCGCAGCGGCGAGGCCCGACGTGACCGGTTCCGACCCTGGCGCTGCGGCCTGACCGCAGCATGCAATGGAGGATGAATCGATGTTCTGCAGTAGCACAAAATCCGGCCTGGCCCTTGTCTTGACCGCAATGGTCTTGTGCACCCAGGCGATCGCCGCCGACGGCGACTGGGATCCTTCCTGGATTGCACACCCCAGCGACCAGAAGGGCATCCCGGGACTGTTCGAAGACACCTGGAGCCTGGGAGGCACCGGAATCTACTCCAACTCGATGACGTCCTATGCCACCGCAGTACAGAACGATGGCAAGGTCGTCGTCGTCGGGTTTGGCTGGAACACCTCGGCCAATGGCGATCAGAATGCCTGCGTCGTGCGGCGTTACAACGTCGATGGCAGCGTCGATGCAAGCTTCGGCAATGGTGGTGCTGACGTCCTCAATTGGAGCAATGGCAACCAGATCGTCAATTGCTATTTCAAGGCAGTCGCCTTGCAGAGTGATGGCAAGATCGTCGCTGCGGGTCAGATCGTCTATGTCGGCGGCCAAGCCGAAGGCATCGTGCAACGTTTCAACTCCGACGGCAGTTGGGATGGCAGTTTCAACTCGAACAGTTACGCCAAGCTCGGTGTCGGTACCGACGCCAATGGCGTGAAGCTTGCGCCCGACGGCGATGTGCTGGTCGGTGGCGGTTACACGGCTGCCAATTTCAATGATCTGGATTTCGGATTGTTCGTGCGCGGTCCGGATGGAACTGACCTCGGTCACCTCAGCGCCGCGTTCGACCATGGCGGTGCCAAGAATGATGTCGCCAACGCACTGGTCTTGCAGTCGTACACGATTTTCCAGCTTCCGACGTCCCATCATTACGATGTCGTCTATCTGGTCGGCGCCATCGACAACGCTCCCTACGCGAGCGGCCAATGGCATCGATCCTGCGGCGTCGTTGCATTCAAGCGCAGTGACGGCGGCGCATTCGGCTTTGATTCCAGTTTCAACAGCGGCGGGACCCTGGCAGTCGATTTTCCGGTTGGACCTTTCGATACCGACACACTCTGCCGGGCCGCGGTCGGGCGGCCACAGACCTTGCCGTTCTTCTTCAACAGTGGTGTGGTCGTCGGTGGCGAGCGTTATTTCACGCCCAATGGTGCGCCATTGGCCAGCGCCAGCTACTACGCATTGGCCGAGATCGATGCATCCGGCGCAGTCACGCGCCACGACGACTTCGCGTTCTTCTACGATCTCAACGAGGAAGGTGCATACAACTCGATCAATGGCTTCGCACGCGACCACACCGGCAATCTCGTCACCGTCGGTTACGCCGGCATCGGTGCGGCCAATTCTCCGGCCAACCATCAGCCGTCCGATGGCGTAATCCGTCGTTTCAACGCCGATTTCTCCCTGGATACCTCGTTCGGCGACTTCGGTACCGTCAACGGTTCGCTCGACTCGAGTGGAGTGACGGGAATCCTGCCCAACCAGCGTGAATGGTTCGGTAGCCTGGCCTACGATCCTGTCGATGGTCGCATTGTTGCAGTGGGTGAGCGCACGCCATGGATCCAGTTGGCGCCCAACCTGTACTCGTGGTTCCTTGGTGTCGTGCGTGATGGCACCGGTGACCGGATCTTTGCCGACAGCTTCGATGGCTGAAGGATCGGTGGCCGAAGTGGCCCGTGCGCGGCGGCCAGGCCGGAGCGCCGTGCGCGACCAGCCGACGCTCGGCTGTCGATGGCGGTGGTGGCCACGATGGGGTGCCCGCCACCGCCTTTTCGTGCGGCGCGCGGGCACCTGTGCCGGTGGCATCCAGTAAACTCGGCGTTTTCGCCCACGACGCCACGCATGACTGTCCGCACCCGCTTTGCCCCGAGTCCAACTGGTTACCTGCACATCGGCGGTGCGCGCACCGCGCTGTACTGCTGGCTCGAAGCGCGCCATCGCGGCGGCGAGTTCATCCTGCGCATCGAAGACACCGATCGCGAGCGCTCCACCGATGCCGCGGTGCAGGCGATCCTTGATGGCATGAGCTGGCTCGGCCTCACCCACGACGAAGGGCCGTACTATCAAACTCTGCGCATGGACCGCTATGAAGCGGTCGCGGCAGACCTGCTCAGCGCGGGCAAGGCGTACTACGCCTACGAGTCCAGGGAAGAAATCGAGGCGATGCGTGCGACGGCAATGGCCAAGGGCGAGAAGCCGCGCTACGACGGCCGCGCCCGCGATCTGAATTTGCCGCGGCGCGATGATCCCAACCGCGTGCTGCGCTTCAAGAATCCGACGGCGGGCAGCGTCGTGTTCGACGACAAGGTCAAGGGGCGCGTCGAGTGGAGCAATGCCGAGCTCGATGATCTCGTGCTGATCCGCTCGGACGGCTTTCCGACCTACAACTTTGCAGTGGTCGTCGATGACATCGACATGGCGATCACCGACGTGATCCGCGGTGACGACCACGTCAACAACACGCCGCGCCAGGTCAATATCTACCATGCGTTGGGCGCGAAAGTGCCGACGTTCGCGCATTTGCCGATGATCCTCGGGCCCGATGGCCAGAAGCTTTCCAAGCGCCACGGCGCGGTCAGCGTCATGCAGTACCGCGATGATGGCTTCCTGCCGCATGCCTTGCTCAATTACCTCGTACGCCTGGGCTGGTCACATGGCGATCAGGAAATCTTCTCGGTTGCGCAGATGATCGAGCTGTTCGACATCGGCGACGTCAACAAGGCCGCCTCGCGCTTCGATCTGGAAAAGCTCTCGTGGCTGAACCAGCAATACCTCAAGAACGACGATCCGGCCGAGGTGGCCGCTCATCTGCAGTGGCATTTGCATGCGCAAGGACTGGATGTGAGCAAGGGTCCGGCGCCGGCCGACGTGGTGGTGGCACTGCGTGATCGCGCGCGCACACTCAAGGAAATGGCCGAGAAGGCGCGCGTTTGGTACGAGCCGCTGCGCGACTACGACGAGGCGGCGGTCGCCAAGCACTTGCGCACGCCAAGCGCACGCACCGCACTCGAAGCGGCGCACGTGCAACTTGCATCGCTCGCGCAGTGGCAGGTCGAAGCGATTCATGGCGCGATCGAGACCGCGGCGGCATCCATCGGTGAAGGCATGGGCAAGATCGCGCAGCCGCTGCGCGTCGCAATGACCGGAACCCAGGTGTCGCCATCGATCGATCAGACCGTCTATCTTGCCGGTCGTGACGAAGCTCTGCGTCGCATCGAGGCGGCGATCGGCATGGCTGGTGCAGGAGTTTCCTGATGGCTCTCGAATGTTCCTTGTCCGCATTGTCTGCGCTCGATCGCGATGATCTCGATGCCGTGCAGACGATGCTCAATGCCTGCATCGACGCCTTGCTCGAACCGTCGTTGTGGTACTGGGCCTTGGGTCTGACGCTGGGCTGTGCACTGATCGGTGCCTTGCTCGGCATGGCCAAGGGGCGCTGGATGTGGGGTTTTCTGTGGGGACTGGCGCTGGGTCCGATCGGCTGGATCGTGGTGATGCTGTCGGCTTCGAAACTGCCCCTGTGTCCGGAGTGCGCCAAGCCCAACCCGCCGGGGCTCAAGCGCTGCCGACATTGCGGAACCGATCTTGCGCTGGCGGCCAGTCGTTCATCGCGCTCCCGTCTGCGCGATGCGAACCAGTCGCGCAACTGGAAGTGAGTGCGCGCGCAACGGTGCCCGGGGTCAGGATTTCATCCGCCTGCGGCCAGCGCTAGCATGGCTTGTCTTGAGTGATTTTTGATGTCGCCAGCCACGCGCCAGCACCCGCAACGCCATGAGCACCGGCACGATGCCGGGGCCTTCGTCACGGCCGTCGAAAGCGCCTGCGAGTCGCGCGGCCTGCGGCTGACGCCGCTGCGCCTGCGCGTGCTCGAACTCATCGCTGCGGCGGAAAAGCCGATCAAGGCCTATGATCTGCTTGATCGTCTGCGTGCCGACCATGGCAACGCGGCACCACCAACCGTCTACCGGGCGCTCGATTTCCTGCTCGAGCACTGCTTCATCCACAAGCTCGAATCGATCAATGCCTATGTCGGCTGCCATCATCCCGATGAGGCGCACCAGGTGCCGTTCCTGATTTGCGATGAATGTTCAAGCGCGGCCGAGCTGTGCGATGAACGCGTCGCACAGCTCCTGGGCGAACAGGCCCGCGAGCGCGGCTTTGCGCCGCGCGCACAGACGCTTGAAGTGCATGGCCTGTGCCGCGACTGCGCGCGCAAACATCCGGCCAGCTAGAACATCGCGCGAACGCCAATGTTGAGGTTGCGGCCCGGCAAGGGCACGCTGTCCTTGATCAGCGATGTCGAAAGGCGGGCAATGCGGTTGCCGAGATTGTTGCCGTCGGCAAACAACTCCCAACTCTGCCTGTCCGTGTTGAAGAAGGCCCAAGCCAGATGGGCGCTGAGCATCGTGAAGCCTGCAGTGGGGGTTTCATCGAAGGCCGTGTCGTCATGGCTGAAGTAACGTGTCACGCCGAGGCTCGCGCGCCAGTCGTCGTCATGCCAGCGCAGTTCCGAGCCCACGCGCGCAGACGGAATGCGTGGCACGTTGCCGCCGCCCTCGGTGAATGTGGCGCGCACACGATCGCCCCACAGGCGCAGGTCATAATGTCCGCTCTGATTGCTGGCCAGATGCCAAGTGGCTTCAACCTCGCCGCCGCGAAAGCTCGCATCACGTTGCGTCCAGCGGCGCACCGGCAGGCCGTCATTGAAGTCCCCGGTGTCGGCCAGATGGATGAAGTCCGCATAGCGGTTGGTGTAGAGCGAAGCCTTGGCATCGAGCAGCGCGCCATGAAAGTGCAGGCCGATTTCGGCCTGATTGGCCGTCTCCACCCGCAAGGCCGAGTCACCGATTTCCCAGCTCATCGACGCCTGATGGGGACCATGGGCGAACAATTCTTCCTCGCCGGGCGCGCGTTGCGCACGATCGAGGTTGAGCGTGAGGTGCCAGGCCAGATCGATGCGCCAGGTGAGGGCTGCCGAAAGGCTGGTCGGTTGGAACCTGCGGCGAGCTTGTTCGCTCGGATCGCTGGTCACCCGGTCGATGCGCGCACCCACGTCCGCGGTGAGTTCACCGATATCGCGGCGCGCCGTCGCGAACAAACCCGATGCATCGGTCACGGTGGGCGATACGAAGGCTTCCTCACCCAGCGCGGCAAAGTCGCGGTGCTGAACTTGCAGGCCGAATGCTCCGCGCCAGTCAGCCCACGGCCGGGTGTTGGCGACGAGGCGAGCTTCGCTGCTGCGGTTGCTGAAGACGGTGCCCGCCACCGTGCCCTCGAACTCGGTGTGCCGGTAGTCGATCCGCGCCAGGTTCCATTCCAGTCTGTCGATGCCCGGGAGCGGGGCATCAAGCGCGCCGCGTGCGTCGACGCGGGTCTGCTGCATGCGTAGTTGGACCGCGGGATCTGCGTTTGCCGGATCGCCTGGTTCGGCGGGATTGCCGTAGTTGTCCAGATAACGTGATACCGAGATGCCGGCGTAGCCCCAGGTATCGATCCACGAGGTGCCCAGTGCGCCGGTGCGCGTCTGCACGTGGCTGTTGGCGAGCATTGCCCCGCGAATCGCATAGTCATGATCGTTGCGCGCCAATCCGTCTGCATGAAATGCCAGCTGGCCGCTTCCTGCGTCGAGGCGGAACGCTTGGGTATTTCCGGAAGACACGCTGTCGTAGCCCGTCTGCACGCGCCCATCGAGACCCGAATCGGGGATCTGCTCGGGAATGCGGCCATCGGACACATTCACCGCGCCGCCGATCGCGCCTGAGCCATAAAGCAGGGTTGCCGGCCCCTTGAGAATCTCGATGCGGTCGGCGAGGAAGGGTTCGATGCTCACGCCGTGATCCTGACTCACCGACGAAACATCGCCCGTGCCCATGCCATCGGCGAGCACGGCGACGCGTGGACCGTCGATACCGCGGATGACCGGCCGGCCGGCGCCTTGGCCGAAGGCGCTGGCCTGCACGCCGGGAACGTTGGCAACGGTCTGACCGAGTGTGCCGGCGCGCGCTTCGTCGAGCGCTACGCCATCGAGGACGCTGGCTGGTGCGGTCAACGCATCGGATGACCGTGTACTCGAAGCGCCCTTGACCGTGACCGTCGACAAAGCGGTGGTCTGTTTTCGATCGACAGCCGGCAGCGAGCCACTTTGCTCGGTGTCCTGCCCGCTGTCGGGCGGGGCTGGTTCTTCGGCGTGAAGTTGATTTGGAAGAAGATTGAGAAGGAGCGCCAAGCTGAGCGACGCGCGGGGAAGGAGAAGCGACATGCGGAGTCTCGGAGTTGCGTGTTGCAATGTTATAAAATAACATACGGATCTGACGCGTCGGTCGAAAGTCATCCATGCCGACGCCAGCAGAAAGTCCGCATGCCGATCCTGGAACCTTCCGACCATCCATCCCGCTGGAACGTCCTCGCCGATCGCCTGGGGGCGAGCGCATCGTTCCTGTGCGCGCTGCACTGCGCCTTGTTGCCGCTGATGGTTGCGATGTTGCCAGCGCTCGGACTCGGATTTCTCGCCGACCATCGTTTCGAGCGCGGTTTCGTCGTGTTCGCCGCGGTGCTCGCTTCGGTGAGCCTGTGGTTGGGATACCGACGGCATCAGCGAGCGCATGCCTTCGGCATCTTCGTTCCCGGGATCGTGCTGCTGCTGGTCGGTGCGCAACTGGCGGTGGATGAGCCTGCCCACCTGCATGCCGTGCTGGTGACGATTGGTGGCAGTCTGGTGGCGTTCGCGCATGTCGCCAACCTGTGGCTTGCGCAACGCCATGTTCACGACGCGAGCTGCGTCCATTGAACAGGGCGTGATTGTGTAACCCGAGCGGGCGCACCTAGCATCGCTGCTGACCGCTTTGCTCCGGGCGCTTTTGACGCATGACACACTCCCACGATCATGGCCACGATCACGCGTCGCATGCGCACGCGCACGATCGACGCGAAGGCAAGCTGTTCATCGCCTTCGCGCTCACCCTGATCACCCTCATTGTCGAAGCGGTCGGTGGCTATGTGTCCGGCTCATTGGCCCTGCTTGCCGATGCCGGCCACATGCTGGTCGACGCGCTGGCCTTGCTGTTTGCCTGGCTGGGTGCGCGCTACGCCAAGCGCGTCGCCGACGAACGACGCAGTTACGGCTATGCGCGTGTCGAGGTATTGGTCGGCTACACCAACGCGCTCGCGCAATTCGTCCTCGTCGCCTGGATCGTCTACGAGGCGACCAGTCGGCTGTTTGCGCCTGCGCCGATCCTCAGCGGCATGATGCTGTGGGTTGCGGTCGCGGGCCTGCTCGTCAATGCGCTGGTGCTGCGCATGCTGCACAGCCACGACGAGGACGACCTCAATACTGCAGGTGCGCGCCTGCATGTGCTCGGTGACCTGCTCGGATCCTTGGGCGCGGTGGTTGCGGCGCTGCTCATCGGCCAATTCGGCTGGCTGTGGGCGGATCCGGCGATCTCGATCTTCGTCTCGCTGCTGATCTTGCGCAGCGCCTGGCATCTGATGGCGCGCAGCGCGCACATCCTGCTCGAAGGTGCACCGCGCGGTCTGGGCGCCGCGCAACTGGCCGAGGCGGTCTCAAGCGCCGACATCGGCGTGCACGACATCCACCACGTGCATGTGTGGGAGCTCGCCGGCGGCCGTGCGATGGCCACCTTGCACGCGCGGATGCAAGCGGGCGTCGACGCCGATGCGGCGTTGATGCAGTTGCGCACGCTGCTGCACGAACGCTTCGGTATCGATCATGTGACGGTGCAGATCGAGTCGATTGCTTGCGTGGGCGGGCATTGCGGCAGTTCGCACGGGCCGGATCCTGCGAAATAGCGCAAGCCGGTGATCGCGGCAGATGACTCGGCGCCTAGTGCGCAAGCGGCACGGGCTGCTATCCTGCGCGCCCGTTTACCGAACCAGTTGAGGAATACCCATGGGCAAGGGCGATCGCAAGACGCGCAAGGGCAAGATCTCGATCCGCAGCTACGGCAATGCGCGACCGCATGCCGACAAGAAAACCGCCACCGGGGCTGCCAAGCCCGCGGTGAAGAAGGCCGCAGCGCCAGCCAAGAAGGCCGCTGCACCGGCCAAGAAGGCGGCTGCCAAGAAAGCGGTCTGAGCCGGAACTGCGCAGGTCAGGGCAGCAGCAGGCAGGACGGGAAACAGCCGCTGCAACAGGGCATCCGTCTGGCCTTCGGGTCGCTTTACAGAAAATTAGCTTTTTCAGCAACATGCCGGTATAGTCGCGCGCACTGTGTTTGCTAGGGTCACTGTGAATCGTGGCCTTGATGCAGTTGATCTGACGATCCGCTTCATCGTTTCGCCTCGCTAGCTCCCGGCAACCCAGTCTCGATGCGGAATGTTCCGCAATCGTGATGTCCATTGTGTTTTCAGGAGTTTTGCAAAGATGTCGAATCGTCAATCCGGAACCGTCAAGTGGTTCAATGATGCCAAGGGCTTCGGCTTCATCACGCCGGAAAGCGGCCCCGATCTGTTCGTGCACTTCCGCGCGATCCAGGGCACCGGCTTCAAGTCCCTGCAGGAAGGCCAGCGCGTGACTTTCGTCGCCGTGCAGGGCCAGAAGGGCATGCAGGCGGATCAGGTGCAGGTCGTCTGACCGCACTCGTTCACCGCTGAACAATCTCGACCCCGGGCGGTGACGCCCGGGGTTTTTTATGCGCGTTCCATGCCGGGCACGGATCAGGTGTCGAGCAGCTTTTGCATGCGCTTGGGCCTTGCGAAAACCTTGGCGTCCCAGGTGCTCGCGTGATGGCTTTCCAGCTGACGCGAGTCAACTGGCTCACCGGAACTGCTTGACTCAAGCGGTCAGCTTTGGCATTGGTGGCGATCGCATTCGCTGATTGTCTGAAGGATTTCCATGGAGCAACGTAACCCCGCATCCGCACGCTTCAGTGCGCGCATCGCCCCCGCTGCCGGGCTCGACATCCTGTCACGCCATGAGGTTGCGCGCTTGCGTGATGCCGGCGCGGGTGGACTGCACTCGCTGTTGCGGCGCTGTGCGCTGGCGGTGCTCACTCAGGGCAGCGCGAGCGACGATGCGCGCGCGATGCTCGAGCGCTTCCCCGATTTCGATATCCAGATCCTGCAACAGGACCGTGGCGTCAAGCTCGAACTCACCAATGCGCCGGCCGACGCCTTTGTCGATGGCCGCATCATCACCGGCGTCAACGAGCTGCTGTTTGCGGTGGTGCGCGACATCATCTATGTCGCCACCCAGATCGATGCCGGCGCCTTCGAGCTCGACGACACGCGCGGCATCACGCACGCGGTGTTCGAGATCCTGCGCAATGCGCGTGTGCTGCGGTCCAATGTCGATCCCAATCTCGTGGTTTGCTGGGGTGGTCACTCGATCAGCCGCGAGGAGTACGACTACACCAAGAAGGTGGGTTACGAGCTGGGCCTGCGCGGTCTGGATATCTGCACCGGCTGCGGTCCCGGTGCGATGAAGGGCCCGATGAAGGGCGCGACGATTGCCCATGCCAAGCAGCGGCGGCATGACAATCGTTACATCGGCATCACCGAGCCGGGCATCATCGCCGCGGAGTCGCCGAATCCGATCGTCAACAACCTCATCATCATGCCCGACATCGAGAAGCGGCTGGAGGCGTTCGTGCGTCTCGGGCACGCGATCATCGTGTTTCCGGGTGGTGTCGGCACGGCCGAGGAAATCCTCTATCTGCTCGGCATCCTCATGCATCCGGCCAATGCCAGTCTGCCGTTCCCGCTGGTGTTCAGCGGCCCGCGCGAGTCGGCGGCATATTTCGAGCAGATCGATCGCTTCTTGCGCCTGGCGCTCGGCGACGAAGCGGCCAAGCACTACTCGATCGTGATCGACGATCCGCGCGAGGTGGCGCGCAAGGTGCACAAGGGCATCGACAAGGTGCGCGGCTACCGGCTCGACAATCAGGATGCGTTCTTCTTCAATTGGGCCTTGCACATTGAGAGTGCGTTCCAGATTCCGTTCCGTCCGACCCATGAGGCAATGGCCGGGCTCAACCTGCATCGCGATCAGGAGCCACATCGACTCGCCGCCGACCTGCGTCGTGCGTTCTCCGGCATCGTCGCCGGCAACGTCAAGGAAGAGGGGATCCACGCGATCGAGAAGCGCGGTTCGTTCGTGATCCACGGCGATCGCGAGATCATGCGCGCGCTCGATGCGATGCTGGCGAGCTTCGTCGCCCAGCAACGCATGAAACTCCCCGGTGGCAGCCAATACGTGCCGTGTTATCGCGTCGATGCCAGTTGAGCGCAGCGGGAACGCAAAGAAAAAGGCCTGCATCGCTGCAGGCCCTTGTTCTTCAACTGGCGCCCGAAGTTGGACTCGAACCAACGACCCCCTGATTAACAGTCAAGTGCTCTAACCGGCTGAGCTATTCGGGCGAGCCGCGTATTCTCGTTGGCGGCTCGGGTTCCGTCAAGTGTCAGCCGGCTGCGGACAGGCAACGCGCGGCGTTTTCGGCGTTGGCATTGCCGCTGCGGATGCGGCCGCTTGGCCCGATCACCAAGGTGCGTGCATCGTTCGCGCGAGCGCCGCGGTTGCACAGTGTCAAGGTCACGTTGCTGCCGCGCGCGCTGCCGTCGGGTTGGTAGACGATGCGTGCGCGGGCGCTGCTGCCGACGATGGCGGTACCTTGCGGCGCGTTCTGGCTGACATCAAGACGTTCTTCGTTGGCATCGGCTTCGCGGTCGCGGTTGGCGTCGACGAAAGCGATCCAGCCTTGCTGCCAGAGCTCACCGTCGCTGCAGCTCGCCTGATCCGAACTGGGGCAGATCACCACGTGCATCGCACGTGAGACGGCGGCAAGGCGCGCGGCATTGAAGGTGGCTGCGAGATCCTGCCAGGTGGTCTGTGTGCGTGTCTTGGCGAGCAAGCTGCCAAAGCCTGGCAAGGCAATCACCGTGAGCAAGGCTGACAGCGCGAGAGTCATCATGAGTTCGATCAGGGTGAAGCCGAGTTGCGAAGCCGTGGGTCTGAGCATGTCCGTATCCCCGTCGTGAGCGGATGTCCATGCTCGGCCGATCGCCGTGTTGCGGCGATGGCAAGATGCGGTGCGTGGGTGTAGGAAAAACGCGCGTCCCGTCGCGAGAATCGTGCGCCGTGGCCATGGGCGCAAGCCTATACTTGCCGATCGGGTGGAGGATCGGATGACGGAACGCTTCGAACTGGTGGCACCGTACAAGCCGGCCGGCGATCAGCCGGCGGCGATCGAGGCCTTGGTGCGCGGATTCGAGGCGGGGGTCGCGCAGCAGACCCTGCTCGGCGTGACTGGCTCGGGCAAGACCTACACCATCGCCAATCTAATCGAGCGCGTGCAAAAGCCCGTCATCGTCATGGCGCCCAACAAGACGCTCGCGGCGCAGCTCTACGGTGAGTTCAAGGAGTTCTTTCCGCGCAACGCGGTCGAGTATTTCGTGAGCTACTACGACTATTACCAGCCCGAGGCCTATGTGCCATCGAGCGACACCTACATCGAGAAGGATTCCTCGATCAACGATCACATCGAACAGATGCGCCTGGCCGCAACCAAGGCCTTGCTGTCGCGGCGAGATGCGCTGATCGTCGCCTCGGTCTCGGCGATCTACGGTTTGGGCGATCCCGAGGATTACTTGCAGATGCGCCTGATCCTCGCCCGCGGCGAGCGCATCGAGCAGCGAAAATTGCTGCACCATCTGACCGAACTGCAGTATGTGCGGGGCGAACTCGAGCTGCGCCGCGGCAGCTATCGTGTGCGCGGTGAAGTGATCGACGTGTTTCCGGCGGAGTCGGAAATCGAGGCGTTGCGAATCGAGCTGTTCGACGGCGAGATCGAGAACCTGTCGCTGTTCGATCCGCTCACCGGCGCGGTGCTGCGCAAGGTGCCGCGCTATGTCGTCTATCCCAAGACCCATTACGCGACAACGCGCGAGGCCACGCTCAACGCGATCGAGACGATCAAGATCGAACTCAAGGAGCGACTCGATTTCCTCTACCGATCCAACAAGCTGGTCGAGGCGCAGCGACTTGAACAGCGCACTCGATTTGATCTGGAGATGATGGCCGAGGTCGGCTATTGCAGCGGCATCGAGAACTATTCGCGGCACCTGACCCGGCGTGAGCCCGGCGAGCCGCCACCGACGCTGTTCGATTACCTGCCGCCGGATGCCTTGCTGGTGGTCGATGAATCGCATGTCACCGTGCCGCAGGTGGGGGCGATGTACAAGGGCGATCGTTCGCGCAAGGAAACACTGGTCGAGTTCGGCTTCCGTCTGCCCTCGGCGCTCGACAACCGCCCGCTCAAGTTTCACGAATGGGAAGAGCGCGTGCCGCGCGCGGTGTTTGTTTCGGCAACCCCGGGCCCCTACGAACTCGAACATTCGCAGGGCAATATCGTCGAACTGGTGGTGCGTCCCACAGGGCTCGTCGATCCGCGCGTGGAGGTGCGGCCCGCCCGCACGCAGATCGACGATCTGCTCGGCGAGGCCAATGCGCGCATCGGCCAGGGCGATCGCGTGCTGGTCACCACGCTGACCAAGCGCATGGCCGAAAACCTTACCGAGTACCTCGATGAGCATGGTGTGCGCGTGCGCTATCTGCACTCGGACATCGACACCGTCGAGCGCGTGGAAATCATCCGCGACCTGCGCCTGGGCAAGTTCGACGTGCTGGTCGGCATCAATCTGCTGCGCGAAGGGCTCGACATGCCCGAGGTCTCGCTGGTCGCGATTCTGGATGCAGACAAGGAAGGCTTCTTGCGATCGACCGGCTCCTTGATCCAGACCATCGGCCGCGCCGCGCGCAACCTGCGTGGCACTGCGATCCTCTATGCCGACAACGTGACGCGCTCGATGCGGGCTGCGATCGACGAGACCGAGCGTCGTCGCAACAGGCAGCTCGAATACAACGCGGCTCATGGCATCACACCGCGATCGGTCGAACGGCGCATCACCGACGTGATGGAGGGTGCGCGCGATTCCGCCGCGACCGAACGCGGGCGTGGCCGTGGCGGCGTGATGCGCAAGGTCGCCGAAAGCGCGGCCGACTATCAGCTGCTCAATCCCGAGCAGCTTGCCGCACGCATCCGGGAGCTTGAGGCGCGGATGTACAAGCACGCCCAGAACCTCGAATTCGAGGAGGCCGCGCGTGTGCGTGACGAAATCCACCGGATCCGCGAGCAAGGCCTGATCGCTTGAGCGTGGCGGGCGCCATTTGCGGGGCAATGCCGCTGAAAATGCTCGCTGCGGTTGTTCCTTCGGGGGCGCTGTGCTACCTTGCGCGCCCCTTGCAGCCGGATCGGTTGCAGGATGGGCGGTTAGCTCAGCGGTAGAGCACTACCTTGACATGGTAGGGGTCACAAGTTCGATCCTTGTACCGCCCACCACTTGATGAAACGAGCAACGCCACCCTTGCGGTGGCGTTTGCGTTTTCGGCGCCCCTGATTGCGGCTCGTGCCTGCTGCATCGGGCTCGCCATTGACACTCGTGATGTGCTGGTCTAGCGTGATCACCCTTTCCGCATCAAGCAGGGTGGCCCGCGGGTAACCGCTGGTCGAGCGTGCGACATGGACACGCGAACATCCAGACACTGAAACCTCGTGACCGGGACGCTTGCTTTGCAATGGGGCGCCGGTGCGCCCTTTTTGTTGCTCGCGGTTTGCGCCCGACCTCCTGTCGCGCGAGCCGCCGCGGTGATCCAACGACGGAACTTCCAGCATGACCACCATCACCCTTCCCGACGGCAGCCAGCGTCAGTTCGATCACGCGCCCACGGTTGCCGAAGTTGCAGCTTCGATCGGCGCGGGTCTGGCCAAGGCCGCGCTCGCCGGCAAGGTCGACGAACGCCTGGTCGATGTCAGCCACGTGATCGATCACGATGCGACGCTCGCGATCATCACCGAGAAAAGCCCCGAGGCGCTCGACATCATTCGTCACTCGACGGCGCACCTTCTGGCACAGGCAGTGCAGCGCCTGTTTCCCAAGGCACAGGTGACGATCGGCCCGGTGATCGAAAACGGCTTCTATTACGACTTTGCCTTCGAGCGCCAATTCACGCCCGACGATCTGGTCGTGATCGAGGCGGAGATGAAGAAGATCGCGGCCCAGGCGCTGCCGATTTCACGTTCGTTGATGCCGCGCGATCAAGCGGTGAGCTTCTTCCGCGGCAAGGGTGAGGAATACAAGGCACAGATCATCGAATCGATTCCGGCCAACGAGGCGCTCTCCCTGTACGCGCAGGGTGAGTTCACCGATCTGTGCCGTGGCCCGCATGTGCCCGATACCGCGCGCCTGAAGGCGTTCAAGTTGATGAAGGTGGCCGGCGCCTATTGGCGCGGTGATTCCAACAACCAGATGCTGTCGCGCATCTACGGCACGGCTTGGCTCAATGACAAGGATCTGGCCGCGTACCTGCACCAGATCGAGGAGGCCGAAAAACGCGATCACCGCCGCATCGGCAAGCAACTCGATCTGTTCCACATGCAGGAAGAAGCGCCGGGCCTGGTGTTCTGGCATCCCAAGGGCTGGTCGATCTGGCAGGTGGTCGAGCAGTTCATGCGCCAGATCTATGTCGATTCAGGCTATCAGGAAGTGCGTTGCCCGCAGATTCTCGACAAGAGCCTGTGGGAAAAGACCGGGCATTGGCAGAACTACCGCGAGAACATGTTCGTCACCGCCTCGGAGAACCGCGACTACGCGCTCAAGCCGATGAACTGTCCCGGGCATGTGCTGCTGTTCAATCATGGCCTGCGCAGTTACCGCGATCTGCCGATCCGCTACGGCGAATTCGGTTCCTGTACGCGCAACGAGCCCTCGGGCGCCCTGCATGGCCTGATGCGCGTGCGCGGCTTCGTGCAGGACGATGGGCACATCTTCTGCACCGAGGATCAGATCGAGTCCGAAGTAGTCGCCTTCCATCGTCAGGCGATGGCGGTGTACGCGCATTTCGGATTCAACGATGTCGGCGTCAAGATCGCCCTGCGGCCCGAGCCGCGGATCGGCTCGGATGAGGTCTGGGACAAGGCCGAGGCCGCGCTGCGTCAGGCGCTGCGCGCCTGTGGCGTGGACTGGACCGAACTGCCGGGCGAGGGCGCCTTTTATGGCCCCAAGATCGAATACCACCTCAAGGACTCGATCGGTCGGGCCTGGCAGCTGGGCACGATTCAGGTCGATTTCTCGATGCCGGGCCGGCTCGGAGCCGAGTACGTGGGCGAGGATTCGGCCCGCCACACCCCGGTGATGCTGCATCGGGCCATCGTCGGCTCGATGGAGCGTTTCATCGGCATCCTCATCGAACACCATGCCGGCGCCTTCCCGGCCTGGCTGGCGCCGGTGCAGGCGGTGGTGATGAACATTACCGATGCCCAGGCCGATTTTGCCCGCCAGGCGACGCAAGCCCTTGTCGCGCAAGGTTTCCGGGTGGAGGCCGATTTGCGCAACGAGAAGATCGGCTATAAAATCCGCGAACACACGCTGGCCAAGGTTCCGTATCTGCTGGTCGTCGGCGACCGGGAGAGGGATGCGGGGGCTGTTGCCGTGCGTACGCGCGCAGGCGAAGACCTTGGCTCCATGCCGGTCGCCAGCTTCGTGGAGCGTTTGCAGTCCGAGTCTGGCGCAGCTTGAATCGCGTCGATCGGGTGTTTTTCAATTTCCGGAGGATTGACCTATAGCCATCGAAAGCAAGCCGAATCGCAGGAATCACGAAATCCGTGTTCCGCGTGTTCGAGTCATCGGCCCGGAAGGTGAGCAGGTCGGCATCCTCAGCCGCGACGAGGCATTGTCGATGGCGCAGGACTCGGGCCTCGATCTGGTCGAAATCCAGCCCAACGGCGATCCGCCGGTGTGCCGCATCATGGATTTCGGCAAGTTCAAGTTCGAGGCGCAGAAGAAGGCGCATGCAGCCAAGAAGAAGCAGAAGCAGGTCGAGATCAAGGAACTCAAGTTTCGCCCGGTGACCGACGTCGGCGACTACCAGATCAAGATGCGCAATTTGCGCCGGTTTCTGGAAGAAGGCGACAAGGTCAAGATCACGATCCGTTTCCGCGGTCGCGAGATGTCACATCAGGAACTGGGACGGGCGATGGTCGACAAGATCAGCGCCGAGATTGCCGAGGAAGCGGTGATCGAACAGTTTCCACGCATGGAAGGGCGTTTGATGGTGATGATGATCGCGCCCAAGAAAAAACAGTAGTTACAGGAGCCGATCCGGGAGCCCGGGTCACACAAGCCGGAACGAGCAGGATGGAAAGCGTGGCCTTGAGCCACCGCTCGCGCCAGTCACGAAAACGAAGAAGGAAATGTCATGCCAAAGATGAAGACCAATCGGGCCGCTGCCAAGCGGTTCCGCAAGACCGCGTCCGGCAAGTTCAAGTGCGGTCACGCGTTCAAGAGCCACATCCTTACCAAGAAGGCGACCAAGCGCAAGCGCGGTCTGCGTGCCACCAACCACGTGCGCAAGGAAGACGCAGGTCGCGTCGCCCGCATGCTGCCCTACGTGTAAGGAGAGAAGAAATGGCACGAGTCAAGCGCGGCGTCATCGCCCACCGTCGTCACAAGAAGATCCTCGGCAAGGCCAAGGGTTATTACAACGCGCGGCGCAAGGTTTTCCGCGTCGCCAAGCAGGCCGTCACCAAGGCGCACCAGTACGCCTACATCGGACGCAAGCAGAAGAAGCGCAACTTCCGCAGTCTGTGGATCGTCCGCATCAACGCGGGTGCGCGCCAGTTCGGGCTGTCCTACAGCCGTTTCATCAACGGCCTGCTCAAGGCCGGCATCACGCTCGATCGCAAGGTGCTCGCGGACATCGCCGTCCACGACATCGCCGCGTTCGGCGCACTTGCCCAAAAGGCCAAGACTGCACTCGGCGGCAAGGCCGCGTCCTGAGCAATGGCAGTGACAGGACGCCGTTCTTCGGCGTCTTGCGCTGGCAAGAAGGGAAGGGCGCAGGTCCTTCCCTTTTTTGTTGATGATGGCGGCGCTGTGGCTGGTATTGCGGCACCGATCGGCAACGGGAACAAGGCATGAGCGAGATCGAACAATTGGCAGCCGCGGCGTTGGCGCAGATTGCGGCGGCTGCGGACAGCGCGGCGCTTGAAGACCTGCGGGTGGCGGTGCTCGGCAAGTCAGGTTCGCTGACCCTGCTGCTCAAGCAACTTGGTGCCCTGCCGGTCGATGAACGCAAGGCGCGAGGTGCCCAGGTCAATGCGGCCAAGGAGCAGATCGCTGAGGCGTTGTCGGCGCGCAAGCTGGATCTGGAAGCGGTCGAAACACAGGCGCGTCTGACTGCAGGACGGGTCGATGTGACCTTGCCGGGGCGCGCTGCCGATCGCGGTGGTCTGCATCCAATCACGCGCACGCTCGAGCGCATCAGCGCGATCTTCGCGCGGCTCGGCTACGACGTGGCCGATGGCCCTGAAATCGAGGACGACTGGCACAATTTCGGCGCGCTCAATTTTCCGCCTGATCATCCGGCGCGCACGATGCACGACACCTTCTGGTTTGCCGACGGACGGCTGCTGCGCACGCACACCTCGCCGGTGCAGATCCGCGCCGCCAAGGGCCGCACCCCGCCGATCCGCGTGATCGCGCCCGGCAAGGTCTACCGCAGCGATTCGGACCAGACCCATTCGCCGATGTTCCATCAGGTCGAGGGCCTGCTCATCGACGAAACATCGACGATGGCCGATCTCAAGGGCACGTTGCGCGAATTCCTGCGCGCGTTCTTCGACCGCGATTTCGAGATGCGTTTCAAGCCGACGTTCTTCCCCTTCGTCGAGCCGGGCGCCGACGTGATCATCCGTTGGGAATTGCCCGACGGCGGCTCGCGCTGGCTCGAAGTGCTTGGCTGCGGCATGGTGCACCCGAGCGTATTGCGCAATTGCGGCATCGATCCCGAGCGTTACAGCGGCTTTGCCTTCGGCATGGGCGCGGAGCGCTTGGCGATGCTGCGCTATGGCGTGAACGATCTGCGCGCGTTCTTCGAGAACGACGTGCGCTTCCTGCGTCAATTTGCCTGAGGCCGGCATCCGCTCATGAAATTCTCCGAAAACTGGCTGCGCTCCCGCCTCCCGCTGCAAGTCGATCAGGCCAGCCTGCTCGAGCGTTTCGACATGATCGGCCACGAGGTCGAGAGCGTGGAGCGCCTCGGTGAAGGTCTCGATGGCGTGGTCGTCGCCCAGATCATTTCCTGCGCGAGGCATCCGCAGGCCGACCGCCTGCAAGTCTGCGAGGTCGATGCCGGCAGCGAGCGTCTGCAGATCGTTTGTGGTGCGCCCAATGCACGCGCAGGACTCAAGGCACCATTGGCAAAGATCGGCGCGCGCGTGGGGGAGATCACGATCAAGGCGGCCAAGCTGCGCGGCGTCGATTCCAGCGGCATGTTGTGCTCGGCGCGCGAACTGGGACTGGATGCCGATGCCTCGGGTCTGCTCGAATTGCCGCTCGATGCCGTGGTCGGTCAGCCCTTGGCCGCGCATCTGGGCCTGCCCGATGCAGTGATCGATCTGGGGTTGACGCCCAATCGTGCGGATTGTCTGTCGGTCGAAGGCTTGGCGATCGACGTCGCGGCGGCCTTTGATTTGCCGCATGTGCCGCTCGCGATCGAGCCGGTGCCAACCCATGACGGTCGCTTGCTTGCGGTCGAACTCGAATCAGCCGGCGATTGCCCGCGCTACTGCGGTCGTTTCATTGCTGGCATCGACATGCAGGCGCGCTCGCCCGCGTGGCTGGTCGAGCGCCTGCGCCGCAGTGGCCTGCGTCCGATCAGCCTGCTCGTGGATGTCACCAACTACGTCATGTTGGAGTTGGGACAGCCGCTGCATGCCTTCGACGCGGATACGCTGCAAGGTCCGATCGGTGTGCGCCGCGGCCGCACGGGTGAGACGCTCAAGTTGCTCGATGAGCGTGAAGTCGAGCTCGATGCGGAATTGCTGGTCATCACCGATGCCGGTCGCCCTGTGGCGCTGGCTGGCCTCATGGGCGGTTTCGACACGCGTGTCACCAGCGCTACGCGCAACGTGTTTCTCGAAGCCGCACATTTCGCACCCACTGCGCTCGCCGGTCGTGCGCGGCGTCTGGGCATGCATACCGATGCCGCGCACCGCTTCGAGCGTGGTGTGGATGCGTCCTTGCCTCGGCTGGCGCTCGAACGCGCCACGGCGTTGATTGTCGAAGCGGCTGGCGGTAACGCTGGAGCGATCGTCGAGGCGATAGAAGCGGCGCATCTGCCGCAGCGTCCGGCGGTACCGCTGCGCCGCGCCCGCATCGCGCGTCTGCTGGGCATCAGCTTGGCTGATGGCGAGATCGAGATGATCTTCGCTGCGCTCGACATGCGCGTCGAACGCACGGCCGATGGCTGGCGGGTCACGCCGCCGGGGCGGCGCTTCGACATCGCGAGCGAAGAAGACCTCATCGAGGAACTTGCTCGCATTCACGGCTACGATCGCATTCCCGACCACGCACCGGGCGGGGCGCTGGCGACTCCGGCCTTGCCTGAAGATCGCGTCTCACGCGTGGCCTTGCGCGAGCAATTGGTTGCGCGCGGCTTTCACGAAGCCATTACCTATGCCTTCGTCGCGCCGGGCCAGCTCGCCGACTGGCAATTGGCCGATGGTGCGATCGCGCTGGCCAACCCACTGTCGGCTGATCTGGCGGTGATGCGTACCAGCCTGCTGCCCGGCCTCGCTGCGGCTCTGGTCGGCAATCGGCGCCGGCAGGTGCAGCGCGTGCGTCTGTTCGAGATCGGTCGCGTGTTCTCCAATTCTTCCGGGGCGCCTCTGGAAGCCGAAAAGCTCGCCGGCATCGTCTGCGGCACGGCGGCCGCCGAGCAGTGGGGCGAGCCATCGCGCGAAGTCGATTTCTTCGATCTCAAAGGCGACGTCGAATCCCTGCTCGCGCTGACCAACGAATGCGCCGCATTCTCCTTCGTGCCCGCAGCCGTGCCCTGGGCGCATCCGGGCCAGTGTGCGGCGATCGAGCGGGCGGGACAGGTGGTCGGGCACCTCGCCGCGTTGCATCCGCAGGTGTGCCGGGCGCTGGATCTGGATGGAATGGTGCTGGCCTTCGAACTCGACGTGGTGGCGATTTCGGCACGGGCCATCCCCCGCGCGCGCGCGCTGTCGCGGTTTCCGTCGGTACGCCGGGACCTGTCCTTCGAACTGCCGGCCGGGGTGCCGTTTGCGACCGTGGAAGCGGCAATCCGTGACGCGGTTGGCGAAACCCTCGCCGATGTCGTACTGTTCGACCGGTACGTAGGGGAAAAGCTCGGCGGCGAGGTCAAAAGTCTCGCCATCGGCTTGATTTTGCAAGACTGTTACCGCACGCTTACCGACGAGGATGCAGACCGCTGCACGAGCCTCGCGGTGGCCGCATTGCAGTCGGTTTGTGGCGCCAGGTTGCGAGGTTAGAGATGGCACTTACGAAGGCTGAAATGGCCGAACGCCTGTTCACCGATGTCGGACTGAACAAACGCGAAGCCAAGGAATTCGTGGATGCTTTCTTCGAAGTGCTGCGTGACGCGCTCGAGAAAGGGGAGCAGGTGAAGCTGTCAGGGTTCGGCAATTTCGATCTGCGTTTCAAGAACCAACGTCCGGGACGCAATCCCAAGACCGGCGTCGAGATTCCGATCTCTGCGCGCCGGGTGGTGACCTTCCGTCCAGGGCAAAAACTGAAGGTCCGGGTCGAGGCTTATGCTGGATCAGGGCAGCAATAGCGAACTTCCGGTCATTCCGGCCAAACGCTATTTCACCATCGGTGAGGTAAGCGAGCTGTGCGCGGTCAAACCGCACGTGCTGCGCTATTGGGAACAGGAGTTTCCCAACCTCAAGCCGGTGAAACGGCGTGGCAACCGGCGCTACTACCAGCGTCACGACGTGCTGATGATCCGGCAGATCCGCTCGTTGCTCTACGAGCAGGGTTTCACGATCACCGGCGCGCGTCAGCGGCTGGAAGGATCGCAGGCGCGCGTGGAATCGACCATGTCGGCGCAGATCGTGCGACAGGTGCGGCTGGAGCTCGAAGAAGTCCTGCAGATCCTGCGTCGCTGATCCACTGCCTTCCTTTCGCATGAAGAAGCGCAAGCCCATCACCGGTTGCCGGTGACTGGGCATGACCTGCTACAATTTCCGTTCTGCAAGGCCCATGTCGGGGTATAGCGCAGCCTGGTAGCGCACTTGTCTGGGGGACAAGTGGTCGTCGGTTCAAATCCGGCTACCCCGACCATTGTTTTTGCTCGGATCCCTCCTCGCCGCTTCGGGTGAAGCATTGCAAGCGGTTGGATTCAGAGCCTCTTGGCAGTCCAGAGCGGCCATCCTTGATGTTGGTTTGTGCTCGCATCCATGCTCGCTTCTGCTTGCGCGGCAGATTGATTGGGGGATTCAAAAGCTTTGAATGGTCCAAAGCGGCCATCCTTGGCCGCACTCCTGACCAAGGGCACTCTGGACCCAGTGCACGTTTGATCAAAGGCGCGCTTCACCGCGGGCAGGGGACGTGCGAAGCTTTCAGACCTTGTCTGCAAGGGTATGAAACATGAGTGAGCGTCGCACGTTGTATGCCGAAATCGAGCCGTTCGACAGCGGTTACCTGCAGGTTTCGCCGCTGCATCGGGTCTACTACGAGCAGTGCGGCAATCCGCAGGGCAAGCCGACCGTGTTCCTGCATGGCGGGCCGGGCGCAGGCTGCAATGCGAAATCACGGCGTTTTTTCGATCCCGCGCAGTACCGCATCGTGCTGTTCGATCAGCGTGGTTGCGGGCGCTCGACGCCACATGCCGAACTTTCCGACAACACCACCTGGCATCTCGTGCAGGACATCGAGACCTTGCGTGCGCATCTGGGCATTGCGCGCTGGCAGGTGTTCGGCGGTTCATGGGGTTCGACGCTTGCCTTGGCCTATGCGCAGTCGCACCCCGAGCGCGTGAGTGAACTGGTGTTGCGTGGCATTTTCATGTTGCGCCGCTGGGAGCTCGAATGGTTTTACCAGAAGGGCTGTGACGCGCTCTATCCAGATGTCTGGGAGGAGTACCTCAAGGCGATCCCCGAGGTCGAGCACGGCGATCTCATGAGTGCCTACCACCGGCGCCTGACCAGTGTCGATCCTGCAGTGCGCCTGGCTGCAGCGCGCGCCTGGGCCACCTGGGAAGGCGCCACCAGTTTTCTGTTGCAGGATCCCTCCTACATCGAGTCTTCAGGCGAGGATGCATTCGCGCTCGCCTTCGCGCGCATCGAGAACCACTACTTCGTCAACGGCGGCTTCTTCGAGGTCGATGGCCAGTTGTTGCGTGATGTTTCACGCATCCGCTCGATACCCGCAGTGATCGTGCAGGGGCGCTATGACGTGGTTTGCCCGATGCGCAGTGCCTGGGATCTGCATCGGGCCTGGCCCGAGGCGGAGCTGCGCATCGTCGCCGATGCCGGGCATTCGGCTTTCGAGGCGGGCATCACCCATGAATTGATCTGCGCGACCGATCGCTTTCGCGCTTGAGGTGCCGGCCAGCTTCTCGCTGGGTGATCGCCCGGTTGCGGTCGCCCGTGCGGCAAGTTGCGGTTTCGCTTGAACGCGCTCCGCGCTGCCCCCATCTGCGCGGCAGCGCTTTGCATTGAGGATTTTTCGATGAACACCACCGTTGAGACCCGCGCGTTCGAGGCCGAGGTTTCCCAAGTTCTGCATCTGGTCACGCACTCGTTGTACTCGCACAAGGAAATCTTCCTTCGCGAGCTGATCTCCAACGCTTCCGATGCCTGCGACAAGTTGCGCTTTGCGGCCTTGTCCGATGCCGCGCTCAGCGCCGACGACGCCGATCTGCACATCGCGATCGAGTTCGACAAGGAGGCGCGCACGCTCACGATCCGTGACAACGGCATCGGCATGACGCGCGAGGAAGTGGTGGAGAACATCGGCACCATCGCGCGCTCGGGCACGCGCAAGTTTCTCGAGTCGCTGTCGGGTGATGCGCGCAAGGACACGCAACTGATCGGCCAGTTCGGCGTCGGTTTCTACTCGGCCTTCATCGTCGCCGACAAGGTCGTGCTGAGCACGCGCAAGGCCGGCGCGCCGGCCGATGCGGGCGTGCGCTGGGAATCCACTGGCAGCGGCGCGTACACGCTGGAGGCGATCGGGGATGCGCCGCGCGGCAGCGCCGTGACCCTCCATCTGAAGGCCGAGGAGAGTGAGTTTCTTGATGGCTGGAAGCTGCGCGATCTGGTCAAGCGCTATTCCGATCATGTGGCCTTCCCGATCCGCATGCGCGAAGAGGGGGAAGACAAGGACGCGGCCAAGACCGAGACGATCAATCACGCTTCAGCCTTGTGGACGCGGCCAAAGGCGGAGCTCAAGGACGAGGACTATCAGGCCTTCTACAAGTCGCTGTCGCACGATTTCAACGAAGCGCTGGCGTGGTCGCACAATCGCGTCGAAGGTGCGCAGAGTTATACCTCGCTGCTCTACGTTCCGGAAAAGCCGCCCTTCGATGCGGTCTTCAGCGGCCGCGACGAGCGACGCGGGCTCAAGCTCTACATCCGTCGCGTCTTCATCATGGATGCGAGCGAACAATTGCTGCCGGGCTGGCTGCGCTTCGTGCGCGGCGTGGTCGACTCCGATGACTTGCCGCTCAACGTGAGTCGCGAGATTCTGCAGGAGAATCGTCTGGTCGCGCAGATCCGCAGCGCCTGCGTCAAGCGCGTGCTTGATCTGCTCGACAAGCTTGCCAAGGATGAACCGGCGAAATTTGCCCAGTTCACCGCTGCGTTCGGCAACGTGCTCAAGGAAGGCATTGCCGAAGATGGTGCCAACCGCGAACGAATTGCCAAGTTGCTGCGGTTTGCCTCGACCCATGGCGAAGGCGCCGACCGCAACGTGTCGCTTGAAGACTATGTCGGGCGCATGCAGGCAGGGCAGGAGGTGATCTGGTACATCACCGCCGACTCGCACGCGGCGGCAAAGAACAGTCCGCAGATCGAGTCACTCAAGGCTCGCGGCATCGAAGTGTTGTTGCTCAGCGATCGCATCGACGAGTGGATGATCGGCTATCTGCAGGAATTCTCCGGCAAGAAGCTGCGCAATGCCGCCAAGGGCGATTTCACGACGCCCGCCATCGACGAACAAGCGCGCAAGCAGGCCGAAGCCGAGGCTGCGCCCGTGCTCGACAAGCTCAGGAAGGCATTGGGCGATGCGGTCGGCGGCGTGCAGGTTGGTCAGCGCTTGACGGATTCAGCGGCCTGCATCGTGCTCGGAGAGTACGACATGGCGCCGCACATGCAGCGGCTGTTGCGTGAGGCGGGTCATGAAGTGCCGGCAAGCAAGCCGCTGCTCGAAGTCAATCCGCAGCATGTGCTGGTGCAGCGCATTGCCGCTGAGAGCGACGGGGCGCGCAGCATCGATCTTGCGCACTTGTTGCTGGAGGAGGCGCAACTGGCAGCCGGCGATCAGCTCACCGATCCTGCGGCATTCGTTGCACGCGTGAACCGCATCGCCTTCGGCGCTTGATCATCGAGTCGAGCGGCCTTGCGCGCGCCCGCAGCGCGCGCAAGGTGCCGCTGCGCGCATGTTAGGATCGCGGTTCCGGCCGCTGGCCATCGCTGCAAGAGGCGCCATGCAACTGCAGACCAAGCTGCCCAAGGTCGGCACCACGATCTTCACGGTGATGAGTCAGCTCGCCGCCGAGCACAAGGCGGTGAATCTGGGGCAGGGTTTTCCGGATTTCGATGGGCCACCTGCCTTGCGCGACGCGCTCACGCGCGCGATGGCGCAAGGTCGCAACCAGTACGCGCCGATGGCCGGCATTGCGCCGCTGCGCGAGGCGATTGCGCGCAAGACCGAGCGTTTGTACGGACGCAAGATCAACGCCGACACCGAAATCACGGTGACATCGGGCGCGACCGAAGCGCTGTTCGCGGCAATTGCGGCAGTCGTGCATGCGGGCGATGAAGTGATCGTGCTCGACCCCTGCTACGACAGCTACGAGCCCGCGATCGAGCTGTGTGGCGGTCGTGCGGTCCACATCCCGCTGCAATTGCCTGATTTCTCGGTCGACTGGCAGCGTGTCAAGGACGCGGTGACGCCGCGTACGCGCCTCATCATGATCAACTCGCCGCACAATCCGACCGGTGCGGTGCTCGCGGCAAGCGATCTCGATGCATTGGCCGAGATCGTGCGTGACAGCGAAGTGTTGGTGTTGTCCGACGAAGTCTACGAGCACATGATCTTCGACGGCCTTGCACACCAGAGTGTGCTGCGACACGCCGAACTGGTGGCGCGCAGCTTCGTGGTGAGTTCGTTCGGCAAGACCTACCACTGCACCGGCTGGAAGGTCGGCTATTGCATCGCGCCGCCCGTTCTGAGCGCCGAGTTCCGCAAGGTGCATCAGTACCTGACCTTCTGCACGTTCTCGCCTGCGCAATGGGCGCTGGCTGAAGTGCTCGAGTCCGATCCGGCACATTATCTGGAGCTGCCGGCTTTCTATCAGGCGCGTCGCGATGCCTTCCGCAAGCTGCTGGCGCCTTCGAAGTTCAAGCTGCTGCCCGTGCGCGGTGCCTATTTCCAGTTGGTCGATTACTCGGCGATCAAGACGATCGATGATCTTAACTTTTGTGAGTGGCTGGTGCGCGAGGCTGGCCTCGCCGCGATTCCGGTTTCGGCGTTCTATGAAACGCCGCCCGATACTCACCTGATCCGACTGTGCTTCGCCAAGAGCGAGGCCACCCTCGAAGCTGCGGCGGAGCGCCTGTGCAAACTCTGAAGGTCTCGCTGGCGCAGGGCGCGACGCGCTGGCACGACCCGGCTGCCAATCGCGCTTACTACGGCCAACTGATCGCGCCGCTCGTGGGCAGTGACCTCATCGTCTTGCCGGAAACCTTCACCAGCGGATTCTCGAACGAGGCCATCCACGCGGCTGAGGGCATGGACGGTGCGACGGTCGAATGGCTGAAGGCGCAGGCGCGTGAACTCGATGCGGCGATCTGCGGCAGCATGCAGTTGCGCGTGGCCGACCAGGTGTTCAATCGCCTGCTGTTTGCCACGCCCGATGGCGCGCTCACGCACTACGACAAGCGTCATCTGTTCCGCCATGCCGACGAACACAAGCGTTATGCGGCCGGCAGCGAGCGTCGGGTGGTCCACTGGCGCGGTTGGAAGATCTGTCTGCAGGTCTGTTACGACTTGAGGTTCCCGGTCTATGCGCGCAATCGCCATGACGGCAACGCCTTCGAGTATGACCTGCTGCTGTATGTGGCGAACTGGCCGAGCGCACGGCGTCATGCCTGGCGCACCTTGCTCGCGGCGCGTGCGATCGAGAATCTGAGCTACTGCGCGGGTGTCAACCGTGTCGGTTACGACGGCAATGACCTGCACTATGCCGGTGACAGCGTGTTGCACGATTTCCTCGGTCAGCCGATGGTCGAGCTGGGTGCGCAGGAGCAGACGGTAACGGTGAGTCTCGATCCGGCCGCCTTGGCGACACATCGCGAACGCTTCCCGGCGTGGATGGACGCCGATTCCTTCACGCTCGACTGAGGCGACAGCGCGGCCTCAGCCGCGAACGCCACCGGGTTTGCAGCTTGGATGCAGGCTCGCGCTTGCCGATGGGCGCGCGGTGATGCGCGTGAACCAGGGGCCGATATTGCGCAGGGCGTGGTCGAAGGGCTGGCCAACCGACTCGGCGAAATCGAGCCAGACGTAGAGCCAGAAATCGGCGATCGTCAAGCGTCCGCCGGCGAGGTATTCATGGCCGTCGAGCATCGCATCGAGCCAGGCGATCCGATCCCGTGCGACCGCCTTGAGCCCGCAGGCCGCTTCCGGCGCGACCGGAATGCGATCTCGGAAACGTGCCAGACCTTCCGCGTAGTGGTAGGCGTTGTGGATGAACTCGGTGATGTTGAGTTCGACGCGACGTTGCCATTGTCGTGTCAGTGCGCGCTCCTGCGCGGTCGCGCCGATCAGTGCCGGTTGCGGGTGGAGTTCTTCAAGGTACTCCATGATTGCCAAGGCCTCACCGATGCAGGAACCATCGTCGAGCAGCAAGGCAGGCGTTTGTCCCGCGGGATTGTGCGCAAGGAAAGCCGCCTGACGGTTCTCGCCGCTGAACACGTCGATCTGCCGGGTCGGCAGCGTCAGACCTTTCTCCAGCAGGAACATGCGCAGGGTGCGCGGTGCAGGGCTCAGGGCATCGAACAGCAGCATGGCGATCTCAATGAAACGGCAGCGGCTTGTCGCTGCCGCTTGCCGGGTGCATGAAGAAATCGTGCAGGTACTTCTCGCCTTCGTCGTCGAGGATCGTGACCACCGTCTTGAGTTCGGGATGCTGCGCGCGGATGCGTTGCGCCGCGAGCAGGTGCGCGCCCGAACTGGGGCCGCAGAACAGGCCGCGCGTGCGTGCGAGCTTGCGCATCTCGGCCACCGCATCGCTGCTGGCCACGCTCAAGGTGTCACCGACGAGGCTGCGGTGCTTGGCGAAGATGCCGGGCACGAAGCCATCCGAGATCCCCTCGATCTGATGCAGCGCGACCTCGCCGCAGAGAATCGTGCGCGACTCCGAGGGTTCCATCGCAAACAGACGCACGTTCGGATTGAGCTTGCGGAATGCCTGACCCACGCCGATCAGGGTGCCGCCGGTACCGACACCATGCACGAAGGCGTCGGGTACGCATCCCGCCGGCAACTGCGCGAGGATCTCCGGGCCGAGCCACTCGCGGTTCTCCTCGACGTTCCACTCCGATTCGAACTGGCCGGGGAAGAAGAATCCCGGTTGCCGGCCGAGCTCGCGCGCGCGTTCGAGGGCGGCATTGACATGGAAACTGCCGCAGAACAGCACTTCGGCGCCAAAAGCGCGCGAGATCGCCACGCGCTCGCTCGACAGGCCTTCGGGCATGACCACGATCATGCGGTAGCCCTTGACCGCGGCCACCATCGCGAAGGCATTGCCGGTGTTGCCGCTGGTGGCCTCGACGATGGTGTCGCCGGGTTTGAGCTGGCCGCTCTGTTCGGCACGCTCGACGATGTACTTGGCAATGCGCGCCTTGATCGAGCCGGATGGATTGAGGAATTCGCACTTGGCGAACACGCCATCGATCTCGAGCAGGGGCGTGTCGCCGATTGCGTCGAGGATATTGCTGGAAACCGAGCGGTAGCGCGTGGACATGGGAACTCCTGGTGGCGACGTGCAGACTGTGCACATGGCGTGGAGTGGATCGACCCGCGCTTGCAGCGGTGATCCAGGGCGTCGGCACAGCGCTGGGCAGTGGTGCGCACGATTGCGCGCGCGCATCGGTGAGATGGATCCGATTCTACGCCTGCGGACGCTGCAAGAATTGACCGCGATCAGTGCGCCGGCGTGGCAGTGGCGGCCGCTGGCAAGACACGCAGTCGGCAGCCGTTGGCATCGACTTCAAGCAGGCTGCCCTGCTCGTACCAGTCGCCGAGCACGATGCGGCGCGCGCCGGGCAGGCCGAGCGGGGCAAGCTCGTGCAGCGCCGGACGATGGGTGTGGCCGTGGATCAGCGTGCGCACGCCGAAGCGGTGCATGGTGGTGCTGACGGCGTCCGCGTTGACGTCGGTGAGTGCCTCTCCGCGTGCGCGCGTGTAGCGCTGGCTTTCTGCACGTGCTTGCGCTGCGAAGGCTTGCCGCTCGGTGAGCGGTTTGGCCAGAAAGGCGCGTTGCCAATGCGGCGCGCGCGTTTGCGTGCGAAACGCCTGATACTTTGCATCATCGGTGCACAGCAGATCGCCGTGCATGAGCAGGATCTGCTCGCCGGCAATTTCGACGACGCTTGGATCGGGAAGCAGGGTCAGCCGCGCGCGACGTGCCCAGGCATCACCGAGCAGAAAGTCGCGGTTGCCGTGCATGAAATACACAGGCACGCCTTTCTCATGCAATTGCGCGAGCGCGGTTGCGATGCTGTCTTCGAGTTCTCCGGCGGCATCATCGCCGATCCAGGCTTCGAAGAAATCGCCGAGTATGTAGAGCGCTTCGGCTTGCGCTGCCTGCTCGCGCGCGAACGCAAGGAACTGCCGGATGATCGCGGGTCGCGCCGGATCCAGATGCAAGTCGGAAATGAACAGGGTGGCCATGCGGGCCGTGACCGAGTGGTCTGCGCCGCAGCCGAAGCGTGCGACGCAGATCCACTCGCAGTGTCATTCGACCACGCTGACCTTTTCGATCGTGATCGTGGTGGTCGGCACGTCACCCGCGAACGGGCCCTTGGGGCCGGTCGGAATCGCGCGGATCTTGTCGACCACGTCCATGCCGGCGACTACCTTGCCGAATACTGCATAGCCCGGGTTGGCGTCATTGGCGTAGTCCAGACGCGGGTTGTCGACGGTGTTGATGAAGAACTGCGCGGTCGCAGAGTTCGGATCGAGTGTGCGCGCCATGGCCACCGTGCCGCGCAGATTGCTCAGGCCATTCCTGGATTCGATCGCGATCGGCGCGCGGGTCTTCTTCTGGCGCAGGTCGGCGCTGAAGCCACCACCCTGAATCATGAAGCCGGGAATCACGCGATGGAAGATCGTGCCGCTGTAGAAGCCGCTCTTGACGTAGGTGAGGAAGTTCTCCACCGACTTGGGTGCCTTGTCGGGGAACAGCTCGATCGTGATGTCACCCTGACTGGTTTTCACGAGCACCTTGTTGGCGGCGGGGGCAGCGCCATCAGCGACCTTGGCGGCTTCCTTGGCCGTGGTCTTCGCGGCAGGCTTGGCCGCTGGCTTGGCCGCGGGCTTGGCGGTTGCAGGCACAGCCGTCTTCTTCTGCGCAGCGGCTGGTTTGGCTGCGGGCGCCTTGGGCGCGGGCGTGCCTTGCGCGAGCGCGAAGGCGGGGAGGACGAAGAGCAGGGCGAGCAGGACGCGCTTGAACACGGGCAATCTCCACGAATCGGTCAACGGGAACCGCGCAATCATAGGCGCTCTTGCTGACTGCGGGAAACCGCGGGGTCGGATGTGCGTCGCCGGCACACGACAAAACGGCCGCGAGCGCGGCCGGTTTGTCGTGTGGGGCTTCAGGCGTTGAGCCCGGTCATCGAAAGCGACGCCGGGCGATGCGCAAGCAGCGACGCTCAGGCCGCGGCGGCGTCTTCCTGATTCATCCACTGCTTGATCTGGTCGGCCGGTACGCTTTCCTTGAGCGAGCGCATTGCGCGCATGGCCTGACGATGCAGATCCTGCTGTTCGGAGTACGGTGAATCCTTGGTCTCGTGGTAGACCACGGTCAGCCACAGCGCGATGCCGCGCAAGCGAACCTGGAGGTTCTCCGACTGCAGGCGCTCGATGCCGATATCGGTACCTGCGCCCCAGGCGCGGTACTTCTCTTCGGGCGGCGTGCCGTAGAGGTGCGGAAATTCACAGGCAGCTGCCGCATTGAACTCGCGGATCGCAATGCCGGCGAGCTGACGACGCATCGGCGGTGAAAGTGACTCCAAGGCCTTGTTGACTTCACGCAACTGGCGACGCAGCTGGACGGCTCGGCTCAAGGCGATGACGCGGGTGACGAATTGCATGATCGTTGCTCCCCCCTGGGTGATCGATGGACGGTAGATTCCGGCAGATTGCCGTAGTCAAATTTCGCCGTCCGTTGTCAGATTGTGACGGAACCGTCTGGAATAGGGAACCCCTCCCGGGCTTGTTCGGGGATCTTTTTTCGGGACTCAGGTCACACGTCCGAGCAAAGAACCCATCTGCACGGTCTGCTGCGACTGCAGCAAAGTCAGTTCGGCCACGCCTGCGGGGAGCAGCAGAATCGCGGTCGAGCCCATGTTGAAGCGACCCATTTCCGCGCCGCGCGCGAGATGGATTCCTTGTCCCCGCCAGTCCTGCCGTTGCGGTCGCGAGGCATAGGGCGGGACTTCGACGCCGCTCCAGACCGTCTCGATGCCGGAGACGAGCATCGCGCCGACCAGCACCAGCGCAAACGGGCCAGCCTCACCTTGGAAGTGGCAGACCAGACGTTCGTTGCGCGCGAACAGGCGCGGGATCGCATCGACCGCGAACGGCGCGACGCTGAACAGGCGCCCCGGAATATGGAGGGTCTCGATGAGTTCGCCGGCCAGCGGCATGTGCACGCGGTGATAATCGCGCGGCGAGAGATACACCGTGACGAAGCGCCCGTTGGCGTAGACGCTGGCCGCCTGCTCGTCACCCAGCAGTTCGCCAGCGCTGAAATCCTGACCTTTCGCCTGCATGATCCTGCCATTGGTGATCGCACCCGCCTGGCTGATGCGTCCATCGGCCGGACAGGCGACCGCCTTGGGATCTGAGGGCAACGGACGTGCGTCCGGCTTGAGCGCGCGCGTGAAGAAGGCATTGAAGTGCGCGTAGCTCGACAGCTCGGGTTGTTCGGCTTGACTGAGGTCGACGCCGTAGGCGCGCACGATGCGGCGGATCAGGAAATCCTTCCACGGTTGCCAGCGCCAGCGCGTGGCGTACAGGACCAGCCGCGACAGCAGGCGATGTGGCAGCAGATGTTGCAGAACGACACTTGACCTCATCATGGACTCCGCGCCAGTGCCTGCAGGTCGGCGAGCAATTTGGGCGTCTCGAAGGGTGGGCGCAGCAGGCCGACTTCACGACCGAGCGGGTCGATCATCACCACCGAGGCGCTGTGGTCGACCAGGTAGTTGCCGTCCGCGGCCGTACCTCGGGAATAGAGCAGGCCCAGGGCGCGCGTGAGCGGCGTCAGCACGTCGTCCGATCCGGTGGCGGCGATGAATTCCTTGTCGAAGTAACGGATGTATTGCCCGAGGTGTTCGGGTGTGTCGCGTGCCGGATCCACCGAAATGAAGACAAAGCGCAAGCGCGCGCGCTCGGCCGGTTCCAGTTTCTTCCACGCCTGTGCAAAGGCTGCAATCGTGGTCGGGCAGACGTCGGGGCAATGGGTGTAGCCGAAGAACACCAGCGTCCAGTGGCTGAGCAATTCGGCCTCAGTGAGTTTTCCGCCATCGCTGCGCGCGAGTTCGAACGTGGGCACGCTGCGCGGGTGCGGGAACAGCATGCCCGACTGCAATGGTGGCAACTGCGGCATCGGCGCCGGTGCAAAAAGGCGCATGCCCAGCCACAGCCCGAGGGCCGCCGCCAAGGCGGCGATGAGGATCATCCAGTTGGCCGTGATCCGGCCGCGTGCGGGGAAGGCTGTCATCACGTGATTATACGGGCCGAGCGATGGGCGTCGGCCACGATGCGCGCGTCGCCGGGGCCTGCACCTGTGCGTGTCCGTGCCGGCGTCGGCGCAGTCATCCCGTATACTTTCGTGCTTGCACTTTTTGGCGGAACAGGTGATGACCCAGGAACTGGCCACGATCGTGGATTTCATTCGCTACGGTGCGAGCCGTTTCAGTGCGGCGGGCCTGACTTTCGGTCACAGCTACGACAATGCGATCGACGAGGCCACGCACCTGGTGCTGCACGCGCTGCATCTGCCACATGATCTGTCGCCGGCCTATGGCTCGGCGCGTCTGATCGAAGGCGAGCGCCGCACCGTGCTCGATCTCATCGAGCGGCGCGTGGCCGAGCACAAGCCGGTTGCCTATCTGACCGGCGAGGCTTGGTTTGCCGGGCTCAAGTTCAAATCCGACACGCGCGCGCTGGTGCCGCGCTCACCGATTGCCGAGTTGATCCAGAGCGGCTTTTCACCGTGGCTGGATGAGCGTCCGGTGGCGCGTGCGCTCGACCTGTGCACGGGATCGGGCTGCATCGGCATTGCGATGGCCGCGCACAATCCCGACTGGCAGGTCGATCTCGCCGACATCAGCGAGGATGCACTCGCGCTCGCGCGCGAGAATGTCGAGTTTCAGGATGTCGCTGAGCGCGTGCGCGTGATTCGCTCGGACCTGTTTTCCGGTCTCGCCGGCGAGCGTTACGACCTCATCGTCAGCAACCCGCCCTATGTGACCGAGCAGGAATTCGCGGCACTGCCGCTCGAATACAGCCATGAGCCCAAACTCGGACTGGCCGCTGGCAAGGATGGACTGGACTTTGCCTTGCGCATCCTCGTGCAGGCGCCCGAACACCTGAGCGAGGAGGGCGTCCTCATCGTCGAGGTCGGCGAAAGCGAGCGCGCGTTGATCCAATGCCTGCCGCAGGTTCCGTTCAACTGGATCGAGTTCAACGTCGGCCAGATGGGCGTCTTCCTGCTCGATCGTCGAGACCTGGTTGAGCATGCCGCGGCAATCCGCGGCGCTGCGCAAGGTCGCAGCTGAGGAGCACACGATGACGGCCCCTGTACTGTCTGCCGAGCCACGTCAGCGATGAGCAATTCCTTCGGCAAGTTGTTCACGGTCACGACCTTCGGCGAAAGCCACGGCCCCGCGATCGGCTGCGTGATCGATGGCTGTCCGCCCGGGCTGCCGATCGAGCCGGGCGAGTTCCGCGTCGATCTTGACCGTCGAGCGACCGGCAAGAGCCGCTTTACCTCGCAGCGCCATGAAGCCGATGAAGTCGAGATTCTTTCGGGTGTCTACGAAGGACGCACCACCGGCACGCCGATCGCGCTGCTGATCCGCAACGTCGATCAGCGTTCGAAGGACTACTCGGAACTCACCAGCACGTTCCGCCCCGGCCATGCCGACTACACCTATTGGCAGAAATACGGGATCCGCGATCCACGCGGCGGTGGTCGTTCCTCGGCCCGCGAGACGACGATGCGGGTGGCAGCGGCGGTGATCGCCAAGAAATGGCTGGCGCAGCACTGCGGCATTCACGTGCGTGGTCATCTCGCCCAGATCGGCGACTTGAGGCCGCGCAGCTTCGACTGGAGCGTGGTCGAGGGCAATCCCTTCTTCTGGCCCGACGCGGCGATGGTCGAGGAGCTCGAGGCTTACGTGAACGCGTTGCGCAAGTCGGGTGATTCGGTTGGCGCGCGCGTTACCGTGGTGGCCGAAGGCGTGCCGCCGGGCTGGGGCGAGCCGATTTACGGCAAGCTCGATGGCGATCTTGCTGCGGCCTTGATGTCGATCAATGCGGTCAAGGGCGTGGAAATCGGTGACGGCTTTGCCGTCGTGGCGCAGAAGGGCAGCGAGCATCGCGACGAGATCACGCCACAGGGTTTCGTTTCCAACCATGCCGGTGGAATCCTCGGCGGTATCTCGAGCGGGCAGGCGGTGATCGCATCGATCGCGCTCAAGCCGACTTCGAGCATCCTGATCCCGGGGCGCAGCGTGAATCTGGCGGGTGAGCCGGTCGAAGTCGTGACCAAGGGTCGTCATGATCCTTGCGTGGGTATCCGTGCGACGCCGATCGCCGAAGCGATGGTTGCGCTCGTGCTCATGGATCACGCGTTGCGCCATCGTGCGCAGTGCGCAGATGTTGGCGCAGTGTCGCCGCGGATCGCTTGAGAATCAGTCGCCGCCATGAGCGGCAATGCCGATTGGTTATTGGCGTGACGGGCGCTGGCTGCTCCATTCTTCCCGATTCCATGCAAGAGACAATGAGAGCGAGTCGATGAGCGCGCAGAAAAGGTACAACGTGGCGATGGCCGGTGCGACCGGCGCGGTCGGTGAAACCCTGCTGTCGATTCTGGAGCAGCGTGGATTTCCGGTAGGTGAACTGGTGCCCTTGGCGAGCGCGCGTTCGGCCGGTGGCACGGTGAGTTTCGCTGGCCGCGAAGTCGTGGTGAAGAACCTCGCCGAGTTCGACTTCAACGGCATCGACATCGCATTTTTCTCAGCCGGCGGCAGTGTTTCGCGTGAACACGTGCCGCGCGCAGCGGCGGCGGGCGCGGTGGTGATCGACAACACGTCCGAATTCCGCTATCGGGACGAGATCCCGCTGGTGGTGAGCGAAGTCAATCCGCATGCGATTGCGCGCTACGTCGATCACGGCATCATCGCCAATCCGAATTGTTCGACGATGCAGATGCTGGTCGCGCTGGCGCCGATCCATCGCGCGGTCGGAATCGAGCGCATCAATGTGGCGACCTATCAGTCGGTGTCGGGGGCAGGGCGCTCGGGTGCGGACGAACTGGGTCGACAGACTGCGGCGCTGCTCAACTTCCAGGAGGCCGAACCCTCCAAATTCCAGGCCCAGATCGCCTTCAACCTGATTCCGCAGATCGACGAGTTCCAGGACAACGGCTACACCAAGGAAGAAATGAAGATGGTGTGGGAGACGCGCAAGATCCTCGAAGACGAATCGATCCAGGTCAATCCGACGGCGGTGCGCGTGCCGGTGTTCTACGGCCATTCCGAGGCCGTGCACATCGAGACCCGCGACAAGCTCACGGCGCAAGCGGCACGCAGTCTGCTCGAAGCTGCCCCCGGCGTGATCGTCGTCGATGAGCGCAAGGCCGGCGGCTACCCGACGCCGGTATCGCACGCTGCCGGAAAGGACGAGGTTTTCGTCGGCCGCATCCGCGAAGACATTTCCCATCCGCGTGGGCTTGACCTGTGGATCGTGTCTGACAACATTCGCAAGGGCGCAGCGCTCAACGCGGTTCAGATTGCGGAGTTGCTGATCAGGGACCATTTGTGACGCCGGACACTTTGCAAAAAGGCATCTGTGACGGATAGTTACGAATGTGTTATAAGCCCGTTTCGAGAAACCCGACGAAACGGGTCATCCACGTTGTGGGGAGCACGTTCAGATGAAACGACCGTTGCAACTGTCGCTGGCGATCACGCTTGCGCTGGCCGGAACCAACGCGATGGCGCTCGGGCTTGGCCCGGTGCGTGTCATGTCCAAACTCAATCAGCCGTTGCAGGCGGAAATCCCGGTCATCCAGGGCAGCGCGGGCGAAGCCGAAGGCTTGCTCGTGAGTCTGGCCGACCACGAGGATTTCGAGCGCCTGGGCATCAGCCGCAGCAATCTGGGTGTGCCGCTTGAATTCACGGTAGCCAAGGATGCCAAGGGTCAGGTGGTGATCCGCGTCACCAGTACCGAACCGGTACGCTCGACCTACCTCGACTTCCTCGTCGAGGCGAATTGGCCCAAGGGTCGCATGCTGCGCGAATACACCGTTCTGCTGGATCCGCCGATGACGGCACCCGCCGCCGCGCCCGCGCCCAAAGCCGTGGCAGCCGCGCCCGCGGCGTCGAAACCGGCCGCCAAACCGGCAGCACCGAGCAAGCCTGCTGCGCCGGCACCGGTCGCCGCCAGTCCCAAGCCTGCACCGGCTGCGCCGGTCGTGGCGCCCGCTCGGACTGCAGCGCCCGGCGACTACGGTCCGACTCAGGCCGGCGAAACCCTGTCATCGGTCGCGGGAAAGATGCGCAGTGGCGATGCCGACCTCAACCAGACGATGCTGGCCCTGCTCAAGCACAATCCGGATGCCTTCTATCGCAACAACATCAATGCGCTCAAGCGTGGCGTGATCCTGCGCGCGCCGAGCGAAGACGAGATCAAGGCCATCGGCGCGGCCAGTGAAGCCGCGCGTCAGGTGCATGCGCAGATCGAGGATTGGCGCGGCGTCGCCGCGGCCACACCGCGGGTAGCCAGTGACACTGCAACGCCTGCCCCGAAGGCAAGCAAGCCGGTCGCCTCGGCGAGTCCCAAGACCGGGGCTGCGCCCAAGTCGGCTGACCAGCTTGAACTGGTGCCGCCCAAGGCGGGCAAGGACAGCGTTGCCAGCGCCGGCTCCGCGGGCAGCAGTGGCTCAGGCAAGGCCGGCGCCGGCGGTGAGTCGACTCGTGAATTGGCGCGCACCAAGGAAGCACTTGCGGCCAGCGAACAGGCCGCCACTGATCTCAAGTCGCGAGTCAAGGATCTTGAAGACCTCAAATCCAAGAACGATCGCCTGATTTCGCTCAAGGATTCCGAAATCGCCGAACTGCAGAAGAAGCTCAAGGAACTGCAGAGCGCCAAGACGGCGCCGGCCACGGCCAAACCCACCACCACGACTTCGGCAAGCGCCCCGATCGACAAGAAAGACATCTGGGGTGACACCACCAAGGACGTTGCTGCGACGCCGCCCAAGGCGGGCACGGAAAGTCATCCGGCCACGGGCGCCAAGCCCGAAACTGCGGCGCCTGTTCCGGTGGTTGCCGATACAGGCAAGCCCGCAAATGGCCCTGCATCTGCGGACAGCAAGGGCGCCACCACCGCCACCACGCCAGCGGCTCCGCTCGCCGGTACGGCAACACCGGGTGAGGTGGTGCCTGGCAAGGCGACCACGACGCCGCTTGCAGATGCTGCGGCGCCGAGCACGAGTGCGACACCGGCTGCACCCGCATCCACGGCAACCGCAAGCACGCCTGCCACAACGCCGCCGCCGGCTGTTGCGCCAACGCCCAAGCCTGCGGCGCCCAAGTTCGCCGCACCTGCGCCCAAGGCAGCGCCGCAGCCAGCCTGGTACGAGGCCGATTGGGTCATGCCCGCGGCAATTGGCGGCGGCGTGCTCGTGTTGCTGCTTGGATTCCTCGGCCTGCGCAAGCGCAAGCCCGCCGCAAAGAAAGCTTCAGCAGCTGCAGCAGCGCCGTCGATTGCTGATTCGTTCGGCGACTCGTATGGCCATGGTGGCGGCAATGTGATGGAGTCGGAGATTGCGCACCTGCAAGGCCAGATCGCCGCTGATCCGACCAATCTCGGTGCACATCTGGAACTCTTGAGCATTTACTACGCCGAGCGCAACGTCGAACGATTCGAAGAGGCCGCCGAGCGCATGCACGAACACGTTGCCGATGCACACCAGCCGGAATGGCAGGAAGTGCAGGCGATGGGCGAGGAACTGGCTCCACATCATCCGCTGTGGTCCTCGTCCTCACCTGCCGCAGCGGCGGTGCCCGCGATGCACAATGGCAAGGATGAGCAACATTTTCCGTTCGACGACGACTCGTTCGCTGACAGCGATACGGTCAAGGCGCATGACGACAGCTACGTGCCCAGTGCCGGTCGACCTGATTTCGGTTTCGGCATGCCGCCCGCGCGTGCGCCCGAACCGGCCGCTCCGCGCGAACTGGCCGACCACGGATTTGGCTTTGACTCGATCCCCCCGCTCGAGGACATCCCTGTGGCTCGCCAGCCAGAACCCGCAGCGCCGGCGCCGGTACGTGCGCCCGAACCCGAACCCTTGCCTGCCGACGATTTCTTCTCCAACGAAGATGCGGTCGGTACCAAACTTGATCTCGCGCGTGCCTACATGGACATGGGTGATCCGGATGGTGCGCGCTCGATGCTCGAGGAAGTACTTGCCGAAGGCAACGACACGCAGAAGGGTGAGGCGCAGCGCTTGATTGCCGACCTGCGCTGAGTCGGCTGGCTATTCATACGGGAATCGCGCGGCGACAGCGCCTCGCGGTTCCCGTTTTGTTTTCGGCCCACGTGGACGCTGCGGTCGCTACGGTTCGGCGGTTTGTCCTAGGATTGCCGGTTTCTGCTCCATTGATCGGTACGACATGCGCATTGCCCTGGGCATCGAATACGACGGCACCGACTTCCTCGGCTGGCAGCGGCTTTCTCACGGCCGCACGCTGCAAGGTGAAGTCGAAGCAGCGTTGTCCTTCGTGGCCGATCACCCGCTCGATGTGACTTGCGCCGGACGCACCGATGCCGGCGTGCATGCGCGTTGCCAGGTCGTCCACTTCGACAGCGTCGCCACGCGCAGCGAGAGGGCCTGGACGCTTGGGGCCAATTCGCGCTTGCCGCCCGACATCGCGGTGCTGTGGGCTCGCGAGGTCGATGAGTCCTTTCATGCACGCTTTGGTGCGCATGCGCGGCGCTATCGCTATGTGCTGCTCAATCGCCCGATTCGTGCCGCGCTCGACGCGCGATTCATGGCTTGGGAGCGCGTTCCGCTCGATGCCCAGCGCATGCACGCGGCGGCGCAGGCAGTGCTGGGAGAGAATGATTTCAGTGCGTTTCGCACCGCGCAGTGCCAGGCGCGCACGCCGATGCGCAACGTGCATTCGATCAGCGTCACGCGACTGCGCGAGCTGGTCAGCATCGAAGTGCAGGCCAATGCCTTCCTGCATCACATGGTGCGCAATCTGGTCGGATCCTTGCTCATGATCGGACGCGGTGAACGGCCGATCGAATGGATGGCCGAATTGTTGCAGGGCCGCGACCGCAAGCTGGCCGGGCCGACTGCGTCAGCGTCCGGACTGAGCTTTCTGGGGCCACGCTATGCGGCGCACTGGAATCTTCCCGAACAGGAGAGTGCATGAACCGAACCCGGATCAAGTTCTGCGGGCTTATGCGCGGCGAAGATGTGCAGTGCGCGATCGATCTCGGTGTCGATGCGATTGGGCTGGTGCTTACGCGCAAGAGCCGGCGATTCATCGAGCCTGCGGTCGCACGCGCGCTGCATGATCTTTTGCCGCCGTTCGTGACTGCGGTGGCGCTGCTGATGGACGATGAGCCCGATTGGGTCGAGCACGTGATCGAGGTGCTGCAACCTGATCTGCTGCAGTTCCACGGCAGCGAGGACGCCGCCTTCGCTGAGCAGTTCGATCGGCCCTACCTCAAGGCGGTGCCGATGGCCTCGGTGAGCGATGTCGCTGCTTTTGCGCGCACGCATCCACGCGCCCGCGGCTTCCTGCTCGACAGCCATGCGTCCGGTGGAGTCGGTGGCACCGGCAGCAGTTTCGACTGGACACGCGTGCCACGCGACCTGGGGCGTCCGCTCGTACTGGCAGGTGGCCTCGATGCAGGCAATGTCGCTGCCGCGATCACGCAGGTGCGGCCTCATGCCGTCGATGTCTCCAGCGGCATCGAGTCGGCGCCGGGCGCCAAGGATCCACGGCGAATGCGCGACTTCGTCGCTGCGGTGCGTGAGGCTGGGCATTGACCTCACTCGAAATCGGATGCGCCAATCAAGGCGGTCACCGAAGTTCAACAAACTGACGGGTTCAGACACCGGCCAAGCGCGGCGTACATTGGACGCGGCATCAGGTCTCAAATGTCGACCTGGCGAAGTCATCGTCGATTCTGCGTGGGCCACCGATCACCTCTCGAACGACCGTCGCGGGGTACGGATGACAGGGGCTGCAGCCGATCACGGCGACTGCCGTTCTGGTGCGCCCAATGTGACCTGCCTGCGCTATAGTTGGACGGATGAATCATCGCACCCGCCGCTTTTCACCTGCACCTTTCGGCCGTTCGCTGCGCCGCTGGCGCCGCGTGCCCGCCGCCGCGGTCAGATAATCCCGCGCTTTGTCATTGCGTGTCCGGTGTTGGCGCGACTGCCGGCCGGGCAGACTTCCGCGCATCCAGGCATGCGCGGTCGGATTGATGATTCCTGCGGAGCATTCCATGTCAACTTCTTCATCCAGTGCCGATGCAGCACTCGACTTTGCATCGTTCCCGGATCGTCACGGGCACTTTGGTGCCTACGGCGGTTCCTTCGTCGCGGAAACCCTCGCGGTGCCACTTGCCGAGCTCACGGCGGCCTACGATCGTCTGCGCGTGGATCCGGATTTTCTCGCCGAGTTCGAGCGTGATCTCAGGTTCTATGTCGGCCGACCTTCACCGATCTATCACGCGCAGCGTCTGTCGCAAGAGATCGGCGGTGCGCAGATCCTGCTCAAGCGCGAGGATCTCAATCACACTGGCGCGCACAAGATCAACAACACGATTGGTCAGGCACTGGTCGCGCGGTCGATGGGCAAGCGCCGCATCATCGCCGAGACCGGCGCGGGGCAGCATGGCGTGGCCACGGCCACGGTGTGCGCGCGCTTTGGCCTGGATTGCGTGGTGTACATGGGCGCGACCGACATCGAGCGGCAGAAGATCAACGTCTATCGCATGAAGCTGCTCGGCGCTCAGGTCGTGCCGGTCACCTCGGGATCGCAGACGCTCAAGGACGCGCTCAACGAAGCCATGCGCGACTGGGTCACCAACGTGGCCGACACCTTCTACATCATCGGCACGGTGGCCGGGCCGAGTCCCTATCCGCGCATGGTGCGCGATTTCAATGCGGTGGTCGGACGCGAGGCGCGTGCGCAGATGCTCGAACACTACGGACGACTGCCCGACGTGATCACTGCCTGCGTAGGCGGCGGCTCGAATGCGATCGGCCTGTTCCATGCCTTCCTCAACGATGCGCAGGTGCGCATCGTCGGCGCCGAGGCGGCGGGCGAGGGCATCGCCAGCGGGCATCATGCGGCGTCGCTTGCGGCGGGTCGCCCCGGCGTTTTGCATGGCAATCGCACCTACGTGTTGTGCGATGACAACGGGCAGATCACCGAGACGCATTCGATTTCGGCCGGGCTCGACTATCCTGGGGTCGGTCCCGAGCATGCGTTTCTCAAGGATGCCGGACGTGCGAGCTATGTCGGCGTGACCGACGAGGAAGCGCTGGGTGCGTTCCATCGGCTCGCGCGTACCGAAGGCATTCTCGCCGCGCTCGAGTCGAGCCATGCGGTGGCGCAGGCGATCAAGCTCGCACAGGAATTGCCCAAGGATCGTCTGGTGCTGTGCAATCTGTCGGGTCGCGGCGACAAGGATGTACACACGATCGCTGCGCGCGAGGGGATCACGCTATGAGCCGCATCGAAGATCGTTTTACCGAACTGGTAGCGCATGGTCGCACCGGCCTGATTCCGTTTATCACCGCGGGCGATCCGCTGCCGCAGGCAATGGTGCCGCTGATGCACGCGCTGGTCGCGGCGGGCGCCGATCTGATCGAGCTGGGCGTGCCGTTCTCCGATCCGATGGCTGATGGGCCGGTGATCCAGCATTCGAGCGAGCGCGCGGTGGCGCGTGGTGTCGGCTTGCCGCAGATTCTCGAATGGGTCAAGGCTTTTCGCCAGCGCGATGCGCGTACACCGATCGTGCTCATGAGCTACATGAATCCGCTGGAGATTCGTGGTGTTGCGGCTTTCGCCGAAATGGCGGTTGCAGCAGGCGTGGATGGCGTGCTGCTGGTCGACTGCCCGATCGAGGAATGGGCCGAAGTGGCGCCGATGCGTGAGCAGGGCGTGCAACAGATTCTGCTGGCGGCGCCGACCACCACACCGCAGCGCATGGTGAAAATCTGCAGTGCGGCTGCGGGTTTCCTATACTACGTGTCCTTTGCCGGCATCACCGGTGCCGACCGTGTCAGTCTCGACGCGGTCAGGGCTGGAGTGGCGCAGGCACGGCAGCAAGCGAAGGTGCCGGTTGCGGTTGGCTTTGGCATCCGTGACGCGGCGATGGCGCAGGCCATCGGCGAATTTGCCGATGCGGTGGTGATCGGCAGTGCCTTGGTCGAGCACCTGGCCGGGGAGACGGATGAAGCGGGCGTGTGTGCGGCCGCGCATGCGTTTCTCGCGCCGATCCGTATCGCGCTGGATGCGAGACGCAAGTGAGACATCCGAGTTGAAGGCATTGCCGGCTTCGGCCCGATGAAGCGCGGTACGGTATTGGCGCCGGCGAGTCTTCCCGGTATTGGGTGTGTGAGTGTTCAATGGCGACTTGGCGCCGGACAGGTACGGATCAGACATGAACTGGCTGCAGAAACTGGTGGGTCCACGCGCACGCAGCGCCGCTTCGAACAAGGGCAAGGTGCCCGAAGGCCTGTGGGAAAAGTGCGATGGCTGCGGAGCGGTGCTGTACAAGCCCGAGCTCGAAGCTGCGCTCATGGTCTGTCCCAAGTGCGGCCATCATCATGCGATCCGTGCGCGTGCGCGCCTGCAATCATTCTTCGATCCGGGGAGCAGCAAGGAACTCTTCGCCGGACTGGAGGCAACCGATCCGCTCAAGTTTCGCGACTCCAAGAAGTACAAGGATCGCCTGCTTGCTGCGCAAAAGCAGACGGGCGAGAAGGACGCATTGGTGGCGCAGCGCGGCACGCTCAAGACCTTGCCGAGTGTCGCCTGTGCGTTCGATTTCTCCTTCATGGGCGGCTCGATGGGCTCGGTCGTCGGCGAGAAGTTCACGCGCTGCGCGGAGCTGGCTCTGGCCGAGCGCATGCCCTTGGTGTGTTTCACGGCGACCGGCGGTGCGCGCATGCAGGAAGGCCTGTTCTCGTTGATGCAGATGGCCAAGACCTCGGCGGCACTCGCGCGCATGCGCGATGCCGGCGTGCCCTTCGTTTCGGTGCTCACTCATCCGACCACGGGCGGTGTTTCGGCAAGTCTGGGGATGCTCGGTGACATCAACGTCGCCGAGCCCAAGGCCCTGATCGGATTTGCCGGCCCGCGCGTGATCGAACAGACCGTGCGCGAGACCTTGCCCGAAGGCTTCCAGCGCTCCGAATTCCTGCTCGAACATGGCGCCGTCGATGTCATCATCGACCGTCGCGAAATGCGCGATACGCTTGCGGCGATGCTTGCGATCCTGCTGCGGCAATCGAAGGCGGCCTGAGGGTCCACGGGAATTCGCAGTACAGCGGTTTCGCGTGACGCTTGATGTCGAAACAATTCGCATTCGATGCGTGACAGGCGGAATGTACCGGCGCTCGGGTTGACACTCCGCGCGGATCGAGAGTAGAACGCGGCATCCAGTTCGATCCGATTGGGGGAGGCGCCGTGGCTTTCCAGGACATCATCTGGGCAATCGCAATGGCGGGGATGGGGCTGGTCGCCCTGGTCTTTGTCCATGTCGTCGCCAATGCGGGCAAGGCCGCGGATGCGGCCACACTCACTCGCACACAGAAACTGATCGCGGGTTTGCGCAAGGGCTTGTTCGCCCTGCTGCTCCTGATCTTCGTGGGCGCGAGCTATGCGACCCTGCATCGTTTTCCGATTCCACGCCAGGACACGACCCTGCAGGCTTCTCAGGTCGTCGATGTGCTCGGACGGCAATGGTCATGGCAGATGAGCAGGCAGGGGCAGGCAGCGGGCAGCAGCTTGCGACTGGATGCGGGTTCTCCCGTCGAGTTCCGCGTGACCAGCGCGGACGTCAATCATGGTTTTGCGATCTACGCTCCGGATGGACGCATCGTGATCCAGACCCAGGCGATGCCTGACTACACCAACAAGATCCTCTACACCTTCACCCAGCCGGGCACCTACAAGGTGATGTGCCTTGAGTATTGCGGACTGGGACACGCACCGATGGTCACTTCGTTCGAAGTGGCCCAGGCACCGGGAGGCTGAGATGGCTGCGTTGACGATGTATCCGGAGTCCGAGCGCCTGTCCGCGGGCGAGCGTGCCGCTTTCAATCTCTACATGATCAGCGCTGTCATCCTGTTCGTGCTGATGATGCTGCTGGGCGTGATCATGCGCATGGCGCAGGGAACCTGGCTCGAAGTACCCCCGGACTTGTTCTATCAATTCCTTTCGATGCATGGCGCGGGCATGGTCGGCACCATGGGCATGGTCACCACCGCGGTGATGTGGTTTTTCCTGCGCAAGTACGTGAATCTTCACCTGTGGGCGTTCGTCGCCAACTACGTGCTGTTTCTTCTCGGCGCGCTGTGCATCATCGGCGCAATCTTCCTCGGCCGTTATGCTGGACTGTGGACCTTTCTGTATCCGCTGCCGACCCATTCGATGGGCATGTGGCCCAATGCCTCGGGCGCCTGGTTCATGATCGGGTATCTGCTGATCGGCGTGGGCATGTTGCTGTTCTATCTCGACGCGGCTGCGGGCCTGATTCGCAAGTACGGCAATCTCGGGCGCAGCCTCGGTGTGCAATGGCTGTTCGGCGGCACCATCGATCCGGAACATCCGAAAGCCGTGGTCGCGAGCACGATGGTGATCATCGCCAATTCGCTCGGCATCCTTGCCGGTGCAGTGGTGCTGGTGATGTACCTCGTCGGCATCGCCTATCCGGAATTCAAGCTTGATCCGTTGGTCGCGAAGAATCTCACCTACTGGTTCGGTCACATGTACATCAACGCCACAATCTACATGGGCGTGATCGCGGTCTACGAATTGCTCGCACGGTATTCCGGCCGCCCCTATGCAATCTCGCGACCGTTCCTGTGGTCGTGGGCCGCCAGCACGATCTTCGTGATCATCGTGTTTCCACACCATCTGCTGATGGACTATGCGCAGCCTCGCTGGGTGTCGATCACCGGACAGATCATTTCCTACAGTGCGGGTTTTCCTGTGTTCCTCGTCACCGTGTGGGGCGCGTTGGCCAACATCCATCGTTCGGGAATGCGCTGGACGATGCCTTCGCGCTTGCTGATTCTCTCGATGTTCGGTTGGGCGGCAGGCATCCTGCCGGCGATACTCGACGGCACGATCAGCATCAACCGGGTGATGCACAACACCCAATGGGTGCCGGGTCATTTCCATTTCTACCTGCTGCTCGGCGTGCTGCCGATGGCGCTGGCCCTGATGTATCACGTGATGGGCAGCTACCGGAATCAGGCCCCCAATTCCGGCGCAGATCGCTTGGGCTTGCCGCTCTATCTGCTCGGCGGTCTGGTCTTCACGCTGGCCTTCCTGGCGGCGGGGCATCTCAGCGTGGCGCGGCGCATGTCCTCGCACCTGCCGGAGTGGGTCTTCACTGATCAGATGGGCGCAGCGGGCGCGATTCTCGTGCTGCTGGCGATGATCTATTTCGCGGCGCGGATTTCGATCGGCCTGCTGCGAGGGCCGGTCAGTGGACACGCTGCGCACGCTGCTGCTTAGCCTGCTGATTGTGATTGCAGGCGGCGCGACTCTGGGCGCCGCCACCGACGGCTTGCGTGTCTTCACCACTGAGTCGGCACGGCGGCTCGCGGTACGCGAGCATGCCGTGCGCGTGCCCGATCTCGCGCTGCAGGCAGCCAACGGAGACCAGATCGCGCTGCAGGATCTGCGTGGCAACTGGCTGCTGGTGGATTTCATCTACACGCGCTGCCAGACCTACTGCTCGGTGCTCGGGAGTGATTTCGCTCGGCTGCAGGATCGTCTGGCTGCGCCGCTCGCCAGCGGTCGACTGCAGCTGCTCAGCATCAGCTTTGATCCCGAACACGACGGTCCCGCGCAACTGGCGGCATATCAGCGTCGTTTCGGCGATCGGGGTAGCGGATGGCTGGCCGCGCGCCCGCTGGATGCCGAGGGTGTCGCAGCAGCGACTCGCGCCTTCGGCATTCGCGTGCTTGACGACGGCTTGGGGGGCTACGTCCACAATGCATCGATTGCGCTGGTCGATCCGCAGGGGCGTCTGGTGCGGATCTTCGATGCGGGTCAGCCCGAGGTGGTGGCAGCCGCGCTGCAGGCGGTGCTCGCGCAATGAGGCGGCGATTGCTGATGATCGCTGGTTCCGTGGCTGCAAGTCTTGTGCTGGCCAGTCCGCCGGCACGGGGGTGGCTCGAGAGTTCGATGAGCGCACAGATGCTGCTTCAGCTACCGTTGCTTGCAGCAATCGGCGTCTGCTCGGCGTCGGCGATCCCTGCGGCGGTACGCGGAGCGTTGGCACGCTGGGATCGCTGGGGCATCAGCGGCTTGCTGCTCGCGTCGATGACCTCGCTGGTGTGGATGTTGCCGCGTGCGCTCGATGCGGCCGTCGATGATGTGGGCGTTGCCGCGGCGAAATATGCCACTGTCCCTTTGCTGATCGGACTGCCGTTGGCCTTGTCGTGGGGACGTGCGGGTTTCGTGCTGCGCGGCGTGTTTCTTGCCGAGACGATTGCCACTTGCTTCCGGTTGGGCTGGCTGTATCGAGTCTCGCCGGAACGTTTGTGCAGCAACTATCTGCTCGATGACCAGCAGCGGCTCGGCGACTGGCTGATGGTGATCGGAGCCGCGCTGTTCCTGGCGCTCATGGGCAAGTTGCTGTTGGGTCGCTTCGACTTCAGGACGGATGCGCAAGCGCAGGAAGGGCGGCATTGAGAATGCGCGTTCACAGAACCTGCCTCACCGTGGATGAGCGCGCGGCGAAGCGACGTCAATCGCTCACGGCGCTTGCTGCGCCGTGAGCGATGACGGATCGGGGAAGCGGCTTACTTGAGTGCCAGCACCCAGTCGACCATGGTCTTGAGGTCGGCATCGCTGATCGCCGGGTGGGGTGGCATCGGCACCGGACCCCACACGCCAGAGCCGCCCGCCTTGACCTTGGCAATCAGTTTGGCTTCGGCTTCCTTGTCGCCCTTGTACTTGGCAGCGACATCCTTGTAGGAAGGGCCAACCAGCTTGGTGTCGGTCGAATGGCAGGCGGTGCAGCCATTGGACTTGACCAGGGTTTCGGCACTGTCGGCTGCTGATGCAGTGAGCGGCATGGCGATGGAACCCATGAAGAGCACCGCCGACAGCGTGACCGGGAATTTCATTTACGACTCCTTGTTGCGATGAATGGAAGAGGATCAGGCAGCCGATGTCTGCGCACGTGGGCGATACAGCGCATCCCACAGGGCAATCACGCCCACCAGTGCGCCCGTCCAGAACACGAACCAGAACACGAACAGGTCGGCGAATGGCGAGGTGAGGTTCCAGATGCCGAACGCAGCAAGCATCGCGCCCAACAGGATGGTGACGGTCGAAAACCACTTGAGCAAGTCGCCGGCCCGTGACCACAAGGCGAGCACGATGATGAGAACACCTGCGATCACGATGTACCAAGGGTTCTCCTTGAGCATCGGCAGGTTGAGGATCGAGAAATAGACCAGCGCAAACGAAAGCAGGGTGTTGAGGATGCCGGGAATCATGATTCGTGCTCCAGGGCGTGTGTACGTTCGAGTTGCCGCCAGGTGATCGGCGGGATCGCTGCATAGACGAGAAAGCAGGCCACAAGGAACAGCTTCCACCCCCATGCCAGTGGCGTCAGCGCCACCAGCAAGAGGGTGGTCAGTCCCTGCATTGCATAGAACCCATAGGCCGTGCGTGTCACCTTGCGGCTCTCACGCAATCTTCCCAACGCGTAGACCAGGCCATAGCAGCCCGCGCAGAGCACGTAGATGCCCAGCAGGATCGCGGTGGGAAGCAGCCAGGTTGCGTTCATGTCGTGGCCAGTGCCGGACTCAATTTCTCGCTGCGCCGTCCGAGGGTGAGCAGATCCCAGGCGAGGATGAAGTAGCTGGCGACGATGATCACGCCAAAGCCGGTGCGCGCGATCATGCCCTGCATGAACCAGCTGTTGGACTGCGAGGCCATGAAACCATCCAGGGTGGATCCGCCGAGTGCGCGACCGATGAAGGCTTCGGACATGCCGGAAACCAGCAGCGCGCCGACCATGCCGACCATGCCGATGTTGAGACCGGCAAAGGCCCATTTCCAGGCATTGCCCTGGACTTCGCGAATGCCGCGTGATTCCTGCGCCACCATGTAGGCGACCGCGATGATGCCGGTGATGTAGGCGCCGTAGAACGCGAAATGGCCATGTGAAACGGTCCACTGCGTGCCATGCGAATACAGATTGATCTGCGGCAGGGTCATCATGAAGCCCCAGATGCCGGCGCCGATGAAGTTGCCGAATGCCTCGGCAATCAGCCACAGGAAGGCCGGCTTGTTGTGCGTCTTCATCTGGTGCTTGCCGGCATCGTAGATCGCATGCACGACCATGCCGAGCAGGGGCAGCGGTTCAAGCGCCGAGAAGATGCCGCCGATGCTGAGCCAGTACTGCGGCGTGCCGATCCAGAAATAGTGATGACCCAGACCGAGGATGCCGGTGCCGAGCACGAGCGCGACTTCCAGATACAGCCAGATTTCCACCACCTTGCGCGAGGTGCCCAGTAGCTTCATGAGGGCGAGCGCGAGGATGCAGCCGATCATGAGTTCCCATGTGGCTTCGACCCACATGTGGACGAGCCACCACCACCAGTACAGATCGACCGACATGTTGGTCGGCGCCGGGAATGCGATCAGGTAGACCGCGATCAGCGGGATCATCGTCGTCATCAACACACCCATGATGCCGGTGACCTTGCGCGCCTTGGCGACGCTGGCAAAGATGTTGTAGGCGAGCGTGAGGAACACTGCGACGATGCCGACCGCAGCCCAGCGCGGCGCCTCGACGTACTTGCGGCCCTGATTGACCAGCCACATGCCCGATTCATCGCTGGAGCCGTACTGGACGAAAATGAACACCACCACGACCACGGCCACCGCGGCGACGAATACCCAGAACAACAGTCTGGCGAGGCCGATGCCGACGGTTTCTATGCCCAGTTCATCGGGCAGAAACCAGTAGATCGCGCCCATGAAACCCCACAGGCAAGCAATGATCAGGGCGTTGATGTGCACCTGCTTGACGATGTTGAAATCGAGCTTGCCGAGCAGGAAGCCGTACTTGAGGTAGAAAATCGATGCGAGCAGCCCGAACAGCAGCAGGGCGCCCATCATCACGATCGAGGCAGTCAGATACTGCACCCCGAGTTTCTTGGATTGGTTCATGCCGCCTCTCCCCTATCGAGCCACTTCACGGCGGCCGAAGCCGGCCGGGAAGCCGTTGGTCTGGACTGAAGAAATCCACTTCAGATACGCCGTGACGGCGCGCGCCTCTTCTTCGCTGAGATTGAGATTGGGCATCTGTCGTGCCCAGGTCGGATAGCGATCCGGATGCATGAGGAATTGCACCATCGCATCTTCCCTGGTCTTGGCCTGGGTCATCGGCATCCACATCTTCTCCCAGGTCGGATCAAGCCAGGCCTTGGTGAGGTCGGGGGCGTAGTAGGCACCGTTGCCGAAGAAGGCATGGCAGTTGATGCAGGAGCGACTCTGGATCACCAGCTTGCCCTTGTCCATGATCGCCTTGGCTTCGGCTTCGCTGTAGCGATGTCCGAACAGCAGTTCCTCACCGCCGATCACCGGTTTGTCCATGTTCGATGCAGCATCGAACTCGTAGGTGATCTTCTGGTTGATGACGGTGTAGGCAGGCACGTTGCCGCCACCGCCTTCGGTGAGCACCCTGAGGCTGTCGACTGTCAGCAGCAACAGAACGAGGAGCATGAAGGCCGTGGTGGCGATGGCACCGTCTCGCCAGAAGCGAGGGTCGCCAGCGCCGGGTTCAAAAACGACTGCAGTGGATTCAGGCATTGCGCTCTCCCCAGAGGCAAGTCAAGCGGCGGGTCGAAGGGATTCCAGCGGATGCCACGAACGCGATGTGGACGTGGTTCTCGGCATGCCATCGGCTTTGTACGCCTGAGCGTGCGCGCGAACCTTGACGTGCGTCAAGTAAAAGGGCGGCCAGCACTGGTGCTGCAGTGCCGCGCGAACAGGGTGGAATGCAAGCGGGCAGCAGCCTGTCACAGGCATGCATTCGGTGAGAAAGGACCTGGCGCGTGTCCATGAAAAGACGCGCAATGAAGTCGAGCGCGGTTTCAGCGGGCAGCGATATCGCTGCTGCAACTGAAGCGGATCGCATCCAGTCGCGGCGCCGCGCCAGCAAGTGCTTCCTTCAGGCCCAGCAGTTCGGCGTCAAGCGCTTCGATCTCGCCGTCGCGGACGGCGGGATTGATGCGTGCGAGTGCAACCAGGCGCGCGCGTTGCGCGCCAAGTTCGCGTTCGAGATCGGCCAAGGCGGTGCCGATTTCGGTGGCAGCCATGCGCCGCGCCTCGGTTTCGCAGGCGGCCAGCATCGGCGGCACCAGCTTGGCGAGCAGGGGGCGATAGCGCGCCGCATCGATCGCTTGCTCGCGTGCGCGCAGCAGACTGCTGGCGTCGGCTTGATGCTCCGGGCGCACGCTCAGTCGCGTGTCGACGGTCACGCGGATCGGCAGGGGCGGCAGGAAGCGACCGATGTCGAGTGAGCGCTCGGCAACGCAATCGAGTACGAACACACACTCGAGCAGGGCGGTGCGCATCGGCAGCGCTTGATCGATGAGAATCGCCGCATTGCCATGCTCGCTTTCGAGCAAGAGGTCGAGTGCGCCGTGCACGAGCGGGTGATCGAGCCGCAGCAAGGGCAGTTCCTCGCGGCTCAGCGCCGTGGCGCGATCGAAGGTCACTTGCTGCGGGCCGTCCTTGAATCCGGCCAGACCATCCGTGCTGAGATACTCCGGGTCGAGCACGACGCCGCGCTGCGCGGTTTCCTCGTGGCTGATGCCGAATTGTTCGAACAGTTCGAGCATGAAGGCATCGGCGCCTGGTTCGGTGTCTTGCGTGTGCAGGGCCAATGCCAGCTGGTTGTCGCCAAGCTGACGTTGACTGGCGAGTTCGAGCAGGCGATCACGACCGTTCTGCACGAGGTTTGAAAGCTCGGCATGAGCGGCGGCGGTATCGGCAATCAACACGTCGAGTTCGGCATCGACACGATCGCCGCCACGTGCATGATCCTGCGCGACGGCGTGCATCCGCGCGCCGAACTGGCGCAGGATTTCGCGACCGTCCGCCGGGCTTGAGCGCAATGCATCCAGGCCTTCGTCGAACCAGCGCAGCAGTGCATGCTGGGCGGTGCCGGCAAACGCTGCAGCGTGGATCTCGATGTCGTGACGCTGGCCAATGCGGTCGAGCCGACCGATGCGCTGTTCGAGCAGGTCGGGATCGTGTGGCAGATCCCACAGGATCAGACGATGCGCGAACTGGAAGTTGCGACCTTCCGAGCCGATTTCCGAACACAACAGCACGCGCGCCCCTTGCGGATCGGCAAAGAAGGCGGCGTTGCGATCGCGCTGCACGAGGCCCATGTTTTCGTGGAAGCGCGCGATGCGTGCGCCGCTGCGTGTACGCAGTGCATCTTCGAGCGCAGTCACCTTGGTCTGGGTGCGACAGATCAGCAGGAACTTGTCGCCTGCGTGGCGCTCCAGCAAAGCCAGCAGCCATGGCAGGCGCGGGTCACCGGCGTAGTCGATTTCGGCAGACGATGGCTGAGTCTGGCCATCGGCATGAAACTCGCTGAGCAACCGCTCGCGCTGGCCTGAGTCGAGTGTGGCGTCATCGAGCACGTCGATGCGAGCAAGGCGCCGCGGAAATCCGCCGATCTGGGCGCGCCGGTTGCGAAACATCACGCGGCCGGTGCCGTGACGATCGATCAGCGCATCGATCAGCTGTGGTCCATGTTGTTGACGATTCTCGTCGTAGCGGGCGAGCAGGTCGCCGAGCTCGGCATCGTTGGCAAAGCGCGCAACGAGAAAGGCATGTTGTTCGGATGACAGCACCTGCGCATCAATCAGGCGTTCGCTGATCTGCGACAGCCGCGCATAGTCATCGCCCTCGCGGATGAAGGCATCCAGATCGGTGTAGCGCGCCGGATCGAGCAGGCGCAGACGTGCGAAATGGCCGCTGCGACCCAATTGCTGCGGTGTCGCCGTGAGCAGGATCAGTCCGGGCGTTGCCTGCGCGAGACGTTCGACGAGCGCATAGGCGGGGCCGGCAGATTCCGGGGTCCATTCCAGATGATGTGCTTCATCGACGACCACGAGATCCCAGTTCGCCGCCAGCAGTTGCGCGGCGCGGCGTGGGTTGCCGGCAAGCCAGTCCATTTCGGCAATGACAGTCTGTTCATCGTCGAAGGGATTGCGCGTGGCATCGCCGATCTCGATCGCCTCGCAGCGCTCTTCATCGAACAGGGCAAATGACAGATTGAAGCGCCGCAGCAGTTCAATGAACCACTGCGCGGCAAGGCTTGCAGGCGTGAGCACGAGCACGCGCGTGGCGCGGCCACTCGCAAGCAGGCGGGCGAGAATCATGCCGGCTTCGATGGTCTTGCCCAAACCGACTTCGTCGGCGAGCAGGGCGCGCGGCGGGCGCCGCTGGGCCATGATCGCGGCGACGCGCAGCTGGTGCGCGATCAGATCGATGCGGGCGCTGGCCAGACCCCACGCGGGCGAGCGCATCGCGACCGCACGTCGGGCGAGCGCCTGTGCGCGGAAATCGAAGCGATGCGGCGCGTCCACGCGCGCCGAAAGCAGGCGCTCGTCGGCGCGCGACAGGGGCTGGGTGTCGTCGAGTTCGGCCTCGGGCAGGTTGCGTTCGCTGCCGTGGTAAGTGAACAAGCCCTCGTTCTCGCTGATGCGTTCGATCGCGAACGTCTGCTTCTGCCCGCTGACTTTCTGGCCGACACGGAATTGTGCGCGTGATAGCGGCGCCGCGTGCATCGCATAGCGACGCAGCATGCCTGCGGTCGCAAACAGGACCTGCACGGTGCGCCCTTCGATGCGCACCACGGTGCCCAGTCCCAGTTCGGGTTCGGCATTGGAGATCCAGCGTTGTCCGGGAACGAATGCCATGCAGCCAGATCGTGACGAAACGGGATGCGATTATCCGCCGTTGCCGCGATTTCGGGAAGGAAAACCGCGACTTGATGGCGACTTCCCGGCGTGCGGTTCAGGGACCGGACACGGCGCTTGCGCGCACCATGAAGGCGCCGGGCAAGGGCACGGTGGGACTGACGTTGCGCGAACAGAACGGCGCGCTGGCGAGATCGTCGATCACGCTGGCAATGTCGGGCGCGTAGCAGAACCACGAGTTGGTGCCGGCATTGGTCGTGTCGGTGCGGGCGGGCTTGTCCTGACCGCCCATGAGCTTGGCGCTGACGCCGACGAAGAACGCGCCGCTCACGTGGGTGGGCGGGATGTCGATACTGAAGAAGGTGTTGCCCGAGACGTCGGGCTTTGCCGATGCCTGCGCAACGGCATGTGCGTTGCGCGGATCGCCGTCGGCATCTGCATCTTCAAGCAACCAGATCGTGACCGGGCCGTGGGCAAGTGAGGGAAAGGTCGGGCCGAAGGCGACCTGGATCTGCGTGATCACTTCGCCGCCGGCCTGCACGCTGAAGTAGTTGCCCCACAGCATGTCAGGATCGAAGCTCGACGGCGGACCCTGATTGGTGTTGCCCTCGCCATCGTCATGCGCGTACTCGAGCAAGCTCATGTCGTCGAAGCCATTGCGATAGATCAAGTCGACGATTGCCTCCGGGCGAACCGCGTAGTCGACAAACACGCCCGTACCCCATTCGGTCTGCGGGTCGCCTTGCGGATGCACGCCGGCAACGAAGGCGATGTCACCGAAGTCGTTGACTGCAGGTGCGCCGCTGAACACCGGGCTGGAATCATGCTGGCCGAGCTGGGCGCTGCCGAGATCGGTGTCGACCACATCCCCCTTGCCGATCACGCGAACGAGACTGTTGCCGTCGCCAGCGAAGATCGCCTGGCCATTGGCATCCTCGCCCCGGAACACGACCAGACCCTGGCGGTTGAGTGCGGGTGCGAAAGCGTCGATCACCCGCACCGGGCCGCTGCTGTCAACTCGCGCGATTTCCTGCGCGACGTAGCCGCCGAGACCGGGTGTGAAGCGGTAGACCGCACGCACATTGCCCGCGGCAAGCGTCACCACCACGGCGATTGCATGACGCTGGTTGAGAGCAAGGCCATTGTCGAACTTGGCAAAGGGCGATGCGACGTCGGTGGCCTGATCGGCGACCACGAGTTCACTCTGGCCCGGACCACGGAACAGACGAATCTCGTTGTGGTTGTAATCGATCGTGCTCACCTTGACCGCGATGCGCTGGGCATCGTTGGATGCGGGCGAATAGATGTAGGCATATGGGCTACCGGCATCGACATTGCTGTCGGCGGCGTAAAGTGCGCCCAGGTTGACTCCGGCCAGCGCGATGCCATAGCCGGAGCCGAAGTTGCTCTTGAAACCGATGCTGCGATCCGAACCGATGTTCGGGCTGGCAAATGAGGTCGGCGTGAGCGGCGTCACGCTCACGGGTGTCGAGGTGTTGGTGAGCGGGTTGTAGCGGCGCAGCACGTAGGGCGCACCATCATCGCTGGTGTAGTAGCCGAGCCAGCCATGCAGATTGATGCCGGGCCGATCCGCGATGATCATCGTCGCTTCCGGATCGGCACTCGCCGATGCATGCACGGCGACGAATTGACCGACGCCGTGACCACCGAACCAGATGCCCGCACCGGTCTGTCCCGGACTGCCTTGGATCGGCACCACGCCCGCCGTGAAACTGACCATGCCGGCATCGTTGAGATTGGCCGAGATGCTGTTGAACGAAGTGCCCGGCGGCACATTGAAGCCGTTGTCGTTGACGATGAGGTTGCTGCGCGCCTGCAGTTCGACTTGGTCGTAGACCGGAATCGCGGCGTGCGCGCATGAAAGACCGTACAGCAGCGCGGAGAGGGCAAGCGAAGTTCGAAAGTTCATTGGTGAGCTCCTGGGCAGGCGTGCGAGCGCCGGATCCGGGACAAGCGTAGTGCCACACGCGCCGCGGAAAAAGCAACGGCGTCACAAGGACGCCGTTGCCTGCGGGAGCCTGTATCCGCTTTGCGTCACCAGATCTTCACTTGTGCGTCACCACCGCGCACCATCGAATCACCCGCCTTGCAACCGAAGCTGGTGGCGAAAGCCGGCATGTTCGACGGTGCTGCAATCGCGCGGAACTGCGTGGGCGCATGCGGGTCGGCGTTGAGCATGACCTGCGCGCGTTCGGGTCGCACCGAACCGCGCCACACGCGTGCCCAGTTGAGGAAGAAGCGCTGATCCGGTGTGTAGCCGTCGATCTTCTTGTTCTCTTTCGGGTTCGCCTTGAGCGCGATCTGGAACGCATCCCAGGCGACATTGAGTCCGCCGAGGTCGGCAATGTTCTCGCCGAGCGTGAGCTGGCCGTTGACGTGTTTGCCCGGCAGCGCCTCGTAGGCATCGAACTGCTTGACCAATCTGGCTGTGCGCGCGTCGAACTTCTCGCGATCTTCCTTGCTCCACCAATTGACGTTGTTGCCCTGCGCGTCGAACTGGCTGCCTTCGTCGTCGAAACCATGCGTCGCTTCGTGGCCGATCACGGCGCCGATACCACCATAGTTGAGCGCATCGTCGGCTTTGGCGTCGAAGAACGGCGGCTGCAGGATTGCGGCCGGGAAATTGATCGTGTTGTCGGTCGGGTTGTAATAGGCATTCACGGTCTGCGGCGTCATGCCCCATTCGAGGCGGTCGGTCGGCTTGCCGATCTTGGCCACGTCCCAGGCGTGGTTGAAGCGGGCCGCAGCCAGGATGTTGCCGAAATAGTCATCGGGTTTGACCTGCAGACCCGACCAGTCGCGCCATTTGTCCGGATAGCCGATCTTGGGCAGGAAGCTTGCCCACTTCTCGAGCGCCTTCTTCTTGGTATCGGCGCTCATCCAGTCGAGACCTTCGATACGGGTCTTGAGTGCGGCAACGACGTTCTTGACCAGTTCCATCGCACGAGTCTTCGACTCGGGCGGGAAGGCCTTGGCCACGTAGAGCTCGCCCAGAGCCATGCCCATTGTCCGGTTGGTGGCGCCCAATACACGCTTCCAACGCAGTTCTTCCTGCTTCTGGCCATTGAGCTTGTTCTTGTAGAACGCGAAGGACTCATCGGCAAACGCCTTGGACAGATACGGCGCGGCGCCATCGATTGCATGGGCGCGCAGATAGGCCTGCCAGTGGCTCACCGGCACGTCGACGAGCATCTTGTCGAACTCGGCAAAGAACTTGGGCTGCGACAGCGAGAAGCCGCCCTGGATGTCGGCGTGCTGCGCAGCGAGGAACTTGCTCCACGAAAAATTCGGCGAGGCCTTGTCGGCGTCGGCGACGCTTACGAAGTGATACTGGTTCTCGGGCTTGCGCCCCTCGACCGGCGTCAGTGACGCAGCAGCCAGGCGCGTTTCGAAAGCAAGCACGCGATCAGCATCACGCTTGGCGTCTGCTTCACTTGTGCCGGCGAGTTGCAGGATCCTGGCGACGTGCGCGACATAGGCGCTGCGCAGATCCTTGTACTCGGGCTTGCTGTAGTACTCGCTGGTCGGCAGAGCGAGACCACCCTCCATTGCAAATCCGATCTGCACTTTCGAATTCTTGAAGTCGGCCCCGGCGCCGAACATGAACAGTTCGCCCAAGCCGCGTGCGTGCTCGTCGATGATGTAGTCGGCGATGTCCTGCGGTGTCTTGAGCGCGGCGATTCGATCGAGTTCGGATTTGATCGGGCCGAGCCCGGCCTTCTCGATCGCGGCCTCATCCATTCCGGCGCGATAGAACCAGCCGATCTTCTGCTCGATTGAACCGGCTGCGGCCCTGTCGGCATTTTTGGCCGCGGCTTCGACGATCTCGTGCTGGGTATTGAGGCTTTGCTCACGCAGCGCATCGAACGCACCCCAGCGTGTCTTGTCCGCCGGAATCGGGTTGGCGGCAACCCACTTGGCGTTGACGAAACCGTTGAAGTCGGCGCAAGGGCTGATCTTGCTGTCGAGATCGTGGATGTCGAACGAGGCGGCCATCGCGCTGGTCGACAGCGCAGTGCAGATCGCGAGGGCGAGATGTTTGAGCGAATGCGGTTTCATGACGGTTCCTTGGATGATCGAAGCGGAAAGCGGGTTGGTTACCAGATGTCCACGCGCGTTGCCGCGGGACGCGCCATCGCTTGGCCGCTGCTGCAGCCGAAGGCGGTGGAGAATTGCGGCAGGTTGCTGACCGGGCCGTTGACGCGATACTTGGCCGGCGCATGCTCGTTGGACTGGACTTGCAGGCGCAGGGCCTCGGGACGTTGCTGGGTTCGCCAGCTCTGGGCGAAGGAAAGGAAAAAGCGCTGCGCCGGATCGAGGCCGTCGATCTTGTCGCTGCGCTTGGCCTGCGCGGTGAGCCCGAAGGCGTCCCAGGCCACCAGCACGCCGCCGAGATCGGCGATGTTCTCACCGAGCGTGAGCTTGCCGTTGATGTGCAGCTCGTCGATCGGCACGTAGGCATCGAACTGCTTGACCAGCTTCTCGGTACGCGCTTCGAAGCGCTTGCGGTCGGTCGCAGTCCACCAATCGCGCAAGTTTCCTTGCGCATCGAAGCGACTGCCTTCGTCGTCGAAGCCGTGCAGCAGTTCGTGGCCGATCACGGCGCCAATGCCGCCGTAGTTGACCGCGTCGTCGGCCTGGGCATCGAAGTAGGGTGGCTGCATCTGTGCGGCGGGGAATACCACTTCGTTCTGCAGCGGGTTGTAGTAGGCATTGACCGTTTGCGGCAGCATCATCCACTCGCTGCGGTCGAGCGGCTTGCCGATGCGCGCGATCTGACGCCGGGTTTCGAACAGTTCGGCGGCACGCATGTTGTCGAAATAGCTGCCGCGCTGGATGGCGAGCGCCGAATAGTCACGCCATTTGTCTGGATAGCCGATCTTGGGTGTGAAGCTGGCGAGCTTGGCATAAGCGGCCTGCCTGGTGGGTGCGCTCATCCAATCGAGTTTCTCCAGACGTGCACGCAGCGCGGTCTGCAGGTTCTTGACCAGAACGAGGGCGCGCTCCTTGGCCTGCGGCGGAAAGCGGCGACGCACGTATTCCTCGCCGAGCGCAAAGCCGAGCGCGCGGTTGGTGGCATCGATGGCGCGTTTCCAGCGCGGTTTGAGTTCCTGCACGCCGCGCAAGGTGCGCGAGCGGAAATCGAAGTTGGCATCGACGAAGGCGGCGCTGAGTCCATCCGCGCTCGCATCGACCAGATGCCAGCGCAGATAGGCCTGCCAGTGCGCTACGGGAACCTGCTTGAGCGCCTGATCCGCGGCAGCAAAGAACTTGGGCTGCGACAGCGAGAAGCGCGCGATGTCCTTGCGGCCGAGTTCGGCGAACGTTGCACTCCAGTCGAGCGTCGGATTCTGAGCATCGGCATCGCCCAGTTCGACCATGTGATAGGTGTTGAGCGGTTCGCGCAGGGCAACGCGATCGAGCGAGGCTTTGGCCAAGCGTGTTTCCAGATCGAGTACCCAACCGGCTTGCTGGTTCGGATCGGCCACACCGACCAATCCGAGCATGCGCGCGACATGGGCGCGATACCGGTCGATCAGAGCGCGCGATTTCGGGTTGCTGCGCAGGTAGTAGTCGCGGTCGGGCAAGCCCAGGCCGCCCTGCATCGCGTAGGCGATCACGAGGTCGGGATTCTTCATGTCCGACTCGGCTTCGAGACGGAACAGGACCGGAAGTCCTTGCGCATGCCAGCGGCGTACCAGCAGCGCAACTTCGGCTGTGGTCTTGAGCGCGTCTATGCGCGCCAGTTCGGCCTTGATCGGCGTGTAGCCGGCCGCTTCGATTGCCGACTCGTCGATCGCGCTGGCGTAGAAGTCGCCGATCTTCTGCGTGATGCTGCCGTTCTCGCCCGGATTTTTCGCGGCGCTTTCGAGGATCTCGCGCAACAGTTCGAGATTGCGCTCGCGCAGCTCGTCGTCGAGGCTCCACTGGCTGTACTGCGACGGGATCGGGTTGGCGGCGAGCCAACCGCCATTGGCGTGCTGGAAGAAATCGACGCAAGCAGCGGTCTTGGCGTCGAAATTGCGCGAATCGATGCCGCTCTCGTTGGTGTGGGCCCGTGCGACGCCGGCCACCGCCAGCGTCGCTGCCGTCAACGCGCAGAGAAAAATCGGGGACATGAGAACCCGCAGTCTGCCAATCAAGCTGCGCAGCGTAGCGGAGTGCGCGTTCGGCAGCCTGTGTCGAAGGTCATTGCGAGGCGCCGCTCAGCGCCGTGCCTCGCGCAAGGCGGCGGCATCGAGACGCACCACCGGGTAGGCGCCGATGCGCTGGCTTGCGTACCAGGGCGAGCGCTCATAGAAGAAACCCAACCGTGCCCATGGCGACTTGGCGAATTCAGGATCGCTCTTGAGCCGCTCTTCGAACTGCGCGCGCAGCGACGGATCCTTGGCGAGCATGTCACGCGCGACTTGTTCAGCCACGCGTGCGTCGGCGTATTCCTTCTGCTCGAAGATCGCATCGAACAAGCCCCAGCGCAGCAGGGAATCGGCAGCGGCAGGTTCGAGCAGGTTCGCGGCGAGGTTGGCAAGCGGCTGATCGGTGGGGATCAACATCGCCCCAGGTGCGAAGGCGACCCTTGCCGACACGCTGGCCTGCTTGAAATCGCGCAGCATGTGATGGCCTTCGAAGGAAGCCTGTTGCCATTTCGGCTGATCGAGTTGATGGCGCTCGACGCCGAGTTCGATGGCGTGATCGATGCGCTCCATGCGCACACCGTGCTGACGCAGCTTGTCGATGATTTGTGGCCAGCCGCTTGGGACCAACCAGGCCGAGGGCAGGGTGACGCTGCGCGTGGGCACGAGGTCACGAAAGTTCGGTATCACCCAGGTGCGCGGCTTGCGCGGATCGTAGTGCACCCAGACATCACCGGAAATTGCGCTTGGCTCGGTCTTGAACTCGTAGCCCTTGAAGGTAAACGGCACGGACTCCTTGGAGGTTTCGAAGGCGACCGCAAGGGATGTGCCGGTGCCTCGTGCGGCAACTTCGGTATCGGCCTGCGTGACCGCCTTGCGCAAGGCGCCATCGTCACGGGCGAGGCGTTCAAGCGTGGCCAGCACGAAATCGTGCGCGGCCTTCACGCGCACCGCGTAGGGTTTGAGCATGTGCGTCTCGACCAGCACCGCGGCGCGGTTGCGCAGGGCGACATAGCCGGTCGAAAAGCGCGGGCCGGAGCCGAAATTGGCGATGCCCTTGGTGATGTCGTTGTGGTCGACGCCGCTGAGGTAAGGCGCAGCAAGATGCCCCATTTTCTCGAACGCGGGCAGGATGTCCTGCTCGACGGCCTTGGTCTGCCAAGCCTGCACGGGAGCCGGCAGCGGGCCCCACTGCTCCATGTACCAGGTGAAGTCGTACTGGAAATCGGCGCCATCGGTGGTATGGATGTCGAAAAACAAGTCGGGCTGCCAGGCATCGAACAGGGCGATCCAGTCACGCATTTCCGGCGCATCGACCTTCATGTAATCGCGGTTGAGGTTGAGGTTCTGCGCGGTCGCGCGATAGCCCATGCGCGCCGGGCCGTTCTGGTTGATGCGATTGAAAGGCGTGGAATGTTCGTGGCCGTCGACGTTGAAGATCGGCAGCCAAACCAGAATGGTGTAGTCGAGCAACTTGGCCCGCTTGGGCTCGAAGGCGAGATCGCGCAGCAGCATGAGCGCGGCATCCTTGCCTTCGATCTCGCCGGCATGAATGCCCGATTGCACCAGCAGGATCGTCTTGCCCGAGGCGCGCGCGGCCTGCGGCGTGAATTCGCCACCACTCGCGGCCACCACCAGCATGAGGTCGCGCCCTTCGGGCGACACGCCGAAGCGCGAGAGATGAATCGTTCCTGGCGCTGCCTGTGCAAGGCGCTGCAGGTAGGCGCGCGTCTCGGCATAGGACGGGGTGGTCTGGAACTTGGCCTTCTCGGCCGGCGTGGTCCAATCGGCGGCTGGTGCGGCAATGCAGAAATTGGCGCAGGCGGCGAAGGCCGCAGCGGCGAGAACAAGCGTGCGCAGATTCATGGTGACTTCTTGCGTCCCAAGGCAAAGGAAACCCGATCAGGCGAAGTCGCGCCGACCGAAAGGATGAAGGCCATCGCCTGATCGAAACTCCAGTCGGTGGCGGTGAGGCGATCGACGGGCACGATTTCGAGATAGCCGCCGGTCGGATTCGGTGTGGTCGGCACGTAGACTGCGGCCAGTTCCACGCCATCGGCATCATGGAACACGCGCGTGACGAAGCCCAGCGTCTTGAGCTCGGGTGATGGGAAATCGATCAGCACCACGCGCTGCATGCCGCTGGGCTTGCTCTGCAACATTGCCATCAGCTTCTTGGCGCCGCCGTAGATGCTGTGGGCGATCGGGATGTGCTCGATCAATTTCTCGAACAGAGCCAATACGCGCTGGCCCAAGACGCGCGATGCGGCAAAGCCGATGATGTAGAGCAGGCCCAGCGTGATCGCGAAAGCCAGCAGGGACAGCAGCCATTCCTGATGCAGATGGCCCAAGGTCTTGGGATAGGCATTGACGAGCGCGGTGATCCACGGCAGGTTGACTTCCGAGAGCATCGAGAAGATCGACTTGAACACGATCCAGGTCAGCCAGACCGGAATGATCGTGAGCAGGCCGGCGAAAACGTAGCGCTGGACGTGGAGGGAACGCATGTTTGTTCCGTTGGTGGGCACCGGGCGCGGAGTGGGCCGCGCAACCGCCTGGATTCTATCCGATGTGGCGCACGAGCCTGCCGCATGTACCAAAGAGCGGGAGATCGTGCGTTGAATACCTCGGGGCAGCGATACATCATCGCCGTGATGGGCATACCCGGAGCGGGCAAGAGCACGATTGCGCGCACGCTCGAACGCGAGCTGGGTCTGCGTCGCGTGTGTCGCGACCTGATTCGACGCGCGATGTTTCCGAGCAGCAATTTCAGTCGTCTGGAAAAACGCGCAGCGTTCCGTGCGGTTTTGCTGGCGACGGAAATCAATTGCCTGCTCGATGCGCCGAGCGTGCTGGATGGCATGACATTCTCGCGGCGCAAGGATTTCGATGCGGTCGCCGAAATCGCAGCGCGTCACGAGTTCGTCGTATTGCCGCTGCTGGTCGAATGCGGGTCGGCAACCGCGCGTCAGCGCATCGAGGCCGACATGGTGGATGGTGCGCACCCGGCCGGCGATCGACGTCCCGCGCTGGTCGATGCCGTGGTGGCGCGCTTCCAGACACCACCGGACAACACCATACGCATCGACGGCGAGGCCGAACTCGAGGTGATGTGCGCACAGGCGCGCGCGAGTGTGGCGGCGTGGCGTGCCAAGCGCTCGGTGTGAGCTTCAGGAGGTTTGCGTGGCCGGTGCGGTGCAACCGTCGGCCGCTGACGGCGGCGTGAAGCCGACTTCGCGCAGGGCTTCGTCGGGCAAGGCGTAGGAACTGCCCAGCAACTCCCCTTCACTGATGATTTCAGGAAACAGCACGCCGGGTATCGCCTGCACGGCGAAGATTTCCTGCACCGCGCCGGTGAACTTGAGCAGGGCAATGGTCTTGCCGGTCTCCAGATGCACCGCCCACACGCCACTCTGTCGGTCGGCGTTGTCGTCGGTGATCTCGATGTCGGTGAAGGCGTTCGTCTCGCGCAATTGCGACAGGCCGATGAAGGCAACCGGACCGAGGAAATCGAGCCCGCGGGCGAAGCCGGGCACCGAGGCTATGTCGGTCTTGACGCCGGTTTTCGGGTCGATCGTGACGAGCTTGCCGCGCCCGGATTCGAGCACCCACAGCTTGTTGTCGTACCAGCGTGGCGAGTGCGGCATCGACAGACCGCGTGCAATCACCTTGTCGGTGGCCATGTCGATGAGGATGCCGCCATTGCGCTTGTTCTTGCGCCAACCCTGGGGTTCGTTGGACTCGCCCAGCGCGGTGAGATAGCGCGGCTTGCCATCGCGCATCGCCAAGCCGTTGAGGTGGCAGCGATCCTCGGTGGCGTAGTGGGTGATGAACCGGGGTCGCCAGCGCGGCACGAAGCTCGACCTCATGTCGAGCGTGCACAGGCAGGAAAACAGCGTGTTCACGAACCACAGATCGCCGTGCTTGTCCCAGGCCATTTCGTGGATGTCGATCGCTCCGCTGATGTGGACGCGCCGCGCGAGGTAGACGGCGTCATGGCGTGGCGGATCCTGCAGGCGTCTGGCCACTGCGGGCATGTTGCGGAATTCGGCGATCTCGATCGCGGTCCCCAGAGCCAGGCGTTGGGTATCGGCAGCCATGCCCATCGGCCGGTTGAACTGGCGGTAATGGGTGTTGATCGAGGGGCCGTCGGGACGCAGGATGACGAGCTTTCCGGCTTGATAGGTGCTGACCAGCAGGCAGCCGCCGAGCTGGCGCAGCAGGTCGGGGAAATTGTTGGTATGCATGCTGCCGAAGACTTCGGCAACGGACTTTTGCGGCTCGGCATCGGCATCTGCCGGGACGGGTGTTTCGTACGATGTCATGAGGGTTCCACTCTTCCAGACTTGCATCCTGCCACGGCGGCGTGCGCCGCGGGAGCTGCGGCTCAGGTCTGTGCAGGGGATGCCTTGAGGCGAGCGCCTTTGAAGTACAGCGCGCGCAGGTCCAGACCGCGATCGCTGCGGCCAATGTAGACAAAGCGCGGGTTGTACCAGGTCGCCATGCGGCCGACTTCGCGGAATCGGTCGTTTTCGAGCTCGAGCAGGACGCCGATGCAGGGGAAGTCGTGGGCGCGCGCATGCTCTTCGAGCAACACGCAGGAGCGTTTGAGCAGGGACATCACCAGCGAAGTTGCGCGCCAACGTGCACCGACGAAGGTGCGCCAGTAGTACATCGGCTGGCCAAGACGCGGCGGCGTCATCGGAATGGCAGTGCACACGCCAGCGACCTCGCCGCTGCAGGTGCGCGCATGCATCACCACCTGTTTGACGCGCCGCTCCATTGCCGCCTCGTCGTTGAGCGCCCCTTCGGCGCGCCAGAAGGACTTGATCGCATCGGCGTCGTCGTCGCTTGTCTCGGGCCAGCAGACGATGTACCGAAAACCATCGTTCTTGCCCGCGGAAGGCGGGGAACCATCGGGAGAAGTTTCCGCAGTTGTGCTCACGGCATTTGCTGTTGGCGTCGGGGTCGGTTGCGATATTGACGCAGTTAGGCGGTGTTTTCAGCCATTGATCGCAGACCCGACACGCGGCGGTCGCCAATCGTCGGCATCGGCATGTGAATTTTCAGAACAACAAAGAGGACATCCGCCGCCGATAGTTGCCGACCAGTTCCTCGTCGTCGAGCACGTTGAATGCTGCGACCAGGCGCTTGCGCGCCTGACCTTCGTTCCAATGCCGGTCCGCCTTGAGGATCGCGAGGAACTCGTCGAGGCCGGCTGCGGCATCGCCGTCGATCAGCAGGCGCACGCCGAGCAGGTCGCGCGCGGCGAAGTCCTTGCCATCGCGCGCGATGCGCGCACGCAGTTCGCTGGCCGCAGGCGCGCCCTTGAGCGCACGCGCAAACTCGAGCTGGCCGCGCAGGCGGCGCGCGCGATCGTCGCTGGCGAGATTGGCGGGCAGGGCGTCCAGTTCCGCGCCGGCGGCATCGGCATTGCCCGCCTGCATCTGCGCCACCGCCAGGTCGAGCTTGAGTTCGGCCTTGTCCGGCGCGGCGGCGATGTCCTGCTGGATGCGCGCGATCGCCTGCTCGGGTGTCTCCTCGACCACCGGCGCGGGCACGGTTTCGGCCTCGGCAGGCGCTGCGGCGGGCTGGACATGGCGAGCGAGGAACTCGCGGATCGCGCCTTCGGGCTGCGCGCCGCCAAAGCCGTCCACCGGCTGGCCATCGCGGATCAGCACCACGGTCGGAATGCTGCGCACGCCGAATGCAGCAGCCAATGCCTGTTCCTTGTCGACATCGATCTTGGCCAGTTTCACCGTGCCGTTGAAACTGTCGATGACCTTTTCGAGCAGCGGGCCAAGCGTCTTGCAGGGACCGCACCAGGTAGCCCACAGGTCGACGACAACCGGGTATTTGAATGAGGCATCGAGCACCTCGCTCTGGAAGTTGGCTTCGGTGGCATCGAAGATGTTTGGCGAGGATGCGGCATGGGTCATCGGCGGGCTCCAGATCGGCGAACGCGACATTGTGCCAGCGGCAGCGGTTTGCAAGCGCACAGCGTGTATCTTGCTGTGCCTGGAATCCGCAGGAGTCCGCGGATGGGAGAATTCGATGCGCTGGTTTCTGATCTGCCTGGCCTTTTGCACCGCTCCTGCGTGGGCGGCGCAACTCACGATCGAGCTGGGCGCCACCACCCGCAGTTACGATTCGGCGCAGTTGCTCGCACGTACCGACGTGCGCGAGATCGAGATTCCCGCCGATGTCGCCTACAAGCGCACCATGCGTTATCGCGCGGTGCCGATGCATGCATTGCTCGAAGGCGTCCGCTCCGATGACCACCTGCTGTTCATCGCCAGCGACGGGTTCAGCGCGCACATGCCAATGAGCCTGATCGACAATCGCCACGGCAGCTCGGCATGGCTCGCGATTGAAGATCCCGCTCATCCCTGGCCTGCCTTGCCGGGGAAGGTGGTCACGGCGGGACCGTTCTACGTGGTGTGGACGCAGCCGCAGCTGGCTGGAATTGGCCCCGAACGATGGCCCTATCAGCTGGCGGCGATCCGCAGGCAGGCGCCCGTTGCCGAACGCTTTCCGATGCTCGCGCCGGCTGCAACCTTGCCCGTGGACGACCCGGTGCGACGCGGGTTTGCCGTGTTCCAGGCCAATTGCCTGGCCTGCCACACGCTCAACGGCGGCGGCGATGCGCGGATGGGTCCCGATCTCAACATTCCGCATGGACCAACCGAATATCTTGGTGATGCCTACTTGCGTCTGTATCTGCGCGATCCGCAGTCATTGCGGCGCTGGCCGCAGGCGCGCATGCCGGGGTTTGCGGCCGAGGTGATGTCCGAAGGCGATCTCGATGCCTTGCTGGCCTACCTTCATCACATGACGGAGCGCAGGCTGCCGGCAGTGGGCAAGGCGTCACCCGCCCAACCTTGAGCATCGTTGGACGTGTCCTTCGGCCGGGTGTGCGAGGCATCGGGATCGTGCCTTGCTTGCCCATGGCTGTGTCGTGCAAGAAAAAAGCCGCAGACACGAGGCCTGCGGCTTTGAAGGTTCCAGCTTGTCGCGTTGTCAGGGCGTCTCGAAACCGTCCGCGAAGATGCGGTCGGCGCAATCGACCACCACGCTCGTGACGTTGGCACCCGCGATCGTGCCGCTGCCGTTCTGCACGAAGCAGGACAGGCCGCTCGGCTGGGTCTGCACCGTCACCGCATAGGCCGAGCCATTGGCCAGCCCGTTCGGGAAGGTGAAGGCCGTCACGCCCGAGGTGATCGCAATCGTCTGCGCGCCCGCATTGAGCGAGAGCACGAGGCCATTGGCGCTCAGACCGACGATCGAGCCGCCCACCGTGTAGGTGACGACGACGGGTACGCAGGTGATGTCGATGTTGCTGACGTTCGCACCCGCAACCGTGCCACTGGCATTGCTGACCGAGCAGGTGAGGCCGGTCGGCTGGGTGACGATGCCGACGTTGTAGGCCGCACCGTTGCCGAGCGGATTGGCAAACACGTAGCTCGTCGCATTGGCCGGCACATCGAGCAATTGCGCGCCGGAATTGAGCGAGAGCTTGAGGCCCGCAGCGCTGAGACCGCTGACATTGCCGCCGATCGTGTAGGTCGCCACCGCGGTACAGGTGATGTCCGCGTTGGTGACGTTCGCGCCCGCGATCGTGCCGCTGCCATTGGCAACCGTGCAGGTCTGCCCACTCGGCTGGGTGCCGACCGTGACGGCATAGGCCGCACCATTGAGCAGATTGTCCGGGAACACATAGCTGCCGTTGGCACTGATCGGCAGATCCGCGCCGCCATTGAGCTTGAGCGCCAGACCCGTTCCGCTCAGGCCTGCCACGCTGCCGCCGACCGTGTAGGTCGGTGCGCCTGCACAGGTCACGCTGACGTTGGTGACGTTCGCGCTGGCGATCGTGCCGCTGCCATTGGTGACCGAGCAGGTCTGCCCACTCGGCTGGGTGCCGACCGTGACGGCATAGGCCGCACCATTGAGCAGATTGTCCGGGAACACATAGCTGCCGTTGGCACTGATCGGCAGATCCGCGCCGCCATTGAGCTTGAGCGCCAGACCCGTTCCGCTCAGACCTGCCACGCTGCCGCCGACCGTGTAGGTCGGTGCGCCTGCACAGGTCACGCTGACGTTGGTGACGTTCGCGCTGGCGATCGTGCCGCTGCCATTGGTGACCGTGCAGGTCTGGCCGCTGGGCTGGGTGCCGACCGTGACCGCGTAGCTTGCGCCGGTGGCAAGACCCGTCGGGAACGTGAACGCGCCATCCGCGGCGACTGGCAAGGTCTGCGCGCCCGCATTGAGCGAGAGCACGAGGCCCGAACCGGTGAGGCCGCTGACATTGCCGCCCACCGTGTAGGTGGCCGCCGTCGCGGTGGTCGGAATCAGGCACCACTCGCCGAGACTGCCGGTATCGCCGCCGGCATTGTCGCTTGCCGTCAGCGTCCAGGTGCCGTTGAACGGCGCGCCCGCAAACGTGGTGTTGATCGGGTTGTTGGGCTTGACCGCGCCCGCCAGCGCCGGTGACGTTGCATTGCACTGGTTCTCGACCAGAGTGCTCGCGGCATCATCGAGCACGATGTCGAAGTTGTCGCCATTGCAGCCGAAAGTCGACGCCGGAACACCCGGGCGATCGACCATCACCACGCTGTTCGCACCGCGCGTGAGCTGGAACTTGAGGTCGCCCACCCAGGTATGCGTGCCCTTGATCGAGACCTTGAGGCTGGTCAGGTTCGAGGTATCGGCGATCGTGATCGAGTTGCTGATGCCGGTGGCATTGCCATCGGGAATCGCGGTGTTGACCGTGCTGCAGATCAGGTTCGCGGTGGTGAAGCCGAAGCTCGTCGACACGCTCTCGCCGCAGCTGTTGATTGCCTTGACACGCCAGTAATAGGTCGTCACCGGCGACAGTGCGGTGGCGGTGTAGCTGGTCGCGGTGAGGCCGCTCGCCGTCTGCACGATCGTCGAGAACGTCGCATCGCTGGCAATTTCGACCGTGTAGCTGGCGGCGCCGGGCGCTGCCGACCAGCTCAGCGTCGGCGTGGTCGAGATACCGCTGCTGCCATTGGCCGGCGCACCGAGATTGGGCGCGCTGGCAGCCCCTGTGGTCACGACGAGCTGCGCGCTCGCGGAATGACCGGGGCTGCCGCTTGCGGCGCCGTTGACGTTGAGCGTGGCAGTGCCCGCCGCAGCGCCATTGACATTGACGGTCATCGTCGAGGTGCCGCCGGGCGTGACCGTGGCCGGGCTGAACGATGCGCTGATGCCGCTGGGCAGGGCGCCGGCAGCCAGCGTGACGGAATTGCTGAAGCCCATCTGCTGACCGACATTGACGGTATAGGTCGTGCTGGCGCTCGGACTGGCGCACACGCCCTGACTTGCCGGCGTGACCGCGAGCGTGAAATCGGGCGTATCGGCGCTGCATACCGGGCGCGCGCCGCAGGCGATGCCGTGCGCGTTGAACGCATCCCAGATGCGGCAGGCATTGGGCGTGCCGTCGCTGAGATTGCCATTGTCGTCATCGGCAGCGAGAAACACCGTGTACCAGTTGTTCGAGCCGCAGCCATCGACGGCCGCCGATGGGTTGCACTGACCACCGCTGGCGACCCGGTAGGCGCTCTTGCTCGGCGTCAGTGAGCCGTACCAGATGCGATCCATCTCCTGCCAACCCTGGGTCGAGCCGTACTTGCTGAGCAGAGCCTGAGCCAGATCCCAGTTCGCGGAACTGGCAATGAGGGATTCGCAGTGGCCTTCGTAGCCCATTGGGCCACGGTAGGCGACGCCTTGCGAATTGATGTACGGACACGACTGCTGGCCGATGTAGTCGTCGCACTTGATGCCGCCGGCCACGATGATGTTCGACGGCTTGGCGATCGGCCTGGTGCCGTTCAGGCCGAAGTCGCGCACGTCGCGCACGCCTGTACAGGTCGTGCAGTTGTGGCAGGGCTGGCCCGGAATGAAGTTCTTGCCGATGCAGGCGTCCTTGGTTTCGAGGAAGGCGAAGGTGTCGCCGACCGCTTCACCGCTGCCATATTCACTGGCCGAACCACCGCTGTTGGTATCCATGCCGTGACCCCACTCGTGCAGGAACACCGCGGAGATTTCGCCTGTATTGGAGCAGCCACCACCGGACTTGAAGAAATTCAGGCTGCTGCCATCCCAGTACGCATTGCACTGGTCATTGATGTTCATGTTCGCAGTCACCTTGCTGGCGATCCATGGGTTGCCCGGCAGGAAGGTCGATGCCTTGCGATTGATGTTGGTCAGGTGATAGAAGCCGCTGCGCGAGGCATGCGTGTTGCCGGCGCCGCCGACGCCGGGTGTGGTGCAGTCGGTACCGCCGCTGCTGCCGAAATTGAGGTTGCCGTCGGTCGAATTGCTCAGCGAGATCGAACCGCAGTTGTCGCTCATTTGGAAGTACTTGCCATTGAGCGTGACGGTCGCGGTGCCGCCTGAATAGTCGTAGATGCCCAGGGCATCGGTGACCTTGGCGCCGCCGTTGGTGACTGCCGTGAACGGCATCGGCACCACGGTTTCCGGATCGGTGTTGGTGGTCGGATAGATGCCCGCGGTGACGGTTGCGTTGGCGTAGACGTTGAGATCGCGCACGTCGATGACGCGATTGCTGTGGGCGTCGACGAGCACTTGATAGGTGGTCTGGTCGTCATTGACGCGGAACACGAAACGCCACACCAGCTCATGCGCGTAGCCACTGCCCGCGACACCGGCGAAGGACTCGCCTGCATCGTCACCTGCAGGGCTCAGCGGCAGCAGCAGCAGCTCGCCGTCATTGATGAGTTCCTGCACCTGCGTGTCTGCAGGGAAAGCCAGCTCGCCGAGGGCCAGCGCAAGGGCAGCTTGCGGCGTCGACACCGGATGGGTGTCCTCGCGCACAGGGGCGACACGATAGCTGCCGAACTGGATGATGTTGCCCGCAGCGATGCGGAAGAACAGGTTGGCGCCTTCCACGCGCACACCATTGTGGAACTGCTCGAACTCGACGAACCAGTGCGAGTTGTCCTTGCCGTAGGCGGTGCTGCTGCCCGGATCGGGGCGGAACTCCAGCCCCTTGCTGCCGAGCAAGTCGCTGTTGGTTGCGATGAAGCCGGTCAAGCGTGTCTCGACTGTGGCGAGATCAACTTCATCGGCTGTCGTCAGGCCGAGTTGAGCCAGCGTGAGCGTATTGCCGCTGCCCGGGATCAGCGGCGCGCCGCTGCCCTGGATCAGATTCGGGCGATCGCTGCGACTGTCCCAGCGCATTTCCCAGTTGCCGCCTTGGCGGGCAAGGAAGGCGGCCACTGCAGGGCGCTGTGAGGCGACCGCGGCGAGGCTGGTGGTGGCTTCGAGCGCTGGCTCGACAGCGAGTCCCTTGGCAATGATCGCGCGCTGCAGTTTGACCTCGGCGCCACGCTGTGGCGGCGTCACCGGCTGGATCGCCGATGCGAGGGTGGTGAAGGCTGCGAGCAGGATCGCGATCAAGCTGCGGTTGCCGAAAAGTTGGAACAGCCCGCGCGCACGCAGCGTGCGGCGGGCCTGGAGGCCAGTCTTGGATGTCATTGGTTTTCCCCGGCGAATAATGTGCAAGAACTTGCGTGGCGTCTTTGCCGGTCGCGATCCCCCTGGTCGCGGGCTGCCTGCCGGGAACTGTCCGGCCGACACGACGTCAACACCGCCGCGCAAACTAGCACACTCGTGGCCAACTTGCCGTGGGAAGGCAGGGAAAATTTCCCGATGCGAGCGCGACGGAACGTTCCGGCTCGGGCGTACGCTCAGGGCGTGTCCAAACGGTACTTGTCGGGGGCGGGATTGAGGTGCTGGCAGCTGCGGCAGGTGCGCGCTTCGCGCGAACGATAATATTTCTCGAACACCGCAGGAAAGTCCTTTTCAATGTTGACCAGCTGGAAGAATTCCTCGTAGAGCCGCGTATTGCAGCGCTCGCAGAACCACATCAGGCCATCGAGTTCATGCGACAGGCGCTTGCGCTCGATGACCAGGCCGATCGAGCCGGGCATGCGCTGTGGCGAATGCGGCACGCGCGGCGGCAGGTAGAAGACTTCACCGGCACGGATCGGGATATCGCGCACCCGACCCTCTTCCTGAATGCGCAGCACCATCTCGCCTTCGAGCTGATGGAAGAACTCGGGACCTTCATCGAAGTGGTAATCGCTGCGCAGATTGGGACCGCCGACGATCATCACGATGAAATCGCCGTCGACCATGCACTTGTTGCCGACTGGCGGCTTGAGCAGGTGACGGTGGCTTTCGATCCAGGCTTGCAGGTTGAAGGGGGCGGGCAGCATCGGGAGTGATTCCGGTGGCGGCAGTTCAGTCGAGTGCAGGGCCTGAACACTCGCCTCAGGCGAGGTCCTGCGCAGGCGCACGCGCGATGCACTTCAGCTCGATCGCGATCGGTGTCGGCAAGGCGCTGACGCCCAGCGTGGTGCGGCAAGGCGCGGCTGCCGCATCGGGGAAATGCTCGGCATAGATGCGATTGAATGTGGCGAAATCGCGAGCCATGTCGGTGAGGAAAACGGTGATGTCGACGAGATCTTCCCAGCGGGCACCACTGGCGACAAGGATCACGCGGACATTGGTGAACACCTGACGGCACTGTGCTTCGAAATCGTGGCTCAGCAGGCGCCCGTCGGCGTCATGCACGTTGCCGGGTATGCGGTTGCTGCCGGGTTGGCGCGGGCCGACGCCCGACAGAAACAGTAGACCATCGACTCGTCGTGCATGCGGATAGGAGCCCACGGGCGTTGGTGCGTTGACGGCATGGATCGATGACACGCGTTGACCTCAGGGCGTTGCGGAAACCGTGATCGTATTGCTTTGCAGGGATTTCTCGCTGTCACGCGCCTCGATGCGGTAGCGGCCTGGGCGCAGAAAGAGCAGGTTGAATTCACTCGGCTTGTCGGTTGGGCGGGTTCCGGCGTCAAGCAGGATGCGGTCGGCCGGGATCGCATCCTCGCCTTCCTCGGCATAACGGGCTTCGATCAGACAGGGGAATTGGCCGGCGCACATGGCCGGTCCGACCGGCCACGGCCTGCGCTGGCCGCCGAGATCGAGCCAGGTCGGGCGGCCACGTTGCAATTGTTCGGGCGGAAAAAACACGCTGACGTCGTACCAATCGGGCTTGAGTGACCAGGGCTTGCCATCCGTGCCGATGTAGACGACAGGCTTCTGCGCGAAACCCGGCCGCTCGTACAGCGCGCGGAAATAGGGATGATCGTGGGCGGCGATGTCGTGCTCGGTCAGCATCGTTTGCTCGATGGTGAGCGGATTGATCCCACTGTTCTTGCGGAAATAATAGGCCATCGCCTTGCCATCGAGATACTTGCCGTCCTCCTGGATATGGGCATAGCCGGCATTGACGATCAGGCGCGCCTTCGGATTCTTCTTGAACACGCGGTCGACCAGCGTTCGGGCCTGAATACGTTCACGGGCATCGCCCTGCGCATCGTCGCTGGCGTCGTAGGCGACCACGGTGAAACCCAGCTTGAGCGCGGTGCGGATCATTTCTGCATAGATCGGCTCTTCGACATAGAAGCCGCTTTCGCCGATCGGATAGCCGCGCTTGGCAAGGTCATGGTCGGTGTCGTAGAGCGTCTCGGCAGCGAAATGCGTGAAGCCATCCTTGCGCAGGCGTTCGAGCAGGGCCAGCGTCAAGGTGCGCGTGAGCGGAATGTTGTGGGCTTCGTTGAAGAACACGGCCTGACGGTCATGCGCGAGCGTGGCGATTGCCTCGACTGCATCGCGCTGGCGCAAACCCGCATCGCTGAGCGGCGAGGGGGCGTCGTTTGGCTCGGCCAACTGCCGGATCGAATACAGCCGCCGCGCCGCCGGGTAATTGCCGACATAGGTCTCATACCAGGACAGGTACTGGCTGAAAATGATGCGAAACGCCGAGCTGGGGTCGGCGTTGTAGGCGTCGGACAGGATTCGGTACTGCGCGAGCAGGCTGCTCTGCTTCTGCGCCCGCGTGAGGATCTGTTCGGACTTGGCAAAGGCCTGCTGCTGCATCTGCTGCCATTGCCGCGCGGTGACCTTGGGGGTTGCCACCTGCGGTTGTGCGCAGGCGATTCCGCTCAGGCACAAGCCGATGCCGAGCAGCAGGTCACGCGTGAGCCAGCCCAGTGGACTGGCATGGCTTTGCACTTCAATCGATCCGCGCATAGGGCCTCCTCTGCGGCGCGTCGCGGCATCGGTCGCCGCGCGCCCGCTGAATGCTGTGGAGGCGATCCTACCCTTGCGGCTTGGTCAGGCGGAAGTGCGCTGCGGTCTCGTGTCCTGCATGGCTCACACCGGGCCGGCGGCCGAGCGTGCGTAAGCGCGTGCACGCGCTTGCGGCAGCGCTTCGATGCCGGGCACGTGCATGTCGAGGTCGCGCACGCGGCCGTCGCCGAGGCTGTAGATCCAGCCGTGCACGATGAGGTTCTGGCCACGATCCCAGGCATCGCGCACGACCGTGGTCTGGCAGACGTTGACGACCTGTTCGATCACGTTGAGTTCGCATAGGCGGTCATGACGGGCGTCGAAGCTGGCGAGGGTGTCGAGAGCATCGATGTGCTTGTGCTTGACGTCCTCGACATGCCGCAACCAGTTGTCGACGAGGCCGAAGCGTCGCTCCTCGAGCACAGCGCGCACGCCACCACAGCCGTAGTGGCCGACCACGATGATGTGCTCCACCTTGAGCACATCGACCGCGAACTGAACGGTCGACAGGGCATTGAGATCGGTGTGCACGACCACGTTGGCGACGTTGCGGTGGACGAACACCTCGCCCGGTGCCATGTCGATGATCTGGTTGGCAGGCACGCGCGAATCCGAACAGCCGATCCACAGGTACTTGGGCGCCTGCTGTTGCGACAGGCGCTTGAAGAAATCGGGATCGTCGGCGCACAGCGCCTGCGACCACAGACGGTTACGTTCGAGCAGGTCGCGCAGTTGTTGGGGCATGGGCTCAGCTCAGGTCGAAACAGAGATTCTTGGGTTCGGTGAAGAAGCGCAACGCGTCAGTGCCGCCTTCGCGGCCGACACCCGAGTGCTTGATACCACCGAAGGGTGTGCGCAGATCGCGCAGCAGCCAGCAATTGATCCAGACGATGCCGAACTCGAGCGCGGCACCGAGGCGATGCGCGCGCTTGAGGTCGCGTGTCCACACCGAAGCGGCGAGTCCGTAGCTGCTGGCATTGGCGAGCGCGATGGCTTCGGCTTCGTCGCTGAAAGGAATCAGGGCCACCAGCGGGCCGAAGATTTCCTCCTGATTGGTCAGCGTGCAATTGGACAGTCCTTCGATCACCGTCGGGGCGACGAACCAGCCCCGTGCGCAGCGACCATCCGGATGGACCGCATCGCCGCCACACAGCACGCGAGCACCTTCGCCGCGCGCGCGTTCGATGCAGCCCATGACCTTGTCGAAATGCGCTGCGGAGACGAGGGCGCCCAGATCACTGGAAGCCGTCTGCGGGTCGCCGACGCGCAGGCGCCGCACGCGTTCGAGGTAGCGCGCCTTGAACGAATCGTAGATCGATGCCTGCACCAACAGCCGTGAGCCACACAGGCAGATCTCGCCCTGATTGGCGAAACCCGAGCGCACGATGGTGTCGAGATCGACATCGGACAGCTCGGCATCGTCGAAGACGATCGCCGGATTCTTGCCGCCCATTTCCAGTGACAGCTTCTTGAAGTGCGGCGCTGCGGCGGCGGCAATGCGTGCGCCTGTGCGCGTGCTGCCGGTGAACGAAATCGCCTTGACGCGGGCGTGCTCGACCAGCGCCTGGCCGACGCCGGCGCCATGGCCATGCACGATGTTGAGCACACCGGGCGGAAATCCGGCGCCGATCGCCGCGGCGGCAAGTCGCGCCGCGGTGCAGGGCGTGATCTCCGAGGGCTTGGCAACGACCGCGTTGCCGGCGGCGAGCGCGGGCGCGATCTTCCAGGTCAGAAGGTAGAGCGGCAGATTCCACGGCGAGATGCAGGCCACCACGCCCAACGGCTGGTGCAGGGTGACGTTGAGCGCGTGACCCTCCATCGGATGCGCCTCGCTTGCCCATTGCGTGATCGCGGCAGCAAAGAAACGCAGGTTGGCGACCGCACGCGGAATGTCGAGTGAGCGCGCGAGCGCCACCGGTTTGCCGGAGTCGCGCGATTCCAGTTGTGCGAACGCTTCGAGATCGGCCTCGACGAGATTGGCGAGGCGCTCGAGCAGGCGTGCGCGTTCGGCCGCAGGCGTTGCCGCCCAGCCGGGTGCGGCATGACCCGCAGCGGCGATTGCGGCTTCGACATCGGCGGCGCCCGAATCGGGGCAGCGTGCGAACACCTGACCCGTGGCCGGCTCGAACACGTCGAGGTAGGCGCCGTCGCGCGGCGACTGCATGCGACCGTCGATGAGGTTGGCCAGCGTCATCGTCATGTGCGCAGTGCTCCGCAGCGAGGTCGAATGTTTGTCCGCGGCGAAGGGCGGCCGACGGCTTGCAGCGATTGTAGCGCGCACGTGGCGCGCATCCCTCACAGCGATTGCATGCGTCCGCCATCGACCGGCACATTGATGCCATTGACGTAGGCTGCCGCAGGGGAGGCAAGAAAAGCAATCACCGCAGCGATCTCGGCGGGCTCGGCGAAGCGTGCAGCGGGGACGCTGGCGAGCATCGCCGCTTCGATCTCGGCGCTGCTCTTGCCGCTGCTGCGGCTGCGCTCGGCCACGATCTGCGCGAGCCTGCGCGTGCGCGTGTAGCCGGGCAGCACGTTGTTCACGGTGATGCCGAAACCGCCGAGTTCGCTGGCGAGCGTCTTGGCCCAGCTCGCCATCGCGCCGCGAATGGTGTTGGAGACGCCGAGGTTGCGGATCGGTTCTTTCACCGATGTCGATATGACGTTGATGATGCGACCGTAACCGCTCGCGCGCATGCCGGGCAGCAAGGTCTGCAGGATGGTCTGCGCGGAAATCAGGTGCTGCTCGAAGGCGGTGCGGAATTCATCGACTGCAGCGCCATGGGCGGGGCCGCCGGGCGGCCCGCCAGTGTTGTTGACGAGGATCTGCACCGCGTGCCCCTGCGTGATCGCCGCGAGTTTGGCGGCGAGCGAGGGCGCATCGTTCATGTCGACGGCGATGGCCGCATGTCGTTGTGCGGCGCGTGGCCGTGGCAGGTTTTCAAGTGCTGCCTCGAGCGCATCGCGCGAGCGCGCGAGCAAGGTGACGTCGGCGCCTAGTTCGGCCAGTTCGATCGCCGCCGCGAGGCCGATGCCTTGCGAGCCGCCGCAGACCAGTGCGTGTTTGCCATCGAGATCCAGATTCATCGTCGTCACCGGTCGGAGATTGAAGCGCGCCTCGCCGCCGCGCTCAGAACTTTTGCACCATCAGCGGCAACAGGGCTTCGTCGTCCTCGGCATGCGGTGGTTCGACTTCTTCGAGGTCAAGACCGAGCTGTTCGGCATCATCGATATCGAGACCGTCGAAGGCGCGAAACTCCGCATCGAGCAAGGCCATGCGCGCGGCCGTTTCGTCGTCGTAGCGCAGCGTGCCGCCGTCGCTGTCGAAGACTTCGGCAATGCCGTCTTCAAGAGTGCGCAGGCGCGCCCAGATCAGGGTGTCGCCGATCACGGCGAGCCACCACTGGATCGACTCGCCGCTCACGCGCCGGCTCCGGTCAAGGACAGCCACTTGGCAATCGTGGCGGCGATCGCTCCGACCACCATCGACCAGGTCCCGATCGTGCCGAGCACGGCCAGTCCAGACACCGATGGGTCGCGCAGTGCGCGCCAGCGCGCGGCAAGAAACCACAGGAGCTGGCGTGGCGTGAACGGAATGCCGCCCAGACGCTTGCGCTGATCGGGATGACGATCGCGCAGTGTCACGCCGACCAGAGCGCTGACCATGAGATAGGTGGTCAGGCCCGATGCGACCAGACCAAGGCCGCCGATGAAGATGAACTGGTGCCAGGCCGATGCAGTCATGGCGCGGCACCGCGAGTGTCGGGATGCATGCGTTCAGAACTCCGCCGAGCCGGGCGCGCGCGGATAGGGGATGGCATCGCGGATGTTGCCCAATCCGCAGACATACACGACCAGACGTTCGAAGCCCAGGCCAAAGCCCGCATGCGGCACCGTACCGTAGCGGCGGAAATCGCGGTACCACTGGTAATGCGCGGGATCGAGTCCGAACTGGGCCATGCGCTTGTCGAGCACGTCGAGGCGCTCCTCGCGCTGCGATCCGCCGACGATCTCGCCGATGCCCGGCGCGAGCACATCCATCGCCGCGACCGTGCGGCCGTCGTCGTTGAGACGCATGTAGAAGGCCTTGATCTTCTCGGGATAGTTCGTCACCACCACGGGACGACCGACATGTTCCTCGGTCAGGTAGCGCTCGTGTTCGGTCTGCAGGTCGGCGCCCCATTCGATCGCGTAATCGAACTTCTTGCCGGACTTTTTCAGGATATCGATCGCATCGCCGTATTCGATGCGCTCGAACGGCGCCTTGATGAAGGCTTCCAGGCGCGACACCGCGGTTTTCTCGACGCGTTCGGCAAAGAACGCCATGTCATCGCTGCGCTCGTCGAGCACTGCCTTGAACACGTACTTGAGAAGTTCCTCGGCTACCCGCGCGTCTTCGGCGAGGTCGGCGAAGGCGATCTCCGGTTCGATCATCCAGAATTCGGCCAGATGACGCGTGGTGTGCGAGTTCTCGGCGCGAAAGGTCGGGCCGAAGGTGTAGACCTTGCTCAGCGCAAGGCAATACGCCTCGACGTTGAGCTGGCCCGAAACGGTGAGGAAGGTTTCCTTGCCGAAGAAATCCTTGCGGAAATCGATTGCGCCCTTGTCGGTGCGCGGCAGGTTCATGAGATCGAGCGTGGAGACGCGGAACATCTGGCCCGCGCCTTCGGCATCGGAAGTGGTGACGATCGGCGTGTTGACCCAGAAATAGCCGTGGTCGTTGAAGTAACGATGGATCGCGTTGGCGAGCGTGTGGCGCACACGCGCGACCGCGCCGAACAGGTTGGTGCGCGGGCGCAGATGGGCGACTTCGCGCAGGAATTCGGGCGAGTGCGGCTTGGGCTGGATCGGATAGGTTTCCGGATCATCGACCCAGCCGACCACTTCGATCGCGTTGGCGAGCAGTTCGAATGCCTGCCCCTTGCCCTGAGAGGCGACCAGTTCGCCATGGGCAATCACCGCGCAGCCTGCCGACAGGTGCGTGATCTCATCGGCATAGTTGGCAAGCGTCGCTGGCGCGACCACCTGGATCGCATCGAAGCAGGAGCCGTCGCTGACATTGACGAAGGACACGCCGGCCTTGGAATCGCGCCGGGTGCGTACCCAACCGCGCACGCTGACCTTGCTGCCCGCGGTCAGGGCGCCCGACAGCGCCTGCTTGACCTCGACCACCTGTGATGTGCCGCTTGCCGCCATTGCCAGAAACTCCCGGGAAAGCGCGGCCGTGCCGGCGCGCGAACCGTCGATGATAACGGATGCTTGCGCAGGCGAGCGTGCCTGGGTGGCGCCGGGCTCGGCCTGTGTCGGGCGCCCGCGCTACAATCAGCGCAACTTCCATGGCCCGTGATTCCACGCCCTTCAGCATGTCCATCCAGATCACCGACGCCGCGCGTGCGCGCATGCAGGATTTCGTCTCCCGTCAGCCCGGTGCGGCCGGGATCCGTTTCGGCATCAAGCGCAGCGGCTGCTCCGGCTTCGGCTACACCGTGGCGCTGGCCGATGCGGTGGGTGCCAATGATGTGGTGTTCGACGATCACGGCCTGCGACTGGTGATCGATCGCGCCGCCTTGCCGTTGGTTGACGGGACGCGCATCGATTTCGAGCGCAACGGCCTCAATGCGAGCTTCGTGTTTTCCAATCCCAACGCGACCGGCGAATGCGGCTGCGGCAGCAGTTTCACGGTCGATGCGGCTGGCTGAGGTGGCGGACGCGCACGATGCCGTGATTGGGCGAGCTGATTTCCCGCCGGACGGCCGGCCTTGAGCACGGATTTGCCGTCGCCTTCAGTGGATGCCAGCGCACGCGCGGGGAGCGGGAGCGCGTACGATTCCACCCTTCGAGAGCTCTGGCCCGGACTGCTCGCGCTACTGCGGCGGGAACCTGCACTGGGCCTGACCGGCGTCTATCTTTTGGTGGCGATGGCGGGACTGTTTCATTCCTATCGCTACTACGCCCAGTTCGACATTCCGATCCTGAGCCTGCTGCAGGTCGGTGATTTCCTCACGGCCGGCGTGCAGGAACCGATGGCCCTGCTGCTGGTGCTGTCGACCTTGCCGATCGTGTGGCTTTTCGACGCCATCAACGTGCGGGTGCGCGGCCGCATGCGACGGGCGCTGGCGCGCCTGCCGGACATCGAAGCACCCAACCTCTGGCAGCGCCTGCGGCGTGGTTTTCTGCAATGGCAGACCAGGCGACGTGATGCGTATCTGCGCTTCATGTATGCGGGGATCCTGTTCGGCTATGGCTGGGTGTTCGTCTCGATCTATGCCGATCATCAGGTGCAGCGCATACGCGAGGGGCAGGGACGACGGGTGCAGGTTTTCCTTGCCGATGGCCAGTCGCTGGCCGCGGCCGACGGCAGCGCGCTGCGCTATCTGGGTGCGGTGGCCGGCTATGTATTCCTGTTCGATGGCAGCAAGGCGCAGATCCTGCCGGTGCAGGCGATCAGCCGCATCGAGCCGATTCCGGGAGCCAAGGCTTCGAACAGCCACAAGGGCCAGGACTGACAGGCTGCTGAAAAACCCTTTTCCGCAGCCTGATAGCGCAGTGCAGGGTTGCACAAGCTGAAGAAGTCCAGGATGGACCCTTTCAGTACCCTGCTGACCCGCCGTTCATGACTCGTCCCCTGCAGGCCTCACCACGAACAGTGGATGGGCCGCGTGCTTGTTCCAAATCCCTGATTGGATTAGAATCCGCGGCCCTTTGCCGACCGGCAGAGGCCTTGCCTCACCGCTGCGCGGGAGGCTGCCGTGACGGAAATCCTTCCGCGCGGTACCCACAAGGAGTATCCATGCGTCATTACGAAGTCGTGTTTCTGGTCCACCCTGACCAGAGCGAGCAGGTGCCCGGCATGATCGAGCGCTACAAGGCGCTGGTCGAGGGCGACGGCGGCAAGATCCATCGTCTCGAGGACTGGGGTCGTCGCCAGCTCGCCTATCCGATCCAGCATCTGGCCAAGGCCCACTACGTGCTGCTCAACATCGAATGCAGCCAGGCTGCCCTCGGCGAACTGCAGTCGGGCTTCCGCTTCAACGATGCGGTGCTGCGCCACCTCATCGTCACCCGCGAAGGGCCGGTGACCGAGATGTCGCCGATCATGAAGAACAAGGACGACAAGGGCGGCCGCCGCCGCGATGACGAAGGTTTCGGTTTCGGCGACATGGACGATGATCGTCCGCGTCGCGAGCGCGCACCGCGCGAAGAAGCCGCCCCCGAATCCGCTGGCGAATAAGGAGCCACGACCATGTCCAAGTTTTTCCGTCGCAAGAAGTTCTGCCGTTTCAGTGCCGAAGGCGCCACCGAGATCGATTACAAGGATCTGAACCTGCTGCGTCAGTACATCGGCGAGACCGGCAAGATCGTGCCCAGCCGCATCACCGGCACCAAGGCGCGCTACCAGCGCATGCTCGGCACCGCGATCGAGCACGCCCGTTACCTGTCGCTGTTGCCCTACAGCGATTCGCACTGAGGGCGCTTGCCCGCGCCAACGCGGCGCGGGCCCGCTTTCAGGACATGCCGGCGCCGACGGCGCCGTCCCGTTCGGACAACACCCATTGCTGCGCCGGCCACTCCGGCGCTAACGAATCAGGAGCATCACGATGGAACTCATTCTGCTGCAAAAAGTGAAGAACCTCGGCAACCTCGGTGACAAGGTCAAGGTCAAGCCGGGTTACGGTCGCAACTACCTCGTGCCGCAGGGCAAGGCGACCGCTGCCACGGCCGAGAACATTGCCGAGTTCGAACAGCGCCGTGCCGAGTACGAAGCGCGTGCCAACCAATTGCTGTCGGGCGCTGAAGGGCGCAAGGCGCAACTCGAAAACGCCTCGGTCACGATCAAGGCCAATGCCAGCGCCGAAGGCAAGTTGTTCGGTTCGGTCGGTCCGCGCGACATCGCCGAGGCGTTCACCGCCGCCGGCACCGCGCTCGACAAGAGCGAAGTGGTGATGGGTGAAGGCCCGATCCGCCACATCGGCGAGTTCGACGTCCACGTCACCCTGCACGCCGATGTCACCACCTCGGTCAAGGTCAACGTCGTCGCCGACGAGTAAGTCGCGAAGCAAGACAGTGTGCACACGGGCGCCTGCGGGCGCCCGTCGTGTTTGTGCGTCTGACTCGGCAGGCAAGCAGCAGTCAATGCGTTTCATGCAGGGCTCGTGCATGATGGCGAATCGGTTCGTGCGCATGGCCGGTCTTTGCGCGATCCGTTCCACATCCACGTGAGAGGTCAGCATGAGTCACGACATCGCGGTCATCGTCGGCAGCCTGCGCAAGGCTTCGTTCAATCGCATGTTCGCCAAGGTGCTCATCGAAGTCGCGCCGGCGTCGTTGCAGTTGTCATTGGTCGAGATCGGCGCCTTGCCGCTCTACGACCAGGATCTCGATGACGGCAGCGCGGCGGTACCGCCCGCGTGGACGGCGTTTCGCGAGCGCATGCATGCGGCGCAGGGCGTGCTGTTCGTGACGCCCGAGTACAACCGGTCGGTGCCCGGCGTGCTCAAGAATGCGATCGATGTGGGCTCGCGACCCTATGGCCACAGCGTCTGGCAGGGCAAGCCGGCCGCGGTGGCGAGCGTTTCGATCGGCGCGATTGCGGGATTTGGCGCCAACCACCATCTGCGCCAGTCACTGGTGTTCCTCGACATGCCTACCCTGCAGCAACCCGAAGCCTACATTGGCGGCGCCGACAAACTGTTCGACGGGAACGGCAAGCTGCTCAACGAAGGCACCCGCGCCTATGCCGAAAAATTCATGCAGGCCTATGCCGCATGGGTCGAGCGCATCCGGCATCGGCATTGAGCAGACCTGGCGTGCGGCACTCCACCACTCACCCATTCGGAACCTTGCATCGTGGCTGAACCCGGCATCGTGACCCTGCTCATCATCGGCGTGACCTGCGTCGTGTCGTTCATGGGTTTTTCCAACCCGGCGCTCATTTCGCGGCTGATCCTGTGGCCGCCGGCGATCACGCGTGGCAAGGAATACTGGCGTCTGGTCACCTGCGGAATCATCCATGCCGATGTGCCGCACCTGCTGTTCAACATGATCACGCTGTATTTCTTCGGCCGCCTGATCGAATTGTTCTACTCGATGCAGGCCGGGCCGATCGCATTCGCGCTGTTCTACGTCGGTGGCCTCGCAGTGTCGTCGTTCCCGAGCTGGTACCAGCATCGCACCAGCAGCAGTTATCGCAGCCTGGGCGCTTCGGGCGCGGTGAGCGCGGTGTTGTTCGCCTACATCCTGCTGCAGCCATGGGCGACGATCATCGTCTTCGTGGTGCCCATGCCGGCGATCCTTTATGCGGTCCTGTATCTGGGCTACACGATCTACATGGATCGTCAACGCAGCGACTACGTCAATCACAACGCGCACCTGTGGGGTGCGATCTACGGCATCGTCGTCACGATCGCCTTCCAGTGGCGCGTGCTGCCGGCCTTTGTTGCCCAACTCATGAAACCCATGGGTTCGGGCTGATGGCGCAGCCACTCTGCGCGGGATCGAACGCGGTCGCTCACGCGCCGTAGGCATCCGTCAGCCGTGCGAAGTGCGCGCGCGCGGCTGGGTCGAGGTAGGGCGTGAGCAAGCCGAGCACGCGGCGGATGCCCACGCCGGGATCGCTGCGACTGCCATCGTAATGGCCGCTGCGCACGGTATCGAAGCCGATCCAGAACGTCACCAGCGCGATCGCGTTCTCGACCAGAGAGTGCAGGTCCTCGTCGCTCGCATGCAGGATTCCGGCTTGCGCCAGCGCCTGCAGCAAGGTGCGCGCGCTGGTGCTGGCACGATCGAGGATGCGGCTGAAACGGCTGCGGATGCGGCGGTTGCGGGTGAGGATGTCGACCAGGTCGCGGTGCAGGAAGCGGTACTGGCTGATCGCCTCGAACAACAGATGCAATTGCAGCCAGAGGTCTTCGAGATCGGGCGCGCGCGTGTCGGGCAGCAGCAGGGCTTCGTCGATGCGCGCCTCGTAGCCGGCGAACAACTGCTCGACGATGTCGTCCTTGCTGCGAAAGTGGTAGTAGAGATTGCCGGGACTGATCCCGGTTTCGTCAGCGATGTGGTTGGTGCTGACGTTGGGTTCGCCCAGCGCATTGAACATCGCCAGGCTGGCGTCGAGGATGCGTTCGCGAGTGCGCTGGGCGGTCGGGCGCGGTGTGGTGCGAGGTGACCGCATCAGCCGCCGAGCTTCTTCACCAGATCCACGTACTTCTGCTGCGCATCTTCGGACTTGGTGCCCTTGAGCTTGGCCCAGGCTTCGTACTTGGCCGTACCGACGAAATCGAAGAAACCGGGTTTGGGGCCCGAGACATCACCTTCCGAACCCTGCTTGTAGAGGGCGTAGAGCTTGAGCAGGGTGTCGTTGTCGGGGCGTTCGTCGAGTTTCTTGACGGCTTCTGCGGCCTTTTCGAAGCGTGCCTTGAGATCAGCCATGGCGGATTTCCGTAGCTCAGCAGCAGGGAGACGCGCAGCTTACAACAGCGCGGGCGATCGGCGTCAATCGAGCATAGCCAGTGACGCTTCGGCGCGGCTATGCTTGCCGGGCTCGCACACTGGGAGGAGACAGACGATGACGTATTTCGTTACCGGCGCCACGGGATTCATTGGCAAGCGACTCATCGAGAAACTGTTGGAGCGCAAGGGCACGATCCACTGCCTCGTGCGCAAGCAATCCATGCCGAAGTTTCTGGCCATGGCCGAGACATTCGGCAGTGAAGGCAAGCGGCTTGTTGCGGTCGTCGGGGACCTGAGCAAGCCGCGTCTGGGCCTCGCGCCGGCTACCGTGCGCGTGCTCGGCGGCAAAGTGAAGCATTTCTTCCATCTGGCCGCGATCTACGATCTGTCTGCCGACGAGGCAAGTCAGACAGTCGCCAATGTCGAGGGGACCCGGCACGCCATCGAAGCCGCCGAGGCGCTGCGCGCGGGCTGCTTCCATCACGTCAGTTCGATCGCGGCGGCGGGCCTGTATTCGGGCGTGTTCCGCGAGGACATGTTCGACGAAGCCGAGGATCTGGATCACCCGTACTTTCGCACCAAGCACGATTCCGAAGGCCTGGTGCGCAAGGAATGCCGGCGCCCGTGGCGCGTCTACCGTCCCGGCATCGTGGTGGGCGATTCGCGCAGCGGCGAAACCGACAAGATCGACGGACCCTACTATTTCTTCCGCCTGCTCAAGAAGATGCGGCAGGCTCTGCCGCCGTGGATGCCGACGATCGGTCTCGAAGGCGGACGCATCAACATCGTGCCGGTCGATTGGGTGGCCGCGGTCCTCGACCACATTGCCCACAAGCCGGCGCTCGATGGCCACACGTTCCACCTGACCGATCCCGCGCCGCGGCGCATCGGCGAAGTGCTCAACCTGTTTGCGCGCGCGGGCCACGCGCCGCAGATGACGATGCGACTGGATGCACGCATGTTCGGCTTCATCCCCGGCGGCGTGCGCGCCGCAATTGGCAACCTGCCGCCGGTGCGTCGCGTGGTCGCGGTGTTGTTGCGCGATCTGGGCATACCGGCGGCGGTAATGAAGTTCATCAACTATCCGACGCGCTTTGATTGCCGCGAAACCGAGCGCGCGCTCAAGGGTTCGAAGATCAAGTTGCCCAAGCTCGACGACTACGCCTGGCGGCTGTGGGACTACTGGGAGCGCCACCTCGACCCTGATCTGTTCGTCGATCACTCGCTCGGCGGCAAGGTGCGCGGCAAGGTGGTGCTCATCACCGGCGGCTCATCGGGCATCGGCAAGGCGGTTGCCCTCAAGGTGGCGGCGGCGGGCGCGAAGCTGGTGATCTGCGCACGCGGCGAAGACGAGCTCGCGCAGACCAAGACCGAGATCGAGGCTGCCGGCGGCATTTGCCACACCTATGTCGCCGATCTCTCCGAGCTCAAGTCCTGTGATGAACTGGTGTCGCGCGTGCTCGCCGACCATGGCCATGTCGACATTCTCGTCAACAATGCCGGCCGCTCGATTCGGCGTGCAATCAGCTCCAGTTACGATCGTTTCCATGATTTCGAGCGCACCATGCAGCTCAATTACTTTGGCGCCCTGCGCCTGATCATGGGCTTCCTGCCGAAGATGACCGAGCGCCATCGCGGCCACATCATCAACATCTCGTCGATCGGTGTGCTCACCAATTCGCCGCGGTTTTCCGCCTATGTCGCTTCGAAAGCCGCACTCGATGCGTTCTCGCGCTGCGCCCAGGCCGAGTTCTCCGACAACGGCGTCAACTTCACCACCATCAACATGCCCTTGGTGAAGACGCCGATGATCGCGCCGACCAAGATGTACGAATCGGTGCCGACGCTGTCGCCCGAGGAGGCCGCCGATATCGTGGTCGAGGCGATCATCGAACGGCCGGTGCGCATCGCCACCCGGCTCGGCACGTTCGCGCAGGTGTTCTACGCGCTGGCGCCGCGCGTCTACGAAATCGTCATGAACACCGCGTTCCGTCTGTTCCCCGACTCGCAGGCATCCAAGGGTATGAAGGGGCGTGGCGAAACGCCGGAGCCGACCACCGAGCAGATCGCGTTTGCCTCGCTGATGCGGGGCGTGCACTGGTAGCGCGCTCGCAGGGTCCACGCTGCGCAAACGAAAAGAGCGGGCCGTGCCCGCTCTTTTCGCGACTGCAATGAGCCGTTGTTACTTGGCGCCGCGCTTGGCAGCGGCCTTGCGTGCGACCGACTGCTTCTTGCCGCCACGTGCGAGTTCGTCGATGCGGGCTTCCAGACGCTTGATGTCGGCATGGCCGGGAATGCCCAGGCGCTTGAGCGAACGCGAGACGCGATCCTCGAACACCTTTTCGAGCTTGTCCCAGGTTTCCTGACTGCGCTCGCGCACCTGACCCAGCGTGCTCTCGACGTTGCCGCGCGCCTCGTCGACCTTGGATTGGGTGAACTTGCGGGTCCTGGCCTCGAGCGAGCTGCCTTCCTTGACCAGCGCCTCGAACAGCTTGCTGCCTTCCTGCTGTGCCTTGGCAAAGGCGCCCAGACCAGCCAGCCAGATCTGCTGGGCCGAGTCGATCACCGTCTTGCCGAGTTGGCGGGCATCGCCACCGGCATTGGAAGCTGCCTTCTTCGCGGCGCTCTTGAGTTTGGGTTTGGCCATGGTCGCGTTCTCCGTTGGTTGCGGCGCATGCCGCGTCAGGTGGAGTCTGGCCGCGCGAACTAGAGCAGTCACACTAGGGCAACGTTGAACAAGTAGCACCATTGTCATGGCGTCCGGAAAGTCCGCCAGACGTGTTGTGCGGCGAAGGCAAGGCTGGTTGCCTTGGTGAGCCGTGCGGCGCGGCTGGGGGGCTTTCCGGGCGCCACCCGTCTCAAACAAGATCAAGCTGTTGGGCGACGCCTGTCTGCGCACAGCTCTTTGGCGCGCTGCCTTGAAAGACGGCCAGTCTGTCTTCGGCAGCGCACCGCGATCTGCACGCAGACAGGGGTCGTGACGATTGCGCTACTTGTTCAACGTTGCCCTAGCCTTCGTCTGCCTGCAGGCGCAACCTGCCGCCGATGCGCAATTTGCCGGTTGCCTGCGGGTTCATGGCACGCAGCGCGCGCAGGGTCAAGCCATGGCGACGCGCGATCGTCCACAAGGTATCGCCGGCGGCAATCACGTGCTCGGCCGTGTGCCCGAATTGCTGCGTATCCGCCGTGCGGCTTCGCTTCGGCTCGGCGCCGGGCAAGAGCAATCGCATCGTGTGGGTGACGCGGGCATCGACGGCCATGGCATTGGCGGCTGCAAGCGCGTCGAGCGGAATTCCGATTTGCGCCGCCCAACTGTCGAGATGACCGCTGCGCCCGGCGGGCTCTTCGTGCCAGTCATTCCAGAACGCCAGCGGAATCGAGCTCGCGGCAAGGCGAAACGCCTCGATGCGACTCACGGGAAGCATGAGGCGATGCGGCGCAGACTCCGGCATTCGATCCCGGCGATAAGCAGCGTTCCAGAGACGCAAGTCATCGAGTGGCAGGTTTGCAAGCCTCGCGGCGAGGCGAAGATCCATGCCGGCTTCGAGATCGACCACTGCCAGACGCGTATCGGCCGTCGCCTCGGGCAACTGCACACCGAAGCGAGTCGGATCCGCGAGGATGCAGGACAGCGCAAGCAGGCGATCGAGATGGTCGTGGCTGACCTTGCGCAGCGGCAGCTTGCCCAGTTCCGCCGCCGACAGCATGCGCGCATCGCGCTCGCCGAGAACCTTCTTGATGCGGAATTCGCCGGCATTGAAGGCGAGGTCGGCAAGGCGCCAATCAGCGAATTCCTTGTAGTAGTCCGTGATCAGGTCAAGTGACACACGCGTGGAGTCGATCAGGTCGAGACGCGCGTCGTAGTCGCTGCCGATGCGCAGACCATTCGCACTCGCGGTGGCCGGCACGATCTGCCACATGCCTGCCGAACCCTTGCCGCGTGCGGGCAGCGGTCGGTAGTCGCTTTCGACGAAGGGCAGCATCGCGAACTCGGCTGGCAGACCGCGGCGTTCGATTTCGTCGGTGACCCATTCGAGCAAGGGCAGGGCTGCCGTCCATTTGGCAAGGAAATGGCGTGGCGAGCGGGTGTAGGCGCGCACCCAGTGCTGGACCTGCGGCCGATAGTCACAGCCTTGCATCGCCAGTTGCTCTCGCAGGCGCGGCCATGGCGAAAGCGACTGGGCTGTCGGTGCTGGCGCGGGTTCCTCGGCGGGTGGCAATGGGACGGTCGGTGCAGTCGGCACCGGCGTCGGTTCCGTTGGTGGCGGCGGGCGATGCGGCGCAGGCGCACAGGCCGCCAGCGCAAGCGCGAGTGCACTCGTGCCGAGCGCGCCGCGAATCCCCGGACGAACGCAGGTCACGGCGCCATCCTGAATTCGTCCTTGCGCTGTCGCAGTTGCGCGAAGCGTTCGACGCGACAAGTGCCGCCAAGCGAGGCCACGATCGCAGGTGCATCCACGCGCAGGAACGGATTGCAGGCCAGTTCCTCGCCGAGCGTCACCGGCAGGCTTGGTTCACCGCGAGCGCGCAGCGCCCGCACCCGCGCTTCGCGCTCGGCCAGCGCGGCATTGTGTGGCTCGATGCCGCGGGCGAAGGCGCAGTTGGCGAGCGTGTATTCGTGGCCGCAACAGATGCGTGTCGAGGCGGGCAGGGCAGCGAGGCGATCGAGCGAGGCAAGCATTTGCGCCGCACTGCCTTCGAACAAACGGCCACAGCCGACACTGAACAAGGTATCGCCGCAGAACAGGGCCTCGTGCCCGAAGTAGGCGACGTGGCTGGTGGTATGGCCGGGCGTGGCGATCACATCGAAGGCGAGGCTGCTGGCGTCGATGTCGATGTGCAGGCCGTCAGTGACGCGCAGATCGGCATGGGCGATGCGTGGATCCTGCGGGGCGTGAACGCGCGCGCCGGTCGCCGCAGCGAGCTCATTGGCGCCACCGATGTGGTCGCCATGATGATGGGTGAGCAGGATCGCGCGCAGGCGCCAGCCCGTACGCGCCAGCGCAGCCTGCACCGGTGCCGCTTGGCCGGGATCGACGGCGACCGCATTGCCGGCCTCGTCAGCGAGCAGCCACACGTAGTTGTCGCTGAGCGCTGGAACGGCGAGCAGGGTCATGAACCGCCGACTATAGGTGTGCGCGGACAGTGATTGGTTAACTCGATGTTGCTGGGCACGAGGGCGAGGACTGCGGGGGATGCTTGCAAGCCTGCACACGCGGAGTCTTGCTCGGTCGCGGCCCGCGCTACACTTCGCCCATGGTCCACGAGTCACGAGCCTTGATTCCGGTTCCCGACAGCCTGTACGCCTTGCCCGAACCCGCAGCCTTGCTGCGCAGCGAATTGGCCATGGTGCCGATGCTCGCCGCGGCGAGGCCGGCCGGTCATGCATTGCTGTTGCAGGCCTGTGCCGCGCATCGGGACTGGAGCGTGGATGCGTGCCACCTGCGTCTGACCCGCTTGCATGTCGCCGCGGGCGGCCTGCAGGGCGATCTCTCCTGCGCGCCCGCGGCCTTGCCGTTCGAGGATGACGCCTTCCAGCTCATCGTCGTGCAGCATGCTGCCGATGCCTTGCCTGCGGCGGCAATGCAGGTCGGCGAACTGTCGCGCGTGCTGGCGCCGGGCGGCACCTTGCAGTGGTTCGGCTTCAATCCCTGGAGCCCATGGCTGGCTTGGCTGCATTGGCAGGGGCGTGCCGGCCTGAGCGTGCCGGCGGCGAGTGGCGCCGACGCATTGCGGCGTCGCCTCGGCGCGCAAGGATTGGCGGTAGGGCACGTGCGCCTGTTCGGATCGTGCTGGCCCTCGCTCGCCGACGCCGATGGCGTGATCAAGCCGCTGCGCGCAGCCTGGGCGCTCACCGCGAACAAGCAGCAACGCGTGCTCACGCCGCTGCGTCCGCAACGCAAGCGCGCACGGATTGCCGCGCGGCCTTCGCTCGCGGTGCCGAGTCGGCGCAGTTGCGGATGAGTCCGCGCAAGGATCAGGTCGAGCTGTTCACCGATGGCGCCTGCCTGGGCAATCCCGGACCCGGCGGTTGGGGCGCGCTGTTGCGTGCGGGCGCGCGCGAGCGTGAACTCAGCGGCGGCGAGGTGATGACCACCAACAACCGCATGGAACTGATGGCCGCGATCGCGGGACTGGAAGCGCTCAGGCGCCCCTGCGTCGTCGAGCTCACCACCGACTCGCAGTACGTCAAGCGCGGCGTGGAGGAGTGGATGGCGCGCTGGCAGGCCAATGGCTGGCGCACCAGCGACCGCCAACCCGTCAAGAATCGCGAATTGTGGGAGCGCCTGCAGGCGGCGCTCGGCGAACATCAGGTGCGCTGGCATTGGGTCAAGGGCCATGCGGGTCACGTCGAAAACGAGCGCGTCGATGGCTTGGCGCGCGCCGCCGCAGAGGCGGCCCAAACACGGAAAGACATGCCATGAGACAGGTGTTTCTCGATACCGAAACCACCGGGCTGGAAGTCGAGGCAGGACATCGCGTCATCGAAATCGGCTGCATCGAGCTGGTGCAGCGGCGGCGCACCGGCCGCGAATTCCATACCTACCTCAATCCCGATCGCGCGATCGACGAGGGCGCGCGCGCGGTGACCGGAATCAGCGATGAGTCCTTGCTCGACAAGCCGCGCTTCGGCGAGATCGCGCAGGATTTTCTCGCCTTCATCGACGATGCCGAACTCATTGCCCACAACGCCAGGTTCGATCTGGCCTTTCTCGATGCGGAGCTGACTCGCGCCGGTCTGGGTGGCCAGCGCCTGGGCGGTCGCCTGTCCGTGATCGACACGCTGGCGCTCGCGCGCGAGAAGTTTCCCGGCCAGCGCAACACCCTCGATGCCTTGTGCAAGCGGCTCGATGTCGACAACAGCCATCGCAGCCTGCATGGCGCCCTGCTCGATGCGAACTTGCTGGTCGAGGTCTATCTGGCTCTCACTTCGGGTCAGGGCGCGCTGGGTTTCGATGAAGACGACAGTGCGGCGCCGATCCGCGCGAGCGTACAGTTGCAAGTCAGGACGCGGCCGCTTGTGCGTCGCGCGAGCGCGGTCGAACTTGCGCTGCATGAGGCGCGGCTGGCTGCGATCGATGCGGCCTCGAAAGGCGCCTGCGTGTGGAAGCGCGACTGAGCTTCAGGTACGACGCACCAGCAGCACGGTGACATTGTCCGAACCACCGCCTTCGAGCGCGGCGAGGATGAGATGCTCGACGCATTCCTGCGCGCTGAGCTCGTTGCGGGCAAGGATCTGCGCGATTGCCGAATCGTCGACTTCTTCGGTCAGACCGTCGCTGCACAGCAGGAGCTGCATGCCCGGCTTGAAGTCGCCGCGCACGCTTTCCACGCGCAGCGACTGCGGATCGGTCACGCCCAAGGCCTGCGTTACGACATTGCGGTGAGGATGATTGCGCGCCTGTTCGCTGGTGATGGCGCCCTGATCGATCAGTTCCTGCACGTAGGAGTGATCCTGCGAGATCTGCCGCAGTGCGCCGCTGTCCCACAGGTAGATGCGGCTGTCGCCGACCCAGGCGATCTCGTAGCTGGTGTCGCTGGTCAGGCGCAAGGCCGCGATCGTCGTGCCCATCGGCAGCGCCTCGGAACGGCGCGTGGAGTGACGGATGATTTCCTCATCGGCGAGCTGGATCGCCTGCACCAGCGTCGTGCCGTTGCGCACCTCGCGGATCAGGGTGTCGCGCGCGAGTGCGCTGGCGACTTCACCATGCTCGTGCCCGCCCATGCCGTCGGCGACCAACCAGAGTCCGAGGTCGGTATCGGCGTGGTAGGTGTCTTCGTTATGTTCGCGGCGCAGGCCGACGTGGGTGCTGTGTCCGAATTCGATCATGCGCGCAGCGGCTGCGGTTGGCTTCCTGACGGTCGATGATGAGGCCGAACGCGAGCCTTGCGCAAGCCGGGCCCCGTGTGCCGCGAGGCGCAGGCGAAAGCGTTCGGTGACTGCGGCGAGCGCGGACTGGCCCGATGGCGGCGTGGCGGGCTCGGTTGCGGAAGGGGCAGGGGTGGCCAGATTCGGCAGCTTCTGCTGCACGCGGGTGATGCCCGCCAGAGGCGCGCTCGGGCGCGGCGCCGGGCGGCGCGCGACTACGGCCAGTTCGTGTGGTCCCGCATCCCAGGGCTCGCCGCTGACCGCATCGAGCAGCGATTCGATTTCGAATCCTGCTGCCGCCAGTTCGGCACAGATCGCCGGCGCGTCGAAGAATTGCAACCAATTGTAGATTTCGAGTTTGCGTTCGGCTTCGAGGATCAGATAACGGTCGAGCAGGATCTGTTCCTGCGCATAGACGAAGGACTTGTGGAAGCCGAAGTAGTCGTTGGCCGACCAGAAACCATCCATCAGCCGCTGGGCACAGGTGGAGCCTTCATGCAGGGTGGCGAACTGCGCGCGGGTGAACACATCCAGGACCAGCTGCCCACCGGGCCTCAGCGTGTTGCGGACGCGCGCGAGCAGCGCCGTGCGCTGGACTGGCGACAAGGTGCAGTATTCGCCGTAGATCAGGCAGACCAGATCCTGCTCGCCGGGCAGATTGCCGAGCAGGAAATCCGATTGCTGGTAGTCGATCGCCAGTCCGTGAGTCTGTGCACTTGCGCGCGCATGGGCGATCGAGCGTGCCGAGAAATCCACGCCGGTGACGCGCGCACCATGTCGTGCCATCGGCTCCGCGTAGAGGCCGGGACCGCAGCCCAGGTCGCAGACCTGCTTGCCGGCGAGACGGAACCTGCGTTCGAGCCAGGCGATCGTCTGCGCGATCTTCGCGGCATTGCGCGAGGCACTGTCGGTATTCGGGTCGAGATGGTGACGCAGCATCTGCGCCGAGATGTGCGGATCGGTCCAGATGATCGCAGCCGTGTACCTCGAAAACGGCTGTGGCCTTTGCTGGAACGCAAGCAGATCCTCGTACACGCGGCCAACCCCCCGGTTTGCCGGGGCATGGTACGCCTTGCGAGTGGACGTGGTAGTGCAAGAGCGTGACGCAAGTCCGCTTTGGCCTCGGCTCCACACGGTGTTGTGTGGTCTGCCAACGCGCTCAGGTGCGCGAACAGCCACGGACAAGTGGCTGTCTGCGTTGGCGGAAGGGGTGGGATTCGAACCCACGGATGGTTGCCCATCGCCGGTTTTCAAGACCGGTGCAATCGACCACTCTGCCACCCTTCCGGGGTGTTGTTGCAGCTGACCAGCCGGCAATTATATGCGCACGCAGCCGGGCGCATGCGCTATCGTGCGTTCGTGCCGTGACATCCATGGAGACGATGCATGATCCGTGTGGCCCTGGTGGATGACCATGAATTGGTGCGCACCGGCTTTCGCATGATTCTCGCACAGCACACCGATATCGAGATCGTTGGCGAGGCCGCTGACGGCGAGCGGGGTCTGGCCCTGATTCGCGCCAGCGAACCCGATGTGGCGATCGTCGATGTGCACATGCCGATGCTCAGCGGCATCGAACTCACCGACCGCGTGCGCAAGCACAAGCTCAAGACCCGCATCATCGTGCTCACCATGGCCAGCGAGTCGCCGTTCCCCAAGCGCCTGATCGAAGCCGGCGCCAGTGGTTATCTCACCAAGGGCTGTGCAGCCGAGGAACTCGTGCGCGCGGTGCGTCAGGTGGCCGAAGGCAAGCGCTATCTCGCGCCCGACATCGCCGCGGCGCTGGCGCTGGACAGCATCGATGGTCAGGACGGTTCGCCGTTCGAAGCCCTGTCCAGCCGCGAGCTCGATGTCGCGCTGATGCTGGTGCGTGGTGAAACCATGCAGGCAATCGCCGCCAAACTCAGTCTCAGCGCCAAGACCGTGGCGACCTACAAGTACCGCCTCTACGAAAAACTCGGCATCGACAATCCGGTGGCGCTTGCCAATCTGGCGCGGCGCCACGGTCTGGAACCCGATCCGTCTTGAGGCAAGGTCGAAGAAGGTCCGACCTTGCCCGCACCACGCAGCGCACGGCGTGCATGCCGCGCGCCTGCCTGCCTCAAGGCTCGCTGCGATCCGCTGCAGGCGAAACTTTCTCACCGCCATCGGCAGGCTTGGCCGGAGCGGTCGCAGGTGCTGCTGGCGCCGCGTGCTGGTCATGCGCCGGAACGTGTGTTGGCGTCGGGGTCGGACGCGCGAAGGCGGTCGGCCCCGGACTCGACGCGTCTGCTGCCGGACGGATGTTTGCCGGTGCCGGAGCCGGATTGCTCGCCGATGGGCTCGGACTTGCCGGACGCGGTGCCCCGAGCGGCAGTTCGAGCGTCTGCGTGCCCGGCAGCGGTGCGGGCGCACCACTCAAGGCCGCTGCCACCGAAGCAGCGATCGGGTTGGTGTAGGTGGGGCGAGGCGGCATCGGCGCCGCGGGCGTGGGTCGTGGTGCCGGCGGGGGATCACGGCGTTCGTTCGCGGGCGCACGCGTCTCGGCGCTTTCGCGCGACGCGCTCGCCTCGGCGTGTGGCGCAGGAGTCGGACTCGACTGTGTGGCTGCGGGTGTCTGCGCTGCGGGTGGTGCAGCAGGAGGCGCGCTCGGCCTCGGCGCGGGTGCATCGCTGCGCGTGGACGCGGAGGCTGATGCGGGCGTCGGATTCATCGGCGCCTGACTTGGCTCGCTGCGCACGGGGACAGCGTTCGGCACGGCGCGTTCAGCCTGCGGAGCAGACGTGCGCGTGACTTCTGCGCTCGCTGCAACCTGCGTCACCGGTGTGGGTGCCGTTGTTGCGGGAGTCGATGCCATGGGTGAGGCTGCGACCGGAGTCGATGCAAGCGGAGCCGGCTGGGCAGGTGTTGCTGGCGCAACGGCAGGAGCAATCGGTGCAGGCGCATGAACGACCGGCGCTGGCGCAGCCGAGACGGACGCGGCCTCGGCCGTGGCAGGATGGCTTGCGTCGGGATTGAGCGCCGGCTTGGGCACGGCATGGGCGTGCGAACCCGGTGCCTGCGCGGTGAGCGCAGCGGCGCGCGCATCCTCGGCGCGATCCTCGTCATCGAAATCGTGCGAGTCATGGCCGAGCGATTCATGCTCAGAGCCGCCCGCGGCAGCGGCGCCTTCCTTGCGACGACGACGGCCACCGCGACGGCCGCGGCGGCGCGTGCGCAATTCCTCACGCGTGGTTTCGCCGTTGGCGGCGACATGGGCCTCAGTCTCGGTCGTGGCTGCCTGCGCCAAGGCTGCGGGCTTGCCGTTCTCGAGTGCTTCAGCTGTGACCGCACTCTCGACGATCGCGGGCGCCGCGGCGGGTTTGTTGGCCGGCGCGGCCTGCTTGGCCTCATGGCGTGTCGGGGCACCACCGTTGCGTGCATTTGCGCCAGACGCCGACGATGGTGCTTGCGCCGAAGCATTGGCCTGGCGCTCTTCGCGACGTGGTTGCTGCTGTTGACGATCGCGCTTTTCGCCTTGCTGACTGCGACCGTGTGCATTGCCGCGACCATCGCCGCCGCGCGGTTCGCGATTGCCTTGGGTCGGCGCGCCAGCACGAGCCTGTTGTGGCTGGCCCTTGGCGGGCGTCGAGCCTGCGCGCTGCGCGGGTGTTGCGGCGCGCGGGGCAGGGTTGCGAGCTTGCGCAGGTGCGCGGGCACCTGGTGCTGGCTGCGCAGGCGCGGACTCGCCTGCGCCGAACAGGCGTGCCAGGCGCGCAAAGAACCCGGGTTTTGCCTGTGGTGCGGGCGGCGCCGGGCGTGCGGGTACATTGCGTGGTGCTGCAACGGGTTCAATCGCGAGTTCGGGACGTTGCGGCGCCGGCGTGGCACGCACGACGCCTGCCACTGCAGGCTGCTCGGGTTCTTCGCTCGGACGCAGCATGGTCGGCAGCGGAGTCGCCGCGACCGGGGTGGTGCGCTGATAACTCGGCTTGGTTTCCTCGCCAATGTCGGCGGCGCGCAGGCGCTGGATTTCCAGATGTGGGGTTTCGAGCTTGTCATCGGCAACGACGATGACGTTGACGTCGTGACGTGCCTCGATCTCGGTGAGCTGCTTGCGTTTTTCGTTGAGCAGGAAGTTGGCGACGCTCGGCGGCGCCTGCACCAGCACCTGACCGGTGCTGTCCTTCATCGCGTGTTCCTCGACCAGACGCAGCGCAGACAGCGACAGCGACTCGACGCTGCGGATGCGGCCATGGCCTTCGCAACGCGGGCAGACGATCTGGGTCGATTCGCCCAGACTCGGGCGCAGGCGCTGGCGCGACATCTCGAGCAAACCGAAGCGCGAGATGCGGCCGATTTGCACGCGCGCGCGATCGAGCTTGAGCGCGTCCTTGAGTTTTTCCTCGACATCGCGCTGGTGGCGCGGGCTGTCCATGTCGATGAAATCGATGACGATGAGGCCGCCGGCGTCACGGATGCGCAACTGGCGTGCGATCTCCACTGCGGCTTCGCAGTTGGTGTTGAACGCGGTTTCCTCGATGTCGCTGCCCTTGGTCGCCTTGGCCGAGTTGATGTCGATGGCGGTCAGCGCTTCGGTCTGATCGATCACGATCGAGCCGCCCGACGGCAGGCGCACGGTGCGCTCGAACGCATTCTCGATCTGGGTTTCGATCTGGAAACGCGAGAACAGCGGGGTGGTGTCCTGATAGTGCTTGAGCTTGCGCAGGTTGTTGGGCATCACCTGCTGCATGAACTCGCGTGCGTCCTGATAGAGCTCCTCGTGGTCGACGAGGATTTCGCCGATGTCGTTGCGCAGGTAGTCACGCAGGGCGCGGATGATGAGCTTGGATTCCTGATAGATCAGGAACGGTGCACTGCGCGCCTGCGCGGCCTCGGAGATCGCCTTCCAAAGCTGCATCAGGTAGTCGAGATCCCACTGCAGTTCCTCGGCGTCGCGGCCAAGGCCGGCGGTGCGCACGATCAGGCCCATCTCATCGGGGACGTTGAGGTGGTCGAGCGCTTCCTTGATGTTGGCGCGATCCTCACCCTCGATGCGGCGCGAGACACCGCCCGCCTTCGGGTTGTTGGGCATCAGCACCATGTAACGGCCGGCCAGGCTGATGAAGGTGGTCAGCGCTGCACCCTTGTTGCCGCGCTCTTCCTTTTCGACCTGGACGACCAGTTCCTGGCCTTCCTTGAGCAGTTCGCGGATGCCGACCTTGTTCGGATTCAGCCCCGCGGCGAAGTATTGCGGGGAGATTTCCTTGAGCGGCAGGAACCCGTGGCGGTCAGCGCCGTAGTCGACGAAGCAGGCTTCGAGCGACTGCTCCACGCGCGTGATGCGCGCCTTGTAGATGTTGGATTTCTTCTGTTCGCGAGAGGGGATTTCGATATCCAGATCGTAGAGGTTCTGTCCGTCCACGATCGCAACACGCAACTCTTCGCGCTGAGTTGCGTTGATCAACATGCGTTTCATTGTCGTTTGATTCCTGTAGCGGCGCTCGACTGTCGTCGGCGCTGCGCGGTTCTCGCGCTGCGCGGCTCCGCATTTCGCGGATCGACGGCGGCAGGTGCGCCTGTTGCTGCCGACGCTTCCGCGCGTCGACCAAGGTTTTGGTGTCATGCCCGCCCGTGAACCCGCGCCGTCAAGGGGACGGCGAGCAATTCACGATCCAACCCACTACGATCTGACGAGCGGTGCCGCGTGTCGCTCCAACGGAGTGCTCGAACCCACGGCACACGCAAGGACGTGTGGGAAGGATGCGTCATTGATTGCTTCGGCCTCCCGCGGATGGGGACCAAAGCGACGCAACCAGCGTCCGCAGCATATCAGGCCGAGGGGATTTTTTTCAATGAAGACACGGACTTCGGCGAGAAATCGCAGTTCCGGACGCAACTCGGAGGGCGCTCGCAAGGCAGGGGCCTCGACGCCGGCCAAGGCGAGCGCCTCGGGCAAGGCCCGGCGCGCCCCATCGGGCCCGGAAGGCAAGCGCAGCGCCGCACGTGGCCGGCCAGCCGGCGCAAATGGCGACGCCCCCGCGCGAGCTCGGCCTGGCAAGCGGTTGGCATCACCGCAGAGCAGGCCCGCGCGCATCGAGCAGAGCGGCCCATTGACCGGACCGGAGCAGGCGGCGCCGCGTGTCGAGCGCGTGGTGGTGGCCGAAGACAGGGACGGCCAGCGGCTCGACAATTTCCTTGCCTCGCGCCTCAAGGGCGTGCCCAAGAGCCTCATTTACCGCATTTGCCGCAGCGGCGAGGTGCGCATCAACGGCAGCCGCGCCAAGCCCGACCAGCGGGTAGCCGCTGGAGACGAAATCCGCATTCCACCCGTGCGGGTTGCCGAGCGCGGCGAGTCCGGACCACCGCCAGCGACACAATTGGAACGGATCGAGGCGGCGATCATTCACGAGGATCGTGACTTTCTCGTCATCGACAAGCCGGCCGGCGTTGCCAGCCACGGCGGCAGCGGCGTGAGTTTCGGCGTGATCGAACTGCTGCGTGCCGCGCGCCCGCACGACACTCTCGAACTGGTGCATCGACTCGACCGCGACACCAGCGGCGTGCTGGTGCTCGCACGCAAGCGCTCGGCGCTTGTTGCCTTGCAGGCTGCAATCCGCGCCGGGCAGACCGAGAAGCACTATCTCGCCTTGCTCGCAGGTACGCTGGAACGCTCGCCCTGGCGTGTCGATGCGCCCTTGCGCAAGTCGGTGCTGCAGGGCGGTGAGCGCATGGTGCGTGTCGACGAAGAAGGCAAGCCTTCGCGCTCGCGCTTCATCGAGCTCGAACGACTGGGTGCAGCGAGCCTTGTCGAAGTCGCGCTCGACACCGGCCGCACCCATCAGATCCGCGTGCATGCCCAGCACATCGGCCATCCCCTGGCCGGTGACGAAAAGTACGGAGCGCGTGGGTTCAACAAGGCGATTCGCGAACGTGGCCTGCGTCGGTTGTTCCTGCATGCAGCGCGCTTTGCTTTCGAACTGGGCTCCCGCAGTTTCCATTTCCATGCGCCGCTCGCACCCGAACTGGCGCAGGTGGTCACGGCGCTGCAGCGGCAGCCGCTGGCGAGGGTGGCCGAGGATGATTGAGCTGATCGGCTTCGATGGTGACGATACCCTCTGGCACAGCGAGGGTTTCTATCAGCACGCCGGTGCCGAGTTCGAGCGCATCGTCGGGCAGTACATCGACGTTGGCGATGCGCTCGTGCGCGCGCGCCTGAATGCCGCCGAGCGCAGCAACCTCGCGCTGTTCGGTTATGGCGCCAAGAGCATGGCGCTGTCGATGGTGGAAGCCGCGATCGAGTTGACGGACGGCCGCATCAATGCCGCCGACATCCATCGCATCATCGCGCTCGCCAAGAGTCTGCTTGAGCATCCGGTCGAGCTCTTGCCCGGCATCGCCGCTGCGGTCGCCGCGGTCGCCGCCCGCCATCGCATCGTGCTCATCACCAAGGGCGACCTGTTCCACCAGGAGCGCAAGATCGAGCAGAGCGGCCTGTCCGACCTGTTTCAGCGCATCGAGATCGTTTCCGAGAAGGACACGCGGCGCTATGCACAGGTGCTGGCCGAATTCGACGTGGCGCCATCTCGCTTCGCGATGGTCGGCAATTCCCTGCGCTCGGACATCGAGCCGGTGATCGAACTGGGCGGTTGGGGCATCCACATGCCCTATCACGTCACCTGGGAACACGAGCTCGAGCACGGCGTCGATGTCGCGCACCCGCGCCTGACCACGATCACCAACGCTGAAGGCATTGCCGCTGCGCTGGCGATGTGCGAGCGCGCCGCAAAAGTCTGCGACGCGACGTGAAGCGTGCGCCTACGCGGCGCGCAGATCCTCGACCTTGGCCGCGCAGATGAAATCGTTGAGCGACAGCCCCCCGACATCGTGCGTGGAGTAGTGCACGCCGACGCGGTTGTAGCCGACTTCGAGTTCGGGATGGTGGTCCTCGCGGTGCGCGATCGAGGCCACTGCGTTGACGAAGGCGATGCTGTGGAAGTAATCGGTGAAGCTGAAGGTCTTGCGGATGCCTTGTGTGCGCGGATCGATCTGCCAGCCAGGCAATTGCGCCAGCAACTGCGTCACGCGGTCGGTGGGCAAGGCATCGGCGGCGCCGCGGCGTGGCTGGCAGTGCTGTGTGCGCAAGTCCGCAAGGGCGCAGGAATCGGACATGTCGGTGCTCCGGAAGTCGAAGGTGGAGTATAGGCACGGATGACGCATCGGTATTTGCGGACTAAAATGGTCCTGATTTGGCCATGGTGACGACACCGATGATTTCGCTTTCGCAAACCGCGCAGGAACACTTTCGCAAACTGATCGATCAGCAGGATACGCCGGGGCTGGGCATACGCCTGATTGCCGTGCATGCAGGCACACCGCGCGGCGACTGCCAATTGGAGTTCTGCGAAGCATCCGAGCGCGACGGCACGGAATTCGAGATCGCCTGCACCGGCTTTTCGCTTTACGTGGGTGCCGACAGCGCCCAGTTCCTCGACGGTGCGCAGATCGATTTCATTCGTTCGGGAACCGGCGGTGAGCTCACCATTCGTGCTCCCGCGCTGCGCGGCGTCGTGCCGGCTGCCGATGCGAGTCTGAGCGAGCGCGTGCGTTACGTGATCGAGTCGGAAATCAACCCGCAACTGGCCTCACATGGTGGCCACATCAGCCTCGACTCGATCACGCCCGAAGGCATCGTGGTGCTGCGTTTCGGTGGCGGCTGCCATGGTTGCGGCATGGCCGACCAGACCTTGCGCAACGGGGTCGAAACCACGCTCAAGGCGCGGCTTGCGGAAGTCACGGGTGTGCGCGATGCCACCGATCATGCGAACGGCGACAAGCCGTATTACGCACGACAGGCAAGCGGCTGAAACGCAATCAGCGTGCTGGGTTGCGTGGAAGCGGGGCGGGACTACTTGCCGAGCTTGCCGTCGAGCGTGCTGAGCTTGCCCGGCAGCGCCGCAAAGTAGGCCGCAAGGTCTTCGATTTCCTGATCGGTGAGCGGCTTGGCGAAGCCAAGCATGATCGCGTTGCTGCGTCCGCCGTCGCGATACTCGTGCAGTGCACGTTGCAGGTAATCGCGGTACTGGCCGGCCAGGCGCGGGTACTGAGGATCGATCGAGTTGCCGTCCACGCCATGACAAGCCTGGCAGACGATGGCCTTGGTCTTGCCGGCTTCGATATCGCCGGCAGCAAACGCGGGTACTGCGGTGAGGCTGAGCGTCGAGACGGCGAGCATTGCAAGAGTGCGCTTCATGAATACGTTCCTGATCGGGCTGACGCTTAGGGCGTGATGCTGGAAAGGAAGGCGGCGATGTCGCGGATGTCCTCGTCGGACATGCTCTCGCCCTGCGCACGCATGGTCGGGTGCGAGCGTTCGCCCTTCTTGTACTCGGTGAGCGCGCTGACCAGATACTCGTAGTTCTGTCCGCCGATGCGCGGCACGTGGTAGTTCGGATAAGGGTTCTTCCAACCTTCGATGCCGTGACAGCCGACGCAGGTGTAGGCCTTGTTTCTGCCGGCGGCAGGATCACCCTTGTCAGCCGCAAGGGCAGGCATGGAGCACAAAGCCAACAACAGGAACAGCGCAGTCGCTCGCATCATCGTGTCTTCCCGTGATGAAGGTGGAACAAGGGTGGATCGGCGAAGTATAGCCAGCAAGTTCCGCCGCAGGCCACTGCGCGGGCCGGCCGTGTCGTGGCGGTGATGAGCGCCGCGGCGTTCGATGAGCTGAGTGACAGGGACTCGAAGCGATGCGTTGGCTCGTTCGATTCGGTCGTCTGCGCAGGGATGCATGCCCGCCTTGAACCATGACGGTTCGATGAGCATCCAGGCGTCTTCCATGCCACAAGACACAGTGACGGCCGGCTCACGAAATCGAGCAGGAATCAGTCAACCATGCCCGTGGACAAGATTCGGAAAGAACGCCCGGCATCCGGGCAGTTCTGCGCAGGCATGACTTGCGGCCCATGGCATCGGATTGGTGTTGTAGTAATGTACAACACCATCGCATTACGGAAAGGCTATGTATATGAAATCATCAGGATTTTTCAGGCGCTCACTCAGCCATGCGATGCTGCTGCGTCGGGTGGTGGGAGCCGGTCTGGCGCTCGGTCTCGCGGCCTGCAGCACCGGGAATTCCACACCGTCTGCCGGCACGGCCGATGCAAGCAGCGCGGTGCCGGTGGAAACAGCGACCGTGTCCCAGCAGTCGATCACGGCGAACTATTCAGGCACCGCCTCACTGGAAGCCGTGGGCGAAGCCCAGGTCGTGGCCAAGGCCAGCGGCATCGTGCTCAAACTTCTCGTCGAGGAAGGCATGTACGTCAAGCGGGGGCAGTTGCTGGCCCAGCTCGATGACGATGCCGCGAGCAACAAGCTGGCGCAGGCGACAGCCAACCTGCGCAAGGCGCAGGCCTCCTACGACAAGGCCGAGAAGGGTCTTGCGCTCAAGATCACGCCCAAGGCGGACTACGACAGCATGCGCTATGACCTCGAGGCGCAGAAGGCGATCGTCGCCGGTGCCCAGCTCGATGTCTCCTACACCCGCATCGTTGCCCCGATCGATGGCGTGATCGCCAAGCGTTCGGTCAAGGTCGGCAATCTCGTGCAGATCAATCAGGCGCTGTTCGACATCGTCGATCTGGATCAGTTGCAGGCGGTACTGAACGTACCCGAGCGCGATCTCGACACGCTCAAGGCCGGACAAGGCGTGAGCATGCAGGTCGACGCGCTCGGTGGGCGCGGCTTCGACGGCGTGATCGCGCGCATTGCGCCGGTGGTCGATGCGGCCAGCGGCACCTTCCGTGCGACCTGCGAATTCCGCGACACCACGCGCACGCTCAAGCCCGGCATGTTCGGCCGCATCGAAGTGGCTTATGACCAGCGCCATGATGCGCTCGTGGTGCCGCGCAATGCGATCACCGAAGAAGATGGCGAGACCTCGGTGTTCGTGGTCGAGCCGGCGCCCGCCGCTGCAGTGACGGCACCCAAGCCGGCAGACAAGTCGGCGGCGGCGAAGGACCCGACTCCCAGGTTCGTGGCCAAGCGCCGCGTGGTGAAGCTCGGTTATGCCGAGGATGATCGCGTCGAAGTGCGCGACGGCATCCATGACGGCGAGCGCGTCATCACGCTCGGCCGCAACGCGGTGCGCGATGGCACGCAGGTGCAGGTGCTGGTCGATGGCAAGGCGGCGTTGGCGGCAGCCGGCTCGGCGCAGCTTGCGGAGCTGCGTCGGTGAACCTGCCCGAATTCGCCATCCGGCGTCGCGTGACGGTGGGCATGCTCACCGTCACTCTGGTGCTGTTTGGCCTGATCGGCCTGAGCAATCTCAAGGTCAATCTGCTGCCCGATCTGTCGTATCCGACGCTGACCGTGCGCACCGACTACGAGGGCGCCGCGCCCGCCGAAATCGAGAACCTCGTCAGTCAGCCGATCGAGGAAGCGGTCGGCGTGGTCAAGAACATCCGCAAGGTGCATTCGGTTTCGCGCACCGGCCAATCCGATGTCGTGCTCGAATTCGCGTGGGGCACCGACATGGACATGGCGAGTCTGGAAGTGCGTGACAAGCTCGACACCGTGCAGTTGCCACTGGAGTCCAAGAAGCCGCTCCTGTTGCGCTTCAACCCGTCCACCGATCCGATCCTGCGCTATGGCTTGAGCATGGCTGCGGAGCAGGGCAACAGCGAGCTTTCGCTCAAGCAGTTGCGCCGCTTCGCCGATGAGGATCTCAAGAAGCGGCTCAGTCCGGTGGCCGGCGTCGCCGCGGTAAAGGTCGGCGGCGGACTGGAAGATCAGATCGACGTGCTCATCGATCAGCAGAAACTGGCGCGCCTGGGCATCGACATCAACGACGTCAACACGCGCCTGAAGAGCGAGAACGTCAATGCTTCGGGCGGACGCATCGATGAGGGCAGTCAGCGCTTTCTCGTGCGTACCGTCAACCAGTTCCGCACGCTGGATGAAATGCGCGACCTCATCATCAAGCTCGACGGCAACGTACCGATCCGGCTCAAGGACATCGCCACCGTCAGTCAGGGGCACAAGGAACGCGAAGGGGTCGTGCGCATCGATGGCCGCGAAGCGATCGAGCTGGCGATCTACAAGGAAGGCGACGCCAACACCGTCAACGTGGCCAAGGCAGTGGGCGCGGCAATGGAGCAGCTCAAGAGCGGACTGCCGACCGGAGCGAGCCTGACCACGATCGAGGACCAGTCACAGTTCATCGAGGCGGCCCTGCACGACGTCAAGAAAGACGCCTTGATCGGTGGTGTGCTGGCGATCCTAATCATCTTCCTGTTCCTGCGTGATGGCTGGAGCACCTTCATCATCTCGCTGTCCTTGCCGGTCTCGCTGATCGCGACCTTCTTCTTCATGGATCAGCTGCATCTGTCGCTCAACGTGATGTCGTTGGGCGGCCTTGCGCTCGCCACCGGCATGGTGGTCGATGATTCGATCGTCGTGCTCGAGAACATCGCGCGTCTGCGCGAGCGCGGTCTGGGCATCGCGCAGGCGGCGGTGCGCGGCACCGCCGAGGTCGGCATGGCCGTGACGGCTTCGACCCTGACCACGGTCGCGGTGTTCTTTCCGCTGGTGTTCGTGCAGGGCGTGGCCGGGCAACTGTTCCGCGATCAGGCATTGACGATCACGTTCGCGATGCTGATTTCGCTGGTGGTGGCGATGACCCTGATTCCGATGCTCGCCTCGCTCAAGGCGCGCTCGCCGCTGGCCTGGCAGGAAGAATCGCCGCCATCGCAATCCCTGTGGGCGAAGGCGCTCGCTGGCAGCGCGAGCCTGTTGCGCTGGCCGCTGGACAGTCCACGCCGCATGCCGCGTCGCCTGCTGTTCGCGGTCACGCTGCTGCCGCGACTGTTGATTGCCTTGGTCTACTTCATCCTCGTTTGCCTGTTGATCGGCATCGGGCTGATGGTGAGCGGCGTGACACGCGTCGGCTTCACCAGTGCGCGCCTGCTGCACGGGAGCAGTGCGGAAAGCTGGCGCGAACGCCTGCAGCGCGACCTCGGCACGCTGCGTCATCTGCTGCGCTGGCCGCTCGATGGGCGCGGGCGCCCGGCCACGCTGTGGCTCATTGCTGCCGCGAGTCTTCCATTGCGTCTGCTTGCTTGTGGTGCAGTGCTCGCACGCATGCTGCTGGCATTGCTTGCCGCGCCGTTGCTGTGGCTGCTGGGTTGGCTCGCGCGCAAGCTGCTGGCCGGTCTTGGCGCAGTCGTTGGCGGCAGTTACGAACGTGCCGCTGCGGCCTACCATCGCTTTCTTCCGCACGCGCTTGCGCATCCGGCGCGCGTGCTCGGTGCGGCGACGCTTGCTTTCGCACTGACTCTGGCGCTCGTGCCCGGCCTCGGGCTCGACCTGATCCCGCAGCTCGCCCAGGGCCGTTTCGACATGACCGTGACTCTGCCACCGGGCACACCGCTGGCCGAATCCGACAAGGTCGTCGCACAAGTGGCAAGCAAACACGCCAGGGATCCGGGCGTGGCCTCGATCTATGGTGTCGCCGGATCGGGAACACGACTCGATGCCAATCCGACCGAGTCGGGTGAAAACATCGCGCGATTGTCGATCGCACTCGTCGATGGCGGCAGCAAGGCGATCGAGGCGGCCGAGATCGAACGCCTGCGCGGTGATCTGCCGCGCAGCGATGCCAGCGTGAAGTTCGCGCGGCCGCAGCTCTTCAGTTTTTCGGCGCCACTGGAAGTGGAGATTCGCGGCCATGACCTCGATGCGCTGTCCAAGGCCGGCCAGCGCCTGAGCGAACTGATGCGCGCCTCGCCACGCTTCGCCGATGTGAAGTCGAGCGTAGAAGGTGGTCATCCCGAGATCCAGGTGCGTTTCGATCAGGATCGCGCCGCGGCCTTGGGCCTGACCACGCGGGCGATCGCAGATCGCATCGTGCGCAAGGTCAAGGGTGAGGTGGCGACGCGCTACGATTTCCGCGATCGCAAGATCGATGTGTTGGTGCGTGCACGCGTTGCCGATCGTGCCGGCGTTGCCGACATCGGCAATCTCGTGGTCGGCTATGTGACGGCCAAGTCGTCCACGACGCCTGCGACCGGCGAGACAGCAGCCAGCAAGGAGATCGCGCTCAACGACACGCCGCAAAGCGCGAGCGACACCCCGATCCGCTTGTCGGCGGTGGCCGACGTCATTGCCACTCAGGGACCGAGTGAGATCCATCGCGTGAGTCAGGAACGTGTGGCAATCGTCTCGGCCAACTTGCGAGAGGGCGATCTGGGCAGCGCGATCGCCGAGGTCGAGTCGATCGTGGCTGCGCATCCGCTCGCCGCGGGCGTGCGCGTGCATGTCGGCGGGCAGAGCGAGGAACTCGACGCCTCGGTGCACTCGCTGCTGTTTGCGCTGGGCCTGGCGATCTTCCTTGTCTATCTGGTGATGGCTTCGCAGTTCGAGTCGCTGCTGCATCCCTTCGTGATCATGTTCTCGATCCCGCTCGCCGCGGTCGGTGCGGTGCTTGCGCTCAAGCTGTCGGGCTCGGCGATCTCGGTGGTGGTGTTCATCGGCCTGATCATGCTGGTCGGCATCGTGGTCAAGAACGCGATCGTGCTGATCGATCGCGTCAACCAGTTGCGCGAGGCCGGCGTGGCCAAGCGCGACGCGCTCGCGCAGGCCGCCGAGTCGCGCCTGCGCCCGATCGTGATGACGACGCTGTGTACCTTGATCGGCTTCGCGCCCCTCGCGCTGGGTTGGGGTGAGGGCGCCGAAGTGCGCGCGCCGATGGCGCTGACCGTGATCGGCGGTCTCGCGGTATCGACCTTGTTGACCCTGATCGTGGTGCCGGTGGTGTACGACTTGCTCGATCGTCGCGGCGATGCCTGGTACGTGGCGCGCGGGCGTGTGTTGGCGCAGAAGGCGCAGGAGCAGATTGACACCACCGAAGGCTCGGCTGCAGGAGCGTCGGCGTGAGCCTTGCCGAACTCAGCCTGCGTCGCCCCGTCACCGCGATCATGGTGTTCGTGTCGATGGTCGTGATCGGCCTGATCGCCGCATTCCGGTTGCCGCTCGAGCAGTTTCCGTCGATCGATGCACCGTTCCTGTTCGTGCAGATTCCCTATCCGGGTTCGACGCCGGCCGAGATCGAACGCACGATCACGCGGCCGGTCGAGGAAGCGCTGGCGACAATACCGGGCATCAAGCGCATGAATTCCTCGTCTGATGCCGAGTCGGCGCAGGTATTTCTCGAGTTCAAGTGGGGTCAGCCGATTGCGATCAAGGCGGTACAGGCGCGCGAGAAGATCGATGCGATCCGCGCCGAGCTGCCGACCGATCTGCAGCGCTATTTCGTGCAGAAATTCTCCACCTCCGATCAGCCGGTCCTGCAGCTGCGCATCGCCTCCAAGGGTGCGGATCTGTCCAATGCCTGGGAACTGATCGAGCGCGAGATCAAGCGTCCGCTCGAGCGCGTGCCCGGCGTGGCCAGCGTCGAAATTTCCGGAATCGGCAAGCCCGAGGTGCAGATCGAACTCTCGGCCGATCGCCTGAGTGCGCACAATATCGGACTCAATGATCTCTACCAGCGACTGCGCGATGCCAACTTCACGCTCTCGGCTGGCCAGATCGATGCCGACGGCAAGCGCTTTCGCGTCGAACCGCAGGGTCAATGGCAAAGTCTCGACGACATCCGCGCACTGCCGATCGATGCACGAGGTCTCAAGCTCGGGGACATCGCCTCGGTGAGCCTGCGTCCGGCGCGGGTCGAGTTCGCGCGTCGGCTCGACGGCAAGGCCGCGATCGGCATCGACATCCGCCGCGAACGCAATGCCAATCTGGTCGATGTCGGCAGCGCGGTGATGGCGCAGGTGCGGCGTATCCAGACCTCGCCTGAACTGCAGGGCATGACCGTCTACGCGATGGAGAATCAGGCTGACAGCGTCACCGGTTCACTGTCGCAACTGGCGCGCGCCGGCCTCGAAGGCACCTTGCTGTCGGTGCTGGTGTTGTTCTTCTTCCTGCGCGATTGGCCATCGACGCTGATGGTGTCGCTGTCGATTCCGATCTGCTTCGTGATCACGCTGGGTTGCATGCACTTCCTCGGCATCAGTCTCAACGTGTTGTCGATGATGGGGCTGTTGCTCGCGGTCGGGATGTTGGTCGACAACGCGGTGGTGGTGGTCGAAAGCATCTATCAATATCGCGAGAAATATCCGGATCGGCCGTGGTACTGCGCCGTTCGCGGCACCCAGGTCGTCGGCGTCGCGATTGCCGCGGGCACTCTGTCGAGCGTGGTGGTGTTCCTGCCGAACATCTTCGGCGAAGTCAACGACATCTCGATCTTCCTCGCCCAGGTCGCGATCACCATGTCGATCGCGCATCTGGCTTCCTGGCTGGTGGCGGTGAGCCTCGTGCCGATGTTTGCCGCGCGCCTCGCGCCGCCGAAATTCCTTGGTCGCGAGTCGGCTGTCAGCCGCCTGCGCGAGCGCTACGGCCGCGTGATCGGCTGGACCTTGGCGCATCGGAGTTGGACCATGCTCGCGCTGATGGGAATGGTCGCACTCAGTTTCGTGCCGATGGCCCTGACCAAGTCCGACCTGTTCGACAGTGGGCAGGCGCGCAAGCTGCAGCTGTTCTATCAGCTCAACGCCAACTATCGCCTCGCCGATCTCAAGCCCGAGATCGTCAAGATCGAGCAGTATCTGGACGCCAATCGCGAGCGCTTCCAGATCGCCTCGATCTACAGCTGGTATGGCGAGCAGGGCCAGGCCGTCACGCGCATCCTGCTTACCGAACCGGTCAGCGGACTGGGCGAATGGGCGCTCGGTCTGATCGGGCGCGGCAGCACCCGGCCGACTTCGCAGATCAAGGAAGAGATTCGCGCGGGCCTGCCACGGCTGGCGGTCGGGCAGGTTGGTTTCGACGGCAACGACAGCGGCAATCTCAGCGGCGGCGTCGACATCTCGCTGATCGGCGACTCGGTCGAGCAACTGCAGGATCTGTCCACCAGCGTGATCAAGACACTCGCGCATCTGCCGAGCCTGCGCGATGTGCGCGTCGAAAAGGGCAATGGCGACCGCGAGATGCAGACGCGCGTCGATCGCGTGCGCGCACGCCAATACGGTTTCGACGCGCAGACGGTTGCCGACTTCATCCAGATCGCATTGCGCGGCATGCCGCTGCGCGATTTTCGCGTCGATGACCGCCAATTGCCGGTGTGGTTGCGGTTTCAGGGCAGCGATACGCGCAGTCTGGCCGGGCTGTCCGATTTCAAACTGCGCGCCGCCGACGGCAGCCAGGTGCCGCTGATGGCCATGGTGCAGGCGGACTCGAAGGCGACACCGTCGGCGATCAGTCGCATCGATCGCATGACCTCGCTCAAGATCATTGCCAATCTTGCCGACGGCAAGACCATGCCGGATGCACAGCGCGAGATCAGCGCGGCGCTGTCCGGCATGGCCTTTCCGCCCGGATATCGCTGGAGCTTCGGGCAGGGCTTCGATCGTTCCGATCAGGCCGGATCGCAGATGTTGTTCAACACCCTGATCGCCCTGCTGCTGGTCTATGTGGTGATGTGCGCGATGTTCGAATCGATGATCTTTCCGACCGCGATCCTCACCACCTTCGTGTTCTCTATCTTCGGCGTGTACTGGCTGTTCTGGCTCACCGGCACCACGTTTTCGATCATGGCGGCGATCGGCATCCTGATCCTGATGGGCGTGGTGGTGAACAACGGCATCGTGATGATCGTCCACATCAACCAGCTGCGTCATGAGGGACACGCGCGCAATCAGGCATTGGTGCTCGGCGCACAGGAGCGCCTGCGCCCGGTGCTGATGACGATGGCGACCGCGATACTCGGCATGCTGCCGCTTGCTCTGGGTGGTGCGCAGGCCTGGGACAACGGCCCGCCGTACTATCCGATGGCACGCGCGATCGCAGGCGGCCTGACGTTCTCGACCATCGTGACCCTGCTCGCCCTGCCGTGCATCTATGCCTTGCTTGATGATGCGCGCAACTGGTCACACGCGATGGTTGCGGGCGCGCGGGCCGGACTCAGGCCGGCGCTGCTGGTCAGGCACTGATCCGCAACGAAAGCCAGCGTACGCAACGTGACCGCTTGTGAGCGCGGTGCGCACGGCATGTGAATTTCGGTGACGCGTGAGCACCGGATTCGCTTGCCGCCCGTTCGTGTGCTACCAATGACGAGCTTGTAACCGGATCGTTGTGGTGGAGGATGCGTTCGACAGGGGAGCGCGTGCTGCGATGTACCAAGCCAAGGCGCAGGGGCGTGATCGCGTGGTGATGGCAGCTTGACCGAGCTTGCCGCAAGCGGGGTCAGCTGCGCGTGCCAAACAGCAACTGGCGGTACTCGCGCGGCGCCATCCCGGTGACCTGACGGAACTGGCGCGACAGCGCGCTCTGGTCGGAAAAGCCGCATTGCAGGGCGATTTCGGCGATCGCAATCCCGCCCTGCGCGAGCAAGCGGGTGGCGTGATCGATGCGCTGTTTGATGAGGTATTGACCCGCAGATAGCTGGAAGATCTTCTTCATGCGTCGATCCAGTTGCGCCGCCGACAGCCGCGCGCGTCTTGCGAGTTCCTCCATGCGCAGCGGTTCGTCGAAATGCTCGAGCAGGTGATCGATGGCGTCGGCGAAACCCGCATCGATCAGGTGCGCGCGCGTGGGCTCGACCAGATCCTTGGAGATGCAGGCCAGCCCGATGATCGCGCCTTGGTGATCATGCAGCGGCTCCTTGGTGGTCAGGCACCAGCCCGCACTGCCGTCGCGGTAGACGGTCAGGTCGAGGTTGTCGATGATCGGCTTGCCGGTGCGGAACAGACGCTCATCCTGACGTGTGTAGCGCTGCGCCATCGGTTGCGGAAACAGATCGAACGCCGTCTTGCCGATCGCGTCCTGCTTGCGTCGCAGGCCGCAGCGCGCGACCGCGGCTTCGCTCATGCTCACATAGCGACCGCCAAGATCCTTGATCGAATAGACGATGTCGGGCAAGCGGTCGAACAGGGCTTCGACAAAGGCAGGCGAAGCAATTGCGGCGAGAAACTGCTCGCGCCATCCGCTGCGCGGATCGCGTTGTGACGCGCTTGCCGTGCTTGCGGAAGAATATGATTGACGCCGACTCATGCGGGTTCCTCCGGCGGTTGTGCAAGACCGCAAGCTCGCGAATCGAACGTCATTGTGCAGATTTTTGCATTCGTGCAAAGAATCTCCACAAGACGCCCGCCAGTCGTGGTGCAATTCTCGCTGCGACGCTGAGGCGACGTCACGACGTGGTCGTGACCGCTTCGGCGCACGGGGCCAGTCATCATGAATCTGCGGGAGAGCGGAATGTTATTCACCAAGAAGCTGTTGCAAGCCGGCGTGCTTGCGATCACGTGCATGTCCGGCATGGCCTTGGCCAGTACCGATCCGCATGCGCAGTTTCCGGCGCCACAGGGCGCCACCATCGATGGTGGCGCCGGCAATCGGATGCCCGGCCACGTCCAGCAGCAGGCGCTCACACCTGCCGAGCAGCGTCCCTTGCCGAGCACGCGCGATCACCTGCGGGTCGACTACGATCGCATGCCGGCGTCCGCGGCCAGGCTGCTGGGAAGCTGCGACGTGAATACATTTGCCACATCCAGCGGCAGTGCGTTGGTGACTGCGGTGAAGGCCGCAACGACAGACTGCATCAACAGCCTGTTCTCGATCAGTGCGAGTGTCGGCGCCCAGGTGTTCCCCGAGGCCAAGATGGTCACGATCGCCAATGCGCTGGCCAGCAATTCGGCGAGCTATCCGGGGAACAACAACACCAGCACCTTGCAGCTCATCCTGTACCTGCGCGCCGGATATTACCTGCAGTGGTACAACCCGGCGCAAATCGGTGACTACGGCCCAACGCTGACCAATGCAATCCGGCCTGCGCTCAATGCCTTCGTGGCCAATTCCCATTTCCAGGACGTCAATGACAACCATGGCGAGGTGCTTTCCGAATTCGTCACCCTGATCGACAGCTCGGCCGAAAATGCCAGCCAGCTCACGGCGGTTCGCGGCATTCTCGACCGTTACGATGCCTCGTGGGCCAGCTACTGGTACATGAAGAGCGCGGTCAACAATGTCTTCACGGTGCTGTTCCGCGGGCACTACAACGATGACTTCCGCGCCGCGGTGCAGGTGGCGCCTGGCAACGGAATCCTCGACGCCCTCGTCAATTTCATCAACGACAACAAGACGGCCGATATCGGCAGCGATCGCGAGTATCTGCTGCAGAACGCGGCCGGCGAACTGGCACGCTTCCTCAACACCGGTTCCTGGGGATATCCGAGCGCCTTCCACGACCTTGTGCATCCCAAGGCGAAGTCGATCCTTGACCAGTTCACGCTGGGCGGATCGGGCGCCGGCATCTATGTGCGCATGGGTGGCGTGATCGACTATTACGACCATGCCCATTGCAGCTATTTCAATCTGTGCTCGTTCGCCGATGACCTCGAAGACTACGTGTTGCCCGCCGCCAATGCGCGCGATTGCAGCCCGACCCTGCGTGTGCGCAGTCAGGCACTGACCTCGGCCCAGCTCGACTGGGTGTGTGCGCGGGTCGGTGGCGAGGAGGGTTTCTTCCACACTGCGGTCCAGTCCAACAACGTGCCGGTCGCCGATGACAACAACAGCAAGCTGGAGATGGTGATCTTCCATTCCAGCACCGACTACGAAACCTACTCGGGCACGATCTTCGGCAACGACACCAACAACGGTGGCATCTATCTCGAAGGCGATCCCGCGGCAGCCGGCAACCAGCCGCGCTTCCTCGCCTACGAGGCTGAATGGCTGCGTCCGACTTTCGATGTGTGGAACCTCACCCACGAGTACATCCACTACCTAGACGGTCGCTTCGACTGGCACGGTTCGTTCGGTGATTACCCGCTGGACGCACCGGCCTCGGCGGTGTGGTTCATCGAAGGCTTTGCCGAATACATGTCCTATTCCTACCGTGAACTCGTTTATGACGACGCGGTGAGCGAAGCGGCCAATCCCGACAAGTTCACGCTGGCGCAGCTGTTCGATACCGAGTACAGCACCGACTATGCACGCACCTACCAATGGGGTTATCTGGCGGTGCGCTTCATGTTCGAACATCATCGAGATGACATCACCGATCTGTTCGTGAACGTGAGCCGGCCGGGCAACTACACGCCGGGCTATGCGAATTGGCTCAGCCCGATCCGCAGTGCCTACAACACCGAGTTCCGTACCTGGCTGGTCTGCTTCGTTGCCAACGATGGCGATACCTCGACCTGTGGCGGTACACCACCGCAAACGGATCGAATCTTCGTCAATGGTTTCGATGGCGATGGCACACCACCGGGCGGCGGAGTGGCTGAATGTACCGACGATGACGTTCGCGTACTTGAGGACGGCTGCAAGCGCAGCGGACTGTCCGCCGCTTCGACCAACGTGGACGTGTGGCTGCTCATCTACGTACCTGCCGGCAAGACCCGTCTCGTGCTGACGATGAGTGGCGGAACGGGCGATGCCGACATGTATCAGAAGGCCGGCGGTTGGCCGAGCACGAGCACATACGACAATGCAGCAACTCTGGTCGGAAACAACGACACGATCAGCGTGAGCAATCCAGCCACCGGTTGGCACTACATCTTGCTCAAGGCCAAGACCTCCTCGTTCGAGAATGTCGAGGTCGCCGCCGACTTGCAGTGAGCACTCCCGGAGCCCACCCACCCCAGACCGGCTCCGGGTTGCCGCGCGGGCCGTCCATGATGGACGGCCCGCGCCTTTTGCTCATGCTCTCCGTCGCGGCGGGCTTTTGCAAGGCCGAACATGCTCGGCTCGAAGCGCTCTTTTAGAGCCGAGCTTGCTCGGCTTGAAACGCATGGCAGCGGAGCAAGCTCCGCTCTACAACGGTGGTGGTGCGCGCTCTTGTAGAGCCGAGCTTGCTTGGCTTGAAACGCATGGCAGCGGAGCAAGCTCCGCTCTACGTGCGGGGTGCTTTTGTAGAGCCGAGCTTGCTCGGCTTGAAACGCACGGCAGCGGAGCAAGCTCCGCTCCACGACGGTGGTGGTGCGCGCTCTTGTAGAGCCGAGCTTGCTCGGCTTGCGACGCACGGCAGCGGAGCAAGCTCCGCTCTACGGAGGTGGCGGGCTTCGTGGTGACGAGCTTGCCCGGCTTGAAGCGCAGAATCATCGGCTGACGCTTGCGCTGCCCGCGTGACCACCTTGCGCGTGTCGCCTACACTGCACGGCATGCAGGGGATGGACATGCACGACATCGACGACAAGGTCGACGCATTCATCGCGCGCTGGCAGGGCGCCGATGGCCGCGAACGCGCCAATTACCAATTGTTTCTCACCGAACTGGCGACCCTGCTCGACCTGCCATCCCCCGAACCGGCAGGCGCGGATGAGCGCGCCAACGCCTACGTGTTCGAGCGGCGCGTGGGCTTCCGTCATGGCGACGGCAGCCAGTCCTGGGGTTACATCGACTTGTATCGGCGCGGCTGTTTCGTGCTCGAGGCCAAGGACGTGCGCGAGACGCGCGACCAGCGCTATGACCAGGGCATGCTGCGCGCGCGCTCGCAGGCAGAAAACTACGCCCGCGCGTTGCCCGCCGACGAGGGCCGACCGCCGTTCGTGGTGGTCGTGGATGTCGGCCGCTCGATCGAGATCTACAGCGAGTTCTCGCGTTCGGGCGCCACCTACGTTCCATTCCCCGATCCGCGCTCGCACCGCATCGGCCTGGCCGACTTGCGCGATGCGGCCCTGCGCGAGCGACTGCGCGCGCTCTGGCTCGATCCGCTCGGGCTCGATCCCGCGCGACGCTCGGCCATCGTCACGCGCGAGATCGCCGCGCACCTGGCCCAGCTCGCGCGCTCGTTCGAACGCGCGGGGCATGCGCCGCAGATGGCTGCGGGTTTCCTCACGCGCTGCCTGTTCACGATGTTTGCCGAAGACGTCGGCCTGATCCCCGACAACGCGTTTCGCCGATTGCTCGAAGAGTTGCGCGAGCAACCCGCCCAGCTCGTGCCGATGCTGGGCGAGCTGTGGCGCGCGATGGATGCCGGCTCGTTCTCGGTCGCCATTCGCGCCGACCTGCTGCGATTCAACGGCAAGCTGTTCAAGCAGCCCGATGTGCTCACGCTCGACACCGCGCAAATCGAACTACTGATCGAAGCGGCGCGCGCCGACTGGCGCGAAGTGGAACCAGCGATTTTCGGTACCCTGCTCGAACGCGCACTCGATCCCGAGGAACGCCACGCACTGGGCGCGCACTACACGCCGCGCGCCTATGTCGAACGCCTGGTGTTGCCGACCGTGATCGAACCCTTGCGTGAGGACTGGAAGATCGTCCAAGCCAGCGCGCTCACGCTCGCGGCCGAGGGCAAGCTCGATGCCGCACTCACGACCCTGGTCGGCTTCCACCAGCACCTGTGTGCGGTGCGCGTGCTCGATCCGGCCTGCGGGTCGGGTAATTTCCTCTACGTCACACTCGAACACATGAAGCGGCTGGAAGGCGAAGTGTTCAACGCCTTCGACGAACTCGATCCACACGCGCAGGCCGGTCGCCTGCGCCAGGGCGGACTCGCGCTCGATGGCGCGCGCGCCGATCCGTTCGGTGGCGAAACCGTCGACCCGCACCAACTGCTGGGCATCGAACTCAATCCACGCGCGGCCGCGATCGCCGAACTGGTGCTGTGGATCGGCTACCTGCAATGGCACTTTCGCACGCGTGGCAACGCGCGCCCGCCCGAACCCGTGCTGCGTGACTTCCACAACATCCAGTGCGCCGATGCGGTGCTGGCATGGGATCGTGTCGAATTCGCCAGCAACGAAGCCGGCGTGCCTGATTCACGCTGGGACGGCAAGACCATGAAGCCTTCACCCATCACCGGCGCGCCCATCCCCGACGAGAGCGCGCGCGTGCCGCTGGAGCGTTACATCAACCCGCGCAAGGCGACATGGCCGCAAGCGGATTTCGTGGTGGGCAATCCGCCTTTCGTCGGCAACAAGCGCATGCGCCAGGCGCTGGGCGATGGCTATGCGCAAGCCTTGCGCAGCGCCTGGCCCGAAGTGCCCGAATCGGCCGACCTCGTGATGTACTGGTGGCACCACGCCGCCGCGCTCACCGCGCGCGGCGTCCTGCGCGCGTTCGGCCTCATCACCACCAATTCACTACGCCAGACCTTCAACCGCCGCGTGGTGGAAGCCGCGCTCGAACCCCGCCCTGCGCAGGAAGAAAGCAGCGCTAATGGCGCGTCGCTCGATCCCATCTCCCACCGGGAGAGCGGCAGGGGTGAGGGCGCCTCGCTTGTACCCCTCTCCCACCGGGAGAGCGGCAGGGGTGAGGGCGCCTCGCTTGTACCCCTCTCCCACCGGGAGAGGGGCAGGGGTGAGGGCGTGATATCCAGCAACACCAAACCCTCATCCGGCGCTGCGCGCCACCTTCCCCCGGCGGGAGAAGGCAAGGCCCTGTCACTGGTGTTCGCGATTCCCGATCATCCTTGGGTCGATGCCGCCGATGGCGCCGCCGTGCGCATTGCGATGACGGTGGGCGTGGCCGGCCAGCATCCCGGGCGCCTGCTCGAAGTTGTCGACGAACGCGCGGATGACGATGGCGAGATGGCAGTGAGCGTGCGCGCGCGGCACGGCAGCATCCACGCCGACCTGCGCATCGGTGCGGATGTGGCTTCCGCGCAGCCGCTGCGGGCGAATGGGCAGATCGCACTGCGTGGAATGACCTTGGTCGGCGGCGGCTTCGTGCTTTCACGCGCGCAAGCCGATGCGCTCTGCGCAAGTGACCAAAACGCACGCGAGGTCGTCATCAAACCGTTTCTCAACGGGCGCGATGTAACGCAGGCAAGCCGGGACGCATTCGTTATCGACTTCCATGGATATGCGGAAGCTGATGCGCGTAGATTGTTCCCCGCGACCTATCAATGGGTGCTCGATCGCGTGAAACCCGAGCGGATGGTGAATGCGCGCGCCGCTTATCGTGAGCGTTGGTGGATATTCGCGGAGCCACGGAGTGATTTTCGAGCTGCGACAAAGCAACTCGATCGCTACATCGCAACACCGATGACGGCGCGGCATCGCATGTTTCTGAGCTTCGACGTCGGTTCGGTTCCGGATCAAGGGTTGGTGCCCATCGCGTTGTCCGATGGCGCGATGCTCGGAGTGTTGTCGAGCCTCGTGCACGTTTCCTGGGCACTCGCCACAGGTGGTCGCCTCGGGGTTGGCAACGATCCGCGCTACAACAATTCACGCTGCTTCGATCCTTTCCCGTTTCCCGCTGCGAGCGATGCGCAATGCGCGCGCATCCGCGCGCTGGGCGAACAGATCGACGCGCATCGCAAGCGCCAGCAGGTCGCGCATCCAGCGCTCACCCTGACCGGGGTGTACAACGTGCTGGAAAAGCTGCGCAGGGGCGAGGCGCTTGGCGCCAAGGAGCGCATCATCCACGAACAGGGTCTGGTCTCGGTGCTGCGCCAGCTCCACGACGAGCTCGACCTCGCCGTGCTCGATGCTTATGGCTGGAGCGATCTCGCGCCGCTGCTCGCCGCTGCCCACGCCATCGACCCTGCCATCGTTGCGGTCGCGCTCGAATCCGCAGGCGCGTCCCATGCGGGCGAACGTGCCGGCGAGGCGCACGGATCGATCGCCGAACACCCCGCGACTCGAGTCGCTGCCGCGACCGCCGATCCCGCAACATCGCCGATCAACGCAAATGCCACCCGCGCTTTCGACGAAGCCATCCTCGAACGCCTCGTCGCACTCAACGCCGAGCGCGTGGCCGAGGAACGCCGCGGGCTGGTGCGCTGGCTGCGCCCGCAGTTCCAGAACCCGCAAGGACGCTCGACACCTGCGCAGGAAGAAATCGATGCGCGCGCCGAGGCTGTGGCGGCCCCTGCCGTCAAGAAGCGCAGCTGGCCGCGTGAACTGCCCGACCAGGTACGCGCCGTGGCCGAAGTCATCGCGCAGGCAGCGATGCCGCTCGACGAAAACGCGATCGCGCAGTGTTTCGGTGCGCGCGGCCGCTGGCGCGAGCGATTGCCGACCATACTCGACACCCTCGCCGCGATCGGGCGCATCCGCCTCGACGCGGCGGGCCGCTACGCCGGCGCGTGACCGCAACGCGAACCGTCTCAAACCGTGAGATGACGCGGGTGCAGCCTGCAGCCTTCCTGAATCAGGGGCAGGAACATGCATGCAAGCGTCGAGATCGCGCGCGCCTTGCCAGCGCTCGCCGACAGGTCGCCCGCGCTGGAGCCGCCGTGGGTCTGGATCCAGTCGCACTACTTCTTTTCGCGCAGCGATGCGCGCCAACACTGCTGGCTGTGGTTGCGCAGTGCCGATGGTTGCGTCCATGCGCTGCGCGTGCCGGCCGCGCTGCATGGCGACGAGCAGTTGGCTCGGCGCTGGCAGCGTGAATTGGCCGAAGTGCCTGTTGCCGTCGACGTGCTGGAATCCCATCGCGCAGTGGCGCTGCCCGACGCGCCGATCGTGCCGCTCACGCGCTGGGCGGTGTCGTGGGGGCATCCCGTGCAGCATGCGATTCGCGCATTCGCGGCCACGCTCGATCAAGCCGTGCTCGATGCGCTGGGTTGGCTCGAGACCGCGGGCTCGTTCTTCGGCTCGGTGCAGCACTACAACCGACTGGCGATGCTGCCGCCGCGCCTGCGCGAACATCGCCTGCAGGCACTGCGCCGTTTCCCATCCCTGGTCACGCCGCTGCTGGTCGGCGAGCCCGGCCATCCAGACATGTTCGGGGACGACTACAGCGAGTGCGACGATCCCGCGCCCACGCTCTCGCTCTCGGCTGTCGCGGTCGTCGATGCGGGCGATCACGGCCGCGACCTGACCGGCGCGCTCGCCGCGCACTATCGAATCAGCCGTGCACTGGTGCGCTCGCCCTTGCTTTCGCAGCCGTGGGCCGAGGGGCATGTCGCGCGCGACGTGCTGCGCCTGCTGCAGGCCATGCCACCGCAGGCATGGCCGCTGCGCGCCGCCGATGTCGAATGCAGGCTGGACGCCTTGCGCGCGCTGCCCGTGCGGCGAATGGACGAGAGCGACACCGTCGAACTCGCCCGTGCGTTCGCAGGCGGCTGGAACGCGACCTGGCAAGCATTGGAAGCACTTGCACCGGAGCGCCTGCAACCCGCGCTGCGTGATTGCGGCGACTTCCTGCGCGCCGCACTGCAGGATGGGGCATTGCCCGAAGCACTGACCGGCATGGACGAATCCGCGCTCGGCCTTGCCTGGGTCAGGCGCCTGGGGCTTGTTCGACTGCTCGATGCTTCCTTGCGCTGGCACGGCCAAGCCGCGGTGACGGTGCCGGCCGCCGGCGACGGCTTGCCTGACAAGATCGCGCCGCTGCTGGAGCGCAGAGACTGGCAAGGCGAGGGCAGCGCGCTGGAGTTGGTCACGCGCCAGGCTCTGCACGCAGAAGGCCAGTCGATGCATCACTGCGTGGGCGGCTACTGGCCGATCTGTCTGCTCAAGTCGGCGCGGATCTTCCACCTGCACGGTTATGACGGGGAACAGGCTACCGCGATGTATGAGCTGGGCGACGATGCGCAAGATCCGCGCTTCGCGCTGGCGCAACTGCGCGGGCCACGGAACAAGGAACCCGACGCCGCATTGCGCAGACTCACGCGCACGCTCGAACTCGAATTGAACGCGCCAACGTTGCGCGAGCAGCGCTTGGCCGTGAATGCGCAAGCCTGTGGCTGGCGCGACGGGCTTCGCCAGCGATTCTCGCAGCCTGTGCACCACCTGCGCACGCTCGATGCGCGCACGCGCGCGCAATTGCAGCGCGTGCTTGGCTGGTGCACCAGGCAGCCGCAGTGGCACTGCGCGCGCCAAATGGTCTATCGCGGCAACATCGCCGGATTCGGTTATGCCGACGGGCCGCATCTGATGCGCCGGATGCAATCAGGTGATGCGCTGCAACTGGTACGCGAACGCGACAACCCGCATGATCGACGCGCGGTGCGCATCGACTGGAACGGCCACAAGCTCGGTTATGTGCCGCGTCTGCGCAATCCTGCCATTGCGCAGGCGCTGGATACCGGCAAGACCTTGCACGCGCGCATCATCGACCTCGACCCGAGCAGGGGTACCTACGAATGCGTTTCGATCGAAATCCGGAGTGAACCATGAGGCAAGACCTCCGCTTGCCACCGCATCTGTGCGTGCTGCGTGGCGAATGGGCGGCATTGGCAACACGGCTCGCGTGCGCGCCGCTGCGGTCCCTGGCCGTGGCCGGCGATTCGATCGGCCCCGATGAAGTGCCGCAAGTGCAGGAGTTGTCGAATCGGCAGTTGCGCGCGTTGAACAGTTGGATCGAGCGCCTGATGGATTGGACGAACGGGCCGCTGGCCACGGCCTTGGCGAATCCCGCGATCGACGAAGATGAAATGCGGCGCGTGAGCGGGCGGTTCGGCCACTTCGCCGACGAACTGCTGTATCAGCGCCGACAGTTGGCCGCGCTTGCGGACGATCCGACGCTGCGCACTGGCGCAGCCCACTTCGATGCGGCATGGCTGGCACTGCTGCAACAGACACGCGCGTTTGCCGAGCGGATCGTCGCCGCGCTGGACGCCGCAGGCGACCCGTGGGCTCGGCACGAAGGCGATACGCTGGAGCTGTCGTTCACCTTCGTGCCGAACATCGACGTGCCGATGGCTGCGCTCCAGGCCTGGATACAAGGCGTGACGCAACGCTTCGGGTCAACAGCGCCCCCGCGTGCGGACACTGCACCGCATGTTGCGGCCGAGCGGCCCTTGGGCTGGATTGCATTGTTCGTGCTCGCCGTGTGCCTGTTTGCGCTGGCCTTGCCGTGGCTGGGCAGCGGCATCGCGCTGCTCATCATCGGGATTGCATTGATCGTGATCGTGATCCGCCATCCCTTGCTGGCGCTACTGGCTTTTCTCCTCGGCATCAGTTGATGCGCCTGGCCGCGGGCGCCGCATCAGCCGATACACCACCGGAATCACCAGCATCGACAGCAGCGGCGCGCTGAGCATGCCGCCGAGCATCGGTGCGGCGATGCGCTGCATGACTTCCGATCCCGTGCCGTGACCGATGAGGATGGGCACGAGTCCTGCGAGGATCACCGCGACCGTCATCGCCTTCGGACGCACGCGCTGTACCGCGCCTTCACGGATCGCGGCGAGCAGCGTTTCATCGTTTTCCGGCTCGCCTGCAGCGAGTCGGCGCTCCCAGGCATGGCGCAGATAGAGCAGCATGATCACGCCGAATTCGGCCGCCACGCCGGCCAGCGCGATGAAGCCGACCGCCGCGGCGATCGACATCGCGTAGCCGAGTGCGTAGAGCAGCCAGAAGCCGCCAATCAGTGCGAAGGGCAGGCTTGCGAGTATCAGCAGCGCCTCGTCGATACGGCGGAAGTTGAGATACAGCAGCACGAAGATGATGAGGAGCGTTGCGGGCACCACCAGCTTGAGGCGCTCGAGGGCGT
>NSJK01000040.1 GCA_002632325.1 Lysobacterales bacterium | reverse complement strand
TGCCACTGAGCGTGCTGTTGGCGATGAAGACCTTGCTGTTGGGGTCTTCGGGCCCGATCAGGCCGGCCAGGCCCGGGGTGAAAATTCCTCCGCCGTCGCCCGACCCGGCGCCTGTGTGGCTCACTGCATTGCCCGTGATGTCGCTGTATTTTGCAGAGACATCGTTCAAGGCGTAGATGCCGCCGCCGCGCGCACTCGCACCGGACGCGATCGTGTGGCATGAGCGGACGGCGACGTGGTTGAGCGACACCTTTCCGTTCGAGCGAATGCAGCCGCCCTCAGCCGAAAGTCCCTCGGGCATGCTCAGGTAGCCGTTGGCGACCGTGAGGTTGGTCACGGCCAAGGTGCCGCCGAGGCCGTCATGTCGAATGACGCGATCATTGCTGCCTTCGATCGTCAGTGCGTCCTTGCCCGGTCCGTTCAGGGTGATATCGGCCTGCGCAAAGACCACGGCGCCGGTGGTCAGCGAGATCGTGCTGCAGGTCAGGCTCGACAGGTCGATGGTGTCGCCGCTGGCCGCGTTCGCAGCTGCGTAGCGCAAGCTGCCCGTCGTACCGGTGCCGGTAACCGCTTCACTGCAGGTATCGACCGTCCAGGTCGTGGCCGCCGTGGCCGCCAGCGGCGTGGCGAGGCACAGGGCCGCCGCCAGACAGGCGCCCAACAGCTTGCGCCGTGGCTGGCGACGGATGGGGAGAATCGGATCGATCATGCTGCACTCCGAAGATCGTGGCTGAATCCCTTGGGCTCACCGGCATGTCCGGTCGCCAACCTGACACAACGGAGTCTGGCGGGCAAAACCACAAGCCATCCGCCGGCTGCCCGGCAGGCGCAGCGCATGCCGCAGGCGCCGGCCGAGCATCGAGCCTTGTCCTGCCGCTGCGCCCAATTGCGCCTTGTGCAGACAGGGGCATGCCTGGGGCGTGCATGGGTCGGGTCGTGGCATTGATCTTGCCTTGATCCACCGGGGTCAAGCCCGCGCAGGCGTGGCGTTCGAGGGGGATGGGACCATGAGGCAATCGCAGCATCAGGGCAATTCGGCGCGCAGGGCCGCGCGATCGGACCGGGCACGGCTCGTCGGCGCCGCACTGGCACTGGCGCTCTCCGCGCAGGGCTTCGCGCAGGGGCTGCCCGCCTTCCCGGGCGCACAAGGCTTTGGCGCAATCGCAAGTGGTGGGCGCGGCGGCGCGGTCTACGCGGTGACCACGCTCGATCCCGATCCGGGCGGCGTGGTTCCGGGTTCGCTCAATCATGCCTTGCGCCAGTCCGGGCCGCGCACGATCGTGTTCCGGGTCAGCGGCGTCATCCACGGCATCGCCAACATCGTGCACGGCGATGTCACGATCGCGGGCCAGACCTCGCCGGGCGGCGTCATCGTGCGCGGCCTCATCTGCGATGGCCATTACGAACAGAACGATTGCGACAATGTCATCGTGCGCCATCTGCGCAGCCGGCCCGCGTGGAACCTGTCCGTGCCACCGGGCGGCGAACGCCTCGATGATGCGCTGCGTCTGGATGGGATCAACCGCGCGATCTTCGACCATGTCTCGCTCGCGCACGCGACCGACGAGGCCCTGCAGATCAGTTGGGCCTCGGACATCACCGTGCAGAATTCCATGCTCGGCGAAACGGTCGGCTCGCATGCCGACCGCGGAGGCGTGCTGATGAACTACTCGCACGCCGATCACCCGCAGGATCGCATCGCCCTGATCCGCAACCTCTGGTATCGCGTTGGCGGGCGCATGCCCGAGATCACCTGCGAGGCGAGCAATTACGACGGCGATCCCGGCCTCATCGCCAGTTGCCAGAACACGCCGCTGCACCTGGAACTGGCCAACAACCTCTACGTCGATCCGGGTTTCCTGCTCTGGTACAACCGCGATGTCGACCAGGTGCCGGCCAACGGGCCCTACCGCGTGCGCATCAACGCGGTCGGCAACCGCTTCGTCGCGCGCGCGAGCTATCCCTACGGCATGTTCCTGTTCGACCTGCTCGATGTCGCCGACAACCAGCTCTATGTCAGCGACAACCAGCTCTCGCTGTATCCGTCATGGAGCGACTACCAGTTGTTCTACTGCTGCAACGACTTCGCTCAGGAAGGCCCGAACAGTGACCTGGGCATCGCGCAACGACGCAGCACGCGCCATCCCTTTCCCGCCGTGACCTACCTTGCCGCAGCGCAACTGGTGGATCAGGTTGCCGGCACGGCCGGTGCGCAGCCGCTGGACCCACTCGACCGCCGCTGGCGTGATTCCGCGCGCGCCGGACTGCCGCCCGCGGTCGATTGGGGCGCGCCGCTGGCCAATGACGACTTCGATCTGGATTTCAATCCCGCGCTGCCGCCGGCCGCGCCCGCGGACAGCGATGGCGATGGCATGCCCGATGCGTTCGAACAGGCGCATGCACTCAACCCCAACGATGCCAGCGATCGCAACGGCGGCGGACTTTCGCTCGGCTGCATGGGCATGGTCGGCTACACCAATCTGGAGTGCTATCTGCAGCAACGTGCGCTGGCGCTGGGTGATGCGATCTTCGAGGATGGCTTTGAAGCCTGAGGCGACGCTTCATCACGACTCGCGATCGCAGTTTCGGCGCGCGCCCTCATCCACCCCTGCGAGGCACCTTTTCCCGCGGGGAGAAGGATTCCCGCTGAAGCCTCGCGTCGCGCGACCGCGTGATGCGGCGCGTGTGGCATGATCGGCGACCCTGCCGCGCATGCCGCCACGCACGCGCGCCAACCGATCCGCAGCGATGCGCAGGTACGCTGCATTGCCACGGTGATGACACGATGAATGCCGCACACAAGGCCGCCGACCTTCCCGCATTGCGCGAGCGCGCCGTCGCCGCCGCGCATCAGGCCTATGCGCCGTATTCAACCCTCAGCGTCGGAGCGGCGCTGCGCTCGGCGCGCGGGCAGGTCTATGCCGGCTGCAACGTCGAGAACGGCGCCTATCCGATCGGCGGTTGCGCCGAGCGCGGCGCGATCGCCACCGCGGTGCAGGCCGAGGGCAAGGACTTTCGCCTCGCCGCGATCGCCGTCGCTGCCTTTGCCGCCGATGGCACGCCGTTGCCGGTGTCGCCGTGTGGTGCCTGTCGTCAGGCGCTGGTCGAATTCGGTGCCGATGCGCAGGTGACCTTCCTGCAAGCCGACGGCAGTTGGATCGAGGTCGATGCCGGCGCGCTGCTGCCGTATCGCTTCATCCTGCCCGGGCAGTAGCCGCGCGCGTCAGCGTGGCGCCGACAGGCCCGCGGCACGACCCCGCGCCAGCGCGCCGGCGACGATGCGATCGCAACGCGCACCATCGAAGGAAAACGCATCGGCGAGCGCGAGGTCGATCTGGCTCGCCATGCCTTCGCGCAGCAGGCTGCGCGCACGGAACAGGCGCGTGCGCACGGT
>NSJK01000011.1 GCA_002632325.1 Lysobacterales bacterium | reverse complement strand
ATCGATGGCGACCGTGACAGCCGATCCACTCGATACCGATTTGGTGCTAGCGTACATGGCGGACTCCTCTCGTAAACCCGTGTCCGGAGACTATGCTCCTGACTGGCTCATCGAAGCCGTGTGGAGACGGGGGGAGTCCATTGGATCATTCCAGCCGACAGCCATCCCGCTTCGCGGGCTGTCAGCGGCTGAATTCCAGCGTTATGCGTCACAGCAAGCGGTTTGCAACATGTTAGCGTAATTGCTAACATGGCGCATGCCGTACCAGATCGAGTACTTTCATTCGCGCGTTCTGGCAGAGATCGAGTCTTGGCCGGTCGATGTTGTCGCCGACTACGCTCGCCTAGTCGAGCTCTTGGCAGAGCACGGGCCAAGTCTGCGTCTGCCGCACTCACGTGCAATTGGCGAAGGGCTGTTTGAGCTCAGGCCGCGCGGGCGTTCTGGCATTGGTCGTGCCTTTTATTGCTTCATGCTCGGGCAACGCGTCCTCGTCGTTCATGCATTCATCAAGAAGACGCAGGAAACACCCGACAAGGAGCTCAAGTTGGCCCGAAAGCGGGTCAAGGAGCTGCAACATGGCTAACCTCAAGTACGAACCTGTCGTTCACAATCATCAAGCATTCCTGGCTCGCGCTTCCAAGCGCAAAGGCTTCGCCGAGGCGCATGACGCCCTGGAGCTTGAGTACCAACTTGCCAACCAAATGCTCAAAGCCCGTGCGCGGGCTGGCCTGACGCAAGACATCGTGGCCGAGCGCATGGGCACCACAAAAAGCGCAATTTCCAGGCTCGAGTCTGCAGGCAAGAAGCACGCACCATCCGTCGCTACGCTTCAGCGGTATGCGCAGGCGGTTGGTTGCGACCTTCAGGTCAAGTTGGTGCCACAGAAGTGACGCATAACAGCTCGTGTGTGGACTCCCCCGTCAACCCTGCCGCGCAGTGATCCGGCGCGAGTGACTTCGCGGTGTCTTGTTCCTTTTTCCTGCTGACGCTTTTGCTTCAATAATCCAAGACGGTGCGGTTGCATTCGTGTATTCGGCTTTGCGGTGGGCCTTCGGCCCGAGCCATCATCCAATCCGCGAACCTGGGCCATACAGTCAATCGGCCACATGGGCCAGAATTGTTATCGGCTTGGCAGGTTCGGGGACCGACGCGCCTGGATGAGTTGAGGTGAGGCAACGGCAGCAGGGTTGTGTGCGTGACGATGTTGCGATGGAACGGTTGATCTTGCGGTGGCTTGGGTGATGTGAATCGGATCAGGCGGCGCTTCGCCGGCTGACGTGATCGGGATTGAAACTCGCGCCGTGGTGTTCGGCAGCCCACAATCGTCGTGCGGTCTTGTTGGCGAGTGCAACGGCAGCCTTGTTGTGGCCTTTCTTCTCGGCCAGCGCCAGTGCCCATTGTTGTGTGCGATCGAGCGGTTGGCCGCGTTTGCGACGCAGCGCCGCCTGCAGCAGGTTGGATCGCGCACCGTGGATCAGCAAGGTGCGCAGGTACACATCACCCTGTTTGCCGATGCGACCGAGCTTGCGCGTGTTGCCGCTGGAATACTCGCGCGGCGTCAGACCGAGCGCACTGGCCAGGTGCCGACCGGACGGAAATCGCGCCAGATCGCCCAGACCTGCGCTCATCGCCGTGGCCGTGAGAAGACCCACACCGCCGGCCTGCATCAGCCGCTGGCAGCGCGTGTCGGAGCGGACAGCGTCGGCCAATGCGGATTCGATCGATGCCGTTGCAAAAGCCCTGATCATCCATACAATGTACAGATGATCAAGTTTGACTGGGATCCGGCCAAGGCCACATCGAACCTCAGGAAGCACGGCGTTTCCTTCGAGGAGGCTCAGTCAGTCTTCTACGACGAGTTCGCCATCCAATTCAACGACGAGCTTCACTCCTCAGGCGAGGAGCGCTTTCTCATGCTCGGCATGAGCAGCGGCGCTCACCTTCTCTTGGTATGCCACTGCGAGCGCGACGGCGGTGGCGTCATCCGTATCATTTCTGCGCGCAAAGCAACCAAGCAAGAAAGCACCTTCTATCGCCAGTGACGGACATGAAAGCTGAATACGACCTCTCCAAGATGATGTCTCGCCGCAATCCATATGCCGCCAAGCTCAAGAAGCCTGTTTCCATGCGCCTCTCAGAAGACGTGGTGGACTACTTCAAGGATATGGCCAAGGAGGCGGGTGTCCCATACCAGAGCTTGATCAACCTGTATCTTCGCGACTGCGTAATGCAGAATCGCAAGGTTCAGATTGCCTGGCCAAGCGGCAAGGCCTGACAGTTCTGTAGGAGACTCCCGTCAAGTCCACCGCAGTGATCCGGCGCGAGTGACTTCGCGGTGTGTTGTTCCTTTTTCCGGCTGACGCTTTTGCTTCAAAGATCCAGGACGGTGCGGTTGCATTCGTGTATTCGGCCTTGTGGTGGGCCTTGGGCCTTGGTCATCATCGTGGCTGGCCCGTCCGTGCGCATGCAGCCGGGCGCGGGCGTTCGCGTGTTCGCGGCATGCCGTTCGATGGCCCCAAGTCCACGCAAGCCAAGGCCACACACTCAATCAGTCATGGTGCTCAGTGGAAGGATCGCGCTTCACCCTGCCGGGAATTTTCCTGAGTTTGCTGATCGCAACGCCCGTGGCCCATGCGCAGGTGATGGCAAGCCGTGTCGAAGTACACAAGGCCGAGCGCAAGCTGCTCGTCTACGCCGGCGATCGCCTGCTCGCGACGTATCCGGTCGTGCTGGGCGGCAGCCCGGTCGGGCACAAGCGACAGGAGGGTGATCGCAGGACGCCCGAAGGCGACTACCTGCTCGACCGCAAGAACCCGCGCAGCGCGTATCACCTGTCGATCCACGTGTCCTACCCGAACGCGACCGACCGGCGCCAGGCGCGCGCGCGTGGGGTGTCGCCCGGCGGCGACATCATGATCCACGGCCAACCCAACGATGCCGCCTTTCGCAAGGCACTGGAGGCCTGGCCGGGCCATGACTGGACCGATGGCTGCATCGCGCTGTCCAACGCCGACATGAAGCGGCTGTGGGATCAGGTCGCGGTGCCGATTCCGATCCGCATCGAGCCATGAACTGCGGCGCACAGCAGCGGTGTTGTGCGCCACCTCGATCCGCGCAAGACTGTCACCAACTGTCTTTTTCCTTGGCGAATGCGCCGCGTTTGGAGCCGAAATCGCCCTGCGCCTGCGCGGCGAGATAGGCGACCACGACATAGGCGGCAACGTTCTGGCGCAATTGTACGGGATCGATCTTGTCGAAGGTGTCGTTGGCGGTGTGGTGCCAGTCGAAATAGCGCGTGGCGTCCTGATGCAGGCTCAAGCCGGCCATGCCGACCGCGTGCACGGCGGAGAGATCCGAACCGCCCGCACCCGGCGCCTTGGCGTCGTAGTCGATGCCGAGCGGCTTGAGCAGGGCGGCAATCTGATCGACTGCGGCGCGCGCCTCGGGTTTCACGCTCGCGGTGATCTTGTAGATGCGATCGGCGCCCAGGTCCGACTCCGTGCCGAGCACGGCCTTGGCGATTTCCTTGGCATGCGTCTGGGCGTAGGCCTTGCCGCCGTAGAGACCCGATTCCTCGTTGGCGAAGGCGATCACGCGGATGCTGCGCGCGGGGCGCTGGGGCAGGTTCGCGATCAGCTTGGCTGCGGCCACCGCGATGCCGATGCCCGAAGCATCGTCGATCGCGCCGGTGCCCAGATCCCAGGAGTCGAGATGGCCGCCCATGATGAAGTATTCGTCGGGCTTGCTGCTGCCCTTGAACTCGCCGATCACGTTGGCGCCGGTGTATTCACCATCGAAACCGCAATCGAGCGTGTAGTGCACCGTCACCGGCTTGCCGGCGGCGAGCACGCGCTCGATCTGGTCGGCATCGGGACCCGACAGCGCCGCCGCGGGAATCGGCGTGACGCCTTCGTCGAAATGAGTGACGCCGGTGTGGGCGAGACGGTTGTCATCGGTACCGGCCGAGCGCAGCAGGAACCCGAGCGCGCCCTTGCTCGAAGCGAGCGATGGACCGATCGAGCGCACGCCCGCACCGATGCCATAGTCCTCGCCGCTTTGCTTGGCATGCATGCGCGGGCCGACGTAGACGATCTTGCCCTTGATGCTCGCGGCGTCGGCATTCTTGAGTGCGTCGAGAGTGGCGAAGCCGATCACCTGCGCGGTGAGGCCGCCAACCGGCGTGCCGGGCGAGTGCCCGAGCGCGGTGAGCGTGAGCGGCTGCGGGAACGGCGCGAGGATCTGCCCACTCTCGCCGCGACGCACCCATTTGGGATAGTTCACGGGCTCGCTCCAGACCTTGTCGAAACCCAGTGCCTTGAAGCGCGCGATCGTCCACTCGCGCGCCTTGAGATCATTCTCGCTGCCGGCCAGTCGCGCACCGACTTCGGTGGTGAGATCGCGCGTGAAATCGAGCGCGAGATCGTCCTTCAGTGCGGCCTCGCGCAATTGCGTCGCGGTGGTGATCGCCGCCTCGGACAACGTGGTCGGCTTGCCCGCGGCAAACGCGAGCGGTGCGGCGAATAGCAGCAGGGCGAGCGGCAACGGCTGACGCATGGCGGAGCTCCTTGCAGGGAAAGCCGCGATTATGCGCGTTCGATGGATCGCCGCTTTGGGCCAAAGGTCATGCCTGCGCGGCCAGTGCCGCGCAGGCACGCGCCATCACTTGCCCTGCTTGAGCAGGTCGCGGATTTCAGTGAGCAAGACGACGTCGGGCGCCGGCGCCGCCGGTGCGGCTTCTTCCTTCTTCATCACGCGGTTCATTGCCTTGATCACGATGAAGATCGCAAAGGCGACGATCGCGAAGGTGATGAGCGTGTTGAGGAAGCTGCCCCACATGATCGCCACTTCGCCCTTGCCATCGGCGCCGGCGGCCTTGATCACGGTCTTGATCGAGGAGAAGTCGATGCCGCCGATGAGCAGGCCGATCGGCGGCATGATGATGCCTTCGACGAGCGTGGACACGATCTTGCCGAACGCGGCGCCGATCACGATACCGGTGGCCATGTCGACCACGTTGCCCTTCATTGCGAACGTCTTGAATTCGGAAAAGAAACTCACGGGCAACCTCCATGACAGGGGATGGGAACCGCGCCACCGCGCAGCACGGCTACTCTACGCTGGCGAGACCGCGACGGCGATGTGCCGAAACGATTTTCCAAGGTTGGTGCGGGGTGGTGCAGATCAGGTGATCGTGCCGTTCAACGTTGCGATGCCCGCGAGTTCCGCGCGAAAGCGATCGCCGCGAGCAAGCGCGGCGACACCCGCGGGCGTGCCGGTGAAGATCAGGTCGCCCGCCTGCAAGGCCCACAATTTCGACAGCTCGGCGATGATCGGCCCGACCGCAAAGATCATGTCGGCGATGTCGGTCTGCTGGCGCCGCTCGCCATTGATGTCGAGCGTGAGCTGCGCCGCAGTCGGATGACCGCTGCGTTCGACCGGCACCAGGGCCGACACCGGCGCCGAATGATCGAAGCCCTTGGCTGCATCCCAGGGATGCCCCTTGGCCTTGGCCGCCGCCTGCAGATCGCGACGCGTGAGATCCAGACCCACGCCGTAGCCGAACACGCAGTCCAGCGCCTGCTCGACGGAGAGGCTCGATCCGCCCGAACGCAGCGCGACGATCATCTCCACTTCGTGATGCAGTTCCTGCGTCGCTGAAGGATAGGGCACGAGCACGCCCGCACCTTCGTCGGCGACGATCGCATCGGCGGGCTTCATGAAGAACATCGGCGAGCCGCGTTCGACTGCGGCGCCCATTTCCCTCGCATGCTCGGCGTAGTTGCGGCCAACGCAGTAGATGCGATGCACGGGGAAGCGTGCGCTGCTGCCGGCTATGGCAAGACTCGGGATCGCGGGCGTGGCAATGGGGTGATTCATCGATGCGTTTCGTGGCAGATGGCGGTGCGCAGGATAGCAGCGCGTCATCGATGCCGAAGCGGTGAGCCGATCATTCCCCGGCGAGCGCAGGTGCGAGCGGTGCGCGCAAGGCGCTCCACGCCGGGATCAGCGCGCTCGCGAGGCCGATCATGAGCGCATAGGCAAGGGTCGAGATCAGCACCTCGCCGGTTATCGCGGTGGTGAAATGGATCGAGGCATCGAGTGTGCTCGAATCGATGCCGCGGCCGTCGAGAAAAAAGTAACCGAGCACCAAGGCGATCGCGGCGCACAGGGCAGCGAGCAACAAGGTTTCGATCAAGAGTGCCGCGAGCAGGGCGCCACGCTCGAAGCCGACTGCGCGCAGGACCGCCAGTTCACGCCGGCGCGCGCGCAGTGACAGGCCGACCGCGTTGTGGCTTACCAGCACGGCCTGCAGTCCGAGCAGGAGTGCAATTACCCACGCGGCGGTGCGTGCGAACAGGGTCACGAAGCCGACACGCCGTGCGTAGAAATCCGCTTGCCGCATGAGCTGCAGACCGCGTAATTGTGGATCGGCCTGCATGGCTTCGGTCAGGCGCGCGTAGCCATCGCTGCCATCAAGCCGCAGCCAGATTGCCGTGGTCTGTCCCTGGGCGTTGTAGATCGCGCGCAGCGCATCGAGGTCGGCCCAGAACTCCGATTCCCAGAGATTGCCGTGGGCGCTGAACTCGCCGCTGACTTGCCAGATCGAGCGTGTCATGGTGATGGGCGAGCCTGCCTGTGCATAGAGATAGCGGCGCGCCGCAACGGATCCCGCCACCATTTCGTTGACCGCCGAGCCGAAGGCCTTGCCCTTGTCGATGTGCGCTTCGTCGCCGACGACGGACCAGATCTTCGCATCGCTACCGCGCACGATCGCGGTGGCGGGCATGCCGTCACGTCGCGGCAACTTCACATGCGCGACGAACTGCTCGGCGAGCAGGGGCGCACCATCCGCGGCGCGAGCAACGCCGGGCAGGGCGCCGATGCGCTGGACGCGTTCGGGTGCGATGTTGCCTTCGGATTCGTCGCCGCGCGGGCTGGCAAGGATCACGGCGACATCGGCGCGCCCTGTGCTCGACGCAATGCGCGACAAGCCGGCCGGGATCATCAGGACCGCCATCAGGGTGAGGCTCGCGATCAGCAGTCCCGCGATCGTCAACAAGTGATGGCGCGGACGCGCGAAGCCAAGCCGCAGACTCAACGCGATCGCGCGCAGCAGTTCGTGCGGACGGCTCATGTGCGGCTCATCGTTGGGTATCGGTGGGACGCACGCGCAGCGTGATGAGAGTGGGCGCAACGAGCGCGATTGCGAGCAGACCGAGCAGGGCCAGCGACAGCGGTCGCCAGGCCCAGTTTGCAGGTTGGGAAAGATTGAACATCACGCGCAAGGTGTCGGGCATGAAACCCAGCGCGAGTCGGCCTGTGAGCGTGCCGAGCAGGGCCCCGATCAGCACCACGACAGTCAGCTCCAATGCAAACCCCAGGAGCAGGGCGCGGCGTGGAAAGCCGAGCACGCGCAGCAGCGCGAGTTGCGGACGGCGTTGCGCGGCGGCATGTGCCATCACGCTGGCGAGTGCGAGCGCGCATCCGATGAACAGGGCCACGGCGACCAGCATCAGCAGGCTCTGCACCTTGCCGAAGCGTGCGCGTGCATTCTCGGCCACGGTATCGGGATAGGCCGTTACCGGCGGATCATCCTGTGCGAACTCGGCCTCGATGCGCGCGGCCAGTGCCTCTTGAGCATTCGCATCCTGAGCGCTCACGGTGAAGCGGATCACATGATCCTTGCCGGCGATTCTGGAATTGCGGTTGATGTAGGCATGGTGGGCCAACGCGGTGCCACCTTTGGCCTCCTTGTCAGCGGGCGCGGCGATTCCGCTCACATGCAGGGGCAGGGGTTGTTGGCCAAGCGTGTCGAGCGGGCTCACGCCCATGCCGAGCTGCCAGCCACAATCGCGCGCGACATCCGCATCTACCAGCACGCCAAGCGGATCGTTTTGCCAACGTGCGACATCTTCTGCTGCAAAACCGTCGGCGCGCGCGGCGCGCGTGCTGCCACTGCCGTCGATCGCGTTGATCGTGATCGTGCTGCCATCGGCGCAGCTCACGAGGGTGAGATCAAGCCAAACCAGATCGCGCACGCCCGCGAGCGCGGCGATGCGCTGCGCATAGCGCAGCGGCAGCATCTGCTGCGCCGAGCGGGCATTGGCGACCTCCACACCGGCGTCGGTGGCCTGGGCGGAATCTGCCGCCAAAAAGGCGTTGGCCATGGTGGCGAGGATCAGCCAGGCCGCGACCGTGGCCGCGAGCGTGATACCGAGGTAGGCGATGCGGCGCGGATGGGCGAGCAGATCCGCGCGCGCGAGTTGCAGCGCGGCGAGCGTCCCATGCCTGTAGCGATCTCCCCGCGCCATGCCGGCTCGCTACGGCGACTGCGGATAGCGCAGCATGCTCTCGGGCGTGGTCAGGCCTGCACGCCGCTCGATCAGGCGCAGGTCCTTGTCAAAGAAGAACACGCTCGGCGTGATCTCGCCCGCGAGCACGCTGCCTTCAAGCTTGCCGGGTGTGGTGTAGGTGGCAGGCGCGCCTTCGCCGACATAGTCCGATGCATCCTTGCTCTCCACCACCAGCACGGCGAGCGTGGCGCCTTGTGTGCTCGTGTATTGGCTTACATGTGCCTGCAGGTACTTGAACACCGTGACGCAGGGCGGGCAGCCCGGGTTGAATTTGAGCAGGGTGAGCGGGCCTTTCACGGCCTCGTGCAGATCGACGGTCTTGCCGCTGCGGTCATGCACTTTGATTCCATCCGACAAGACTTTGCCGACATTGAGCGAGCGCTCGGCGTTCATCAAGGCCCCGAAGCGTTGTGCCTCGGCCGAACTTCCCTGGGCCCCGGCAGTCGTCTGTGCGCATAGGGCAGCGAGCGTGCAGAACGGAGCGAGCCAAGCAGGTTTCCATTTTCGCATCGTGATGCTTCCTTCTCACCTGAGTTGAAACAATGGGCGACCGGAACGCATCGCCCATCGCTGATCACGCGTTGTGCCTATTCGACAAGCACGTAGACATGGCCGTCGTCACAAACCATGTAAACCTGACAAGAACCGCCTGCACAAGCGGTGACCCTTTGGCAGGTCACGCTCTTGGCATTTGATGTGGGTGAGTAGCTCATGCCGATCACCGACGTGGCAAGCATTGCTGCAAAGAATGACGTCTTGAGCATTTTCATTGCAAGAATTCCTTTTGAGTCTTACGCCCCCTGCGCTTTCAACAGTACGTGTTGTGGGGGGGGGGGCGTCAAGCCGCGAGCGAGCGTTTCGTGACGCCTGTCACCTCGAAGCGCTGATCCTTGCCAGTGGCGTGGCTGCCGCGCCGTGCCGCACCATGTCAGAATCAAAGGCCCTTTCGGCATGTGCGTGTTCCCATGGATCAAGGTGAGCTCCTCAAGCAATTGCGCATCGACCGCAGCGAACCCGAGGCGCGTTCGCGCGGCTGGATCGTCGCGCTGGTCATCGGTTTCGCGCTCGCGTTCGCGGCAGGCGCCTGGTGGTGGCTGCGTGGCGGCGCGGTGATCGAAGTCGAAGCGGCGACCGCGGCGGCACCGAGCAGTGCGGCGGCGGGCAGTACCGCGGTGCTGCAGGCGACCGGCTACGTGGTCGCGCGGCGGCAGGCGACGGTGTCGGCGCAGATCACCGGCACCTTGACTCAGGTCTTGATCGAGGAAGGTGAGCGCGTCGAGAAGGGTCAGGTGCTGGCGACGCTCGAGGACACCGCGCAGAAGGCGATGCTCGCGCAGGCGCGGGCGAACCTGCGTTCGGCGCAGGCGCAATTGCTGCAGGCGCGCACCCAACTCGCGCAGAACCAGCGTGACCTCACGCGCGCCGATGATCTGGTCGCGCGCCAATTGGTGTCCAGACAGGCGGCCGAACTTGCGCGCACCCAGGTCGAAAGCCAGCGCGCGCTGGTCGATGCGCAGGCCAAGCAGGTCGAGGTCGCGCAGGCGAGCGTCGCCGGCGCGCAGGTGCAACTCGATTACTGCACGGTGCGTGCGCCGTTCACGGGCGTGGTGATCGCCAAGGCGGCGCAGGTGGGCGAGATCGTCTCGCCGCTGTCGGCAGGCGGCGGTTTCACGCGCACGGGCGTGGGCACGATCGTCGACATGGATTCGCTGGAGATCGAGGTCGATGTCAACGAGTCCTACATCCAGCGCGTGAGTGCGAACCAGCCGACCGAAGCGGTGCTTGACGCCTATCAGAACTGGAAGATTCCCGGTCACGTGATCGCGATCATCCCGACCGCCGATCGCAGCAAGGCGACGGTGAAGGTGCGCGTCGCCTTCGAGCAGAAGGACGCACGCATCGTGCCCGACATGGGTGTGCGCGTGTCCTTCCTCGAAGATGCGAAGGATCAGCCGCAACAGGCCGCGCCGACGGGCGTGCTGGTGCCGGCGACGGGTGTGATCCAGCGTGATGGCAAGGATGCGGTGTTCGTGATCGAAGGTGATCGTGCGCGGCTGCGCAAGGTCACGCCCGGGCAGAGCATGGGCGACCTGCGACTGGTCGAAGGGCTTGCGGCAGGCACGCGCATCGTGCGCGCACCACCCGCGGATCTGGTCGATGGAGCGCGTGTGCGCAGCAAGTGATTCAAGAGATGGGATGACGTTGCCGCGGCTTGCCGGGGCGACGCCGAAAGCGGGTGTGCGTGGGCGGGATCACGCCTGCGCGCGCAGCAGGGCATGACATCCTCGGCGCCAGCGGGCGCGCGGGGCGGCAGACGGAGGCACAGATGAGCACATTGGTCGAAATCCGCAACCTCAGCAAGGTCTACACGCGCGGCAAGCAGAAAATCGAGGTGCTGCATCACATCGATCTGGATATCGCCAAGGGCGACTTCCTCGCCCTGATGGGGCCGTCAGGTTCAGGCAAGACGACCCTGCTCAACCTCATCGGCGGGCTCGATACGCCCAGTCAGGGGAGCCTGTCAGTCGGCGGTCAACGCATCGACTCGCTCGGTGAAGGCGCGCTCGCCAAATGGCGCAGCGAGCATGTCGGCTTCGTGTTCCAGTTCTACAACCTGCTGCCGATGCTGACGGCGCAGAAAAATGTCGAGCTGCCCCTGCTGCTGACCAAGCTGTCGGCGGCGCAGCGCAAGCAGAACGCGGCGATCGCGCTGAAGTTGGTCGACCTCGCCGACCGCGCCACACACAAGCCCACCGAGCTGTCCGGTGGCCAGCAGCAGCGCGTGGCGATTGCGCGCGCGATCGTCTCCGATCCGGATCTGCTGGTGTGCGACGAGCCGACCGGCGATCTCGATCGCCAGTCCGCGCAGCAGGTGCTCGAACTGCTGCAGATGCTCAATCGCGATCACGGCAAGACCATCATCATGGTCACGCACGATCCCAAGGCCGCCGAGTTCGCCAGTCACACCCTGCATCTGGACAAGGGCACCTTGGTCGAGCAGGCGACGCAGGTCTGAGGGAGCACGCGATGAAATATCTGCACTTGGTCTGGGCGGCGCTGTTCCGGCGCAAGACCCGCACCTTCTTCACCATCGCCTCGGTACTGGCGGCCTTTCTCCTGTTCGGCCTGCTCGATTCGGTGCGCACCGCATTCGCGCAGGCGAGCGAGAGTGTGGCCGGCGCCAATCGCATTCTCACCATGTCCAGGATCAGCTTCACGATGTCACTGCCGCAGAGTCTGCTGGCACGTATCCAGGCGGTGCCGGGCGTGAAGGAAGTGGCCTATGCGAACTGGTTCGGAGGTGTCTATCAGGATCCGAAGAACTTCTTCGCCAACGAGGCGGTAAGCGAGAATTTCTTCAGTGTCTACAGCGATTTCGTGGTGCCGCCCGAGCAGCTTGCCGCGTTCAGGAACACGCGCACGGGTGCGATCGTCGGCGAGGCGCTGGCGCAGAAATACGGCTGGAAGATCGGCGACAAGATTCCGCTGCAGGCGACGATCTTTCCGCAGAAGGACGGCAGCAACGCCTGGACCTTCGATCTGGTCGGTATCTACCGCGTGGCCGATCCCAAGGAAAAGAACAACGAGCAGGCGATGTTCTTCAACTGGAAGTATTTCGACGAAGCGCGTCAGTTCGGCAACGGCGCGATCGGCTGGTATATCGAGAAAGTCGATGATCCGGCCAATGCCGATCGCATTGCAAATGCGATCGATGCGATCTCGGCCAACTCCGATCACGAGACCAAGACGCAAAGCGAAAATGCATTCACGCGCTCGTTCGTGAGCCAATTCGCCGACATCGGCCTGATCGTCGCCGGCATCATGAGCGCAGTGTTCTTCACCCTGATCCTGCTCACCGGCAACACCATGGCGCAGGCGGTGCGTGAACGCATTCCGGAACTGGCGATCCTCAAGACGCTGGGTTTTTCCAATCCCGGCGTGCTCGCGCTGGTGCTTGCCGAATCAGTGCTGTTGGTGCTGCTCGGTGGTCTGGCCGGCATCGCGCTTGCCGCGGTGGTGGTGCCGGCAATGAGTGTGCACGCCAGCGGTCTTCTGCCCGACAACGTGCGACCCAACACCTGGGCGCTGGGCATCGGCTTGATGCTCGCGATCGGTCTGGTGGTGGGGGTGTTGCCGGCGCTGCGCGGCATGCATCTCAAGATCGTCGATGCGCTCGCCGGGCGCTGACAGGAGCGGATCATGAAGACATTGCTCAATATCGGCATCGGTGTGCTGTGCGTCGCCAGCGCGGTCGTGCTTGCCCTTCTGCCCTGGCTGTTGCTGATTGCGTTGGTCGCAGTGCTGGGACTGTGGATGGCGTTCAGTCGCCGCGGCCAGCAGACCTGGTCAGTCACGCGCATGGGCTTGGCAACGATTCCGGGTCGACTGGGTTCCACTTCGGTGGTGGTGATCGGCATCGCCGGCGTGGTCGGCGTGCTGGTCGCTTTGCTCGCGATGGGGGAGGGCTTCCAGGCCACGCTCAAGCAGACCGGCAGTGACGATACGGTGCTGGTCATGCGCGCCGGCGCCAACGCCGAACTCAACTCGGTGCTCTCGCACGATGCGGTGGTGCAGATCGAGCAGGCACCGGGCGTGCTCAAGAATGCCAAGGGCGAGGCCATCGTGTCGCCCGAACTCGTGGTGGTCGCTTCGCGGCCACGCCGCAGCACGGGCCTCGATGCCAACGTCGAGATCCGCGGTGTCGGCCCACAGGTGTGGGAATTGCGGCCCCATGTGCACATGATCGCCGGACGCAAGTTCACGCCGGGTTTGCGCGAGCTCATCGTCGGCAAGCGCGCAGACGAACAGTTCAGCGGCTTGGAAGTCGGCTCGACGATCCAGCTCAGCAACCAGACCTGGACGATCGTCGGCACCTTCGAATCGGGTGATGCCTACGAGTCGGGTATGTGGGGCGACGGCGACATCGTCGCCTCGGCCTATCGTCGCGGCAACAGCGTCGCCGATGTCGCAGTCAAGCTCACCAGTGCGAGTGCCTTCGATGCGTTCAAGGCTGCGCTTGCCTCCAATCCGCAGCTCAAGGTCGACGTGCAAACCACGCGCGAATATTTCAGCAAGCAGTCCGAAGGCCTGGCCAAACTGATCCGCATCATCGGCAGCGTGGTCGGCGCGATCATGGCGATCGGTGCGATCTTCGGCGCGCTCAACACCATGTATGCGGCGGTGGCGACGCGCGCCCGCGAGATCGCCACCTTGCGCGCGCTCGGCTTTCGTGGCGGTGCGGTGGTGGTCTCGGTGCTCGCCGAAACGATGCTGCTGGCCCTGCTCGGCGGCGCGATCGGTGCGGTGCTCGCCTACCTGATCTTCGACAATTACTCGGTGTCGACGGTGAGTCAGAACTTCAGCCAGATCGTGTTCAACTTCAAGGTCTCGCCCGGCCTCGTGCTCAGCGGCCTGCACTGGGCACTGGTGATCGGCTTTCTGGGTGGTCTGTTTCCGGCGCTGCGGGCGGCGCGCATGCCGGTGACGTCAGCGCTGCGGGAGCTTTGATGCCTCGCTTGCGCGTGAGCGCGATGATCGCCACGCCGGCGAGGATCACTGCCATCGCGACGAGGTCGGTGGCATGCACGATCTCGCCGCCAAACAGCGCACCGATCAGCACCGCGACCGGTGGATTGACGTAGGCATAGCTGGTCGCGAGCGCCGGGCGCACGGTGCCGAGCAGATAGAGATAGGCGCTGAAGCCGACCAGCGAACCGGCGACGATGAGATACAGCAGGGCGAGATTGGCGTGCAGCGGTGGCACGCTCGCAAGGCGCTCGCCGATCAGCGGCGAGAATGCGAGCAGGGCGACGCCTGCGGTGAGCATTTGCGCAGCGGTGTTCATTGCCGGTGCCGGCAGGTCGCGACGCTTGCTCCACACCGAGCCGAATGCCCACGCCGCCGCCGAGGTGATCAGTGCGAGTGTGCCCCAGGGTGAGCCGGCCATGCCGCCGCCGAGGCTGAGCAGGATCACGCCCGCAAAGCCGACGATGAGTCCGAGCCATTCGGCGCGGTGCGGCCAGTGCCCGAGGAAGCCGGCAAAGAACGCTGCGAACAAGGGCATGCTGGCCAGCGCGACCGCGGCCAGTCCCGAGGCGACGCTTTGCTCGGCAAGGCAGACCAAGCCATTGCCCATACCGAGCAGGAGCAGGCCGGTGATCGCGCAGTTGCGCCACTGTCGCGCAGTCGGCACGGCCATGCCGCGCCAACGCAGGAATGCAAACAGCGCGCTGCCCGCGATGATGAAGCGCACGCCGGCGAGCAGGAACGGCGGCCAGCTTGCCACTGCCACGCGGATCGCCAGATAGGTCGAGCCCCAGATGAAATAGAGCGCGAGCAGCGACGCCGGAATCAGTACGGCGGGGCGTTGCCACCAGACCTGCGAGTGCGGCAAATCGGAAGTGATGAGAGTGGACATCGAAATCCGGATTCCGGATACGGACAAGCCGCAAAGTGTCGGACACCCTGCGAGGCTCGGACAGGGCCGGTCATCGCATGAGGGATGGAACCAATGGTGCGGGTCAGTGGCGGCGTTGAGTTGGCGCGGCGTGTGGCAGCACCGTGAACTCGCCGTCGATGACACCGCTGGCCGGGCTGGTCGATGCCGGCGTTGCGGCGTGACTGCCAAGCACCGAACGCAGGCTGCGCCACAACATCCACAACGCGCCACCGGCGACGAGCACGGCAAGCACGATCGCGCCCAGCAACAAGGCGCTGGCGATGGCGACGACGCCGATCGCGAGCCAGGCCAGACGCGCGAGCGGATGGCGAGGACGTGGCAGATGGAACGAGGTGCGGATCATCGACGTGTAGGCCTGTGCCAGAATGCGCGCAAGCTGCCCTGCGGGAATCGGACGATAGGGCCGCAGCGACCTTCCTACAAGTGCTGAAAGCTGGCATGTCTGTTAAATCCGTGTTGTGTCGATTCGACGAGGTGCCCGACGGTGGCGCGGTTTCCGCGCACGTGGACAGCGCCACCGGCGGATTCGAGCTGATCGTGATGCGTCAGGGTGACACCGTCGTCGCCTATCACAACGAATGCCCGCATGCAGGACGACGCCTCGACTATGCGCCCGGCCAGTTCCTCGTGCGTGATGGTCGCATCGTCTGCGCCGTGCATGGCGCCACGTTCGAAGTTGCCAGCGGCTGTTGCGTGGGCGGGCCTGCGCGCAGCGGACTGGTCAGCCTGCCGGTCGAAGTCGTCGATGGCGAAGTGCGACTGCGCTGAGCCAGTCGCGGCCGCTCAGACGCGCCCGTAGATGAAATTGATCGCCAGCAGCATCGTCACCAGCATGAGCACGGTCAACGGTGCACCCACGCGCAGGAAGTCGCGCGCGCGATAACCGCCGGCGCCGCTGATGATCATCAGGACCGGATTGGCGCTGGGCAGCAGGAACACGTTCGAGGTCGATACCGCAACCACCAGCGCGTAGAGCGCCGGATTGCCGCCCGAAGCGAGCGCAACGTTGATCGCCATCGGCACCATCATCACCGTCGCGCCGACGTTGGAGACCACTTGTGCGAGCAACAGGGTTATGACCGCGATCACCGCCTGCAGTCCCCACTGCGGCCAACTGCCGATGTGATGCAACACTTCCTGCGCGAGCCAGGCTGCAGCGCCGGTGGAATCCATGGTCCAGCCCAGCGGCACGAGGCAGGCGAGCGTGAACACGGTTTTCCAGTTGATCGCCTCGTAAGCCTCGTCCATGTTGAGCACGCCAGTGAGCAGCATGCCCACCGCGCCGACCATCATCGCGATCGACAGGCGCAGGTCGGTGAACAGGCCCAGTGCCATTGCGAGTGCGAAAAAGGCAACCGCGTGCCAGATCTTGCCGGGCCGCTGCTCGTCCTTGGGATAGTCGGTGACGACGACGAAATCGTGTGACTCGGCGGCATTGGCCAGATCGCGCCAGAAACTGTGCATCACCAGGGTGTCGCCCGCGCGCAGGCTCAGCGAACGCAGATCCTCGCGGAACACCTGCTCGCCGCGATTGACCGCGAGCACCGACAAGGCCGCGGTCTTGCGCAGGCGCAGCTCGCCGACGCTCTTCTTGATCCAGTGGGAATTGGGTGGCACCACGGCTTCGGAGATGCCCGCGCGCGTCGGATTGAACAGGTCGGCGAAATTGCGCAGGCGCGTCTGCATCTGGCACAACTGGGTGTTGGCGAAAGCCTGCACCTTCTCGCGCTTGCCGAGCACGCCGAGCACGCTGCCGACCCAGATCATCTCGTCGCCGGGCGGCGCCAGGCGTGCCTCGTTGCCGCTCTTGAGCGCAAGGATCAAGGGCGCTTCGTGCAACTGCTCGACCTCGGCCACGCTCATGCCCACCAGCGGACTGTCGACGGTCACCACCAGTTCGATCACGCTGCCGTCGATGCCGTAGGTCTCGGCGAAATAGGTTTCGGTGCGTCCGGGCGTGACTTTCTGTCGTTCCTCCTCGTCGCCGGGCAGGAGCTTGCGCGTGAACAGCGCGAAATAGGCGAGCCCCGCGAGCAGCAGGGGCAGGCCGATCGGCGCCACCGCGAACAATGTGAATTGCTCGATCGTCTGCGCGCCCGGCGGCAGGTTGCGATTGGCGTTGACGATGAGATCGTTGAGCAGGATCAACGGCGAGTTGGAAATCATCGTCATGTTGGTGCCGCACAGGATCATGCAGGCCATCGGCAACAGCAGGCGCCGCAGCGGCAGGCCGGTGCGTGCGCTGACGCGGCTGACCACCGGCAGGAACAGTGCGCTCAGCGCCTGACTCTGGATCACGCTCGACAGGCTGCCGGCGACCGCATTGATGAGCAGCGACACGCGCGACTCGAGGCCGCCGGCCATGCGCAGGATGAACGAGGCCGCCTTGGCCAGCACGCCGGTACGGTCGAGCCCCGCGCCCATGATCATCACGCCGAGCAGCGAGATCACCGCATTGCCGGCGAAACCGTCGAACAGCTGCTCGACCGGCAACAGACGGGTGATGCCGATCACCACGATCACCAGCAAGGCCACGAGATCGGCGCGGATCCACTCGAGCACGAGCATGAGCACGGTGAACGCCAACAAGGCGAACACCAGCATCATGTTCGGAGTGAGGGTGAGACCGGCTTCCATTCGGGGCGTTCTTGTGGTCTTGGCCGGCGCGCGTCAGCCGCGCTCAGATTCTTTCATGGACGAAATCCCATACGTGATGGCCCAGACGCAGGCCGCGGCGTTCGAAATGCGTCTGGATGCGCCAGGGCGGACACACGCCGGGGTCGGCGTATTCCGCGCAGGGCCGCCAGTCGGGCGCTTCGCGCAGCACTTCCTGCATGTGCTCGGCATAGTCGGCCCAGTCCGTCGCCAAATGCAAGCGGCCACCGCGCTGCACGCGCGAGGCGAGCAGGGCGAGGAACGGGCTTTGCACGAGGCGGCGCTTGTGGTGGCGCTTCTTGTGCCAAGGGTCGGGAAAATAGATGCGCACCTCGGCCAGACTCGCGGCGCCCAGCTCTTGCGCGATGACCTCGACGGCGTCGTGGTTGCAGATGCGAACATTGTCGACGTCGGCCTGTGCCAGCGCGTTCATCAGGCGTCCTACGCCGGGGCGGTGCACTTCGATGCCGATGAAGTCGCGATCGGGCTCGGCCTGCGCCGAATGCAGGAGTTGCTCGCCATTGCCGAAACCGATTTCGAGCACACGCGGGGCACTGCGGCCGAAGACCGCATCCAGATCGCGCGGACAGGCGCGGTAGTCCAGTCCGTAGCGTGCCCAGTGCTCGTCGAAGGCGCGTTGTTGCGCAGGCGTGAAGCGGCCCTGACGCAGCACGAAACTGCGGATGCGACGCTCGCTGGATGATGTTTCAGACATGTGGCATTCCGGGGGCTCCACTGTGTGCGCGTGGCCCTGCTGCGCGGGGGAAACCCGAATGATCGCATCGACGACGGGTGTGGAAACAACCTGCGCAAAAAAAAGATGCCGCGCAATGCGCGGCATCCAAGGCGAATCCGAACCGGCAATCAGCGGCGACTGACGCCGCGGTCGCCGTCATCCGAGTCCCTCTTCGACTCGCGACGTGCGGGCGCTGCCTCCCGCGCTGGCGGTGGCGACGCTTGGCGTTGTGGGGCCTCCATGCGAGGTTGCGGCTGCGGCTGCGGCGCACGCTGCACCGGCGCGGACTCGTAGGCGCGTTGCGGCGGCGCAGATTGGTAGGAACGCTGTGGCGGTGCAGATTCCACGCTGCGCGAATAGCTGGGCGGCGCGCTTTCACGCTGCGGCGCCGGCTGATACGCACGTTGTGGAGGGGCCGACTCGTAGGAACGCTGCGGCGGTGCCGACTCCATGCTGCGCGAGCGGTAGCTCGGCGAAGCACTTTCGCGTTGCACCGGCGCCGACTCCACGCTGCGCGAGCGGAAGCTCGGCGACGAACTTTCACGCTGCGGCTGCACCGATTCGGTGTTGCGCGAGCGGAACGTCGGCGACGAACTTTCACGCTGCGGCTGCACCGCTTCGATGTTGCGCGAGCTCTGGCTCGGCGCGCTTTCGCGTTGCGGCGTCCGGATTGTCGAGCCCTCATTGCTGCGTGCGGGCATGCCCTCATTGCCGCCATTGCGCTGCGGTGCAAAGCGCGACGAGGGCAGGGCGCGTTCGCTCTCGATCGCGCCACGCCCGTTGTTGCGCTGGACTTCGGCCTCGCCACCGACACGTTGCGGCACGCGACTCGAGGAGTCGATGCTGCCGCGCGACGGCGTGCCTTCATTGCCGCCACTTCGCTGTGGTGCAAAGCGTGACGAGGGCGGAGCGCGCTCGCTCTCGACCATGCCACGCCCGTTGTTGCGCTGCACCTCGGTTTCGCTGCCGATGCGCTGTGTCGGCCGCGATTCGCCGATAGGCGCGTTGCCGCGGCGTTCCACCTCGGCGCCCGCAGGCGTGCGCGTGATCGCCTGCGGACGTGCCGCCGGGTTGTCGACCACCTGGATCCGCGACGGGATGCCACGCTGGGCAGTTGCTTCGCCGCGTTCCGGTGTTGCTGCAGGCAACGGCCGCGAGAGCGGTCGCCCCTGATTGCGTTCGATCGCCTGCACGCGCTCGGCAATCGGCGCCACGGTCGGCGCGGGTGCGGTCCGCGCGATCACGCGACGGTCGAGCACGGCTGCCTGCGGCACGGCACTGGCGCGACGTGCATCGGCGGCAGCGAAGCTCGCCTGGGTCGGGGCAATGCCCAGACGCGTGGCCACGGGCGCGCTGTTCCATTGCGCAGCATTGATATTGACGCGACCGGCGAGCACCGGACGTGCGCCGACGAAGGTCTCGCGCGAGACCGCGGTCATCGCCGCGCTGTTGTTGCGCCACATGTAGTTGTTGCCCGGCACCGGCCGACCTTGCGAATAGTCGTTGTAGATGTTGGTGATGTGGACGTTGTTGATGATCGTCGTGTTGTGGACGTTGATGTCGGTGAAGTAGCGGCGCGAGGTGTGGTACCAGGGCACGTAGACATCACGCGGACCCAGCGGGAACCAGCCCACCGGGCCGCCACCGAGCCGGATGTTCGCGGACCAGCTGTTGCCACCGACGAAGGCGACCATGGCCGGTGCGTAGATCGGCCGGAAATGGCGCGGGCCCGGGCACCAGCCCCAGCGATTCCCGGCGTAGATCCAACGGCCGTAGTGGAACGGCGCGAAGCCCCAGGGCGCGGTGTCGACCCAGGTCCAGCCCCAGGCGCCAACCCACGACCAGTGGCCACTGCGGTAGGGCGCCCAGCCGACCGCGACGCTGGTCGGGTACCACACCGCGCCGTAGTCGGCGACGGTATTCCATGAGCCGTATTCGTCGAGATCTGAGTAGCCGATCATGTCGTCGGAAACATAGCGACGCGAGACCGAGCGCTCGTACTGGCGTTCACGCGAGGCAACCCAGTTGTCGAAGTCATCCGCGCGCGGCAGATCGAGCACCTCGTAGTCGCGCAGGGACGAATCATTGAAGCGATAGGTGTTGCCGGCGCGCACGCTGTAGCTGGCGTTCTGCTCGCCATAGACATCGCCGCTGCCGTCGAACACGGTGACCATGGTCGAGCGGCCATCGGGCGCGACGTCGATGCGGTATTCGCCGGGCATCGTCGTCACGAAGGCGAGCGTGGGCGTGTCGATTTCATAGCTCTGGTCGCGGCCGAGATTGCGCACGCTCAGACGCAGCACGCCTTCGCTGAGTTCGAACTGCGCGATCTGGTCATTGAGATTGAGCACGTTGATCGAACTGCGGTCGTCCAGACGCACGGCCGCGCCGCCCATCTGCAGCTCGGTGCGCGCATTGCGGTCGGTGTAGAGCGAATCGCCGGTGACCAGCGGACGGTTGAGAGAAGCCTGCACCCAGTCCTTGTCGCCAGCAGGTTGGAAACTCACTTCGCCGCCGAGATAGCTCAGGCGGGCAACGCGACTGGGTGGGTCGACCGCATCGTCATCTGGCGCTGCCTGCGCGCTGCCCAGCATGGCCAAGGTCATCAGGCCAGCCAGTGCCGCCGCGCCCCAGGTTCGCGGAACGGAAAACGTGGTGAACATGAATTGTGCTCCTCCTCGCGCCTACGCCAGTTCCCGTCGCGGCGGGTCGCGCCCAGATTACGACCGCCGGAACTGACAGGCGTGCCAAGTATCCGCGTTGCGAGGCTGAATGACGACTTTCCAGATCTGCCGGTTTGCAGTCGATTGCAGTTCCAGTGAGCGCGGATTCAGCCGTGGCGGCGAACCGCATCCCTTGGCGCAGTCGTGCATTCGCATGGGCGTGCGCCGCTCGTCGCTCGCGCTCGGCGCTGCGCGATGGCTCGCAGGCCTGGATGATGCGACTGCGCGCAAGGGTCAGCCGGGCCAGCCGACCGCAAGGTCGAAAGCCAGATCGCAGCGCATGTCGGTTTCGTTCATCGGCGCCTCGCGTGCTTCGGTGACGAGCTTGCCGGTGAAACGCTCGCCCTTGGCCGTCAGTTCGATCCGGCCGTTGCCACCGTCGATGCCGGTCAAGCTGCCGTCTGCGGCGAGGTACATGATGTTCACGATGGTCGCCATATCGAGATCGCCGCCGACATGCGCCAGCTCGATCCAGCCGGCATCGACCGCTGCATGCTGTGCTTCGATGAGATCGCCGCGTGGGCTGACGAACGTGTTGGTGCCGAGCTCGCCGCGGGCTTGCGCGGATTTCGCCAGCGCGCTGCGGTCGAGCGGTTTGGCGGTCAGGTAGATGGTCGTGGTGACGACGCCGCTTTCGTCGCGGGCGTCCTTGAAGGCTATGCCGTCGCTGAAGTCGAGGCGCTTGCCATCGCGCTCACACCAGCCCTTGACCGAATCCGCGTGGGCGGTACCGGCAAGCAGGAAAACAAGCGAAATCAAGACCGCGCGCATGGTGCCTCTCCTGGATGCCTGCGAATGCAGGCCCTTGCGGGTGAATACGGAAGTCGGCGTCGATACGGGCCAGGCTGCAACAGGCGCGGCGACGACAGGCAGGGTGGAATGATACCGGCGGGGAAGAAGCCGCCCGTCGTCCGCCCTTGCAAGGCCTGCCCGGTTTGCCGGCAGCGCCATCTTGTCCGCCGCGGCGGTCGCGGTTAGGCTCGCCTTCCGCGCGCCGCTTTGCAACAGCATTTCGCTCGGTCTCGATGCGGGTGTAGCTCAATGGTAGAGCTGTAGCTTCCCAAGCTACTGACGAGGGTTCGATTCCCTTCACCCGCTCCAAGTCTGCGTCATCGACTCCAACCCGCGCCACGGCGGGCAAGCCGCTGATGTACCCTGCGACTTGGCTCATTTCGTCGGCTCGCATGGCTCGCCGCACCGCTCCCGTTCTCGAACCCCTGATCGACCTGCGCGGCGCGGGCACCAGCCTCACGCCGCAGCGGGCGCGGCTGCTGCAGGCGCTGGAATCGCAGCATTCGATCAGCGCCGCCGCGCGTGCGGTGGGCATGAGTTACAAGGGCGCGTGGGACGCAATCGCCGCGCTCAATCGCTTCGCCGGGCAGCCCTTGGTCGAGGCCGTCACCGGCGGCAGTGGCGGTGGTGGCGCGCAACTGACCGAGACCGGCAGGCGTGTGTTGGCCCTGCATCAGGCGCTCAGCGCCCTGCAAAAGCGCCTGCTCGCCAGTCCGGTGAGCACCGCGAAAACGGGTGATATCGATCAACTCCTGCAGAGGCTCGGCAATCTCATGCTCAAGACCAGTGCACGCAACCAATTCGAAGGGCGCATCGCGTCGATCACGCGCGGCGCAGTCAACAGCGAGGTGATCCTCGATCTGGAAGGAGGCGATCGGCTCACCGCGATCATCACCCATCGCAGCGTCGAGGATCTGGGCCTGCGCGAAGGCGCCAGCGCGATCGCGCTGGTCAAGTCCTCATTTGTCGTACTCGCTGCGGCAGGCGCCCGCACCAGCGCGCGCAACGCCTTGGCCGGCACGGTGACCCGTTGTCACAAGGGCGCGGTCAATGCGGAGGTCGAGCTCGCGCTCTCCGGTGGGCGTCGCCTGGTTGCCACCGTAACCAACGAGAGCGTGGATGGATTGGCGATCCGCGAGGGCGAGCCTCTACTTGCCTTGATCAAGGCCTCGCACGTGATACTCGCGGTGGCTGTGTGATTCGCCCCGCCCCACGCAATGTTTGGCATCGCGTGGGGCGGCTTGCTCCGGATCAGTAGCGGTAGTTCAGATTGGCAAACCAGCTGCGTCCGGGCATGGGATAGCCTTCGCTGAGCTCGTACCACTTGTCGCCGAGGTTGCGCACGCCCAGTTCAACCTCGGTGTCGGCGCGCGGCAACCACAGCAGCTTGGCTCCCAAGACCGCGAAGCCGCCTTGCCTTTGACCTGCACGACACCCAACTCGAACGCGATGTCGTCCGTTGTGGCCGCAAATGCCGAGCCGACGCCAAGTGTGGAGAAGCTGACGATCAAGGCCAGCGTGAGGCGATGGTGACGTGTTCGCGGAGTTTGGTCGTGATGCGGTGAATTGGACGAGCGTGGCTGGGTCTGATCGGACGACGCGTGCATGTTCGAAGAAGCTCTCTGTCAAGGTGAATCGCAGGGACAGCCACGCGGGCGCGCGCCACAGGCGCGCGCGAGGCATGGCAATCAATTGGGCCGCGCTTGCGGTCAGGGCATGCGCACGACTTCGATGCGATCGAGCCAGCGCACGTGGCGGGGGCCGGTCTTGATGTCCTGGCCCGAGATCAACAGCAATTGACCTTCCTTGGCGCTGAGTGGCTGACCGTCCTTCTCCCACGCCACCAGCACCTCCTTGCCGATCGAGGTGTTGAACAATTCGTTCCAGGAAAAGGTCACCACATAGTCGTCAGTCGCGCGCGCCACGATCACCATGCGGCGATCATCCTTGTGGCCATCGAGCTTGATGCCGACGTGCTTGAGCACTTCGGTCAGCAACACGCCGCGGTAATTGTCGGCCTTGCCCATGGTGGCCCCGGACGCGCAGACCACCGTGGTCGGGCCGCTGTCGTGCGGCGTGAGCTGCTTGAGTGCAGCCAGATCGAGATCGGCGCTGGCCTTGACCGCGCCGCCCACGCGCAGCGAATGACTGGGCGTGCCGATCGGTGGGGGCTGGGCCGGGCTGGCCACGGCGAACAGCGACAGCGCAAAGGCCAGCAGCAGAGCAGGGCGGTTCATGGGCAGATTCTCGCTATGAGTGAAAGTATATAGCGAAGTCTGGCGTGGGTCGATTCGGCAAGGCTTGATCTGCGTCAGTCCGAATTGGCGCCCGCGCTCATGCGGTGGGCTGACGCACGAATCTGCGGCACATGGGCGCAAGCGGGTGCGCAGCATGTCTGATCTGCGTGAAGGCTGGCTCGTTCAGGGCGTGGGCATGACGAATGACCGTTGACAAGTCGAATCTACGCCTGTATTAGTACGAGCCTGTTCGTACAACATCGAGTGAGAGCCCCATGAGCATGATGCCCCGTTCGTTCCTTCCCTTGGTGCTGGCTGCCGGCCTGTTCGGCGCGGCAATCCCTGCCATGGCGCGCGTTGCCGACCAGCCTTGGCAGAGTTCGGTCGATTCAGCGGCCTTCGCCAAGCAAGCCAAGGAAGTGCGTGACGAAATGCAGCCGGCTGGCCGTTACGGCGACATCGGGGCGGCCGATCGCAGCGAAGTCGAAACCAATCTCGCGACGATGCAGAAACTCTTCGATGCTCGCGGCATGGTTTCGAAAATGAACAATGCGGAGCAAGTCGAGCTCGCCAACGCGCAGGAAAAGATCAACGCCTTGCTGACCAGCAATGACGGCGACCGCAAGATCTGCACCCTCGAGCAGCGTTCCGGCACGCACTTCAAGACCAAGGTCTGCATGACTGCACGCGAACGCGCCGAGGTCACGCGCGGCAGCCAGGAAGCCTACCGCAATGAATTGATGAAGGGCGGAGCGTCCCAGGCCAAGGGCAACTGAAGTCGTCGCGGAGACGGCGATCCGTGCGCGTGCCCGGATCCGTCGCTCTCCTCATCCGAAACGCCCGTTGTCGACTTGCCAAATTGGACGGTTTGCGGGCGCTGCACCTGACCGCTTTCCTGTAGGCTGCCGCCACCGTCGCGGCATGGCCGCGCAACCGCCGGCACGCCTGCATGAAGATTGCCATCCTGTCGCGCAATGCGCGCCTGTATTCGACCCGGCGCCTCGTCGAGGCCGCGCGCGAGCGCGGCCATGTCGTGCGCGTGCTCGATCCCTTGCGTTGCTACATGCGCATCGGGCCGGGCAGCTTCGAGATGCATTGCGGCGGCAAGCGCTTGCATGGTTTTGATGCGGTGATTCCGCGCATCGGCGCCTCGATCACCTTCTACGGAACCGCCGTGGTGCGCCAGTTCGAGAAGATGGGTGCCTTCACGCCCAATGATGCCGACGCGATCCTGCGTGCGCGCGACAAGCTGCGCGCGCTGCAGATGCTCGCGGCCGAAGGTCTCGATCTGCCCACCACGGTGTTCGGCGACAACCCCGAAGACAGCAATGATCTGCTGGCGATGCTCGGTGAGCCGCCGCACGTACTCAAGCTCAACGAAGGCGCGCAGGGGCAGGGCGTGTTGCTGGCGGAAAAGCGCAGCGCCTCGCTCGGCATGATCGAGGCTTTCCGTGCGCTGTATGCGAATTTCATCGTGCAGGAATTCATCGGCGAGGCCAAGGGCGCCGACCTGCGCTGCTTCGTCATCGGCGAGCGTGTGGTCGCGGCAATGCAACGTCAGGCGCCTGAGGGCGACTTCCGCGCCAACCTGCATCGCGGCGGTTCCGCGAGTGCGGTCGAACTCAGTGCGGCCGAACAGGCGGTGGCGTTGCGTGCGACACGCACGCTGGGGCTGGGGATAGCCGGCGTCGACCTGTTGCGCTCGGCACGCGGACCGCTGGTGCTCGAGGTCAATTCATCGCCGGGCCTCGAAGGCATCGAAGCGGCCAGTGGTGTTGATGTTGCCGGCGAGATCATCGATCACCTCGCCGCGCAGGTGCAGCGCAAGAGTCCTGCCGAGCGTTCGCGCTCGCGCCGCTCTCAGTAGTGAAGCAGGGCGTGGAGCGGTGTCGTCGCGCCCCAGACGGCACGGCCACCGAGCGCGTCGAGTTCGATCAGCACACTGGCGCCGAGCGTGAGTGCACCAAGCTGCTCGACCAGCTGGCGCGCGGCGAGCAGGGTGCCACCGGTGGCGAGCACGTCATCGACCAGCAGCACCCGATCGCCAGCAGCAAGCGCATCGGCGCGCGCTTCCAGTCGGTCGTGGCCGTATTCGAGCGCATAGTCGATGCCGACCACGGGTGGCGGCAACTTGCCCGGCTTGCGCAGCGGCACGAAACCGGCGCGCAATTTGGCAGCCAGCGCAGTGCCGAAGATGAAGCCGCGTGCCTCGACCGCACACACCGCATCGATGCGCGTGTCGAGCCAGGCTTGCGCCATGAGATCGATCGCGCGTGCGAACGCCTGCGCATCGGCCAGCAACGGCGTGATGTCACGAAACAGGATGCCCGGCGCGGGAAAATCCGCGACTGCACGAATCCGTTCGGCAACGATCTTCATTGCCGGACTCAATAGCGCGGAACGCTCGGGTCGATCTCGCGCGACCAGGCGTCGATGCCGCCCTCGATGTTGTAGAGATCGGTGAAGCCGTGATCGCGGAAATGCTCGGCCGCATTGCGGCTGGAGACGCCGTGATGGCAGAGAAAGGCCAAGGGCGTGTCTTTCGGCAGTTCGGTCAGACGCGCATGGGTTTGCGGTGTGAAGGCCTCGGCACCCGCGAACGGCGCGTGCGCGCGCTCTTCATCCGCACGTACGTCGATCACCGTGAGCTCGCCGCGTTGCAGGCGTTGTTGCAGGCTGCGCACGTCGAGCGGTTTGATGTCGATCCGCGGTGCCTGCGGCAGGAAGATCGCCAGACCGACGCCGTGCGGCGTCTGCGTCCAGTCGATTTGCGCACCGCGCGCGCGTTGCGCGCTGGCGGCGTCGAAATGGATTTCCAGACCATTGGCCTGCGCGATGATGTCGTGATCACCGGCTTCGCGCAGTTGGAACTGCGGCTGGTAGTGGCCGTCGACGACGAGAAACAGGCAAGCATCACCGGCTCCGCCGAGCGCGGCGCGAATCTGCTCCGCAGCCGCGTCGGTGATGTTGAGCTCGGGTGGCGTGCGATCGGGCGCGGGCTTGCCGAACAATTCATGGAGCTGGCCGGAATCGAACATCGACTGCACGATGTCGGCACCGCCAACCAATTCGCCATCGACATACAGCTGCGGAATCGTCGGCCAGTTGCCGAATTCCTTGATGCCGGCGCGGATTTCCTCGTCGGCGAGCACGTTGACGCTGTGGTAATCGTCGAGCAGGGCGTTGAGCCGATCGGCGGCAGCGGCGGAAAAGCCGCACTGTGGCGCCAGACGCGTGCCTTTCATGAACAGCACGACGCGGTGGTCGGCAAGCAGCGCCTCGATGCGGGCGCGCACGGCGGGAGACAGGGACATGGAGGGTTCCGGACAAGGCGAACCGCACATGATACGCCGCAGCGATGGAAACTGCCCGTGCGCGAGGCGCAGTCAGGCCTTCAAACCGAACTCACATGCGCGCCGGCGTACGCGAATTCGCTCAGGAGCGTGACTCAGCCGAGTACCTGCGGGCGCCGGGCCCCGGCAAAGCGACGGGCCCAGTAGGTCTCGTCGAGATTGCTGACGCTGACGCGCTTGCCAGTCGAGGGCGAATGGATGAAGCGGTTGTCGCCGATGTAAATGCCCACATGCGAGATCCGCTTGCCATGCGTGCGGAAGAACACAAGATCGCCGGTCTTCATCTCATCGCGCGCGATGTTGGTTCCGGCCTGATACTGGCTCGCCGAATTGGACGGCAGGAGGGCGCCGACGGTGTGCTGGTAGACATAGCGCACGAAGCCGCTGCAGTCGAAGCCGGTCTTTGGGTCCTGTCCGCCGCGGCGATAGCGGATGCCGCGCAGGGTCATCGAGAAATCATTGAGCAACTGGCGCAGATGCGAGGTTCTTTCGGTGGCCGTGAGCGCCGGTGGGCCATAATCGGTTGCCGCAGCGTCGTCGAGCGTGAGCACGCCACTGGCCGGCAGAGCAGTCGAGGCGAAGGCACCCGGCCGATCAAGGCCGAATGCACCGAGGTCAATGCCGAGCGAAGGCGCAGCTTGAGCCGCGCCAAGCGATGCAAAAAAAGCGAAGAGTGCGGACAAGGTCATTCGCTGGAATGGCATGCAGGCAACCCCGATGAGGCTTGAATGAAGGGGCGGTCCACGGCCAACCGCGCGCCCCGAGAGGCGGCGAAGTTAGCAAAGGCTTTCCTGAACGGTGTTGGCGTTTCGTTAAGACCCCCCTTCTTTCCGTGACGCGCTTCACGCTTCCGCGGTCGACTGGGTCGCAGTCAGCGCGGCGGGCATCGGCCGCGAAACCCGGCACGATACGGCCTGGCGGGACGCGCTCAGGGTCGCGTGTGCCGGACAGCAGCGGCAATCGCTGCGGCCCAGGCGGCGTATTGAGCGCTGCCGGGATGGAGGCCATCGTCAGCAAGCCAGCCGGTCTCATCGGCCGGTGAGCTGCGCGAGATCGCGGTGATGTCGATGAAGTGCGCCCCGCGCGTCTGCGTGATTTCCCGCGCGGCCGCGTTGAAGGCGTCGATCTGCGCGCCGATGAGTGCTCTGCCGCGCGGATCGGACGCGGCGAAGGGCGTGGTGCCCCAATCCGGGATCGAAACCACGATGACGCGGCGGGCGGAGTCGCCGGCGAAGCGGATCGCGGTGTCGAGCAGCTGCGCGAATGGCGGGCGGTATTCGTCGAGGGAACGTCCGCGGTATTGGTCGTTGACGCCGATCAGCAGGCTGACCAGGTCGTAGGGCGGCGTGAAACGATGCGCGGCGATCGCCGCGGCGAGTTCGTCGGTGGTCCAGCCGGTGGTGGCGAGGATCTCGGGCGGATCCAGCGCGATGCCTTGCGCGCACAGCGTCGCCGCCAGTTGCTCGGGCCAGCGCGCCGGCGACTCGACGTCTTCGCCGATCGTGTAGGAATCACCGAGGGCGAGGTAGCGCATGCGCACGCCCTGCGCCGTCGGCATCAGGCCACGCGCCGGTTCGCCTGCGCGGCGCAGCGTTCGAGCTGGCGTTCGATCGCGGCAAAGGCCTCGGCGATCGTTGCCGGCTCGGGCAGCAGGGTGACGCGGAAGTGATTGCGTGCGGCGATGTTGAAGCTCGAACCGGGCACCAGCAGGATGCGCTCGTGCTCGAGCAGGTCGAGCGCGAAGGCGGCGTCATCGAAGCCGGGCAGTCGATCGGTATCGACCGACGGGAATGCGTACAGCGCGCCTTGCGGCTTGACCAAACGCAGGAAGGCGCTGCGCTCGACGGCGTCGCAGACTGCGCTGCGCGCGGCGTGCAGGCGGCCACCCGGCGCGGTCAGCTTGCCGATTTCATTGGCGCCTTCGAGCGCGGGCTTGATCGCCCATTGCGCGGTGACGTTGCTGCACAGGCGCAGGCTGGCGAGCAGGTCGAGCGCGCGCACCAATTCGGCGGTGCGCGCGACATCGCCGCTCACCGACAGCCAGCCGACGCGATAGCCGCAGGCCAGATGTACCTTGGACAAACCGCCGTAACTGATGCACGGCACTTCGCCGGCGAGCGGTGCGAGCGAGCTGAAAGCCGCGCCGTCGTAGAGCACGCTGTCATAGATCTCGTCGCTCAGCAGCACCAGACCATGGCGTCGTGCGACAGCGATGAGTTCGACGAGCAGTTCACGCGGATAGACCGCGCCGGTCGGATTGTTCGGGTTGATGATCACCAGCGCGCGCGTGCGCGGCGTGATCAGTGCCTCGATCTCGCCGGCATCGGGCAGATGGGCGCGTTCGGGCGGGCAGGGATAGTGCACGGGCACGCCGCCGTTGAGGCGCGTGGCTGCCGTCCACAGCGGATAGTCGGGCGCCGGAATGAGCACTTCATCGCCGACATCGAGCAAGGCGCGCAGGCTGAGATCGATGAGTTCGCTCACGCCATTGCCGATGAACACGCGCTCGGCAGCGGCATTGACGCCGTTGCGCTGGTGCTGGGCGGCGATCGCCTCGCGCGCTTCGATCAAGCCCTGCTGGTGGCAATAGGCCTCGCTGCGCGGCAAGTGCTGCGCGATCGCATCGCGCAGATGCTGCGGCACGCGAAAGCCGAACAGGCCGGGATTGCCGATGTGCAGACGCAGGATCGTCTGACCGTCGCGCTCGAGTTCATGGGCGCGCCGGCTGAGTGGGCCACGGATGTCGTAGCGCACCTGGTTCAGGCGCTGGCTGGTCGCGATCGGCGCGGTGTTCATCGGAAAGTCCGGAAAATTGATCCTGCCATCGTAGCAGCGCATCTGCGGCGCCGCACCATGCAGCGGCTCCGCCACGGTTCGGCCGGCAAAGCGGGCTAGAATCGGACGATGCAGACCGCTCCCGACGACGCCCCGCGCCTGGCCCGCATCGGCTGGCGTGCGGCCGTGCCGGTGGCGGGCATCGAGCTGCCGAATCGGCTCGCGCGCGTGGTCGCCCAGCATCGCGCCGGCTATGAACTGCATGACGGCGACGATACGTTCAATGCCCAGCCTGCGGCGCGTTTCCTGCGTCGCGATGTGGATCCGGTCGATCGCCCCGCCGTCGGCGACTTCGTCGTCGTCGCGCCGGGCAAGCCGCCGACGATCGAGGCCATCCTGCCGCGCAGCAGTGAATTCAAGCGCGGTGCCGCGGGCGAGAGCCATCGCCGTCAGGTGATTGCTGCCAACATCGACAGCGTGTTCGTGCTGATGGGGCTCGATGGCGATTTCAATCCGGCACGTATCGAACGCTACCTGCTTCTGATCGAGGACAGCGGCGCGCAGGCCGTGGTGGTGCTGACCAAGGCCGACCGCAGCGAAGATGCCGCTGCCGCGCTCGTGCAAATGCAGGAGCGTCTCGGTCCTGCGGCGCGCGTCTTCGCAGTCAACGCCAAGTCGGCCGACAGCATTGCGCCCCTGCTGCAATGGCTCGGCCCCGGCAGCAGCACCGTGCTGGTCGGTTCCTCGGGTGCGGGCAAATCGACCCTGACCAACACCTTGCTCGGCGAAGCGCGCCAAGCCACCGGCGCGGTGCGTGATCGCGACAGCCGCGGTCGCCACACCACCACCCACCGCGCCCTGCTCATGCTGCCCAGTGGTGGCTGCCTGATCGACACGCCGGGCATGCGCGAGCTCAAGCTCACCGGCGGCGAGGAACTCGACGAGGGTCAGTTCGCCGACATCGACACGCTCGCACAGTCCTGTCGTTTCGGCGACTGCGCGCATCTGAGCGAGCCGGGTTGCGCGGTGCGCGCAGCGCTCGAAGACGGCAGTCTCGATGCCGACCGCTGGCGCAACTACTGCAAGCTGCGTGATGAATTGGCCGCGACTGCCGACGCGCTCGAAGCGCAGATGCGGCGCAAGGGCGAGGCCAAGGTGTTGACCAAGGCGCTCAACCGGCGCCTGGGTGAAAAGTACGGGCGCAGCTGAGCACGCATGAACGCGCAGCGCGAGATCGATCATTTCGCCGAACTCGACCGCCAACTGGTCGAAGCCACGCGCGGCGTGCGCCTGCTCGATGCGGTGAGCTGGCCGGCATCGATCGAGCAGAAATTTCTTGCCGACTGGCAGGTAGGCAAGGCCGTCTTGCCGCAGGTGAGTTATGCGCGCGCCGACTTCTCGGCCACCCGCAACAGTCTCGATGCGATCCTCGCTGCCGCCGATCCGGGTCATCCGCTCGGTGACTACATCGCCCGCAGTGCGCGTTCCTGGCATGTCGCCACGCAGTTGCTCGAAGCGGTCGGCACGAGCGCCTTCAGCGTCTGCTCGATCGAATTGTATGGCCGCCCCGATGGCCGCGTTCCGGGCGCGCAGCTGTCCAATCTGGATGCCGCGCGCCATTTCATCGAGATCGCCGATGAATTCAGTGGCGACGACCTGCCGGACGGCACCAGCGACGACATTCCCGCGAGTGTCCTGCGCGACGAACTGTCGGCGCGGCTCGACGCCTTCTTCGGCATTGGCGTGGTGCGCGTGGAAACCGACCCCGACCTGATCGCCAAGGCGGCGGCGGGTGCGACCCGCATCCGCCTGCGCGCAGCGACTTCGTTTTCCAGCTACGACCGCGACCAGCTCCTCAACCACGAGGCCTTCGTGCATTCGCTGACCGCGCTCAACGGGCGCGCGCAGCCGCATCTGAAGTCGATGGCGCGTTCTTCGCCGCGCATCACCGCCACCCAGGAAGGTCTCGCGGTGTTCGCCGAACTGATGTCGGGCTCGATCGACATCGCGCGCATGAAGCGCATTTCGCTGCGCATCCTCGCCATCGACATGGCGCTGCGCGGCGCCGATTTCATCGAAGTGTTCCGCTGTTTTCTCGATGCGGGACAAAGCCAGAGCGACAGCTTTGCATCGGCGCAGCGCGTGTTCCGTGGCGTCACACCCACAGGCGGCGCTGCCTTCACCAAGGATGCGGTCTATCTGCATGGCCTGCTCTCGGTGCACACCTTCTTTCGCTGGGCGCTCAAGAATCAGCGCATGGAGCTGTGCCGCCATCTGTTTGCGGGCAAACTCGCTCTGCGCGATGTGCTCGCGCTCGAATCCCAATTCGAGAACGGCTGCATCGCGCCGCCGCGCTTCCTGCCGCCGTGGCTGCAACACGCGCGCGGCCTTGCCGGCGTGCTCGCGTTCTCGCTGTTTGCCAACCGCATCCATCTCGACCATGTCGAGGCCGAGGATTTGATGCTGGCGCTGTAGACTGTCACGCCGCACGCACGTGGGAGCGCATGGACGTGGACGCGCGCTGCGGATTTCCACCCCCTTGCCTTGCCGGGAGTCGATCATGTCCAAGTCTCCGTTCGTACTCGTTCTCCTTGCCGCGCTCGCGGCGTGCCCTGTGGTCGCCGCCGAACAGGCAAGCACTGCGCAGGGCGAAATGGCGTCGATGCAGAAGCAGGTGATCGCGTGGCGCCGCGATTTCCATCAGCATCCCGAACTTTCCAATCGCGAAGTGCGCACTTCGAAGATCGTTGCCGCGCAGCTCAAGAAGTTTGGCTACAAGGTGCGCACCGGCATCGCGCATACCGGCGTCGTCGGCGTGCTCGACAGCGGCAGGCCGGGGCCCAGGCTCGCGATCCGCGCCGACATGGACGCGCTGCCGGTGACCGAGGAAGTGGATCTGCCGTTTGCCTCGAAGGCCAAGGGCCAATACCTGGGCAAGCCGGTCGGCGTGATGCATGCCTGCGGCCACGATGCGCACATGGCAATGACGCTGGGCGTGGCCAAGGCGATGGCGAGCCAGCGCAAGAACTGGAACGGGCAGGTGATGTTCATCTTCCAGCCGGCCGAGGAAGGCGCGCCGCAGGGCGAGGAAGGCGGCGCGCCGCTGATGGTCAAGGAGGGCGTGTTCAAGGACTTCAAGCCCGACGCGATCCTCGGCATGCACGTGGTCAGCGCGTTGCCGGTGGGCACGGTCGCGCTGCGGCCGGGCGGCGCGATGGCCAGTTCCGATACCTTCCGCATCCTCGTGCATGGACGCCAGAGCCATGGCGCCACGCCCTGGGCCGGCGTCGATCCGATCGTCACCGCGGCCGAGATCGTCACCGCGGCGCAGACCATCGTCAGCCGCAAGCTCGACATCAACAAGGAACCGGCGGTCGTCACCTTCGGCATCTTCGACGGCGGTGCGCGCTTCAACATCGTGCCCGACAAGGTCGAACTGCAAGGCACCGTGCGCGCCTTCGACGAGGGCATGCGCAAGCAGGCGCTCGATGGCCTGCGCAACATCGCCGAACACGTCGCCGCCGCACACGGCGCCACGGTCGAGGCGCAGGTGCCGATCGCCGAGGCCAGCAATCCAGTCAATTACAACGATCCCGCGCTCACCGCGCGGGTGCGCGCGAGCCTGGAAACCGCGCTCGGCAAGGAGCACGTGCAGGAGGCGCGGCGCTGGACGGCTTCGGAGGATTTTCCGCAGTTGGGACAAGCCATCGACGTGCCGAGCGTGTATTTCTTCGTCGGCGCCACACCGGAGGGTACTGATCCGCTGACTGCGCCGAGCAACCATTCGCCGAAGTTCTTCCTCGACGAGGGCGCCCTCGCAGTGGGCAGCGCGGGCATGCTGCAGGTCGCGCTGGACTACCTGGGTGACGCGCCGGCGCCCTGAATCGTCGAAGTCGGCAACGCGTGCCGAAATGCCGAATCGGGCGGAAAGGCGCGCTCGACGATTGCTTGCAGGCTCGCGGTGAGCGCAGCAGCTTCCTGCACATGGCCGGCCTCACGCAGGGCCTGGGCATAGCGCAAGCCGATGCGTGCAGCTTGCGGGTGGCTGCTGCCGACCTCTTCGCGCAGGCGATCCCACGCGACGCGCAAGGCGTCGCGTGCTGCGGCTTGGTCGCCGCGCTGGCGCGCCAGCGACACTTCCGCGAGATCGGCGCGCAAGCGCGTCCACGCGTCCGTGCGTGCGGCAGCAGCGCGCACGCGCGCCAGTCGTGACTGCGCGCTCGCGGCATCACCGTGCTCGGCAAACCACTGCGCCAGACTGGCCGCTACGGCGAGCGCAGCCGGTGGGTCGGCAAAGTCCTTGCCGGCCCAGCCCTGTTCGGCGGCTTCCAGCGCAGTGCGCGCCTGCGCATCGGCCTGCCCGGCGTCGAGCAGGCCCTGGCCGAGCAGGGCTTGCCGCTGCAGCGTGCGCGGATCGTCGGCGCCGTAGCGGGCGTTCGCGCGCGCGAGGAGTTCGCGCAGCAGCGGCAGGGCGGTGTCGAACTGGCCAAGCAGGAGTTGGCGTCGAGCCATTTCCACCTGCACGGCCGCGTATTCGCCGCTGTCCTTGCCGTCCAGCATCGCCTGGGTTTCGAGGACATGGTCGAGCAGTGCTCCAGCGCCGGCGTAGTCGCCTTGGTCATCGAGAAAGGCGGCGTGACGCAGTTCGAACAGGGCCGTGAAAGCGCCGCGCTCGCCTTGCTGGGCACGGCTGATGCGCAGCGCATGTTCGGTCGCGGCGATCGCGCCGGCTGGATCACCCAGGTGGGCGCGTACATTGGCCTGCCGACTCATCGGCATCGCTGCGCCGATCGTCTCGGTGAAGCCATCCCGCGCCTGGAGGTCCAGGGCTTGCGTGCAGGCACGGTCGGCTTCGCGCCATTCGCCGCGATTGCCGTGGATGATGCACAGATTGTTGTAGGCCGGTGGGAGGCGATTGTCGGCTTGCTCGCGCAGGGCCAGATTCATCTTTTCGGTGCGCTGCGCCGAGGCCAGTGCCGCGGTGTAGTTGCCGGCGCGATTCTGCGCCAGCGAGAACACCATCCAGGCGTTGGCGATGGCCTGCGATCCGGCTGGAGTCAGGCGCTGCGCGAGTTCGAGTGAGCGCTGCGCGGCTGCTTCGGCCTCGCGGGCCGGGAATTCGCCATTGGCGAGCAGGTTCGCAAGCGCCTCCAGGCAGCGCGCGGCGGCCAGCGGATCATCGACCGCGGCAGACAGGTTCAGATCGGCGGCTTCGCGCATGAGGCTGGCGGCGCGCGTGTTCTCGTTCATGTGGCGCCAGGCGTTGGCGACCGACTCGAGCAAACGCGCGCGGATCCGGGGTTCGGCGGCGAGTTCCTTTTCGATGCGCGCAGTGCCGGCGGCGAGCACCTCGCGTGCACTGAGGTCATCGCGCAGATCGTGGTTGATGTTGGCGTCGCTGGCGGCAAAGATCGAAGTGAGGAATTGAGTGGCGCGCTCAGCGCTCGCTGCCTGCTGGCGTGCTTCGCGCTCGGCGAGCACGGTGCGCCAGGTGAAGCCGGCGCCGGCAATCAGCAGCAGACTTGCCGCCGCGAGCGGCCAGCGATTGCGCCACAGGAAACGCCGCGCACGGTAGCCCCACTGGCCGCGGCGCGCGAGCACCGGGCGCGCGGCAAGAAAATTGCGCAGGTCATCGGCGAATTCGGCGACGCTGGCGTAGCGCTGTTCGGGTTCGCGCCGCATCGCCTTGAGCACGATCGCGTCGAGGTCGGCCGAAATGCGGCGCGCCGGCAGCGTGCGCGCCGTGCGCGCAGCGGCGGGCTGCATTTCGGCACTGCGCAGGCTGCGACTGGGTGGCGTGACGGCACCCGAGACGATCGCGTTGGCGCGCTCGTGGCCGGCGCGCAGATGATCGAACGGGCGCACGCCAGTGAGCAGTTCGTAAAGCACGACGCCGAGCGAGTAGATGTCGGTGGCGGTTCCGAGCGCATCGCCGCGCACCTGCTCGGGACTGGCGTAGGCGAGCGTCATCGCATTGAGCACGGTGGTCGCCTGACTGCCGGGCTCGCGTTCGAGCAGGCGGGCGATGCCGAAATCGAGCAGCTTGGGCTCGCCCTCGCGCGTGACGAGGATGTTGGCGGGCTTGAGATCACGGTGGATCACCAGCCGCGCATGCGCATACTCGACCGCGGCGCAGATCTTGAGGAAGACGTCGATGCGTTCGCGCAAGCCGGGCGCATGCGCATCGCACCAGCGATCGAGTCGCTCGCCTTCGACCAGTTCCATCGCCAGATACGGCTCGCCGTCGGCGCCGCCGCCGGCATCGAGCAAGTGGGTGATGTTGGGGTGATTGAGGCCGGCGAGGATGCGGCCTTCAGCAGAAAAGCGGGCAAGGTCGCCGACGCTCGCCGCGCTGCCGCCGCGCAGCAGCTTGAGCGCGACGCGCTGGCGGACTGCGCCATCGTCGCGCTCGGCGAGCCAGACCTGACCCATGCCACCATCGCCAATGCGCTCGATCAGGCGATATTGATGCGGCGCGCTCGCTTCGACACGTCCGCTGCCGAGCAGGGCGCGCGCTCGGTCGCCGATGCGCGCGAGCGGGTCGGCCGCGCCAGCCACATCGCCGGAGTTCGTCTCCGCGGCCGCGAGCAGCCACTGCACTTCCGCGCGCAGCGCCGCATCATCGCCACACGCAGCCGCTATCTGCGTCGCACGTGCGGTCGCGGCGGCATCGAGCAGGCCGTGGACGATCGCCTGGGCGTGCCGATAGCGCTCGTCGTCCGCTGCGCTCACGGCGCCAGCTCGCGCTGCAGCCAGGCCCGTGCCATGCGCCAGTCGCGCACCACGGTCGGCCGCGCGATTGCCAGTGCATCGGCGATTTCCTCCAGCTCGAGGCCGGCGAAGTACTTGAGATCGACGACCTTGGCCTGACGCGGACTGAGTTCGGCGAGTCGCTCCAAGGCCGCATCGAGGCCAAGGAGATCGGCCGCCGCAGCGGGCAGGTCGATTTCGTCGATCGCGATGCGCTGGTCGGAACTGGGCCGCTTGGCCGCAGCGCGCCGGCGCGCATGGTCGACCAATACGCGCCGCATCGCCTGCGCCGCCAGCGCGGCAAATTGGGCGCGGTTGCCGGCTTCGAGCTTGCGCTGGCCGAGCAGGCGCAGACAGGCCTCGTTGACCAGCGCGGTGGTCTGCAAGGTGTGACCGTCACGCTCGCCGCGCAGCGCGCGCGCGGCCAAGGCCTTGAGTTCGGCGTAAACGACCGGGGTGATCTGCTCGCGCGCCAGCGCGTCGCCGCTGTGGCAACGGTCGAGGAGGCCGCTGATCTGGTCTGCGTCGAGGGCTTGGCTCATGGATGGACGGGTTCCTTGGCGGGCAATTGCAGCGCGTTGGGGTTCAAAGATGGCAATGGATCTCCCGGGCAGCCGTGAGAGCGATGCGCGTGCACCGCCGGACGCCCGCCCGGCCTGTGTGTTGATCACGAATGATCCGTACTCGCGCAAGACTGCGCGTAGAGTCTGCGCACGGTGCACCACGGCTGCAAGGGGACGCGCCTGCACGGCATGGCAAGGACGGGTTGGCAGGGTTCGGGCGGATCGACAGGGCGCACGCTTGCGCCGGGCCTGCTGGTTTCGGCGACGGCGGCCAGTGGCGGCGGTGCGGGCTAGGGCGCGGCCGGTTCGTCCGGTACGACCCGGTTCGGAAATTCTTGCATCGAGCCTGGGTGAGTGGTTCCTCGCAGATTCTCGCGACCTGGCTCATCGCCGCCTCCTAGTCCCGGGCTGCGCGGCTCCGGCTGGCGCATCGGGGGTGCTCGTGCGGTCGATCACCTAGTGTGATGCGATGTCGGCCAGGCAGGGGCGCAGGCCACGGGTAGTGTTCGTGCGCATGCGGCTCGCGAATGATCCGTTCGGGTGTCTTCTTGCGCGTAGACGCAATGCTGGCGCTTCCCCATCATTCGACAAAGGCAGGGCACCGACATGAATCGCAAGTCAAAGTCCCGTGATTCGCTTTCCGACGCCGCCGCAAGCGCGGAAATGGTCAATCCCGGTCGTCGCGTTGCACTGCGGTGCCTGGGTTCGGGCGCATTGCTGCCTCTGGCTGCGCTGCCGCTTGCATCGGTGGCCCAGAGCGTGCCTGCCTACCCGCCGGCCCCGGGTGCTCCCCTGCCGTTACTCCCCGACTGTCATGCGGAACCGCGCAACATCACTGCGATGGGCGTTTCCTTTCCATTCACTGATCCGCTCAACGATCTCAAAGCCGTGTTCGATTTCGGTTTGAATCTCATACCTGGGGTGGGTGGAGCCATCGCAGTGATTTTCGACCTCCTCTTCCCGTCATCGAGCGGTCCCAACCTGTGGGATCAGATCAAGGACAAGATCAATTCCATGATCGAGCATGCGATCGAGGATACGGTCATCAACGCCATGCAGATGGCGCTGCGAGGATCCTCGGCGCCGAGTGCCTCTCCGGGCGGGCTGCAGGCGATGCTTGACACCTTCCTTCGCGATATCAATGCCTACAAGCCGGGTGGAACCCTGCTGGATGGCGAAGCGATCTCGATTCGCGAGTTCTTCATCGATCAAGTAGGGATTTTCCAACCGTCCGGCTGGGAATGGCAAACATTGCCGCTGTTTACCCAGTTTGCGAATCTGCACTTGCTCTTTCTACGCGAAGTTACGCGTCATGGGCAAAACTACGGGGTAAAACCCGACACGATCGCGGCTTTGCAGAGCGATATTGACGGTTATGTCGACAGTCAAGGCGTGCAGCATGACGGCTGTGTGAAGCAGTATTGCCAGTACGTCGACGCATGCATGAGCGGAATCAGGAACAAGCTGCAGCAAGATCAAGCGGCCGCCCAGCCAATCGATTGGCGCACGGGCAAGAACCTTGAAGTTTATGCGGGTCAGAACGGTGACACCGACAACTACGGGTTCGTGGCGGTCGCGTTGTGGGCAGCCAGCAAGAAGCGAAATTCCAGGTTGAGTGTGATGACGCATTCAGTGCAGGATTTCCGCGATCTGTGGCCAACAATGATGAATCCGGACGGAAGCGGCATTTCATTGCTTCGCGAGCTGTATCTGGGGCCGTTCGGTGCTCCTGATATTCGTGATCTGGGCATCGAATTGGACTGGAATCTGGGGACTTTCAATGGAGTCCCGCCAATCCCGGAGCCGATTGCGGCCACGGGTCCCGCACTCGGCTATGTTTCCGTCCCCTGCACGGACACGAATACGCAAGGACGGCGTTGGGCATTTCCAAACTCCATCTCCAGTCAGCCCATGTCCGATACTTTCGGGATCTCCTTGTCTGACCAATTCGGTGGTCCAGTCGTTGGCGTAAGGGTCGACGTCGGCAAGTACATCAGCAGGACATCGAATCCATGGTCTTCGATGCCATGCTCGGCCGGGTATCTCATCGACGAGATCTACTTCACCCAGAAGGATGGAGGAACGCATGCCGTTGGCGGCGATGGCCGTGTCTACAAGGAGATGAAGAGCTTCACTGGTGAGGTTCTCGATATTCCTTCGGGAAACATGCTGTCCGGCATCACCGTCACGAGCACCGTGAAGCAGCTTTACTCGAATGTCGACAACCATGGCAAGACGAGCATCGGTAGTCTGATATTCGGTTTCAAGTTGATCCACCCCGATCTTCCAGTACGGGAGTCACCCGGATTGCTGCGCAGCCTGTTTGTCACAGCCGGAGGAAATGAACCTTTTGCTGCCGTGGTGGACGTCGTGAGGCGCCATGAAGCAAGTCATGGCCGAGCGTTTTCCCTTGGCGAAGCAATGGCATTTCTGCGGAAAATCACCGATCTCGTCGAGGCATATGACTGGGACGCGGAGCGCAACGTATTCCAGTCCCGTCTCGTGCAATCCGGGGCCGATCGGTGATGGGTGTTTGGAAACGGACCTGATGGCAATGCGCGCTCCTGGGCCAATCGCGGCAAGCCGCTGTCAGCAGCGCGTCTGGCTGCGATCAAAGCAGATGCGCAGTCAGCAGCGCAGCGTCAGGCCTGGGCGCAGCGGCGAGCCGAGCGGCTCGCGAAGATGAAGGCCGCGGGAACCAGGGCGATGCACAAGGGCTGAAGCCGACGCCGTGGGCGGGCAGGCGGTTGTATAGTTGCGCGACGCGTGATCAGCGGTAGCGTCCAGCCGTATCGCGTGCGTCCGACTCCAGCCACGGTTGCCCATGTCCACGCTAGAAGAACTCAAACAAGCCGCACTCGCCTACCACCGCAAGGCACCCTTCGGAAAGATCAAGGTCTCCGCGACCAAGCCGGTCGTCACGGCGCGTGAACTTTCGCTGGCCTACTCGCCCGGCGTGGCCGCGGCCTGCGAGGAAATCGTGCGCGATCCGGGCGAAGTCGCCACGCTCACCGCGCGCAGCAACCTCGTCGCGGTGATCACCAACGGCACCGCGGTACTCGGGCTTGGCAACATCGGTCCGCTCGCGGCCAAGCCGGTGATGGAAGGCAAGGGCGTTCTCTTCCAGAAGTTCGCCGGCATCGACGTGTTCGATCTGGAGATCGCCGAGAACGATCCCGACAAGCTGGTCGACATCATCGCCAGTCTCGAGCCGAGTTTCGGCGGCATCAATCTCGAAGACATCAAGGCGCCGGAGTGCTTCGAGGTCGAGCGCAAGCTGCGCGAGCGCATGAAGATACCGGTGTTCCACGACGACCAGCATGGCACCGCGATCATCGTTGGCGCGGCGATCGTCAATGCGCTGCACATCGCCGGCAAGAAGATCGAGGAGATCAAGCTCGTCTCCACCGGCGCCGGCGCTGCCGGTCTGGCCTGCCTCGACATGCTGGTGAGTCTGGGCGCGAAGCTGGAAAACATCTGGGTCGCCGATCGTCTCGGCGTGGTGTGGCAGGGGCGCAAGGAAGAGATGGATCCGCACAAGAGCCGCTATGCGCGCGCGACCGATGCACGCGTGCTCGACGAGATCATCGAGGGTGCCGACGTGTTTCTCGGTCTGTCGGCGCCGGGCGTGCTCAAGCCGGCGATGGTCGCGCGCATGGCGCAGCGGCCGATCATTCTCGCGCTGGCCAATCCCACGCCAGAGATCCTGCCCGAGGAGGCGCGCGCGGTGCGCGCTGATGCGCTGATCGCGACCGGTCGTTCGGACTACCCCAACCAGGTCAACAACGCACTGTGCTTCCCCTACATCTTCCGCGGCGCGCTCGATGTCGGTGCAACGACGATCAACGAGGCGATGAAGGTCGCCTGCGTGCACGCGATCGCCAAGCTCGCGCGACGCGAGATGACCGATGTCGCCGCGCGAGCCTATGGCGGGCAGAGCCTGTCGTTCGGACCCGACTACATCATTCCCAAACCGTTCGATCCGCGCCTGATCGTCGAGCTGGCGCCGGCTGTGGCGCGCGCCGCGATGGATTCGGGGGTGGCGACGCGACCGATCGAGGATCTGGCCGCCTACAAGGAAAAGCTCAACGCCTTCGTGTTCCGCACCACTCAGCTCATGAAGCCGGTGTTCGAACGCGCCAAGGCCAATCCGCAGCGCGTCGTCTATGCCGAGGGCGAGGAAGAAGTCGTATTGCGTGCGGTGCAGCAGGTGGTCGACGAGAAGCTCGCCAAGCCGATCCTGGTCGGTCGTCCGGCGGTAATCGAATCACGCATCGAGCGCCTCAATCTGCGCCTCAAGCCCGGCGTCGATTTCGAGCTGTGCAACATCGAGAACGATCCGCGCTTCAAGGATTACTGGACGCTCTATCACGAGCTCATGCAGCGCAACGGCGTCACCCCCGACAGCGCCAAGCAGTTGGTGCGTTCACGCGCGACCGTGATTGCCTCGCTGATGCTGCGACGGGGCGAAGCCGATGCGCTCATCTGCGGCGTGGTCGGTCGCTATCACAAGAAGTTGGCTTATCTGCGCGGCGTGATTCCGATGCAGTCGGGCGTGAAGTCGCTGTCGTCGATGAGCGCGGTGTTCAATGACCGTGGCGTGTTCTTCTTCCTCGACACCCATGTCGCGGTCGACCCCGATGCCGAGCGCATCGCCGAGGCGACTGCGCAGGCGGTGCTGCGCCTCAAACTGTTCGGCATCACGCCCAAGGTGGCGATCCTGTCGCATTCCAATTTCGGCAGCCATGACGATGCCAGTGCGCAGAAGATGCGGCGCGTGGTCGAACTGCTGCGCGAGCGCCTGCCCAAGGGGGTCGAGGTCGAAGGCGAGATGCATGCCGATACCGCGTTCAACCCGGAAATTCGCGAGCGCCTGTTTCCGAATTCGAAATTGACCGGTGTCGCCAACGTGTTCGTCTGCCCGACCATGGACGCGGCCAACATCGCTTTCAACATCACCCGCGTGATGACCAACGGTGTAGTGCTCGGCCCGATCCTCATGGGTTTGTCGCAACCGGCGCATGTCTTGACCCCGGCCGCGACCGTGCGGCGTGTGTTCAACATGACCGCAATTGCCAGCGTCGAGGCGCAGATCCGCACGGCCAGCGCGCGAATGCAGACGACGCCCGCGAACGCCTGAAAACGTCGGCGCCGTTGCGACATGGGGACTGGCCTTGCTCCCGCGCAAGGTGAGCGGGAGCGACTCGCTGTCAGGTGCCGTCACCGTGCACGCGCTCCAGATCGGGCATCACCGACACCATGTCCTTGCCGCTGCGTGGCACGAACAGGAAATCGCCGCCAACGTGGCCGGCGAAGCGCATCTGGCCATATTGGGGCTCCTGTTGTTCGCCGTAACCATCGGCCGCAGCCTGCACGCGCGGCGCGATCTCCCGATACAACTGGCGGGCTTCGAATGGCCCGCTGGCGTGGCGACGCAAGCCATCAAGGAACTCGGCCGCGAACACCGAATGATTGCCACGTCCACCATCGAGTACCTCGCGGATGTTGCCCGAGCTCATCACCTTGCGGCTGGGAATGCGTGCACGTTGCAACAGGGCATCGAGACTGTTGTTCACTGATTCGTCGGCCACCGAATGCACGAACACGCCCGAATAGCAGGAATCGGCCACGACCAGAATCTGGCGTGCGCGCATCACGCCGATCTGATCGGTGACGTCGGATGAGGAAATGTAGTTGGCGACAGAATCCTTGTCGCCATCGGTCGGCACCCAATAGCCTTGATGGTTGCCTGCGTCCCAACTGCCGTGGCCGGAGTAATAAACGAGCAGATCATCGTTTTCGGTCAGGCTCTTGCGCAACTCGGCCAGCTTGCGGAAGGTCTGCGCGCGCGTGGCATCAAGCAGCAGGGTGGTCTGGAAGCCATAGCTCTCGCGCAGCAGCTTGGCGACCGACTCGGCGTCGTTGTGCGGCGTGTCGAGCGCGGCCCAGTTTGCGTAGGCGGCATTGCCGATCACCAAGGCGAAATAGCGTCGCGGCGCTTCGGGTGCGGCCGTGACGCGTGCGGCTGGCAGTTCATCCGAGCCAATCAGCAGCAGCGGCAGCGTTGCCTGATGATTGCCGACATCGGCTGCCGTGATCTCGACCGGGGTGGCACGGCCCCCGAATGGCACATCGAGAGCGAATTCTCCCTTGCCGTCGGCCGAAACCACATCCTTGCCGATGCGCACTTCCTTGAGTGCCAGTTGCGATTTCACGCGTACGCGGATGCGCTGCCGCGCCGTATTGTCGGGCACGCGCACCGCAACCAGGCCGCGCACCGGCGTGCTGGCGGGTTCGAGCAGTTCGATTTGTGGCGCGTTGCCGTCGGCTGATGGGGTGGGCGCACGCGACAGGCGCTCGACTTCCTGCGCAGTTTGCGCCGTCAATTCGGCTTGCCGACTCTGTGTGGTCTGGTCTGCGAGCGACTGCTGGGCTTGCTGCAGCGACTGTTCGACCTGAGTTGTACGTTGGACATTGGCTTCGGATCGGGCGCGTTGCAGCTCGCGGCGCAAGCGTGACACTTCGGCTTCAAGCGAGCGCTGGCGGTTGATCGCGCCGTCGCGTTGAGCCTGTGCTTGACTGTTTGCCTTGGCCAGCTCTTCGCGCAAGGTGCTGATCTGGTCATCGCGCACGTCCAGATCCTTGGCGTAGGCCAGCGGCTGGTCGAGATGAGCAGCGCGCCGATACAGATCGAGTGCGATGCGCGCATCGCCGCCGCTTGCCAGTCCGCGTTCATAGAGCATGGCCAGCGCAGTCATTGCCGCAGCGTTGCCCGAATCGGCAGCGCGTTGATACCACTGCGCCGCCTTCTGTGGATCGCTCGGTCGGCCGAGCCCCTTTTCGTAGATCTGCGCGACGTTGTACTGCGCCTGCGCATCGCCATCCTCCGCCGGGGGCAACCACACCCGCAGTGCGGTTTCGTAGTTGGCGCGGTCGGGTTCGGTGTAATAGCCGCCGCGCAGGCCGCAATCATCGGCACTGGTGCGAATGGCGCGCGCGCGGCCGGTGGTCGCATGCGCACTGCCGATGTGCAGCACCACGCCGGGCAATTCGCAGTCAACGATGTCATAACTGTCGAGACGGCCGGGCGCCACCGTTGCGCAACTGCTGAGCAGTGCAAGAGCTGATGTCATCAGGAGCAATACTTTGATCATGGTGCTGCCTCAGAACGGAATGCGCAGACCGAGCATGAAGGTTCGGCTGTCGTAGTCGCTGCGGCCGATATCGGTGTCGAAGCCGAAGAACGCAGACAACGGCTGGGCTTTGATCGAGGTCGTCCAGCTCAGTGAGAACCGCGCGAGCGCAAAGCGTTGGTCGGGTTTGGACAGTGGTACCGACACCGAAGGCCCGCCAGCAAGCAGGCGCGCAAAGATCGCATCGATCTGTTGCGACTGGCTGGTGTATTCGACTCCCAGAGACGGGATCCACACGCCGCTGCGTGCGCTGAACACGCGATCGATCGAGGCGCCGGCGACCAAGGCCGAACGGCGCATCGAAGTGGCATCCACGTGCAGGGCGTCGACGCAAGATGCGGGTTCGTTGAAGGCGTCGAGTGAGGCATTCACGTGCTGATAGCGCAGGTAAGGCGTGAAGCGGAAGGCGTTGCGCGCGAAGGCATAGCCTGCCTCAATCGACAGTGCGCGATGATCCCCCGAAGTTTCGGTGTGCATCCCGTTGCCGCAGGCCGGACGCATGACATCGAAGTCTTCATTGCCGATGTTGAGAGCGGCGTTGATGTAGGCGTGTTCGCTGGGCAGCCACTGCGCATACAAGGAGCCGCTCAGGCCGCTGGCGTGCTGCTTCATGCCGTCTCCCACTTCGGTGTGCGCACGCAGGCCGCCGATGGCCGCGCCGATAACCCAGGCTGGCGCGGCGCGCACATCGACGCCGACAGTGAGTCCACGGGTGGTGGCATCAAGGCCATCGCGCGCGCCACTGCGCGAGTCACGCTTGCCCAGATCGAGATTGCCGCCGACGAAGACACTCACTTTGGACTCATCTTTGTCACCGCCGCTGCCGGCGACACTGCCGTTGCCTGCGAGCACGGCTGCCTCGTTGCTGAAGCCCCAGCCTCGGCCGTTGCGTTGCATGCTCAGATGCTTGCCGATGTTGTCGAACTGGGCCAGGGGTGCGTCGAGGGTTTGCTGCACCATCGGGCCGACGATGCGGCTGGCAGGATCGGCGATCGCCCCCTTGCTGCTGCGCACCGGCACCTGCACGCACAATCCCGGGCGATTGCGCACGCAAGCCGTGAGCGTGGCCGTGATGGCAGAATCATTCAAGCTCAATTGGGTGCTGGCGTTGCCTTGGTCATCGACGCGGGCGGCGGCATCCAGGCTGCCGGCCGTTGCCGGATCGAGGCTGAAATCGAGAGTGGAACCGCCGATTGGCTGATCCTGAACATCCTTCACCACGAACGGCACTTCACTGGGCGTGCCCGGCGTCACCACGATCACGGCCGCCCCCGATTTCAGGGTGACGGCACCGGCACGATCATCGGGCCCGCGCAGGATCAGTTCGAGCGTATGCGGCGATCCGGTGACGACGATGCGGCGATTGCCGCTGGCACAGCCGGGCACGAATCGCAGGGTGGCATTGCCGCCGGCATCGGTGGTCAATGAGCCTTGCTTCGGGGCGTCCTGATCGGTGCAAGTGGCCTTGCCCGCTTGGAACTTGAGAGCGGTGGAAGTCCACGAAAGGCTTGCGCCGGAGACCACAGCATTGGTTTCGTCCACCGCCTTGATCGGTAGAGTCACCTCGACTCCGGGCTTGAACTCCAGTGCGGGCGGATTGGCGCCGAGCAGGGGGCGGATCTCCCGATCACGGACGGTAATGCTGACTGGGTCACTCGGAATGGCAACGTCGCTGAATATCCAGGACACCTTGATGGTGTGAGGACCTGCGGTGGCATCACTCCAAACCAGGTACACGTAATCACCGGACACCATGTTGGCGAGACTGATGCGCTGAACGAGCTCGTCATCAATGAACAAATCGGCATGATGAGCGTATGGCACCCAATTGCCATAAATGCGTGCCGTGACCGTGATGTCGTCATGGCTGTGGAACACGTCGCCATCGCTCGGTGAAACGATGCTGGTCTGGCTCGCCGATTGGGCTTGCGTTGTTGCTGGCCATCCCGCGAGGCCGAGCAGCAAAGCCGCAGCTGCAGCCATCCATGTGAGACACAGCCCGGCAAGGCGAGCCTTGGCTTGATGGACTATTGAGACTTCCTGGTCAGACGACATGGCGAGCTCCATGGTTGCGGCGTGGGTTGAGTTGAAATGCATTGAACGGCGAAAGGGCAGTCGTGCTTGCGCACGACCGCCCCCTGATCCCGGTTGTCTCGACGCGCTCAGCCCAAGTGGAACTGCACGCGTCGATTGCGTGAATCAAACGGATTGCTGCCTTGAATCGGCTCGCGCGGACCAAATCCGCGTGTCTTGAGCCGCTCGCCGGAAAGCTGGTGGTGTTGTTCGAGATAGGCCTTCACGGTCTCTGCACGGCGCTGAGAGAGCACCTCGTTGAAGGCCGCGGAGCCCGTTGCATCGGTGTGTCCGTCGATCACGATGACCGCGCCCGGATCGAGCAGCTTGAGGCCTTCGGCGATCGCATCCAGTTGGGTCTGTGCCTGCGGCCGCAGATCTGCAGAGCCCAGCGCAAACCCGATCGCGACATCCAGACCGGCGCCGGGAGGGCTCGCGGGTGCGGATTCGGCGCCTGTCGGTGCTGCATTGCTGGCTGCGGCTGCTAGGGCACTCGGCGGCTCGCTGTTGGCCGCAGGGCTGGGTGCATCAATCGACAGGCCGCGCTTGCGCAGGTGCGGTTGAAAGCCGTTGCCGGCGAGTGCGCGCGCAACATCGATGGGACGCGGTACCTCGTGCTCGCTGACATAGCGAGCCTGCTGAGCCTCGGCGCTGGGCATCAATGCGGCAAGGGCTGTGATGAGCAAGGTGAGACGAAGATTCATGTGCGCGCTCCGGCTGTCTGGGTCGCAAACTGAGTCGCCAGCAAGGGCGAATGGGTTCAAACGAAATCGACTTCAGCGCGACTGCGGCAAGGTGTCGACACCCGCGACCACGCGTACCGCCGTTGTGGCGCGGAGGGCATCGGTGGCAGCGATCACGCGTTGCTGCGGCACCGCGAGGTAATACTCACCCCCGACGCCGGGCCCGCCGACGATCCAGGCATCCTGGGTGGCGACCAGCAAACGAATCTCGCCTTCGGTCGTTGCGGGGTCGAACACCACGCGCAGCAGGGCGGTATCGGCACTGAGTGTCGGTGCCGAGGTCGTGACTGCGGACGTTGCGCCGCGCATCGATGCACTTTCGGAGCCATTGCGTTGAACCAGGGTCACCGATTGCGCCACCACCACCAACAGAGCGCAGGCGAGTGCAGGCCGCAGCCAGGCGCCGGGTTGCGTGCGCCAGCGCTCGAACCAGCCGGTTGCCGTTACGGTTTTGACCTGTGCACTCTTGGGCTTGCTGTCACGGCGAATCCGCTCGAGCGTGCGTTGCAACGCAATGTCTTCGGCAACCGGAACAGGTCGCGATTGGACAACGGCGAGTTCTTCCCAGAACAGCAGCTCGTTGCGCAGCGCAGGCTCGCTGCGCAGGCGACGCGCTGTATCGGCGCGCATCGCTTCATCGAGCGAGCCGTTCACGTACCACGGCAGGTTGAGTGTGGTTTCGTCAAGCATGGCTGGCCACCTTGGTTCGTGAGCGCCCTTCGCTGATGAGCAGCAGGCGCAGGCAGTTCTGGATTTTCTGGCGCGCATGGAACAAGCGCGTTTTCACGGTGTTTTCCGGGCAGCCTTGCACGAGGGCCACATCGGCCAGCGGGGCTCCTTCGTAGAACACCATGTGGAGACATTCGCGATGCACGTCCGACAGTTTGTCCATGCAATTGCGCACGCCTGTTTCGCGCTCGCAGGCAGCGATGCGATCGAGTGCCGCTTCCTCGTCGGCAGGGATCGAGTCGTCGATCGGCGTCGATGCGGTATCGATCATTCGCGACGGCGAGCGTATGCGATCGAGCACGCGATGGCGGGCAATGCCGAGCACCCAGGTCGAGAATCGCGACAGGCCATTGAAGCGCTCGGGGTTCTTCCAGACTTCGTACAGGGTGTCGGAGGTGACTTCTTCTGCTTGCTCGTGGCTCTTGAGCAGGCGTAGCGCATAGGCGAACACGCGCCGGCCCATCGCGCGATGAATGGTCACGAAGGCCTGCTCGTCCTTTGCGGCGACCCGCTGCAGCAAGTACAGGGCCGTTGCATTGTCGAGATCGCCGTGGCGGTTCGGTGTGCTTGCCTTGTCGACGCTGTCCATGTCCATGTCCATGCCCGGCTCTCTGCGCTCAATCAATGAGGCAGGTGGAATTGTCGAGGTCGTACAGCCGCATTGACTGGCCGCCTGCTGCGGTGACACTGACGGCTTTCTCTTCGGCCACAGGCAATTGCTCGACTTCGCGTTCGATGATGAGCTTGCCCTTCTGCCAGCAGCGCAACGTGCGGGCCTTGTTCTTCTTTCCGGCGATGGCCTGCGCATCGATCGAGTCGATCTCGCCCAGACCGCGCGCGTGCCCCTGTGCGCCGCTCGCAGCGACAGGCTCCACGCCGGCATGCGATGCAAGTGGAGATGCCAAAGCCAGAGCGATGAGTGCCGCGCAGACGATCGGGTTCGAAAGCACTCGCATGGTCGTTCAGCCTCCCACCGGCTTGGCCGTGAATGCAGCTCCGGCACCGCTGAACTCGATCGTCGCGGTCGCGTGCTCGGGCGCGATGCCGGCGAAAATGTTGCGCAGGGCGCCCAGGTCGCCGACCGTGCCCAGTGGACTGAGGTCACCGCCTGGCAGGGCGCTGCCGAGCGCGTTGTCCATGCTGCTGCGCGTGGCGTAACACTGCAGGGATTGTGGCGCCGCGGCTGCAGTGATCGTGAACTTGCCGGCGGGCAGATCCACTGCACGATTGGCAGTCACGCGCGATTGCGTGTGCCAGCGATTGGGGAAGATGCGCGCGGTCGTCCCGGTTTCATCGCGCAGGAAGCAGTAGACGCTGGCGTCGATGCTGGGCGTGACACGAAATCGAATTGCATTGGGCTTGCCCGGATCGACCGGCAACGCCTGCAACACCAGATTCAATGTCGGGTTCGCGGCTTGTTCAAGCTTGGCCATCACCTGGTTCTGATCGGCGGCAAAATGCGCACGCAGGAGAGCCAGAGAAAACGAGCCGGTGAAGGGCACGCCGAGCACGTCGAAATAGCGGCGCAGCGCAGCCTTGAAGGCGTTAGGATCCGTGGGTTTGCCGTCGTCGGGCAGCAGGCCGATCGCGGTGAGGTGGCGAATATAGAACGCAAGCTTCTCGGCGCCGCCCATGCCGTCCTGCCAGTCCTCGATTTCGGCAGCGACGTCCGGGTTGGATTCATCCACACCGAGGCATTTCCAGTACGGCACCTTGGTCAGCTTGCCGATCAGCTCGATCGCCGACAGTTCCACCAGGTTGCGCACGGCGGTCGTCTTGCCGTCGGATTTGGAAAAACTCGTCATGTAGTTGATGCCGAGTTTTGAGAAAGCGGCCTCACCGTCGATGCCGTCGCCTTCCTGCAGGATGGCTGCGCTGTTGCGCGAATTGACCCCCGGGACGAGCGAAAAGTCGCCTGAACGCATCACCGCGAGATCGAGCGCAAGCATGTTGATCGAGGTGCTGCGCGAGGCGCCGATGCCAAGGAAGTTCTTGCTTGCGATGCCGACCGTCAAGCCGCCGTCGGCGGTCTTTTTCGCCAGATTGTCGTCGAACTGCGTGATCGAGCCACGCACCACGTAGGGCGGCACCAGCTCGGGCTTGAACGAATTGAGCGAATTGGCTTGCAGCATGTATGAAGTCACGTTCTTGACGTCATCGCCATAGGCCATGACGTGGATCGCATGGCTGCGGCGAGTCATCTGCGACATCGCCGAAATGAACATCTGGGTGGTGCCCGCTGAAACCTTTGCAGTCTTGTCGCTGAGGTCTTCGACTTGCAGGGATGCGCTCGCGCCATAGGTTTCGAGCATTTCGTCCATGCAGCGCAGTGGCGTATCGAAATCGGTGACCACACGCTGGATGGGAAGCATCGTGCCCTGTCGGCGCTTGGCGTATTCCTTGACCACCGGTGTGCGCGTGTCAGACAGAGTCTGGCAGCCGCTGAGCCCGGCTAGCGTCGTCACCGTGCAGGCGGCAACGACGATGCGCCGGAATTGGCGGATCAGCGATTGCATATCTGCACGATGTTGCCGGTCACCACGGTGATCGGCTTGCGCGGCGTACGGACGCCCGCGGTGTTGTTGGTCGGCGAGGCGACATTCATTTCACAGCTGTCGCTGCTCTGGCCGTTCTGGCGTGCAGGATTCTTGCCGTCCTTGTCGTCCTGGTAGCGATGGATCTTCGACAGCTCCTTGACCACGCTCGCGCGTGTGCCCTCGTCGAGATCACGAATGCTCCTGCCGATGCTTTGCGCGCAGACCGGTGCACTCACGGCGGCGATCAACAATCCAAGCATGAGAATCTTCATTGCCGGGCCTCCAGAAAAAAACGGCAGCGAAACCGCAGTTTCGCCGCCGTTGGCGCAATTACTCGGCATTGCCGACGTTGACATCCTGCTTGGCCTTCGAGCCCATCACGGCGGCATTGGTGACGATCACGTTCTTGGTCGTCAGCGTGGCCTCGCCACCATTGGCGGCATTGGCGAGTTTGACGTTCTGCTTGGCGGTCGAGCCCATCACGGCGGCATTGGTGACGATGACGTTATCTGCCTTGAAAGTGGCCTTGCCGCCTTCGCTGGCATTGCCGATCGCGAGCTTCTGTTCGGCGGTCGAGCCCATCACGGCCGCGTTGGTGGCGATCACGTTCTTGGCATTGACCGAGGACTGGCCGCCATCCTTCGCATTGCCAATGTCGATCGACTGCTTGGCGGTCGAGCCCATCACGGCAGCGTTGGTGGCAATCACGTTGTCGATCTTGACTTCGGACTTGCTCTTTTGCGCGAACGCGGCGCCCGACATGGCGAGGGAAATCAGCAGGGCGGCGGCGATCTTGGTCTTCATGAGTCTTCTCCAGGGTTTGGTTGTCGTTGCAGTCTTTGGCGCGGTACGTGGTGCATGCCGGACGCCGTGCCGGTGGCGTCTGTGCAACTGAGTCGTAACCCTGGAAAAATCGGTTCAGATTTTTTTCGTATCCCTCAGGCCGAGCGCACCTGCTGCATCGACAATGGAATCTCGGGCTGACGAACCACGCGCGCCACGGCGCGCAGGCTGTCGTGCAGCGGGCCGCCGGGTCGCTCGAGATACTTGGGCAGGTTGTCGGCAATATCGAATTGCCGCTGCGCATAGTTGACGTGCATGGTCGGTGCAAAGCGTTCCGGCAGGCTGCCGTGGCTGGCGTGGGCGAGGGTCGCGCCGGGTATCAAGCGGAAACCCAGTGCATCGACCGCGAACAGCACATCGCCGCAGGTGGCGCAGAAGTGCCGCTCGGTGTTGTGGTTCGTGTGCTTGTAGGTGGCCAGGGGGCGAGCACCGGCTGGCACTTCGACATCGCCACGGCGCCATGTGGTCATGGTCGTGGCGGCGCCACCAAAGAGGTCGCGGCAGGCCTGACTGTGGCAGTAGGCGCGCATCACGGGCATGCCGCTGGCAATGATCCGGCTTGCGCCGCAGCGGCAAGAGAGCGACAGGGTCATTGGCGCATGCTCCTCGGATCGGGTCCGGGCATCGGTTCAGGTCGTGGATGCAATCGACCCTGATGTCGCGTACCGATTGCATGCCTTGCACAGAGCCGTGCCGATGCCCACGGTGCGGCGTGTGCGCTTGCGGATGTGAAAAGTAGGCCGTCCATGGCCGAGCGGGGTGGTCAGGGTGGCACCCCGCGCGTCCGATGAGTCAATCTTGGGCGCAATCAGACAAAAATGAATCCGCAGATTTGATGAGGTCGTTGCGTCCGGCTTATGAAGTTCAGCAATATGTGCCCAATGGCGATCGGGCGTGCAGACCGTGCTGGCTAAGATCGAGCCAGTGTGCGCGGGCGGTGCGGCAGCGGCGGCTGGATCGGGTTCGGATGGCGCAAATCGGTATAGACGGCCGGCCGTGTAACGAACATGCGTCGGCATCGGGAGGCAGGGTCTTGCGGGTACTTTTGCTGGAAGACGACGCCGACGCGCGCGAGGTCGTGCGTGAGGCGATCGCCACGTTGAATGGACATCAGATTGAATTGCAGGAGGCGCATACCCTGAGCCAATGCAGGGATCGGCTCGATCGGGAGCCGTTCGACCTGTTGCTGGCCGACCTGGTGCTGCCTGATGGCCCGGGCATCGATGCGATCCGCCACGCCTGCGCGCTGCCGGCGCCGCCGCTGGTGCTGGTGATTTCATCGATGACCGACGAGGACTGCGTGGTCGAGGCGATCCTTGCCGGCGCCAAGGGCTATGCCTCGAAGCTCGACCCGCCGGAGGAAATCGCGCGTTCGATTGCGCTCGCCGCCGACGGCGGGTCATCCATCAGCCCGACCATCGCGCAACGCGTGGTGGAACTCCTGCGGCGGCAAGGTGAACAGCTGCGCTCGCCGCAGCTTGCCGAGGTCAGGCTCACCGACAGCGAACGCACGGTGCTGCAGTTGTCCGCGCAAGGACACAGCTACCGGCACATCGCGGAGATGACCAGCACGCGCCCTTCGACCGTATACACTCACGTGCGTCACATCTACGAGAAGCTGCAAGTCTCCAATCTTGCCCAGGCCTTGTTCGAGGCGCGGCGACGGCGACTGGTGTGAGCTGACGTGCCGCCGCCCATTCGCCAAGGTGCCCGCGTGGCGCTGCAACGGGTGTGGTTTCTGGGCGGCCTGTTGTGCCTGATCGGCTTCGTGCTGCTGGTCATGCGCTATCGGGAATCGTCCGCCGCGCATTGCATTGCCTCACCGCAGGAAATCAGCGCGGCGCAGTCTCCGGACAGGATCGATGCGACACATCCGCAACGGGCCCGTTACGCGATCGAGTTTGACATGCCCGAGAAACTTCCTTCGCGCATGGCCTTGAGCATCGGCAGCGCACGGCCGTTCTATCGACTCACGCTCAATGGCGCCGATCTCACGCCCGGCGTCGACATGGGCGCAAGCAACATTCGCGATCTCGCGCCGCATCTGCATGTGCTGCCGCCCGAGCTGTTGCGCGCGCGTGGCAATGTCGCGCGTCTGGAACTGCCGATGAACCCCGCCTTGGGTCCGCAGGGTGTCGCCCAGGTTTGCATCGCACCGTTGACCGTGCTCGGGCCCACCTTCGAAGCGAATTGGTGGCGCATGATCGGCGCGGCACGCGTCGGACTCGCGCTGCAGATCGCATTGGTGATCCTCGGCAGCTTCCTGTGGTGGCTCAATGGCCGCCCCGCGGCCTATCTGTGGTACATCGGGCTGGTGATGGTCCTGATCGTGCGCACAGGCTATGCGGCGTTGCCCGAGCGGCCCGGTGGATCGCTGTTGTGGATGCATATCGGCAACGCGAGCCTCATCGCGCTGCCCTATCTGCTGTACGGGTTGATGCGCGCGCATTGGAGTTATGCGTTGCCATGGCTGGTGAAGGCCTTGTCCTGGTGTACCGGAGCCGCCCTGACTTGTCTGGCGCTGCGTGCACTGGGCCTGCCGCCACGGCAGGATGCTTGGGCCAGTGTGGTCTTCGTGCTGTTGACGCTGTCCAGTGCGCTGATGGTCGCGATGGTGATCCTGCTGCGGGCGCGCTTCATGCACCGCATCGAGCGTCGTGTCCTGTTCGGCATCTGCACTTTCGCCTTCGTGGTGGTCTTGCCGGAAACGCTCGATGGCTGGCTGCCGTTCGGTCAGCGCTGGGCTGGCGCAAGTGCCCTGGCCATGACGGTCCTTGCGATGGGCATGGGCTATCTGCTGGTGCGACGCATGGCGATCGGAGGTTTTGTCCTCAATGCGGCAACCGAAAGCCTCGCCGGCGATCTCGACCAGGCGCTCGCGGAAGAGCGCCTGCCGCCGCGGCGACTGTGGGCGCAGCTCACTGCAAGCATCAGCGAGCGCGAACGTCAGCGCCTCATCCGCGACATTCACGACGGCTTCGGCTCGCGGCTGGTCGGCGTGCTCGCGCAAGCGCGGCGCGAACTGCCGCATTCACCCTTGCGCGCGCAGATCCAGCGCGCCCTGCTCGACATGCGCCTGATGATCGACGCCATGGATGAATCGGCACGATCACTGGGAGCAGCAATGGCCCGCTTCCGCCATCGCTTCGAACAGGCCAATGCAACTGCGATCGACTGCTGTGACTGGAAGTTCGGCGGGCTCGATGAGGTCGTGATCGGCAATCGCAGCCGACTGATCGCCGTCTACCGCTGTCTGGAAGAACTGCTCAGCGAGGCTTTGTCCGGCCTTGAAGACGAGTCGATCGTGATCGCCGTGCATGCCGGTTACGACACGGTCGATTTCGTCGTCGTCGGCGGCGCCGGCTGGAGTGATGATGCGGTCGCGCGAATCAAGCGGCTGATTCGTTCCGCGCGCGGCAAGGTGTACCTCTACGACGATACGCAGTTGCCGCGCTGCGCCTTCAGCGTGCCGATGTTCTGACGCCATGTCTGCACGCATCCTCCGTCGAGATTGGGTTTATTCCGCGCTGGTGTTTCTGGCAATGGCATCGGTGATCGTCCTGTATCGCAATGCGGTTGTGCCGGCGTCGCTGTGCACCCGGACGCTGGTGGACGCCGGTGATGGAACGCAGCTCTCGCTGCCGCGTTATCTGCGGGCCGAATCCAGTGAAAGCCGAGTGTTGTCCTTGCAGCACCAATTCCCGGGTATCACGGGTGGCCTGCCGCAAGCGATCTACATCGGCATGACTGCACCGTTTGTCGAAGTCCACGTCAATGCGCGCAATCTCACACCGGAGATCGACCTCGCTCGTCGCGACTATCGCTCGTCGGCGCCACGGCTCTACCTGATCCCGGAAGACACCCTGCAAGCTGGAGACAATCTCCTCACTCTGCGCGTTCCGCTCAATGAGGAATCGGGTGCGGCGATCATCGGCACCGTCTGCGTGGGCGATGCCGCGGAGCTCCAGCCGATTTGGTTGGCAAACTGGTGGCGTCAGGTCGGCGTGCTCTTGATATGCATTGCCCTGCTGGTCGTGTTGGGTCACATCGCCATGATCCTGTGGAGTTTGTATGGGCGTCCAATGGAGTGGAGCTACTACCTGGCAGCCGTCGTTCTGGCCGCATACCGACCGCTGTATCTCGTGGTGGGAGCCATGCCGGGAGGCCCGCAACTTTGGCGCACCGTGTCCGATCTGAGCTTCCTGCTGTTCATCTTCGTCGTACACCGGCTGTTGCTGGCGTTCTGGCGCATCGCACCGCAGAGCTGGAGCACGCTAGTGATGTTGGGTTTGACCAGCGTTCGTGTGGTGATGTTGCTCACGGATCTGAGTTCGCATCGTTGGCTGGAACTCACCTTCTGGCTCGGCACGGCAGCCATTGCCTGCGTGCTTGCGGGCGACGTCCTGCTGCGCGCGCGCCGTGCGCCTCGCATCGAGCGCCTGTGCTTGTATTGGGCGCTCGGTTTCGCGATTGCCTGCGCCGTGCTCGAATTGCTTGCAGGTCGCATCAATCCGATGCAGGGCTTGCGCTGGATCAGCCCCTTGGGCATGACCGTGCTGGTGGCGACGATCGGCTTCCTGCTGATCCGCCGCACGACCACGGGAACCAGACTGCTGAATCAGGCAGCACACATGCTCGATGTGCGGCTCGATGCGGCGCTGCCGATCGGGCGTGCTTCGAGCATCACCGCATGGAACCGGATTTCCGACGAGATCGCCGGAGATGAGCGCGGCCGCATGCTCGATGTCATTGATGAAGGCTTTGGCGCGCGCATGCTCGCGGTGCTCACGCGCATCCGCGACGAGATGCCGAATTCGCGACTGAGCGGGGAAATCCAGCGCGCACTGCTGGACCTGCGCCTGATGGTTGATGCGATCGACGCGTCTGCGCAATCGATCGGTGGCGCCCTGGATCTGCTGCGGCAACGCATGGAAGCGCCGCTGGCCGCAGCCGGTTTGCGCAGTCAGTGGCAAATCGATGGCATGGGCGCGGCGCAGGTCAGCAGCAGACGTCGCTTGGCCGAAGTCTTTCGCTGTGTGGAGGAGTTGCTCAGCAACGTGATCCAGCATGCACAGGCGCATGAAGTGCGCATCAGCGCGCACCGCGATCACGCGATGCTGGAACTCGTCATCGAAGACGACGGCCGCGGTGTCCCGGAGCCGATCTGCGGCGGACGCGGTCTGCGCAATCTGCACACGCGCATGGAGATGCTGGGCGGAAGTTTCTCGATTGCGTCGCGCGAGGATGGCAGCGGTACACGGGCGACGCTGCGGGTGGCGCGCATCTGAGTCGCGGCGATGCGCCTGATGTGCAAACCACGCTGGCGCGATCCATGCACGTCGCGTCGCACAAACCGGCTTTTTTGCGGGTTTGCTTGCGCGCAGAGGCCAAAAACACGCTACGCTACACGCAGCGGCGCCAGCATCGCGCCGCGCTACCCCACGGAGAAACGATAACCATGGCTACATCCAAAAAGCCGGCTGCCGGCAAGAAGCCCGCGTCCAAGCCGATCACTGAAGCGCTGGGCAAGTCGGGCCTGGTGGCGCATTTGGCCGAGCACAGTGGCGTTGCGTCCAAGGACGTGCGCGCCGTGCTTGCCGCACTCGAGCAGGCAGCCGCCAATTCGATCCACAAGAAGGGTGCTGGCGTGTTCACGCTGCCGGGCCTGTTGAAGGTCACGGCCGTCAACGTGCCGGCCAAGCCCAAGCGCAAGGGCATTGATCCGTTCACCAAGGAAGAGCGTTGGTTCGCAGCCAAGCCGGCTTCGGTCAAGGTGAAGATCCGCGCCCTCAAGAAGCTCAAGGACGCAGCGCAGTAATCACGCTCGACCGCAAGCGTTCTTGCACACCGCCGGCCTCGTGCCGGCGGTGTCGTTTCAGGGGTTCTCGACTTGCGGATTCGTGGTGGCGCCTTCGAGCGTGACCGGCATTGGCGTGCGCAGGCTGATGCCCTGTGTGCGCAGTTGCGCGAGCAGTTCCAGCAGCAAATCGCTGCGCACGCTGCCGGTGTCGCGCGGATTGGCAATGAACGCGGCGATCACGAATACGAGCCGGTTGTCGCCGATGCCATCGAGAAGCACGGCGGGCGCAGGTTGCGCGAGCACTGCGGGATGCCCGGCAAGCACCGCGAGTGCAATCTCGCGCACACGTCCAGGGTCGCTGTCGAGCGCCACCGGCAGGGTGAAACGCACGCGGCCCTCGGCGCCGGCGCGCGTCACGTTGCGCACGCTCTTGGTGATGAGTTCGGAATTGGGCACGATCACGGTCGAGTGATCGGCCATGCGGATCTCGGTGGCGCGCACGTGGATGCGGCGGATGTCGCCTTCGGTTTCGCCGAGCGCCACCCAGTCGCCAACCTTGACCGGACGTTCGGCAAGCAGAATCAGACCGGACACGAAGTTCTGCACCACCGCCTGCAGGCCGAAGCCGATGCCGACCGACAAGGCGCTGGCAACCCAAGCGATGCGCTCGAGCGACAGGCCGAGTTCGGACAGCGCCAGTGCCACCACCAGGATCAAGCCAACGTAGCCGAGGATCGTCGACACCGAAGTGCGCATCGCCGGTTCCAGACGCGTGGTGGGCAGGAAGCGTTCGGCGAACCAGCGTTGTGCGGCGCGCACCACGATGCTGCCGAGCGCGAACACGAGGATCGCGCCGAACACGGCGGAAGGCGCGAGCTGGAATTCACCGATGGACAGCCCGCTGCCGAGTTTGCTGGTGCGCGCAAGCAGATCCGCGGGACGCGTTCCGAACGGTACCAGCGCAGCGGCCATGGCCAGCACGAAGATCAGCACTCGAAATGCGCCGATGAACAAGACCGCGCTCTGGTCGAGCGTGTGCGGCGCCAGACCGAGCGTACGTTGCGCCCAGTTCGTGCGCGACGACAGCACGCCGCCGACAAGGTCTTCGACCAGGCACACGAGGAGATAGCAGCTCGCCACGATGATGCCCAACCAGACCAGTTGTCCGGCGATGAGATAGGCCACGGCGATGTAGCCCGAGAGCGCGGCGACGAAGCTCGCGATGACGCTGAGCCAGAGCGCGGCAATCGTGAAGCCGATCCAGGCGGGGTGAGGCTGTGCCTGTGATTCGGCCGTGCTGACCACGCGCACGCGTGTCAGCACCCAGACGATCAAGGCGCCATAGCCCAGTGCAATGCAGCAGCTCGTGGCGATCGTCGCCGGCAGGCTGATGCCGAGCAGGCGATTGGTCGCAACGAGCGCGATCGTGAGCGCGCTGAATCCGCCGAACAGCAGCGGTGCGTGGTGCAGGCGTTGCGCGAGCGCGTCGGGAATCGGCGCCAGGCGCCAGCTCGGACGCGACACCGACAGCAATGCGCGGCACAGGCCTGCGACGAAGCTGCCGATGTAGATTGCGCTGATCAGCGCTGCGAGCCATGCCTTGCCGACGCCGCTGAAGCTGCCGGAGGCATCAAGTCCGGCTATCGCGAGTTGGGCGCCGCCGCCGGTGAACAGCGTCGCCACCGCCACCAAGGCCACCGCATGAGCGGAGCGACGCAGACGCCCTGACACCAGACGATGAGCGGACAGGCGTTGCAACACGCGCTCGGCCAAGCGGCGGCCGAAGAGTGCGAGCAGCAATCCGCAAGCGATGCCGGCGATCGACGTGAGGCGATTGTCCGGCGCAAAGCTGTCCGCCAGTGCGTTACGCACGCTGTTGCGCAAGCTCGTCAGGCGGGTGGCATCACGTGAGGCGTTGGCTGCCAAGTCGGCCCAGAACGTCGGCGTCCAGGGCGAGGCAGTGCGTTGCGAAAGGCGATCAAGAAAGTTGGTGCGACGCGCTTCGGCGATCTCGCCGCTGAGCTGCTGGCTGTCGATTCCGAGCAGCTTCGCACGCTTGATTTCAGCATCGAGCGCGGTGCTCTGGCGGCCAAGGTCGGCACGCTGCGCGGCAATGTCGGCAGCTTCGCTGCTGCCTTTCTCCGGCGCCGGCCCGAGTTCGGCCAGACGCGCGTCGATTGCAGCCAGCGCGGGCGTGCGTTCGGCCACCATCGCATCTGCCTGACTCGACAGCGTTGCCGCGGCATCGCGGAACTGGCTGAGCTTGCCGTCGTCGATGTCGCCATTGCCGAGTTGCTTGCGCATGTCGGCGATCTGCGCGCGCGCATCGTCGAAGAACTTTGCCGAGTCGGGAGACTGGGCCAGCGCGGACGATACGGCGAGCAGAAGGAAGAGAAGGAAAGAAGGGCGGGCGATTGTCATCGGCGCATGATAGGCAATGCCGATGAACACGACATGGCGCAGCGTGGGTGAGTCGTTGCGGGAAACCGGATGGCTTGGACGGCCGCGGGTCGCGTGGCGCTCAGTGCTGGGTGAATACGTCGCTGCCGAAAGTCACCAACCCTGGCGTGCCCGCATGGCCGAGCGGCGCAAGGCCGAAGTTGTCCTCGCTCCAGCGCAGCAGGGAATAGTGGTTGTAGGGCACATCCGAAATCGTGCCTGGGCCTATGTGTGGCGACAGCAGCAACGCGCCGATGCGACCGCCGCCGGGGCCGCCCAATCCGGGCTCGGGTCCGCCGGGCAAGGGGCGCGTTGCGCAACAACTCGTCTTGTCGGCCATCGTCGCCTCGTCGAAGGTGATGACGATGAGGCCGCCCTGTTTGTAAGCCGCCGAAGCCATGATGCGCGGCACCCAATGGCGCAGGAACCTGTCGGCCGAGATCAGGCCGCCGGGCTCGCCGTTCTTGCACGGTGCGTCGTGGCCATCGTGGCAGAGATTGGGCGTGATGTAGCTGTAGTTGGGCGTTGTGGCAAGCGTGCGCAGGTCGTGATCGAGACGCTTGAGATTGACGACCCTGGCACGACAGCGCTGGTGGTCGTCGATGATCGAATGGAAGTAGACGAACGGATTGTGCTTGGCGACGTACATGTCGTGCGCTGTGGCGTGGCGCGTGCGTTCCTCGGCGCCGATCGGCGAGTGGCCGCACTCGGCCGCCGCGCGTGCAGGATCGTTGCCCATGTCCTCCATGTAACCCTTCCAGGTCTTGCCCGCAGCATCGAGCTGATCGGCAATCGTGCGCACCGAGTCCGGGTAGACGCAGCCCTCACCGGGCAACTGACCATCGGCATCGAGCGGGCCGCTGGCGAGGAATTCGCTGAAGGTCGTGCAGTCGCGCTGAGTGGCAGGATTGGGCGCCTGGCCGCTGATCATCGCGATGTAGTTGGGCAGGCTCAGGTGGCCGATGGCGAAGTACTGGCGCAGCAAGGCACCCTTGGCGGTCAGGTCACGCGCAAGATAGGGCGCTGGCGAATCCTTGCCGAAGGTCGTATCGAACAGCTGGTTCTCGAGCATGATGATGAAGACATGCTCGATCCGCGGTGCCTGCCAATCCCGAGTCTGCGCGTGTGCAGGTGGGATGCAGCCGAGCAGCAGCCACAGTAAAAGCAGGGTCAGACAGCGCATGTCGTTTTCCGGAAATTTGCGCACGGCCATCCGCGGCGCCGCGCAGGATTCAATGCGAGACCTCTTCCAGTCGCCGTCCACTCGTGCGTGGGCCGAGCAGGGCCAGCAGGCCGGCGAGCAGGCCGGTGCAGCCGATGCCGAGGAAGCCGACGAAGAAGGACGTCGTACCGACCAGGGCCGGAAGCAGCAGCGCGCCCACTGCGCCCCCGGCGTGACCGATGCCGTCCGAGAGCGCAAAACCGCTGGCGCGAGCGCGCGTCGGGAAGAGTTCGGCGGTGTAGGTGTAGGCGACCTGCAGATACAGACCCAGCGCCAACGAAGCCAGGAAAGAACCGGCGACGAGCATCGATTCGTTGCTCTTGGCACCGATCAGCAACATGCCCGCGAACCATACCAGGGTCGAGCCGAAGATGAGCAGGCGTCGTTCGTAGCGATCAGCGATGAAGGACATGAGCAGGGCGCCAGCCGGATAGCCCAGCGCGCCGATGCCCAGAAACAGGATCGAACTGCCCACCGCAAACCCCTGCTCGGCAATCAGCGTTGCAGCATCACCGAGAAAACCGTAGTTGCCGATGTACCAGCAAAACCACATCGCGGCGAGCAGAATCAGGCGCCCGCCATACGGTGGCGCGAGCAGCGCGCGGAACGGAAATGCGTGCAGCTCGGCCGAGACAGCTCTGGGCTGCGGCGGCGGCAGCACGATGCCGCGCGCGAGTGCGCCTTGTTCCATGCGCCGCACCACCGCATCGGCCTCCTCGATGCGTCCATGCAGGGCGAGCCAGCGCGGTGATTCAGGCAACTGGAAGCGGGCGATCACGCCGATCGAAGCGATCAGACCGCCGATCACGAACATCGCCCGCCAGCCCCAGGTGAAGTTGGGCACCAACGCGAGCGCGATGAACGGTGTGAGCGCCTGCCCGAGGATGCCGACGAGGAAGGTCAGGTTCGAGATGCGTCCGCGCTGGCCTGCCGGCGCGAGCTCGCCGACGTAGGTCGAAACCAGGTTGAGATCCGCGCCGACACCGAAGCCGGTCACGAAGCGCCAGATCGATAGCGAGACGATGCCGGTCGCGGTGGCATCGAGGAAGGAGCCGAGCGCGGTGATCGTGAGCGTGACGACCAGTGTCCGGTAGCGGCCCACGCGATCGGCGACTGCGCCGATCACGATCGAGCCGATCACGTAGCCGACCAGACCCAAGGCAAGTGCGACGAACAGCGTTTCCGAGTCGGACAGGCCGAACTCGGCGGCGATCGATGGCATCGTGTAGCCGATGTCGGCGATGTCGAAGAAGGTGAAGAAGTAGCCGATGCCGATGATGACGAGGTAGCGGCGCGGCAGCGTCCACAGCGGGATGCGGTCCTGACGTGCGAGCACGTCCTCGGCAGTCAGCGCCGGCGCAGTGGCTGGCGTACTTCGATCGTTCGAATCCATTTCCTTGTCCCCGTGATCGCCATGCGTGAAGGCAACACACGCCACTGTAGTCCCCCGATCCGAAACAGATCGGAAACGCTGCGAGCGAAGCGTGTCGGGCGATCGCCTGCGATCAATGGGCCCATGCGCGGCTGGCAAGGAAGGATCTTGCCTGCATCGGAGCGCTGCGCGGTGCAGCGCTCCATGGAGCAAGACTTTCAGACCGTGAGCGGATTGGGCTTGGCCGGATCGAGCTTGTACTGCTTGATCGCGCGGGCGACGTCCTCGGGATTCATCTCGCCTTCGGCGGCGAGCGCGGCGATGGCCGCATGTGCGATCCAGTAGCGATCGACCTCGAAGAAATCGCGCAGGTGTTCGCGCGTATCGCTGCGACCGAAGCCGTCGGTGCCGAGCACCAGATAGCGCTTGCCTTGTGGCATGAAGGCACGGATCTGGTCGGCGTATTCACGCACGTAATCAGTGGCGGCGATCACTGGCCCGGCGCGCCCGTCGAGGCAGGTGGTGACATGCGCCTTGCGCGCCTGCTTGTCCATCGGATGCAGGCGGTTCCAGCGCTCCGCATCGAAACCGTCACGGCGCAGCTCGGTGAAGCTCGGGCAGGACCAGATGTCGCTGGCGACACCGAAATCCTTCTCCAGCAGTTCGGCTGCGGCGATCACTTCGAGCAGGATCGTGCCCGAGCCGAGCAATTGCACGCAGGGGGCTGCCTTGCCCTTGCCCTTGGCCTTGCCCTTGTCGGCGCTGCCCGAATCCTTGAACAGATACATGCCCTTGATGATGTCGGCCTCGACGCCTGCCGGCATGTCCGGATGGGCGTAGTTCTCGTTCATCACGGTGATGTACCAGTAGGCATCTTCCTGCGCTTCGAGCATGCGCTTGGTGCCGTCCTGCAGGATCACCGCGACTTCGTAGGAGAAAGTCGGATCGTAGGCATGACAGTTGGGAATGTTGCCGGCGAGCAGGTGCGAGTGGCCATCCTGATGCTGCAGACCCTCGCCGTTGAGCGTGGTGCGACCCGCCGTACCGCCGACGAGGAAGCCGCGACAGCGCAGATCGCCCGCGGCCCAGGCCAGATCACCCACGCGCTGGAAGCCGAACATCGAGTAGTAGATGTAGAACGGCAGCATCGGCATGTCGCTGACCGAGTAGCTCGATGCGGCGGCCATCCAGGCACTCATCGCGCCGGCTTCGCTGATGCCTTCCTGCAGCACCTGACCCTTCTGGTCCTCGCGGTAGTACATGAGCTCGTCGGAGTCGACCGGGGTGTACTTCTGGCCGAACGGCGCATAGATGCCGATCTGGCGGAACATGCCTTCCATGCCGAAGGTGCGTGCCTCGTCGGCGACGATCGGCACCAGATGCGGCGCGATCGCCTTGTCGCGCAGCAAGAGGTTCATGCCGCGCACCAGCGCCATCGTGGTCGAGATTTCGCGCTCGCCGGTACCTTGCGTGATCTGCTTGAAGGCATCGAGCGCAGGCACCGCGATCGAACTGCTCTTGCGTCGGCGCTGCGGCAGGAAGCCGCCGAGCGCGCGGCGCCGTTCCATGAGGTATTCGAATTCGGGCGAGTTCTTGCCCGGGTGGTAGTAGGGCACCTCGGCGAGTTTGTCGTCGCTCACCGGGATCTGGAAGCGATCGCGGAATGCGCGAACCGCATCGCCTTCGAGCTTCTTCTGCTGGTGCGTGGGATTCTGCGCCTCGCCGCTGCCCAAACCCATGCCATAACCCTTGACGGTCTTGGTCAGGATCACGGTCGGCATGCCCTTGGTGTTGACCGCCGCGTGATAGGCCGCATAGATCTTGTGCGGATCGTGGCCGCCGCGATTGAGACGCCAGATGTCGTCATCGGAAAGATTGGCGACCATTGCCAGCGTCTCCGGCGTCTTGCCGAAGAAATGCTCGCGCGTGTAGGCGCCGCCGAAGGCCTTGTATTTCTGATACTCGCCGTCGACGCAATCCATCATCACCTTGCGCAACTGGCCGCCCTTGTCCTGCGCGAGCAGCGGATCCCAGTAGCTGCCCCAGATCACCTTGATCGCGTTCCAGCCGGCGCCACGGAACACGCCTTCGAGCTCCTGGATGATCTTGCCGTTGCCGCGCACCGGGCCGTCGAGACGCTGCAGGTTGCAGTTGATCACGAACACGAGGTTGTCCAAGCCTTCGCGTCCGGCCAGCGAGATCGCGCCGAGCGATTCGGGCTCGTCGGTCTCGCCGTCGCCCATGAAGCACCAGACCTTGCGATCGCTCGGCGGTACCAAGCCGCGGTTTTCCAGATAGCGCAGGAAATGTGCCTGATAGATCGCCTGCAGCGAGCCCAGACCCATCGACACGGTGGGGATCTGCCAGTAGTCAGGCATCAGCCACGGGTGCGGGTACGAGGGTAGGCCATGGCCCTTGCCGGCCACTTCCATGCGCAGCAGGTCGAGCTGTTCCTCGCTCAGGCGATTTTCCAGATACGAGCGCGAATAGATGCCCGGACTGGAATGACCCTGATGCAGGATGAGGTCGCCCGGATGCTCGGCACTCGGCGCGCGCCAGAAGTGGTTGAAGCCGACGTCATACAGCGTCGCCGACGAGGCAAAGCTCGCGATGTGGCCGCCCAGTGCGCCGGGCTTGCGGTTGGCGCGTACCACCATTGCCATCGCATTCCAGCGGATCAGGCAGCGGATGCGCCATTCCATCGCGGCATCGCCCGGGCTCTTGGCCTCCAGGTGTGGTGGGATCGTGTTGATGTATTCGGTGGTCGGCGTGAACGGCAGGTGGCCGCCGGCGCGACGGGTCTCGTCGACCATGCGCTCGAGCAGGTAGTGCGCGCGCTCGGTGCCGTCGGCGCGGATCACGCCATGCAGTGCCTCGGTCCATTCGCGCGTCTCGCGCGGATCAAGATCCTGATCGAGAATGTCGTTGAGCTGGTTCATGCGCGATTCTCCGTCTGCGGCAGCGGGCCGGCGTAGCGGCGCCACGGCGCGCGCTCAGGTTTGCAATCTGGAAGTGCGAAGTCTAACAGGGTGCTGAAAAAGTCCATCCTGGACTTCTTCAGCTCGACGAGTCCGGTACATGCCCGGCCTCGTCTCCGACGAATCAATCACTTGCGTGATCGATTCGCGTGCAGTGCATCCCTGCACTGCGCTATCAAGCTGCTGAAAAAGTCCATCCTGTACTTCTTCAGCTCGACGAGTCCGGTACATGCCCGGCCTCGTCTCCGACGAATCAATCACTTGCGTGATCGATTCGCGTGCAGTGCATCCCTGCACTGCGCTATCAGGCTGCTGACAGGCTGCGTGATCGGACAGGCGTGAACCGGTCCGGAACGCGCAGTCTGCGGCGGCTTGCGGGGCAGGGGGCTGGCTTCGTCCGGCGTCGGCTGGAACGCCGGATCAGGCCTTGTTCCAGCACCCTTGCGATGGCGCGATCGATTGTGCGCGATGATGGCAGCCGGGGGCGCCCATTTGCGTATCCCCTCTGACAGCGTCGAGAAAAATTCAGGGGAATCGACATGGGGATCGCGAAGGTCTTGATCGTCTCGGCATTGCTCTTCGTCGGAGCAAGTCACACCGCGCATGCGGATCTCTTGATCTACGATGATGCGTTGCAGAACGGTTTCGAGGACTGGTCCTGGGGTGGCGGCATCAACTTCGCCAATCCCGCGCCCGTGCATGGGGGAAGCCAGTCGATCTCGCTCGCCGGCAACAACTTCAACGCGGTGTCGATGGTCGATCCGGGCGCGGGCCTGTCCGTTTCCGCATGGCCGACCCTGCATCTGTGGATCCACGGCGGTAGCGGCAGCGGCCAGCAGTTCACCCTGTTCCTGCAGAACACCGTGACCTCGGCGCAGGCCAGCCAGCCGCTCAACACCTACATCACCGGCGGCGGGCCAAGCGCGGGCACCTGGAAGGAAGTCAGCGTGCCATTGGCGAGCGCGTTCCCGAGCATCACGCAGTTCGACCGCATCGACATCCAGAGCGAATCCGCAGGCACGCAGCCGACCGTGTATTTCGACGACATCGCGCTGCGCAGCAGTGCGCTGCCCGACCCCATCTTCGCCAACGGCTTCGAAGGCAGCGGGCCGCCCGGCAGCAATTTCCTGGTGCAGGAGAACGGCGTGAGCGTGGCCGGCATGACGAGTGATCGCTTCACCTGGCGCGACAGCCTGCTGCGTCCGCGCGTGGCGGTGCTCGCGCACAACAATGGCGCGGCCGGTCCGGGTGGCGCGCGTGGCGGCGCGCTGCGTGAATTCCGCTACCAGATGCCCAACGACAGTACGCGCACGATCGGCGTCACCAACTACGGCAACGGCGGTTACGCGGGATTCGGTTATGTGGTCTCGCATTCGGCGTGGCTGGATGGCGGCGTCTGCAATGGCGACGACTCACCCTTGGGCGGCTTCATCGGCGGCAACTTCCAACGCGTGTTCACTGGTCGCCATCATGCGATCTTCCGTTTTACCCAGAACTATCCGCGCAATTGCCGTGAAAGCGGTGCGCCGCAGACGGTCAACCTGCCGGTCACGATCGACTGGGTGTTCGCGACCGGGCGTGATGATCCGCTGTGGGCGGTGAGCTACGACATGAGCACCTTGCCCGCCGGTTATCTCTACGACGACTCGCGCGCGCCCTATGGCGAACTTGAATTCGACGGCGATGGCTCGCAGGACGTCAGCGGCGTGGCCTGGGGCGATTTGTGGAAGTTCAGCAGCACCAGCGCGCCGGTGAGTCTCAACAGCGCCTGGAGCTGGAATCAGCCGAACACGATTCCCTACGTGAAGGAATGGATCAGTGCGACCGATGCGACGATGGGCATCGTGCAGACCCAGCCGCTGTTGCAGCAGGACGCCGGTGGCGGACGCAACCCCTGGTATCACGACCTCACCGCGCGCTGGAACACGACTTCGGCCAACGGCGCCGCGGGCGATGGCTACCTGATGCCGTGGCAGGACAGTTGGCCGTATCAGGCGATTTCGTGGAGCTTTGATTCCGGCACGCCCAACGCCGCCACCAACAACACGCGCCTGACCTGGGGCACGCAGTACGGCTTCCTCGGCCAGACCAGCTACGAATCCAACACCAATACCGCGCCGGGCGACAACGGGCCGATGCGTTCGGGCTATCCGCGCCAGAGCTATTCGACCTGGATCGTGCTCGGTGCGCATTCGACCGACCCGGTCGGGCTCGAAGTGAGCGAAGCCGAAGCGCTGCAGACGGTGACGCTCACGGCGAGCGTCGGCAGTGTGGCCACGTCGGGACCGGCCGGCGTCAACCGGCCCGATACGCGCAACTATGCGCCCGCTGGCTACGATCCGGTCTACGCCGCGTTGACCTTCAGCGCCGCTGCCAACAGCCTCGATGCAAACATCGCGGTCGGTGCCGGCACCTTGCGCCACCCGCTCATGATCGTGCGTGGATTTGCTTCGGGCAATTATCCGAGCCTCAAGCTCAATGGCACGACGCTGGTGATGGATCAGGACTGGTTCCCGTCCTTGCGTGCGGGCAGCAACGAGCTGTGGATCACGCTCAATCGCAATCTCACGGGCGCGAGCAACCACATCGTGATCACGCCGTGAGGATGGCGCTGCGTGCGTGCCCGCGGCACGCGCGCAGCCCTCAATCGGTGTATTCGAACAACTTGACCACTTTCTCCACGCCATTGACCTCGCGCACGATCGAGGTCACTGCTTCATCTTCCTCGTGCGAGACGCGGCCCATCAGATAGGTGATGCGGTTGACCGTGGTGACATTGACGCGCGTGGGATCGAAGCCCGGCAGGCTGGTGAGGTCGAGCAGGGCGGTCTTGGCATGCGCGGTGATGGTGTTGTCGCGGCGACGCGACCAGAAACCCTGCGGTGTGCCGATCTGCAGTTCATTGATGATGCGTCGCGTGCCATCGAAGCCGCTGACGATCTTCTGTGCGCGCTGCTTGAGCTCCTCGTTGCGCACGGTTCCGGCGAGCAGCATCACGCCATCGTAGACGGTGATGACGACGTCGTTGCGCAGTGCCAGTTCCTTGTCCTTGTTGAGATCGTTGTAGGCGCCCAGAAAGATGCGTTTGTCGCTGGTCCAGGTGCCGACGTCGCGACGGTCATGCGCGGCGCTGCCGGCAACGGCGGCGCCGCCGACCACGGCAGCAAAGCAGCCGCCGAGCAGCGGCATCAGCAGAAGCAGGGCAAGAATGGGCAGGGGCTGGCGCAGGGACATCGGATTCACCTCAGGAAGCGTCGAAAGCATTGCGCCGCCAGTCGAACTGCGGCTGAGTCGGACTGCCACTGATCGCGATCACGTCGAAGCGGCAGGCTGCGCGCGCCAATTGCGGCTGTTCGGCGAGGAAGCTCGCCGCGGCGCGTGTCAGACGTTCGCGCTTGCGCGCGGTCACTGAGTCGATGCCGTCACCGAAGCCGCCGCCGCGACGATAGCGCACCTCGACGAAGACCACGGTTGCACCTTCGAGCATGATCAGATCGAGTTCGCCGTGGCGATATTGCACGTTGCGCTTGAGCAGGCGCAGTCCTGCAGCTTGTAGATGCGCGCAGGCCAGATCCTCGCCCTGCGCGCCGGTATCGCGGGCAAGCGCACGGCCGCTCGTCACTGCGCAGGCACCGGCACGGCCTCGAGTGCGCCGACCACTGGCACCGCCAGACCGTTGTCGAAGCGGGCCCAGCCGACCAGACGATGCACGCGACCGAAGCGGTCGACCGTGAGCTGGCCGGTAGCGCCATTGAGATAGGCGTCTGGATGGCTGCCGAGCCAGTCGAGATAGGGCAGCAGCGCATAGGCATCCATGCCGAACGCGAACAGACGGCCACCGGCGCCATTGGCACTGTCGATTTGCGGGCCGACGAGACTGCGATCGGGGCGCCCCGCGATCGGTCCGAACAGCCACGGCGCATCGCAGAACTCCACACCGTCGAGATCGCGGTCGAGCATCGCATTGGCGTCGCCGGCATAGATGTGCGAGGTCGCGAACAACGCCGCCTTGATGCGCGCCGCTCGCAACTGCGGCACCAACAGGCGCCCCTGCTGCGGGCGCACGCTGATGAACGCGCCGGCCTCGCTGCCTTCGCCGAGCGAGGCCGTGGCCTGGGCAATCGACTTGGCGTAGTTGATGTCCTTGTCGCCCAGTTGCACCTGGCCGACGATCGCGCCGCCACCGGCCTCGAACTGCGCGCGAAACGCCCGCGACGCACGTTCGGACCAATCGGCTTGGGCACCGATGATCGCGCTGCGCGTGATGCCGCGCGCGAGCATGCGTTCGGCCACCTGAGCGCCTTCGGTTTCGGGCAGCAGGCCGTATTCGGAGCTGCCCGGCGGCGGCACCTCGCCGGTATCGGGATGATTGAGCGCGAGCACCGGCACTTCGAGCACTTCGTGGAACAGCGCGCCGACCGCTTCGCGCAGCAAGGGTCCGACCACGCGATCGGCACCCTCGGCAACCGCCTTGCGATAGGCCGCGATGGCTTCCTGCGGCGTCTTGCCCGAATCGTAGACGCGCAGTTGCGGACGCTGTTCGACCGCTTCGGCGGACCAGGCGGTCATGAAACCGTCGCGGATCGACTGCGCGACGCTGGCAAACTGCGCGCTCAATGGCAACAGCAAGGCGACTCGTTGCGGCGGATGGTAGCCCTCGGCACGCAGGTTGCCGCCGGCGTTTGCATCGACCGTGCCGATCTGACGACTGGGCTGTGGCAAGGTGCGTGGCAGCGCCTGCCCCTGTTTGCGCATCGCCTGCTCGATCCAGGGGCGCAGCGGGTCGTCGGGAGCGAGCGTGGAGAAGCGATCGCGCAGCGTCTGCACGTCGATGGTGGCGAGCGTCGTCAGCAATTCCTTGCGGTTGTGTTCGCGATCGAGTCCTTGCAGATCGCGATCGAGTTGCGCGCGCGTGTGCGCAGCGGTGAAGGCATCTCCGCGGGCGAGCTGGCTGCGTGCGCGCAGTTCGAGCACGCGCATGTGCATGGCCGGGCTGGCCTCTCGGTCGATGGCGTCGAGCAAGGCATCGGCACGCGCGGGATCATGGCGATGCAGGGCGATCTCGGCTTCGAGCAGGTCGAAGCGCGCAAGGTCTTCACCATGCAGACGACGGCGACGGATGTCTTCGAGTTGCGAGGCGACTTCGTCGAGTTTGCCGTTGTCGCGCAAGGTTTCTGCTGCACGCAGGCGATAGTGGTCGGCCACCGCACCGCGTTCGCTGTCGGCAAGCTGCCGGTATGCCGCTGCGGCTTCATCCAGACGACCCTGCGCAAAGAGCTGGTCGGCCTGGGCGGCATCAGCGTGCGCGGCGGCCGTGTCGACTTCGGGACGCACATTCGAATCGCCGGCAGGCGTGCAGGCGGCAATGCCCAGCGCCAGCGCGATCACGCACAGGCGGCGCAGGTTGCTGCGCAGACGGTTCGGGCCAGGCTGCGACGTGCGCTGGGTGTCGATCATGGCCTCTCCGTTCGCGCGCGGGTTGCAATCGCTGCGATGATAGCCGATCGCGGGCCAGTGCCCGGAGTGGACATCGCGACATGAATGCCAGACCAGGATGCCTGTGGGTGGTGGCCACGCCGATCGGCAATCTCGGCGATTTCTCGCCGCGCGCGAAGGAAGTGCTTGCACGCGTCGCACTGATCGCTGCCGAGGACACGCGCCACAGCGCGCCGCTGTTGGCCCAGATCGGCCCGCATGCGCCACTGCTTGCCCTGCACGAACACAACGAGCGTGAGCAGGCGCAGCGCATCGTTGCGCGTCTGCTTGCCGGCGAGGATGTCGCCTTGATTTCCGACGCGGGCACGCCGCTCATCAGCGATCCGGGCTTTCGTCTCGTGCGCGCGGCACGCGAAGCCGGCTGCGAAGTGTCTCCGGTGCCCGGCCCGTGCGCGGCGATCGCGGCGCTGTCGGTGGCGGGTCTGCCCAGCGATCGTTTCGTGTTCGAGGGCTTTCTGCCGGCCAAGGCGGCCGCACGTCGCGAGCGCCTGCGTGTGCTCGCGGGCGAGACGCGCACGCTGATTTTCTACGAATCGAGCCATCGCATCGTCGAGACGCTCGCTGACATGAACACGGTGCTTGGCGCGCGGCGCGAAGCGGTGCTCGCTCGCGAGCTCACCAAGCGCTTCGAGACCGTGCTCGGCGCGCCTCTCGAAGCCCTGCATGCGCGCGTGCTCGTCGATGCCGACCAGCAGCGCGGCGAGTTCGTGCTCGTCGTCAATGGCGCCGATGGCGAAGACGACGCAGCCACGCTCGCCGCCGGTCGGCGCATCTTCGCCTTGTTGCGCGAGGAACTGCCGCCCTCGCGTGCAGCGCGATTGGCGGCGGCGATCAGCGGCGCGCCGCGCAAGCAACTGTATGTGGAAGAATCCCAGTCTGCAGAGTGAAGCCAGCATGTCCGAGACCACGCCCGGCCGCCGCACCGACATCCGCGACGAGACAATGTCTCCGTTGCGCAAACTCGGCCTCATTGCCGCCGCGATCCTCGTCGGTGGATTGGTCTACGTCACACTCGACTACGCCTTCAGTCAATTCGCGCTGGCGCGCTTTCCCGCGCCCGAGCAGGCGGCCGTGTGGTCGACGATCGGACATTTCGTCGCCGCGATCATTGCGCTCGCGGCGGCGCTGCAGCCGCTGCGGCGCTGGTGGTGGCCGCGCTGAGGAAGACACGCTGAGCAAGCCACGGCGTCGGTCAATGCTAAACTCGCACGCGGAGTCGGCCAGACAACCGCGTCGTTCGCAAGAACGCCGAGGAAAGTCCGGGCTCCACAGGGCAAGGTGCCAGGTAACGCCTGGGCGGCGCGAGCCGACGGAAAGTGCAACAGAGAGCAGACCGCCGAACGCTCCCGCCACCCCTGTGCTGCCATGACAATGGATGACTTGGCGGCGCGCGCAGCGCGCCGCCCAAGTCCGTATCCAGAAGGATGACAGGCAGCACAGGGGTGGCGGGAGGCGTGGCAAGGGTGAAACGGTGCGGCAAGAGCGCACCGCGAGTCCGGCAACGGACCGGCACGGCAAACCCCACCTGGAGCAAGACCGAATAGGGGGACCATGACGTGGCCCGCGTCGTCCCCGGGTTGGTTGCTTGAGCCGCACGGTGACGTGCGGCCCAGAGGAATGGTTGTCCACGACAGAACCCGGCTTATCGGCCGACTCCGCCTTGCTTGCCGCCGATGCCGCGCCTGACGCGCTCATCGGCTGGCAGGCGTCGGGCCAGATCGCGATCCGCCTCCGCGGCGCGCATCTGGCCTGTGCAGGGCGCCGGTGGCACCATGAGGACATGCCGGAGGCTTGGGTGATGAAGCGGGCCCGTTGGTTGGTGCGCACGATCGCGTTCGCTCGACCTTGTGCCGGGATCCTGGGCGGCATGCTGGCGCTGATGTGCGCAGCGGCCGGCGCGCAGTCCCTGCGCTTCCACGGCAACGGGTTTTCGGCGCCCACGGTGGATCGCGTGGTGATTGCGCTCGATGCGCCGGCCCGTCCCGTCGATGTCGGCAGCGGCGATTTCACGCTGGAGTTCTGGTTGCGCGCGCTGCCGGGCGAAAACGACGACGATGCGGGTGTCTGCGATGGCGACAATGACCGCTGGATCTACGGCCATATCATGTTCGACCGCGACGTCGATGGCCCGGGCGATCATGGCGACTACGGCGTGAGCCTGATCAATCGACGCCTGGTTTTCGGGGTCAGCCGCGGCAGCAGCGGCGCGGCGGCCTGTGGTGCAAGCATCGTCGATGACGGGCAATGGCATCACCTCGCCTTCATTCGACACGCCGGCAATGGCGCCTTGCAGATATTCGTCGATGGCCAATTCGATGGCAGTGCGGTCGGGCCCCTTGGCGATGTCAGTTATCGCGATGGCCGCTCGACCAGCGCCGTGTACGATCCGACCCTTGTGATCGGGGCCGAAAAGCACGATTACCAGACCTTGTCCTTCGCGGGCTGGATAAGCGAAGTGCGTTTATCCACGGTGGTGCGCTACAACGGCGCGTTCACGCGGCCAAGCGCCCCCTTCGTGACCGATGTCGGAACCGCCGCGCTCTATCATTTCGACGAGGGCGCAGGATCGGTCATCCACGATACTTCCAATGCAGTGGGCGGGCCGAGCCATGGCGAACTGCGCTACGGCGGCGACCCGGCAGGCCCCCAATGGTCTCCGCAGTCGCCATTCGACGCGATCTTCCTCGACGACTTCGAGCAGGCCCCGCCGCCCTGATCGGCTGCGGCGTGCCGGAGCATCGCGCCGGGCATCAACTGCGCGCCGGCATATGGGCATCGCGACTGCTTCTTTCCCCGCGCGGGGCGTGCGCATCGACAATCTCCCTCGGCCTGATCGAAGCAATGGCTCGATCCGCGCGCGTCTGTCATCCTGTTGGCTGCATGCTGCGACCTGTCGTTTCGGGTAGAGCGTTGCTGGCGACCGCCTGCGGAGCGTGTCAGCGCAAGGGCCGTGCATTCAACCTTTCGGGATTGCCGCTGCATGTTTCCGCTGCCTGACCTCACGCCAGAACAGATCAACGCGATCTTGCCGTTCATTGCGGTCGGTTTTCTTGCCCAGCTCGTCGACGGCGCGCTGGGCATGGCTTTTGGCGTGATCACCAACACCATGCTGGTGAGCGTGCTCGGCGTGGCACCGGCACGCGCGTCGGCGAGCGTGCATCTGGTGGAATCCTTCACCACCTGCGCGTCGGGTCTGAGTCATGTCCTGCATGGCAATGTCGACTGGCGCCTGTTTCGACGACTGACGATTCCCGGCGTGATCGGCGGCATCATCGGCGCGTATCTGCTGTCGAACATCGATGGCGCGATCGCCAAGCCGTTCGTGATGACCTACCTCGTGATCATCGGCTTCTATCTGCTTTGGCGCGCGTTGCGCATGCGTCGCGATCATGCCCATTGCGATGCGCGCTTCGTTGCACCGCTGGGTCTGGTCGGTGGTTTCCTCGATGCCGCCGGTGGTGGTGGCTGGGGTTCGGTGGTGACCTCGAACCTGCTCGCGCAGGGCACCGAGCCGCGGCGCACGATCGGCACGGTCAACGCCGCCGAGTTCTTCGTCACCGTCACCGTGTCGGCCTCGTTCATGGCGACGATCGGCATCTCGGCATTTTCGATCGCCACGATCGGGCTGGTTGCCGGCGGTTTGGTTGCGGCGCCGTTCGGCGCGATGCTGGCGAAGAAGATCGCCGCGCGGAAACTCATGCTGATCGTGTCGGTGCTGCTGATCGCGACCAGCAGTTTCAGCCTGTATCGCGCGCTGACCTGAGCGGCGTGCGTTGCATCGTCTGCAATCCAAGCCTTGGCTGCGTCTGCAGGCTGCTTCACCCGTTGCGCGACGAAGCTGATGCGTGTTCGCCCCTCACAGGGTGCTGAAGAAGTCCATCCTGGACTTCTTCAGCTCGACGAATCCGGTACATGCCCGGACTCGTCTCCGACGAATCAATCACTTGCGTGATCGATTCGCGTGCAGTGCATCCCTGCACTGCGCTATCAGGCTGCTGAAAAGGGTTTTTCAGCAGCCTGCCAATGTCGTGTCAAATTTCGTGCCAGAACGACTGTCGGACTCTGTGATAGCGGTGCTGCGGTCGTTTGGCCAGAACATGAATCCTTGTATTTCAATGACATTGCGCACGCTTCTCAGGAACTGCCTGAAATCCAGAAAACTTCTGCCCAGCCCATTGATCCGTAAGGAAAATATCCTTGACAGTCTCAGGGGCTGCGACTAACGTGGGAACACGTGTGGAATTGTGGGAAATGGTGGAGAGCCATGGCCCGCAAGCTCTGCAAGGCGCAGCAGCAGGCTCGGCATGTTCCAAGGCGAAACCGCAATCACGATCGACGACAAGGGCCGGATGGCGATTCCCGCCGCCTATCGTGAAGCCGTGTCCAAGGCCGGTAAGCGTCTGGTCGTCACCTACAACCCGTTCGAGCACGGCTGCCTGTGGATTTTCCCCGAAGCCGAATGGGAGCGCGTGCGCGATCGCGTGGTCGCCCTGTCGAGCATCCGTCAGGTGCATCGCAACCTGCAGATGAAACTGATCGGCGCGGCCGCCCATGTCGAGCCCGACGCCAACGGACGCATTCCATTGCAAGCCAGTCAGCGCAGCGCCAGCGGCATCGACAAGCGCGCGGTGCTGCTCGGCATGGGCGAGAAGTTCGAGCTGTGGAGCGAGCAGGCGCATCAGGCAAAGATCCGGCAGACGATCGGGGAGGATGAAATCACCGAGGACATGGCCGATCTGAAGTTGTGACGGGCACACGATGAGTGCGCAGGCGCAGTACACGCATGAACCGGTGATGTTGAAGCAGGTGCTGGAAGGCCTGCAGGTGAAGGCGGATGGAACCTATCTGGATGGCACGTTCGGGCGCGGCGGACACGCGCGACAGGTGCTGGCGAGGCTGGGGCCGCGCGGCAGCCTGCTGGTGATGGATCGCGATCCCGAGGCGATCGCGAGTGCGCAGCGTGAGTTCGCTGGCGATGCGCGGGTGCAGGCAAGACACGGCAATTTCGCCGAGATGGCGCAATGGCCGCTGGCGGTGGCGGGGCTCGATGGCGTGTTGCTCGATCTGGGCGTTTCTTCGCCCCAGCTCGACGATGCCAGTCGGGGTTTCAGTTTTCAGAGTGATGGGCCGTTGGACATGCGCATGGATCCAGGCCGTGGCCCGAGTGCGGCGCAATGGTTGGCGCAGGCCAGCGAAACGCAGATCAGTGACGTGTTGTGGCGTCACGGCGAGGAGAGGATGAGTCGACGCATCGCCCGGGCCATCGTGGAACGACGGCACAATGAGCCGCTGCAGACCACGCGCGAGCTTGCCGAGCTCATCGCGCGCACGATCGGCCGCCGCGATCCGCACAAGCATCCGGCCACGCGCACGTTTCAGGCGCTGCGCATCGAGATCAATGGCGAGCTCGACGCGCTCGAAACGGGTCTGACTGCGGCAACGCAATGCCTCAAGCCCGGCGGCCGGCTCGCGGTGATCAGTTTTCACTCGCTCGAAGATCGCATCGTCAAGCAATTCATCCGCGGCCCGGTCGCGCGCGCGCAACGTCGTGGCCTGCCAGTGCCCGAAGTCGCGCCGCCGCCCTTGCTGGCGGTAGGGCGCGCGCAACAGGCCGAGGTCGCCGAAGTCGCGCGCAACCCGCGTGCGCGCAGTGCCGTGCTGCGCATCGCCGAGCGTCGCGCGGAGGTCGCGTGAAGCTTGCCGGCATTCTCGTCGTGCTGCTGGGCCTGCTGGCCGTGCTCGCCAGCGCGATCGCTGTCGTCTACGTGCGCCAGCAGACGCGCCTGCAATTCGTCGAGCTCACCCGTCTGGGTGTCGAGCGCGACGATCTCAATGTCGAGTATGGCCGCCTGCAACTGGAGCAGGCGACCTGGGCCGACAACAACCGCGTTGACCAGATCGCGCGCGAAAAGCTCGGCATGCTCGCCCCGCATCCCACGGCAAGCGTGGTGATCCGCCGATGAATGCACGCGTTCGCCCGGTGCATGTGCGCGCCAGACTGCAGCTCGTCGCGGTTGCGCTCGGGCTTGCCAGTGCGGCACTGGTCGTGCGCGCGGTCGACCTGCAAGTAGTGCGCAAGGATTTCTATCAGGAACAGGGTGATGCGCGTTACCTGCGCGATCTGGAAATCCCGGTCTCGCGCGGCACCATCTTCGATCGCAATGGCGAGCCGCTGGCCGTCTCGACACCGGTCGAATCGATCTGGATCAACCCGCAGGAATTGCTCGAACACGCCGATCGCATCGGCGAACTCGCCGAGGCCACCGCGCTCGATGCGCAGTCGCTGCGCGAGCGCGTCGAGGAGCGCGCCAAGGCCGGCAAGGAATTTGTCTTCATCAAGCGCCATCTCAATCCCGATGACGCGCAAGCCGTGCTCAAACACGCCATCCCCGGCGTCTACAGCCAGCGCGAATTCAAGCGCTACTACCCCAGTGGCGAGGTGATGGCGCATGTGCTCGGCTTCACCAATGTCGATGACCAGGGACAGGAAGGCATCGAGCTGGCATTCAACGACTGGCTCTCGGGCAAACCCGGCAGCAAGCGCGTGTTGCGCGATCGACGCGGCCACCAGATCGAGAACGTGGAACTCTTGCGCGAGGCGCAGCCGGGGCGCGACCTCACCCTGTCAATCGATCGCCGCATCCAGTATCTGGCCTATCGCGAGCTGATGGCGAGTCTGCGCAAGCACAACGCGAAGTCCGGTTCGATGGTCGTGCTCAATGCGCGCAGTGGCGAGATCCTGGCCATGGTCAACCTGCCTTCGTACAACCCCAATGCGCGCGGCAATGCGCCGACCGAGTATCGGCGCAATCGCGCCGTCACCGACGTGGTCGAGCCGGGTTCGACGATGAAGGCGGTGACGATTGCGGCAGCGTTGGCCAGCGGCAAGTGGAAGCCCGAAACCAAGGTCGACACTTCGCCGGGCACCTGGAGCTTCTACGGGCACACCTTCCACGACACCCACAATCACGGCGTGATCGACGTCACCCACGTGATCACGGTGTCGAGCAACATCGGTGCCGCCAAGATCGGTGGTTCGCTGCCGCGCGCCGACATGTACGGCGTGTTCCATTCGCTGGGCTTCGGCGAGGTCAGCGGCAGCGGTTTCCCGGGCGAGTCGCCGGGCCGTCTGCCGATTCCCAAGGACTGGGGTCCGGTCGAGCAGGCGACGATTTCGTTCGGCTATGGCCTCAACGTGACGCCGCTGCAGATCGTGCGCGCCTATGCGGCGATCGCCGATGGCGGTGTGCTGCACACGCCGACCTTCGTCAAGGGTGGCGGCGACGCGGGCGAGCAGGTACTCGATCCCAAGGTTGCCGGTGAAGTGCTGGCGATGCTGCAGACCGTGGTCGCCAAGGGCGGCACCGCGCCCACGGCGGCGGTGCCCAACTATCTGGTCGGCGGCAAGACCGGCACCTCGCACCAGTCGGCCGCGGGTGGCTATTCCAATCGCTACGTCTCGCTGTTCACCGGCATCGCGCCGGTCAGCGATCCCGAGCTCGTCGCCACCGTGGTGATCCACGATGCCGGCAGCAACGAAGCCGGTCTCATCACCTATGCCGGCGGCTTTGTCGCGGCGCCGGTGTTCGCGAGGGTGATGGATGGCGCGCTGCGCCTGCTCGATGTGCCGCCCGACAACGTCAAGACCTGGTACGCCGGCGGGCCGACGCCGCCGCCGAGCGTGCCGGCGGCGCCCGCGCGCAGCGAACCCGATGCCGAGACGCTCGGCAACATGATCGAGGTGGCGACGCCGTGACCTTCGCCCTGCCAGCAATTGGCCCGATCGTGCGCCGCGCGAGCGCCGAACCGACCGGCACCCTGTGCCCGCGGCGGCGCTCGCCCCGAGTGCCGCGCATCCGCACGGGAGCGGCAACATGAGCATGCATCCATCGATGAGCTTGCGTGATCTGCTTGAAGGTCGCGGCGATGCCGGCAATGCCGGCGACATTCGCATCACGGGTCTGTGTCTGGATTCGCGCAACGTGCACGCGGGCGATGCTTTCATCGCGCTCGCCGGCAGTCAGGCGCACGGCATCAACTTCGCGCCGGCTGCGCAGGCGCGCGGTGCGGTGGCGATCCTCGCCGATCCCGAGGGACTTGCGGAGTCGGCACGTCGCAGTGCCGCCGTGACGGATGCCAGCGCAGCGCCGCTGTTGTGGATCGAGGATCTGCGCGCACAGGTGGGTGCGCTGGCCGCACGCCTGTTCGGCGAGCCATCGCGCGCGCTGCATGTGATCGGCGTGACCGGCACCAATGGCAAGACATCGACCGTGCAGCTCATCGCCCAGGCCTTGCAGCACGCTGGTCATCGCGCGGCGACGATCGGCACGCTCGGCGCAGGTCTGCATGGTCAATTGCAGGCGGGTGAGCGCACCACGCCCGATGCGATCCGGGTGCAGGGCCTTCTGGCGCAGTTCCGCGACGCCGGCGCAAGCCACGTGGCGATGGAAGTGTCCTCGCATGCGCTCGATCAGGGGCGCGTCAACGCGGTCGCCTTCGAGCTGGCGGTGTTCACCAACCTCACGCGCGATCATCTCGACTACCACGGCACGATGCAGGCCTATGGCGCGGTCAAGGCGCGGCTGTTCGGCTGGCCCGGTCTGCGCGCGGCCATCATCAACGTCGATGATGCCTTCGGTCGTGATCTGGCCGCGCAGCTCGAAGCGACGCACGCACAGGGCAAGGGCTTGCGCCTGCATCGCTGCGGCATCGACAACGACACGGCCGACATCGTCGCGCGCAAGGTCGAGGCCGGCGCGCAGGGATTGAGCTTTCACCTGAGCACGCCATGGGGTGCAGGGCAGGTCGCGACGTCGCTGCTCGGTCGCTTCAATGTTTCCAATCTGCTCGCGGTGGTCGCCACGCTCGGCGAGTTCGGTTTCGATTTCGCCGCGATCACGTCGGCGCTTGCTGCGCTCGAACCGGTGCCCGGTCGCATGAGTCGACTCGGCGGCGCCAATGCGCAACCACTGGTCGTGATCGACTATGCGCACACGCCCGATGCGCTCGAGCAGGCGCTGCGCACGCTGCGCGCGCACTGTGAGGGCCAACTCGTGTGCGTGTTCGGTTGTGGCGGTGAGCGTGATGCCGGCAAGCGTCCGCAGATGGCCGCGATCGCCGAGACGCTCGCCGATCGTGTGATCGTCACCGACGACAATCCGCGAGGCGAGGAGGGCGACCTGATCGTCGCGCAGATCCGCGCCGGTTTTCGCCAGCCCGCGCAGGTGCGCATCGAACGCGATCGCGCGCGTGCCATCGCACTCGCCGTCACCGATGCTGGCGCGGCCGACGTCGTGCTGGTCGCGGGCAAGGGCCATGAGCCGTATCAGGAAATCGCCGGCACGCGCCGTCCATTCGATGACCTCGCCGTGGCGCGTGCCGCGTTGGAGGCGCGCCCATGCTGAACTGCACGAGTGCCGACATAGCCCGCTGGAGCAAGGGCCGTCTGCAGGGCAGCGACGTGCCGCTGCGCGGCGTCGCCATCGACAGTCGCCAGCCGATGCCGGGTGCCTTGTTCATCGCCTTGCGCGGCGAGCAACACGATGGCCATGATTTCGCCGCCGATGCTGTGCGCAATGGCGCCGCAGCGTTGCTGGTCGAGCGTGCGCTCGACCTCGACCTGCCGCAGATTCTGGTCGCCGACAGCCAACTCGCGCTGGGCGACATCGCGCATGCGGTGCGCCGGCGCAGCAACGCGCGCGTGATCGGCATCACCGGCTCCAACGGCAAGACCACGGTCAAGACCCTGCTCGCCTCGATCCTCGTGCGGCACGGTCGCACCCACGTCAACGCCGGCAATTTCAACAACGAGATCGGACTGCCGCTGACCTTGCTGGCGATGCCGGCCGACACCGAATACGCGATTCTCGAAATGGGTGCCGGCAAGCCCGGCGACATCGCCTATCTCGCGCGCATCGCCCAGCCCGATGCGGCCTTGGTCAACAACGTCGCGCCCGCGCATCTGGAGCGGCTCGGCAGCTTGCAGGGCGTGGCCGAAACCAAGGGTGCGATCTACCGCGCCTTGCCGGCCGATGGGCTTGCGGTGATCAATGCCGACGAGGCCTTCGCAGACTATTTCGGCGTGCTCGCGCGCGGGCGTCGCCTGATTCGTTATGGCCTGCTGCGCAGTGTCGAGATCGGCGCCGCAGTCGATCCGGGCGTCGCCGAGCAGGGTCGTTTCCGCCTGCTCACACCGCGCAGCGGCATCGAAATCGAACTGCCCTTGCGCGGCCGCCACAACATCGCCAATGCGCTCGCCGCGAGTGCGCTCGCGTTTGGTCTGGGCGTGCCCTTGGCAACGATCAAGGCGGGCCTGGAAAGTGCGCCGCCGGTGGCCGGACGGCTCGCGCGCATCGCGCATGCCTCGGGCGCGCAGTTGATCGACGACAGCTACAACGCCAATCCGGGTTCGTTCGCGGCCGCGATCGCCACCCTCGCTGCGGAGAGCGGCGAGCGCGTGCTGGTGATGGGCGACATGGCCGAACTGGGGCCCGATGCGCAGCGTCTGCACGGCGAGGTCGGTGCGCTGGCCAAGCGCGGCGGCATCAACAAGCTGCTTGCGGTCGGCACTCTCAGCCGTGCTGCGGTCGAGAGCTTCGGCGCCGGTGCGCAGCATTTCTCCAGCCAGTCCGACTTGATCGCGCATTTGCGCGGCGAATTGCACGCCGGCGTGATCGCCTTGATCAAGGGTTCGCGCTCGTCGGCGATGGACAAGGTCGTGCGCGAACTTCTGGGTGCGTCTGGCAGCAACGGGGGGAACCGACATGCTGCTTGAACTGGCCGACCTGCTGCGTGGACACATCAGCAGCTTGCATCTGTTCCAGTACCTCACGTTCCGCGCGATCATGGGCGCGCTCACCGCGCTCGCGGTGTCGCTTCTGGCCGGGCCGGCGCTGATCCGCAAACTTGCCGCGCTCAAGGCCGGGCAGGTGGTGCGCAGCGATGGCCCGCAGTCGCACCTGTCCAAGGCCGGCACGCCGACCATGGGCGGCGCGCTCATCATTGCATCGATCGCCGCCTCGACTCTGCTGTGGGCCGACTTGCGCAATCGCTTCGTCTGGTTGTGTCTGCTGGTGCTGTTCGCGTTCGGCGCGATCGGCTTCTACGACGACTACAAGAAGCTCGTGCTCAAGGACAGCCGGGGCCTCGCCGCACGCTGGAAGTATTTCTGGCAATCGCTGTTCGGGCTCGGCGTGGCGGTGTTTCTCTACGTCAGTGCGGATACGCCCGCGGCGACCACGTTCTATCTGCCGATCCTCAAGCAGGCTCAGATTCCGCTGGGCAGTCTGAACGAGCTGCTGCAGGGCGGCTCGCCGTGGCTCTGGCTCGGCGCGGCGGCCTTTCTGCTGCTGGCCTATCTGATCGTGGTCGGCTTCTCCAACGCGGTCAATCTCACCGACGGCCTCGATGGTCTGGCGATCATGCCCTGCGTACTGGTGTCGACTGCGCTGGGCGTGTTCGCCTACGTGGCGGGCAACCGCGTGTTCTCCGAGTACCTGGGCATCCCGGCGATTCCCGGTGCCGGCGAATTGGCGATCTTCTGCAGTGCGATGGCCGGCGCGGGCCTGGGCTTCCTGTGGTTCAACACCTATCCCGCGCAGGTGTTCATGGGTGACATCGGCGCGCTCGCGCTCGGCGCCGCGCTCGGCTGCGTCGCGGTGATCGTGCGTCAGGAAGTGGTGCTGCTGATCATGGGCGGCGTGTTCGTGATGGAAACGGTGTCGGTGATGTTGCAGGTCGGCAGCTTCAAGCTGCGCGGCAAGCGCATCTTTCGCATGGCGCCGATCCACCATCACTTCGAACTCAAGGGCTGGCCCGAGCCGCGCGTGATCGTGCGCTTCTGGATCATCAGCGTGGTGCTGATGCTCATCGGCCTTGCCACGCTCAAGGTGCGCTGATGCTGCTGTTCACGCCCACCAGCGAGAATCAGGCACAGCGCATCGACAGCGCTCCCGGACGCTTTGATCCGTGGCTGATCGTGCTCGCCTGCGCGCTGGCGAGTCTGGGGCTGGTGATGGTGGCCTCGAGTTCGATCGCGGTCGCCGACGGCGAGCACATCGGCGCCTTCTACTATCTCAAGCGCCATCTCGTGTTTCTCGCCATCGGCCTGACCGCGGCGCTGGTCGCGACGCGCACCGATCTGGGCTGGCTCGAGCGGCAGGCGCCGCTGTTGCTGCTGCTCGCGGCGCTGCTGCTGGCTCTGGTGTTCGTGCCGATGATCGGTGCACGCATCAACGGGGCGCGGCGCTGGATCCGCCTCGGACCGTTCGGCTTCCAGTCGGTGGAGGCGGTCAAGGTGCTGCTCGTGGTGTACATGTCGAGCTACCTCGTGCGCCATCGCGAGAATCTGCAGACGCATCTTCTGGGCGTGATCAAGCCGCTCGGAATCGCCGCGCTGTTTGCCGGCTTGCTGCTCGCGCAGCCCGACTTCGGTTCGGCGACGCTGCTGATGGCGGTGGTGATGGGCATGGTCTGGCTGGGCGGTGCGCGCCTGCGCGACCTCGCCATCCTCGCGGCTGCCGCCTTGCCGCTGGTGGGCTGGATTGCCTTCGGCCAGGACTATCGCGTCAAGCGTCTGACTTCCTTCCTCGATCCCTGGGCCGATCCGTTCAAGGATGGTTTCCAGTTGACGCAGGCGCTGATCGCGGTCGGTCGCGGCGAGTGGTTCGGCGTCGGTCTCGGCGGCTCGGTGCAGAAGCTGTTCTACCTGCCCGAAGCGCATACCGATTTCATTCTCGCGGTGCTGGCCGAGGAGCTCGGTTTCGCCGGCATCGTGCTGGTGCTGGTGTTGTTCGCCGCCCTGGTCGGTCGCGGCTTCGTGATCGGCATGCGTGCGCTGGAACAGAACCGCCACTTCGCCGCGTTCTGCGCCTTCGGCGTGTCCTTGATGATCGGACTGCAGGCGTTGGTGTCGATCGGCGTGAACCTCGGTGTGCTGCCGACCAAGGGCTTGACCTTGCCCTTGATCAGCTCGGGCGGTTCGAGCGTGATCATGACCTGCGCGGCAATCGGTTTGCTGTTGCGGGTGAGCTACGAAGTCAGCCGCGCCGACAACGCGATGATGGCCTTGGTCGAAGAACGTCAGGCGATCGGGGTGCGGCCATGAAGCCGGTCAACAAGGGCAGCGGCCCGGTGATGATCATGGCCGGCGGCACCGGCGGACACATCTTCCCGGGCCTCGCGGTGGCCGAAGAACTGCGCGCCTGCGGCGTGCCGGTGGTGTGGATCGGCAGCAAAGGCGGGCTCGAGACGCGCCTGGTTCCGCGCCATGGCCTCGTGCTGGAAACGCTCAACATCGGCGGACTGCGCGGCAAGGGCATCGTGACGATGTTGACGATGCCGTTTCGCTTGCTGGCGGCAACGCTTGCGGCACGCGGGCTGCTCAAGAAGCACACGCCGCGCTGCGTGCTGTCGATGGGAGGCTTTGCCGCTGCGCCCGGTGGCATCGCCGCGCAGATGGCGAAGATTCCGCTCGTCGTGCATGAGCAGAACAGCATCGCCGGCATCACCAACAAGCTGCTCGCTCGCCGTGCCACGCGTGTGCTCACCGGCTTCGAGGGCGTGTTCGAGCGCGGCGAATGGGTTGGCAATCCGGTGCGCGCCTCGATTTCCTCGTTGCCGCCACCGGCGCAGCGCTACACCACCCGCAGCGGCCCCTTGCGGCTGCTCGTGCTCGGCGGCAGTCAAGGCGCGCAGAGTCTCAATGTCGCGCTGCCCGAAGTGCTGCGCCGGCGTGGATCGAAACTGCCGGTGGTGGTGCGCCACCAGTGCGGCGAGCGACATTTCGACAAGGCCAAGGCCGCGTATCTGGCGGCGCAGATCGATGCCCAGGTGGTGCCGTTCGAAGACGACATGGCCGCCGCCTACGAATGGGCCGATCTGGTGATCTGTCGCTCCGGTGCGTTGACGCTCGCCGAGCTCGCAGCCGCGGGTGCGCCTGCGATCCTCGTGCCCTATCCGCATGCGGTCGACGATCACCAGACACGCAACGCGCGCGCGATGGTCGCCGCCGGTGGCGCGGTGCTGGTCGCCGAGGGCGATGACTTCGTCAAGCGCCTCGGCGCCGCGTTCGAGCGCCTGTCGGTGCGTTCGCGCCTGCAATCGATGGGCAGCGCCGCACGTATGCTGGCCAAGCCCGATGCCGCGCGCCGCATTGCCGACCTCTGTCTGGAGGCCAGCGCATGACGCCGGTTCGCCTCCAGCAACATGGCGACATCATGCAGGACTTCCGCCGCGTCCACTTCGTCGGCATCGGCGGCGTCGGCATGAGCGGCATCGCCGAGGTGCTGTGCAATCTCGGTTATGCGGTGTCGGGTTCGGACAAGGCCGACAACGCGACCACGCAGCGTCTGGCCGCGTTGGGCGCACGCATCGAGCGCGGCCATGCCGCCGAACATGTCGCGGACGCGGACGTGCTGGTGGTGTCGAGCGCAATCAAGCCCGACAACCCCGAACTCCTCGCCGCACGCGAGCGGCGCATTCCGATCGTGCCGCGCGCGGAAATGCTCGGCGAACTGATGCGCTTCCGTCGCGGCATCGCGGTCGCCGGCACGCATGGCAAGACCACCACCACCAGCCTCACCGCGAGCGTGCTCGCCGAGGCCGGCCTCGACCCGACCTTCGTGATCGGCGGCCAGTTGATCGCCGCTGGCGCCAATGCGCGACTGGGCAGTGGCGAGTATCTGGTGGCCGAGGCCGACGAGTCGGATGGCTCCTTCCTGCTGCTTTCGCCGGTGATCGCGATCGTCACCAACATCGACGCCGATCATCTGGAAAACTACGGCGGCGATTTCGAGCGCGTGCGCAAGGCCTTCGCCGAATTCCTGCATCGACTGCCGTTCTATGGCGTGGCGGTGCTGTGCGCCGACGATGCTCATGTCGCGGTGCTTGCACGCGAGACCAATCGCCGCACCTTGACCTACGCGATCGATGCTGCCGCTGATGTGCGCGCGAGCGATCTGCGCCAGGACGGCCGTTCGACCAACTTCACCCTGCATCTGCCCGACGCCGAACCGGTCGCGGTGCAGCTCAACCTGCCGGGACGCCACAACGTGCTCAACGCGCTGGCTGCCTGCGCGGTGGGCTGGCAGCTCGGCATCGATGCTGCGGCGATGCAGCGCGCGCTCGCGCAGTTCCAGGGTGTGGGTCGGCGCTTCCAGCTGCGCGGTGAGCTCGCGCTCGATCGCGGTCATGCGCTGCTCGTCGACGACTACGGTCATCACCCGCGCGAATTGGCCGCAGTGTTCGCGGCCGCGCGCAGTGGCTGGTCGCAGCGGCGCCTCGTGGTGGCGTTCCAGCCGCATCGCTACTCGCGCACACGCGATCTGCTCGATGACTTTGCCACCGTGCTCGCCGATGCCGACGTGCTCGTGCTCACCGAGGTCTATCCGGCCGGCGAAGCGCCGATCAGCAACGCCGATGGTCGTGCGCTCGCACGTGCGGTGCGCGTGCGCGGCAAGGTCGATCCGGTCTTCATCAGCCATCCACGCGAACTGGCAGCGACCCTGCCGCCGCTGCTGCGCGATGGCGATCTGCTCTTGCTACTGGGTGCCGGTGACATCGGCGCGGTGGCGAGCGAGCTCGCGGCAGCGGGTCAGTTGCGATCCGCGGGAGCTGCGTGATGTCCAACCGAACCAATGCCAGCATGCCCGCCCCACGCGTGAGTGATGCCAAGGCCTTCGGTCGCGTCGCCGTGGTCATGGGCGGGCAGTCGGCCGAGCGCGAGGTCTCGCTCGACTCGGGCCGCAACGTGCTCGCCGCCTTGCGCGAACTTGGCGTCGATGCGCATGCGGTCGATGGCATTCCTGCCTTGCTCGATGCGCTGCGTGCCGGCCACTACGCGCGCGTGTTCAACATCCTCCACGGCCAGCGCGGCGGCGGCGAGGACGGCGTGCTGCAGGGCGCACTCGAATCGCTGCACGTGCCGTGCACCGGCTCGGGCGTGCTCGGCTCGGCGCTGTCGATGGACAAGGTGCGCAGCAAGCAGGTGTGGATTGCCCAAGGTCTGCCGACGCCGCGATTCGTTGCCCTGCGCAAACGCGATGGCGCCGGTGATGTGCATGCCGCCGCACGTTCGCTCGGCTTGCCGGTAATCGTCAAGCCCGCCTGCGAAGGATCGAGCGTGGGCGTCTCGCGCGTGTTCCGTGATGCCGATCTCGATGGCGCCGCCGAACTCGCGGCGCGCTATCCGGGCGATCTGCTGGTCGAGGAAATGATCGTCGGCATGGAACTCACCGTGGCGATCCTCGGGCGCAGCGCCTTGCCCTCGATCCGCATCGTGCCCAAGGGCGAGTTCTACGACTACCACGCCAAGTACGTGGCCGAAGACACCCAGTATCTGTGCCCGGGTCTGGACGGTGCGGCCGAACGCGAGCTCGGCGCACTCGCACTGGCCGCATTCGATGCGCTCGGCTGCAGCGGCTGGGGTCGCGTCGACGTGATGCGTGATCGCGAAGGCCGCAACTTCCTGCTCGAGGTCAACACCGCGCCGGGCATGACCAGTCATTCGCTGGTGCCCAAGGCCGCGCAGCAGATCGGCATCGATTTCCGCAGCCTGTGCTGGCGCGTGCTGGAGACCAGCCTCGAAAGCGATGCGAACGGCAGCGGAGGCAAGCCATGAACGGCGCCGTCAAGCTGCTCGCTTGGCTGCTGGCGCTGGCCCTGGTCGCGCTGCCGGTGCTGGGTGTGTTGCAGGGCTGGTTCGCGGTCGATCGCTGGCCGGTGACGCGCCTGTCGGTGAGCGCGCAGTTCGACCATGTCAGCTCCGAGCAGATCAGTGCCGCGGCGCAGCCCTTCCTCGGCAAGGGATTCTTCGCCACCCGGCTCGGGCCGATGCGTGATGCGATCGCGCGTCTGCCGTGGGTCGAGCGCGTCGAGGCGCGCAAGCGCTGGCCCGACACCATCGAGCTGGTCATCCACGAGCAGCAGCCTTATGCGCGCTGGAGCGGTGATCGCCTCGTCAACCGCAACGGCAAGCTGTTCGCGGCAGGCGATGCGGTCGGATTGGAAAGCCTGCCGCGCCTGTCGGGGCCTGATGATCGCATCGACGACATCCTGCGCTTCTACGCGCAATACCAGCCCGAGTTCGCGGCCGCCGGCATGGTGATCCAGGCCGTCCATGTGTCACCGCGCGACGGTTGGCGCATCGGTCTGGCCGCAGGCACCACGATCGACGTCGGTCGCGAGCAGCGCATTGCGCGCCTGCAGCGCTTTCTCGATGTCTGGCCACGCCTGTCCGGCTCGCATGCGCAGCCGCCGCAGCATGTCGATCTGCGCTACGCCAACGGCTTCGCGGTGGCGTGGCCGGCCGAAGCCGCCTTGCCTGCAGGCGGCGTGAGCGCTGCCAAGCCGGTCGCCGCCGTGTCAGCTCGCCTGCCGATGCTCGCCGATGTGCGGATTCCGTTTTCCCTGACCAGGTTCCCCAGCCCATGAAATCCAGGACCGACAAAAACCTCATCGTCGGCCTCGACGTCGGCACTTCCAAGATCGTTGCCATCGTCGGTGAGCATGCGCCCGGCGAAGCGGTCGAGATCATCGGCGTCGGCACGCATCCGGCGCATGGTCTCAAGCGCGGCGTGGTGGTCGACATCGAATCGACCGTGCATTCGATCCAGCGTGCGATCGAGGAAGCCGAGCTCATGGCCGGTTGCCAGATCCGTTCGGTGTATGCCTCGATCTCGGGCAACCACATCAAGGACGAGAACTCGCACGGCACCGCACCGATCCGCGACAAGGAGGTGTCAGCCGCCGACCTCGACGCCGTGCTCAATTCGGCCTGCGCGATCGCGATTCCGGCCGATCGCAACGTGCTCTACCGCGAGCCGCAGGAATATCTGATCGACGGTCAGGAAGGCATCCGCCATCCGGTCGGCATGTTCGGTGTGCGTCTGGAGGCCAACGTGCATCTGGTCACCGGCGCGGCCAGCGTGATCCAGAACATCAGCAAGTGCATCAACCGCTGCGGCCTGCAGGTCGATGAAATGCTGCCTTCCGCGGTCGCCTCGGCGCGCGCGGTACTCACCGAGGACGAACGCGAATTGGGCGTGTGCATGGTCGACATCGGCGCCGGCACCACCGACATCGCGATCTACACCGGCGGCGCACTGCGCCACACCACCTCGCTGGCGATCGGCGGTGATCAGGTGACTTCCGACATCGCGCACCTCATGCGCACGCCGACCGCGCATGCGGAAGAGCTCAAGGTGCGCTACGCCTGTGCGCTGGCCCAGCTCGCGCATGCCGAGGAAACCATCCAGGTGCCTAGCGTCGGCGATCGTCCGCCGCGCCGGCTGGCACGGCAGAACCTCGCCGAGGCGGTGCAGCCGCGCTACGAGGAAATCTTCGAGATGGTGCAGGCCGACCTGCAGCGCAGCGGCTGCGAGCCGCTGGTGCGCGCCGGCATCGTGCTCACGGGCGGTGCGGCGCGCATGGAAGGTGCGCTCGATCTGGCCGAGGAACTGTTCCACATGCCGGTGCGTCTGGGCACGCCCCAGCACGTGACCGGCCTCGCCGACGTGGTCGCCAATCCGATGCAGGCCACCGGTGTGGGTCTTTTGATCTACGGCAGTCGCAGCGGCGCGGTGCGCAGCCCCGCGGCAGGTGCAAGTTCGGCGGTCAGTGGTTTGTGGGGCCGGGTTTCGACCTGGTTCAAGGGCGAGTTTTGATGAGTTGAGACTGGGCGGCATCGGCACGGGGGCCGATCCGCGCAGGCAGCAACGCGGCGCAGGACGCGCAGCGAGCGACCGAAACGGTCGCAAGCGATGGCACGCCAGCCATCGTCGGAGGGAGCGGACGCGGAGTGTCACGCATCCTGAAACGAGAAACACATAACGACAATTGCGGAGGATGGGAGCATGGCCAGTTTTGAATTCGTCGAGAAGATGTCACCCAATGCGGTAATCAAGGTGGTGGGTGTGGGCGGTGGCGGCGGCAACGCGGTCAGCCACATGGTGCACGCGGGTGTGGATGGCGTGGATTTCGTCTGCGCCAACACTGATGCGCAGGCACTGCGCAGCAGCGGTGCCAAGTACACCCTGCAACTGGGTGCCAACGTCACCAAGGGTCTGGGTGCGGGCGCCAATCCCGAAGTCGGCCGCCAGGCCGCGCTCGAAGATCGCGAACGCATCGTCGAGTTGCTGCAGGGCGCCGACATGGCCTTCATCACCGCCGGCATGGGCGGTGGTACCGGTACCGGTGCCGCGCCGGTGGTTGCCCAGCTCGCCAAGGAAATGGGCATCCTCACCGTGGCCGTGGTCACCAAGCCGTTCCCGTTCGAGGGACGCCGGCGCATGCAGGTCGCACTCAAGGGCATCGAGGATCTGTCGCAATACTGCGATTCGCTGATCATCGTGCCCAACGAGAAGCTGCTCACCGTGCTCGGTCGCGACGTGACCCTGCTCAGCGCCTTCAAGCAGGCCAATGACGTGCTGCTCGGCGCGGTGCAGGGCATTGCCGACCTCATCACGCGGCCGGGCCTGATCAATGTCGATTTCGCCGACGTGCGTACGGTGATGAGCGAGATGGGCATGGCGATGATGGGCTCGGGCACGGCCAAGGGCGACGACCGCGCGGTCGCGGCGGCCGAGGCGGCAATCAACAATCCGCTGCTCGACGACGTCAATCTCGCCGGCGCCTGCGGCATCCTCGTCAACGTCACCCATGGCCCGAACCTCACCATGCGCGAATTCGACGACATCGGCCAGGTCGTCAACGAGTTCGCCAGCGAGGATGCAACCGTGGTGGTCGGCTCGGCGCTCGACCCCGAGCTCAAGGACGAAGTCCGCGTCACGGTGGTCGCAACCGGCATCAACCGTGCAGTGGCGCGCCAGCCGCTGCCGCGCGAAATGCGCGACCTGCGCGAGACGGCGCGGCCGCCGATCCGCGTGATCAAGCGCGACGGCACCACCGGTCAGGTGGTCGAGGACTATCTGGGCATTCCCGGTCAGGCGATGCGTGCGGCCGCCGAAGTCGCCGCCGCGCAGCCCGAGCGCGCCATCGACTACATCGACATCCCCGCCTTCCTGCGCCGTCAGGCGGACTGAGGCAGGTTCGACGCACCGGCACGTTCCGGCCGTCGACCCAACGACGGTCCGCTCCGATGGGGAGCGGCCGCCTCGGAGTCGTCGGCCTGCGCTGGATCGATCCGCAGCTTCCATCCCACCACCGCCCTGTGGCGTCAGGGCGGTGGGTTTCTCGCCATCACGTCTTGCCGGCCTGCCGCTGTTGCAAAATAGCGACAGATTGTCGGCTGCATACATCGGTTTACTTTTCCGCCCGTCCGGGCCTGTGCTAACCTCGCGGCGTTTTGTCAGCTCCAGCCCCGGGGTTACACATAAAAAATGATCAGGCAACGCACGCTCAAGAACACCATCAGAGCGACGGGCGTGGGTCTCCACACGGGCGACAAGGTGTACATGACCTTGCGACCCGCAGCGGTCGATACCGGCATCGTGTTCCGCCGAGTCGACCTGCCCAATCCGGTTGATATCCGCTCCTGTTGCGAAAACGTCGGCGACACCCGACTGTCCACGACCTTGGTCAAGGGCGATGTACGCATCGCCACGATCGAGCACTTGCTGTCGGCGATGGCGGGTCTGGGTATCGACAATGCCCATGTCGACCTGTCGGCGCCCGAGGTGCCGATCATGGACGGCAGCGCCGGACCCTTCGTGTTCCTGCTGCAATCAGCCGGAATCGAGGAGCAGGCCAAGGCCAAGCGCTTCATTCGCATCAAGAAATCGGTGACCGTGCGCGACGGCGACAAGTGGGCGCGGTTCGAGCCTTTCGATGGCTTCAAGGTCGGTTTCTCGATCGATTTCAACCATCCGATGTTCACCAAGCGTACCTCGACCAGCGAGATCGACTTCTCCACGACCTCGTTCGTCAAGGAAGTCAGCCGCGCGCGTACCTTCGGCTTCATGCGCGACATCGAGTATCTGCGTGAGCGCAACCTGGCGCTGGGCGGCTCGATGGACAACGCGATCGTGCTCGATGACTACCGCGTACTCAACGAGGACGGTCTGCGCTACGAGGACGAATTCGTCAAGCACAAGATTCTTGATGCAATCGGTGACCTGTACCTGCTCGGCCATAGCCTGATTGGCGCGTTCTATGGCTACAAGTCGGGTCACGAGCTCAACAACAAGTTGTTGCGAACGCTGCTCGCCGATGCGGCAGCCTGGGAAGAAGTCAGCTTCGAGGATGAAGCATCGGCTCCGATCTCCTACGTCCATCCGGCGCAGGCAGTCTGAGCAGGGCGTGATCCTGCCGCTGGTCGGCGGGCAGGCAACAGGCGGCGCGATCGCGTCGTTGCGGTAATAGATGTCAAACCATCGATGGCGTCACGGATCCTCGGACGCCTGCGATGGATTCTTGTCGGCACAGGAAGCCATTTCGAGCAACACGGCTCGCAGTTGCGGGTCTTCAAGGACGGTTGCCGCAGCACGCAAATGGCGTGCGGCGGTGGCAGAAAGCGGTGCAGACTTTGTCGGGTTCGGGGGAACAGTCGGCAAAGAGGCCACTTTCACGGCAAAACGTTCGATCACCTCGCCAATGGCGTGGCGGGCATCGGCCAACAGCTCTGCCTCATGCAGGCGCAGTCGGCTGGCCCAGATCGGACTGGAAGCCAGAAAGACGAGCCGCCCCTGGCGGACGTCTGCGAGACGTGTCTCGCGGGCGACCGTTGCGGGCAACAACCGACGCAATCGTTGGTCCAGCGTATCCAGGGCGTGCGCGCGTTGAGCGATCGCGCCGAGGGTGACGCACTCTTTCGCGAGCCGAGGAGACGGCGCGTGCGAGGTTGGACGTGAACGATTGGATGACATGACCAGCAGGAATCCGTAACGGCCATGAACATTATCATCCTCCGCAATACCTCGACGCCGCCGTGGCGATTTGACCTGGGCGCGCGTCGCGGCCGCTTGTTGCTGCTGGGTGCAGCGGCAGCCTGCATGTCCTTGTTCATCGGTGTGGGTGTCGCCATCGGCCTGTGGGCCGGCACCTCGCATGCGCGCGAATGGCGCGCGCTCGATGCGATGCGCACGACGCTCGACACGCAGCGGCACGAACTCGATGCGCTCGGTGCCAATTCGCGCCGAAATCTCGATGCGCTGTCAGTCCAGCTCGGTCAGCTGCAGGCGCAGGCGACACGCCTCAACGCCGTGGGCGCTCGTCTGGCCCAGATCGGCAAGCTCGATGATGGCGAATTCGATTTCGCTGCCGAGCCGGCGATGGGTGGTCCCGAAGATGCCGCCAGTGGCGGCGGCGCTCCCTTGCCCTTGCAGGATGGCATCGACCGGTTGCGACTGGCCTTCGACAGCCAACAGACCCAGCTCGACATGCTCGAAGGCCTGCTGCGCGATCAGAAGATCGACCGCGCGCTTCTGCCAACCGGCATGCCGGTGGCGCAGGGCTACATTTCCTCGGGCTTTGGCGGTCGCGCCGATCCGTTCGACGGCCATCAGGCTACGCATCTGGGTGTCGATTTCTCGGCCCCGGCCGGTTCTGCCGTGATGGCGGTCGCCGGTGGCGTCGTCACCTTTGCCGGCATTCGAAACGGCTATGGCAATGTCGTCGAGATCGACCACGGCAACGGCTACATGACGCGCTACGCCCACAATCGTTCGCTCGATGTCACGGTAGGTCAGCGTGTGCGCGCCGGCGAGACCATCGCGGCGGTCGGCTCGACCGGGCGCTCGACCGGCTATCACTGCCATTTCGAGGTCTGGCACAACGGCCGCGCGGTCAACCCGATGGCCTACGTGAACAACGTGCGTTCGACACAGGTCCTGTAAGCACCACCCTGCCGATGATCCTGACGGCCCGCCACCGGCGGGCCGTTTGCGTGGTGTTCCCGGACGTGAAACCCGAGTGCAACACGTCTTGAAAGACCTCCTTCGTCACCCATTTCCTTGGTAATCGGGCCCGGCCGCCGTATCATCGGCAGCTTGGCCTCGTGCCGCCCCGTGTCGCGCCAACCCCATCTGTCGGGGCATCGGCTGCGCGCGGCCCGCGAAGCTCGGGCGCGCCATGCGGGCGTGCCCGTGCGCCGCACTCCCGAATCCCCAATTGAAGACCTTCCATGCTCAACTCTGTCCTGACGCGCATTTTCGGCAGCCGCAACGAACGCGTGCTGCGCCAGCTCGACAAGTCGGTAGCCAAGATCAACGCGCTGGAAACGCAGTATCAGGCGCTCAGTGACAGCGAACTGCGTGGCAAGACGGATGAGTTCCGCAAGCGTCTTGCCGAGGGCGCCACGCTCGACAGCCTGCTGGTGGAAGCCTTTGCCACCGTGCGCGAGGCCTCGCGACGTGTGCTCGGCATGCGCCACCACGACGTGCAGCTGGTCGGCGGCATGGTCCTGCACATGGGCCGGATCGCCGAGATGCGTACCGGCGAAGGCAAGACCCTGGTAGCCACCCTGCCGGTCTACCTCAATGCGCTCGCGGGCAAGGGCGTCCACGTCGTCACCGTCAACGACTACCTCGCCAAGCGCGACTCGGCGTGGATGGGCAAGGTCTACGGCTTTCTCGGCATGAGCGTCGGTGTGGTCTGGCCGGGCATGGAGCATGGCGACAAGCGCGGCGCCTACGAGGCCGACATCACCTACGGCACCAACAACGAATTCGGCTTCGACTACCTGCGCGACAACATGGCGCTGGACAAGGCGCAGCGCTATCAGCGCGGCCTCAATTTCGCGATCGTCGACGAGGTCGATTCGATCCTCATCGACGAGGCGCGCACGCCGCTGATCATTTCCGGCCCTTCCGACGAATCGCCGCAGCTCTACGTCAAGGTCAATCGCATCGTGCCGCGCCTCACGCGCCAGGCCAGCGAGCCCAAGATCGGCGAGCCGCCGGTGCCGGGAGATTTCTGGGTAGACGAAAAGCAGAAGCAGGTGCACCTGTCGGAAGAAGGCATGGAGCACGCCGAGCAACAGCTGCGCAAGGAAGGCGTGATCGGGCCCGACGAGGGGCTGTACGACTCGCAGCACATCGCCGTCGTGCATCACCTCAATGCGGCGCTGCGTGCAAATGCGATCTACCAGCGCGACGTCGACTACATCGTGCGTGATGGCGAAGTCATCATTGTCGACGAGTTCACCGGCCGCACCCTGCCGGGGCGGCGTTGGTCCGAAGGCCTGCACCAGGCGGTCGAGGCCAAGGAAGGCGTGCCGATCCAGCGCGAGAACCAGACGCTGGCTTCGATCACCTTCCAGAATCTGTTCCGCATGTACAAGAAGCTGTCCGGCATGACCGGCACGGCCGATACCGAAGCCTACGAGTTCCAGTCGATCTATGGTCTTGAAGTGGTCGTCATCCCGACCCACCGGCCGATGGTGCGCAAGGACGAGGCGGACGTGATCTTCCTCAAGGCAGGTCCGAAATTCGAGGCCATCGTCGAGGACATCAAGGAATGCCATCAGCGCGGTCAGCCGGTGCTGGTCGGCACGGCCTCGATCGACATGTCCGAGCTGCTCGCCGGCATGCTCGAGAAAAAGGGCGTCCCGCACGAAGTGCTCAACGCCAAGCAGCATGAGCGCGAAGCGCACATCGTCGCCCAGGCCGGGCGCCCCGGTTCGATCACGATCGCCACCAACATGGCCGGTCGCGGTACCGACATCGTGCTCGGCGGCAGTCTCGATGCCGAACTCAATGCCCTGCCCGAAGACGCGAGTCAGGCCACGCGCGACGAGATCAAGGCACAGTGGCAGAAGCGCCATGACGAAGTCATTGCGCTCGGCGGCCTGCGCATCGTCGGCACCGAACGCCACGAATCACGGCGCATCGACAATCAGTTGCGCGGCCGTTCCGGTCGTCAGGGCGACCCGGGTTCCAGTCGCTTCTACCTGTCGCTCGAGGACAACCTCATCCGCATCTTCATGGGTGAGGGCGTCGCGCGCATGATGCGGCTGTTCGGCATGAAGGAAAACGATGCGATTCAGGATCGCATGGTCAGCCGCCAGATCGAAAAGGCGCAGCGCAAGGTCGAGGCGCACAACTTCGACATCCGCAAACACCTGCTCGAGTTCGACGACACGGCCAACGACCAACGCAAGGTCATCTACCAGCAGCGCAACGAATTGCTCGACAGCGACAACGTCGCCGAGACCATCGGCGCGATTCGCGAGGATGTGGTCACCGATTTCGTGCAGCGTCAGGTTCCGCCCGAATCGATCGATGAACGTTGGAACATCGGCGCGCTGGAAAGCGCGCTGGTCTCCGAGTTCGGTCTGCAGACCAATCTGCAGCAGTGGATCGAAGAGCAGACCGAGGTCGATGCCAAGGGAGTCTGTGAGCACGTGCAGGGCCTGATGGAGCGCGTGTTCCGCGAGAAGGAAGCGATGCTCGGTGGCGAAGTCATGCGCGGTCTGGAAAAGCACGTGATGCTGTCGGTGCTCGACAATGTCTGGAAGGAACACCTGTCGAGCATGGACTACCTGCGTCAGGGCATCTACCTGCGCGGCTATGCGCAGAAGCAGCCCAAGCAGGAGTTCCAGCGCGAGGCCTTCGAGTTGTTCCAGGCCATGCTCGGTCGCATCAAGTTCGAGGTCGTGCAGCTGTTGGCGCGCGTGCGCATCCGCAGCGAAGACGAAGTCGAGGCGATGGAAGCGCAGCAGCGTCGTCAGGCGGAGGCGCAGGCGCAGTCGATGCAGTTCCAGCATGCCGATGCAGCGGCAATGAGCGCGGGGCAACTCGCGGGCGAAGGCGAGCAAGAGGCAGGTGCGCAGCCGGTGGCGGTGCAGATGCCCGTGCATCGCGACGAACCCAAGGTCGGCCGCAACGACCCCTGTCCCTGTGGCTCGGGCAAGAAGTACAAGCAGTGCCACGGCAAGCTCGCCTGAGCTGAGGACGCACCGCAGATGCCCTCAGCGACGCCCCTTGCCGTCGTTGCCGGCGTCATCCTGGACGCGCAGGGGCGCGTGCTGCTCGCGCAGCGCCCGCCCGGCCGTCATTTGGCCGGCGCCTGGGAGTTTCCGGGCGGCAAGAGCGAACCCGGCGAAGTCCCCGTGGATGCGCTCGCGCGCGAGCTGCGCGAGGAACTGGGCATCGTCATCGAATCGGCGCGCCCCTTGATCCGCGTGCCGCACGACTACGGAGACAAGCGCATCGTGCTCGATGTCTGGCGCGTGTCGGCGTGGTCGGGTCGGCCCGAAGCACGCGAAGGCCAGCGCCTGGCCTGGGCCCTGCTCGCTGATCTGGATCGCGTCAGCATGCCCGCCGCCGACCGGCCAGCCGTGCTGGCACTGCGTCTGCCAAGTCGATTCCTGATCACGCCCGAATTTGAGCAAGGGCGCAGCGACGCCCTGCTGGCCGACATCGAGCGCGCCTGCACGCGCGGTGTCGGCATGATCGCGCTGGATCAGCCCGGCTGGCCGCGTTCCGCGCTCGCCGCTGTCGCGCGCCACGCGCATGCGATCTGCCAAGCCAATGGCGTGCAACTGCTGCTTGCCGACGACGCGCAGCTCGCAGCCATCCTCGGGCTCGATGGTGTCTACCTGTCGCCGTCCGTAGCCGCGAGTTGCGCATGCCGCCCATTGCCGGAGGGTTTCCGCATCGGCGTCGCCTGCCACGACGCCACGCAACTCGATCATGCGACCAGCCTTGGCGCCGACTTTGCCACGCTCGGCCCGATCTACGCGCCGGCCGATGCGCCCATGGCCGATGCCATGGGCTGGGAAGGTTTCGAAGCGCGCATCAGCGCTGCCACGCTGCCCGTCTATGCCTGCGGCAATTTGGAGAGTGACGACCTCGACACCGCGCAGATGGCCGGTGCGCAGGGTATCGCCGCCAGCCACGGCCTTTGGTAGGCGCCCGAGCCTGCCGCATCTCGTCGAGCGGAGCCGCGCCATACCGTAGAGCGGAGCTCGCTCCGCTGCGTTTTTTGCCCCGTTGCCACGCCGCAAGCCGAGCAAGCTCGGCTCTACAAATCACCCGAAGGCGTGGTCCCATCCCACCCGTAGAGCGGAGCTTGCTCCGCTGCGTTTTTCGCCCGTTGCCACGCCGCAAGCCGAGCAAGCTCGGCTCTACAAGACCCACCACCCGTAGAGCGGAGCTTGCTCCGCTGCCCTGGCACTCACGGTAAGCGCTGCCTCGCAAACGCGCTGTAGCGTTCGTGAAGTGCCCGCACGGTGTCATCGAGCACTGCGAGCGAACCCTCATTGCGTACCACATCATCAGCGATCGCCAGACGCTGCTCGCGTGTGGCCTGCGCGTCCAGCATCGCCTCGGCGAGTTCCGGTGCGATGCCATCGCGCGCAAGCAGGCGCGCAAGCTGCAGTTTGCGCCGCGAATGCCCCGATCTGTCGGCAAACGTCAACCCGCGATCCGCGTTGTCCAAGCATCGCGGAATGCCGTCTCGAGTGCGCGCGTGAACGTGGCGCCATCCATCACGGGGGAATTGATCAAGCGATCGCGCAGGCTTGAGCGAAGCTGGGCAAGTGCGCTCAAATCGGTGACCCTCGCAACCGCCGTCTGAGCATACTCGGCCAGCGATGGGGCGATCCATTCTTCGAGTCCGCATGCGGTCAGCAGGCTTGCCGTGCTGCGCATGATGCCGCGCGGACCAAGCGCAGTGATGACCGGCACCCCCATGATCAAGGCATCGCAGGTCGTTGTGGCGCCGCTGTAGGGATGCGTGTCAAGCGCGACATCAACAGCGTTGAACGCGTTCATGTATTCGTGTGTGGGGATTCGCCCAAGAATGTCTATGCGGTCTTCGTTGATGCCGCTCTCGGCAAGAACGTCGAAGATGGTTTTGATCAGGCGCTCTTGCTCAATTCCGACAAAGCGAATGCGGCTGGCTGGCAATTGATTGAGGATTGACGCCCAATGATGCATCAGTATCGGATTGAGTTTGGCGCCCTGATTGAACGAGCCGAACGTCAAGAATCCATTTCGGGTGAAAGGGGATTCGCTGATCGCAGGCAGGGCTCGTAGCGGCTCATAGCACCATTGCGTATGTGGCAAGCGGACAAGCTGCTCGCTGCCGCCTGCGGCACCGGCGGGATCAGTAACCGCGTCACAGAGTCGAAAGTCGATCGTGTCCAGTCCCGTGGTGCAAAGGTATCCGAGCCAGGTGAACTGCAGGGGTACGGGCTTTCGCGCCAACACCGGAAGCCGGTTGCCGGTGGTGTGACCAGCGAGGTCCACGAGAATGTCGATGCCGTTGTCGCGCAGTCGCTGGTCCAGCTGCACATCGTTCAAATCGAATGCTTCGTGCCAATGTTGAGTGAGGTTCTTGAGCTGCGCCGTGATTGCATCTGCTTGCCGGTTCAACTGAAAGCAATGAATCTCAAACCGGGTTCTGTCGTGGTGACGCAGGACCGGAGCAACGAAGTTGGCTACAGGATGGGCACGGAAGTCCGGGGACAGATAGGCAATACGGAGGCGTTTTGCCTTGTCACCCTCGACTCCGGCCGGGTTGGGGCGGATGATTCTGGCAATGTGTTGGCCAAAACGCAGGTGCTCGGTGAAAAGGGTGGAGGTGTCGACATCGGGGAGAAAGTTCGAAACAAAAAGGTAGGCGCTCCAAGCCTCCCAATGATCGGGCTTCAGCGCCAAGGCCCTACGGTAGGCGTCAACCGCGCCCGCCGGGTCACCGGCCTTGCTGCAGAATCCGGCTTGCGTGATGAGCAGCGCGAAGGACGCTGGCAAGCGCTCAAGCGATGCGGAAATCAGTGCTTCGGCCTCGTCTTGTCGCCCCGCGTTGGCAAGCAGAATTCCAAGTCTAGCCGCGATTGCGCCATCATTTGGGTCAATTGAAGCCGCTCTTCGGAGGGCAGCCTCTGCCGCACTCGAATCGGTTGGGGCGATAGCGCTTGCGTAGCCCAGCCAAGGGGCGGCCCAATCGTTTCGAAGCCTTGCAGCTTCCTCATAGCTGGCGGCGGCTTCGGACGCCTTTCCCGCGTCCATGAACGCATTACCGAGGTTGAGGTGACTGTTCGCCTCATGCGGCGCAAGTTCGATGGCGCGCTCGTAGCAGCGGATTGCATCGTGAGGCTGCAACAGCGCGCGATGGAGGTTGCCCAGATTGAGGTGGGTGCGCCAATAATCCGGCGCCACAGATAACGCATCCTGATAGCGCTTGCGTGCGGCATCGAAATCGCCAGCATCCTCAAGCGGATGGCCTTCGCGAATCAAGGTATCTGCTCTGGCGAGCGCGTCAGTGCTGGACGGCGTTGCAACTGCCCTGCGCGCCTGCCAGATTTGCTTGAAAAGGGACATGGAATCCGTGCCCGACGAAGGAGTGATCTGCTAGGCTTGAACGAGCGTGACTGTTTGACGATGCCACACGAAAAAATCAGGTGCAATGGTGCTCAAGTGGTTTGAAACCGGCAGGGTTCGAGAATTCGCTTCTGAAATCAGTGGCGAGTACGTGCGCATGAAGAAGTCCGCTGACCTGCGGCAAGATTCGAAAGAACGGCGTGAGCAGCGTCGGGCGAAGCTGTTGGAAAAAGTGCGAGAGTTCGAGAGCAAGGAAAGGCTCAATGTCTATCGACGTGCGGTATTCCTACAGTCCTTGCGGTCAAGCCTCACGGAGGCTGGCATAGCAAAGGATGAGGTCGCGAAGTTTACTTCGTCGATTCTGGTCGATCCATTGACATGATTCCAATGCACTTGGCAGACGACCTGCGTGCAAGGCATTGTCGTGAATGGTTTCCATGAGCGAATTTTCCCCCGCTTTGAATGCGACGCCCGCCGTGGACTTTGGTAGGCGCTCGAGCCGAGCAATCTCGGCTCTACAAATCACCGAAAGACGCGGCCCCATCGCCCCTGTAGAGCGGAGCTTGCTCCGCTCCCGTGCGCCCTAAGCCGAGCGAGCTCGGCTCTACAAAACCCACCACCCGTAGAGCGGAGCTTGCTCCGCTGCGTTGGCTCTCACGGTGAGCGTTGCCCCGCCAATCTGCTGTAGCGGGCGTGCAGGGCATGCACCTCGTGATCCAGGTCGGCCAGTGCGCCCGAGTTGCGGATCACGTCGTTGGCAATCGCGAGCCGCTGTTCGCCTGATGCCTGTGCATCGAGCATCGCCTCTGCAAGCGCCAGCGTTATGCCATCACGTTCAATCAGTCGCGCGATCTGCAGATCACGCGGTGCATCGACGACAAGCACGCGATTGACCCAGGCGTACTGCGAGCGACTCTCAACCAGCAAGGGAATCGCCAGCAGGGCGTAACGACCTTGCGGTGTCGCGGCGACATGCTCGTGCAAGGCCGCGCGAATGTGTGGGTGCAGGATTGCATTGAGCCGCTGGCGTGCCGCGTCATCGGCAAAGATCGCCGCGCGCAGGGCGCGGCGATCGAGCGTTCCATCGGGATGCAGCACGTCGGCGCCGAATACCCTGATGATCTCCGCAAGCGCGGGCGTTCCTGGTTTGACCAGCTCGCGTGCCACCGTATCGGCATCGGCAAACCAGGCGCCCAGCTCGGCTAGGCGTTTGGCGACGGTCGACTTGCCGCTGGCGATGCCGCCAGTGAGCGCGACGGAGTAGGGCAGGCTGCTCATGAACCCGAATCGAAGCCGAAGTTCACGACTCAACCCAGCCCGAACAGCTGCGTGTAGAAGGCCCCGAGCGTGTCGCCGAACACGAACCAGGCCCAACCTGCAGCGGCGATGAACGGACCGAATGGAATCGGCGTGCTGCGATCGCGCCCCTGCACCGCGAGCGCGATGCCGCCGATGATTGCGCCGATCAGCGATGAGAGCAGCACGATCGGCAACAGGCTGGTTGCGCCCATCCAGGCGCCGAGCGCGGCGAGCAGTTTGAAGTCGCCGTAACCCATGCCTTCCTTTCCGGTCATGAGCTTGAACAGCCAGAACACACTCCACAGGCTGAGGTAGCCGATTGCGGCACCGATGATTGCCGTCGATGGCCCGACGAAGATCGACGCCAGCGACAACAACAGGCCGAGCCAGAGCAAGGGCAAGGTGAGCTGGTCGGGCAGGAGCTGGGTACGCACATCGATGCCCGAGGCTGCGATCAGCGTCCAGGTGAATATCAGCGCCGCCGCGAGCTGCCAGCCGAAGCCGAATTTCCACGCGACCACGGCCGAGGCGACGGCGGTGAGCAGTTCCACCAGCGGGTACTGCCAGGAAATCGATGCCTTGCAGTAACGACAGCGTCCGCGCAACGCGAGCCAACTGAGCAGCGGGATATTGTCGAGCGGCGAAAGCGGGTGCTTGCAAGTCGGGCAATGCGAGGCGGTGAAGACCAGATCGGGTGGCGCTGTCGATGCTGCGTCTGACGCAGGTGTTTCGGTATCCGCAGCAAGGATTTCGCGCGCCTGTTGCCACCAGTCGTGCTCGAGGCGTCTGGGCAGGCGCAGGATCACCACGTTGAGGAAGCTTCCCACGAGGAGTCCGAGGATCCCCGTGAGCGAAATCAGCGCGGCGGGTACATGCAACCAATCGGCGTCGATCATGGGTTATCCCCGGCAGGGGCGAAAGAAGGGCGAAGCCGGAATTCTACAGGGAAGGTCTTGCCAAGCCGTGTCGTCGCCGCGCTGTGACCCCGGCGAGATCGCGCCATTGGCTCGGTTTGCAGCACTTTTGTAGAGCCGAGCTTGCTCGGCTTCGACGTGTCGCAGGGCCAAGGCAGCGGAGCAAGCTCCGCTCTACGGGTGGTGGGTTTTGTAGAGCCGAGCTTGCTCGGCTTGAAGCGCACGGGAGCGGAGCAAGCTCCGCTCTACAGGGCGGTGGGTTTTGTAGAGCCGAGCTCGCTCGGCTTGAAGCGCACGGCAGCGGAGCAAGCTCCGCTCTACAGGGCGGTGGGTTTTGTAGAGCCGAGCTTGCTCGGCTCGAAACTCACGGCGCGCCGCGTGCGGCGCGAACGCGATCAGCCAACAACCGAGCCGAGTTTGAAGATCGGCAGGTACATGCCGACCACCATGCTTCCGACGACACCGCCGATGATCACCATGATCATCGGTTCGAGCAGGCTCGACAATGCATCGACCGCATTGTTGACTTCGGTTTCGTAGAATTCGGCGATCTTGAAAAGCATCGCGTCCAGTGCGCCGGCTTCCTCGCCGATGGCGACCATCTGCGTGACCATGTTCGGGAAGAGGTTGGTCTGCTTCATCGCGAGCTGGAGCTGGTGGCCGACCGCGACGTCTTCGCGGATGCGCTTGACCGCTTCGTTGTAGACCACGCTGCCGGTCGCGTTGGCGACCGAATCAAGCGCCTCGACCAACGGGACGCCCGCTTTGAAGGTCACGCCGAGCGTGCGCGCGAAACGGGCAATTGCGGATTGGCGCAGGATTTCGCCTACGACCGGAAGTTTCAATACTGCGCGTCCAACGAAGTGCTGGAATTTCGTCGATCGGTTGTAAAGCAGTGCAATACCCACTGCACTGCCAACAGCGATTAGCAGAACCATCCACCAGTACGACACCATCCAGCGCGATAGACTCACGAGCATTTGCGTGAATGCCGGCAAATCCGCCTTCATGTTCTTGAAGACCGCCTCGAACTGCGGGATCACGAAAATCAGAAGGATGCAGGATACGATGATCGCCACCGCAATCACCGCGGCCGGATAGAACATCGCCTTCTTGATCTTGCCCTTGATGTTCTCGATGTTTTCCTTGTAGGTCGCGATCGTGTCGAGCACGGTGTCGAGCACGCCCGCCGATTCGCCGGCCTTGACGAGGTTGGTGAACAGCTCATCGAACTGCACCGGGTACTTGCCCAACGCCTCGTTGAGTGCCGAGCCACCCTCGATATCCTGCTTGATGTTGGTGAGCATGTCCTTCATGCGCGGGTTGCTCTGCCCGCCGGCGACGATTTCGAAGCCCTGCACCATGGGTACGCCTGCGGCCATCATGGTTGCGAGCTGGCGAGCGAATACCGCAACGTCACGCCCCTTGATCTTCTTGCCCGTGCTGCCGAACAGTGGCTTGGGCTTCGGCTTGACCACCTGCGGGTTGATGCCCTGTTTGCGCAGGTCGGCCTTGACCAGGCTCGCGTTCTTGCTGATCTGCTCGCCCTTGATCTTGATGCCGCGCTTGTCGATGCCGACCCAAGTGTAGACCTGCAGGTTGCTGACCTGGGCGCGGGCCTTGCCGCGGTCGGCTGTGGCAGTGCGGGCTTTGAGTGCGGCTGCAGTCGATGTGGCCATGATCAGTCCTTGGTGACGCGGTTGATTTCGGCGAGGCCGAGGATGCCCTGTTTGACCTTGAGCAGGGCGGATGCCCGCAGGTCGTTGATGCCAATGCGGCACGCTTCCTCCGCAATCTGGATCGCGCTGCCGCCGGCGAGGATGATTTTCTGGATCTCTTCGGTCATCGGCATGACCTGATAGATGCCGGTGCGGCCTTTATACCCTTCGTTGCAGCCGGAACAACCGACTGCTTCATAGATCTGCAATCCCGCATCGATGTCGGCCTGGGTAAAGCCTTCGGCGAGCAGGGCGGCAGCCGGAATCTGCACCGGCTTCTTGCAGTCGTGCAGGCGGCGCGCGAGACGCTGGGCGATCACCAGGCTCACAGACGACGTGATGTTGTAGGGCGCAATGCCCATGTTCATCAGGCGCGAAATCGTCTGCGCGGCATCGTTGGTATGCAGGGTCGAGAGCACCATGTGGCCGGTTTGCGCGGCCTTGATCGCGATCTCGGCGGTTTCCAGATCGCGGATTTCGCCGACCATGATCACGTCCGGATCCTGGCGCAGGAACGAGCGCAGGGCCGCGGCGAAGGTCATGCCGCGCTTGGTGTTCTGCTGCACCTGATTGACACCGGGCAGGCGGATTTCCACCGGATCCTCGACCGTGGAGATGTTGCGGCCTTCGGTGTTGAGGATATTGAGCGCGGTGTAGAGCGACACCGTCTTGCCCGAGCCGGTCGGGCCGGTGACGAGCACCATGCCGTAGGGCTTGGCGATCGCGTCGAGGAAGAGCTGGCGCTGGTCGTCCTCGTAACCAAGCTTTTCGATACCCATCTTCGCCGCCGAGGCATCGAGAATGCGCAGCACGATCTTCTCGCCGAACAGCGTCGGGCAGGTGCTCACACGGAAATCGATCGACTTGGTCTTGGACAGGTTGAGCTTGATGCGCCCATCCTGCGGCACGCGCTTCTCGGCGATGTCCAGGCCACTCATCACCTTGAGGCGCGAGGCGATGCGCGGGCTGAGCTTGATCGGTGGCGAGGCCACCGCGCGCAGCATGCCGTCCATGCGGTAGCGCACGCGATAGGTCGTTTCGTAGGGTTCGAAATGAATATCCGAGGCGCCGCGCTTGATCGCATCGACGAGCACCTTGTTGACGAACTTGACGACCGGCGCATCCTCGGCCGCATTGGCATCGACGCCGCCACTCTCGCCCTCGTCATCGCCGATCGAAGTCTCGAGTCCTTCCAGGCCTTCGGAATCCTCGCCCAGATCGGTGATGGTCTGGCCCGCGGAAGTCAACGCCTGTTCGATCGCGCGATCGAGCTGGCCCGGATCGACGAGGATCGGTTCGACGATGTGGTTGGACTGGAACTTGATCTCGTCGAGCGCGCGCAGGTTGGTCGGATCGGACACGCCCAAAAACAGGCGCATGCCACGCTTGAACAGCGGCAAGGCCTTGTGTTTGGTGATGAGGTCCTCGCGTACGAGTTTGATCGGCACCTGACTCAGGTCGATCGCATTGACGTCGATCAGCGGCAGGCCGAACTCGGTGGCAGAGGCCATCGCCACGCTGGCGCTCGAAACCAGCCCCTGCTCGACCAGCCAGGCGCTCAGCGGAATCTTCTGCTTGGAAGCCTCCTCGACCGCCTTGCGCGCGTCGGCTTCCGCCAGTGCACCGTCGGCCACCAGCCGTCGGGCAATGCCGGAAAGTCCCGCCAAGGGCGGTGTAGTGATCTGAGTCGCCATAGGAATATCGCGTAACCCCCGCAATCTGGAAGGAAATGTACTCCAAACCCGCCGCCAAATGTACCCCGGACGGCATTCCTGTGGAGCCGTCCTCACAAATGGGGGAGCACCCGCACCGGGGCCCGTTGTCGACCGAGCTAGGTAGGAGGGCTGGCAGGCCCGATTGCTGCAAGACAGTTTCGCATTGCGCTCGATGGCGCGCGGCCCATGGTCGCGACTGCCGTCGGTCCTACATCCCGCATGGCACGCATCCGTTGTCGATCGAGCCGGGTAGGAGGGCCGGCAGGCCCGACTGCTGCAAGACAGGTTCACATTGCGCTCGATGGCGGGCGGCTCATCGTCGCGACTGCCGTCGCTCCTACACCCCCGGATGATGCGCATCCGATATTGACCGGGTCATGTAGGAGGGCCGGAAGGCCCGACTGCTGCACGGCGGGTTCGCATTGCGCTCGATGGCGGGTGGCTCATGGTCGCGACTGCCGTCGCTCCTACATCCCGCATGGCACGCATCCGTTGTCGACCGAGCCGGGTAGGAGGGCCGGCAGGCCCGACTGCTGCACGGCGGGTTCGCATTGCGCTCGATGGCGGGTGGCTCATGGTCGCGACTGCCGTCGCTCCTACAACGCCGGGTCGCGCGCATCCGTTGTTGACGTGGTCGCGACTGCCGTCGCTCCTACATTCCTGGATGGTGCGCATCCAATATTGACCGGGTCATGTAGGAGGGCCGGAAGGCCCGACAGCCGCATGACGGGTTCGCATGGCGCTCGATAGCAGGCGGCTCATGGTCGCGACTGCCGTCGCTCCTACACCCCCGGACGCCGTGCATCCGTTGTTGACCGGGTCATGTAGGAGGGCCGGAAGGCCCGACTGCTGCACGGCGGGTTCGCATTGCGCTCGATGGCGGGCGGCTCATGGTCGCGACTGCCGTCGCTCCTACACCCCGGAATCGCACGCATTCGATGCTGACCGGGTCGCGACTGCCGTCGCTCCTACAACGCCGGGTCGCGCGCATTCGCTGTTGACCGAGTCATTTAGGAGGGCCGGAAGGCCCGACTGCTGCACGGCGGGTTCGCATTGCGCTCGATGGCGGGCGGCTCATGGTCGCGACTGCCGTCGCTCCTACAACTCCGGGTCGCGCGCATCCGCTGTTGACCGAGTCATGTAGGAGGGCCGGAAGGCCCGACTGCTGCACGGCGGGTTCGCATTGCGCTCGATGGCGGGCGGCTCATGGTCGCGACTGCCGTCGCTCCTACAACGCCGGGTCGCGCACATCCGACCATTCCACCCGCCGTGTGCCTAACCACCCCGCCATTGCCCAAGCACGGGCCATGCAGGCACCATGGTCCCGTGGAGCCCCAGACCGATACACCCGCGCTGAGCGTCATCCTGCCCGCCAAGAACGAGGCGGCCGCCTTGGCGCCACTGCTCGACCACCTGCGCCAGGCGCAACCGCAGGCGCAGATCATCGTCGTCGACGATGGCTCCACCGACGACACGCCCGCGATCTGTGCCGCCGCGGGCGTCCAATGCCTGTCCTCGCCCTATTCGATGGGCAACGGCGCGGCCATCAAGCGCGGCGCCCGCGCCGCCAACGGCGAGATCATCGTGTTCATGGACGCCGACGGCCAGCACGATCCGGCCCTGATCGAACGCCTGCTCGCGCGACTGGCCGAGGGCTACGACATGGTCGTGGGCGCGCGCGACTGGTCGGGACAGGCGGGCGTCGGTCGTGGCTTGGCCAACACGCTCTACAACTGGCTGGCCTCGAAGATGACCGGCCATGCCGTGCTCGACCTCACCTCGGGCTTTCGCGCGGTACGCGCCGACAAGTTCCGCGAGTTCCTGCACCTCTTGCCCAACGGATTTTCCTATCCGACCACCTGCACGATGGCCTTCTTCCGCAGCGCCTATACGGTCGCCTACGAGCCGATCCCGGTCGCGCCGCGCGTGGGCAAGAGCCATATCCGGCCGCTCAAGGACGGCATCCGCTTCCTGCTCATCATTTTCAAGATCGCCACGCTGTATTCGCCGCTCAAGCTGTTCGTGCCCGTTGCGGCCGCGTTCTTCCTTACGGGCTTGGGTTATTACGGCTACACCTACGTGACGATCCACCGCTTCACCAACATGAGCACCTTGCTGTTCAGCGCGGCAGTGATCATCTTCCTGATCGGCTTGATCTCCGAGCAGATCACGGCGCTGACGTATCGGCGTGATGTTTAGCGCTGCACGCGTGCCGGCCCGGGCTTGGCTATACTCGGCGCCGGTGACCGCATGCGCCTGAACCGTCAACAAATCGACCTGTTGAAACACATCGCCCTGGAAGAGGCGGGTGCTCACGCGCGCCTGCGCCTGTTCGGTTCCCGGCTCGATGACACCCTGCGCGGCGGTGACGTCGATTTGCTCTTGGAACTGGACACCCCGGTCGGCGATCCGGCGCCGCTGGCGGCGCGCATGGCGGCACGTGCCAGTCGGGCATTGGGCGGGCGCAAGGTCGACGTGCTGCTGGCGGCGCCCAACCTCAAACGTTTGCCCATTCACGATGCGGCCTTCCAGCGTGGCGTCGTGCTATGACCCACGACCCTGAGCATTTGAATCGTCTGCGTTTTCTTTTGCGCGTCGTCCAGCGCGAGCGCAAGCAATTGCAGAATACCGATCGGCGTGTCTTCGACGAACCATTCACCGTCGCGCGTGCGCGCCAGCTCGACACCGACGTCGAATTATCCGAACGCATTGAAGCCTTCGCCTCGCGCTTCAGCCGTCTTCAGGATACTGTCGGCGACAAGCTCATCCCCATCGTGCTGCGCATGCTCGGTGAGTCGCCGGGCGCCGCCATCGACAATTTCGATCGCGCCGAACGCCTTGGTTGGCTGGCATCTGCCGATGAGTGGATGAGCACGCGCCTGCTTCGCAACCAGATGATCCACGAATACATCGAAGACCCCGCCATTCTCGCCAGTGCCCTGCAGGCAGCGCACGAGCGCGTGCCGATGCTGGTGGCGACGACGCTGGCGCTGGAGGCGGAAGTCGAAAATCGTGGCTGGCTTGTCACTGCCACATCCACGCCTCCGACATGAACACCATCGTTTCCTGCGTTTTTCGACTTCCGCGGTCAAGGCGTCGATTCGGCCTGATTTCAAAGCAAGTCACCGCGTTGACGTATCGGCGCGATGCCTGAATTTGCGCGCCCTCGCATCCTCCTCGTTACCTGCAAGCTGCCGCCGCTGATGGGTGGCATGCAGCGGCTCAATTGGCGCAGGGCGGACGAGCGGGCGAAGGTGGCGCGGGTGCGTGTCGTCGGTCGGCCCGATTCCGCTGCGCTCGCGCCTGCGGGAATCGAAGTGCGTCAAGCGCCAGTGAGGCTGCCACGGAAAACCCTGTTGCGCGCGCCTTCGCACGGCGCGAGGCCAAGGCATGGCAGCCGGATTGCGGCAGATCACGGCGCTGACCCATCGGCGCGAGCGGTGAGGTCCCTTCAGTGAGCGCCAACAAGGAAATGACGCGCACATTGTTCGTAAGTACCTCGTACCCGCGAGATCAAACCGATTGGCGTGGCATGTTCATGGCGCATATCAGCAGGGCCTTGGCGCGCAATCCGGAAGTCAGCGTGCTCCAGTGGGCGCCACCGGGCGAGGTCGATCCCGCGGTCGATTTGGCAACCACCGAGTTGGAGTCCCAATGGCTCGCCACGCTCATGCAGCGTGGTGGCATATCGCACTGGTTGCGCACGCGGCCACCATCGGGTGCGATCGCGGCGGCAAAACTGCTGCGGATGCTGCGAGCCGTCTATCGCCGCACCGGCGAGGTCGATCTGTACCACATCAATTGGCTGCAATGCGCGCTGCCATTGCCGGCTGACCACAAGCCTGCGTTGATTACCGTGCTCGGCAATGACATGCGCCTGCTGCGACTGCCATTTATGCGTACGATGCTGCGTCGAGTGATGCGGCGGCGGAAGGTCGTGTTGTGCCCGAACGCCACTTGGATGCAGGCGCCCTTGCAGGCTGCGTTTGGCGACCTGGCGCATGTACAGCCCGTATCCTTTGGCATCGACCCCCGCTGGTACGCAGTCGACCGCCGCGTGCAAACGCATGGTGAACCCGCGCGCTGGATCGTCGTCAGTCGCCTGACTGCCGACAAGCTGGGCGATCTTTTTGCGTGGTCGCAACCGATGTTTGCCGGCACATCGCGCGAGCTGCATCTGTTCGGTCCAATGCAGGAAGCCCTCGAAATCCCGGGCTGGGTGCGCTACCACGGACCGGCCAGCGCGGAACAGTTGGCCGGCGACTGGTTTCCGCGGGCTTGCGGACTGATCACGCTCAGCCGACATGCAGAAGGACGCCCGCAAGTGATGCTCGAGGCGATGGCTGCGGGCTTGCCGATCATAGCTTCGGCAATGCCAGCCCATGCGGATTTCATCAACGACAATGATACGGGCATGCTCTGCGACACGCAGGCGGCCTACCGGGCCACGCTATCCGCGCTCGAGGACGCGCAGGCAAACCGACGCATCGGCACTGCGGCGCGTGAATGGGCGCGGCGCGAGGTTGGCACATGGGATGATTGCGCCCAGCGTTATGTCGCGATCTACCACCGTCTGCTTGGAGGATCCTCGAATGAGCGCTGAGGCGATCCTCGTCGTTGGCGCGGGTGGCTTCATTGGGCAAGCCCTGCTTGCCGCGTTTGCTGCCCGCGGCGAGCGTGTCGTTGCCGTCACACGCCGCAGCTTGCACCCGCCGGTGCCCGGCATCGAAAACCGTGTCATCGCCGACGCCGATGCGCAGTCGTTTGCGCCACTCATCGCCAAGGCGCGCGCAATCGTTCACCTTGCTTCGGCCTCCACGCCCGGCAGTTCGGCTGGCAAGCCGATGGCAGAACTCGAAGACAATCTGAGACCAACACTTGCACTGCTCGAAGCGCTGCAGGCGCGCCCCCGAGTGCCGCTGCTCTACGTGTCTTCGGGCGGCTCGCTCTACAGCCGCGTCGCCGGGCAAGCCTCCGACGAACTGGCTGCGGTGTATTCGCGTTCATATCATGGCGCCGGCAAGATTGCCGCCGAGCACTTCATCGAAGCCTGGTGCAACCAATTCGCGGGTACGGCCGTGGTGCTGAGACCGTCCAATGTGTATGGGCCCAGGCAAGTCGAACGGGTCGGTTTCGGCATCGTCCCCGCCGCCTTGGGTGCGCTGCTGCGTGGTGAAACCCTGGACGTTTGGGGGGATGGTTCGGTCGAACGTGATTTCCTCCACATCGACGACTTCACCCGACTGCTGCTCGCTGCGCTCGACACGAACTTGCCTGCCGGGTTCCATGTGTTCAATGCCTGCAGCGGCCAGAGCGTGCAACTCAACGCACTATTTGCGCACATCGAGCGGATCAGCGGGCGAGAGCTGCGACGTCACTACCATGCCACCCGATCAATCGACGTGCCCAGTGTGCACATGCGGTCGGATCGCGCGGCGCACATGCTGGGTTGGCGCGCGCAGATCGGGTTGGTCGAAGGCTTGGAACGGACATGGCGCTGGTTCAACACCTTGCCGCGCTGACGCCGGTTGCTGCGCCGGTCGTATCAGTATGCATCGCCAACTACAATGGCGCCGCGATTCTTGCCGATTGCATCGATTCGGTGCTCGCCCAGCAAGGCGATCTTGCCATCGAGATCATCGTTCACGACGACGCGTCGAGCGATGATTCCGTCGCGTTCTTGCGTGCGCATTATCCGCAAGTCGAGCTACTCGTCAGTGCCACCAATGTCGGCTTTTGCATCGGCAACAATCGCATGGTCGCCCAGGCACGCGGCGAATACGTGCTGTTGCTCAACAATGATGCGGCCTTGTATCCGGATGCGCTGATGGCCCTGCTCGCGGCTGCACGCGAACGGCCTGTCGGTATCCTGACCTTGCCGCAATACGATTGGGAAAGCGGCGCATTGGTCGATCGCGGCTGCCTGCTCGATCCGTTCTACAACCCGGTGCCGAACCTCGATCCCGCACGCTCGGACGTCGCCTACGTGATCGGCGCTTGTCTGTTCCTGCCGCGCGCGTTGTGGAACGAATTGGGTGGGTTTCCAGAATGGATCGGTTCGATCGCGGAAGACGCATTCCTGTGTTGTCTTGCCCGCTTGCGCGGGTTTCTCGTCTGCGCGCTTGCGAGCAGCGGTTACCGGCATCGCCAAGGCGCGAGCTTCGGTGGCAACAAGATCGACGACGGCAAACTGAGCACCACCTATCGGCGCCGCGCGCTGAGTGAGCGCAACAAGACCGCCGTGATGGTGGTCTGCACTCCGACGTGGCTGGTGTGGCCGTTGCTTGCCTTGCATGTGATCTTGCTGACCTTCGAAGGGATCGCACTCGCAGCGCTGAAGCGTGATGGGCAGATCTGGCGGGATATCTATGGCCACGCCCTCAGAGCACTGGCGCGCGATTTCGCTGTGCTGCGGCGCCGCCGCCGCGATGTGCAGAACATCCGGCGAGTGAGCTTGCGTGCCTACTGGCGAGCATTTGCCTGGATGCCGCGCAAGCTGAATTTGCTGTGGCGGCATGGATTACCGCAGGTGAAGTGACGCCCTTTCAACCCGGTTTGCGAAACAGGAAGAACGGCTCCGCAGGATTCACGCCATGGGTCGCCGGATCGTAGGCTTGAAGCAGATCCGCGTGCAGCTGCACGTTCGATTCGAAGCCGGCTGCGGTAATCCTCTCGAAGATGTCGCGCCCGAACAGCCGCACGTGGTCTTCCTGTCCGTGCGCGTACAGGCGTGCCTGTGGCGTGTCGATGCCCGCGTCTTCCCAGGTGTGCTGCAGCTTGCGGCTGTACGGCGTCTGCAGAATGGTTTCGCCACCCGGCTTGAGTACCCGGAAGATTTCGGCAAGCGCGGCTGAGGCGTCGGGCACATGCTCGAGCACGTGGTTGGCGATCAAAACGTCAAACGAACCATCCGCGAAGGGCATTGCCAGCATGTCGACGCGTTGTACGCCCGGCGCGTTCGGATACAAATCGGCCTGCACATACTCTGCAGGTTCTTGCGCGCTTATCAGATTCGACAAATGTTTCTCCGGCGCAAAATGCAGGATGTTGCGTCCGCGCATACGCGCCAGAACGCCGCTGCATTTCAAATACAGGAACAAGTGCCGCTCGCGGTCGTGGGCGCCGCAGCGCGGGCACTCAAAATGATCCACGTTGCTGCCAACGACATCGAGCGTGCGCATCAACGGCGCGACAACGCGCGACCCTCGTCGGTACGGCATGAAGCGCCAGACGTGGTGGCCGCATAGGACACAGGACTTCCTGCCGCCGGGAATCCAGCCGGCAAACGCGTACGGAATCAGTTTCTTCAGTTGCAATGCCATCGACTGCCAACTCAGCGGCGGTACAAAATTCGTGGTGGGCTGCGACCGACAAGCCTGGCACGCTGACCCCAGAGCGCTTTGCCGCCGATGCGAATGATAGATGCGGCCACCAGCGCGCTGGTATGCACGCGGCCGTAAGGCGAGGCCGCATAGACACGGGTCGCCCATGTTCGGTACAGCGACATGTCACGCGTACGCACGGCTCGAAAAAATACTCGGCGCAGAAAGTCGGCGATGCCATGTGCGTAGTCGTCATCACTCACCCGATCGCGCGGCACGCTTTGGATGGCTTGCCAGTAAAGTTCGCGCACTTGGACATTCGCATCTTTGAGCATTGAGCCTCGCACGTTGACACGGTAGGCGGCCAAGGGCTCGCCAATGTGGCCTAACCAGCCGCCGCGGGCTAACCAAAGGTGAGAGTAGTAGTCGATGATGGGGGTGCCCGCGCGCAGCGCGCCGGTTAACGCGTGGCGCCGAAAGAGTACGGAGCTGTTGTTGAGGAAATTTCCGCGGCGCAGCAGCGCGGCAAGATCGAACCGGGCATTGTCGACGTCGTTGAAGACGCCGATTTGCTTGCCAACGGCATCCACGGCGACCGCGTTGGTGTATGTCGCCACGCAGTCTGGGTGTGACTGCATGAAGGACAATTGCCTCTTCAATTTGCCCGGCAACCAGTAGTCGTCTCCGTCAACGCAGGCGACAAAGTCACCTTCTGACCGTGCCAAGAGGTCGCGCGAATTGTCGAACGCACCCATGCGAGAATTTCGGCGCAGGTGCGTGATCTGTCTGGGATACAAAGACGACATCTGGGCCACGATCTCACTGGTGCCATCGTCGGAAGCGTCGTCGCCGACGAGGACGCACAGCTCGGCATCTACCTCCTGTTCGATCGCACTGCGCACACACCGCTCGATCCACTCGACTTGATTGTAGGTGATGATGCATACGGTGATGGCGGGCCTGTGCATGCGCGTTATTCCAGGGGCTCCACGATCGACATGGTGGGGGATCGCCACGAGCGCAGAAGCGATAGCAAGTCGTGCAGCGCCTTCACGCGGAACAATACCGCAAGCCCGAAGTACGTTGCGGCTGCCGATAGAACTGCCACCAGCAGCGCCAGCGGGGCATGGGTGAGCCAGTGTGATGCAGACCACGCAACGCTTGCGGCGACCGCAGATAGCAGCAGCGTTGCCGATTGATCATGCAATTGGGCGAACAGGCCGTAGCCCAGCAGCTTGTGCGAGTACCAGGTGTTGATGCACACCGAGAACAGGCTTGAGGCGAGTGCGGCCCAAGCAACCGCAATCACGCTGAATTGACTGCCTATCACGATCAGAATGACCGAAGCGACATCCTTGACCACTTCCAACTTGAAGAGCAGGTCCGATCGACCTTGGGCGCCAATCACGGCCAAGTTCAACACGTGCAATGGCCAGAACACTGTCGCTAGTGACAGCAGGCTCAGAAATGGGGCTGCGCCGACCCATGAATATCCGTAAGCGATGGTGATCACGGGCTTGGCAACCACTGCCAGTCCGACCATGCAAGGGACGAATACGAAAAACGACACCCGCAACGAGAGCCGGAAACCGCCCAACATTTTGGCAGGTTGATCGGCTACCTGCGAAAACACGGGCAGTCCTACCCGATTCAATACACCGCTCATGAATTGGGCTGGTGCAAGCTGGGTGTTCTGGGCGAGTGTGTAGTAGCCGAGCGCCCGCACATCGAACAATTTGCCGATCAGCAGCGACTGCAGCCTGAGTGAAATGATGTTCAACAAATTGGCCATCAATATGTAGCTGCCGAAACCGAACAGGCTGCGAAACGACGCAACATTGAAGCAACCACGCGGGCGCCAACCGGAAAACATCCAAAGGAGCAGCGCGCGCATGCCGATGGCGACGATCGCCTGCCAGGCCAAGCTCCATACGCCGAACCCGCGCCAGGCGAGTATTACGGCAACCACGCCCGAGCACAGCGACGCGATGACTTCGGCGCTGGCGCGCGAGCGAAATTCGAGCCGCTGTGTAAGCAACGCGTCCGGCACTGCCGCCAGTGCGCCCAGCGGCAGCACGAACAGCAACAGGCGCGTAAGGGAGATCAGTGCGGGTTGCGCGTAGAAAGCGGCGATCGCCGGGGCGGCCAACCACAGCACCACGGCAACAACCACGCCGACTCCCAGGCCTGAAAGGAACACCGTCGTTTCGTCGTCATCCGTGGTTTGCTGCTTCTGTACCAGCGCCGTGCCGAAGCCGGCGTCGACCAGCAACGCCGCCACGCTGGTGAAAACCAGCAGCATCGCGATCAGTCCGAAATCCGCTGGCGTCAACAATCTCGCCAGCACGATAAGGACGAGCAATTGGACACTGTAGCGGGCGGCGATTTCGAGCGCGCTCCACCATGTGGCAGAAGCCGCTCGGCGTTCCAAAAAGGAATTCACGTCGCAATCGCCGCCAATTTCAAGAGGATCATTCGTGTTGCCTCGCTTTTGAACGCTGGCCGATGCGTTATGTCAGTGGCAAATTGTGCCATCTCGGCAAGGCAAGGCCCGATACAGCGGCACCATGCCGACGCGGGCTCGAAACGTGGCGCGCGGGCTGCGAACTCTTTTGAAAGTGTCATAAGAAAAGTCTCGACACGATCAGTTGTGGGAGTACTTGACTCGACCGTTGTGATGCCTGGTGAAAGACTATGCGCCACGCGGCGGCAAAGAACCTTCCTCTGAATACTCAAGCAGTACAGTACCCCATGACAGGCCAACACCAAAGCCGACGGCAAGCACGAAGTCGCCGGGCTGAAGCATAGGCATTTGCTCCATAAGTAGCAGTGGAATTGACGCTGAGACCGTGTTGCCGAGGTTCTCGCAGTTTTGCGGGACTTGCTCCGGCGTCAGTTTCAGCTTGCGAGCTAGTTGGCCAACCATGTAGCTATTGGCTTGATGGAACAGCACCATGCGCAGCTGCTGCAGTTGCAACCCATGCGGGTCAAGTGCTGCGCTGATGGATTCCGGTACTCGGCGCAGGGCGAAGTTGAAGATCCCGGGGCCATCCATGCAGATGCCCGAAGGCGCGCCGGTATCCGACCGTAGCGCCGATCCATGCGCAATGAACGCGTTGTAGCCCGTACCGTCGGCGAAACTGTGACTGTCGACTATGCGCAAACCACCAGGGCGAGTGGAATACAGCGTAGCAGCAGCGGCGTCGCCGAATAGCGCGCGGGTGGTCAGGTCGTCGCGGCGAATCAATTTTGAATAGGTATCCGCATTCACTAGAATCCCATTGCCCCCGCTCGCGCGCAGCCAGTTGACCATCACTTGAGTGCCCAGCACGAAGCCGGTGCAACCTTGGTTGATGTCGAGCACGAAACAGTCTTGCGGCAGGCTGAGTTGCCCATGCAGGCGCGAAGCGACACCTGGGATGAGGTGATCAGGGGTCTGGGTGCACACTACCAACGTGCCGATTGCATCGCGATGGACCGACGTTCGAGAAATCAGTGCTTCCGTGGCAGCACGAGCCAAGTCACTTGTGTACTGTCCGGGTCCTGCGATGGACCGACTACGAATGCCGATCTTGTCCGTCAGCCGCTGCCAATCGGCCTCGGACTGGCCGAGAGTCGCGGCGTCGTTGTATTCAGTCGTTCCGCCAACCGCCGAACCGATATCATGAATGTAGACCTCGCGCATTACGTATTCCCGGGGACGATGATCTTGGCGGGAACGCCGAATACCGTGGTACCGGGCGGCACGTCCTTGATGACAACCGTGCCGGCCCCCACGACCGCCCCTTTTCCAATCGTGACATGCGGCAGCACCACCGCGTGCGGATGGATCGTGCAGAACGGTTCCAACCTGGCGTTACCGCCGATGAAGGCATGCGCACCGATGGTGACGCCGGTGCCGATGGAGACATCGTGGCCGATGCAGGCAAAACTCTGGATCAAGAGGTCATCACCTAGCACGATGTCGTTGGAAATACTGCACACACCGAGGAAGAGGCTGTTCTTGCTGGCCGTTGGCGATGTCACATAAATCACGCTGGGTGCGACGACCGTACCCATGCGCGCACCCGCCGCTTCCAGTTCACAGCGCACCGCGTGCCGATCAGACCCATCACCAAAACAGGTGACATAGGCCACATCCGTCCGCGGCCGATGCCCCTGGATCGGTCCAAGCACTGCCGGCTGGTCAAGCTTTTCGTCATCGATATGACCGACTACGTCATAGGGCATGCCGGCGGCACCTATCCACGCTGCGACTTCGCGGCCAAAGCCGCCGTAGCCCACCAGAATCAACCGGCTCATATCGCTCATGGCAGACAAAACCCACCATCCATGACCAGCTCCTGACCGGTCATGAAGGACGACTCGGACGAAAGCAGGAATCGGATCGCGGCCACGACCTCTTCAACCTTTGCGTAGCGCTTGCCCAGCGGATAGCGCTGCATGTCCGCCTGGCGCGCTTCCTGCGACACCTCGGTCTGCCCGGCGGCCAGCTCGGTATCGACCATGCCTGGCAATAGACAATTCACCCGCACCAACTTGCCCGCGAGCTCCAATGCCGCCACCTTAGCAAAGCCGGTCAAAGCTGCTTTGCTGGTGGCATAGGCCGCCGCGCCGGGTCGGCCCATGCGCGTGCCAAGAATCGAGGCCAGCAACACGATGGAAGTTCCGCCGCGCAACTTGCCGGCCCGCGCCAGCTCCGCCACCAGTGCGATCGGTGCCGTCTGGTTGATATCGATGAGGCGCTGGTATTTTTCCAGGGAAAAAAAGCGCAGCGGATTACTATCGGCGATGCCGGCAGAACAGACCACGCCATCAAGCGCCGGCAGGCCCGCGAACGTCTCCCGATACTCGGCAAAACGTGTGAGGTCGAAGGCGAGGGTTTTTGCGCGGCCTTCGCTGCGCGCGGACAGCTCAGCGAGGCGCGGCTGGCTGCGCCCGACGGCGATGACCTGAGCGCCCGCGTCGAGCAGGTCGCAGGCCGTGGCGTAACCGATCCCAGAGGTCGCTCCGGTGACGAGAATGTGCTTATTTTTCAGCATGACGCATCTGCTCGGCGTAGTAGTCGTGGAAGCGCTGGATACGGGCATCCGGCGCGCGCAGTTGAATGAAAGCATGGCGGCTGGACAAGCCAAGCTGGCAGGCCTCGACCATCGGCTTATCTTCCTGCAGCGAAGCCTCGGTGAAGCGGATCGACTCCGCCCGGATCTGCTCGCGCACCGGAGTTGGCAACGCCAGCAGCGCGGGCAGTTCGAACAGCTCCCACTTGAACAGCGTGCGATCTGGCGTCAGCGGCAGCACGTAGCTGCGAAAGCCCACCATTTGATTGGTGGCCGTCAGGAATAGGTTGGGGAACACGAATATGTGCCCGAATTCATGTCTGGATTGCCGCGAAAGCCGCTGCAACCGCGCCGTCTTCGAAGTCGCCTCGGTGGGCTCGCAGTGCGACCAGCAGGTGTAGGCGTCATGTTCCCAAGCGTAGTCGGACTTCGAGACGAAGCCGGCTGGAATGAACGACTGTGCGTGGACGAAACTCAGGTGGTAGCTCTCTATATTGTTTTCTACCAGGAGCTTCCAGTTGCACTGTTGCAACAATTCGCCGCGATGGAACGGCTCTGGATTGGTCAACGGGATACCGGCTTCGCTCATGGCATACGCCATCTTGTCGACGGCAGGCGCTTGGCCGGACAGGCCGATGAAAACGTGCTCGCCGACCACCGTCAGCGGATACGTTTGCAGGGCTCGCCGGGCAAGATCGTCGACCTCCACTAGAGGCGCGGCGTGCAGCGCGCCATCGGCGGCATACGACCACGCGTGGTAACGGCAGCGGAACGGGCGCTTGCCACAACCCTCCGGGTCGATCAGCGCGCAGCGATGCAGACACACGTTATCGAATGCCCGCAGGCCTTCTGTCGTGTGCCGCACGGTGATCGACGCGCCGCCGAGATGTATGGCCAGGTAACTGTCCACCTCGGGCAGCTCGTGGACGGAGCACAGATACATGCGTCCAGCAAATAGCCGCTCGATCTCGTCGGCAAAGATGTCCGGCCGCGTGTACGCCGACGAATCAATAGACATGATCGGACTCGATCAAGGGCAACACGCCGCCCGCAGGCAGACTGAACAGGGCGGTGCCCCAGGAAAGGCCGACGCCAAAGCCGCAGGCGGCCACTAGGCGCTCGCGGTCAAACCTTTGCGCATGCGCGCAGACCGTGAGCGGAATGGAGGCCGAACTGGTGTTGCCATATTCGGCCAGCGATGACAGCGACGATTCGGCTGAAAAGTGCGCCTTCTTCGTGATGGTGTCGTTGATCATCTTGTTCGCCTGATGCAGCACCAGATAGTCCACATCCCCCGGCATTTTGCCGGCGGCATCCAGAGTCCGCTGGATACTCGGTGGCACCTTGGTGATGGCGAAGCTGAAAATGTCGGCGCCGCGCAAGCGCAAGTTTGCGGGATGGCGCACCATGCCATCGTCATCCTGCGCGGGCTGGGCCGGCCAATCGCCAGGCGGCAAGCGCGACGCCAGGCCGCCGCCGGGAATGATGATGGCATCGCGACCACTGCCATCGGACATCAGGTCGACATGGATCGACGGTGCGGAGTGGTCGATTTCCAGCGCCGTCGCACTGCCAGCATCGCCGAACAACGGCCAGGCGGATTTGTCCGCGTAAGCGCAGACCCGGCTGATATCGCCCATCAGCAACAAGGCACGCGAAATGCCCAGGGTGGCCATCATCGAAGCCAGCGTGGCCAGTCCATAGGGAAAGGCAGAGCAGCCCAAGTTGATGTCGAACGCGAGGCAGGTCGATGGCAAGCCCAGCTTGTCCTGCAAGACGATTCCGGTTGCAGGAATCGGCTGATCTGGGGTTTGCGTCAGTAGCACCAACGCCCCCACGCTGCCACGCTCCCAGTCCAGGTGATCGAGCAGTTGCTCCGCTGCGGTCTGACACAAGTCGGACGTGCATTGCCCGGGGGGCGACACGCGATGCGCGGCAATGCCAGTGGCCTTCTGCAGTCGCTGCCGCTCTTCCGGCGCCAGCAAATCGTAGTCGTCGGTCTGGGATACCTTGGTTGGCACGCAGGCGGCGATGCCTCGCACCGCGATGCCTTGGATCGCGCTCATCCCATGCGGCCTTGGACGACTTGCATCAGCTCACCGACCGTCTGGCTGTTCTGGATGTCGCTGCCGGTGAGGCTGGCGCCGTAGTCGGCATCCGCCATCGCTATTACCGCCAGCGTGTTGAGTGAATCCCAATTCGGCAGATCCTTGAAACGCGTATCCAGCGCTAGCGTCGCTGCCTCGACCTCGATGGCAAAGGCGAACTTTTCGATGAAATCGTCGGCGTTCATGGTGCTATCTCCTCGTGGATGCGTGCGACGATGATGTCGTGGATGGTGGATATCACGTTTCCGCCAACCATGGAGCCGTTGGGCAGCACGATCACTCGATCCGCAACCCGCTGCGCGTATTGCAGCAGCAATCCCGCATGCGGAAACAAATCCCGGTACGGCTGCATGCGGTGGGCGCCCGGCCAGAAATACTTGCGTGCGAGCACGTTTTCAGCATGCAGTGCCGCGACCAGCTCGTCGCGCGTCGCCGCGCAGTCCTCGCCCACTTCGATCACCACGTAGTGATGGCTGTTGCGTTCGTGCGGGTCGTAGTCCAGCACGGAAATGCCGGGTATGCCGGCCAATGCCTGCGTGTAGGCGGCGTGGTTGCGGCGGTTGATGGCGATGATGTCGTCGAACCCTTCCAGGTTCACCAATCCCATCGCCGCGCACACTTCGATCATTTTGCCGTTGGTGCCGGGGTGGATGACATTGTCGTAGCCCTTGAATCCGAAGTTGCGCATCAGGCGCATCGCTTCGGCCAGTTCGTCGTCGTTGGTGGTGACGGCGCCGCCTTCCATGGTGTTGAGAGCCTTGGTGGCGTGGAAGCTGAACACCTCGCAGGCACCGAAGCGGCCGATGCTTTGTCCCTTGTAACTGCAGCCAAAGGCGTGTGCGGCATCGAACAGCAACTTGAGGCCGTGCTCGTCGGCGATGGTTTGAAGTTCATCGATCGGTGCAGCGCGGCCCCACAGGTGCACGCCGATGATGCCGGTCGTGCGCGGCGTGATCATGCGCCGCACGGCGGCGGGATCGAGATTGTGCGTGGCAGGGTCGATGTCGGCGAATACCGGTGTGATGCCTTGCCAGTACAGCGCATGGGCCGTGGCCACGAAAGTCCACGACGGCACGATCACTTCGCCTTCCAGACCCAGCGCGCGGATGGCGATTTCCAGCGCGATGGTGGCATTGCACATTGCCACACAATGTTTGACGCCAAGGAAGTCGGCGATGCGGCGCTCGAACTCCTGCACCATCGGGCCGTTGTTGGTGAGCCATTGGTTGTCGAGTATCTGGTTGACGCGTTTCAAGTATGCATCGCGATTGCCGATGTTGGGCCTGCCCACATGCAGCGGCTTGTCAAACGCCGGCAGCGCGCCATTGATGGCGAGATCGGCGGGGGCGACGATCGTTTTCATTTCGATGGCGGCGTCTGCAGTGTTGCGGCCATTATTGCCATGTCGTGCAGGCGTGACCAGACGGGTACGTGCTTGTTCATCTGTCGGAACCGCTCTTGGTTTGGTTGTGTGCAGCGGCGCGGCGAGCTTCGAGGTCCCGTCGCAGTGGCGCGATGAAGCCATCAAGCATGCCCAATCGGTTCTTGCGCTCGATGGCGGCGATCGTTGAAGCGGCCTCATCAAGCTTATCTTCATGCAGCAGTATCACAGCCAAGGCACGCAACAGGCGAACATTGCTTGGCGATTGGGCCAGACCCTCGCGGAAATAGTGTTCCGCGAGCGCGTGGTTACCAAGGACATGCCATGCATACTCGGCTCGGACGCTGATGAAATCAGTGCGCCCATTGTCGTGAGGCGCCGCCAGCGCGTAGGCTTGTGCCAGCTTATCGCGCTGACTTGACTGGCATTGGGCGTCGGCAAAGCAGTGGTTGAGTTGGGAGAGAGCATGGACGCTGTTGTTGTCGAGCGGGCCGCGAGCGAGCTTTGCCATCAGGGTGTCCCATACGGCCTCGGGCGCGGGATAGCCCGATTGCCCCAGCAAGACGATGATGGCTTGCTCGAACTGGATGCCGGCACCTTGGATCGTGCGCCCCTTGTCCAGAATTGTGAGTGCGGCTTGAGCGTCGGCCTGGTTGTCAGTACGCGCCGACTGAGCGAGGAGCGCCTGGGCAAAGTCAAACTGCGCCGCCGAAGACTGCGGGCGCTTGAGCGCGTCGCTGCGCGCCAACTGCATGGGATCTGCCCATTCCTGCGCGCGCATCCAAGTCGTGCTGGCGTAGAAGGCGATGGCGAGAATCGTCAGTATTCGGCGTACGCGCGCATGGACAAGCGGTCGTTCGAGTCCAACCAGGCTTGTGCAGGCCAGCAGCAATCCAACGGATGGAAAATAGTTGCGATGCTCGAAAGCGAGCACCAACGGAATGATGGTCGCGGTGAGCACGTGGCCGGCAAAGAACCACGCAATGCCCAACGCAAACAATGGACGTTGCTTGCGTTGCCAGATACCGACTGCTGCCAGCGTCGCGAGCGCGAGAATCGCAAGCACGGTGGTCGGCGGCGCCAACAGCCCGCTGCTGCGTTCGATGTCGTCGTGGTAAAGCGTGAGTGAATCCAGGCGTGGAACCAGAGTCCAGGCGATGTAGTCGATGAGCACGCGGCTTTCCGTCAACAGGCGCGAGACGGTCGACGCGTGGCCCGAGAACAGCGTGTCCCAATCGATGAACAATCTCCACAGCCAGATCAAACCGGCGATCAGTGGCAGCACGAGCGTGCAGGCAAACAAACCGATGACCGTGCGTGAGCGATGCCCATCCGCATTGCGTGTGTTGGGCAGGCACAATTCGATGACGGCCGCATACAGGGGCAGCATCACCGCGCTTTCCTTGGCCAGCGCGCCAAATGACGAACAGACGATGACGCTCGCGCACAGCGACATTTGGCCGCGGCCCGTCTGCCACAAGCGGCGCCTTGCGCTGCAGTACCACCACAACCCCAGGAACACGAAGCTGGTTGCCAAAGCCTCCAGGCGCTGTACGACATACAGAACGGCGGAAATGTTGATTGGCAACAGCACCCACAGCCCGGCCATGACTGCAACTGTCACGGCTGCGGCATCCTTGGCGTGCTGATCCCGAGGCAGGCTGCTGCATGCGCGCGAAAGGGCCAGCAGCGCGCGCAAGAGCAGGAAAAGCAGCATTCCATTGACGAGATGGATGGCGAGGTTGGTCAGCTTGTAGGCATGGGGGGCTAGACCACTGAAGTAGTGGTTGGCCGCGAATGAGAGCATCGTGAGGGATCGGAACGGCGCGACGCCGGACGGAAACTCGACCGCGGCCCGCCACCATGTGGCGAGGTCGAGGTCGCGAATGTGCACGTTTGGGTTGGCAAGGATCGAGCTGGCATCGTCATAGACGAAACCACCGCGAAGGCCGTTCCAGTAGGCGAATCCTGCAAGCAGCAGCAAGCCGACCAGCACGAGCCACGCCTTGGTGCTGTGCAGTACATGCTTCATCGACGATGAGCGCGTCGGCCGGGGGTGCGTCGATGGTAGCAGAGGGCAAGATTGCCCATGCATCGGGCCACGCACGGGCGAACGACGCGCAAAAAATACCCCCGCCGAAGCGGGGGCATCGAGTACACGAGTCGTGCCGAATGGATCAGCGGCAAGAAGCCGGCAGCAGTTCGGAGCTGACCGTGCTGGACGTGCAGGTCCAGCCGGTGAGCTGGCCGTTGGTGGCATTGGTAACGCTATTCGGAGCGAGCTGATACACCTTGCCGTCGACGCCCGTGCCGACGTTCGCATAGGTGGTCGTGATCGCACCCGTGCCCGCGGTGTAGGTCAAGCCGGACACATACTGCGTGGCCGCGAAATTGCCACAGCCCGCGGTCTTGAGGTCAGCCGGCATCTTGTTCATCGAGGCGACATACTCGGAAACCGAGCCCTTGCAGGCGTCGGCGATGACGATGCCTTCGGTGACCTTCGAACGCTTGATGTAGTTCTGGTACGCCGGCAGAGCAATCGCGGCGAGGATGGCGATGATCGCGACGACGATCATCAGCTCGATCAGCGTGAAGCCTTTCTGGATCTTGTTCATGGTGGTTCCTCTCATGGATGGTTCAGTCTTGCCCCTAGAGCCGCCAACCTTGCCAGGCGGGCCCGCTTCCGCGATCGCTTTCTCGTCCGGCGATCGACGGCTCGCGGAAAAAGAGTAGCAGCTTTCGTGCCAAAGCCCAGCCCATCATCGATCGGTCAATCGCAAAACCATGTTGAGACGGGGTTCTCAGCTTGCCGGCAAGGCTAAGCAGGAAATGTCACGATGTGACAATTCGCGCCCGCCCTGGGTGTCAGCCCACGTCAGTGTGCCCAGGGATTGATGCGCAGTGCCTTCAGCGGATTGCCGCTGTGCCGATCGAGCAGCATCACGAGATTTGCGCGACGCGCGACCATCGGCACCCACACCACGTCGGCCTCGTGCTTGCCCAGTTTGGCGAGTGCTGCCGCGATGAGTTGACGCTGCGCCTCGCCGCGCGCGGGCAGTGCATCGAGTGGCTTGGCACGCTCGAGCAGCTTGGGCGCCGCCTGTGCGTAGTCGACGTAGTACTGCGGATATTCCTCGATGTCCTTGCCCGCAGTCGACGAGAACAACACGGTATTGCGCTCGCGCCAGTCGCTGGGGATCCGCGTGCCGACGAGGACCGGACCTGTCCACGACAGGTGCCTGAACTCGGGTTTGCTCGCCTTGGCCAGATCGGCCGGATCGAGTTCGTCAGCGGTTACCACCACCAGACGATCGACCGCCGTGGCAATGAACACCGGGCGGGCGCGCAGCACGACCGAGAGCCCGTAGACCAAGGCGATTGCCTGAGCGAGTGCGATCACGCTCAAGTCGAACTTCAAGCCGCGCTTGCCGGACTTGAACACGACCAGGGTCAACAGCGGCCCGAGGCCGAGATCGACGCTGACCAGCAGCAGTACCAAGGTGTCTGCACCCGCTGCATGGAACAGCGGCGGCGGATACCAGACCAGCAGGAGCAAGGCGGCCGTGACCAAGCCGATCATCATGCTGATCGACAGATGCAGGGTGGCGGCTTTCCAGCGGGACACCCGCTCAATTTAGCCGAGACGCTGCCTGCTGCAAAGGCGCCTGTGCCCAATCCCTCGCGCTGCATGATTGCGACACGCCTTGATGGCGCCAAGATCGGCTAGCATCCGGCAAGTTCGAGGTGGAGGATGGCAATGCAGACAGCAGAAAAGCGCGGCTCGGCGGGTTGGTTCCTGATGGCGCTGTTCGCCATTTCGGGTGCTGCGGGCCTCATCTACGAGTCGATCTGGACGCAGTACCTGGGGCTCTTTCTCGGGCATGCAGCGTACGCGCAGTCTTTCGTGCTCATGCTGTTCATGGGCGGCATGGCGATTGGCGCATGGCTGACCAGCCGCTACAGCGAACGCATTGCGCGACCGCTGGCCGCCTATGCGATTGTGGAGTTTGCCGTTGGTTTGCTCGGGGTTGCATTCGATCCGATCTACCACGGCGCCACCGGTTTCGCCTACGGACACCTGTTTCCGCTGCTTGGTTCGGGCGCAGGACTTGATCTGGTTCGCTACCTCGTTGCGATCGTGATCATTGGCGCCCAGTGCGTGCTGTTGGGCATGACCTTTCCGCTGATGAGCGCGGGTTTCCTGCGCATTGCGCCTTCATCGGGCGGGCGCGTGCTGGCGAGTCTCTATTTTTCCAACAGTTTCGGTGCGGCGGTCGGCGCTCTGGTTGCAACGTTTGTGCTGCTGCCCGCGGTGGGCCTGCCGGGCTCGATCATGACCGGCGGCCTGCTCAGCATTGCGGTCGCGATCGTGATCTGGCCGATGGCGCGCGCGGGTACGGTCGCCTCGCCGCGCTCGCAGACCACGGCCGAAGGCCTGGCCCCGGTGTTCATCCTGCTCGCCGCGGCAATCACCGGCGCAAGCTCGTTCGTCTACGAAGTGACTTGGGTGCGCATGCTGTCGCTCGCCTTGGGCAGCACGATCCATGCGTTTGAGCTCATGCTCGCCGCCTTCATCAGTGGCATTGCCTTTGGTGGTCTGTGGCTGCGGCGTCATGCCGATGGCTTGCGCAGCGCACTGGTCGGAGCCGGTTGGGCGCAGGTGCTCATGGGCGTGGCTGCATTGGGTTCCCTCTTCGTGTACATGCATGCTTTCGACTGGGTGGTGGCCTTGCGTCAAACCTTGAGCCGGGGTGATTCGGCGTATACCGCCTACAACTTCGCGACAGCGGCAATTTCGATGAGCGTGATGTTTCCGGCGGCGTTCTTTGCCGGCATGACCCTGCCCTTGCTGACGCTCTCGCTCCTGCGCGGCGGCACCGGTGAAGCCGCGATCGGCAAGGCCTACGCGGTCAATACCCTGGGCGCGATCGTCGGTGTGTTGCTGACGATGCACGTGCTGATGCCGATGCTCGGTGTGCGCATAGCCCTGTGGCTCGCAGCCGTGGCCGATCTCGCCCTTGGCGTTTTCCTGTTGTGGTATCCGACGCGATCGAGACAGCCAGGTCCGCGGCGTCAACTCGCCGTGGCATCCATCATTGCCCTCGTTGCGGCGGTTGCCGCAATCGCTGCAACCCGGGTCGATCCCCTGGTGCTGGCCTCCTCTGCGTACCGAGTCAATCGCGCGCGTCTGCCCGCGGGCACGGACATGCTGTTCTACGGTGATGGCAAGACCGCAACGGTGGCTCTCTACAGTGCGCCGGGTACGCAGGGTGTTCGCTCCATTTCCACCAATGGCAAGGTCGATGCAGCCATCGCGATGGGAGCCGGCGATCCCACGCCGGACGAGTACACGATGGCAATGGCGGCTGCGCTGCCGCTGGCAATGCACCCGTCGCCAAAGTCGGTGGGTGTCATCGGCTTTGGCTCCGGCTTGACGGCGCACACTTTCCTCGGCAGCGATCGGGTCGAGCGGGTCGACGTGATCGAAATCGAACCGATGATGGTCGAGGCGGCACGCCATTTCGTGCCCCGCGTCGAACGCGTCTACAGCGATCCGCGTGCGCACATCATCATCGATGACGCCAAGGCGTTTCTTTCGGGTTCTTCGCAACGTTACGACGTGATCATCTCCGAGCCATCCAACCCATGGGTCAACGGCGTCGCGGCCTTGTTCACCGAGGAGTTCTACGATTTCGTGCCGAGCCATCTCGCTGAGGATGGCTTGTTCGTGCAATGGCTCCAAGTGTATGAAATCACCCCAGAACTGGTCGCTACCGTGCTCAAGGCGATGCTGCCTCGCTTTGCCGATGTCGAGGTCTACACTTCGAATTTGGGTGACTTGATCCTGGTGGCGAGTCCGAAACGCAAACTGCCGGCCTTGGCCGAGTTTGGTGCGCGTGACCAGCGCCTCAAACAGGATCTCGAGCGCCTGTCGATCTCGAGCACCGCGGATTTCAACCGGTTCCGACTCATGGATCGCAATGGCCTGGCCGCCCTGGCGTTGATCGAGGCCGCGCCTGCCAATTCGGATCTGTTTCCCGTCCTCCAGTTGCTCGCGCCCAAGGCGCGCTTCAAAGGTAGTTCCGCTACCGGGATTTCGGCGCTGGAAAAGTCGCCCTGGCCGCTGCTCGAAGTGATCGGTGGCTATGTGCCCACACCCGCGTCGGTCAAACTCGGTGAAATGGCCGAGCGCGTGCCACGCGACCCGATCCTGTCGGTCGCGCGCAAGATCCGGGAATCCTTGCGCAGTGCAAGCGCATTGCGCGATGTCCCCGAGGGTCTGCTGCTCAATCACGCGGTCATGCTGGAACAAGCCCGCTCGTGCAAGGACATCAACCTGTCATTGTGGGCCAATGCAACCAGCGTGGTTGCAGGTGCGAGCATCCCGTACTTCCAGGCAGCGGATCTGGAAGGCGTCTGGATCGATCCCCAGTGGCTTGACGCGGATTGCCGAAACCATGCGGGTGTCAATCAAGTCCTGGCGTTCATGGCCGAATTGGCGAGTCGCAACTGGCCGGTCGTGGCCAGCCTGGGTCCGATGCTGCTTGAAGATCCATCCTTTGCCGACGCAATTCAATTCCGGAATTACGTGACGGTTGCCACGGAACTGGCATTCACGGCGCAGGGTGACGTGGATGGTCTGGCTCGAATTGATGATCGCTACGGAAAGGCGCTGGGGCAGTATCAATTCGAGATCCGCTTGATGCGGGCAGCTGCTTCACTGCGGCGCTCGGCGATTCATGCACAGGACAAGTCAGTGCATTGATCAGGGAGGGAAGACTGCGCGCCGAGTCGTGAGGGAAGGGACCCGGCAGCGCAAGCCTCCAGCGGATCAAGGCGGTGCCAGTCCGTAGAGCGGAGCGTGCTCCGCTCCCGGGCGTCACAAGCCGAGCAAGCTTGGCTCTACAAGAGCACTGCAAGCGTCACAAGCAGAGCGAGGTTGCATCCACAAACACCTGAGTCGTAGAGCGGAGCTTGCTCCGCTGCCGTGCGTCAGGTCGGGCCTCCCGGCCCTCCTACCGCGCGCTGTTGTAGGAGCGGCGGTAGCCGCGACCCTCGCGACGCGGGCGATGAAATGCGGGGTCGGGCCTCCCGGCCCTCCTACCGCGCGCTGTTGTAGGAGCGGCGGTAGCCGCGACCTGCGCGATACGGGCGATGAAATGCGGGGTCGGGCCTTCCGGCCCTCCTACGACACCCGTCGCGGCGTTGCCGTGCATCGTGACGGTGTAGGAGCGGCGGCAGCCGCGACCCGCGCAACGCGAACGATGAAATGCGGGGTCGGGCCTTCCGGCCCTCCTACGACACCCGTCGCGGCGTTGCCGTGCATCGTGACGGTGTAGGAGCGGCGGCAGCCGCGACCCGCGCAACGCGAACGATGAAATGCGGGGTCGGGCCTTCCGGCCCTCCTACCACGCGCTGTTGTAGGAGCGACGGCAGTCGCGACCCGCGTGACGCGGACGATGAAATGCGGGGTCGGGCCTTCCGGCCCTCCTACCGCGCGCTGTTGTAGGAGCGACGGCAGTCGCGACCCGCGTGACGCGGACGATGAAATGCGGGGTCGGGCCTTCCGGCCCTCCTACCGCGCGCTGTTGTAGGAGCGACGGCAGTCGCGACCCGCGTGACGCGGACGATGAAATGCGGGGTCGGGCCTTCCGGCCCTCCTACCGCGCGCTGTTGTAGGAGCGACGGCAGTCGCGACCCGCGTGACGCGGACGATGAAATGCGGGGTCGGGCCTCCCGGCCCTCCTACCGCGCGCTGTTGTAGGAGCGGCGGCAGCCGCGACCCTCCCGTAGAGTGGGGCGTGCTCCGCTGCCGTGCGTCAGGTCGGGCGTACCGGCCCTCCTACCGCGCACTGTTGTAGGAGCGGCGGCAGCCGCGACCTGCGCGACGCGGGGGATGAAATGCGGGGTCGGGCCTTGCGGCTCTCCTGCACGGCCGCGCGAACCGAGCCGGGCAAGCT
>NSJK01000028.1 GCA_002632325.1 Lysobacterales bacterium | reverse complement strand
GGTGGTGGCGGCGGGTGGTAGCCCCGCAGAATCACGGCGCACGCAACCAGCGATCCCGACCTTCGGCCTTGGCGCGATACAGCGCCGCATCGGCGCGTCGGATCAGATCCTGCGCATCAACATCGGCGTCGCCGCGCTGCGCCAGACCCGCACTGATACTGAGCTGTCCGTGCAGCGGTGACGCCGGGTGCACAATCGCCCGCGCACGCAGCACGGTCACCAGCACATCGAGAATCTTCGTGGCGCGACTCGCCGCTTCGCCGCGAAAAATCAGCGCAAATTCCTCGCCGCCGATGCGCGCGGCATGCACCTGCGATGGAATTTCCTGTGCCTCGAGCAGACTGGCGAATTCGACCAGACAGCGATCACCGGCGACATGGCCGAGGCTGTCGTTGTAGGTCTTGAAGTGGTCGATGTCGATCATCGCCAGCGCCAAGGGCTCGTTGCCCGCGAAGGCGACGTCGAGGCACTCGACGAAGGCCCGACGATTGGGCAGGCCAGTGAGAAAATCATGGCTGGCCGCGCGAGCGAGCGCCGTGTTGGCCTGTTCGAGTTCCTGCGTGCGCGCTCGTACCTCGACCTTGAGCGCCCGCGCCCGCGCCTTGAGTTCGCGTGTGCGCCACAGCACCGAGGCCGCGGCGAGCAGCAGCAGGCCGAGCACGCCCAGCGCGCGCAGCCCGCTGCGCTGCCACCAATGCGGCGCCACCTCGAAGGCCAGTGCCACCGGCTCGCTCCACGGCTCGGTTGCGGTGCCCACGGCAACTTCGAACTGGTAGCGTCCCGGCTGCAGGGCATCGAACACGATGCGGCGGCGCGCGCCGACATCGCTCCAGGGTTCGAGACTCGGCTTGAGACGATAGCGGAAGCGCAGGCGTTCGGCATCGGCAAGCCGCAGCGCGGTGTAGTCGATCGAGATCTGCCGCGCACCGGCCGCGATCGACAGCGCGGAAGTCGGTGCCAGCGCGTCACCATCGACGATCAGGCGTTCGATCTGCGGCCGCGGCAAGGCGGCATGCAAGGGCTGCGCGTCACCGGGAATTCTCGCCACACCTTCGGCAGTGGCAACCCAGACGGTTCCGTCCGCGTCGATTGCCAAGGGGTTTTGCGTGCCGCCATTGGCCTCGCTCGAGCGCATGCCCTCGGCTTCGCCGAACAACATGAAATCCGGTTCCGTCGCGGGATTGGCGAGATGGCGATCGAGCTCGCTCAGACGCACGCGCAGCACACCGGCATTGGTCGAGGTCCACAGGCGCCCGGACGCATCGGTTTCGAGCGCGTGGAACTGCACCGGCAGCGCGCGATTGATCGGTTCGATCGAACGCAGCACGCCTTGGTCGAGCACGTGCAGTCCGATCGCCGCCAGCCACAGGCGACCATCCGCCGTGCGCAAGGCATCACGCACCTTGCGGTTGGGCAGGTCGACGATCAGCCTCGCCTGTGTGCCGTCGTAGCGGTAGACGCCCGCATTGGGCACGGCAATCAACCAGTGGCCCGGTCCGTCCGCGCGGATGCGCGACACCGATGGACGCTCGGCACCAGGCAGATTGACAGCTTCGGCCTGTTCACCGCGCAAGCGCCACAGACCGGCGCTGGTACCGACCAGCAACGAGTCATCATCGAGCGCGTACAGCGACTGGATGCGTCGGCCGGTGAACTCGGGCAAGCCTTGCATGCGCCCGTCGGCATGTCGGCGAAACAGGCCGCCGACCGTGCCAACCCACTGCATCTGCCCCAGATCGAGCACCGACAGCACGGCCTTGGCCGCCGCGGGCATCGCCTGCGCACTCGCCACATCGATGCGCTTGCGACCATCGAAGGCGACCAGTCCGCCATCGTTGAAACCGAGCCACCAGCCGCCGGCACGCCGTGGCACCACCGCCCATGCGAAGGCTTGCGGCATGCCTTCCGACTCACCCAATACCTGGATCTGGGCGCGACTGATCCGCGACAGGCCGCCGGCCGTGCCGACCCAAAGCAGGCCTTCGCGATCACGCAGCAGGTCCCAGATCACGTCGGCTGCAAGACCTTGGCGCCGCGTGAGCGTGGTGCCATCGGCGGCATGATCGGCGACCAGTCCGGCGCCCGAGGTCGCCACCCACAGCAGGCCATCGCGATCAGGCAGCAAGGCGCGCACGATCGGCGAAGGCAGCGTTGCCGTGCGCGACGACATCTCGAAGCCGTTCGCGCCCAATTCGGCCAGTCCACCGCGAAATCCCGCGTAGCCATGCCCGGCCGCATCGAACACGATCGTCCACAGATGCGCGCGCGCGATCTGTGGATCGGACGAAGCGAGTTGCCAATCCGAGCCGCTGCGTCGCCAGGGTCCGTTCTCGGTTGCCGCGTAGAGCGCGCCGCTGCGATCGCGCGCAAGGCTCCACACGGTTTGATCGAGCTCACGCTGCAGCGACTCGACCTTGTCCACGCCAAACCGCACGTGATGCAGGCCCGTGCCCATGCCCACCCACAAACCGCCTTCGGGATGCGGACGCACGAGGGTGATCGACTGCGCAGGCAGCCCATTGCCGGCATCGAAGCGGGTCATGTGACCCGTGCGATCCAGACGCAGCAGACCGCGATAGGTGCCCGCAAACCACAATGCGCCATCGGAGGTCTGCGTGATCGATTCGATCAGATCGGTCGCCGACTCGTCGCCCGTCAGTTCCGACAGAGGCGTGAAGCGTACGCCATCGAAGCGCGCGACGCCCAGATAAGTGCCGACCCACAGATAGCCGTCGCTGTCCTGAAACAAGGCGCTGACGCTGGAATGCGGCAGTCCGTTGGCAGTGCGCCAGGTGGTGGCCTGATACTGCGGCGCGATCGCCGGCTGCGCGCACGCGGCGCCCATCGCGAGTGCCAGGCCCGCGAGCAAGCACAGCAGCAGCCGTCGGCTGATCGACATGGCGCCATGGTAGGGCAACTGCGGCTGGAATAGGCAGGCTCGATGCTGGCACCCTTGCGCCCTTGCCGTCATGCAGGGTGCGTGCAGCACGCGCTCCGTGGGACGACACTCACGACCTTCCGTTCAAGGACATTCCATGCGCACGTTCATGGCTTCGTTTTTCTGCCTCGCGCTCGTTGCTGCCTCGCCGTTGGCTGCGGCGACCGACACCCCGAGCGCGATGTCCGCAGCCGCCCGTCCGCGCACCTGTCTCGTGCTCGGCGGCGGTGGCGCGCGCGGCGCCGCGCACGTCGGCGTGCTCAAGGTGCTCGAGCGCGAGCACATCCCGATCGACTGCATCGTCGGCACCTCGATGGGCGCAATCGTCGGCGGCATGTATGCGGCCGGCTACGGCGCGGACCAGATCGAGGCGATCCTCGAACACATCGACTGGGATGACGTGTTGCGCGATCGCACCCCGCGCCAGGACCTCAGCGTGCGCAGCAAGCAGGAAGACCTGCGGCGACTGGGCGGCGTCGAACTTGGTATTCACGAAGGCAGGATCGCGGTGCCGCAGGGCCTGATCCAGGGACAGCGCCTCGAATTGCTGCTGCGCCGATTGATGCTGCCGACTTGGCGGGCGCGCAATTTCGACCAGTTGCCGATTCCGTTCCGCGCGGTGGCCACCGACATCGTCAACGGCGAGAAAGTGGTGTTCGATCAGGGCGAGCTCGCGATCGCGATTCGCTCCAGCATGTCGGTGCCCGGCGCATTCGCTCCAACGCGGGTCGATGGCCGGCTGCTGATCGACGGCGGCATTCTCGACAACGTGCCGATCGACGAGGCACGCAAGCTCGGCGCGCAGCGTCTGATCGTGTCCAAGGTCGGGACGCCACTGGCCACCGAAGAACAGCTCAATTCTCCGATCGCAATCACCCAGCAGGCGATGCGCATTCTCATGAAGCGGACGGTCGAGGCCCAGCTCGCCAGCCTCGGACCCGACGATCTGCTGATCTCTCCGGATCTGGGGCGACTGGGTGCTGCCGAGTTCAATCGCGCGGCCGAAGCCTCGGCGATCGGCTTCGCCGCCGCCGACGCGGTCGCGCCGCAACTGCGCCGCTACAGCGTCGATACCGCCACATATGCGCGCTTCACGCAGCACCACCAGTTGCCCGGTCATGACGCGCCCCTGCTCGCCTTCATCGACGTGCTCGGCACGCAGTCGCGCAGCGGCAAGGATCTCGAGCGCCAGCTCGCTCCCCTTCTCGGCAAGCCGCTCGATCTGGCCACACTCGAGCACGAGATCGGTGAAGCCTATGGCGATGGCCGTTATCAGCGCCTGCAATGGCATCTGCGCGAACGCGACGGCCAGACCGGCGTGGCGATCGAGCCCGAGCCCAAACGCTGGGGTCCGGATTTCCTGCATGGTTCGCTGCGCATCTCGAGCGATTTTTCCGGCGTGAGCGATTTCCAGCTCGGCGCCGAATACGTCAAGAACGGCCTCGTCAGCGAATCGGGCCAAGCGCGCGCACGACTCGAACTGGGTCGCATCGACGGCCTGTCCGGCCAGTTTCGTCAGACCTTCGGTTCGGGCGATGACCACGCCTGGCTCGCGCAGATGAGCTATCGCGCCTTCGACCTGCCGTTGCTCGCATTCGACAATGCCAATCTCGCCCAGTTTCGCTATGACCTGTGGAGCAGCGTGATCGGCTGGCGTTACGAGCCCGACAATCGCTGGCAGTTCTCGCTCGATGCCGCGCGCCGCCGCGAGCGCATACGCCTCCTGATCGGCGATCCCGCGCAGTGGGGGAATTCGCGCGCGAGCATGAGCGACCTCACCCTGGGCGCACGTTACGACACACTCGACAGCTCGGCATTTCCGCAGCACGGTCAGCGCTTCGATGCGAGCTATCGGCGCTTCCTGCCGGCGCTGGGCGCCAAGATCGACGCCAACGTCGTGCGTCTGGCCTGGGATGGCGTGGTGACCCGTGGCCGCAACAGCCTGCTCGGCGGCGTCTCGGTGTCATCGTCCTCCGATGGCGGCATGGAGGTGCTGGCCGCACATGATTTTCTCGGCGGTCTGGGCCAACTGTCGGGCTATCAGGAAGACGCACTGTTCGCGCCGCAGACTGCGCTGGCGCGGGCGATCTACTATCGTCGAATCAGCAACGACAACGGCCTCGTCAGCGTGCCGGTCTATCTGGGCGGCAGTCTCGAAGCCGGCGGGCGCTGGCTGCGGCGCAAGGACATCGGCGATCACGATCTGATCGGTGCGGGGAGCCTCTTCATCGGCTTCGACACCGGCATGGGCCCGATCCTGTTCGGCTACGGCCACACCACCAATGGCCAAGGCTCGTTCTACCTGCTGTTCGATTCGTTGTTGCGCGAACGGGTCAATCGCTGAGCGGGATAGCGAGCGATTGCAGACTGAGTGCGTTCATCGATAATGAGCGTGTTGCCGGAGCCGGGGCGCACACATGCTGGGATGGTGGTTGGGCGCCGGCGCCATCGCCGCGCTGGCCGTGCTGGTGGTCTTGTTCAACGAACTGATTGCGGCACGCAATCAGGTGCGCGCGGCGTGGAGCGACATCGACGTGCAGCTCACGCGACGCCACGACCTCGTGCCGCAACTGGTCGCCGCAGTGCAGGGCTACGCCAGCCACGAACGCGCCACGCTTGAAGCCGTGACCGCGCTGCGTCAGCAGGCACTGCAGGCGATCGCGCTCGCCGACAAGTCGCGCATCGAAGCGGCACTGGCACAGCAGGTCAATCGCCTGCTCGCGCTGCAGGAGAGCTATCCCGACCTCAAGGCCAGCGCCAACTTCCTCAAGTTGCAGCATGATCTGGTCGAAGTCGAAGACCATCTGCAATACGCGCGGCGCTTCTACAACGGCGCGGTGCGCGCGCTCAACAATCGCATCGAGACCTTTCCCTCATTGATCGTCGCCCGACTCGCGCGCTTCATTCCGGCCGAGTTCTACCGCCATGGCGATGAGCAGCAAGCGCCGGACTGAGTCCGCGCGCGCAGCACGCGTTCAAGCCGACGGCTTGCGCATTCCGGCCGGCTCGCGTGATCGACCCGCCTTGTCGAGCGCATCCAGATACGCCTTCCAGTTGCGCTCCTGATGGCGCGCCAGCTCGTGCAGCACCTGCCAGGAAAAAATGCCGCTGGCATGGCCGTCGTCGAAACGCAGCAGCACCGCGTAATTGCCGACCGGCTCGACCGCGAGAATCCTGATGTACTTGCGTCCCCACACCAAGGTGCGCTGATCCGGGCCATGGCCCTGCACTTCGGCGCTGGGCGAGTGCGTGCGCAAATATTCGGCCGGCAGACGAAAACACTCGCCGCTGGCGAAGCTCACCTCGAGCACGCACGAGGCGCGATGCAGAATGATGCCGGTGACCTGAGGTGCGTCCATCGATCGATCGGATTCGGCGCGATTGCCGCGACCGCAGCGCGGCGCTCCAGTGCAGATTCAGTGCAGGCGTTCGGACGCCGGCGCGCGCGGCGCCTGCGGATCGGCGGGCGTGCCGGCGACCTGCCACAGCGCATCGAGATAGCCGTTGCCGAAGCCGATCGAGCCGAGCGCTTCGAATTCGTAGGCGCCGGTGTCGGGATACCACTGCGCATTCGGATCGAGTTCGCGCAACACCAGGGCATCGGACTCCACCGCGCACAACTGGCCGACGTAGCTGATCTCGCCTTCCTCATCCTCGACCATGTTGACCGCAATGAGCGGCGCCAGCGCCATCGCCGAGCGCGCGATCGCGGCCCAGTCATCGAGCCGGAACGAAGCCGGCACGCCGAGCCTCTCGCCGCGCAACGCGAGCGCCTTCTCGACGAACTCACGTGACGGGTCGGCCTCGAGCGTGCTGATGTCGGCGATGGCGATGGCCACGTAGCCATCGAAGCGCAGCATGTCGCCGATCTCGGCGATCAGGCAGAAATCGCGCGACAAGGCCACCACGTAGCCATGGATCGCGCCCGGATGCAGACGCTCGCGACGGATGCGCAGGACGATGCGCTGCTCGAAGGCCTCGCGCAGTTCGGCGCGCACGCCGCGCGCCTTGAAAGGAACCACTGTGTTCATGTGCGTATGGTCGGCCAGTCAGGCTCAAGGTGCAAGCTTGCGACCACAGCACATTCGTGCCGCGCGCTTGCCGGACAGCCCTTCAGGCCGCAGTCACACCGGCCTGCAGCCGGGGATCAGCGGCAAGGGCAGTCGGCGTCGCGGCGCCGAAATGTCTTCGACCAAATCCTCCAGCGCCGCGTTGATCGCGCCGAACAGCCGTTCGACCGTGTCCGCATCGCTGGCCTGCGCGTTGTACCAATTGAGCATGAATGCAAACGTGATCCAGGTTCCGGTCACATTCAATCCACCGGCGATGGTGCGCACGTGAAATCCCTCGGTGTCCGCATTGCCGCTCTTGGCATGGGTGCCCACGCCCTCGGGCAGCGGCACGAGGCGGATGTAGTCGCACAGGGACAGGATGCGGCGGAACTCATCCAGCGTCTGCGCATGCACGAAGAAATCACCTTGCAGCGCGCGCGAATAATACGAAACCATATCTTCGGCCGAAGAGGCCAGAGTCTGCACCTCATTGAAGAAGGGATGCAGCATCGGCCGCTGGATCAAAGCCAGCAATTCTTCCCAGCCAATCCTCGTGTAGTCGGGCGCGCCCCACAGGTAAGCGGTGAACGCGCGCGTACTGTCGGGCACGAGCGTCTCGGAAAGACCCGCATCGGCGATGAAGCGGCGGACGTTGGCGGCACCTGCAAGCTTGAACGCCATGTCGGTAGCGGTGTTGTCGCTGCGCGTGATCATCGCCTCGAGCGCGGTGCGCGCCGAGACGATGCCGGTCAGGTTGGGCGGGTTGAAGATCGGACTGCCGAGCGACCAGATGGCGGAATCGAGTACCAGTTCGTGTTGTTCGAGCCTCTGTGCGATGTCGGGCGAATCGAATTGCCGCAACACTTCGGCCAGCACGAAGGTCTTGATCGCGCTGGCTGCGAACAAGCGCCGTCCCGCGTCCTGCCCGGCAACGAACGCGGTGCTGCGGTCGGGCCGCGTGACCAGGATCTTCCAGCCAAGATCGCCGGGCAGTCCCTGAAAGCGCGCCGCGATCGATGCCGGACTGACGGAGATCGGCCTGTGCGCCATCGCGCTGGCAGTGGCCGGCAGTGTCATCACCGCTGCGGCACGTGCGGTCGATTTCAGGAAGTCCCGCCGTGAATTGTCCATGCATCCTCCGCTCGGAATGAATCCGCACGGTGCCAGTGCGCGCGCACGTCTGCAAGGTTGCAGACGTGGCGGACGCGGTCCGCGCTACAGGATATAGCGCGACAGATCCTCGTTCTTGACCAAGGCGCCCAGATGCGCGTCGACATAGGCCGCATCGATGCGGTAGTGCTGGCCGCTGCGATCGGAAGCCTCGTAGGAAATCTCGTCGAGCAGACGTTCAAGCACCGTGTGCAAGCGCCGCGCGCCGATGTTTTCGGTGGTTTCATTGACCTGAAAGGCAACCTGCGCGAGGCGCGCGATGCCATCCTCGGTGAACTCCACGCTCACGTTTTCAGTGGCGAGCAAGGCGGCGTATTGCTTGGTCAGCGCGTGCTGCGGTTCACTCAAGATGCGGCGGAAATCGTCGGCGGTAAGCGCAGCGAGCTCGACCCGGATCGGAAAACGGCCCTGCAGCTCGGGCACCAGATCCGACGGTTTGGCCAGCGAGAATGCACCCGAGGCGATGAACAGGATGTGGTCGGTCTTGATGATGCCGTACTTGGTCGACACCGATGAGCCTTCGACCAGCGGCAACAAGTCGCGCTGCACGCCTTCGCGGCTCACGCCCGCACCGCTCCATTCACCGCGCTGGGCGATCTTGTCGATCTCGTCGATGAAGACGATGCCGTTCTGTTCGGCATTCTCGATCGCACCGACCTTGATTTCCTCGTCGTTGACGAGTTTGCCGGCTTCTTCTTCGATCAAGAGCGGCCGCGCCTGCGCGATGGCGAGCTTGCGCGTCTGCGTCTTGCCACCCTGCAGCGACTGGAACATGCCGCGCAACTGGTTGGTCATTTCCTCCATGCCGGGCGGGGCCATGATCTCGACCCCGACATTGAGTGCGACTTCGAGTTCGATCTCGCGCTCGTCCAACGCGCCTTCGCGCAACTGCTTGCGCAGCTTCTGCCGCGTATCGGCTTCGCGCGCATCGGGCGAGCTCGGCTCGTTGGCAAAACCCACGCCCTGGCGTCGCGGCAGCAGCGCATCGAGGATGCGTTCCTCGGCACGGTCCTCGGCCTGGCTGCGCACGCGCGCCTTGGCCCGCTCGCGCGCCATCTTCACCGCCGCGTCGGCGAGATCACGGATGATCTGCTCGACGTCCTTGCCGACATAGCCGACCTCGGTGAACTTGGTCGCCTCGACCTTGATGAATGGTGCGTTGGCAAGCGCCGCAAGGCGGCGCGCGATCTCGGTCTTGCCGACACCGGTCGGGCCGATCATGAGGATGTTCTTGGGCGTGACTTCCTCGCGCAGCGCAGGATCGAGCTGCATGCGCCGCCAGCGATTGCGCAGCGCGATCGCCACCGCGCGCTTGGCCGCCTTCTGGCCGATGATGAAACGATCGAGTTCGTTGACGATTTCGCGCGGAGTGAGTTCGGACATGGAGATTCTTTCAATGCGGTCGGGAATGCAGGAAAGCCATCGCTGGCGAGGACGGATTGCGCGTCGCCGGAGCGCAGGACCCGGAGTTTACGTGCACGTAAATGAGGATTGCTCGCTGCTTCCGCAGCTCGCCCTGCGGGCCGGCTTCGCCGTTCGCTTCGGCATCCTGCCTGCACACTCCGAGCACCGCCGGCGCGCAAACTGTCGAGCGCAGCAGGAATTCACAGCGCTTCGATCGTGATGTTGTGATTGGTGTAAATGCAGATGTCACCGGCGATTCCGAGCGCCTTCTCGACAATTGCACGCGGTGCCAGCTCGGTGTTTTCCAGCAGCGCCTTGGCTGCGGCCAAGGCGAATGGCCCGCCCGAGCCGATCGCGAGGATGCCCTGCTCGGGCTCGAGCACATCGCCATTGCCGGAAATCAGCAGGGATGTGTTCTTGTCGGCCACCGCCAACATCGCCTCGAGGCGGCCCAGCCGTCGATCGGTGCGCCACTCCTTGGCCAGCTCGACTGCGGCGCGGGTGAGATTGCCGCCGTGCTTTTCGAGCTTGGCTTCGAACAGTTCGAACAGCGTGAACGCATCAGCGGTCGCGCCCGCAAACCCGGCCAAGACGTCGCCCTTGCCCAGCCGGCGGATCTTGCGCGCATTGGCCTTGACCACGGTGTTGCCGAGCGTGACCTGACCGTCGCCGCCGATCACGACCTGCTCGCCGCGGCGCACGGAGACAATGGTGGTGGCGTGGAAGGATTCCATGGCTTGCCTTGGCGTGAGCTGCGGAAAAGTGTCGAGATGGGGTCGCGTCCGGTCATTGCAAGTGCCAACGGCCCGACCGAAACCGTGCTGCCGGCCGGCAAGGGTTCGCTGCGGCGGACGACGCCGCTGCTGCCTCAGCCCTTGCGCCGTGCGCGCGGATGCGCGGCGTCGTAGACCTTGGCCAAATGCTGGAAATCCAGATGCGTGTAGACCTGGGTGGTGGCGATGTCGGCGTGACCAAGCAGTTCCTGCACCGCGCGCAGGTCGCCCGAGGATTCGAGCAGGTGACTGGCGCAGGAATGGCGCAGCAGATGCGGGTAGACGCGTTTCCAGATGCCCTGCTCCTGCGCACGCCGCTTGAGCCGCGCGCGCACGCCATTGGGCGTGAGCGGCTTGCCGCGCGCGCCGCGCACGAGCGGATCCTGGTCGCCACCATGATCTTGCGCACGCAGCGCGGCCAGCGCCTGCAGCGCCTTGCTGCCGACCGGCACGATGCGTGTCTTGCTGCCCTTGCCAGTCACGCGCAATGTGCCGCCAGCGAGATCGAAATCACGCCAGCGCACACCGCACAGTTCCGACACGCGCAGGCCGCTTGAATACAGCAATTCAAGCAGGGCGCGATCGCGCACGGCTTCGACGTCATCGCCCGGGACTTCGACGAGCTGGCCCATCTCGTCGGCATCGAGCACTTCGGGCAATTTGCGCCGCAGCTTGGGCGTGCGCAGGCCGACTGCGGGGTTGACCTGCACCGCGCCTTCTGCGGCGAGGAACTTGAAGAAGCCGCGCCACGCCGAAGCAGTGTGCCGCAAGGTGCCGGCGGCGAGTTGCTGGCGATGCAGATCGGCGAGCAGGGCCTGTGCCTGCGCCGGCTGCAATTGCGACCAATCGCCGATTTCCAACGCGCTCGCGCGTTCGAGCAGACGCACGAGTGAACGCGCATAGTTGTCGAGCGTGCCGGGTGCATAGCCCTTTTCGATGCGCAGCTTGGCGAGGTAACGATCGATCGCCGACTGCAGCGGTGCGTTCACGTCAGCTCACCGGAAAACGCGACACCGCGGCCGAAATCGCTTCGCCGATCAGTTTGAGGAAGATCGTGCCCATGCCCGGATGGAAGCGGTTGGCATCGCCGCTGCCGATCGCGAGCATGCCCGCGCCGATCGGCAGCAATACCGCCGACTGGATCTGCGCGGCCTGCGCACCGAACAGCGCGTCGAGCTTGTCCTGCTGCAAGCGTCCGCACAGCGGTTCGGCGCGCTTGAAGAATTCGGTGAAGGCCGGGAAGGCCGCGGTGCCGACAGGCTCGGCGATCAGCCACTCGGCAGCGGGCAGGTCGGGATCGGCGCGAAACAGCACCAACCGCACCAGCACCGGCGCGCCGCCGTTGACCTCGCCGCGCGTGGCCGGATCGCGGAAATCCTCGCCGAGCGCGGCAACGATCGCATTGGCGGTTTCGGGCAGGCTGCGCGCACGCATCAGTGCGAGGGTGAGCGTATGCACGCGCACCATCAGCGCTTCGTTCTCGTGGGCGATGTCGATGAGCTCGTGCAGGCGGCGATTGATCTCGCGGTTCTTGTCGCGCAACACATCGAGCTGATAGCTCGCCAGCGAGGCGGCCTTGCCCTGCTCGCGCGGCATGGTGAGAGCCATCGCGATGTCGGGGAACTCGACGAGGAATTGCGGGTTTCGGCGCAGGTAACTGGCCACATCCATCGCATCCAGACCGGCCTTGACGCTCAGTTCACTCATGGGGACTCCGTTGCTTGCGCGTGCGGCGCCATCATAGGTCAAGCCGACGCGATCGGCTTCACGTTCCTTGCAGCAGACTCGGATCGAGCTGACCGTCGAACACGAACGCCGCTGCGCCGGTCATGCGCATGCTCGTGTCGCCGCCCTGCCATTCGATGTCGAGCGCGCCACCGGGCAGGTGCACGCGCACTTGCGCATCGACGCGGCCGCGACGATGCAGAATTGCCATCGCGGCGCAGGCGCCGCTGCCGCAGGCCAGCGTTTCGCCGACGCCACGCTCCCACACGCGCAAGGCGATCGCATCGCGCGCGAGCAGTTGGGCGAAGCCGACATTGCAGCGCTGCGGAAACACCGGCGCATGTTCGATCAAGGGCCCGATGCGCCCGACTTCGGCACGGGCGATGTCGTCAACTTCGAGCAGGGCATGCGGATTGCCCATCGATACCGCGCCGATCTCGAACGACTCGCCGATCAGCTCCAGATGATAGCGATCGGCCTGCTGCGCTTGCCGCAGCGGAATTTCGTCCGGGAGAAAACGCGGCACGCCCATGTCGGCCGCCACGCGTCCATCGACGAGCACCTCGACCGCAACCACGCCGCCCGGACTGTGCAACCGGGTCTGGCCGACACCGATCAGTCCGGCGCGCGCCAACCAGCGCGCCACGCAGCGCAAACCGTTGCCGCACTGCCCCGCGCGCGAGCCATCGGCATTCCAGATCGAATAGCCGAACGCGCAGCGCGCATCGGCCGAGTTCTCGATCGTCAGCAATTGATCGAAACCGACACCGAAATGGCGATCGGCGAGTCGGCGCAGATGCGCCGCATCGAGATTCAAGGCCTGTTCGCGGCAATCGACGACGATGAAATCGTTGCCCAGGCCATGCATCTTGGTGAACGCCAGACCCATTGCGGCGTTCAGCGTGAAGGCGGTGGCGCGGGCGTGGCCGACGCTGCCGGCGTGCTCGGCGCCTTGTCCGCGTCCGGCCGTGCCAGCGGCCCCTTGTTGCCGCAGCCCGCAAGCAGGCTCAAGGCAAGACCGCAGGCGAAGAGGCAAGACCGGCGTGACAGGGACATGAGCGGCATCCACGAGACGGAAGTCGCGCGAGTATAGCCGCGAGCGCCAGCACAAGCCGGTATGCTGCGCGCATGTCCCTGCTGCCGCTCATCATCGGACTCTACGTTGCCGCGGCGCTGTTCGCGCTGGCGATGCTGGCGCAGTTCGGCGCCGCACGCACGCGCTGGCGCGCACGCCGGCGACTGGGCGCGGGACATCGCCTGCTGTGGGCGCTGGTGTTCCTGCTCACGGCACTGCTTGCGGCAACACTGGGCACCGCGCTGCATGGCTACCGGCGGCTCACCGGCGAAGCGCTGGTCGCACGCATCGACGCACGCGCGCTCGCACCACAACGCTACATCGTCACGCTGGAACTGCCGGATGGCTCGCAGCAGGCCTTCGAGATCGCCGGCGACGAGTGGCAGCTCGATGCGCGTGTGATCAAATGGCAGCCGCGCGCGGTCCTGCTGGGTGCACCGCCGCTGTATCGACTCGAACGCCTCGCGGGGCGCTGGCACTCGGTCGAACAAGCGCGCTCGAATCCGCCCGATGTGCATGCGCTCGACGAACCCGGTTTGCTCGATCCCTGGCGTCTGCAGCAGCGTCTGCCCGCGAGCCTTGCGCTGATCGACGCGGCCTTCGGCAGCAGCGCCTGGTTGCCGCTGGTCGATGGCGGTCACTACGTGGTCACGCTCGCCGCTGCCGGCGGACTGATCGCGCGCCCTGCCGACCCCGCCACCGCTCAGGCGCTACGCGAGGCGGGTTGGCCGACGCCTTGAACCCCGCGCCGCACACGCCGCCACCTCGTTCGGTGATGCGCTGGGCCTGGTGGCTGCTGGCGTGGCTGGCGCTGGGTCTGGGCTTGATCGGCATCGTGCTGCCGGGCCTGCCGACCGTGCCCTTCATCTTGCTCTCGGCCTATGCAGCCGCGCGCGGCTCGCAGCGCCTGCACGCCTGGCTGCTCGGCAATCCGCATTTCGGACCGATGATCCGCGATTGGCAGGCGCACGGCGCAGTCAGCCGCCGCGCGAAATGGCTGGCGACGACAATGATGACCGCGAGCGGGATCTTCATGCTCGTGTTCGCACCGCGCGTCTCGGCGCTGATCACGATCGCCTGCATGGCTGCAGTCGCGCTGTGGTTGTGGCGACGTCCCGAACGCCACTGAACGCAGCTCAAGCCAGGCGCTTCTCGTAGCGCCAGGCGTCGGCGCCGTCCTCGTAGTAGCCCTCGATGTGGGCGATACGCTGGTAACCATGCCGCTCGTAGAGTCGCTGCGCCTGCGGATTGTCGGCACGCACTTCCAGCCGCAGGCGATCGCAGTGCCGGCGGCGGGCGATGCGCTCTACCGATTCAAGCAGTTCGGCGCCCAGCCCGCGACCACGCAGGCTTGCCGCGACCGCGATCGAGTACAGGCGCGCAACGCGACTGCCACTGCGGAAGAACACCACCGCCGCGCCCGCCGCATGACCATCCTGCGCCGCGACGAGGATCCACGCGCCGGGATTGTCGAGGTGATGTCTCCACTGGCGCAGGCTGAGGCGATCGCCGGAAAAACTCGCGTTCTCCAACTCGACCAAGGCCGCGAGATCGGCCGGCACGGCACGCCGCACGAGCGGCGAAGCGCGCGTGGCGGAGGGTTCGGAAGGCTTGCGCAGAGGGACGGCCACGGCCGCGCAGGTTAGGCCTTGCGCGCGCAGGCGACAAGCCTTCTCTTCTGGTGCATTCATTGGAACTTCATTGGCTGCGGCAGGCCTGCCCGGACGCGCGCGAACGTGGCAGACTGCGCGCCTCATCCATGCCGCCCGACGCCGCCCGATCCATCCACCACCAGCAACGCGACTCGCGTACGCCTGACCGTGGACGGCCATTCGCGTTCGCGCTCTTCCCGATCCTCCCCACCTCCGCCCGCAGTGCACGCAGCGCATGAGCCGACTCGTCATCGTCGTCGAAAAATCTTCGGATTGGGGTTCGTACTACCCGTCCGACAACGTCGTCACCGCGCAGGACTATCTCAAGGAGCCCTTGGGCAGCGATGACGAGCGCACTCAGGTCATCAACCTGTGCCGCAGCTACAAGTATCTGGGCACCGGCTACTACGTGTCGCTGCTGGCCGAGGCACGCGGCCACAAGGTGATTCCCTCGGTGCGCGCAATCAACGATCTGCGCCGGCGCTCGCTCTACGGTCTGGACATCGCCGATCTCAATTCCCGGCTCGGCAACTTCCTGCCTGCGGGCGGCCGCGACACCACCGACCTCGGCATCCTCGTCTACTTCGGCGAGACTTCGTATCCCGCGCTCGAGGATCTCGCGCGTCAGGTGTTCGAACTGTTTCCCTGCCCGATCCTGCGGCTGGAATTCGAACGCGATCGTGTCTGGCAGATCGCCGCCATCAAGCCGACAGGCCTGCACACGCTCGCCGACGCGCAGGAAGATGCCTTCGCGCAGGCGCTCGACAAGTTCTCCAAGAAGCTCTGGCGCAAGCCGCGCGCGCGGCGCAAGTTCCGTTTCGATCTGGCGATGCTGGTCGATCCCGACGAGTCGATGCCGCCTTCGAACAAACGCGCGCTCAAGTCCTTCGTCGAGGCCGGCGCCGAATTGGGCATCGAGGTCGACTCGCTCACGCGCAACGACTACACCAAGCTCGCCGAGTACGACGGCCTGTTCATCCGCGCCACCACCGCACTCGACAATCCGACCTACCGCTTCGCCAACAAGGCCGAGAAGGAGGACATGGTCGTCATTGACGATCCCGGCTCGATCCTCAAGTGCACCAACAAGATCTACCTGCACGACCTGCTCAAGTCACGCAAACTGGCGACACCGCGCACCGAGATCCTCTACCGCGACGAACCCAGGCGGCTCACCGAGTTGCCCGAGCTGCTCGGCTTTCCGATCGTGCTCAAGATTCCCGACGGCTCGTTCTCGCGCGGCATCGTCAAGGTCGAGAATGCCGATCAGCTCAAGAAGGCGGCCGACGATCTGTTCCAGCACACCGCGCTGGTGCTCGCACAGGAATTCATGTTCACGCAATTCGACTGGCGCATCGGTGTGCTCAATCGCGAACCGCTGTATGCCTGCAAGTACTTCATGTCGCGCGGCCATTGGCAGATCTACGACCACGGCGCCAAGGGCACCGCCAAATCGGGTGGCTTCGAGACCCTGCCGATTCGCTCGGTGCCTGCCGACGTCCTCAAGCTCGCGCTCAAGGCCACCGCACCGATCGGCGAGGGCCTGTACGGCGTGGACCTCAAGCAGACTGACGAACGACTGGTGGTGATCGAGGTCAACGACAACCCCTCGATCGATGCCGGCGTCGAGGACGCCTACCTCGGCGAGGATCTGTATCGCCGCATCATGGATGAATTCCTGCGCCGCATGCAGCGCAAGCGCATGGGCCTGCGCGGCTGAGATCGCCCACACCGCAGCGGCGCGGGCGAGTCCCTTTCCATCAACGCGTTCAGCGCGGGCGCGCCAGACGGCGCGCCTGCCCGCGCACCGACCGGCGCGGCAGGATCTGCGCGATGTGCGCGAACAGTGCCTTCCTCTTCAGCCAGACCAGATCGATCAACGGCGCGGCAATCAACCAGAACAGCGCGCTCAAGCCTGCGGCGCGGCTCCACAACAGGTTCGGCGCAAGCAAGGCAAAGGTCGCGCCGGCTGCCAGCCAGAGCAGCGCGAGGCCCGGAATCAACGTGTCAGTCGGCATTGCACGGCCCATCCTGCGGGAACGGGGCACAGGCGCGGCACGCGCAGCGAGGCGAGTGGTGTCGTGGTTGATGGGCAAGGTCGTGAGCAGCATGTCGGTACTCCGTGACAGGACATGCACAGGCTGGAACGCGGCCGTCTCATGGGCTGCGACCGCGAAAACCCCAGCCCGCAGCTGCGTGCGATACTTGCCTGAATCGACGGAGACCGCGTGGAAGACCACGGCTATCTTCACCATGCGCTGATCCTGTTGCTGGCCACCGTGCTCATCGTGCCGCTGGCCAAGCGCTGGCGACTGGGCGCGGTGCTCGGCTATCTCGGTGCAGGGCTCCTGATCGGCCCTTCGGGCATGCGACTGGTCGGCGACACCGAGCAGATCAAGCAGATTTCCGAACTCGGCATCGTGTTGATGCTGTTCGTGATCGGGCTGGAACTGTCGCCGCAGCGCCTGTGGGTGATGCGCCGCAGTGTGTTCGGCGCCGGCGCGCTGCAGATGCTGATCAGCACCGGGCTCATCACCGCGATCGCGCTGCTGCTCGGTTTGCCATGGAAGATCGCACTCGTGCTGGGCCTGGGCCTGGCGCTGAGCTCGACCGCGATCGACCTGCAACTGCTCGCCGAACGCAAGCAGCTGACGAGCGCGCATGGGCGGCTCGGCTTCGCGATCCTGCTGTTTCAGGATCTGGCCGCGATTCCGATCCTCGCACTGGTCCCGCTGTTGGGCAGTGGTCAGCATGAACTCGACGGCGGCAGCACGCTGCTCGCCGGCCTGCGCGCGATCCTCATGGTCGCGCTGGTCGTGCTCGCCGGTCGCTACCTGTTGCGCCCGATGTTCCGCGTCGCCGCCCAGCAGGTGGCCACACCCGAAATCTTCACCGCGACCGCACTGCTGGTGGTGCTCGGCACCGGACTGGTGATGGAGCTGGCGGGCATGTCGATGGCCTTGGGCGCGTTTCTTGCCGGCCTGCTGCTTGCCGACTCGGAGTATCGCCACGAGATCGAGGCGCAGATCGAACCATTTCGCGGCCTGCTGCTCGGTCTGTTCTTCATCGGCATCGGCATGTCACTCGATCTGCGCAGCGCGCTCGGCCAACCGCAACTGATCGGCATGCTGCTCGCCGCCCTGATTGCCGCCAAGGCGGTGGTGCTCTATGTGGTGGCCCGACTCGCGTCGCAACTGGACCGGCGCGAATCGCTGTCACTGGCTGCCTTGCTCGCGCAAGGCGGCGAGTTTGCCTTCGTGGTGTTTTCGCTGGCTTCGGCCAACGGCCTGCTGAGTGCGGCGCAGCGCGACCTCGCAGTGATCGTGATCACCCTGTCGATGGCGGCAACGCCCCTGCTGGTGCGCCTGTGCAGCGAGCTGCCGCCGCCCCGCAAGGACAAGCCTGCCGCGCCGGCCTTCGACACCATCGATGCCGGCGTGCCGCGCGTGATCATCGCCGGCATGGGCCGGATCGGTCAGATCGTCGCCCGCATTCTCAACGCCAACGGCATTGCCTTCACCGCGCTCGAGGCCGATCCCGAGCAGGTCGATTTCATGCGCCGTTTCGGCAACACGGTCTACTTCGGCGATGCCTCGCGACTGGACCTGATGCGGGCCGCACAGGCCGATCGCGCCGAGATCTTCATCATCACCGCCGGTGACATCGACACCAATCTGCGCACCGCACGCCTGCTCAAGCGCCATTTTCCCCGGCTCAAGGTGTTCGCGCGCGCACGCAATCGCCAGCACGTGTTCAAGCTCATGGATCTGGGCGTGGATGGCATCATCCGCGAGACATTCTTCTCGAGTCTGGAGATCGCACGCGGAGTGCTCGAGGCACTCGGCTACGACGCGGCGACCGCGCGCGACCGCATCGAACGTTTCCGCGCACACGATGAGCGCGTGCTTGCCGAGCAGTATCCGGTGCATGATGATGACGCGGCTTTGCTGCAGACGGCAAAGGATGCGCGTGAGGAATTGATGCAATTGTTCCAGGCCGATGCCGGCGACAAGGAGGTTGTCGATGAGCGGCACTGAGGTGCGCGGTCTGGCATTGGCTCGCGCGCGGCTAAGCAGCTTCGACCGCCAGTTCAGCGCCGAGGTCGGCGTGCAGCAGCCCGATCGCTATCGCCTGCTCGACGCGCTCCCTGCCGATCAGGCACGCATCGCGCGTGGCTCGGGCGCGTCCTACGTGGCGGCGAGTTTCGGCGCGCAGTCCGTCAGCATCGACATGCGCAGCTTCAATCGGCTGCTGGCGCTGGACATGCGCACCGGCCTGTTGTGCGTGGAGGCCGGCGCCTGCATCGGCGACGTGCAGCGCTTCCTTTTGCCGCTGGGCTGGTATCTGCCGATCGCACCCGGTCATCCGCGCGCGACCATCGGCGGCTGCATCGCCGCCGACGTGCACGGCAAGAATCCCGCGCGCGATGGCACGTTCCGCAGCCTGCTCGAGGAATTGCAACTGCACGTACCCGGTCACGGCCTGTTCAATCTCGATGCGCGCGATTCCAGCGGCCTGTTTGCGGCGACCTGCGGCGGACTCGGCCTGAGCGGCACGATCACTCGCGCCACCTTGCGCCTGAGTCGCCCACCGCGCGCACTGGCGCTGCGCCGCGTACTGGTCGACGATCTCGCACAGGCCGCGCGCGTGCTGCGCGAGGCAGCCAATGCGCACGTTCTCTATGGCTGGCACGACTCTCGCCCCGAGCATTTCGGCCGTGGCGTGATCCATGTCGGCCTGTCCGACGATGAAGCCATTGCACCAGCCTTCGATGCATCGCCACGCCGCGACCTGCCCGCGCACATCGCGCCGTGGCCGCTGTCGGTGTGGAACCGTGGCGGCATTGCACTGGCCAACGCCTGGCTCAGCCAGCGCTGGCGCCGACCCGGCATCGAAGCGATGGCGATGGCCAAGGCGCTGTTTCCGCTCAACGATGCGCGCCGTTACTTCGCCGCGTTCGGCCGTGCCGGCATGGTCGAATTGCAGTGGCTGATTCCGCACGATCAGTTCGAGGCATTCGCGGCAGCGCTCGGCGAGTGCGTCAAACGATCGCGGCCGCGCATTGCGCTGATTTCGAGCAAGATCTTCGATGGCCTCGCGCATGGCCTCGCCTTCAATGGACGTGGCATTTCGTTGGCGCTGCACCTGCCCGCGCCGCGCGAAATTCCGCAGTACGCGTTCTACGAACAATTTGCCGAATTGGCGATCGCGCATGGCGGACGCCCGAACCCCATCAAGGACTCGACGCTCGACGAAGCCATGCTGCGGCGGGCGATCGGCCCGTTCGATGCGATCCGCGCGGAACTGGCTCGACACAATCCCGAGCGCCTGTTCGGCTCGGAACTGACGCGGAGGATCGGACTGTGACCGTGGTCGTGGTCGGCGCGTCGAGTGGTCTGGGCCGAACGCTTGCGGGGGAACTGGCGCGGCGTGGCCATGGGCTCTTGCTGGTGGCTTCGGATCTGCGCGATCTGCACGCAGTTGCGGCCGATCTGCAGGTGCGTCACGACATCACCGTGAGCACGCTCGCTCTTGATCTTGCCGGCGAGCCCGATCCGGGTGCGCGCATCCGCGCTGCGCTGGTCGGGTTGCCGGCGCTGTCAGCGCTGCTGCTGCCCGTCGGAGTGTCGCGTGGCGACGATGATTTCTCGCTGTCGGCAGCACGCATCGGCGAACTGCTGGCAATCAACCTGCATGCGCCGCTGGCGATCGTCCACGCATTGTTGCCGGACTTGCGCGATAGCCGTGGCAGTGTGGTGCTGTTCGGCAGCATCGCCAGCGCGCGCGGCCGTGGTCGCAATGTCGTCTACGCCAGTGCCAAGCGCGCGCTCGATTGCCTGTACGAAAGTCTGCGCCAGACGCACGCGCCGGATGCCTTGCATGTGCAGTTGTACCGACTCGGCTTTCTCGCCACCAACCTCACCTACGGCATGAAGCTGCCGCTCGCTGCGAGCCAGCCTGCCGACATTGCGCGCGTGGTCGTCGCGCGACTGGGCAAGGGCTCGTTCGCGCATCACCTGCCGCGACAGTACGGCCTCATCGCCTGGCTGATGCGTCGTCTGCCGTGGTCCCTGTATCGACGCTGGCGAGGTTGATCGCGGGGCTTTTGGTTCAGTCGGACGTGCCCGCCGGACGCCGCAGGGTCTGTCGTGCACCCGGCATCACGGGCGGCGCCTGACCGAGTTCGGCGGCCACATCGACATAACCGACGAGGGTGGCCACATCGGCGGCGCTGCGACCAAACACGTCGACCAGATCGAGCGGCGCGCCGCGTGCCTTGAGCATGCGCGCGCAACCGATCAGACCATGCAGGGCGCAGGCATGGAGGACGCCGACACCACGTCCATCCTGACCATCGACCGGAGCACCCTGACTCACCAGCCACTCGCAAAGATTCAGCAGGTGGGCGGCGTCGCAGGGCGCGCCGGGCTGCTCACGCGCGCCGAGCAGGATCAGCAAGGCATCCTGCTCGCCGCGATTGCGCTGGGCGAGCTTGGCACCTGCGCGCAACAGGCGCTCGAAGGTCGCGCGAGCCGCCGCAGTGTCATTGCCCGCAAAGGCAAACTGCGCCGCCGCGTGCAGGGGTGTGCGGCCATATTCGTCGGTCGCATTCGGATCGGCGCCCGCTTCGAGCAGGGCATCGATGATGCGCGCCTCGCCGAGTGCAGCCGCCAGCATCAAGGGCGTGCCGCCCCCCGTGAGGCGGGTGTCGGCAGCGACGCGATGCGTGAGCAGGGTGCGCACCACCGCCTCGCGCCGTCCAGCGACCGCAGCAGCCAGCGCGTGCACGCCGCCATGCGTGGTGTGCTCGACCTTGGCACCCGCATCGAGCAACTGCACGACGAGCGCCGCATGCCCCGAGCCCGCCGCACGGATCAAGGCGGTTGCACCATGACCATCCACGCCATCGAGCGGCAGCCCCAGTTCAATGAGCTTGCTTACCGCATCGACATCGCCGCGTGCGGCGGCATCGGGGAGATCCGACGCACGCAGGTGACGCAGGGGCAGGCGCCAGTTCGACCAGGTCAGCCAGCGCACGAATTCGCCGCTGCGCGCCAACGCAACACCGAGCGCGGTTTCCCCACAGACATTGGCAACGGCGGGATTGGCGCCTGCGGCAATCAGCAGGCGCACCGTCGCCATGGAATCACCGGTGACGGCAAGATGCAGCGGCGTGTTGCCGCGACTGTCACGCGCATTGGGATCACAACCACGTTCGAGCAGGGAGCGCGTCAGCGCGACTTCGCCAGCGACGACTGCCGGATGCAGAGCGGAAGGAAACTGCGCAGTGCCGCCGAACACATCGACACCGCGCTCGAACAAGTCACGCGCCAGCAGGCATGCCTCGATCGAACCGGGCTCGCGGGCATGCTCGAGAACACGCGCCAGCAGGCCGCGACCGCCCACTTGCGCGCCGCGCTGCAGGAATTCGCGACAGACCGCAGCACTTGCGGGCAAGTGATCGAGCAAACGATCAAACACCGAATGGTCGGCATCGACACGGGCTGCCGCATCAACGCCATGATTGAACAGCCAGCGGCGCGCGGGTTCGAGCGCAGGATCGGTGCTCAGTTCGAGCAGGATCGGCGCCGACACGGCCGGCGGCCAACTGCGCACCGCTGCGGAAAATCCTTCGGCGACATCCCAATGTCCGAAGCGCAAGGCATCGAGCAAGTGTCCCTGTTGTTCGTCTGGCGCTTCGGGCATGGCGATTTCGAAGGCGCTGGGCAGCAGGGAATCGGGCGCAAGCACGGCAATGATCGGCCAGCGACCACCGGCAATGGCCAGATCGAGTGCGCTCTGTCCTGCAGCGTTGAGCAGATCGGTATTGGCCCCCAAGGACAGCAGTGCCCGGATGCAGTCTTCGCCGGCGTGTCTTGACAGACAGGCATGCATGAGGGCGCTGCGGCCCGCGCTGTCGACACGGTCGATTTCGGCTTTGCGCTTGCCCAAGGCGTGAATTGCCGCAGCATTGCCCGCACGCGCTGCTTCCATGAGCGCCGTGGTACCCCGCTGGTCGGTCTGGTTGGGCGCTGCGCCCGCGCCGAGCAGGGCATCGACGATGCGCGCGTGGCCGGCCAGTGCGGCCGTGTGCAGGGCCGTGCGACCGAGCGAAGCCGTGGCATCGACCCGCGCGCGATGCTTGAGCAGGAGGCGTACGCCGGTCGGATCGTCATCAGTGATTTCACACGCGCAGATCAAGGCCGGACGTGCGTCGTTGACGTCGATGGCAGCGCGACGCTCGAGCAGGAAGCCGGCCAAGGTCCAATTGGCATTGCCGCAGGCTATCGCAAGCGCCGTCCTGCCCTCCTGGTTGTACGCATTGATCGGCAGCTTGGTATCGAGCAGCAGCGCGGCGATGATGGGATTGCCGCAGCGGGCCGCGTGATGCAGGGCGGTATTGCCTTGATCGTCGGCGACCGTAGGGTCGGCACCATTGGCAAGCAGCATGGTGACGACATCGGGACGCCCTTCGTAGCTGTCGCGGGTTGCCGCAATCAGTGGGGTGATGCCCGCGTGGACGAGGTTCACGTCAGCGCCGTGCGCGATCAGGGCGCGCAGGGCGCGCAAGTCCGGAAGTGCCACAGCGAGCATCAGGGCCGTGCGTTGATCGCGCGAATCGGCGGCCGGCCGCACATTGGCATCGGCACCTTGCTCCAGCGTCGCAAGAGCGCGTTCATGCTGGGCACTGCGCAAGGCATCGAGCAAGGCGGCATCAAGTTCATCGCTGGAAAGACCCGACGGCAGCGGCTCGACGCCCGCTACCGGCTCCTCGTGCCGGGTCGTGATGGCCTGAGACGAGGCTTGACGCCAACCATGCAGAAACTGGAGCCAGGCACGCAGGGTGGTTCGGACAATCAGCCAGTGCGCACAGGGCAGCAACAGCAGGCCGTAGACAAGCACGGCCGGCAGGCGATATTCGGCGGCAGGCGCGAATTGGACGCCGGCGCAGACGATCGCGCCGGTGGCAAGGATCGTCAGCGTCAACGCAACCGACAAACCGTGACGGAAGAACAGGTCGGGCTCGACGGTCAAATCGATCGCACCGGCAATGCCGCTGCGCACCTGCGTCATCGGTGACGCTGCCGCGCTTGATGCAGACGGATCGAGATCAGGCTGGAGCAGGGGCCATGTGAGCAAAGGCCAGATTCGCCACATCGACAGCGGCACCAATACCGCGACAGCCGACAGCATGAGCACGGCCGACAGGCTGCCTTCGGCAATCATCAACGCCAGCGGTGAGCGCATGAGCACGAGCACGAGGCCGACATAGCCAGTCGTGATGCCAAGCTGGATCAAGAGCGCGAGAAGGCGTGGCAGGGCGGCGGTCTCGGCATCGAAGCCGAACCGGCGAACCATCGTCAGTGACATCGCTGCGTTCGATGCCAGCAGCAGGACCAAGGACAACCACGACCAGGGCGCGATCGCGGAAAGGGCTACGAGGCTCCAGGCCAAGGCGAGCGGTGCCAGCACACTGCCGGTGATTTTTCGCCGCTCGCGAACGCATCTGCGCATTCAAACATCGCCCAAGGAAGGAACGTCGGCGAGTATATCGGGCACCGGACGCCGAGCGCTTGGGTAGTCGCGGCGGGCGAAGGCTTGGATTATCGTGACCATCCGTACTCACGGAGGCGCCATGACCATTTCCCTGCGAGTGTCCCCGGTTGGCTTTCTGGTGTTGCTCAACGCTGTTGCCCAGGCCCAGTATCAGCAACCGCCCGAGCCTTTGCTCAGTGTGATGCGGGCGCCCTTGCCGCCGGGCATTCTGCCATCGCCGGATGGCAAAACCTTGCTGTTGCTCGAGCAGGGACAGTATCCGTCGATCACGCGGGTCGCCGAGCCGTATCTGAAATTGGCCGGAGTGCGCATCGAGCCGCGCGCGCATACCCGCCACGACATGTCGAGTGGTTATGGCGTACGGTCCTGCCTTGAAGGCTATGCCCTGGTCGACGTGGTATCAGCCAGGCGCATCGAGGTGAAATTGCCGCCGGGCGCCTGCCCCGGCGTGCCCGAGTGGTCACCGGACGGCAAGCGCTTCGCGTTTGACAACACCACCGATCGAACCGTCGAGCTGTGGATCGCAGACGTCGACAATGGCACTGCGCGCCGCGTCGATGGCATCCATCTCAACACCATCCTCGAAAGCACGATCCAGTGGCTGGGTGCGCGCGATACCTTGCTGGTGAAGGCACTGCCAGCCGAACTCGGCCCGGCGCCGCGGCGTGGGGCCGTGCCGCCGGGCCCGGAAATCAAGGATGCGACCGGGGACAGCGGCGAGAGCAGTACCTACGAAGCGCGCGACACACTCGCCAGCCCGGAGGATGAGGCGCAGTTCGAGTACTACGCAACGGCAAGCCTGCTGCGCGTGGATGCCGCCACAGGTGCCTGGAAGGCTATCGGCGAACCGGGCGTGATCGGTGAAGTGGATGTCGCACCGGATGGGCGCCATGCGCGCATCGAGGTGCTCGCGCGCCCGTACTCGTATGTCACCACCTGGACGCGCTTCGGCCACGAGGTGCGCGTGCTCGACGTCGACAGCGGCAAGGCGCAGCGCGTGGCGCGGCTGCCAGCCGCAGAAAGCGTACCGGTTCGCGGCGTACCGGTCGGACCACGTGATTTCCGCTGGCGCGCGAATGAACCCGCCACCTTGATGTATGCCGAGGCGCTCGATGGGGGCAACTGGAAAAACGAAGTGCCCGCACGCGATCGCATCCTGATGCTGCGCGCGCCGTTCACCGGCAAGCCCATCGAAGTTGCGCGCACGAAACAGCGATTTGCGGGCCTGTCCTGGTTCGCGCGTGGCTCGACTGCACTGCTTGCCGAATACGATGCCAACCGCAGCTGGCGTTCGGTTGCACTGATCGACGTGAACACGCCCAAGTCGCCCGGACGCGTGCTGTGGTCATTGTCAACGGATGAGCGCTACAAGAATCCCGGCAGTCCGGTATTTCGTCGCCTTCCCAATGGCGCGGCGGTACTGCGCGAAGAGGGCGGCGCACTGTTTCTATCCGGAATCGGCGCATCGCCAGCGGGCGATCGCCCGTTCCTCGACCGCTACGAGCTCAAGAGCGGCAAAACCGTTCGCTTGTTCCGCAGCGCGCCGGATGCCTATGAGCGCTTCATCGGCTTCGCGGACGATTCAGCGCACTTCATCACCTTGCACGAATCGGTCATCGATCCCCCCAATGCCTTCGTGCGCACTCTGGGCGAATCCACGGTCGAGGCGGCGCCCGGCGAAGCGAGTTTCAGCACCCGGAGCCGCGCCCTGACCCAATTCGAGGATCCTGCTCCGCTCGTGCGTGAAGTGAAGAAGCGTCTCGTGAACTACAAGCGCAAGGACGGCGTGGATCTTTCGTTCACGCTCTACACGCCGCCGAAGTATCGCGAAGGCACACGCGTGCCGACGATCCTCTACGCCTATCCGGCGGACTACGCCGATCCGTCGAAGGCGGGGCAGGTACGCGGCTCGGAACAAACCTTCACGCGGTTGAGCAACTATCGGCTGATGTTGCTCGCAGGTTACGCGATCCTCGACAACGCATCCTTCCCGATCGTGGGCGATCCACGGAATGCCTACGACACCTATCTGGAGCAGCTAGTCTCCGATGCCGAGGCAGCGATCGCCAAGGGAGTGGAAATCGGCGTGGTCGATCCCGAGCGCGTCGGCGTGACCGGCCACAGCCATGGTGCGCTGATGACGGCAAATCTACTTGCACACACGGATCTGTTTCGCGCCGGCGTTGCAAGCAGTGGCGGTTACAACAAGACCCTGACACCGTTCGGTTTCCAGAACGAGCGGCGTTCATTCTGGGCAGCGCCCAAGGTTTACGATGAAGCCTCGGCCTGGTTCCACGCCGACAAGATCAACGAGCCGCTGCTGATCGTGCACGGCAGCGATGACGCCAATCCCGGCACCGAGGTCACCCAATCCCCTCGTCTGTTTCAGGCGATTCGTGGCCTCGGTGGAACCGCCCGGTTGGTGATGTTGCCGCATGAACCGCATTGGTATGCGGCACGCGAGTCCAACGAACACTTTGTCGCCGAGATGCTCACCTGGTTCGATCGCTACGTGAAGAACGCGCCGCCCCGCGCGCCGAAGGACTGACGCCGTTTTCTGAAGCGCCGGCACACTGCGGGCGCCGACGCAAGGAGTCTGTAATCTGAACTGTGTAACTGCTCCCTGACGTATGGTGGCGGCAGAAGCCGCGAGGAGCAGAGATGGCAGACAAAGTGGACGAACGGGCGCTGGAGGCGTTGCTGTCGGGATGCAAGACGC
>NSJK01000039.1 GCA_002632325.1 Lysobacterales bacterium | reverse complement strand
CCGCTCTCGACCGCAATCAGATGGTTGTCATACCAGGCCAGGCCATCGATTCCGCCCAGCGCGAGCTTGCCTGGATCGGCCTGGAGGTCGAAGGCGCGGCCGGCAGCAAGATCGGCACCGAACAGGCCCAGCATGTGATCGGCGAAATACAGGTAGCGACCGTCCTTGCTGAGGGCGAGACCGCGCAGGCTGACGAGTTTCGGATTGGCGACGAAGGGCTTGAGCTCGCCGCCATCGACGCGGTAGATGATGTTGCGCAGACCATCGGCCACGAACGCCAAATCGTCGGGTCCGGCCGCAATGCTTGACAGACTGCGCGGCTTGCCGTCATCGGCGAGGATGTACTTGGCGAGCAGCTTGCCGTCGGCGAGCGAGAACTTGAACAGCCCTGCCTTGCCGAAGTCTTCCTGCTTGAATCCCTTGAAGTAGACCGATGAGGTACTCGCCACCCACAGCGTTTCGCCTGCCGGGTCAACAGCCAGCGCATACACGCTCCACAGACCATTGCTGGCGTCGGGCTTGATGAACGGCGTCGCCTTGCCCTTGGCATCGACACGCAGGATCGACCCGTCACGCACGCTCCCGACCAGGAACACCTTGTGCACGGGGTCCCAGGCGATCGACTCGAACAGGTGATCGCCAGCGGGCAGGCTGAATGCGACCGCGCCATCACCTACCGGGGCAAGGTTGTCCTTGAGGCCCTTGACAATGAAATCCCAAGCCTTGTTACCGGTGACCTTGGCGAAGTTCGGATTGTCGGCGAGGTCATAACCATGACCGCTGCGCTGCAAGGCGAGCAAGGTGTCATAGGTCTTGGTCTTTTCACCGAGCATTGCGTAGGTCGTGGCCAGAGCGAGGCGGATCTCGCTGACCTGTGGTTGCAGCGCGAGCAGGCGCTCGAGCGTCCAGCTCAGGTGCTCGTAGTCGCCAGTCTCCTTGTAACGCTTGGCCAGCTTCAGCAGCGAACCCGGCGCCTGCACCTGGGCGATCTCCTGCTGGGTGATCTTGGACAGATCGACCGACGGTTTGCCGCCCTGGGCCAGCGCCGAACCGGCAAGCAGAAGCAGAAATGCGCATAAAATGCGGCGGATGGACATGGGCGACCTCGGTCAAGATTGGATCGCCTGCAGACCAGCAAGCGAAGCAGAAGTTCGGAAAAAGCCGCTCAAGATGACCCAAATCGAGACTCTTTGCAACGGAAAATGGCTGCGCCTGATGAAGCATGGGCGCTGGGAATACGCCGAGCGCACCAATCCGGGCGGAGGCGTGATGATCATCGCGCTGACCGACGACGACAAGCTCCTGTTCGTCGAGCAGCCGCGCCCGGCGATCGACTGCATGACGATCGAGATGCCGGCAGGCTTGGTCGGTGACGTCGCCATGCATGCCGACGAGAGCGCGATTGAAGCCGCCCACCGCGAGCTCACCGAGGAAACCGGCTATCGCGCCGGGCGCATCGACTACCTCATGTCAGGTCCCACTTCGGCGGGCATGAGCAATGAAATCCTCGCCTTCGTGCTCGCGCGCGACCTCGAACGCGTCGAAGACGGCGGCGGTGACGAAACCGAGGAAATCCGCGTCCACGAAGTGCCGCGGCACGATGTTGCACACTGGCTTGTCGACAAATTGCGCGCCGGCTATTCGATCGACCCGAAGATCTTCGCCGGGCTCTACATGCTCGAACACAGCGCCCTGTTCGCGCGCTGAACTGGCCGCAGGCTCAAACCGCGGCGATCTGGCGCCACAGCAGCAAACCCGCCATGCCAAGCATCGCGCCCCAGGTCAGCAAGGTGCCGTAGAAGCGCCCGAAGCTGATACCGGCGCTGTGCCACAGACCCGAGGCATGCAGCAGACGCCCGAGGATCAACGCGCTGCCAAAGCCATGCAGCAGCAAGGGCTGCGCCTGACCGAGTTCAAGGCAGAGCAGGAGCAGCAGGGCAAGTGGCAGGTTCTCGAGCGCGTTGGCGTGGGCGCGGATGCGCTGCAGGAGCGTGCTGTCACCGCCCGAACCCAGCCCGACCTTCACCGTCCGCCTGCGCAGCGACACTGCCAGCGCCAGACCAATGACGAGGATCGTGGACAGCGCCACGTAGATTCCGGTGATGTGCATGCGCAACTCCTGTGGTCGTGGCGAGCGATCAGGGCTGCATGACGAGGCGATCGCCCCGCTGCGCGCCCGTCAGGGTGCGCGGCCCAGCCGCGATGATCGCATAGCTCACGCGCAAGTCACCCACCGCCGGGTGTGCTGGATCGGCACTCGTCAACACGCCGTCCTCGATGCGCAAACTGGCCGCGAGGTTGGGCGGCAGCTGTCCCGCCGTGATCGCAAACGGGACTGGCGTCGTGGCATCAGCGGCGGCATCGGCATCGACGCGGAACGCGCCCAAACGCAACTGATCCGCAGCGAAGCGACGGCTCGCAAACGGAAACCGTGCCGGATTGAGATGCCCCTCCCGGACGCGGAACCGACTCGAATCGATCGGCCGCTCGCTCCAGCCGAGCGCATGGCGACAACCCTTGGCATCACACTCCTCTTGCCACTGGCGCATCTGCACCGTCCGCAGCAGCACGAGCGCATTGGCTTGCACACCAAGTTCGCTGTCACGCACCGGCTCCAGCGCATGAAACTGGCCATGGATGCGGATGTGACGGCCTTCGTTGGCAGGGTCGACACGCGCTGCGGAAACATCGACGACATCACCAAGCGGCGGCGCGTGCGCAAACCATTGCCGCCACGTCGACGGCAGTGTGTTTTCGCCGGTGAAATGCCAGACGCCAGCCCCCAACACGATCAGGGCAGCCAGGGAAAGAAGAATTCGCGAAAGACTGCGGTGCTTGCGTCGTCGCGCCATCAGATCGCCTCGCCGACGAGTGCTGCACGCTCATCACCGGTTCCGTAGCGACCCTTGGCATCGCGCGTCACGCGAGCCAGCGCGCACTGCGCGTCGTGGGTGAAGAACAGCCGCACATCGCGCTCGATCATCGCATCGAGAAACACGTGCTTCTCATCGATCAGGCGCTCGGGAAACCGGTCATAGCCCATGGTGATCGGCAGATGCACCCAGGGCCTTCCGGGAATCAGGTCGGCGCAGAACACCACGCCACCCGCATCGCCACGGATCTCGGCCAGCATGAGTCCGGGCGTATGGCCGTTGGAGTGGTGGAAACGCACGCGTGGGCCCAGTGTCGCACTGTGATCACCGTCGATGCGTTCGAGGCGGCCCGTGGCTTCCAGCAAGGCCGGCAATCCCTCGATGAACGAGGCACGATCACGCGGGTGCGGATGCAGGGCGCGCTGCCAAGCCTGCTCGCCAACGATGAACTTCGCGCGCGGAAACAGCAATTTCGGCGCCTGCCCTTCCTGCCACGGCGCGAGCAGGCCGCCGACATGATCGAAGTGCAGGTGGGAGATCACCACCACATCGATGTCTTCATGACCGAAGCCAGCCGCGCGCAGCGAGTCGAGCAGCACGTGATGCGACTCGACTACGCCATAGCGCTCGCGCAGGCGCGGCTCGAAGAACGCGCCGATGCCGGTTTCGAACAACGCGGTCTTGCCATCGAGGTCTTCGACAAGCAGGGCACGACAGGCAAGCGCGATGCGGTTGTCGGCATCGGGCGCAATCCATTTTTCCCAGACCGTACGCGGCGCATTGCCGAACATCGCGCCGCCGTCGAGTTTCTGCGAATTGCCGAGGATCGACCACAGCTTCATGTACTTGATTGCCTCACTTGACGATGCCGCTGCCCGAGTCTCCGCGCGGATCGCTGGCAGCCTGCGTCACGCCGGTCTTGCGGTCGCGACTCACCACGTTCATGAATCCCCACGGCCGCTCGCTCTCGCTGAGCTTGTGCCCCATGGCTTCGAGCTCCTTGACTTCCTCACGCGTGAACGCGCCCTTCTCGGCCGAGATCACATCGGG
>NSJK01000038.1 GCA_002632325.1 Lysobacterales bacterium | reverse complement strand
CGATCGAGTCTGGCCAGATCGTAACCACCGAGGATGTTGAACATTTCGGCGAGCGCAATGCCGCCCGACGAGGGCGGCGCGGCGCTCACGATGTGCCAGCCGCGGTAATCGAACGTGATCGGCTCGCGCTCCTTGACCGTGTAACCGCTCAGGTCATCGAGTGACCAGTTGCCACCAGCCTTGCGCACGCCATCGACCAGCGTGCGCGCAACTTCACCGCGATAGAAACCATCTTTGCCCTCGGCGGCGACGCGCTCGAGCACTCGCGCGAGGTCGGGCGAGCGGAAGATCCAACCTGCCTTGGGTGCGCGGCCGTTGACGAGATAGAGCGCAGCCGAACCCGGATAGCGTTCGATGACTTCCTTGCGCATCGCCAATTCTTTGAGAAAGCGGGCGTCGGGCTTGAAACCCTCGCGCGCGATGCGAATCGCCGGTGCCAATGACGTCTTGAGCGGCAACTTGCCGTAGTGCTGCGCAATCCAGACCAGACCCGCGACTTCACCGGGAATCGCCGCCGACAGCGGCCCGTTGATCGAATGGTCACGGTCCGCATTGCCTTGGGCATCGACGTAGTCCTTGCGATCGACCGCGGCCGGCGCCGTCTCGCGTGCATCGACCATCACCTGCTTGCCGTCACTCGCGCGATGCAGCAGGAACAGACCGCCGCCGCCCAGACCCGAGCTCTGCGGCTCGACCACTGACAAGGTCGATGCCACTGCAACAGCGGCATCAAAGGCATTGCCGCCCTTGCCGATGACTTCAAAGCCCGCCTGCGTGGCCAGCACATGCGCACTGGCGATGCCCGCCTGCGTTGCCTTGTCCGCAGCGTGTGCGGAACCGATCAGTATCAAGATCGCCGTCGCGGCGACCACACCGCGAATGCGCTTCATCATGTTTCCTTCAATGGGGTAGCGCCTGCGAACCGGCCGAATCAAAACAGTCACAGGCATCAGGTCGGCAAGTGCAGGTGCGCGTGTTGCGGCACCTGCGCCCGCTGCGCTGAGCTCGCCTTACTTGGCCTCGACGAAACGCGCTTCGCCGCCGGCTGCAGTGACCGCAGCCTTGACGGCCTCGAAGTCGGCCGGTGCACCGATGAACAGCACCACGACTTCCTTGAACGAACCCGGCGCCGCATCCTTGAACGAGTCAACCGCAAGCTGCGCGGTCTTGGCCGAATCCGGACCGCCGAAGGCCATCATGTTGCCGGGCAGAACGCCGCGCGCGACCACGATCTTGACGTTGTCGAGCTGGTTGGCGCGGTCGGCGACAGCCGCTTCGTCATCACCGGCAGGAACGAAATACATGTACGGATGGGTGGACTTCACGCCCTGCATGTTGGCGGTGACCACGCTCACGAGATACTTCTTCCACGCTGCCTTGTCGGTGGCATTGGTCGGTACCGGCAACACGACAGGCGCCTGCTCGGCTGCGGCCTTGTCGGCTTCGGGCTGCTTGTTCTGGTCACACGCGCCCAACGCCAGCGCAGCGGCCGCGATGAGAACGAGCAACGAAAGATTCTTGCGCATGACGATACTCTCCTGTTCAAAAGCGGTTTCTGGCTTGCCAATCGTGCATCTTGCCACGTTCCGACGCCGCTGCGGACACCGTGGCCTCAGGCCGGGCGCGCGAAGCGGCGACGCAGCGCATCCTGCACCGCCGGATGCACGAATCCCGACACATCCCCGCTCAGGCGCGCGATCTCGCGCACCAACGAGGATGAAATGAAGCTGTACTTTTCCGCTGGCGTGAGAAACAGCGTCTCGGCCGCGGGAATCAGGTGGCGATTCATGCTCGCCAACTGGAATTCGTATTCGAAGTCCGAAACCGCACGCAAGCCACGCAGGATCACGCCGGCGCCGATCTCCTCGACGAAATCGGCAAGCAGCGAGGCGAAGCCGCGGATCTCGACATTGGGCACATCGGCCAGCGCGATGCGCGCCAGTTCGATGCGCTGCTCCAAATCGAAGGCCGGCCCCTTGCCCGCGCTCTCGGCGATGGCGACGACGAGGCGATCGAACAGCGGCGCCGCACGGCAAGCCAGGTCGATGTGACCATTGGTGATCGGATCGAACGTGCCCGGATACACGGCCACGCGCGCGCGCTGCGGAGTCACCATGTGCTTGCTGCCGACGGGAAAGCAGACCCTAGCTTAAGGCAACACTGATCAAGTGGCACGATCGCAAGGCCTTCGCGGCACGCAAGTCGCTGTGCACCGGCAGTGGAAAAACTCACTCGCGCCGGTACAGCGCGTAACGCACGGCGCCGGCATGTCCTTCGCGATGCAGCGTCCACGCCGCCGGCAACGGCGGCACGCCGCGCGCATCCGACTCCACATAGACAAGCGCGCCGGCACGCAACCAGCCGCCCCGATCCAGCGCCTGCGCCGCGGATCCCCACAAGCCGGCCGCGAACGGCGGATCGAGAAAGGCAATATCAACGGGCGTTGCGGGCCGCGCAAGCCAGCCGACCGCGTCGGCTTCGACTACCTCGCCGCCTTGCACATGCAGGCGTGCGAGATTGTCGCGCAAGCCCTGCGCCAGCGCGCGATCGCGTTCGATGAAGGTACAGACGGCGGCGCCGCGCGAGAGTGCTTCGATGCCCAGCGCTCCGGTGCCCGCGAACAGGTCGAGGCAGCGCGCCCCCGAAATCACCGGCGCCAACCAGTTGAACAGGGTTTCGCGCACACGGTCGGGGGTGGGCCGCAGGCCATCACGATCGGCCACCGCAAGCCGCGAGCCACGCAGCAGGCCGCCAACGATACGCACGCTGCTGGATCGAGAATTGGGCTTGGACATCGGTTCGCCGACCACGAAGGGTGTTAGGATTTTCCGCTTGCATTTTCACCGATTGCCGCCGCGATGCTGAAGTTCTGGAAAAAGAAACCCGCAGTCGAGACTGGCGCGCCCGAGGCCGAGGCGGCGGCCACACCCGCAGCCGCGACGACCCGCATCGAGCCCGCCGCATCGAGCGAGGCTGCCACGGACATTTCCCTGCCCGAAGCCGTCACGCCGGCGGCAGAACCCGCAACCGAGGACGCGCCCGCGCGTCGCGGCTGGCGCGAACGCCTCGCCGGGACCGGATTCGCGCGCGGCCTTGCCGCCTTGTTCGTGCGTCATCCACGGCTCGACGACGCCTTTCTCGACGAACTCGAAACCTGTCTGATCACGGCCGATGTCGGCGTCGCCACGGCCACCGCAATCGTCGATGACCTGCGCCAGCGCGCGGGCAAACGCGAATTCGTCGATGCCGGCGCCCTGCTCACGGCGCTGCGCGCCGATCTCGTCGCGCGACTCAAACCAGTCGAGCAAGCACTCGATGTCGCTGGCCAACAGCCATTCGTGATCCTCGTCGTCGGCGTCAATGGCGTGGGCAAGACCACCACGATCGGCAAGCTCGCGCATCGCTGGCGCACGCAGTCGCGCTCGGTGTTGCTCGCTGCGGGCGATACCTTCCGCGCAGCTGCAGTCGAGCAGCTCAAGACCTGGGGCGAACGCAACGACGTGCCGGTGGTGGCACAAGGCTCGGGCGCCGATTCCGCAAGCGTGATCTTCGACGCGCTGCAGACTGCGCGCGCTCGTTCGATCGACGTGCTCATCGCCGATACCGCCGGACGCCTGCACACACAGTCGGGCCTGATGGATGAGCTCGCCAAGATCCGCCGCGTGCTCGGCAAACTCGATGCACAGGCGCCGCACGAAGTCCTGCTCGTGCTCGATGGCACCACCGGCCAGAACGCGATCAATCAGGTGCGCCAGTTCAAGGATGCGATCGGCGTCAGCGGGCTGGTCGTCACCAAACTCGACGGCACCGCCAAGGGCGGCGTGGTGTTTGCACTCGCGCGCGAGTTCGGTTTGCCGATCCGCTTCGTCGGCCTCGGTGAAAGCGCGCAGGACCTGCGTCCCTTCGATGCCGCCGCCTTTGTCGATGGACTGTTGCCGCAGACTCTGGGCAGTGATGGCTGAGGCGAAGCCGCGTCGGCGGCGCTGGCCCGTCGTGCTCGCGCTGTTGCTGGTGATCGGCGCAGTCGG
>NSJK01000010.1 GCA_002632325.1 Lysobacterales bacterium | reverse complement strand
GCGGATGCGTCGTCGTGCAGGTGGTGCAGCTCGGCGGCGTCGGGCCACCGCCCGTCGCGACCACGCTGTTGCCCACGCTGCCGCTCGCGTTCGCGTTCACCGTCGCGGTGTAGCTCACCGCATAGGTGCCCGGCACCGTGCCCGCAGGCAAGGTGAACACCAGGGTCGGCGCGCCGCTCACGTTCGCCGTGTACGCACCCGGCACCGTCACCGAGCCGAAGCCCTGGCCGGCCGACAGCGTGTCGGTCAGCACCAGGTTCGTCGTCAGCGCCGCGTCGGTCACCGTCGCGGTCAAGGTGTAGGTGATCAGCTGGCCGGCCGTCACCGTCGTTCCCGTCGCCGGGTTCGAGGTCTTGGCCACGCTCACCGATGGCGCTGCGATCGGCGTATCCACTTCAGCGGGAGGTGCTGTGACCGGATTACTGCCAGGGTCCGTGCCAGATGCCATTGCCTGGTTATGGACATTTCCGGCGATCACGTCAGCCATCACCACCGTGTAGCTACCCGTACAGGTCAAGGTCGCGTTCGGTGCGAGCGTTGCCGGCTGCGCCGGCGTACACGTCAGCGCGCCCAGCAGCGCATCGCTGATCGACACGTTCGTCAGCGTCGTCGTGCCCGTGTTGGTCGCCACGATCTGGTAGGCGATCGTGCTGCCCAGTGCATACGGACCCGTTGAGGTCACCGTCTTGGCCAGGCCCAGGCTCGCGCTCTGATTGATCGGCGTGTCCACGTCCGCGGGCGGACTCGTCACCGGGTTGTTGCCCGGATCCGTGCCGCTCGCATTGGCGGTGTTGTGCACGTTGCCCGTGTTCACATCCGCCTGCGTGACCGTATGGCTGCCCGTGCAGGTCAAGGTCGCGTTCGGTGCCAGCGTTGCCGGCTGCGCCGGCGTACAGGTCAGCGCGCCCAGCAGCGCATCGCTGATCGACACGTTCGTCAGCGTCGTCGTGCCCGTGTTGGTCGCCACGATCTGGTAGGCGATCGTGCTGCCCAGTGCATACGGACCCGTTGAGGTCACCGTCTTGGCCAGACCCAGGCTCGCGCTCTGCGCCAGCGGGATCGTGATCTGGTTGCTCGGTGTCGGCCCGACCTCGGTCGAGTTCACGGTGGCCTGGTTGACGACCTGGCCTGCATCCACGTCGGCCTGGGTCACCACATGCGTGCCGCTCAGCACGCAGGTGCCTGCGATCGGCACGCTTGCGCAGACCTGTGAATTGGGCGTGAGCTTGGGATCGCTCACGACCACGTTCGTCAGCGGCACATTGCCGGTGTTGGTCATCACCACGCTGTAGCTGATCGTGCCGCCCAACGTGTAGGGTCCGGAGGAAGTTTCGCTCTTGACCACCGACATCTGCGGATTGGGAACGAGCACATGGACCGTCGCGCTGCCCGAAACCGGTGTCGGGGTCTCGACGCTGCTGGCGCTGGCGGTGTTGGTGATGTACCAGTCAAAGCCGATACCCGGGTTGATGGTGACCTGATAGGTCACGCTCATCTGCTGGCCCGGATCGAGCACGAAATTGTCACCCGCGCGCACGAGGGTCGCGGGAATACCGCTGATCAGGTCGGCGTTGACGCCGGCCGGGATGTTGTCCTTGATCGATGTCGTTGTGCCGGCGCAGGCGAAGCGGACGTTGTCGACATAGAGATACGTGGTCCCGCCGCCCACTTGCGTCGCGTTGAAGCGGATGCGCGTGTCGTTGCCGATTTCAGCGGCCGTCAAGGTGTGGGTGTAGGTACCCGCGCCGGTGTTGTTGCCGTTGTCGTAGGTTGCCAGCAGCGTGGTCTGGGTATTGCCGCGGTAGAGGTAGGCGCTGACCGTGCGGTTGTTGGCCAACTGATTGTTGTAGTCATAGGACAGCACGATCGAACTCGCGCTGCTGCACGCAGGAACCGAGAGGTTGGCCTCACGATAGACGGTGTCGTTGGTGTTGTTGGCGCGGATGCGCAGGCAGTTTCCGGCCGGGCACCCTGCATCGTTGACCACGCGTATGTTGCCGTTCCCGGTCCCTGCGCCGCCACTGTCCGTCTCGTTCCAGGGCGATGGCGTCCAATTGATCGATCCATTGCTGCCGTTGAAGGCGATGCCGGAAAACTGATCGAAGTAGTCGGCGCTTGCGCCTTGGAAGCCATTAGCCACCGTGCTCTGGTTGACATAGGTCACGCCCGGCGGCAGCGGATCGTTGACGACGATGTTGTTCTGGCGGCCGGTCCCCGCATTGGTGATGGTGACGGTGTAGTTGACCGTGCCGCCCACACCGGCTGTGGTCGGGTTGGCCTGCTTGTTGATGCGCAGGTCGGAAATGCTCACCGTGGCGCTGCCGTTCGCGCTGACCGGATTGCTCGCCGAGTCGATGCCCGAGGCGGTGGCGTTGTTGATGCTGCTGCCGCCCGGTGGTGCCGTGGTGATCGCGGTGAAAGTGATCGTGAGGGTCTGGTTGGCGGCCATGGTCTGGCCGAGAGCCCAGGTCAGCAGTTGTCCGCCAATGCCCGGATTGGCCGCCACACCGGAAATCGTGCCGCCGCCCGGCAGGGTGATGACCGCGCTGTTGGCGACGAAGGCCCAGTTCGCGGGCAAGGTGTCGGTCACGTTCACGTTGGTGACCGTGCTGTTGTAGTTGTGCACCGTGAGCGTGAACTGCGAAGTCTCACCGGCCTGGTTGGCGATCGCGCTCGGGCTGGCGACCTTGCTCAGCAACATCTGCGGCAGCGGCGTGAGGTTGATGTCGCTGTTGACGCTGCCGCTGACGGTCTGGCTCGGGTCGTTGGGGAAGGTCAACGAGCCGTGGGTGATATCGACCACGTTGGTGATCGTGCTGCCGCCGAAACCCGGATCGATCGTCGCGCGGTACTTGAGCACGACACCCTGGGTGGGCAGCAGGGTGCCGCCCTCGACCGGCGGTGGCGGCACGCCGCCGGTGGCGCCGGCACCGACACGGAAGGTCAGCGTGCCGCGCGGCGGACTTGCCAACGGATCGAACTCGGCCGTGTCGCCGTCGATCGCATCGGACTTGACGCCGACATTGCCCGGGAAGCCATCGTCCTGCGTGATCTGGATGCTGCCCGGCACGTAGATCAGGCCTACCGGAATCGGGTCATCGGCAACCACGCGAATCGCGCCATCGCGGCCCTGATTGTGAAAGCTGATCGTGTATTCGATGGTGTCGCCCGGATGCAGATCAGGGCCGGGCGAACCGCCTACCTTGACTGCGGTCTTGAGCAGGGTCGGGATGACTTCGGGACGGAACAGGTCGGTGACGAACACCAGCGCGTGCGGGAAGTACACATCCTGCGAGCTCGTGAAGCTGAGGGTGGCATCGATGCCAACCGACGGATTGAAGCTGTTGCTCAGACGTGGCTTGCCGGCATTGGCCGGCGTATGGGAGATATCGACCATCTTCAGGTCGATGCCGAAGTTGTTGTAGTAGGCCGGGTTGCGCGCATTGTTGAGCACGCCGAGGTTGGAAATCCGGCTGTTCCAGAAATTGCCTATCAAACTCTCCGCGTCGGACAGGGCGCCCGGATTGAGGATGTCGCCGCCGGTCAACTGGAATTGGTCGCCCGTGAGGCCCGCATCGCCTTCCCAGACGAGGGCGCCCATGTAGGCATCGAAGTCGCCGCTGACCGGCGTGGTGATGCCGGTGACGGTCACCGACTGGTTGTTGCCGTTGCTGACGGGTACGTTGCCGGCGTTATAGACCGTTAGGCGACGATAGGGTTGCGCGCCGTCGTGGTAGGCCACGATCAAGGCCCAACCGCCGTAATAACCGAGATTGGTATCCGTGCCTACCGTTGTGGTCAGGCCGCCGACCGAATAGGTGCCGGCGCCTGCGCCCTGCACCAGGGTGGTGACGTCGTAGAAGGCCGAATAGGGCCGCGCGCCAGTGCTACCCTGGGTGTTGAAGGTATTCGTGTCGGCCGCGAGCGCGGTGACCTGGCCGTAGCTGCCCGCTGGCGCCTTGATCCAGATATTGCGCGCTGCGGCGGCGATCGGCCCAGCACCATCGCCCGATGCGGTCGCGGTGCGCCCGGACCAGTAAAGGCCGGCCCAGAGCACGGTCGAGCCCGGAGGCAGGCTCAGATTGGCCGTCGACGAGTTCGCGGGCGCGCCACCACCGACCGGATCGACATTGATGTTGATGATCGTGAAGTCCTGATTGCTTCTGGTGCCGCCGGAGCGGGCAGACGCACAGGTCGTTCCATCACTCGCTGAGCCGGTACAGGTCGTCAGCGCATTGCCGATCTGGGCCACGTTGCCGTTGTCATTGGCGGTGAAGCGCTGCGTCAGCTGCGCCATCGCGCTGGCGGGCAGCAGCATGGCCAACGACAACAAGATGGCCAGACCTCGGCGCAAGGCACCGCGGGTTTCGACGCGGGCCAGTTTCGGATGAGAAATCAATGACATGGTGAAACCCCGGACCTTGCTTGGTTTGATCGACAGCCGATGCTCGTGGCGCCGGATGCACGGATACCTCAAAGACCGCCTCCCGGCGGTCTCCATGAAATTGCGGTGTTGCCCCTGATGCGTTTGGATCGACTGCAAGTATGAAAAGCTTGCGACGCCGGATCACCCCTTCCCAGGGTCAGACTGTGTCAACAATTGTGAAGCACTTCTCACTTATTTGATGACCGAGGTCAGTGCGGGACATCCGATGGGCAGGCGAAACGAGCTGGATTTCAGCCAGAAACCGCTGAAGTGCGCGCACCTGACACCCGTAACCTCCTGATCACCGAGACTTGCGAATGACACCTTTCAGCGGTGGCAAAGCAAGGCGCGTGCCAAGTACGCGTGTTTGGACGGTCAAAGCCCACCGAAACGACTTCAGCGCAGATCGCGGGCGATCACCTTGGCGGCGTTGTGGCCCGGCGCGCCGGTGACGCCGCCGCCGGGATGGGTGCCCGCGCCGCACAGGTACAGGCCGGGCAAGGCGCCGCGGTAGTCGGCCTGGCCGAGCATGGGCCGGGCGCTGAAGAGCTGGTTGAGACTGAGCGCGCCATGGAAGATGTCGCCACCGATGAGGCCGAAGTCGCGCTCCAGATCGAGCGGTGACTTGATCTGGCGACCGAGCACGCTGTCCTTGAAGCCTGGCGCGTAACGCTCGACGGTCGCGATCATGAGATCGGCGACTTCCTCGCGGTGGGCGTCCCATGAAGCGCCATTGGGCAGCGTGGGCGCGACGTGCTGGCAGAACAGGCTCGCCACATGCTGGCCGGGCGGCGCGAGCGTGTCATCGAGCGTGGAAGGAATGAGCATTTCGACGATGGGCTCGCGCGACCAGCCGTATGCGCGCGCATCGTGGTATGCGCGATCCATGTAATCCAGGCTCGGCGCGAGGATGATGCCCGCGGTGAGATGGTCGCCCACGCCCGGCAGGCAGCTGAAGTCGGGCAGGCGTTCGAGCGCGACATTCATGCGGAAGGTGCCCGAGCCGCAACGCCAGTTGCGCATGCGCTCACGCGTGGGCGCGGGCACGCGGTCGGGCGCGAGCAGGCGCTCGTAGAGGAGTTTGGGATTGACGTTGGCAACGATCGCGCGCGCATGCTCGATGTCGCCGCGCTCGGTGACGACGCCGACCGTGCGGCCGTTCTCGACGAGGATCTCGCGCACGCCGCAGCCGGTGCGGATCTCGACTCCGGCCGCCTGGGCGGATTTCGCCATCGCCTGGGTGATCGCGCCCATGCCACCGATCGCGTGGCCCCAGGCGCCCTTGACGCCGTTGACCTCGCCGAACACGTGATGCAGCAACACGTAGGCACTGCCCGGCGTGTACGGGCTGGCGTAATTGCCGACCACGCCGTCGAAACCGAGCACGGCCTTGATCGGTTCGCTTTCGAAGAAGCGGTCGAGGTATTCGGCAGCCGAGATCGTGAACAGGTCGAGCAGGTTGGTACGCAGATTGCTGTCGAGCTTGCCCAGTCGCGTGCCGAGTTTGCCCGCGCGCAGCAGTTCAGGCAGCGCCTTGAGCCAGCCGCCGTCGGTGACATTGGGCGGTGCTTCGAGCGCGACCGCGCGCAGCACGTCGGCGATCGCATCGAGGCGGCGCTCGTATTCGGGCAGCGCATCGGCATCCTTGCGCGAAAACTTGGCGACCTCATCGCGCGTGCGCCCTGCCCCGGTCAACAGGTACGAGCCATCCGGACGCGGCAGGAAGTTGTTGGCCTTGCGCAGCACGACGCGCAGGCCGTGTTTTTCCAGTTCCAGATCGGCAATCACCCTGGGTTGCAGAAGTGAAACCGTATAGGCCGCCACCGAATTGCGAAAACCCGGATGGAACTCCTCGGTCACCGCCGCGCCGCCGACCACATCGCGGCGTTCGAGCACGAGCACGCGCTGGCCCGCCTTGGCCAGATACGCGGCGCAGGTGAGGCCGTTGTGGCCGCCGCCAATGAGGATCGCGTCATGTCCCGCGTTCATTGCCCACTCCATCCAGCACTGGCGCGATCGCGGCCAAGCCCTGCATCCTACCGTGCGCGAGCGTACCCGCGCAGCGGCTTGCGTTGACCCCGGTCAAGGCCACCGCAGTCATTGCCTGCGAGCATGCACGAGGCGCGTTGCGCCACCGCGCAATGCCACACCCCATTCCCTTTCGAGGTATCCACGTCATGTTGTTCGAAGTCCCAGCGATCCACAGCCCCACCTGCGCCGCTGCCATCACCAGCGCCCTGCTCGCGCAGGATCTGGGCGCCGCAGTCGAAGTCAAGCTGAGCGAGCGCCGCGTGCGCGTGGAAGGCAACCTGAGCAAGGATCAGGCATTGGCCGCGATTCGTGGCGCCGGCTTTGCCGCCGCCGAAGCACCGCCGCACAGCGGCGCCGGCAGCACCTGTTGCGGTGGTTGCGCCTGAGAGTTCCAAAGCGCGCGACCTCAAACGGTCGCGCGCTGCACCGTTTCATGCGCGGACCGAGTCGCGCCCGTGACCGCGAGCAGCATGCCGAGCACGCACAGCGCAGCGACGTAGTGCGCCGGGGCGAGTGGCCACTTCTGCGCCCACATCACGACCACCAGCGGCGTGAGCCCACCGAAGATCGCGTAGGCGACGTTGTAGGCGAAGGAGACGCCCGAGAAACGGATCGGCGCCGGGAACAGGCGCACCAGCAGCACCGGAATCACGCCAACCACGCCGACACAGAAGCCGGCCAGCGCATACCACGTCGCAAGATGCGTCGCTGACGTGGTTGCGCCGGTGTAGAGCCCGTAGGTTGCGAGCAGGGTCAGCAGACAGCCCGCAAACAGTGCGATGCCGGCGCCCAGTCGATCGGCAGCAACGCCAAATACCACGCAGCCCAAGGTCAGCGCCGCAGTCGCGAGACTGTTCGCGGCCAGCGCCTGCTCGGCGGGAATCGCGAACAACTTCTGCATCAAGGTCGGGGTCATGAGGATCACCACCACGATTGCCGCGGTGAGGAGCCAGGTCAGCAGCATCGAGCGCAGCACTGCCCGTCCATGCCCGGCGAGTACCGTGCGCAGCGGCAGACCGCGTTCGAGTTCGCCGCGTCGGCGCAGTTCGATGAACACCGGCGTCTCGGCGAGCAGGCGACGCAGGAACACTGCAAACAAGCCGAATACGCCGCCGATCAGGAATGGAATGCGCCAACCGAAATCGAGCATCTGCTCTGGCGTGCAGCGCGCGACCACCGCGGCGCTGATCAGCGAACCGATGAGGATGCCCGCAGTGAGTCCCGCGGTGAGCGTGCCGCAGGCCAGGCCCACATGGCGCGGCGGCACATGTTCGGCGACGAAGGTCCAGGCACCGGGCACTTCGCCGCCGACGGCCGCGCCCTGCAGGATGCGCAGAAGCAAGAGCGCGAGCGGCGCGGCGTAGCCGATCGTCGCATAAGTCGGCAACAGACCGATCAGCAGGGTCGGCACCGCCATCAGCAGCACGCTGAGCATGAACATGCGCTTGCGTCCGTCGCGGTCGCCGAAATGCGCCATCAGCACGCCACCGAGCGGGCGCGCGAGATAGCCTGCAGCGAACAGCCCGAAAGCCTGCAACTGGCGCAACCAATCGGGCGTGTCGGGCGGAAAGAACAAGGTTCCGATCGTCGCCGTGAGGTAGACGAAGATGATGAAGTCGTAGAACTCGAGCGCGCCGCCAAGTGCGGCGAGCGCAAGCGTGCGCAGGTCGCTGCGCGTCAGGGCGGTGCGTGGCGTGGACTCCATCGGCACTCACAAGCGGTGGAAAGGCGCAGATATACCGTGCCGGGCGTCCGCCGCGCTAGATCAGCTTGGCCAGATCCTTGCCGATGCGCTCGGGCGTGTCGGTCGGCGCATAGCGGCGCAGCACCGTGCCGTCCGCATCGACGAGGAACTTGGTGAAGTTCCACTTGATCGCCTCGCTGCCGAGCACGCCCCTGGCCTGCGATTTCAGGAAGCGGTAAAGCGGATGCGCGGTGTCGCCGTTGACCTCGATCTTGGCGAACAGCGGGAAGCTCACATCGTAGTTGAGCGCGCAAAAGGATTTGATTTCCGCCTCGTCGCCGGGCTCCTGATGACCGAACTGGTCGCAAGGAAAACCGAGCACCACCAGACCGCGCTCGCGGTAGTCATTGTAGAGCTTTTCCAGCCCCGCATACTGCGGCGTGAAGCCGCACTTCGAGGCCACATTGACGATGAGCAGCGTCTTGCCGCGATAGTCCGACATCGACTGCGTCTTGCCATCGATCGTGGTGAGCTTGAAATCGTGAATCGAAGCCATGGGCGCCTCCGCCGAATGAGTTGCTGCGCAGGTCGAATGCGAAGCCCAGTCTACTCCGCAGGCTTCACTGGACGCGTTCCAGAATCATCGTCGGCGCCACATCCAGCGGCGGCAGGTAGTGATCGACGAGCAGGAACGCGAACAGCGCCATCAGATAGATGATCGAGTAGTTGAACACGCGCATCGCGAAGAAATCATCGGGCGGATCGAGCAGACGGATCGCGTACCACAGGAACGCGCCACCCAGCACGAGTGCGCCGCCGAGGTAAAACAATCCACTCATGCCGGTGAGATACGGCAGCACCGTGATCACCACCAGCAGCACGGTGTAGAGCAGCACGTGCCAGCGTGTGTATTCGACACCGTGGGTGACCGGCAACATCGGCACGTGGGCACGCGCGTAATCGTCGCGCCGGAAGATCGCGAGCGCCCAGAAGTGCGGTGGCGTCCAGATGAAGATGATGAGGAACAGCAGCAAGGCATGCGGATGCACGGCGCCGGTGACCGCGGTCCAGCCGAGGATCGGCGGCACCGCGCCCGCGGCGCCACCAATCACGATGTTCTGCGGTGTCGCACGCTTGAGGAAGGCGGTGTAGACCACCGCGTAACCGATCAGGCCGAGCAAGGTCAGCACGGCGGTGAGCAGGTTGTCGAACAGCACGAGGATCAGCATCGACAGCGCGCCGAGCGCCAGCGCAAACACCAGCACCTGCATCGGCCGCAGCGCACCGACCGCCAGTGGTCGATGCGCGGTGCGCACCATCAGCTTGTCGATGCGCTGATCGATCAGGTGATTGATCGCCGCTGCCGAAGCCGCCGCCAGCCAGATGCCAACCGTCCCTGCAATCGCCTCACGCCACGGCGGCAGGCCCGGCACCGCAAGCAGCATGCCGATGATCGCCGTGAACACGATCAGCGCGACGATGCGCGGCTTGGTCACGGCGAGGTATTGGCGCAGCAACGACGGTGACTTCACTTGGGCAGGCCCGGTTCGACTGGGTCGGCATTGCGCGTGCGCACGAGCAGCGCGATCAGCACGAACAGCAGCAACACCGCGCCGGCATTGTGCGCAGTTGCCACCGGCAGCGGCAGCAACAGCATCACGTTGGCGATACCCAGCGCCACCTGCAGGCACAAGAGCAGCGCGAGCGCGTGCGCATGCCGATGCAGACCACGGCGCCAGCCGGCGATGGCGGTTGCAAGCACCGCGCCGAACACCAGCACGGCGCCGATGCGATGAGCGATCTGGATCGCCGCGCGCGCGGCGCCATCGAGCACGCCGCCTTCGTAATTGACGCCGATGCCGCGCCAGAGCACGAAGCCTTCACGGAAATCGGTGGCCGGCCACCACGATCCGGCGCAGGTCGGAAAATCGCTGCCACAGGCGAGCGCGGCGTAGTTCGCGCTGGTCCATCCGCCCAGCGCGATCTGCGCGGCCAGCAGGACGAGGGCAAGGATCACCAGCGGGCGCAGGCGCTGCTGCGCGGGTGTCGCCTGCGTATGCGTCGACAGGCTCAGCGCGATCCAGGCGAGCAAGGCAAACGTGAGCAGGCCGCCGAGCAGATGCCCCATCACCACGATCGGTTTGAGCAAGAGCGTGACGGTCCACATGCCGAGCATGGCCTGGAAGATGATCACCGCCAGCGCAGCGACCGCGATGCGATACGGCGCCGGTCGCTGCAGGCGCCACGCCACCAGCAAGGGCAGCGCCATCGCCAGCCCCGACAGGACGGCGGACACATCAGGATGGCCCTTGATGTAGAGCGCGACGCCGAGCGCCGCCGCGAGTGCTGCGGCGAGAATCGCGGCGGGCGAGCCACGCCGCGGCCATGCCGCGACGAAGGCGAGTGCGAGCACCAAGGTGCCGAGCGAACCGGCAAGCATGCGGTGCACTTGCTCGCGCCAGGCCTTGTGCGTCTCCACCGGGCGCTCCGGAAAGGCCTGATTGGCATGCGCGATTTCCTGCTCGTGACCGGGCCAGGTCGCCTTGCCGTAGCAGGTCGGCCAATCGGGGCACGACAGCCCCGCATTGGACAGGCGCACGAAGGCGCCGAACACGATGACGACGAAGGCGAGCAGCATCGCAACCAAGGCGATGCGGGCGATGAGGGATGAAGAAGTCACGATGATCAGCTCTTGATGGCGCGCTCGAGATCCTTGCGCAGCTTGTTGGCGTCGTAACCCGCCGCATGACTGAGCACGAGGAAGCCGTGCGGATCGATGAAGACGACGGCAAGCGCATCGGCAACGGCGGGGCGATAGGCCGCGAGCACGCCATCGACATCGCGTGCCGACTGCATCGGCGCCAGCGACGCGAGCGCCTGCTGCGGCAAGTCGGCGAGCACGATCAGGCGCACCCGAGCGGCGTTGCGATTGAGGGTGAGCCGCACGCGCCGGAGCTCATCGAGTTCCCGCAGGCAGGCTTGCGCACAATCCGGGCCGGGCAAGGCGACCACGGTCCACGACCAGTTCGCATCCTTCCAACCCAGCGTACCGCCATCGGCGAGCACGAAACGGGCAGCAGAAAGGTCGCGCGGTGGCTCGATCAAGGTGCCGAAATTGCGCATGCCCTGCGGTCGCCAGCCGGTGGTGCTCAGATACCAGGTGCCGAGGAAAGGCACGACGAAGGCCGCCACGACGAGGATCAGGGCGATGCGGTTGCGCGTGCGGTTGCGCGGATTCATGGTCGATCGCTCTCGCGGCGCCAGTGCAGAACAAGGAAGGTTGCCACGACCACGCCGCAAAAAGCGAACCAGGTGAAGGCGTAGCCGTAATGGCGCTCGGGCGGAAACACCTCGGGACGCCATTGCCGCACGAAGCCGGCCCCGGCGTCGGCGGCATCGGTTTCGAGCAGCACGCGCGCATCGAGGCCGCGACCCAGATCGGCGCCGATCTCGCCGAGATCGATGTAGATGGTGGTCTTGGGCCACTGCGCCTGCCGCGGCAAGGCATTGCCGCCCAGACGCAGGCCCGCGCCCGGAGGTGGCGCATACAGGCCCTGCAAATGAATCACGCCGGCAGGCGGTGACGGCAGCGTCGGCAAGCCGCCACGCGCATCGCGCGGAACAAAACCGCGATTGACGAGCAGGGCCGGGCCACCTGCGCTGGGCTCGAACACATCCCAACGCATCACGCCGACCTTGCCGCCACGCACCTGATCATCGAGCAGGTAGGCGTGGGTGGAATCGAAACTGCCGGTGACTTCGACCAGGGGATAGACCTGCGCACTGGCCTGCTTGCGCGCCTGGGCCAGGGTGATCGGCGCCTGTCGTGGTGCGGCATCGAAAGCCGCGAACAGGGCTTCCTTTTCGTGCGCACGCCGCACTTGCCAGGCGCCCAGCGCGAAGAACACCGCGATCCCGAACAGGGTGAGCAGCACGCTGTACCAGCGCGGCGCATGCCAGCGTCTAGCGCTCATGTCGCGCGTCTATAATCGCGAAGGCATCCGGCCGCAGGCGCCGGCACACAGGCATCGCCATGCTCGGCACGCTCATCGTCATCGTTTTCTTCATCGCCATCGTCTACAACCTGGGCGCCGGCCTGTACTACATGATGAGCGACAAGGGCACCACCGACCGCACGCTCAAGGCGCTGACGCGGCGTATTGCGCTGTCGGTGCTGTTGATCGCGCTGATCATGCTCGGCGTCTGGGCCGGCATCATCAAACCGCACGGCGTGGGCGGGTGAATTGAAAGAGCGGGAATGGGGAGTCGCCGGAAGCAGGGCCTTGCGATCGACATTGAAGTCAAACCCGATCGCGCAAGCCGCACGTGTGGCGCCCAGCGATTCCCGATTCCCGATTCCCGATTCCCGATTTCCGGCTCTCAGAGCACGTAGACGAACAGAAACAGGCCGAGCCAGACCACATCGACGAAGTGCCAGTACCAGGCTACCGCCTCGAACGCAAAGTGGTTGTCGCGGGTGAAATGACCCTTGGCGCAGCGCGCCCACATCACGGTCAGCATGATCGCGCCAAGCGTCACGTGCAGGCCGTGGAAGCCGGTGAGCATGAAGAAGGTGCTGCCGTAGATGCCGCTGCCGAGCGTGAGATTGAAATGCTCATAGGCCTCGGCGTATTCGTGCACCTGGAAGCCGAGGAACACCGCACCAAGGATCACGGTAAGCGCGAGAAACACCAGCAGGCGCGCGCGATGGCCGGTGCGCAAAGCATGGTGGGCAATCGTGATGGTCACGCCCGAACTCAGCAGCAGCAAGGTGTTGAGCAAGGGAATGCCCCACGGCGACATCGTCGAGAACGCGCCACCGATGTCTTGCGGACCATTGGTCGGCCACGCCGCGGAATACTGCGGCCACAGATAGAAATTGGTGAGCGCGCCATGGCCTTCACCACCGAGCCACGGCACCGAGAAGGTGCGCGCGTAGAACAGGGCGCCGAAAAAGGCCGCGAAGAACATGACTTCCGAGAAGATGAACCAGATCATGCCCATGCGGAAGGAAACATCGACCTGCTTGTTGTAGTAGCCGGCCAGCGATTCGCGGATCACCGAGCCGAACCAGCCGAACAGCATCACCACCAAGAGGCCGATGCCCACCGCCATGATCGGTTTGCCGACCATGACCTCGTTGAGCCACAAGCCCGCACCGCCGACTGCGCCAAGCAAGCCGAATGAGCCGACAATCGGCCAGTGGCTGCCGTGGGGAACGTAGTAAGCACCTTGTGTCTGGGCCATGGCGATCTCGATCGGTCAGTGGTCAACCCGCCGCAGGCTGCGGCGATCCGGTTTCAAGCAGCCGCTGCGTGGCGACTTCGTTTGCGTAGAAAGTGTACGACAAGGTCAACTCGCGCACGTCTCTGGGCAGGCGCGGGTCGACGAAGAAGCGTACCGGCATGCGCCGCGTCTCGCCCGCGGCGAGCACCTGCTCGGTGAAACAGAAGCACTCGGTCTTGTTGAAGAAGGCCGAGGCCGCGCTCGGCGCGACGCTGGGTACCGCATTGCCGACGATCGCCTGCGCACTGGTGTTGGTGGCATCGAACCAGGCATCGACGACCTTGCCCGGATGCACCTGCATGCTTGGCCGCTCGGGCGCGAACTCCCACGGCAGCTTGCTGTTGACGTTGGCGACGAACTGCACGGTGATCGTGCGACTGGTGTCCTCGACCAGAGCCGCGGCATCGCTCGCCGCCACCGCACCATCGCTCATGCGGATGCCGAATACGTGTTCGCAGACGATGCGGTAGACCGGCACCATCGCGAAGCCGAACACGAAGGCGCAGGCAACCACGATCAGGGTGGTCTTGAGCACGCCGCGATGATTGACTGCGGCGTTCATTTGCGCAGCACCATCCGCAGGATCGCGAACAGATAGATCGCCAGCGCCACCGCACCGACGGCCAGCGCCGTGCGCCGCGCGCGTGCGCGGGCAACGGCCTGTTCGTCATTGCTGGCTTGCCTTGCCATCTTCCGATCCGAACGATGCGCGCGCGTGGAGACGCGTGCTCAGTGACTCACGTCGCCATGCGCGAGCATGTCGTTGGTGATCACCGGCGGCGTCGAGAAGGTGTGGAACGGCGCCGGTGACGGCACCGTCCATTCCAGCCCGTGCGCACCTTCCCACACCTGCGCGGTGGCGCGCTGCCTGGAGAAGTACACGCAATGGATGATCACGCCGACGAAGATCAACTGGCTCGCGCCGAACCAGAAGCCGCCGATCGAGGAAATCATGTTGAAGTCGGCGAAGGCGACGTTGTAGTCGGGAATGCGCCGCGGCATGCCGGCCAGACCGACGAAGTGCTGCGGGAAGAACAGCACGTTGACCGAGATCGTGCTCGACCAGAAATGAATCTTGCCCCACTTCTCCGAATACATGTTGCCCGACCACTTGGGCAGCCAGTAGTAGGCCGCGGCCATGATCGCGAAGGCGGCGCCGGTGACCAGCACGTAGTGGAAGTGGGCGACGACGAAGTAGGTGTCCTGATACTGGTAGTCGGCCGGCACGATCGCGCACATCACGCCCGAGAATCCGCCGATCGTGAACAGGATCACGAAGGCGATCGCGAACAGCATGGGCGTCTCGAACGTGAGCGAACCTTGCCACATCGTCGAAAGCCAGTTGAACACCTTCACGCCGGTCGGAATCGCGATCAGCATGGTCGCGTACATGAAGAACAACTCGCCACCGAGCGGCATGCCCACGGTGAACATGTGGTGCGCCCAGACGATGAAGGAGAGGAAGGCGATCGAGGCGATCGCATACACCATCGCCTGATAACCGAAGATCGGCTTGCGCGAGAAGGTGGGGATGATTTCCGAGATGATCCCGAATGCGGGCAGGATCATGATGTAGACCTCGGGATGACCGAAGAACCAGAAGATGTGCTGGTACATCACCGGGTCGCCGCCACCGGCGGCGTGGAAGAAGCTGGTGCCGAAATACTTGTCGGTCAGCAGCATGGTCACCGCGCCGGCCAGCACCGGCATCACCGCGATCAGCAGGAAGGCGGTGATCAGCCAGCTCCACACGAACACCGGCATCTTGAGCAGGTCCATGCCCGGCGCGCGCATGTTGAGAATCGTGGCGATGATGTTGATCGCACCCATGATCGAGCTGATGCCCATCAGGTGGATCGCGAAGATCATGAAGGCAACGTTGAATCCACCTTCCAGCGACAGCGGCGGATACATCGTCCAGCCGCCCTGCGGGCCGCCGCCGGGCATGAAGATCTCGCCGATCAGCAGCAGGAACGCGAACGGCAGGATCCAGAACGACCAGTTGTTCATGCGCGGCAGCGCCATGTCGGGCGCGCCGATCTGCATCGGAATCATCCAGTTTCCGAGGCCGACGAAGGCCGGCATGATCGCGCCGAAGATCATGATCAGCGCGTGCATCGTGGTCAGTTCGTTGAAGGTCTCCGGCTGCAGCAGTTGCAGGCCCGGCTGGAACAACTCGGCGCGAATCAGCATGGCGAAGCTGCCGCCGATGAAGAACATCGTCAGCGAGAACACCAGATACAACGTGCCGATGTCCTTGTGATTGGTGGTGAACAACCAGCGATGCAGGAAGCCGTGCGGCTTGTCATCGTGACCGGCATGCCCATCGTGGTGCGTGTCGTGGATGGCGGGATTGACTGCGGCCATGGCCTGTAACCTCGATGTGGGGGCGATCAGCCCTGCGTGGCGGGCAGCGCGGCGGCGGGAGCGGCCTGCGCGGTCTTGCTGGCGGAACTGGCAGCCTGCTGCGTCGCCAGCCATTGCTCGAACTCGGCCTTGGGAATGGCCTTGACCACGATCGGCATGAAGCCGTGGTCGCGACCGCACAGCTCGGCGCACTGGCCGCGGTAGGTGCCGGCGGTGTCGATGCGGGTCCAGTTGTCATTGATGATGCCGGGGATCGCATCCTGCTTCCAACCCAGCTCGGGCACCCACCAGGAATGGATCACGTCATCGGCGGTGATCACGAAGCGCACCTTGACGCCGACCGGCAGCACCAGTGGCTTGTCGACATTGAGCAGGTAGACGTTCTCGTTGCCTTCCTTGACCGAATGCGGGTCGAGACCGGAACCGGTCTGGCGCACGCGGTTGGACTGCTCGTCGAGCGTCGAGATGAAATTGACCGGTGTGGCCTTGCCGAAATAGTCGACGTATTCGTAACGCCACTTCCACTGGTAACCGGTGACCTTGATGGTCATTTCCGAGTTCTCGACATTGGCCATGTCGATCAGCAGCTTGGTCGCCGGCCATGCCATGGCGATGAGGATGAGGATCGGGATCGTCGTCCAGATCGCCTCCAGCATCGTGTTGTGGCTCCACTTGGCCGCCACCGCGCCACGCGATTTGCGGAACTTGAACATCGCATAGATCATCGCGCCGTAGACGATCACGCCGATGAAGACGCAGATCCACAGGGCGAGCATGTGCACGCCGTGGATGCGCTGCGAGATGCTGGTGACGCCCGGCGGCATGTTGAGCTGCCAAGGCTGCGCCCCGGCCATGGCTGCGCCACTGGCGAGGAGCGCGAATACCGCCACCACTGCCACCGCGCGACGCGCGCCCCCCATTCCGAATGAAATCATCGGCATCACCCTAGATTGTCTGCTTGCTTGGCCAGCTTGCGCCGCCTGCTGGCTTCCCCGGCGCCCATTCCCCGACGATTCGACGGATGCTCCACGTCAACGGGAATGAGGCGTATTGCCGGGATCATAGTGGAGTGCGCGCTGCAGCGGCAACCACATTGCAGCCTGTGAGGCGTGCCACGGCGCGATTCGCGCAGCGTTCGAGCTCCCTGGCCCGTGACTGGCGCGTCACCAAGGCAACGCTGATCCGGTACGGCAATCGTCGCGAACCCTGCCTGCTTGCAGATCGCGGAGCGCTGCCGCAGAAAGACTGGCGAAATTCCTGACCATCAGGACGGTTGTGCCAGCCGATCAGCGTTGCCCTAGACTATCGGCCCCCTTTTCCCCATTCCGCATCGAGAAGCCCCTTGAGCGAGAACATTTTGCCCGAACTGCCGCCAGCGCCCGATCCAATCTGGGCGCGCATGACCGGCGCCTGGTCGCGCGACGAGACCGATTGCGTCGATGAGCTGCTCGCGCAGGCGAGCTTGCCGCCCGCCGATCGTTCGCGCGTGCTCGCACGCGCCGCCGATCTGGTCGCACGCGTGCGCGCCCGCGCCAGCGAACAGACCGTGGTCGAATCCTTCATGCGTCAGTACGACCTGTCGAGCGAGGAAGGCGTGCTGCTGATGTGCGTGGCCGAGGCCCTGCTGCGCATTCCCGACAAGACCACGGCCGACAAACTGATCCGCGACAAGCTCGGCGAAGCCGACTGGAAAAAGCATCTGGGCGGCAGCAGCTCGGTGCTGGTCAACGCCTCGACCTGGGGTCTGATGCTCACCGGGCGCCTGGTCAATCTCGCCGAGGAGACCCGCCGCGATTTCACCGGCGCGCTCAAGCGCCTGATCGGCCGCTCCGGCGAGCCGGTGATCCGCCTCGCGGTACGTCAGGCGATGCGCATCATGGGCCATCAATTCGTGATGGGCCGCAGCATCAACGAAGCACTCGATCGCAGCGCGCAGAAGGGCTATGCGGATTACCGCTATTCCTACGACATGCTCGGCGAGGCGGCACTGACCCAGCCCGACGCCGAGCGCTATCACAAGGCCTACAAGGACGCGATCGCGGCGCTCGGTGCACGCGGGCCATTTGCCGACGTGATCGAGGCGCCGTCGATCTCGGTCAAGTTGTCGGCGCTGCACCCGCGCTATGAAATCGCCAAGCGCGCGCGCGTGCTGGCCGAACTCACGCCCAAGGTGCTCGAACTCGCGCAACTGGCGATGGCCAATGGCATCGGCATGACCGTCGATGCCGAGGAGTCCGATCGCCTCGAACTGTCGCTGGAAATCATCGGTGCGGTGTTCGCGCACGAATCGCTGGCAGGCTGGAACGGCTTCGGATTGGCGATCCAGGCCTACCAGAAGCGCTGCCCGTTCGTGATCGACTGGCTCACCGAAACCGCGCGCAAGGCCGGCCGCCGCTGGTGCGTACGTCTGGTCAAGGGCGCGTATTGGGATTCGGAAATCAAGCGCGCGCAGGAGCAGGGCCTGTCAGGCTATCCGGTGTACACGCGCAAGCCCAACACCGACGTCTCCTATCTCGCCTGCGCCAAGCGCCTGTTCGCGGCGGGCAGTTCGCTGATCTATCCGCAGTTCGCCACCCACAACGCACATACCATTGCGGCGATTCACCATCACGCGCAGGGACACGCCTTCGAGTTCCAGCGCCTGCACGGCATGGGCACCGATCTCTACGCCGAAGTCATCGGCAAGGACAAGCTCGACGTGCCCTGCCGCGTCTACGCACCGGTCGGCAGCCACGAGGATCTGTTGCCCTATCTCGTGCGCCGCCTGCTCGAAAACGGCGCCAATTCCTCGTTCGTCAATCGCATCGTCGACGAATCGGTACCGATCGACGAATTGGTCGCCGATCCCTGCGACACGGTTCGCGCGTTCACCTCCAAGCCGCACCCGCGCATTGCGCTGCCGGTCGGCCTCTTCGGTCAGCAACGGAAGAATTCCATGGGCGTCAATCTCGCAAACGACAACGAACTCAAGGCGCTGGCCGAAGCGGTCAACGCCAAGCACGGTCCCTGGAGCGCGGCGCCACTGGTGCCCGGCTCGAACAGCGGCGAAACCGCACGCGAGGTGACCAATCCGTCCGATCGCCGTGACGTGATCGGTCAAAGTCGAAATGCCGACGCGGCCACCATCGAAAAGGCGCTCGCCAATGCGCTCGCCGCGCAGGACGCCTGGGACACGATGCCGGCCGCGAGCCGCGCGACGATCCTCGAACATGCGGCCGACCTGCTCGAGGCGCGGCGCGGCGAATTCGTCGCGTTGTGCGTGCGTGAAGCCGGCAAGACGATTCCGGCGGCAATCTCCGAAGTGCGCGAGGCGGTCGACATGTGCCGTTACTACGCGGCGATGTCGCGCAAGTTGTTCGGCGCACCCGAGCAACTGCCCGGCCCGACCGGCGAGTCGAACCAGTTGTTCCTGCGCGGTCGCGGCGTGTTCGTCTGCATCAGCCCGTGGAACTTCCCGCTGGCGATCTTCATGGGTCAGGTCGCGGCTGGCCTCGCCGCCGGCAATGCGGTGATCGCCAAGCCCGCCGACCAGACCACCCTGATCGGCCACGCCGCGATCAAGCTGCTGCATGAGGCCGGCCTGCCCGAAGCGGTCGTGCAATACGTGCCCTGCAAAGGCTCGGTGCTCGGCAACACCTTGCTCACGCGTCCCGAAGTGGCCGGCGTCTGCTTCACCGGCTCGACCGAAACGGCGTGGACGATCAATCGCACCCTCGCCGCACGCAATGCGCCGATCGCCGCACTGATCGCCGAAACCGGCGGTCAGAACGCACTGATCGCCGATTCCTCGGCGCTGCCCGAGCAGTTGGTCAAGGACGTGCTCGCCTCGGCCTTCGACTCGGCCGGCCAGCGCTGCTCGGCCGCGCGCGTGCTGTTCGTGCAGGAAGACATCGCCGACAAGGTGATCGGCATGCTCAAGGGTGCAATGGACGAGCTCGTGGTCGGTGATCCGGCCAAGCTCTCCACCGACGTCGGCCCGGTCATCGACGAACCCTCGCGCAAGTTCCTCGTCGAACATGCCGAACGCATGGACAGGGAAGCCAAACCGATCAATATCGCCAAGCTCGCCGATGGCAGCGACCATGGCACCTTCTTCGCGCCGCGCGCCTATGAAATCCCTTCGCTGTCGCTGCTCACCGGCGAAGTGTTCGGCCCGGTGCTACACGTGCTGCGCTGGAAGGCGAGCGACCTCGACGGCGTGATCGATGCGATCAACGGCACCGGTTTCGGCCTCACGCTCGGCGTGCACAGCCGCATCGACGATACGGTTTCCCACATCGCCAAGCGCGCCAAGGTTGGCAACTGCTACGTCAACCGCAACCAGATTGGCGCGGTGGTCGGCGTGCAGCCGTTCGGCGGCGAAGGTCTGTCGGGCACCGGCCCCAAGGCCGGCGGTCCGCACTATCTGCTTCGTTTCGCCACCGAGCGCACGCTCACGGTCAACACCACTGCGGCCGGCGGCAACGCCTCCCTGCTCACGCTCGGCGAATGAACAAGCATCGCCCTGTCCGCGTCGCGGACAGGGCCCGGATCGACTGAAACGGCCCCTCGCGGGCCGTCTTCGCATGCGTTCCATGCACGGTTGATTGCCAGCGAGCAATCGATCTCGATGGTTCCGATTGGGATTTCCGTTACCCTTTTGCATATCGGGATGGGAGATCTTCCTCCAGGAGTCACCCATGTCTTGCCTTCAAACCGCGATCCTTCGCATCGCCGCGATCCTGTGCGTCGCCCTGTCCGGCCTCGCACAGGCGGCGACGTACTGCGTGCGCAACCACACCGAGCTGCAGCAGGCACTCACCGCAGCGGCTGCTTCACCGGGCGACGACGAGATCAAGATCCGGGAAGGCGTCTACACCACCTACAAAGGCACCTTCACCTACACCGCACAGACCACCGGCTGGCTGTTCATCGTCGGCGGCTACTACACCGTCGATGGCAACGACTGTGCGCAGATGCGCATGGACGCCTCACGCACGATTCTCGACGGCGCGGGCCAGAACCAGGTGTTGAGAATCACCTTGCTGCCCCCCGCCGGAACCACGACGAGCGCGCGCCTGGGCGTCATGAACCTCAGCATCGCCAATGGCTACGGGGATTCCGCGACGTTCGTGCGGGGCGGCGGCGTCGACATGTCATCGTTCTCGGATGGCTATACCGAACTGTGGCTGGAGAACGTGATCGTTGCCGCCAGCAAGGGCTATTTCGGCGGCGGCGCCAACCTCTATGCAAAAAACGGCCTGGCACGCATCGCCAACAGCCTGTTCGACGACAACCAGGCGCCAACCACGGCCTACGGCCACGCCGCCATCACGGTCGTCTCCACGTTGGAGAACCTTGCCCATCCGGTGGTCATCGCCAACAGCAGCTTCGTGCGCGGCCGCTGCGCGGGCAATGGCACCCGCGGCTGCGGCGTTGGCGTCGGCCTGCCGGCCGGGGTGCATCTGGACGTGCTCAACAGCCTGTTCTTCGACAACGCGATCTCCGATCTCAACATCGAAGGCATGGCGAACATCGGCCTGGGCAATGGCAGCGCGAGCGCCGACTCCAGCCTGATTGGCACGCTCAGCGGCAACCTGCCGCTCACGGCGACCCGTGCACTCGCGGGCGATCCCGCCTTCGTCGACGCGACCAACGGAAATTTCCGCCTGCGCAACGATTCGCCGTTCATCAATCAGGCCCTGGCGACGATTCCGTACTATCCCCTCAGCATGCTCGATCTCGATGCCAAGCTGCGCACGCGCTTTGACGCGATGGACCCCGGGCCCTACGAGAACCAGACCTGGGACATCCTGTTCGTCGATGGCTTCGACGACTGAAGCTGCGCGCCCACAATGCACCGGCGCCATGGACTGGCGGCACGCAAAAAGCAACGGGCACCGCATGGGTGCCCGCCACCTCCCTCCCCAAATGGTACGTCTCGTCGATCAGAAGGTAATCTGGCCGGAGAAGCCGAGCAGGTTGCCGTAGCTCTCGAAATGACCGACGAGGGTGTCGTAGGTCGACGAGGTGTCATTGATCACGCCATCGTCAACGAACAAGTGCGCGAAACCGACGCTGAACCGCATGGTATCGCTGTAGGCATAGTCGGCGCCGAAGGCGATCCACTTGCGTGAGCCATCGGGCACGCGCGGATCACGATGCTCGTCGACCGTAGGCGTCTGGTCATAGGCAACGCCGCCGCGCAGGGTCCACTTGTCGTTGAGGCGATAATCGGCACCGACCGAGACGAACCAGGTGTCCTCGAAACCGAAGATCGTCGGGCGGTTGTAGGCCGCCTGCGCCGGATTGGCGTAATTGACCACGAGCTTGTCAAAACTCGACCAGTGCGTGTAGCCGACGTCGGCACCAAAACTCAGACGATCGTTGGCCGTGTGCCACCAGCTCACGCGTGCATAGGCCGGCGTGTTGAAGTCGGCCACGCCATCGGTATTGACGAAGGCGCCGTTGAAGTAAGGCAACAGGTTCGACGGCACTTCGAAGGTCGCCTTGCCATCGATCGTGTGGTCGATCTGCGAGCGGAAATTGAAGCCGATGCGATCATTGTCGGTCGGCTTCCACAGCAGGCCCAAGCCCCAACCGAAGCCCCAGTCGCTGCCCTTGAGCTGGGCGCGGGCATCGGCTTCCTGCGGCAGCCAGGCCCCATTGGTCGGCTGGGCGAGGATGGTGCCGAGATTGACCGCCTGGCCCAGCGTCACGCTGGTGCGCTGGATGACCAGGCTCAGGCCGAGCGAGAACTCATCCGAAGCCTTCCACGAGCCAGCCACGGTGATTGCCGGCGACTGCAGTTTGGTGGTCTGGGCGAGATAACGGCCCATCCAGCGGTCGTTGTACTCGGTCTGGAAGCCGTAGGGCACGGTCATGGCGGCGCCGATAACGAACTGGTCGTTGATTGGCCGGACGTAGTAGGCAGCCGGCACCGGGATCACGGCGCCACCGTTGCCGCCGTCGCCACCGGTCAGCGGACGCCCGAGGAGATCGGTACCGCTGCCGTGGAACTGGGTGCTGAACTGGATTGCAGTCACGTCGGCCTGCAGGCACGACACATTGAACTGGCTCATCGCTGCCGGATTGTTGACCACCATCGAGCAGTCACCCGGCGCCGAGGCTCCGCCTGCATAGGCACGACCCAGGGCAATCGCATCGTTTTCCGCAAGCTGGAAACCGGCCGCCTGAGCAGTGCCCGTCATCATCGCCAGCGCCACCGCAAACGGCAGGGCGGCCAGCGCGGGACTGACTCGGAAACGGAATGGGGTGTGCTGCATGACGACGGCTCCTTGGGCAGAAAATCTGCGTGGAAATGGATTGATCAGCCGTGATATTAACGTCATCTTTACCGGACTGACCATCGTGCGCTGCCGCAAACGGTGGCGTATGGTCGGCACCGGGCGAAGGCCATCCACAGAAGTTCCGGAGCACCTGGAAGCGATGAGGTCGGATCAGTCTGCAAGGCGTGTTCCCACGCGGGTCGCGTGGTCGGCCCTGCTCGCGTTCGGCCTCGTCGTGCCAGCCTCCGCGGCGCAGACCGTGGTGCTGCCCGCATCGGCATGTCCGCAGTCCGATCCACTGTTCGCCGATGGTTTCCAGAACGCAGTGCCGATCCCGTCGGCGCCCTCCAACGGCAGTGGGGGGCTCTATCCGGGCAACATCACGCGCACGATCAACGTGCCCAGCCTGGGCAGCCGCAGTTACTACCTCCACGTTCCGGGCAGCTACGCTCCAGCGCAGCCCTGGCCGCTGCTGTTGGCCCTGCGCGGCACCAGCGCGAACAGCCAACCCGCGCGCGAGGCCGCCGCGCAGCAGATCCGCAACAACTGGGCAAGCTGGGCTGACAGCGCGGGCTTCATCGTGATCGCGCCGGTGGGCAATGCCGGCTCCAATCCGAATGCGAGCGGCTGGGGTGCTCCAGGCGATGGCGCGGAAATTTCCACCGCCCTCGACGATGCCATCGCGCATTACAACATCGAGCAAAGCCGCATCTATCTGTGGGGCTTTTCCGCCGGCGCGCATTACGGTCACGATCTGGCGCTCAACCACACCGACTTCTTTGCGGCCTATGGCGTCAGCGCGGGCTCGCTCGAAGCCTATGCCTGCACCGACGATGGCTCGTACCCACCCACTTGCGCCGCACTGCTCACAGGTGCGCAGCCGAAGATCCCGGTCGACATCCACCTTGGCAACAACGATCCGCTGGCCAACCCGCCCTACACCGCCGCCGGCGATGCAGCGCGCTTCGCAGCCCATGGCTGGGTGCCCAACCGCACTCTCCACTACACGCTGTTCAGTGGCGGCCATACCTACACCGTCGCCCAGCTCGGCGAGATCTGGAACCACCTGTGCCCGTTCGCGCTCGGCCCCTGATGCCCGCACGTGCTGGATGACTTGCGCCGTGCCGCTCCTCCGACAACCAGGGAACCGATGAGCAAACGTTACGACCGGCACTACTTCGACAAGTGGTATCGCAGCGACCAGCACCGCGTCGGTTCGCGTGCGCAGCTCGCGCGCAAGGTCGCGATGGTGGTGCATCTGGCCGAGTTCTATCTCGCGCGCCCCTTGCGCAGCGTGCTCGATGTCGGCTGCGGAGAGGCGCCTTGGCGCGCGCCCCTGCTGCGCCTGCGCCCGGAGCTGCACTACCGCGGTCTGGATTCCAGCGAATACGTGGTGCAGCGCTTCGGTCGCAGCCGCAACATCGGCCTCGCCCGCTTCGGCGAGCTTGCGCAGCTGCGTTTCGATGAACGATTCGACCTCATCGTCTGCAGCGACATACTGCATTACGTGCCTGCCGCCGAATTGCGGCGTGGCCTGTCGGGATTCTCCGAACTGCTCGACGGCATGGCCTTCATCGAAGTGTTCACCAGCGCCGATCGCCCCGATGGCGACCTCGACGGCTTCATCCGCCGCAGTCCGGCCTGGTACCGCGCGCGTTTCCTCGATGCCGGCCTTTTGCCCTGTGGCTCGCAGGCTTACCTTGGCCCACGATTGATGAAATCGGTCGCAGCGCTGGAATGCCTGTGAGTCAAGGCTGCATGCGCGGGGCCGGCAAGCGGCGCGCCCAGATGCAGTCGGTCACTCATCCAGCAGACGCACGCGGTCGATCGCCCACAGCGGATCGGGCCCCTTGCCGCTGAAGCGCAGACACAGATCGTGTGCGCCCGTCACTGCAAGCGGTGCGCGCAGGTGCACGATGCCATCCGTGCCGACCTTGTCCGGCAAGGCGATCGTTGCCACCGTTGCGCCAGCACAGCCATCGCGGCTGACGATGAGTTCGCCGTTCGCCGCTTGCGGCTTGGGTCGCGGCACGATCTGACCGACATCGTGAGCGAGCTGGAAGTTGTAGGGCAGACGGGTCGCATCGACCGCAATCGAGCGCACGCCATCGAGCGTCGCCGCAGGCCAGATCCAGCATGGATCGAAGATGTCGACCGTGCGAAAACCACTGGATTTCCCCGCTGCACCCGGGTCGGCCAGACGCAGGATCACCTTGCCCGCGCACTGTTTCAGATCGGCGCTGTATTTTTCCTGCAGCGCGGCACGGTCGACCTTGAGACTGAGCACTTCGCCGATACGCTCATTGCCGACGAAGGCCGCGGCGTGCAGTTGTGTTCCGCTGACCACCGTCAGTTCGCTGCGATAGAGCAGTGAATGCGCATCGGGCACCGACCCGTCGAGCGTGTAATGGATCGGCACCTGGGTCTGATCGCTCAGCGTCACGCGATAGGCATCGGCCTTGATTGCCAGCGCAAATTGGGCGCGGACTTCGAAGGCCGTGCGCGAGGCGCGGACGCCATCGGCATCCCAGCGACGGTATTGCGCGGGCATGCGAGCGAGAAATCCGTTCCAGTCCTGCTTGGCGGGTGGCGACCACAAGACTTCGGCGAGTGCCGCCAGACGCGGAAACGCCGCGTTTTCGACATTGGCCGGCGCGGGCATGTGTTCGGTCCAGAAATTGGCCTGAGCGCCGAGGATATGCGCGGCGGCCTTGGCATCGAGCGCTGCCGGCAGTGGATTGAAGGCATAGGTGTCGGCAAGACTGCGCACTTCCAGGCGCCCGCCCTGCTCGTCGGGCAGGTCGCTCTGCAGATGATTGAGATACAGATCGGGCGAGGGCGACATCACCACATCGTGCCCGGCCTTGGCCGCCTTGATGCCGCCTTCGTTGCCGCGCCAGGACATCACCACCGCATCGGCGGGCACCTCGCTGTCGAGGATTTCGTCCCAACCGATGAGCTTGCGTCCATGCGCCTCGAGATACTGGCTCATGCGCGCAATGAACCAGCCTTGCAATGCATTCTCGTCTTTCAGGCCGAGTTCCTTCAAACGCGCCTGCACACGCGGCGATGCCTGCCATTGGTCCTTGATCGCCTCGTCACCGCCGATGTGTATCCACGGCGAGGGAAACAATTCCATCACTTCGTCGAGCACGTTCTGCATGAAATGGATCGTGCTCTCGTCGGCATTGAGCAGGTACGCATGCACGCCCCAGTCGGGCGAAACCACCGGCGTGTTGCCGAGCGAGCCCAGTTCCGGATAGGCGGCAATCGCGGCCTGCATGTGACCGGGCATGTCGATTTCGGGAACGATGGTGATGTTGCGCGCAGCCGCATAGGCAACGATGTCGCGGATTTCGTCCTGGCTGTAAAAGCCGCCATAACGCAGCGGATTGCCCGCAGGGTCGGTATCCGGCGCGCCCGCGGCGTGACGCCAGGCACCGACGTCGGTGAGGCGCGGATAACGCCGAATCTGGATGCGCCAGCCCTGATCGTCGGTCAGGTGCCAGTGCAAGGTGTTGAACTTGAGCAGGGCAAGTTCGTCGATGAAGCGCTTGACGAAGGCAGGCGGCTGGAAATGCCGCGCCGAGTCGAGCATCGCGCCGCGCCAGCGAAATCGTGGCGCATCTTCGATGTGGATCGCCGCGAGTTCGATCGAATTCGTTTGCCCGGTCTGTGCGCTCAGCAGTTGCCACAAGGTGGCGGCGCCACGTGACAGACCAGCGGGCGTGCTCGCAGACAGGCGGATGCCATTGCCCGCCACATCGAGACGATAGGCCTCGGACTCAGTGTCAGTGCCATCGGGGGCGAGATCGAACACGATCGCTGCCCCTTTTGCCGTGCGCACCAGATCCAGACGCAGGCCGCGCGTGCGCTGCAGACGCAGGGCGAAATCCTCGGCAATCTTCATCACCGCCGGATCCTCGCTGCGCACGAGGATCGAACTTCCCGATCGAAGCGTGAAGTGGCCTGACCCGGTTTCCAGATTGGCCGGCATCGGAATCAAGGACAGGGTTGTAGCCGCCGGTGCCGGAACCACAGCGCTGCGCTGCTCCGGGTTGACGCAAGCGCCCACCAGCAAGACGCCGAGCAACAAGGGGATCGCGATCAAGCGCATGGCGGCACCTCAAAAAAATCGGGCCATCGATCCTGATGGCCCGCCAATGACGCTGGGGAGTCAACGCACGGTCGGCGCCCGCTGGGGGGGGGTAGCGCCGCCGTGCTGTTCTGGGGGGTCAGTAGTTCAGGTGCACGTTCAGATAGAACTGGCGACCGCTTTCATACATCGAACGCGGCTGGTTCCGGCTGAGCGCGAAGTAGCGCAGCTTGGGATTGTTGAGGTTCAAGGCATCAAGCGAGACGCTCCAGTGCTCGTCGAACTTGTAACCGAGCGACGCCGCGAGGTTGCCCACGCTGTCCTGATAGAACGCAGTCGAACGATCCAGGCCGCTGAAGAACGAGGAACGGTAGGTGTAGGAAACGCGCGCATTGAAGTGCTCGTCCTCGTAGTAGGCACTCACGTTGTAAGTGTTCTTCGAGGTACCCACCAGCGGACTGCCGTTGTCTTCCTTGCCATCGGCATAGGTGTAGTTGAGCGCAATGCCGAAGTTGTCGAGGATCGGCTGCTCATAGGCAAGCTCGAAGCCCTTGACCGTACCGCTGCTGTTGATCGGCACCGTGAGCACGTAAGGCGCGAGGAATCCTTGCGGATAGGTGTTGCTGTAGGTCATGTAGGACTGCGTCACCTGACCCAGACCGACGTAGCTGGTCAGGTCCATGTAGAAGACGCTGGCCGACACCACCGAACGCGGCGCGAAGTACCACTCCAGTGAGGCATCGAGGTTGTTCGAGCGGATCGGCTTGAGGTTGGGATTGCTGCCACTGCCCGAGCCGGTACCGCCAGGTGCTGAAGGCGGACTCAGCGAGATCGCGCCGGCGAGCGCCGAGTAGTCGGGGCGGGTCATCGTGCGCGAAGCGGCCAGGCGCAACAGCAAGTCATCCGTCAGGTTGAACTTCAGGTTGCCGCTCGGCAGTACGTCGTTGTACTGGTTGTTGAAGGTCGTCGGCCGATAGGGGCCGAAGGCCGACACCGTGATCGCGCCCGGAGTGGCGGCATCGACCGCGACATTGGCGACGACATGCTCGTCGGTGCGCACGAAGCGCAGGCCGACGTTGCCGCCCCAGCGCTCGCCGTCGAAATCCAACTGCACGAAGGCCGCGCCATTCTTTTCGGCCAGCGCATAGTTGGAGTTCCAGTCGTCACGCGCACCCGGCACGCGGGTGGAGAAGCGACGGTTGTAGGCCGCCAGTTGCTCGGGCGAGTAGTACCAGATATTGCGCGGGAAGCCGCTGCCGAGACCCTCGCCGAAGTTGCCCGGATAGTTCTGGTAGCCGACCGGGAAGTTGGAGGGATTGAACGGCGAGATCGACGGGTCCGTGCAGTAGTACTGCGCGCCCCAGTTGAACGGTTCGCCCGCAGCCGTGCCATCGGCGCACTTGGGGCCCTGACCAACGACGCCGGCCGATGAACGCTCGTGCTTGGACCAGCGCACACCGAACTTGATATCACTGAACACGCCGACGCCGACGTCGAAGATGCCGTCGAGCTGAGCCCAGCGTTCCTTGTCACGCACGTTGATGTTCTGGTCACCGAAGATCCAGCCCAGCGGCGTGTCGCCCGGTGCGCCGGTATTGGTCGCGCCGAGATTCCACAACGCTGGCGTATCGACGCCGCGCAAGGTGTAGCCCGCGCCCATGCCCGTGCCGAGGTTCCACTCGGCGACGTCCTGCGTCGGCGTACGGCCATTGCCGCGGGTGATGCCGAATTTGGCGTTGAAGCTCAGCGCATCGGTGGCGCGCCAGTGGGCATCGAAATTGACGTAGTTGGAGCTCGAGCTCGCATCGGGACGCGAGATCATGTCGTACACGCCATACACCGTGCCCGGCACACCAGTGAAATTGGCCGAGACGAGGGTGCCGTCTCGCACGACATAACCCGCGTCAGGCCCCTGGCCCGCACCAAGGTTGACGAAGTGCGTGAGCCACTCGAGGTAGTTGCGGTTGTAGTTGGGCGCATCCATCTTCGACGAGAAGGCATTGAGGTCGAAGCTGAGGTTTTCGCTCGGCGCCCATTGCACATCAATGAGGCCGCCGGTGCGCTTGCGCTCCTGCTCGAACATCGCCGAACCGATCATCTTCGGATACCAGACATTGGCAAGATCGGGGTTCGCCAGAGCGACCGCGCTGCCCGGCGCGATCTGCTCGTAACCGAGCAATTCCTGACCGTCACGGCGCAGGTGACGCTCTTCACGGAAGATCTGTCCCATCACGCCGAAAGTCTTGTCGTCGTTGGTCCAGTTGATCAGGCCACTGAACTGCGGGTCGGTCTTGCCGGGCTTCTGCGCGTAAACGGCGCCAAGGTTCGCCGACACCGTGAACGGGTTCTTGAACTCGAGGGGCTTGCGCGTCTGGATGTCGATCGAACCGGCGACGCCTCCTTCTATGTCGCTGGCCTCGGCGGTCTTGTGCACGACAATCTTGCTGACCAGTTCCGACGGCAGCAGGGTGTAGGTCACGCTGCGGCCAACGGTTCCCGTCTGGTTGAGCACGAACCAGTCGCCCGAGGAGACCATGTGTCCGTTGATCAGGGTCTGGGTCAGGCTCGGATTGGTGCCGCGCATCGAGACGCGATCGTTCTCGTCGAAGCCGCCTTCGTTGGCGCTGGCCGAACTGGTGGTGACGCCGGCGACGCGCATCAGCGAGTCGGCGACGTTCTTGTCGGGCATCTTGCCGATGTCTTCGGCGGTGACGACATCGACGTGCACGCCGGACGCGCGCTTGTCATCCAGCGACTTCTTGAGACTTTCGCGGATGCCGTGGACGACGATGGTTTCCATCTCCTCGGGCGTGCCCTGAGGCTTGCTGTCCTGGGCATCGGCACTGGCCGCCGCATCCGGCGCGGCAACAGCGGGCGCCGCTGCGGGATCGGCTGCGTTGGCCGTCCCGGCAAGGGCGATCACGGCGATGATGCTCGCCGACAACATCGATCTCTTCATGGTCATGGTGTTCCCCTTCTCCAGTCTTGGCCGACATGCGTTCGATGCGCGCGCGGCAGGTTGCAGATCCCTGATGACGGCTAACGCGCACTTCGTGTGGGCGCTTCCGCGCCAGCCGCGCGGTGGCTTTCAAAACTGCGATCGAAATACCAACTGGCTGCGCCGATCACACCGAGTTGCGCGTGATCGACCAGACGCACCGGAATGCGCGTGAGCGCCTCGTGCATCTCGCCCTTGTCGAGGAAGCGTTCGACGAAACGGCTGCGCACGAGCAGGTCGCGCATCTGCGGCAGCACGCCGCCGGCGATGTAGATACCGCCTTGCGCGCCATACATCATCGCCAGATCGCCAAGCAGCGCGCCGAACCAGGCGCAGAAGATTTCCACCGTCTCGACAGCAATCGGATCACTGCCATCGCGCGCGGCCGCGCTGATCTGCGCGGCCGACCTTGAAATCGCCGGCGCGCCGCGCAGAGCGCGCACGGCAACGTCGAGATTGACCAAGCCGGTGCCGGACAGCACCTGCTCGATGAGCACGCGCGGATGGCGCTTGCGCAATTCGGCGAGGACTGCGAATTCGGCTTCGCTGGTGGCGGCGAGCGTGGCCTGACCCAACTCCGTGGCGAGAATCACCGGATGATCGCCATGCGGAATGTGCACCGCGCCGCCCAGGCCAGTACCGGGCCCGACCACCAGCAAGGGACCGGCCTGACGCTGCGCGGGACCGCACAGCAGCGTGGACTCGTCGTTGCCGATATGGCCGACTGCGTAGGCCACCGCCTTGAAGTCATTGACCACGGCGAGCTCGCGCAGACCCAGATCATGTCGCAGCCCCGAGATCGACACCGACCACGGCAAGTTGCGATTGACCACCGCATCGTCGACTACGAAACCGGCGATCGCGAGCGCCACCGAACTCGACGGTGAATTCGCATGGCTGCTGCGGAAGGCACCGATGATCGCGCCCAGACTCGGATAGTCGGCACAGGCGTACTTGCAGTAGTCACCGATCGCGAATGCCGCCTTGCCGCCTTCGGTCGCCGGCACGATCGAGGCGATGCGCGCATGCGTGCCACCGACATCGGCAGCAATCAACACCTCTCCTGTCATCGGCGAAGCAATTGGATAGCGACTGCTGCTCACGCGCCCCTCGACCCTGCACAGTTTGGCCGGGCGAGTGTCAGAGCTTCTGACAACGTTGTCAATCCGCACTGCAAAATGATTTCATATGGCCATCCAGATACAGTGCGGCGGCCTGGCGATCCGACATGGAATTGATATAACACTTTGTAATTAGGTGTTTTTCGTGGCATGGCTTGGAACGCCAAGCAAATGACAACGTTGGTCTCCTGGCTTCCAGAATGCAGTCGAGGGGATCCATCAGGGCGGCACGACCCGCCGCCAGATGCAAAGATCGACGGGCTTGTCGCAGCATCCGCGACCATCCGATCACGTTGTTCCGAGGGGGCGCAGGTACGCGCCGCAAGATTCGACCGTTGAACGGCGCGCCAATGGTGCGCTCCTGCCATCCATGCGAGGGGAAGCGAATGTCCGCTGCGATTGCCAACACGCCCGGCAAGCACACGCCGATGCTGATCATCGGCTTGCTGTTCTTCATCTTCGGCTTCGTCACCTGGATGAACGGCCCATTGATCCAGTTCGTCGAACTCGCCTTCGAGCTCGACACGGTCAATGCCTTCTTCGTGCTCGGAGCGTTCTATTTCTCCTACTTCTTCCTCGCTTTGCCGTCGGCAGCGATCCTGCGCGCTACGGGCATGAAACGCGGCATGGCGATCGGCCTCTTCGTGATGGCGTTGGGCGCACTCGCGTTCGGACAGTTTTCCGTGCAGCGCTGGTATCCGGGCGCACTCGCGGGTCTGTTCGTGATCGGTGGCGGACTGGCCTTGTTGCAGACCGCTGCCAATCCCTACATCAGCATCCTCGGACCGATCGAAAGCGCGGCGCAACGCATCGCCTTCATGGGCATCTGCAACAAGGTGGCCGGCATGCTGGCGCCGTTCGTGATCGGTGCGCTGGTGATGCATGGTCTGGGCGATCTGAAGACGCAGGTCGACGCTGCCGACGCCACCACGCGCACTGCCTTGCTCGATGCTTTCGCTGCCCGCGTTCACCTGCCCTATCTCGGCATGGCGGCCGCGCTGGCCGCGCTCGGCGTATGGATCGCGCGCTCACCGCTGCCCGAAGTCCAGTCGGCGCAAGCCAACGCGACCTCCGGCGGCAATGCAGGCCGAGGCGTGTTCGCCTTCCCGCACCTGTGGCTCGGCGTGCTCTGCATCTTCACGTATGTCGGCGTCGAGGTGATGGCCGGCGATGCAATCGGCACCTATGGTCGCGGTTTTGGTCTGCCACCCGATCAGACCAAGCTGTTCACCGCATACACCTTGTTCGCGATGCTGGTTGGCTACGTCAGCGGCCTGGTGCTGATCCCGCGCGTCGTTTCGCAACAACGCTACCTCGCCTTCTCCGCCCTACTCGGCATCGTGTTCGTGCTGTGCGCCTACCTCACGCATGGCTACGTGTCGGTCGGCTTCGTTGCTGCACTCGGCTTCGCCAACGCGATGATGTGGCCGGCAATCTTTCCGCTGGCGATCAAGGGACTGGGTCGTCTCACCGAAACCGGCTCGGCGCTCCTGATCATGGGCATTGCCGGTGGCGCGATCATTCCGCAGGCCTTCGCGATCCTGAGCAAGGAACATGACTTCCAGCTGGTGTTTGCGGCGCTCATGACACCCTGCTATTTGTACATTCTCTATTTCGCCGTGCGCGGCTACCGAGCTGGCCAGAAGTCAGTCTAGCCAGCCGATGCAGGCACCCACTACGATCAACCATTGCCCCCTGAAATTTCTGACGTGAAGGCACCGACGATCCGCGATGTCGCGCAACGCGCGAAGGTATCGCTCAAGACCGTATCGCGCGTGATCAACAATGAGGCCTCGGTTCGCGGCCCCACGCGCGAGCGCGTGCTGCAAGCGATCGACGCGCTCGGTTATCAGCCCGATCTGTCGGCGCGCAGCCTGCGCAGCGCGACCTCGTATGCACTGGGTGTGGTCTACGACAATCCCAACGCCTACTACGTGATCAGCGTGCAGAACGGCGTGTTGTCGGCCTGTCGCGAACAAGGGTTCGGCCTGCAGATCCATCCTTGCGATTCCAATTCCCCGCACCTGGCCGAGGAGCTGCGCGACCTGGTGCGCCGCTCGCGCCTGGCCGGACTCGTGTTGGCGCCACCGATGTCCGAACGCATGGAGCTGATCCGCTTCCTCGCCGCCAACAAGGTGCCCTTCGTGCGCATGCTCTCGGCGGCCGAGGACCCGGCCGACGGCTACCCTTGCGTGTTCGTCGACGACCGCGACGCGGCCTACGAAATCACCGAACACCTGATCCAGCTCGGCCATCAGCGCATCGGCTTTCTGTGGGGCGGCGCTTCGCACCGCTCCAGTCCCGAGCGCTACAAGGGCTACGAGGATGCACTCAAGGACTATGGCATCGCGCTCGACAAGAAGCTGGTGATTCCCGGCGACTATTCCTTCGACGATGGCTTCCGTGGCGCACGACGCCTGCTCGCGCTGCGCGATCGACCGACCGCGATCTTCGGCTCCAACGATGAAATCGCCGCCGGCGTGCTCGCGGCGGCCAAGGCCGGTGGCATCGACGTGCCCTATGACCTCTCGATCGCCGGCTTCGAGGACAGCCCGTTCTCCAAGCAATCCTGGCCGGCATTGACCACGGCCAAGCAAAACACCGAGGAATTCGCACGACGCGCGGCGCTGCGTCTGATCGCCGAGTTGCGACCCGCGGGAGATGCAGTCGCTGCAGCGTATGCGGCCAACGAGGGATTCACGCCGCAACTGGTGATCCGCGATTCCACCGCGCGCGCGCGCTTGCCAGTCACCGACTGAACTCAGCCGCGCAGCTGCGCGGCCGCACGGGCAAGCTGCTCGATGGCCTGCCAGTCACCGGCAGCGAGCCTGTCCTTGGGCGTCAGCCAGGAACCGCCGACGCAGGCCACATTGCCGAGCGCGAGAAATTCACCCGCGCTCGCAGCACTGATGCCGCCGGTCGGACAGAAGCGCAGTTGCGGCAGCGGGCCGGCCCAGGCAGCCAGCAATTTCGCGCCGCCCGCGGGCACCGCGGGAAAGAACTTCAGATGTCGATAGCCCCGCTCGAGCAGGGCCATCGCTTCGCTGGCCGTGGCCGCGCCCGGCAACAAGGGCAATGGACTCTGCTCGGCTGCATCAAGCAGGCGCGGCGTACTGCCCGGTGAAACCGCGAAATGCGCACCGGCGCGTCGCGCCGATTCGAGTTGCGCGGCATCGAGCACGGTGCCGACGCCAGTCACCGCGCCTTCGACTTCAGCCGCAATTGCGCCGACCGCAGCCAGTGCCACCGGCGTGCGCAGCGTGACTTCGATCGCGCGGATGCCGCCGGCGACCAAGGCACGCGCCATCGGCACGGCGTGAGCGATGTCGTCGATCACGACGACGGCAATCACCGGCGCGATCGCGAGAATGCGGGCGACTTGCTGCTGGCGTGTATCCATCGCGCTCATCGATGACCTCAATGGCTGCTGTCGGTGGTGGCAAAGATCGTCGCGCCCGCATCGGCTGCGCCGACTGCATTGCGCAACGCCGCGAACAACTCGCGCCCCATGCCGAAGTGATGACTGTCCAGATCACCGTGAGCCGACGCGCGCGCTGCCCATTGCGCCGCATCGACCAGAGCTTCGAGTGTGCCCGCATCGCAGTCCAGACGCAGGATGTCGCCATCGCGCAGCTTCGCCAGCGCGCCGCCGGCCGCAGCCTCGGGTGCGACATGGATCGCGGCGGGTACCTTGCCCGAAGCACCCGACATGCGTCCATCGGTGACCAGCGCAACGCGATGGCCGCGTGCCTGCAATACCGACAGCGGCGGCGTGAGCTTGTGCAATTCGGGCATGCCATTGGCCTTGGGGCCCTGGAAGCGCACGACCACGACGACATCGCGCGACAATTCGCCACGATCGAAGGCAGCGAGCACTTCTTCCTGCGCAGCGAACACGCGCGCCGGCGCCTGGATGATCCGGCGATCGATCGGCATCGACGAGACCTTGATCACCGCGCGACCGAGGTTGCCATCGAGCACGCGCAGCCCGCCGTCGGCGCTGAACGGAGCGCTCACCGACCGCAGGACCTCTTCGTCAGCACTGGCGACGACTTCGTTCCAGACCAGCTTGCCGCTCGGATCGAGAGTCGGCATGCGTCGATACGGCGCAAGACCCTCGCCCCACACCGTGCGCACATCGCCGTGCAGCAGGCCGGCATCGAGCAGGCTGCCGATCAGGAACGGCATGCCACCGGCCTGATGGAACTGGTTCACGTCGGCACTGCCATTGGGATAGACGCGCGCCAGCAGCGGTACCACGTGTGACAGCGCCTGGAAATCGTCGAGCGTGAGCGTGATGCCGGCAGCACGTGCAATCGCCACCAGATGCAGCAGGTGATTGGTCGAGCCGCCGGTCGCATGCAGGCCGATCACGCCATTGACGATGCTGCGTTCGTCGAGCAGATGGCCGATCGGCGTGAACTGCGTTTCGCAGGCGATGATCTGGCGCGCACGAAACACCGCAGCGCGCGTGAGCGCATCACGCAGCGGCGTGTTGGGCGTGACGAAACTCGCGCCGGGCAGATGCAGGCCCATGATCTCCATCAGCATCTGGTTGGAGTTGGCGGTGCCGTAGAAAGTGCAGGTGCCGGGCGCGTGATAGGCGCCCGCTTCGGCTTCGAGCAAGTCCGCGCGCGTGGCCTTGCCTTCGGCGTAGAGCTGGCGCACCTTGGCTTTCTCGGTGTTGGGCAAACCGCTCGGCATCGGCCCCGCAGGCACGAAGATCGTCGGCAGATGCCCGAAGGACAACGCTGCGGTGAGCAATCCTGGCACGATCTTGTCGCAGATGCCGAGCATGAGCGCGGCATCGTAGGTGTCATGCGAGAGCGCGATCGCGGTCGCCATCGCGATCACCTCGCGCGAGAACAGCGACAGTTCCATGCCCGCGCGGCCCTGGGTGATGCCATCGCACATCGCCGGCACGCCGCCGGCGACCTGCGCAGTCGCGCCGACCAGTCGCGCGGCCTGCCGGATCTGCTCGGGATACGGCTCGTAAGGCTGATGCGCCGACAGCATGTCGTTGTAGGCGGTGACGATGCCGATGTTCGGCGTCGCCGTGCCCTTGAGCGCATTCTTGTCGATGCCGCTCGCGGCAAAGGCATGGGCGAGATTGCTGCAGCCCAATCGATGGCGGTAGACGCCACGACTCACCGCTTCATCGATGCGCTGCAGATAAGCCGCGCGCGTGGCGTGACTGCGTTCGCGGATGCGCGTGGTGATTTCGGCAATGACGGGATGCAGGGACATCGCAGACTCCGGATTTCAGGGCGCCCAGAACACGTCGAGCGGATCGCGCAGGGCCGCCAGCAGCGCACCGATCGGCACCGCGCCACGCGCCACGGCGTCGCTCTCCAGCACGCCGCGCTTGACCACGCCTTCGATGTGCAGGTAGAGGTGACGTGCATGCACCAGCACCGGCAAGGTGAGCGTCATGCGCGGCTCATCCACGCCCGGCGCGCGCATCGGCGCCACGCGCGCACTGCCGCGCGGGTCGAGCGCTTCGGCGAGCCAGTCGCCATCGGGAAACAGCGAAGCGGTATGGCCATCGAGTCCCATGCCAAGCACGATCACGTCGAATGGCGCACCGATGAGCGCGATCTCGACATCGACATCGACCACCGCGTCATCGGGCGCCGGCACCGCACGATACAGCGGCACGAACTTCGCCCCCGTGGCCTGCAACAGCGTCTCGCGCAGCAGGCGCTCATTCGAACGCGGATCGTCGGCGGCAACCCAGCGCTCATCGGCCAGCGTGACCGTGACGCGCGACCAATCGAGTTCGCAGCGCGCGAGCATTTCAAGAAACCGACGCGGTGTCTTGCCGCCCGACAGCGCGATCGATGCGTAGCCGCGACGTTCGAGCGCGGCGCGCAGATCCGCCGCAACCGCGTCCGCGAGCGCTTGCGCAAGCGCTGCCGGTTCGGTGAATTCGTGCCAGCGCGTGGGCAGATTCAAGCCGCATCCTCATGCCAGGTGCGACCATCGCGCTCGATCAGTGCAATCGACGCGTTCGGGCCCCAACTGCCCGAGGGGTACGACTTGGGCGGCGCCTCGTCGCGTTCCCAGGCCGCAAGGATCGGATCGAGCCAGCGCCAGGCCGCTTCGACTTCGTCGCGGCGCATGAACAACATTGGATTGCCGCGCACCACATCGAGCAGCAGGCGTTCGTAGGCTTCAGGCTGGCGCACGCCGAAGGTCGAGGCAAAGCTCATGTCGAGCGGCACGCGGCGCAGGCGCAAACCGCCGGGACCGGGGTACTTGATCATCAGCCACAGCTTGATGCCTTCGTCGGGCTGCACGCGCACCACCAGCTTGTTGGGCACCAGCGCGCCGGCGTCGCCGTTGAAGATCGAATGCGGCACCTGACGGAAGGCGATCACGATTTCGGAGACACGCTCGGGCAAACGCTTGCCGGTGCGCAGGTAGAACGGCACACCGGCCCAGCGCCAGTTGCGCACCTCGGCCTTGAGCGCGACGAAAGTTTCGGTGCGCGTGTGGGCCTTGCCGACCTCGTCGGCGTAGGCGCGGGTGGCGGCACTGGCCGGCACGCCTTCGCGATATTGACCGCGCACGGTGTGCTGGGCCGCGTTGTGGGCATCGATCGGCGTGAGTGCATTGAGCACCTTGAGCTTCTCGTCGCGGATCGCATCGGCATCGAAGGTGGCCGGCGGCTCCATCGCCACCAGACACAGCAATTGCAGCAGGTGATTCTGCAACATGTCGCGCGAAGCGCCGGCGTTGTCGTAGTAGGCGCCGCGCTGTTCGACGCCGATGGTTTCGGCGACCGTGATCTGCACATGGTCGATGTGTTCGGCACGCCACAAGGGTTCGAGCAGGGCGTTGGCAAAGCGCAGCACGATGAGGTTCTGTACCGTCTCCTTGCCGAGGTAGTGGTCGATGCGGAAGGTATTGCGCTCCTCGAACGCGCGACCGATCACCTCGTTGATCGCGCGCGCCGAATCGAGATCGCGGCCGATCGGCTTTTCGATCACCACGCGCGAATCCGCTTCGATGAGCCCGCGCGTGCGCAGCCCGTCGCAGGCGCCCGCAAACAAGGTCGGCGAGGTGGCCAGATAAAACACGCGCACACGCCCACCGTCGCCGCTGTGCAGCCACTGGGCGAGATCCTCCCAGCCGGCCGTGCCATCGACATCGAGTGCGCGGTAGGCGAGCACAGCAAGGAATCGCTCCAGAGTTTGCGCATCGACTGGATCGCTCGCGCGGGCGAGCGCAGCGCGAACACGCTCGCGCCATTCCGCATCATCGATGCGGTCGCGCGCGATGCCGCACACACGCGAACCGGCAGGAAGCTGGCCTTCGATGAAGCGATGGAACAAGGCGGGCAGCAGCTTGCGCAGCGCCAAATCCCCCGTTCCGCCGAAGATCACCAGATCGAATACGGGCAGAGGGATTTGCGGGGTCATGGCACGGATTCTGAATTCACGATACCAGTAGCATACCTCAAACACGATAAATTGCTACTTTACATGTCAATGGTATTTTAGTGGTATGTTACCCGTATGCCATCGACTGCCCGCCGACCCAGTGCCCGCGAGAGCGCCCGCCAACGGCCGCTGGCTTATCTACGCCTGCGCGCACAGTTGCTGCACGCGATCGACAACGGTGCGCTCGCGCCCGGCCAGGCCCTGCAGGGCGAGCGCGAACTTGCACGTCTGCACGGCGTCTCGCGGGTCACCGTACGCAAGGCCATCGCCGGCCTCGTCAGCGATGGCCGACTGGTGCAACGTCATGGTGCCGGCACCTTCGTCAGCGAACGCATCATCAAGTCGTTTTCGCACCTGACCAGTTTCAGCGACGACTTGCGCGCGCGTGGTCTGGCACCGAGCACGCAACTTCTCGCCGAGGAACGCGGCGAGGTGACGCCCGAAGAAGCCATGGCCCTCAATCTCGCACCCGGCGCACGCGTGTTGCGCCTGCGCCGGCTGCGTTACGGCGGCGACGAGGCACTCGCGATCGAACGCAGCGTGGTGCCGGAATTCGCCCTGCCCGAAGGCACACCGGTCGCGATGTCGCTGTATGAAACACTCGATCGACGCGGCATGCGTCCACGCCGTGCCTTGCAGCGCCTGCGCGCGGTGGCCTTCGATGCCGACTCCTCGCGCTTGCTTGGCGTGGCGGTCGGCAGCGCGGGGCTCTTGATCGAACGCCGCGGCTTTCTCGACGACGGTCGCGTCGTCGAGTTCACCCAATCCCTCTATCGCGGCGATGCCTACGACTTCGTCGCCGAACTCACGAGCACGGACGATGAACGCCATTCCCACTGACCCACGCGCCACCCGCATGCATGCCGAAATCGGCGAAACCTCGGTCGCGATCGCGCGCCAGCGCGCGGCCAATGCGAAACCGCTTGCCGCGCTCGTTCAGGCGCTGCGTGCGACGCCGCCGCGCTTCGTCGCCACCGCCGCGCGCGGCAGCTCCGACAATGCGGCGACCTATGCGAAGTACCTGATCGAGACCCGGCTCGGTCTGACCACCTCGTCCGCGGCGCCCTCGGTGCATTCGGTTTACGCCGCGCATCCGGACATGAGCGACGCGCTGTTCCTGGCGATTTCGCAATCGGGCCGCAGTCCCGATTTGCTGCGCCAGTGCGCGGCCGCCAAACGCTCGGGTGCACGCGTGGTCGCGCTGGTCAACGTGGTGGATTCGCCACTGGCGGAAATTGCCGATACCGTGCTGCCGCTGCATGCCGGCCCCGAGCTCAGTGTCGCCGCCACCAAGAGTTACTTGTGTTCGCTCGCCGCGATTGCCGATCTCGTCGCGCAATGGTGCGGCGACGCGGTACTCGATGCCGCACTCGGCGCCCTGCCGCGCACACTCGACGCAGCCAATGACTTCGACTGGTCGGCACTCATCAATGATCTCGCCGACGCGCGCAATCTGTTCGTGGTGGGTCGTGGACTGGGACTGTCGGCAGCGCAGGAAGCCGCGCTCAAGCTCAAGGAAACCTGCGGCCTGCACGCGGAAGCCTTCAGTGCCGCCGAAGTGCAGCACGGCCCGATGGCGCTGGTGGAGCGGGACTTTCCGGTCCTGTTCTTCACCCAGCCCGATGACACCCTCGCCAGCACGCTCGAAGTTGCCAATTCCTTCCGCGTGCGCGGCGCGCATGTACATGTGGCCCGCGCCGATGCGACGCCGGGCGATCTCGCCTTTGCGGCAACCACGCATCCAGCCTGCGCAACGATCGCGGCCGTGCATGCGTTCTATCATGCAGCCAATGCGCTGGCCGTGCGTCGCGGACGCAATCCCGACCTGCCACCGCATCTGCGCAAGGTCACGGAAACGGTGTGATGAGCACAGCCCTGATCAATGCTCGCGTCCTGCTCGATGCAGGCTGGCGTGACGATTGCGCGGTGCTCATCGAGGGCGCGCGCATCAGCACGATTCTCGCGCACGATGATCCACGCGTCACCGCTGCCGATCATCACCACGACCTCAAGGGCAATGTGCTGGTGCCCGGCTTCATCGACGTGCAGGTCAATGGCGGCGGCGGCGTGCTGTTCAACGACGCGCCGACGCTCGACAGCATCCGCCGCATCGGTGCCGCACATCGACGCTTCGGCACCACCGGCTTCCTGCCGACCTTGGTCAGCGACGAGATCGACGTGATGCGCGCCGCGATCGGCGCCGTGCAGGCAGCGATCGATGACGGCGTGCCAGGCGTGCTCGGCATCCATCTGGAAGGCCCTTACATCGCCGCAGCCAAACGCGGTGCGCACGATGCCGCGCGGTTCCGTCTGCCCGATACCGAAGAATTCGAACTGGTGTGCTCGCTGCGCGGTGGCCGCACCGTGCTCACGCTCGCACCCGAACAGGCTACGCCGGATCTGGTGCGCGCCTTCAGCGCACGCGGCGTGATCGTCAGCCTCGGTCACAGCAATGCCAGTTACGAGCAGGCGCGCGCAGCGCTCGATGCCGGCGCATCCGGTTTCACCCACCTGTTCAACGCGATGTCAGCGCTGCAGGGACGTTCGCCCGGGATGGTCGGCGCCGCGCTCGAGGACGCCGCGAGCTGGGTCGGCATCATCGTCGATGGTCATCATGTCCACCCGGCCAGTCTGCGCGTGGCGCGTGCGGCCAAGGCGCATGGCAAGCTCATTCTCGTCACCGATGCGATGCCGCCGGTCGGTGCCGACGATGGCGACTTCATGCTGGCCGGTCAGCGCGTGATCACCCGCAATGGGCGCTGCGAGAACGAGCAAGGCTCGCTCGCCGGCTCGGCGCTCGACATGGCCGGTGCGCTGCGCAACAGCATCGCCTGGCTCGGCGTCGATCTCGATGAAGCCACACGCATGGCCTCGACCTGGCCCGCACAGTTTCTCGGCCTCGGCGCCACTCACGGTCGCATCGAAGCCGGCTGGATGGCCGATCTCGTCGAACTCGACGGTGATCTGCAGGTGCAGCGCAGCTGGATTGCAGGTTTCGCGTCGAACTGACGCACCAATCAGAACACGACACACTCACTTTTGCAGCTTCACTGGCGACCCGCGCGGGTCGCCAGTGGATCCTGACGTCCGCTACCAGCCTACGGTCACCGTCGCCGTCGCGGTGCCGCCATTGCCATCGCTGATCGTGTAGGTGAAGGTGTCGAACGTGCCTGCCGGCAAGGTCGTGGTCGCATATTGAATGATCTGATTGGCGTCGAGCGACACCGTACCGTAGGTGCCCTGCGTGAACGAAATCACCGTCAATGGATCTCCATCGGGATCACCGTCATTGGCACGCACATCGATGGCAGCAACGCCCCCCGCTCCAACCGCGAACAAGGTTGCCGTATCGTTGTTCGCAATCGGTGGCTGGTTGAGTGGCGCCACGCCGGTTATCGTCACGGTCGCAGTCGCGGTACCGCCCTGACCATCGCTGATCGTGTAGGTGAAGCTGTCGGTCGCGCCGACCGCGAGGCTGCCCGAGCTGTAGCGCACCAGGTTGCCGGGCATGATCTGCACGGTACCCGAGGCTCCCTGGGTGACGGCCGTGACCGTGAGCGGATTGCCGTCTGGATCACTATCGTTGGCGAGCACATTGATATCGACAAACGCGCCATTGACGAGGAACGGCAGGTTGGCTGCATCGTTGTTCGCGATCGGCGGCTGGTTGACCAGCGCAACACTCGTGATCGTGACAGTCGCCGTCGCCGTGCCACCCTGTCCATCGCTGATCGTGTAGGTGAAGCTGTCCGTCTGGCCCAGGATCAGGCTGCCCGTGGTGTAGCGCACCTGCTGGTTGGGCAGGATCTGCACCGTGCCCTGTGCACCTTGCGTGACTGCGATCACCGTGAGCGGATTGCCATCGGGGTCGCTGTCGTTGGCGCGCACGTCGACGTCGATCGACTGCAGGGCTCCGGAGGGATCGTATGGAATGTTCGCGCCATCGTTGTTGGCAACCGGCGGTTGATTGACCGGCAGCACCGGCCGGATCGTGACGGTCGCGGTATCCGAGCGACCCGCGGGGTCGCGGATCGTGTAGGTGAATTGATCGGTCACGAGCACGCCCGTGGTGTCGGTCCAGGTGTACTGGATGGTCTGGTTAGGCAGGATCACCGCGCTGCCGTGCACACCCTGCGTCACCGAAACCACCGTGATCGCATCGCCGTCCGGATCGTAGTCATTGGCCAGCACGACGACGTTGACCGGGGTGCCGATGGTCACGGTTGCGTTGTCGTTGTTGGCGACCGGCGGGCGATTGACCGGCGGACGTACCGTGATCGTGACTGTCGCCACGAACGTGCCACCGCGGCCATCACTGACTGTGTAGGTGAAGGAATCGTTGCCGGAAAAACCCGGATTGGGCGTGTAAGTCAGCAGGCCGCCGTTGGCGACCACGCTGCCGTTGGCGGGCTGGGAATTGCCGGAAACCTGCAGCGAATCGCCGTCCGCGTCGCTGTCGTTGGCAAGCACGTCGATCGCCACCGCTGTGCCGGCCGCGGTACTGGCAACATCATTGCGCGCGATCGGCGCAGAGTTGGCGCGCGGCGCCACCGTGACCGAAATGCTGCCACTCGCGGTGCCACCGCGCCCATCGCTGACCGTGTAGCTCAGTTGGTCGCTGCCTGAATAGCCGGCCGCCGGCGTGTAGAGGATCTGACCACCGACGATCGCCGCGCTGCCGTGCGCGCCACCACTGGTGGCAACGATCACCAAGGTATCGCCATCGGCATCGGTATCGTTGGCGAGCACATCGAGGAAGTTGCCACTCGAATCGGAGACCACGCTGAAACTGTCGGGATGTGCGACCGGGTTGTAGTTGGTGTAGTGCTTGGGATCCACACGCGTGGTCACCGTGCGTGTCGTGCGCCGGTTGTAGGTCTGCACCGTGCGCGGGTGATTGTTGGGCGAATTGACCAGCGCGCGCGCGATCCATGCCGGTGAAGTCAGTTCCGAGGTCGGCACGAAGCTGCGACCACCGAACTCATAGCGCAGGTACAGCGAAGCGCGCGTATCCGAGGTGCTGCCATGCAGCGGATCGCCCGAAGCCTGATCGTGCTCGACGAGGCCGGACATGCTCCAGCCGCGCGTGCCAAGGAATTTGTCGGCACCCGCCGAAACCGTGAATACCTTGGCGCCACCACGGCCGTACTGGTAGTCCATGCCGCCCGTCAGGCGCAACGCGAGCAGGTCGGAAAAATGACCGGCGCGCACGCCAATACCCTTGTCATAGGCGCGGGTTACGAAACCGTCACTGGTGGTGACCGTCTGCAACTGGGTATAGGCACCCATGTCATCGGCGCCGCTGAGCATGGTCTCGACCGCGGTATTGCGGGCACCGGCCGCGCGGCTGCCGCTGGCCGCCGCCGACAGGTAGGCGTCGATGAAATAATTGGGTCGCTCGATACCGAAACCGAAGGTCGCCTTGCGATCCTTGAACGGGTTCTGATCGATCGCGACCATCGTGCGCGCAACCGTAACGCGCTCGGGATGTTCGCGCGCCTCGCGCAGGCTCATGCCTCCCCACAACCAGTTGTAGCCGACCTGGGCGCCGCCGGCGCCCCCGTTGGCCCACCACAGTTGGCCGATCCAGGCATGCTCGCCCGTGTTGTCGAACACACCCAGCGCCTCGCCCGTGCTGTTGCCTTCACTGTCGATGCCGATCGAAACGCGACCGCTGCCACCGACGTAGCTGAGTGGAATCGCATGCGCAACCGATGGACCTTCACCCGGTTGCGGCTGCCCCAGTTGCGCACTCGCAGTCGATACCGTGAGCGCACAGGCCGCCAGCATCACCAGAACACGTTTCATGTTTGCCCCTGCTTCCAATGCCCTGTCCCGGCGCTGTACCGCGCCTTGGGGACGTCGCATCTCGACCGAACCGGACCGTGCCGGAACCCAGTCACCCCGAATGACACCCGTTTATCGTGCGCCGATTCGGCTGTCAAGGCGCGACGGGACCGCCTTGATTGATTTGCACTGCTTCGTCACGATTCGCCGCCGAATGACGTCTGGATCCGCTGCATGTCCCACATCGCTCTGGTCACCGTGCAGGCCGCACGGCCACTCGACGACGACCTCGCCCCGCTCACGGCCGCCTTGCAGGCGGAGGGCGCAAACGTAAGCATCGTCGACTGGGATGATCCTCAAGCCGACTGGTCACGCTTCGATGCCGCGGTCCTTCGTTCGGCATGGGACTACAGCGAACGCCTGCCCGAGTTTGTTGATTGGACCAAACGGGTGGCCGCGCAGACCTGCCTGCTCAATCCATCCGGGGTGCTGCGCTGGAACACCGACAAGCACTATCTCGCCGAACTTGAACGCGCAGGCGTGGCGATCGTGCCGAGTCTGTTCGTCGAGCCGGGCGAAGCGCCTGCCGACGCACTTGCACGCTTTTTCATCGCGTATCCGCTGGCGAACGAATTCGTCATCAAGCCCTGCGTCGGCGCAGGTTCGCGCGATGCCCAACGCCATCGCCGCGACGCGCAAGGCGCCGCGATCGCCCACCTTGGGCGCCTGCTCGATGCCGAACGAAGTGTGCTCATGCAACCCTACCTCAGCACCGTCGATGATCACGGCGAAACCGCCTTGATCCATTTCGATGGCGTGTTCAGCCACGCGATCCGCAAGGGCGCGCTGCTGCTGCGCGGCGAAGGCCCGACTCAGGAATTGTTCGCCCCGGAGCAAATCACGCCACGCGTGCCCAGCGAAGCCGAACGCGCGCTGGCATTGCGCGCGGTGGCGGCGATCCCGTTCGTCGGGCCGCTCGCCTATGCGCGCGTCGACCTGATTCACGACGCCGACGGCTCACCGCGCCTGCTCGAGTTGGAACTGGCCGAACCTTCGCTGTTCTTTGCGCACGGCCCGGGTTCGGCGCAGCGATTTGCCAGAGTCATCTTCGCGCACATCACCGCATGAACATGCGCCAAGGCGACGTTGCCGCCGCGATGGGTCGGCTTTAGGAGCGCGGCGTTGGTCTTGGGACACATGCCGACATGCCCACGGACCCGACCCTGCGTACATGTCTCTCAACCGCACGCCATGCGCCACGAACGCGGTGCCCTGGGTTATTTGGCTGGCATGCGCACCGATGCGTTCGATGCTCCTGGCAATGAAGGTTCCAGCGTCGACACCCGGCGGGTGATCGAAGACGTCGAATGCGGCGCGCGCCGCGTTGAGTAGAGCCATCGACAGGTTGCAATCGTCGTCCATCGCGCGCATGCACGCGATGGCAGCCGGCAACACCACGACCTCGCCGGGGCAGTCTGTTTCCAACGCCGTACCGCGCATGCCCAGGTTGAAGCGCGCGCTCGAGCTGCGCTGATCTCCGTGATTTCCGTGGCCCCGCACACTGCGTCCATCTCAGCTCGTGCGACGTGGCGCGCCGACACTGCGGTCGCCGGTGAAGCATCGATCCGGATCGCGACACGGGGCCATTGACATGCCGGGAAATATGACACAGCATTTGAGACATCATGAATGTCTTAAAACTGTCACTGGACCAACTCAGCACCCAGTCGGGCGTACCGGGCCGGACCATTCGCTTCTACATCCAGAAAGGCCTGATTGCGGGGCCGGAAGGCGAACGGCGTGGCGCGTGGTACACGCAGGCGCACCTGTCGGAACTGCTGCGAATACGGCAATGGCAGGAATCGGGCCTGTCATTGGACGCCATCGCCGGGTTGCTGCAGGCCAGACACGAACCGCCGGTGGCGCCGCGCCGCATCGGGGCCATCGAAGTGCAGTCGCACCTGATCGTTGCCGATGGCGTGGAGCTGGTGGTGTCGCCCGAACGCTCCGACCTCACCCAAACGCAGGTGCGCCGCCTGTTCCAGACCGTACTGACAGCACTGAACGACCTCAAGACATCGCCGAAGGATTGAACCCATGAATGCCATGACGCAAGCCGCCACCGCCGTCTCGCCCCTCGCGCATACCACGCTGCGCGCGACGATTACCGATCTTCTGTGCGAGTACGAACTGCGCCATGTGTTCCGCAACGAGGGCGCGCAGGCCATTGAAGCGGTGTATTCGTTCCCGATTCCGCTCGATGCCGCCTTCATTGGCATGGACGCCACGCTTGCAGGCGACACCCTGTCGGCGCAGGTGTTGCCTGCCCGGCAGGCCAGCCGCGAGTACGACCAGGCCATCGGCGAGGGCGATTCGGCCGTGCTGCTGGAGCAACTTCAGCCGGGCCTGCTGTGCGTCAACCTCGGCAACTTGAAGCCCGGCGAACGCGGCGAAATCGTGTTGCGTTTTGCGGCGACGCTGAACGTCGCCGATGGCGTGGCGCGGTTTTCGCTGCCGTTGGTGCATCGCCCGCGCTATGGCCGCAGCCGGCTGGATGAAGTGGCGCAACCGCACAACGACTTTGCGGTGGAGCATCCGCTGGAAGCGGAAATCCGGGTGCAAGGCCTGCTGGCCGCCTGTCCGGTGCAATGCGCCACGCAAGGAGTCCGGTTCGCGCTGGAGGCCGGCGAGTTGCTGCTGCGCGCGGGCAACGCCTTGCTCGACCGCGACCTGGTGCTCAACTTTGACCTCGGCAACGCCTCGTTGTCGCAAGCGCGCCGGATCGCCGATGGCGAAGGCAGCCTGGGCATCGCCACGTTCACCGTGCCGCACGCCGTGGCCGATCCAGCCTCGACACTCGACCTCTGCCTGCTGCTCGATGGTTCCGGCTCGATGCAAGGCGATGCCATCGCGCAATCGCGGGCGGCGCTGGCGGCGGTGACGGACGCGCTGCGCGAACAGGATCGGATTCAGGTCATACGCTTCGGCAGCTCGACTCGCGCCCTGTTCCGGCGTCCGCTGCAGGCCTCGTCACGCGTGAAGGATGCCTTGCGCGAGCTGAAGGACACCGTTCACGCCAATCTGGGCGGCACTGAACTGGACGCGGCATTGAAGGAGGCGCTGAAGGTCCTGGGCAAGCTCGATGGCGAAGCCAGATGCAAGGTCGTCATTCTGGTGACCGATGGCGCAGTGCACGCGCACGACATTGAACGCGCGCGGCAGCAGGCCATGCGCCAGGGCGTGCGCGTCTTCGTGGTCGCCGTCGGCAGCAGCGCCGGAGTGGATGCGCTGTCGCCACTGGCAGAAAGCACGCGTGCCACGCTCGAACGTGCGGTACCTGCCGAACCCATCGATGCCGGCGTGATGCGCCAACTGCGTCGCGCACGCTCGTATCCAGCAAACCTGGACGTTGCATGGAATGGAACCGACGCAAAGCCGATCCCGACGGGCATCGTGTATCCGGGCGATGCGGTCACGCTGGTTGCGCGCTTTGCCGACCAACGACCGGTGACCGCCTCGGCAAGGATTGTCGACGCCGAGCGCACACTCGAATTTTCCTTCGGTGAGCTGCACCAATCGCCGGCATGGAGGGCGTGGGCCGGACAGCGCGCCTACCTGGAAGCGGCTCCGGATTCGCCCGAGCGCGAAGCATTGGCCCTGCGCTATGGCCTGATCACGGCAGAAACCAAGGCCGTGCTGGTGAAGCACCGGGTTGGTCACGACAAGGTCGAGGGCTTGCCCACGGTGACGCCGGTTGCCCACATGCTTCCTGCCGGAATGATCGTGCAAGACTCCCGGACGCGCCTCTACGCGAGTCCGCGCGTGTCCGAGAGAATCTATTGCGACGCCATAGTCGATCCGGACATGCCCATGTTCCTGCGCCGACAGGCGGACACCGAAATCGAGTACGAATCGCCAAAGCGCAAGCTTCCGAGACTCGACCTCGCAGCCAAGACCGCCTTGGCGCAGGCACTGCGCGATCTCGCCCTGCATGGTGAATACGAGGAGTTGACCCTCGCCGATCTGCTCCAGCGCATCGACAGCAAATGGCATCAGGTCGTGCGCGCCTACTGCGAATATCACGCGCTCGAGCGCTTCGATCGGAACGATGCCGTGACGCGGCTACTCGCGCTGCTGGAAGAAGGCGTCGCCATCGAACTCGACGACAACGAGGAAGCCCGCTTGGCCACACTCAAAGGTGGTGCGCCGATGGCTCACTTCGGATCCGTCCGATTCTGACTCCGTGAGAATTCGCAATTGCGGCAGGAAAAAGTTCCTCGCTTGATCGCACTGCACCAAGCCGACACGATGCCCCGCCGTCTTGCGTCTGGATCCTGCCGATGAGTCGCGTCGCCCTGGTCACCGTGCAGGCAGCCCGCCCTCTCGATGCGGATCTGGAGCCGCTGGCCGACGCCCTGCGCGCGGCGGGTGCCGAGGTCGGCTTCGTCGGCTGGGATGATCCGGCAGTGGACTGGGCCGGGTTCGACGTCGCCGTGCTGCGTTCGACCTGGGACTACACCAAACGTCCGGGCGAATTCCTGGCCTGGGCACAAGCGACGGCGGCCAGCACGCGCCCGCTCAATTCGGCTGAGGTGCTGCGCTGGAATACCGACAAGCACTGTCTGGCCCAGCTCGAGTGCACCGGCATCCGCAGCGAGGCGATCGCGCACCTGGGGCGCCTGCTGTCGGCAGGTCGCAGCGTGCTCATGCAGCCATACCCCGAGCGAGTCGATGAACACGGCGAAACCGCCCTGATCCATTTCGACGGCAGCTTCAGCCATGCCATCCGCAAGGGCGCGCTGCTGCTGCGCTGCGAAGGCCCGACGCAGGCCTTGTTCGCCGCCGAGGAGATCACGGCGCGCCCTGCCTGCTCGAGCTGGAGTTGGCCGAGCCCTCGCTGTTCCTTGATCATGCACCGGGCTCGGCGCAGCGCTTTGCGCAGGTCATCCTCGCACATCTACGCAGCTGAGAACCCCCGGCCTGGCCGGGGGATTGCTGGATCGCGCGCCATGACGGCGCGCGATCGATGCGTGCAATGCCGGCTCAGTAGATATCACCAACCGTGTTGTGCACGTTGAACTTGCCGGTCGGAGTGATCAGGCGCTCGTCGCGGATGACCTTCTTGAGCGTGCGGGTCTTGTCGTCCACCACCACGATCGCGCTCTTCTGCGTCTTGCCATTCCACACCGAGAACCACACCTCCGTGCCGGTCGCGTCGAACTCGGGCTGCACCACGCGCTTGGGTCCCTCGCCCAACCTGGCCCACTCGGCAATAGGCAGCGCCTTGTAGCCGGCATCGAGGTGATCGATGTCGAACACGGCAGCCGATTGCGAGAGTTTGGCATCGGGGTTGAGCGTGGTGTCGACCCACAGGTTCTTCGATTTCGGGTGCGTCTTGACGAACAGCGAGCCGCCACCCTGGCCCTTGAGCACCTGCACGACCTTCCATGCACTGTCGGGATGTTTCTCCGGATCGGTGCCGATCAGCGTGATCTTCTCATTGCCAAGTGCCGATGTGGCCCACACCGGGCCGAACTTGGGATGGACGAAGTTCGCACCACGGCCCGGATGCGGAATCTTGTCGACGTCGATCAATGCCGTCATCTTGCGGTCGCGCGAATCGACCACCGCGATCTTGTCGGAATTGTTGGCCGCAGTGAGGAAGTAGCGCTTGGTTGCATCCCAACCGCCATCGTGCAGGAAGCGCGCGGCATCGAGCGTGGTGATCGATAGCGCATCGAGGTTGGAATAATCCACCAGCAGCACGCGCCCGGTTTCCTTGACGTTGACGATGAAGTCCGGGTGTTCGTGGCTGGCCACGATCGCGGCCACGCGCGGCTCGGGGTGGTATTCCTGCGTGTCTACGGTCGGGCCGCGCGTGGATACGATCTTGACCGGTTCGAGCGTCGGGCCATCCATGATCACGAACTGCGGCGGCCAGTAGGCACCGGCGATCGCGAGCTTGTCTTCGTAGCCCTTGAACTTGGAGGTTTCCACCGAACGCGCCTCCAGGCCGATCTTGATCTCGGCCACGCGATCTGGAACCTTCATCCACAGATCGATCAGATCGATCTTGCCATCACGGCCGATCGTGTAGACGTAACGTCCCGAGTGCGACAGGCGCGAGATGTGCACCGCGTAGCCGGTCTTGATGATGTTGACGATCTTCTTGGTGTCGCCGTCAATGAGCGCGACTTCGCCCGAATCACGCAGCGTGACCGCGAAGAAGTTGTCGATGTTGTAAGTGTTCTCCTGCTTGCTCGGGCGCTGGGCAACCGGTACCAACACCTTCCAGCTGTCGCGCATCTCCTGCATGCCCCATTCGGGCGGCGAGGGCGGATCGAGTTGGAGGAAACGTGCCATGAGGTCGATCTGATCGCTCGTGAGGTCACCCGAGGCACCCCAACTGGGCATGCCCGCGGGCGAGCCATAGGTGATGAGCGCCTTGAGGTAGTCGGTGCCCTTGGCGCGCGTGATGTCGGGCGTGAGGGGCTTGCCCGTGGCGCCCTTGCGCAACACGCCATGGCACCCCGCGCAGCGCTGGAAATAGATCTCGGTGGCCTGCTTGAGCTCGACATCGCTCAGGCGCGGACCGCGCGCGGCTTGCTCGGCAGCGGAAGCCGCCTTGTCGCCCTTCATCGCCAGCGGCGCGCCCTGGAACGCGGCCTCCGCCTGCGTCGTGCTCGAATGCAACTCGCCCTGCGCCTTGTCGCTGCTCACCGCCAGCGAGTTGCGCAGGTCGGCGACATCCTTGACTGCAACGCTGCCGCCCTTGTTGCCCCAACTGGCGTAGACATAATTGATGACCGCGGCGATGTCGGCATCGGACAGGTGACTCTGCGCGGGCATCACATTGTTGTACTTGGTGCCGTTGACGGTGATTTCACCGGTGATGCCCTTGAGCACCATGCCGGCCACGTCCAGAGGTTTGTGCGAGAGAAGGTAATCGGAAGCGGCCAGCGGCGGAAACGCGCCCTGCAAACCCTTGCCATCGGGCTGGTGACAAGCCGCGCAGTTGGCCTTGTAAGTCGCCTCGCCAAGCTCCGCGCCCTGCTTGGGCGGGCGCTCGTTGGCAAGATCATCGGCAATCACGTTGCCACTGCACATCATCAAGACCGCGAGAGCCCAGAATCGCGCTTTCATGACACGCTCCTTTCGGGAAGTTGTGAGAGCATCGGAAGTCAAAAATCCACGTCTGCAATATTGCATGTCTGTGGTTGCAATGTTTGACCCGGGTCAGGGATGAATGTGAAGCATTCCCATGGTTGCGCCGACCATTCAGGGGTTGGCGCCCGGTGATGCCGATGCCGCACAATCGACACTTCCACAGCCATCTTGCGATTGATGATCCGGACACTGTTTCGCACGTTGTGCGCCGTGGTTTGCGTCATTGTCGCGCCCGTCGCAAATGCCGCCGCCGAGGACACATCCACCCCCACCGAACTCGACACCGTGGTCGTGGTCGGCAGCCGCGCCGCCGAGCCGCTGCAACAAGTGGTCGGCAGCGTCAGCGCGATCGAACGCGACGAACTCGAGCGCGCCGGCGTTGCCAACACCGCCGACCTCGCGCGCATGATCCCGGGCCTGGCGGTGCCCACCGATGCGGCGCGCTTCGGGCGGCTCGGCTTCAACCTGCGGGGCTTGGACGGCAACCGCGTGAGCATCCAGATCGACGGCGTGCCGCTGCCTGACGGCTTCAGCGTCGGCCAGTTCGCTGCGGCCGGGCGTGATCTGGCAGATTTGCAGATGGTGCAACGCGTGGAAGTGCTGCGCGGTCCCGCATCGACTCTGTACGGAAGCAAGGCGTTGGCCGGGGTGGTCGCCTACACCACGCGTTCGCCCGCAGACTTGCTGTGGCGGGGCCAAGACACGAGCAGCGGCGCCCGAAGTGGCTTCGACAACCGCGACGACAGCCGCCTGTCCGCGGCGCACTTCGCTGCGCGCAGCAACGCGTGGAGTGCGCTCGTACAGCTTGCCCACCGCGCTGGGCATGCCACCGACAACCACCCATATGCCGGCGGCGTGGACGCCAATCCGGTCGATGCCGCGCGCGAGGGCGCCTTGGCCAAGCTCGCATACGATGGGGACGCACGCGGTCGTTACGTGTTCACGCTGGAGGCGACGCGCGGCCGGCAGCGCACCGATGTGCGTTCGCTCGTATTCGGCCCGGGGCGCTATGGCACGACCACCGCACTGGAGGGCAATGATCGTTGGCGGCGCAACCGAGTGAGCATGGATGCGCACTGGCAAGCACCGGCGACGTGGCTCGATGCGCTCGACATGCTCCTCTATGGACAGCAGGCAGCCAGCGCACAGCTCACCGACCAGCATCGCAACGCTGATGCACAAACGCGCTATCCGAGCTTGCGCACGCGTCGCTTCGACCTGCTCCAGGACAGCCTAGGCCTCAAGCTCGTCGCGCAAACACACGCGCAATGGCTGGGGCTCGCGCACTGGCACGTGTTCGGCATCGACCTGGCCGCACACGACTACCGCGGCCGGCGTGATGCGCGCGAAATCAACCTGGCCACAGGCAGCGCGAGCAATGTCGTGCTCGGCGAGCGCTTCCCCGTGCGCGATTTCCCCGACTCGCGCGTGCAGGAAATGGGCGTGTTCTGGCAAGACGAAATCAGCCTGGGCACGCACTGGGCACTGGTGCCGGGCATGCGCGGAGAACGCTATCGCATGGATGCACGCAGCGACCCGATCTGGCATGCAGACAACCCGTCGATAACGGTCGCCGACGTGGCCAGCACGCGCTGGACGCCCAAGGTCGGCCTGCGCTTCAACACGCAAGGGCACACCTTCTACCTGCAAGCCGTGCTGGGCTATCGGGCGCCACCGTTTTCCGACGTGAACATCGGCCTGTACCTGCCCACGCTCAACTATCGGGTGCTGCCCAATCCTGGTCTGCGCGCGGAAACCAGCACGGGGCTGGAAGCGGGTTGGCGCTGGAACGGCGATGCGTGGCAAACCAGCGTTGCACTCTACGACAACCGCTTCCGCGACCTCATCGAATCGCGCGCCAACCTGGGCACCGATCCGCTCACCGGCATCCAGCAATTCCAGTCGATCAATCGGGATCGCGCACACATCCGCGGCGTCGAACTGGAGGCACGCTGGTACCCGAGGCCCGACGATGCGCGCCTGCGTGGCTGGTTCATCCAAGCGCACGCCAGCGCCGGACGCGGCGATGACACGGTGCGCCATCTGCCGCTCAACAGCATCCAGCCGGCGCGCGCGAGCCTGGGCGTGGGCTTCGAGGCCGATCCACGCCGTGGCGCCATGCTCACCTTGACCGGCGTGGGCAACAAGCAACGCGTGGACCAAAGCGCGGGCGCGCTGTATCGGCCAGCCGGCCATGCGGTGTGGGATGTCAGCGCATGGTGGCAACCAACCGAACCGATACGCATCAACCTGCAGCTGCGCAACCTCGCCAACCGGCGCTATTTCGACTGGGCCAGCCTGCGCGGCGTCACCCCCGGCGCGCGCGACCTCGACCTGTATGCACAACCCGGCCGCTCGCTCGCGCTGGATGTGGCGCTGGAGTGGTGAGAAGTGGTGGGCCCACCAGGACTCGAACCTGGAACCAAGGGATTATGAGTCCCCTGCTCTGACCATTGAGCTATAGGCCCACGACAGCAACCACGCAAGCAACCCTCCATGGTGCACTTTCCGGCCGCGCCTTCCTTGGCGCGTCGCTCGATCCTGCCAGGACATCAGCTGCCAGCGTCGAAACCATTGCGGAAGATCGTGTCGGACAGGGTCGCGAGGGTCGCCGCATGCACGTCGATGCGTCCCCAGCCGGCTTGGTAATTGGGCCGATTGGCCATGCTCAGGCCGCCGCAGCCGCTATTGTACGGGTCGGTCACGCCCGCCATGACCGCGGTGTTGCGCAGCAGCTCGGCGACCTGATCGGGATGGCCCTTGAGCGCGGGATTGACCGACATCAGCAGCGCTGCGGCACCGGCCACATGCGGGGTCGCCATGCTTGTGCCGCTCATGCTGCCGTAGCTGCTGTTGCCCGAGGCGAGCGTTGAACGCACGTTGACTCCGGGCGCGGATACATCGGGCCGCACGCGGTTTGCGCCGCTGACGGGGCCACGGCTGGAGAAACTCGCCATCGCATCACTGGCATCGGTGGCGCCGACCACGAAGGCCGAGTCGTAAGTCGATGGCGCATCGAGGATCGACTGGCACGAGGAACCATCGTTTCCGGCCGCGGCGACGAAGAAGATCCCGCCGGCGACCATGTTGTCGACGGCGGCCTTGATTTCGTCACCAACCGTGCAGCCTTCTTCAGGCATGCATCCCCAGGAATTGCTCGCGATATCGGCGGCGCGATCCGGATCCGGATTGGCATCGTTGGCATCGGTGGGCGCGAGCGTCCACTGCATGCATTCGATGTAGCGCGCCGGCGTGCCTTCGCCGTCGGCCATGTTGCGACAACCAATCCACTGTGCGCCCGGAGCCACCCCGACCTGATTGCTGCCGCCATCATCACCGACGAGGGTGCCCACCGTGTGGGTGCCATGCCCGTAGTCGTCGCAGGGTGCCGGTGTCGCGTTTCCGCACGCGTTGCCAACGTCGTCGTGGATCGCGTCGTGCCAGTTGTAGGCATGCACGGCGCTGCTGCCGTTCCAGCCGCGGTAATGCGTCTTGAGCGCGGCGTGATCCCAGCGCACGCCGGTGTCGGCATCGGCAATCACCACACCCTGGCCGGTGTAACCCATGGCCCACACGGCGGGCGCATTGATCTTCGCCACTCCGTATTCGATCGCGGCGACAGCCTTGCCCTGGGGCATTGCTGCAGCTTGCGCGATCGGCAATCGCTGCGGCAGGTGCGGATTGGCATCGACCCGCGCAACGTCGTGACGCTGCGCCAAGGCCGCGAGCTCGGCTTGCGACACTCGCGCCCACACGAGGTTGGTAATCCAGTAGGGGCGATGTTTGATTCCGCGCGAATCCAGCCACGTGTGCAGGTCAGCCTGTTGTGTGCTCGCACGTGAGCGCAGCGCCGCGACCAGCGCTCGGCGACGCAGGCGGTAATCGGCGGCAGGTTCAAGCGGAGCGAGTCTGGGCGTTGATTGATCAGGCAGGACGATCAGGGCCTCGACGGCATCACCCCTTGCGGCGGCCGCGGTGAGCCGCGCATCGATCGTGGCACCGAAAACCTGCGCGCAGGCCAGTGCGAGCGGAACCAGCAGCAGGCAATGCGCGCGCCGACGCGGACGGAACGACGAGATTGCAGGCATGGCAACGGACCAAAGCAGCTACGGGAAGGCGTTCGGATTCGAACCGCGACGCGGCGGAGCAGGGTACCAGCATGCTGGCAGATCCCGAAACGAAAACGCCCGCATGAGGCGGGCGTTTTCGCAACTTCAGTCTGTCGTTGGGCTCATTCGATGTCGAGGAACGAGCGCAACTGCTCCGAGCGACTCGGGTGACGCAGCTTGCGCAGCGCCTTGGCCTCGATCTGGCGGATGCGCTCGCGCGTGACGTCGAATTGCTTGCCGACTTCTTCCAGCGTGTGGTCGGTGTTCATGTCGATGCCGAAGCGCATGCGCAGCACCTTCGCCTCACGCGGGGTGAGCCCGGCGAGAACATCGCGCACGGTCTCCATCAGGCCGATGTTGGTCGAGGAATCGACCGGCGAGACGATCGCGGCATCTTCGATGAAGTCGCCCAGGTGCGAATCCTCGTCATCGCCGATCGGGGTTTCCATCGAGATCGGTTCCTTGGCGATCTTGAGCACCTTGCGGATCTTGTCCTCGGGCATTTCCATCTTCACCGCGAGCTCGTCCGGCGTGGGTTCGCGACCCATTTCCTGCAGCATCTGGCGCGAGATGCGGTTGAGTTTGTTGATCGTCTCGATCATGTGCACCGGGATGCGGATCGTGCGCGCCTGATCGGCAATCGAGCGCGTGATGGCCTGACGAATCCACCACGTGGCGTAGGTCGAGAACTTGTAACCGCGGCGATATTCGAACTTGTCGACCGCCTTCATCAGGCCGATGTTGCCTTCCTGAATGAGGTCGAGGAACTGCAGTCCGCGGTTGGTGTACTTCTTGGCGATCGAGATCACCAGACGCAGGTTGGCTTCGACCATTTCCTTCTTGGCGCGACGTGCCTTGGCCTCGCCGATCGACATCGCGCGATTGATTTCCTTGATTTCGGCGATGCCCAGATAGAGCATTTTTTCCATCGCCGCGAGCTTCTCCTGCTCGCCATGGATCGCATCGCGCTGAGCCTTGATCGCGGGCGACCATTTCTGGCGCTTGCGCGCAAGGTCGTCGGCCCACTCGAGATTGGTCTCGTTGGACGGAAACAGCTTGAGGAAATCCTTGCGCGGCATGCGCGCATGCTTGACGCACAGGTCACCGATCACGCGCTCGTGATGGCGGATGTTGTTGACCACCTCGCGCAGCTTCTTGACGAAGCTGTCGATCATGATCGCCGGCAGCTTGAGCTTGAGGAAGGCCTCGGCCATCTCGTCGCGCACCTTGATCGACTTGCGATCGGCGCTGCCATGCTTGTCGGCAGTCTTCTGGAACTTGGCGTACAGATCGCGCAGCTCGCCCATGCGACGCGCGACTTCGGCCAGATCGATGCCGGTATCGACCGGATCGGACTCCTCGCCACCACCCTCTTCCTCGTCGTCCTCGTCGCCTTCGGCGTCGGATTCAACCGCAGCCTCGGCGATCACGACGTCGGGCTGCTCCATGTCGGCAAAGCCGGCAAGGACTTCCGACAGGCGCTTCTTGCCTTCGGTGTGCTGGTCATATTCCTCGACCAGCAACTGGATCGACCACGGGAAGTTCGCCAGCGCGCTCTGCACCTGACCCAGGCCTTCTTCGATGCGCTTGGCGATCGCGATCTCGCCCTCGCGGGTCAGCAGCTCGACCGTACCCATCTCGCGCATGTACATGCGCACCGGGTCGGTGGTGCGTCCCACCTCGGCATCGACCGCGCTGAGCACGGCCACGGCTTCTTCGGTGGCGGTGTCATCGTCGGTGGCCACCGGCGTCTCGGGCAGCATCGTCTCGGTATCGGGCGCAACTTCGTGCACCTCGATGCCCATGTCGTTGATCATGCCGATGATGTCTTCGATCTGCTCGGGATCGACGATGTCGTCGGGCAGGTGATCGTTGACTTCGGCGTAGGTCAGGTAGCCCTGTTCCTTGCCCTTGATGATCAGGGTCTTGATCTCGGACTGCTGCTCCTGATTGTGTTCTGCGGCCATTGGACTTCCAGAAAAGAGGTACTTGAGAAAAAGGACAAGCAGTATAGGAGCGCCGTCAAGGACGCCTTCCACCTGGTCTAGAACGTAAAACGGCGCCGAACCGAACCGAATCGGCCAAGCGGGTGGCCGCAGATGCAGATTCCGTGCCTTTGACCGCGGCTCAGGGCGCCTGCAGCCAGAAGGTCACCGGCCCGTCGTTGATCAGATGGACCCTCATATGGGCACCGAAACGCCCGATTTCCACCCCCGGGTGGCGTTCGCGTGCCATCGCCACGAGGGCATCGAACCAGTGCCGCGCCTGCTCGGGAGCCGCCGCGGTCGAAAACCCCGGCCGCATCCCCGAACGGGTATCGGCCGCCAGCGTGAACTGTGAAACCAGCAACAGGCCACCCCGGGCATCGGCCAGCGAGCGGTTCATACGCCCTTGCTCGTCGGCAAACACCCGATAGCCAAGGATCTTGTCGAGCAGACGCTGCGCCTGCGCTTGACCATCGTCGGGTTGCACTGCGACCAGAGCCAGAAGGCCCGGTCCGATCCGCCCGACGGTGTCGCCATCGACCTCGACATGCGCTTGGCATACGCGCTGGATCAAGGCAATCATCACGATCTCCGCAGGCAAGGCGTGCATGCTCGCCGCCGAGCGCCAATGAGGTCAATCCGCGCCATGCGCCGCCGCCACGCGCCACATTTACAATGGCCGTTCCCATGCCCAACCCCTCGATGACCTGGCCAATCTCGCTGCTCTACGGCAGCTTGCGCATCGTGGGCGCCCTGCCCTTGCGTTTCGTCCTTGCCTGCGGTGCCACGTTCGGCTTGCTGGCCTGGCACCTTCGCGGGCGCTCTCGCCGGATCGCCGAACACAACCTGTCCTTGTTAATAACGCAGGAAAGGGGCGAAAACAGACAGCACCTGGCGAAAAAATGTGTAATCGAGGCCGGGCGATCGATGGCCGAGATCATGGCGACCTGGGGCGCCGGCCCGCAGCGGGCGCTGCGCCGGGTGGTCGAGGTGCGCGGTCGCGAGCTGTTCGATGCCGCGCGCGCGACCGGCCGTGGCGTGATCGTGGCCGCACCGCATCTGGGTTGTTGGGAACTGCTCAACTTCTGGCTGGCCGCCCAGCAGCCGCTGGCGATCCTCTATCGCCCACCGCGTCGCGCCGCGCTCGAGCCCCTGCTGCGGCGCGTGCGCGGTGGCACCAACGTCGAGCAGATCCGCGCCGAAGGCAGTGGTGTGCGCGCCCTGTACAAACGCCTCGCCAGCGGCGGCATGGCGGGCATCCTGCCCGACCAGCAGCCGCGCGCGGGCGAGGGTGTGGACGCACCGTTCTTCGGCGTGCCGGCCTCGACCATGGTGCTGTTGCCGCGCCTGGCCGAGCGCACCGGCGCCAGCGTGGTGTTCGCGTTTGCCGAACGCCTGCCACGCGCTGCCGGGTATCGCCTGCACTTCCTGCCGGCTCCGCCGGAGATCGCCGATAGCGACATCGAGGTCGCCTGCGCCGCGCTCAACCGTGGCGTCGAGAACTGCGTGCGTCTGGCCTTCGAGCAGTATCAGTGGACCTACAAGCGCTGGCCCAAGACCGCGACTGCACCGAACGTCAACGTGGCAACGTGATCGCACCCCCGCGTTTGCGGGGTTCAAGCATCTGCCGGACTCGTCCACGATGGCGATCGCTGCGCCTCGTCAGAAATGACGCGCAGCTTCGGATCGCTCAGGGGTCATCATGCAAATGCATCGCTCGGCGCCATTGCGCAGGGGTCGCTTCGTCTGTGCCTTGATCACACTTGCCGCCGGCCTGTCGTGCGCAGGCCTCGTCCTGTTTGCTCCGCAGTCGCTTGCGGACAAGGCCATCGCGCAGCCTGCCACCAACCAAATGCACGTCAATGCAGCGACGCAATTTGAATATGTCGCGGTGTTCCCAGCCGACACACCCTCAAGCGCCATCGAAACGTGGCGGCGCGACGTGCTGGTGCGGTCGCACACGCAGGCTTGCAACACCGGGCACTCTTGCGTGCGGCGCCTGTTGCGCGGTTCGACGCTTGGCACTCAACGCGTGGAAGCCCTCGGCTTCGATCTGGCCGCCGACACGCCCGTAGCCGAACGTACCGCACTCCTCAGCGCAGCGGTGGCGCATGCCGCGCATCCCCGCATCGAACAGGTCAGCTCCATGCAAGGAGCGGCCGAACACCGACTTTCTCCATTGCCTCGGAACTCCGCACCATGAATCGCACCACCACGCCCTGGCTTCGTCCTGTCTTGTTCGCGCTGTCCATCGCCGCACCGATGCCGGCGCTGGCGATCTTCCAGAATGGCGGCTTCGAAACAAACACCTACACCGCCTGGACCCTGGGTGGCGGCACCAATCCCGGCTTGGCCGGCACACCGCCATTCAACAGTGCCAGCGTGCAGATCAATGCGGGCGCGGCCGGCCCGGCCTCGATCGTCGGTTCCGGCAGCACCGATCCGCTGGCACCAACCATCCAACTGCCGCGCGTGGGTCAATACACCGCCAAGCTCAATGACGAAAACGGCGGCGCCTTGGTCACCACGCTGCGCCAGACCGATACCGTGAGCAGTGCCGACATCGATCCTGCTGACGGCTTGCCGCATATCCGCTTCGCCTTTGCGCCAGTGCTCGACGACCCCAACCACTCGCCTGCGGAACAGCCGTATTTCTACGTCGTGGTCAAGAACCTCGCCGACAACAGCGTGCTGTTCGAACAGTTCGCCTATTCCGGGCAAGCCAACGTGCAATTCCTGCAGGGCAGCGGTAGTTGGAAATATCTGGAGTTCCAGAACGTCGACGCCGTGCTGCCGGCCAGCGCAGTCGGCCAACAAGTCGAACTGACCGTGATCGCCTCCGACTGCTCGCTGGGTGGGCATGGTGGTTACGTCTACGTCGACGGATTCGGTTCAGCCCAGGTGCCGCCGGATAGTGGCGGTGGCCCGCAAGGCGCGCCACAGGCGGTTCCTGCCCTGGGCCCGGCTGGACTGGGCTTGCTCGGCGCCTTGCTGGCGCTCGCCACGCTGGCGATGCGCCGCTGGCAAAGCTGAGTTCGCGAATTGCATCGCCCGCGATGGGAGCGCTCACGGCCAGGGAAGGCCACACTTGATCAGCGTTGCCCTATGGCGCCACCAATCCGCGCCGCAGCGCCTCCAACGTCGCCTCGGCCCGCGTGCCGACCGCGAGCTTGCGATAGATGTCCTTGAGATAACCTGCCACGGTATGGCGCGACAAGGTCAATAGCTCGGCGGTCTCACTCACGCTCATGCCCTTGGCGATCAGACGCAGCACTTCGGTTTCGCGCGGCGTCAGTGCCGCAGACGGCTCCATCACGGGTGCCATCGTCGGCATCGGCTGGAAATGTCGCAACAATCGCCTTGCAATGGATGGCGACAAGGGCGGCCGGCCCTCGGCAATGCCGGTCAACATGAGCGCAAGCGATTGCGGTGACTGATCCTTCAGCACGTAGCCTTGTGCGCCCGCGTGCAAGGCAGGAAACAGGTGCGCGTCGTCGTCGAACACGGTGGCGACAACGCACAGCGTGCCGCGTGGATGCAGGTGCTCGATCAACTCGACACCGGAGCCGTCGGGCAAGCCGAGATCGATCAAGGCCAATTGCGGCGGTGAAGCGCACGCTGCACGCGCTTGCGCCAGCGAGGCCGCTTGGGCGATCGAGATGCCCGCAAACGCCAGTGCCACGGCTTGCGCGAGCCAGTCGCGGCTCGATGCCAGATCATCGACCACCAGCGCATGGCTGAAGACGCTCATTGGACATCCCCGAGAGGCAGCGTCAACAACACCTTGGTTCCGCCAACGGTGCCCGGCTTCCAGTCGATGTCGCCAGCAAGCTGCGCGGCCCGCTCACGCATGCCACGCAGGCCGCTGCCGCTGCGTGGCGGATCGACACCGGCACCGCTGCCATCGTCGGTGAGTTCCAGCCGCAACTGCGCGTCGTTTGCCGCCACCCGCACCCGCACGTGCCGGGCTTGCGCATGGTGGATCACGTTGCTGATCGCCTCACGCAAGATTCGCTGCAGATGCAGGGCACGGCCCGTGTCCAGCGCCGGATCCGGCAGATCTTGCGCGACCTGCCATTCCAGCGTGACGCCGATCGCACGCAAGCGCTGCTCGATCTCGGCGCGGATATCGCCGAGCACATCGCCGAGCGTGCCCGGCGTACCGCGCGAGCGTGTGACCACATCGCGCAAATCCTGCAGCAAGGCGCGCGCCTGGTCCGCCTGCTGCGGCGTGGACGCCGAATGCACCAGGCCGAGCAATTTGGCACCCAGATCGTCATGCAGATCGCCGTAGATGCGCTCGCGCTCGCTCGCCGTGGCTTGCGCTCGGACCAGCAGATCGCGCTCGTCGAGCCGCGCCTGGGTCTGCGCCCGCTCGCGGCCAAGCCGGGCGTGCAAGCTGAAGGCCACCGCGATCGCGCCGAACGCGAGTACGGCCAGAACCACAATCACCGGCATGACCGTCATGATGCCGCCCCGGATTCGAGCGCTGCGGCCTTGGCCGTCTCGCCCAATCGCGTGTACACATCGGCAAGCCGTTCGGCCGCCGTACGCGTGCGCGCATGATCTGCGCCGACCGATTTCGACAGGTTCGCATGAGCTGTCTCGAGCTCCGCGCGCGCATCGCGCAAGCGTCCCATCCTGGTCAGACACAGACCATGGTTGCTGCGGAAGATCGCCGTCATCAGATGCTCGGGGCCGACCGCGGCACGCGCATCGTCGACCAGACTGGAGAACTCTTTTTCGGCCGCCGCCAGCTTGCCGGCGTTCATCAGCAGCATGGCCAGATTGTTGCGCGGCGCAAACGCCGACGGATGCTGGCTTCCGGCGCGGTTCTGGATCGCGATGATGCGCCGGTACAAGACTTCGGCATCTTCGCTGCGATGACGTTCTTCGAGAATGTAAGCCAGCGAATTCATCGCCGCGAGCGTTTGCACATTGTCCTCGCCCGCACTGCGCTCGAAGCCCAGCATCGATGTTCGCGCTGCAGCTTCGGCTTCATCGAGACGACCTTGCGCGACCAAGATGTTGGCCAGCGTCTGCCAGCTCGTGAGCGTGGCCGAATGCGCCTCGCCGAGCACTTCACGACGCAGCGCGAGCGTCGCTCGCGCCTCCGCGTCAGCCGCGACATTGTCGCCGCGCGCGGCCAGGATCAGCGCCAGATTGTGGCGACTGGTCAAAGTGGTCGGCGCCCGTTCGCCGACGCTGGCACGTCGCCAGGCAAGTACCTCTCGCGTGAGCGTCTCGGCTTCCTCCAATTGACCCGCTTCGCGCAACAGGGTCGACAGGCTGCTGCGCGCAGTCGCAATCGTGATCTGAACCTCTCGCTGTTCGGCGGTGACCGGATCGAGCCGATCGGCTTGGGCGAGCAGGGCGCGCAGTTCACGCGCCGCATCCTCGACCTTGCCTTCATCGCTGTCGATCCGGCTAGCCTCCAGATCGAAGTCGAGGCGCGCCGCGGGCGTCGCTTCCGGCCATGCCTGTCTTGCTTTCACCAAGGCAACACGCGCCTGCTCGAAGCGCGACAGTTCGGTCAGGATCGTGCTGTGCTCGCGCCACAAGGCTGCCTGCTGCGCCGCTGGCGTGTCGGTGCCGACGAGGGCCAAGGCGCGCTCGCTGAGGCTGAGCGCCGCCGGGTAATCGCCCAAGGCGCGCCGAGTCGAGGCAAGGGTGGAGGCTACCGCACGCTGCACGTTCGGCTGTTCGGAGAGTTCATCGAGATCGTGTTCCGCAGCGGCAACCACATCGGCGAGCGCCGGACGGCTGCCGGCCGTGGATTCGGGATTGGCCGAAGCCAACATGCGCTGCAGGAAGGCGCCGACCGCCGCACTTTCCTGAGCACGGCGTTCAGCCTGTGCATGTGCGGCGCGCTCGGACCATGCCAAGCGCAAGGACACCACGGTCGCCACCGTCAACACCACGAAGGTGGCGACCAAGGCCGCGGTCAAGGCGCGATGCCGGCGCACGAACAAGCCGGTGCGATAAGCCAAGGTCGGTGGCCGCGCCAACACCGGTCGATGCGCAAGGACGCGCTCCAGATCATCGGCAAACGCGGCGGCGCTTGCGTAGCGCTGCGCTCGCTCGCTCGCCAGTGCCTTCATCACCACGGTGTCGAGATCACCGCGCGCACTGCGCGCCACCCGCGCCAGCGACGGTGGCGCATCGCGCAGGATGTCGAGCGCCTCGAACAGGTTCGAGTCGGTCAGACGTGGATGGGGCAGCCGACCACCAATGAGCTCATAGGCAATCACGCCGAGCGAATAGATGTCGCTGCCCGCGTCGGCATTGCGATCGCCACCACGCAGCTGTTCCGGACTCATGTACGGCAGTGTGCCGAGCACCTGACCGGCGAGGGTCAGCGTTTCCTCGCCACTGCCGTCGCGATGGGCGATGCCGAAATCGAGCACCTTGACCTGGCCGTCCATTCCGACGCGCACATTGGCCGGCTTGAGATCGCGGTGGACGACGCCGCGCTCATGCGCATAGTGCACGGCGCGCGCAATGGAGGTCAGCAGGCGCAGTCGTTGCTCAAGCGAACAGTTGGCCTGATGAGCGTACTCGAGCAAATCGCTGCCCCGCACGTACTCCATGGCCAACCATGGCACCCGGGCGCCCTCCACGAACGCCTCGCCGGCGGCATACAAGCGCGCGATGCCCGGGTGCTCAAGTGTGGCGAGGGTATCGATTTCCCGGTACAGGCGCGCGATCAGGCTCGGCGATGCGCTGCGCACGACCTTGAGTGCAACCGTGCGTGCCGGTTGTGACTCTTCAGCCAGGTACACGCGCCCCATGCCGCCCTCGCCGAGCACCTCGATGATGCGGTATGGGCCAATACGGATTGGCGTGGCGCCGTCTGCGGCGTCATCCTGGGCGCTGGTATTCATCGATCGCTGCTTGGCATTCCCCGATGTCGATGCTGCCACAACAGCCACGTCGGTGCGACAGCAAGGGAATCAAGCCGAATTCATGCCGGACTCGTCCGCTCGATGCCACCTACTGACGGTAGTCGACCTCGCGCACGAACATCAGCTCGCAAGCGCCGCCGCCGGTGTCCTCGCGCGTGAGCGAGCTCACCCAAGTCCAACCGTCGGCACGCACCGCGCGCACCAGCTGGCCCTTGAGCTCCACCAGCGCACCCACGCGCACGCGATCGAGTGCGCGTGCAATGCGCGCATCGGCCGGGATCAGGTGCACATTGGCGCTGTCGCGCGCCATGTCGCGCGGCGGCAAGGGCGGCTGGTCGCGCCAGCTGTAGGTGTAGAAGCGCACCGACTGACTGATGTCGAGTTGTTCGAGCACCGCGCTGTCGGACATGCCGCGCCAGCCGAGCGCGAAGTCGACCGGTGACAGCGCCGCGCCGGCATCGAAGCGATAGTTTTCGCGTGACAGCAGCCGTGCGCGGATCGTGTAATCGGCCAGCGGTTCGAGCGTGAAGGCGCCATGCTTGAACGACACACGATCATGCGGCGCGCTCTGCTCGGGTTCGGCATCGACGAGCACGCCATCCGCGTGCACCACCGGTCGCTCGTTGAGCGCCCAGTGGATCGCGCCGAGCAGGCCGAGGGCAAGCAAAAGCGGCAGCACGATGCGCGCGTTCACTGCGCGGCCTTGCGCAGTCGATTGAGGAACACGTTCATCTCCTTGGCTGCCTGCACATCGCCACGCGCCTGCGCGACCGCAATGCCCTGCTCGAAACTTGCAATCGCCGCCACCGCGTCACCGGCCTGCGCCTGGGCACGGCCCAGCGCTTTCCACGCAGCCGAATAGCGTGAATCGAACTCGATCGCCTCGCGCAAGGCTTCGATCGCTGCGGTGAGATCACCTTGCGCGAGCAGCGCATTGCCGAGCGAATAGCGCAGCAAGGCGCCATCGCGCGGGCCGCCGAGCTGGGCGCGCAATCCCGCAATCAGTCCTGCATTCATGCCGCCATCATCGCCCAGGCACGGCTTGCCCGGAAACATTCATTGTGCTGCGCGTCGCGCAGCCACGAGGCGATGCACGTCATGGGTGGCGACACCGACATCGTGCGGCGGCTTGACGAAGAAGTCGGCGTGCTCGAGCGTCTGCTCCATGTCGCTGCGCCCGGCGGCCCAGTGTTCGCGCATCGTGCCCAGGCCAAAGGCGTAGTCCTTGAACTGCGCCTCGTAGGGTTTGGCCTGGTAGATCAGGTGCACGATGTTGAACACGTGCTCACCCACCCAGGGCAGCAAGACCTGCCGCAACTGCGCATCGATGCGGTTCGCCGGCACCGCCTCGAGCAGGCGTCGGATCGCGTGACGCAACTGCTGCAGGCGCGCGACATGGTCGGTTTCCAGTCGCGTGCGGCTGGAGTACTGGATGTCCTTCTGCCGCTCGAGCACGTCCATCAGGGTGCGCGGCAACTGGCCGCGTGCGCTCCAGAGATCGACCTGCAGCACGAGGCTGTCGCGACGCGGCGTGTCGGCGAGCACGTGATCGAGCGGCGTGTTGGAGACCAGACCGCCATCCCAATACTTCTCGCCATCGATCTCGATCGCGGGAAACGCCGGCGGCAGCGCGCCGGAAGCCATGACGTGTTCGGCGCGGATGACTTCGTGGGCCGAATCGAAATAACGGAAATTGCCGGTGCGCACCTGGGTCGCACCGATCGACAGCCGCACTTCGCCGGCGTTGAGGCGATCGAAATCGATCAGGCGTTCGAGTGTGCTCTTGAGCGGCGCGGTGTCGTAGAAACTGGTTGCCTCGACGCTGCCATCGTTGAACAGCAGTGGCGACTGCGGACGTACCTTGAAGAAACCCTGCTGCCCGAACGCGAGCGCACCGAGCGCACCCAGCGAATTGGCCCAGGCATCGAGCGCATGACTGGGCGGCATCCATTCGAGCATTGCGCGCACGCCGGCACCGATGATTGCAGCGCCGCCGCCGGGTTCGCAGATGGTTTCCCAGAATTCGTGCAGGCGCGCGACGCGCTGCCCAGGTGGATTGCCGGCAAGGATCGCCGCATTGATTGCGCCGATCGAGGTGCCGGCAAACCAGTTCGGTCGCAAGCCGCCTTCGTGCAGCGCCTCATAGACGCCGCACTGGTAGGAGCCGAGCGCACCGCCGCCCTGCATGACAAGGGCGACGGTGGCGTAGTCGGCGGCGAGCTGTGCCGGGACAGGCGCGGCTGGCTTGACGCTCGCCTTGCGTGGCTTGCGCGCGGCGCGGCGTGCGGGGCTCACTGCATGAACCAGCCGTGGCTGACCACCACGCTCTGCCCGGTCAGCGCATTGCTGCCGAAGCCGGCGAAGAACAGCGCGCACGCGGCGACATCGTCGACCGTGGTGAACTGACCATCGACGGTGTCCTTGAGCATGACCTTCTTGACCACCTCATCCTCGGAGATGCCGAGCTCCTTTGCCTGTTCGGGAATCTGCTTGTCCACCAAGGGCGTGCGCACGAAACCCGGGCAGATGACATTCGCGCGCACACCATGCGCCGCGCCTTCCTTGGCCACCACCTTGGCCAGACCGATCAGACCATGCTTGGCGGTGACATAGGGCGCCTTGAGTTTGGACGCCTCCTTGGAATGCACCGAGCCCATGTAGATGATCGAACCGCCCTTGCCGCGTGCGTACATGTTGCGCAGGCAGGCACGGGTGGTGAGGAAGGCGCCATCGACATGGATCGCCATGAGCTTCTTCCAGTCGGCATAGGAGAAGTTCTCGATCGGATTGACGATCTGGATGCCGGCGTTGGAAACGAGGATGTCGACTGCGCCGAGTTGCTTGACCACGCTGTCCACGCCCGCATCGACCTGCTGCTCGTTGGTGACGTCCATCGCCACGCCGATCGCCTTGACACCCTTGCCCGTGAGTTCCTTCGCGGTGGCCTGCGCGCCGTCGAGGTTGAGGTCGGCGATGGCGACATTGGCGCCGTTGTCCGCGAACACTTCAGCGATGCGCTTGCCGATGCCGCTGGCCGCGCCCGTCACGATTGCCACTTTGCCATCAAGTCTCATGATCCTTTCTCCATGATCGACGCGGCCATGCCGCAGAAATGTTGGCGCGCTGCCTGCATCCGCGATGCCTGCAGCGGGCCCAAAAAAAAGCGCCGCTCGTTTGCGGGCGGCGCCAAGAGGAGTGTGAAATGAAGCTGGCGATTGAGACCGCACACGGCGCACAGGGTTCCGCAGCGCAGCAAACGCCAGCTGAACGTGAGATCCGCGTGCCCACTCAGGCTTCCTCGGCCGCACCCGCTCTGGGTCCACGCGGGTCGATATCCAGATCCTTGAGCTTGCGATACAGATGGGTGCGCTCCATGCCCGCCGCCTTGGCGAGCTTGCCGACGCTGCCGCCGGCGAGCGTGAGCTGGTGCAGCAGGTAAGCACGCTCGAATTGTTCGCGTGCCTCGCGCAGCGGCAAGGCGAAATCGATCGGCGTGCCACTCGCTGCGGGACGGGTCGGCGCGAGCGTCTGACTGCCGAGCGCCATTTCGACTTCTTCGAGGCTGACATCGCTGCCGCCGCCAAGCACGAGCAGGCGCTGCACGAGATTGCGCAACTCGCGCAGATTGCCCGGCCAGACATGGTTGCGCAGCCGGTTCTGCGCGGCGAGCGCGAACTTGCGATACGGCAACTGGTCGCGGTTGGCGAACCAGTCGGCGTGATAGCGCAGCAATTCGGGCACATCGTCGGCGCGCTCGCGCAAGGGCGGCACCGCCAGCGGCACGATCCGCAGCTGGTAGTAGAGCTCGTCACGGAAGCGCCCGGCAGCGACCAGTGCCGGCAGATCCTGCGCGCTCGCGGCAATCACGCGCGCATCCAGCGGCACCGGCTCATGCCCGCCGCTGCGGATCAGGCTGCGCCGTTCGAGCACGCTCGACAGGCGCAGTTGGGTGTCGGGATCGAGTTCAGCGACTTCGTCGAGGAACAGCGTGCCGCCATTGGCCTGCTCGATCAGGCCGTGCTGCACGCTGCCGCCTTCCTCGCTGCCGAACAGCGCACGTGCGGCGCCGCCCTGCGCGATTGCGCCTGCGGCCACGGTGATGAACGGCCCGACGCGGCGCGCACTGCGCTCGTGCAGCGCGCGTGCGATCGCTTCCTTGCCGGTGCCGGCTTCGCCAAGCACGAGCACGCCGGTGTCATGTGCGGCGATCTTGTCGAGCTGCGCGCGCAGCGCCTGCATCGCCTTGCCGCTGCCGATGAGATCGCCCGGCGCGGGCAATTGCCGGCGCAGGCCTTCGTTCTCGCGGCGCAGCCGACCCGCTTCGACTGCATGCCCGACCACCAGCAGCAGCTTGGCCAGCGACAGCGGTTTCTCGATGAAATCCCAGGCGCCCAGGCGCGTGGCCTCGACCGCGGTCTCGATGTTGCCGTGCCCGGAAATCATGATCACCGGACACGGCAGACCGCCGCGCTCGCTCCACTCGCGCAGCAAGCTGATGCCGTCGAGATCGGGCATCCAGATGTCAAGCAGGATCACGTCGGGGCGCTGGCGGCGCCGCGCCTCGCGTGCTGCCGCCGCCGATTCGGCGAGATCGACCTGATAGCCCTCGTCGTCGAGGATGTCCTTGATCGTGGCCCGGATGTCGGGTTCGTCATCGACCACGAGGATGCGTGCGCCTGCCGCCATGCGGATACCGACGTTGCAAAAACGAGACAGGCAGCATAGCGCAGCCCCCGGCTGCGTGGCAGTGATCATCCTGCCAATGTCGGGATCGCGCGGGCTCGGCTACGCTTGCGCGTCGCCTGTCACGCACTGCCATGTCCGCATCCTCGTCCCGCCCACCGTTGTCGGCCTGCATCATCACGCTCAACGAAGCCGATCGCATCGATGCCTGCCTCGACTCGCTCGGGTTCTGCGAGGAGATCGTGGTGGTCGACTCGGGTTCCACCGACGGCACCCGCGAACGGGCCGCGGCCAAGGGCGCGCGCGTGCTCGAGCGTGCCTTCGATGGCTATCGGCGGCAGAAGGATTTCGCGGTGCAGGCCGCCAGCCACGATTGGGTGCTGTGCATCGACGCCGACGAGCGCGTCACGCCGACGCTACGCGCTTCGATCGAAGCGGCGCGTGCGCGCAGTTTCAGCGATGCCGAAGGCTATCGTTTCGCGCGCTGCACCGAATATTTCGGTGCGCCGCTGAGACATGGCAATGCCTATCCCGACCGCGTGCTGCGCCTGTTCGACCGACGTCGCGGCGGCTGGCGCGGCGAGCGCGAGATCCACGAGCAGTTGCGCGTGGATGGCCGGGTTGGTCTGCTCGCCGGCGATCTCGACCATCAGGCCTATCGCAACCTCGATGACCAACTGCGTCGACTCGACCGCTATGCGAGCTTGATGGCCCGGCATCTGCACGAGCGCGGCAAGCGCGCGCATCTGGCCACGATCGTGTTCAGCCCGTTGTGGCGTTTCCTGCGTGGCTATGTGCTGCGCGCGGGATTTCTCGATGGCTGGCGCGGCCTCGTGTTCGCATGCGTCGAAGCCAACTACGTGCGTGAAAAAGCGATCCGCCACTGGCTGCTCGGCCACACGCAGCCGCATGTCTGAACCGCCTACTCGACGCGGTTGTCCTCGTCCTTGTGCAGGTCGATGCCGTAAGGCGTCCAGCTCGCACGCTCACGCCGCGTCTGCGCGCGGATCGCGTCGTTCTTTTCGCGCATTTCGGGTTTCATGTAGCCGCGCTTGTGCTCCAGATGCACGCAGATCGCCGAGTAGCGGATCGTCTTGCCGCGTACGCCGGCGTTGACGAGGCGCTCGCCCAGTTCGAGATCCTGACCGCCGTACTGCATGCGTTCATCCCAGCCGTTGACGCGAATCACATCATCCTTCCACACCGAAGCGTTGTGACCGTGCAGGCGCGGCTTGACCGGGGTGAGCGTGTTGAACAGGCTGCGCAGAGTCTCGTTCTGCAGACGCAACTTGAGCGTATGCCGTTCGAGGCCGTTGGCGGCGAGCCAGGCGTAGTCGGTGGCGCGGCCGGCAAGGATGTCCTCGCGCGTGATCGCCTGTGACAGCGCCAGCGGCAACTTGCAGTAACCGCCGGTGAGATAGCGACCGCGCTCGCGCAGCGCGAGATGGCGGGCGACGAACTGCGGATGCGGGATGCAGTCGCCGTCGGTGAAGATCAGGTAATCGCTGCGCGCGAGCAAGATGCCGCGGTTCATGCCCTTGCATTTCTGGTAGCCCTCGTCGGCCTGCCAGAAGTGACGCAGCGGATAGTTCATCTGCGGACGCAAGCGATCGATCACCTCGCGGGTGTCCTCGCGCGAACCATCGTCGACGACGATCACCTCGAAATCCTTGCTCGTCTGCGTGGTGTAGCCCCACAGCACCCATTCAAGCCAGCGCGGCTCGTTGTAGGTCGCAAACATCACGGTCACGGCAGGCATGGCGCGGATTCGTCGAAGCAATTGAGGGCGCGCATTCTACCCGCAGCGCAGCGCCAGCACCGTACACTGCGCGCCTGCCCGCAACGCTTCCGGATTTCCATGCAGCTCCCGGCATCACCTCGCAACCATCGCCCATGACCCACGTCCACGTCATCGCGCGCGACAACGGCGCCGGTCTTTCGCGCGACCTGGCGATCCTCGCCCGCGTGCTTGGCCAGACCGAATTCGAAGTCACGATCAGCGCGATCGGGGCCGGTGGCCTGCGCCGCAGCGCGACCCTGTGGCGACGGCGCGCGCAACTGCTCTGGCGCGGTTGGCGCAGCGGCACGGCGCGCGCGCGCTTCGACGTCAACCTCATGGACGAGCGCATCCGTCCCGATCATCTGAAACTCGCACGTCGCAACGTGCTGATGCCGCATCCGGAATGGTTCGCCGAGCAGGATCGCCCGCATCTGCCGGCGATCGACTGCGTGTTTGCCAAGACCCGTCATGCAGTACCGATCTTCGAGGCACTCGGCTGTCGCGCCCGGTTCATCGGCTTCACCAGTCTTGATCGCCATCTTCCGGAAGTGCCGCGCGAGCCGTGCTTCTTTCACCTCGGCGGGCGCAGTCCCAACAAGGGCACGCAGGCGATCCTCGATGCCTGGCTGCGCGCACCGCACTGGCCCAAACTCACCTTCATCCAACGCGCGCCGCTCAAGCTTCCGGCGCAGTTGCCCGCGAACCTGCGGCACGTCACCGCCTACCTCGATGACGACGAGCTCAGACGCATGCAGAACCAGCATGCCTTCCATCTGTGTCCGTCGGAAACCGAAGGCTTTGGTCATCACCTCGTCGAGGGACTGAGCGTCGGCGCGGTGCTGCTGGCCACCGATGCGCCGCCGATGAACGAGATGGTGACGCGCGAGCACGGCGTGCTGGTGCCGGCCGCGCGCAGCGGCACGCAGCGTCTGGCAACGACCCATTTCGTCGAGCCCGAGGCGATTGCCGCGGGCGTCGAACGCCTGCTCGCGCTGACCACTGCGCAACGCGAACAGCTCGCCGTGCGCGCACGCACGTGGTGGCTCGACAACGATCGCGCCTTCGGCGAGCGCCTGCGCACCGCGATCGAAAATCTCGCTGCCGAGTGAACCACGCGCATCGTCGCGCCGGTCAAGTTCGTCACAAGGCCGGCAGCACCACGATGAACTGCGCGCCGCCGGCCTCGCGATTGGCGGCGCGCACGCTGCCGCCATGTTCCTCGGCGATCTTCTTGACCACCGCAAGACCAAGGCCGGTGCCGCGCTGCTTGCTCGAGGTGTAGGGCTCGTACCAGCGCTCACCGAAATCGGCGGGCAAGCCCGGCCCGTTGTCGGCGACCGCGAGTTCGATCCAGCTTTCGTCATCGCGCACGAGGCGGCGCGTGCTCACCAGCAGTTGCGCCTTGTGCGCATCGCCGATCGCCTCGAGCGCATTCTTGATGAGGTTGTGCATGGCTTGCCGCAAACGCACCGCATCGCCGCGCACGCGCGGCTCGCCCGCATCGAGCTGGCGCGTGAGGCCGAGCCGCTGATCGTTCTCGTAGAGATCGAGCACTTCGTTGACGAGTGCGTTGAGCGCGATCGGATGGGTGCTCATGGGCGGCGGCCGCGCGTAGTCGCCAAACGCATTGACCATGGTCTTGAGCGCCTCGACCTGACTCACGATCGTCTGCGTGGCGCGGTCGATCAGCTCGCCATCGTCGGGCGGCAGGCGGCCGAGGAAACGTCGACGCAGACGCTCGGCAGCGAGCTGGATCGGCGTCAGCGGATTCTTGACCTCATGCGCAAGGCGGCGCGCGACTTCGCCCCAGGCCGCATCGCGCTGGGCGCGGTTGAGCACGGTGAGATCGTCGAACACGGCGACGAAGCCCGCATGCTCGGGCAAGGCCGCGCCGCGCACCATCAGCGTGCGCGGGCCGAGTGGCGAATCGAGCACGACCTCTTCACGCCATTCGCGCGCCTGCTCGCGCAGATGCCGACCGAGCGGTTCGACGAAGGGCGCGAGTTGCGCGTGTGCCTTGCCGATCTCGGCCGCGCTTGCACCGAGCTGACGCGCGAGCGGCACGCCGAGGATCGCCTCGGCCGCAGGATTGACGCTGCGCAGATGCGCCTCGTGATCGAAACCGAGCACGCCCGCCGACAGGCGCTCGAGCACGGCTTCGAGCCAGGCGCGCTGCTGCTCGATCTCGCGCGTGCTGCGCTGCGCACTTGCCCCGGCCAGCTCCAGCTCGCGCGTCATCTGCGCAAACGAGGTGACCAGAAAACCGAGCTCGTCATCACTGGGCGCGGGCAGCGGCGTGTCGAAGCGTCCCGCCGCGACCGCGCGGGTGGCTGCCGACAGGCGACTGATCGGCGCGACCAGGCGCCGTGCGAGCACGAAGGCAACGAGCACCACCGCCAGCGCCGACAACAGCAGCACGAAGGTGAGAATCAAGGCGAAGGTGAGCTTGAGCGAACCGCGCAGGAACTTGAGGCGCTGGAAATCGAAGCTCGCGCTCTCGATGCCGCGCGTGAGCGGCTGTACTCTGGCGGGCAGCGGATACAGCGCCTGCAACAATCGCTGGCGCTCGGGCGCAACGCGCGTGTCCTCGATCGGCAGCACCACGCGCAGCATCAACGCATCACCAAGCGGCTCGGCCGCGGCATAGCGATGGTCGCCGCGCACGCGCAGCAGGAGCGCGCTGTCGGGCAGCGGCGGATCCAGCCAGTTCGGATCGGAACTGGCCATCGCCTCGATGCGCGAGTCGACGCCGAGCACGGCAAGCTGGGTCGCGCCGACGCCTTCGATGCCGTCGTCGAGTATTTGCTGCGCTTGGCTCGCTGGCGTGTCGGCGACCCGTCGTGCGAGACCCGCCGTGGCCGTCTCGGCGGCTTGCAGGTGCTCATCGACGACGATGCGGCCCAGCTCGAGCGCATCGTCGAGCGCCTGTTCGAGGCGCACGTTGAACCAGGTGTCGATGGTCGCGTCGAGAAAGCGCAGCGAGAAGCCGTAGACGATCACGCTCGCCGGCAACGCGAGCGCGATCAGCAGGCCAAGCAGGCGGCGATTGAGGCGTGCGCCGGGCGTGCCGCGACGCACATCGGCATGCAAGCGCCACAGGCGCTGACCGATCACCACCAGCAGACTGGCCAAGGCCAGCAGCGCGGCGCCGAGCACCCAGCGGTAGTGCGTCGCGAAGCGCGCGCTGTCGCCCGCCGCATCTTCGGCAAGCTTGAGCGAGGCGAGCAGCAGCGCGGCGACCGCGAGCGCCGGCAGCACGCGCCGCAGCAGGACCTTCATGGCGTGGTGCGCGGCCATGTCGTCTCCGTGGCCGCGAGGCGCCACGCGGGCTCGAACAGCGCCGGCAAACGCAGCGCGCCGGGCAAGGCGGCCGGATCGAGTGCCGCGCCGACCCGCAGTGGTGCATCCGCGCTCAAGTGTGCGAAATCACGCGGCAAATCGAGCCGCAAGGAGGCCAGCGCAGCGAGCAGATAGCCGCGGGTGGCAAAACCGCGTTCATCCTCGCTGCCGTTGATGCTGAGCTGATAGCGGCGCGACAGCGGGAAGTAGCGCAGCTCCACGCGCGGCTGCGCGCGCAGCCCGCCGCTGCCGCGCACGTCGATCTGGAACACCAGTGGAATGCCGTGATCGAGCGCGTCCTGCATCGGTCCGCTCAGCGTGCAGTCGATCGCGAGTTCGAGCCGCGCGTTGCCATCTTGCGTGATCAGCCGCGCCTGCCGCACCACCAGCGTGCCCGGTGTCTGATGCGCGAGCAGCTCGCAACCGGCGAGCAGCGCGAGCGCGACGCCGAGCAGCAGCCAGCGGATCGCGGCTCGGCAATCGCGCAGGCGCTCAGACTGTCTTTTCAAGCAGGCCATAGAAGAATCCGTCCATGCCGCCCTCACCCGGCAGGCGCTGCCGGCCCACGCCGGCAAGGTGGCCGAGCGAATCAGGCAACGGCACTGGACGGGCATCATCGTGGGCGGCGAGGAAGGCGGCAAGCACCTGCTCGTTTTCCTCGCGCAGGATCGAGCAGGTCGCGTAGACCATGCGTCCACCCGGTGCCAGCAAGGGCCACAGCGCATCGAGGATGGCGCGCTGGGTCGCCGCGAGCGCCGCAATGTCGCCCGCGCGCCGATGCAGCTTGATGTCGGGCTGGCGACGGATGATGCCGCTCGCCGAGCAGGGCGCGTCGATGAGAATGCGATCGAAGGTCCGGTGATCCCACCACGCAGCCGGGTCGCTCGCATCGCCATGCACGAGCTGCGCGACAAGGCCGAGGCGCGCAAGGTTTTCGCCTACGCGCGCGAGCCGTCGCGCATCGTTGTCGAGCGCGACAAGATCGATGCATGCGCGCTCGAGCAGATGCGCGGCCTTGCCACCGGGCGCAGCGCAGGCGTCGAGCACGCGCAGGTCATCACGCACATCGAGCAGATCGGCAACACACTGTGCGGCGCCGTCCTGCACCGAAAACGCGCCCTGCGCGTAACCTGGCAACTGGCTGACGTCGCGACTTTCGGCGAGCACAATCGCATCAGCCAGTTCGGCAGGCGCACTTGCCTCGATGTCGGCAGCCGTCAGTTGTGCGAGCAGGTTTTCCCGTTGCGCGCGGCGCCGGTTGACGCGCAGGGTCAATGGCGCTTCGAGATTGTTGGCAGCGAGAATCGATTCGGCTTGCTGCGGCCAGTCGCGCGTGATCGCCTCGATCAACCAGCGCGGATGTGCGCTGCGCGTGAGCACATCGGCATCGAGCTGCGCTTCGAGCGTGCCGCGCTCTCGTACGTAGCGCCGCAGCACCGCATTGACAAGCCCGGCGAACGACGCCTGACCGAGCGCGCGCGCCGCATCGACACAGGCGCCGACCACTGCGTAGTCGGGCTGGCCGAGCACGCCGATCTGCGCGCAGCCCAGCACGAGCAAGGCGCGCACCGTGCGCGCGCGCTGCGGCAGCGGCTTGTCCATCAACCGATCGAGCGCGGCCGACAGGCGCAGCCACCAGCGCGTGGCCCCGAACACGCTTGCCGCGAGCAGGGCGCGGTCGCACGGATCGGCGAACTGCGCTTGCGCGGGCGGCAAGGCTGCGCGCATTGAAACGCCATCAAAAGCCACTTCGCCGAGCACGCGCGTCGCCGTCACGCGCACGGCAACACCCGCAGCGAGCGGTGCCGTCTGACGCTGTCGCGGCGCTGCGCGCTTCATGTCCGTTCGCGCTCGCGGCGTGCATTGAGCCAGTCACGCGCGCTGATGCGCCGCCCGCCATCGCGCTGCAATTCAAGGATGCGCAGCACGCCCTCGCCGCTGGCGATGTCGATGCCCTCGGCGCTGGCCGCAACGAGCGTGCCTGGCGCAGCGTCGCTGCGCCGATCGAGCGGCAGCGCCGACCACACGCGCACGCGCTCGCCCTCGATGCGGGTTTCGGCGACCGGCCAGGGATCGAAGGCGCGCACCTTGCGCGCGAGCGCACGTGCCGAATCGTTCCAGTCGAGTACGGCTTCGGCCTTGTCGAGCTTGTGCGCGTACTCGACGCCCTCGTCGCGCTGTGGACGTGCGCTCAGGGTTTCGCCCTGCTGCAGCCGTGCGAGCGCATCGGCGAGCAGTTGACCACCGAGCGCGGCGAGTCGATCGTGCAGGCTGCCGCCGGTGTCAGCGTCGGTGATCGGTGTGCGTGCTTCGAGCAGCACCGGTCCGGTGTCCAGGCCCGCTTCCATCTGCATCAGATCGACGCCGGTTTCGGCGTCGCCCGCGAGCAGGGCGCGCTGGATCGGCGCCGCACCGCGCCAACGCGGAAGCAGCGAGGCATGCACGTTCCAGCAGCCCAGGCGCGGCAGCGCGAGCACGGACTTGGGCAGGATCAGCCCATAGGCGACGACGACGAGGAGATCGGGGGCATGGGCAGCCAAGCGCGCGCGCGCGGCGGGATCGCGCAGAGTCTCGGGCTGCTCGACCGGAATGCCCGCCGCGAGTGCCGCCTGCTTGATTGGACTGGCGAGGAGCTGGCGGCCACGCCCGGCCGGTCGATCGGGCTGGGTGTAGACCGCCGGCACCTGCGCGCCGCTGGCGAGGCAAGCCTGCAGCGCGGGCAGCGCGAATTCCGGAGTTCCGGCAAAGACCAGACGCAAGGGTTCGGACATCGGAGGGCAGGCACGGTCGGGGATCGCAATTGTACGAGCCGGGCAGGGCAAACACGCAGCGCGTCAGCCTCAGCGGCCCAACGCAAACGGGCGGCCCCTCGCAGGACCGCCCGCTTCGCTCTCTTTGACCGCTCGAAAGCGGGGTGTTGGAACTACGGCATATCCCACATCACGCGTACACCGCAGAACAACATCTCACCGGCGCCCGATTCGAAGCCGTTCAGGAAAATCGTGTCATCGGTTCGATACTGCACGTTGATTACATAGGCATGATTCACGGGATCGAACATGTGCGCAAGGTCCGGCGACAGCATCGACGAATAGCCGCCCGCGTTGGGCGAGTTCATGGCACCCATGTCGACCAATCCACCGGCCGCGTCGTACTGCGACACGGCCGAAAAGACGCTGCCTGGGCCGGTATCACGAAAATAGGTGCGCACATAACGTAGTGTCGCACCTGCAGGGAGGAGCAAGCGGTGGGTGAAATCCGTGCCGGACGGCAGGGTCACGCAACCACCATTTGCGTAGCTGTAGCTCATGTTCGAGCTGCGTGTCACGAAGGTCGCCGCCGGAATCATCTGCCAGTAGGTCGCCACCGCGGGAGCCGATACCGAATCGGGCGCCGCGGCGATCGCCGCGGGCACACTGATACACGCCGCCAGCGCGATCGCAACCGCAGTCCATCTCGAATGCTTGAGATCGTTCATGGCCGCGCCCTCAGGGAATGCTGTAGAACAGGCGGGCGCCGCAGATCGCGGTCGTAGCGGACGGTCCGCTCTGCATGACGTTGAACACATACGAATTCGCGCTGTTGTTGACTACCACGTTGGGGTCGATTCCGAAATAGACACTGCCATAGCCTGCCTGCGCCGTGCTGCTGACCGGACCGTAATCCGTGGTCGTCCCCGAGCCGTCGTACGCAGTCACATACGCGGTCACGCTGTTGCTTGCGTCGGTATCCTTGTAATAGACGCGCAGGCCGACGATCGACGCGCCGTTCTCGATCTGAATGTCTGAAACCGCAAAATCGGACTTGGCCTGGATGCAACCGCCGCTCACATAGGTGGTCACATTGCTGCTGGCGCGGCGCGTGAATGCCGAGGCTGGCACGAAGTAATACTTGAAAGTCGCCAATGGATTGGCCTGCGCAGCGGCGGCTTCAGCCGCATCATCCGGGCCAAACGTGATTCCGCCCGCCGTCGTCGAGTTGACTTGCCCAGTCCCACTCGTCTGCGCGATCGCGGGAGAAGCCAGAACCAAGGCAAATGCGGCCGAAAGCATCTGAATACTCAACTTCATTTCGTATCCCCAAGAAAAATGGAAGGTGCCAGTGACACTCCGGCAGGCGTACATCGAGTCGAACCGGAGCGCGGCATGGTGGACGAGTCGCCCCGGTCAAACGAGGAACTGGGCGATCCGCCAACCGTGACGCCGGTCACACTCTAGCCGCTTGCGCGCGGCTTTGAAATCATGCTGGCTGTCGCTCACACGTTGCAGCCGAGCGCGACTTGATGCGTCCCACACAAACTCCATCCGCCATGTCGCCGACACACGCCTCACCGAACGCATTGATGCAGCGCGCACGCAGGCTTGCGCCGGGCAGCTTTGCGCTGGTGATGGCCACCGGAATCGTTTCGATCGATGCGAGCCAGCACGGCTTGCCATGGTTGGCGCGCGCGCTGTTCGCGCTCAACCTGCTTGCCTTTGTCTGCCTGATCGCGCTGAGCGTGCTGCGCCTGGTCTGGTTTCGCGACGAGTTCATGACCGACTTGCGCAGTCCGGTGCGCAGCGCGGGATTCCTCACCTTCGTCGCCGGCGCTTGCGTGCTCGGCAGCCAGAGCCTGCTGCTGCAGGACTGGATTGTGCTGGCCTGGCTGTTGTTCGCGTGCGCGCTGCCGGCATGGCTGCTGCTCGGCGGATTCTGGCTGGTCGCGCTCGCACGTGCGATGCGCGATGGAAGCCTGACGCGGCATATTCAGGGCGGCTGGTTGATCGCGGTGGTCGCCACGCAAGGACTCTCGGTTTTGCTGGTTCTGCTGGCGCTGCGCGAGACCGCGCTTGTGGGCCTGTGGCTGCCCGCGTTCGCGCTGTTCGTGCTCGGCATTGCGCTGTACCTGCCGATCATCGCGCTGATTCTCTGGCGCCTGTCGTGCTTGCCGCTGCGACCACGCGAGCTCACGCCGCCGTACTGGATCACCATGGGTGCGCTCGCGATCAGCACGCTTGCGGGCAGTCTGCTGCTGCGTCACCTGCCGCCCTTGCCGCCACGTGTGGCGCTGTTGTTGCCGCACATCATCCAGGCCGTGTGGCTCGCCGCGAGCGTCTGGTTGCTTGCGATGATCGTGCTGTGGACATGGCGCTGCTCGCGGACGCCGATCCGTTACAGCGTCGAAGACTGGGACATCGTGTTTCCGCTGGGCATGTACACGGTCGGCACCTATGAATTCGCACAGGCGCTGCCGTGGCCCGCATTGCTCGAGATTCCGCGTATCGGCGTCTATGTGAGTCTCATCGCATGGACGCTGGTCGCGGTCGGCGCGCTGCGCCGCGGCCTGCGCATCGCACGCATCGCGCGACGGCGAGTGCATTGACGCGCCGCGCGCGGGCGCAATCTCTCAATCACCGGGCGGGGCCTTGCGCGCCGAGCCTTGCATGATCAGGCGGAAGAACAGCGGGATGAAGAAGATCGCGATGAAGGTCGCCGCGAGCATGCCGCCGATCACCGGCCAGCCAAGCGCGTGACGACTGGCGGCGCCGGCGCCGCTCGAGGTCACCAGCGGTACGCAGCCGAGGATGAAGGCGAGCGAAGTCATCACGATCGGACGGAAGCGCAGGCGCGCCGCTTCGAGCGCGGCATCGAGCAGGCCCATGCCTTCCTGATGCTTCATCACCGCGAATTCGACGATGAGGATCGCGTTCTTCGCTGCGAGGCCGACCAAGGTGACCAGTCCGATCTGGAAATAGACGTTGTTGGTCTGGCCGACCAGCCAGGTGGCAAGCAAGGCGCCGAACAGCGCGAACGGTACCGCAGTGATCACCGCGAACGGCAGACTCCAGCGTTCGTACTGCGCCGCGAGGATGAGGAAGATCATGATGATGCCGAACGCGAACGCAAGCGCTGCCGTGCCGCCCGCCTTCTTCTCCTGATAGGCCGAGCCGGTCCACTCGAGCTTGGCGTCGTTGCCCAGCGTCTGCGCGGCGACCTCTTCGAGCGCTGCAATCGCCTGCCCCGAACTGACCCCGGCCGCGGGCTGGGCCATGATCTTGGCCGCCTGAAACACGTTGAAGCGCTCGACCAGTTCCGGCCCCACCGCATCCTTGACCGTGACCAGACTCGTCAACGGAATCATCTGGCCATCCTGCGAGCGCACGTAGACGTTGCGGATGTCGTCGCGATGGGCGCGATAGTCGGCTTCCGATTGCACCTGCACGCGATAGGTGCGGCCGAACTGGTTGAAGTCGTTGACGTAGACCTGGCCGAAGGTCGCCTGCATGGTGTCGAACACCGAACGGATCGGCACACCCAGCGCCTTGGCCTTGTCGCGATCCAGATCGAGGAAGATCTGCGGCACGTTGGCGCGGAAGGTCGAAGTCACGCTGCGGAACTCGGGCCGCTTGCCCGCGGCGTCGAGCAGTTTCTGCACCTCGCCGGCGAACGCCGCGGTGCCGCCCGAGCCACGGTTCTGCAGATAGCCTTCGAGCCCGCCGGTGGTCGACATGCCCGCGATCGGCGGCGGATTGAACACCGCGGCAAAGCCATCCTTGATCGTCATGTAGGCCTGACCCTGCAGCGACTGCGCGATCGACACCGCGTCATCGCCCTTGCCCTTGCGCTCCTTCCAGTCCTTGAGCGTGATGAAGGACAGACCGCTGTTGCTGATCACCGCACCGGAAAGGATGTCGAAGCCCGCAAAGGTCACCGTGTTGGCGACGTTCTTGTTGGCCAGCACCAAACCATCGAATTGATCGGCGACCGCCTGCGTGCGCGTGAGCGAAGCCGCGTCGGGCAGGAACACCGCCGCGAGCAGATAACCCTGATCCTCGTTGGGCACGAGTTCGCCCGGCACGCGCTTGAACAGGCCGAAGGTGCCGAGCAGGATCAGACCAACCAGCACGAAGGCCACGCCGACGCGGCGATTGAGGAAGGCCACGCCGCCGACGTACTTGCCGGTGATGCGATCGAACTGGCGATTGAACCAGACGAAGAAGCGCGCTGGCTCGTGATGGCCTTGCTTGAGGATCACCGCGCACAGCGCCGGTGACAGCGTGAGCGCGACCACGCCCGAGATCGCCACCGAGATCGCCACCGTGACCGCGAACTGCTGGTACATCACGCCGGTCATGCCGCCCATGAACGCCACCGGCAGGAACACCGCGCACAGCACCAGCACGATCGCCACCACCGGACCGGCGACCTCTTCCATCGCGAGGATCGCCGCCTGTTTGGGCGAACACTTCTGCTCGCTCATGATGCGCTCGACGTTCTCGAGCACCACGATCGCGTCATCGACGACGATGCCGATCGCGAGCACCATGCCGAACAGGGTGAGCAGGTTGATCGAAAACCCGAGCACGAGCATGCCGGCGAAGGTGCCGATCAGGGACACCGGCACCGCGATGCACGGAATCAGCGTGGCACGGAAGTTCTGCAGGAACAGGAACACGACGAGAAAAACGAGCACGATCGCCTCGAACAGCGTGTGCACGACTTCTTCGATCGACAGTTTGACGAAATGGGTGGTGTCGTAGGGCACGTTGTAGTGCACATCGTGCGGGAAGCGTGCCTTGAGCTCTTCCATCTTCGCCACCACCGCATCGGCCACGGCGACCGCGTTGGCGCCGGGCTGCATGTAGACGGCAATGCCGATCGCGGGTTTGCCGTTGGCGTGGGCGACAAGGTCGTAATCCTGGCCGCCCATCTCGACGCGTGCGACATCGCCGACACGGATCTTGGAGCCATCGGGCAGCGCACGCACGATGATGTTGGAGAACTCTTCGGGACTGCCAAGCCGTCCCTTGGTCTGCACCGTGTAGGTGAAATCCACGCTCGCACGGGTGGGCTGCGAACCGATCTTGCCGGCCGCGAACTGCGCGTTCTGCTCGCGGATCGCGCCGATCACGTCACCCGGCGTGAGTCCGAGCTGGGCCAGACGATCGGGCCGCAGCCAGATGCGCATCGCGTAGTCGGTGCCGCCGAACAGCATGGTGTCGCCGACGCCACTGATGCGCTTGAGCTCGTCGATGATGTTGAGCAGGGCGTAGTTGGACAGATACGTGGTGTCGTGACTGCCCTGCGGCGAATCGAGCGTGACCACCTGCAGGATCGAGGTCGATTTCTTCTTGACCGTCACGCCCTGCTGCTTGACCTCCTCGGGCAACTGCGCGATCGCCGCGGACACGCGGTTGTTGACGTTGATGGTTGCCTGTTCGGGATCGGTGCCGATGTCGAAATACACACTCAGCGTCATCAGTCCGTTGGAGGCCGAGCCCGATTCCATGTAGATCATGTTCTCGACGCCGTTGATTTGCTGCTCGAGCGGTGCGGCGACGGTCTGCGACACCACCTCGGGCGTCGCGCCCGGGTAGAACGCCTGCACCGACACCACCGGCGGGGTGATTTCCGGATACTGCTCGACCGGCAGGCTGCGCATCGCCGCGAGGCCAGCGAACACGATCACGATCGAGATGACGGACGCGAAGATCGGCCGTTCGATGAAGAAGCGCGAGAACATCGCGTGGCCCTACTTCGCGGCCGGCGCGGCGGGCGCCGCATGGGTGGCGAGGCTCGGCGCGACCTTGGTCCCGGGACGTGCCTTGAGCAGGCCCTCGACGACCACGCGCTCACCGGCCTTGAGCCCATCCTTGACCAACACCATGCCATTGCTGGTGTAGCCCAGGGTCACCGTGCGCGGCTCGATCATGTCGCCCGCGCCGACCACCATGACCATCTTGTCGGCTTGTGCCTGCACGATCGCGCGTTGCGGGACCTGCAGGACGTCCTTGAGCTGACCCAGTTCGAGGATCAGACGCACGAACTGGCCCGGCAGCAAACGCTCGTCGGGATTGTCGAAGATCGCCCGCGCGCGAATCGTGCCGGTGCGCGTATCGATGCGGTTGTCGGAAAAGTTCACATGACCGACCTTGGCATAGAGGCTGCCGTCGGACAGCCGCAAGCGCACCGGCCAGTCGTTGTCGCCGTCGTCATCGAGCGTGCCGTCATGCTGCAGGCGTTCAAGGTTGAGCCGATCCTGCTCGGGATAGGCGAAATTCGCGTACATGGGGTCGAGCTGCGAGATCGTCGTGAGCAGACCGCTCTCGCTGCCGGCCAGAACCAGACTGCCCTCGGACTGCGTGCCCTTGCTGGTCACGCCCGCAATCGGTGCGGTGACGTGGGTGTAGTCGAGGTTGAGCTCGGCTTCCTTGACGCGCGCACGCGCCGACTGTGCATTGGCGACCGCTGCATCGTAGGCGGCGATGGTGTCGTCGTAATCGCGTCGGCTGACCACGTGCTTGGCAAACAGCGGCACCATGCGGTCGCGGTCGGCCTTGGCCTTGTTGAGAGCCGCCTGCGCCTGGGCCAGGCCACCGCGGACCTGCTCGAGCGCGGCCTGATAGGGCGCAGGGTCGATTTCGAACAGGACCTGCCCGGCCTTGACCGCCTCGCCTTCGGTGTAGGTGCGCTTGAGCAGGATGCCGCTGACCCGGGCGCGCACCTCGACCTCGCGAAAGCCCGCCGTCTCGCCGACGTATTCGATGCTCAGCGGCATGGCCGAGGGCTCAACCTGAACCACCGTGACCGGCGCGGGCGGCGGCGCCTGCGCGCCATCCTTGCTGCCGCATGCAGCCAAGGGGGCCAGTATCGCCATCAGGATCACCCGACGCGCGCGCGTGCGCAGCCCAAAGCCCTGCCCCTGCCTCATCATGTTTTCCCCTTGTCTGGAATCCGGAAATGCCCGCCGCGGGGCCTGCACACCGTGCCGTGGCGGCGGCGAGCCCGGATGCGAACGCGAACCGTGTGCGCAATACTAAGCCTTTGGCGCAGCTAGCGTGTCGGCGATTGGGTCCTTGGCAGTCTTGAGCGTCAAAACGCGGCGTCAAGGATCACCGGCGGCTCGGGCGATGGCGTTGCGACGAGCAGGCCGAACCTGACCGCCACACGGCATCCGGAAGGCTTGCTTGGCACAAATGCTGCATCGGGTCACCCATCGCTGACCTTCGGGCCAGCTCAGGCACCAAGACCGACCATGTTCAACCTGTTTACCTGGAACGATGCCTTCGTCACTGCGGTACCGCTGGTGGACGAGCAGCACAGGGTGCTGGTCGACCTGATCAACCGCCTCGGTGAACTGTGCACTTCGGCCAAGGACATCGGCCAGCGCGACTTCGTCGAGGCGCGTGACGCCCTGATTGACTATGCCGAAGCGCATTTCCGCGACGAAGAGACCTTCATGGAAGAGCGCGGACTTGATCCACGCTTCCAGCGCACCCACCGCGCCGCGCACTGGGCCTTCGTCAAGCGTGTCCAGCACATGGGCAGCAGCAGCGACCAGTCACCACGCAGCATGCACGCGGTGCTCGACTATCTGGTGTGCTGGTTGACCGACCACATCCTCGTGGTCGACCTCAGCATGGCGCGCCAGGAACAGGCGATTCGAGCCGGCAAGTCGCCGCAACAGGCCTACGACGAGGACATGCAGCTCACGCGCCCGAGCGCCGAGCCGGTCACCGCCGCGCTGCGCGGTCTGCTGTGGAAGCTCGCCGAGAGCAACGACAAGCTGCGCACACTCAATCATGATCTCGAGCAGCGCGTCGAGGAACGCACCGCCGATCTCGCCTATGCCAATCGGCAGCTGCGCATGCTGTCCAATCAGGACGACCTCACCGGCCTGCCCAACCACCGTTACGCGGTCGCCACACTCACCCAACTGTGGGAGAAGGCTGGCGCGGAAACGGTGCCGTTCGCCGTGTTGCTGCTCGATGCCGATCGCTTCAAGATCGTCAACGACCGCCATGGCCACGCGGTCGGCGACGAACTGCTGCGTCAACTTGCGCAACGCCTGCGCGACGCGGTGCGCAGCAGCGACATCGTCTGCCGTTTCGGCGGCGACGAGTTTCTCGTCATCTGCCCCGACAGCAACCGCGACTGCGCGGTCAAGGTTGCGCAATACCTGCTCGATGCGCAGACACCTTTCTTTGCCCATGGACTCGATCCGTGCTGGGACGGCGCGCTGAGCATCGGCGTGGCGACCCTGGAGCCGGGAATCGATTCGATCCAGGCCCTGCTCGAAGCGGCCGATCGCGCGCTGTATCGCGCCAAGCAACACGGCGGCGGTCGTTTCGCGCTCGACGAAGGCCCGCGCGCGGCCTGAACGGTTCGGATTGTGCGCAAGCAAGTGAACGACGACCGGGATGCGGACTTCAGCGTGGCGTGCGCGCCCGCTTGCGCGGCGCCGCGGAGCTGCGCGTCTTGACGGCCATGCTGCGCGGTGGCGCCAGCGCGCGATTGGGGACCGGCATCGACAGCACGATCGAAGTCGAAGTCGTGCCAAACGGCGTGAGCTGATCGATCAACTGCTCGAGGTCCTCGATCGAGGCGACCGCAACCTTGGCGGTGAAGGAGTCGGCGCCGGTGCCGCGATAGCACTCGAGCACTTCGGGCATCTCGCGCACCGTGGTGGTGACGCGCGCGAGCACATCGCCGACCACGTTCATGCGCACGATCGCGAGGATCGGCCGCCCGATCCGTGCCAGATCGACCTGAGCGCGATAGCCGAGGATCACGCCGGCCGCTTCGAGCTGACGCACGCGCTCGGCCACCGCGGGGGTTGACAGACCGACACGCCGACCGAGTTCGGTGAAGGTGATGCGACCGTCCTGTTGCAGTTCGTCAAGGATCTGCCAATCGAGCGCATCCAGCTCGTTTGCAGTCTGTGAAGTGACTTTGACCATTTACATAACTTTCTTTTGTGGATGTTTAATCTCTGCTAACAGACCGCATTCAAACACGAAAGATGCTTTCCTACAATATTTCGGGTCCCTGCCGCGGTTCGAACGCGGCACGCATGCCTTCCCAATCGCTTCGGAGCACTTCATGGCAACGCCCGTTCCCGTCCACGAGCCGCACAAGGTCAAGACCGTTCGCCCCATCGCGTTCCCGGGCATCGAGGAGCGCAAGCGCAATCTGGCCGCCGCGCATTTCAATGTCTTCAACCTCACGCCCAGGCAGGTCGCCTTCGACATGGTCTCCTACGGCTGCGGCGCAGTGACGCAGGAACAGCTCGCCGGCCAGTTGCTCGGCGACGAGGCCTATGCCGGCGCGCGCAACTTCGAAACGATGAACGCGCAGATCACCCGCGTGCTCGGCCACACCTATGTCTGCCCGACGCACAACACCCTGGGCTCGGTGAAAATCCTGCTGCACGCCTTCGCCAAGAGTGGCCAGCGCCTGCCGAGCAATGCACGTGCGCGCATCGATCTGCACGCACCGCGCGGCATCGAGCTGGTCGACGTGCGCGATCACGTCGAAGGCGTGTTCACCGGCAATTTCGATCTCGTTCGGCTCGAAGCCACGATTGCCGCGAGCCGTCCGCCGTTCATCGGCGCACAGGCCTTCGCCGATGGTCAGCACCCCTTGAGTCTGGCCAACTTGCGCGCGGTGCGTGAACTGGCCGATCGCCACGGCCTGCGCCTCGTGCTGGATGTCTCGCGCGTAGTCGAGAATGCCTGGTACATCCAGTGCTACGAGCCGGGCCTGGCCGATCGCACCATCGCCGATCTGGTCAAGCTGATCGCCAAGAGCGCTCACGTGATCATGATGGACGGCGCCCAGGATGCGCGCGCCAACACCGGTGGCTTCCTCGCCACCGACAACCCCGTCGATCACGAGCACTTCATCAACGACATCGTGGTGTTCGAAGGCCTGCACACCTACGGCGGCATGGCCGGACGCACGATGGAAATGATCGCGCGCGGCCTCGAACTGATGTGCGACGAAGCCAGCGTGCAGTGGGCGATGGCACAGACCGAACGCTTCACCGCACGCCTGCGCGAAGGCGGCGTGCCGCTCGAACGCGGCTGCGACGGCGCCTACCTGCAAGCCGATCAGTTCCTGCCGCAGGCCGGCGCACACGCCGCGCATGCACTCGCCTGCGCGCTCTACCAGACCTCGGGCGTGCGCGCGCTGGTACCGGGTCTGGTCGGCCGCGACCAATTGCTGCCGCTGCAGATTCCGCGTCTGGCGATGACCAACCGTCAACTCGATCAGGTCGCCGATGCGGTGATTGCGCTGTACATGCACCGCGAGCAAGTACCCGCACTCAAGCTCGAACGCGACAGCGATTGGCACGACGCGCTGCATTTCAGCTCGGTGTTCGCCGATCTCGCCGAATATCACTTCGATTGCGAGCCCTGGCTCATCCACACACTCGAGCCGATCGCGCTGACCTCGCGCGAACAGCGCGAACGCGCGATCCGCGAAGCCGGCTGGAACACCTTCCTGCTGCGCTCGGCCGATGTCGCCATCGACCTGCTCACCGACTCGGGCACCACCGCGATGTCGACCGTGCAGTGGGCCGCCTACGACGCCGCCTCGCCGACTCCGGCGACCAGCAATGCCTATCTCGACTTCGTCGCCGCGATCTGCGACACCTATGGCTATGACTACGTGCTGCCGACCCATCAGGGCCGTGCCGCCGAGCAGATCCTGTCGGAAGTCATGATCAAGCCCGGCCAGTACGTGCCCGGCAACATGTACTTCACCACCACCAAGGTGCATCAGGAATACGCCGGCGGCATCTTTGCCGACGTGATCGTCGACGAGGCCCACGATCCGACTTCGAACTTCCGCTGGAAGGGCAACATCGACATCGCCAAGGTCGATGCCCTGGTGCGCGAACATGGCGCGGACAAGATCGCCTACATCTCCTTCGAGCTGTCGGTGAACCTCGCCGGTGGCCAGCCGGTATCAATGGACAATCTGCGTGAGGTCTATGCCTACACGCGCAAGCACGGCATACCCGTGATGTTCGACGCCACCCGCGCGGTCGAGAACGCCTACCTCATCCAGAAGCACGACCTGCGCTACCGCAGCACCAGCGTCAAGGACATCCTGCGAGAGATCATGCTCTACGGCGACGGCGCAACGGTTTCCGGCAAGAAGGATTTCCTCATCAACATCGGCGGCCTGCTCACCTACAAGGACAATGCCGATTGGGCGCGTCGCTCGGAAGCCAAGCTGCGCATCTACGAAGGCGGCGTGCGCGACGGTGGCCTGCCTGCGGCCGATCTCGCCGCGATGGCGCAGGGCGTGCGCGAGATGGTCGATGACCGCTACATCCGCGCGCGCATCGAGCAGTCGGTGCGCCTGGCCGGCTGGTTGCGTGAAGCCGGCGTACCGGTGGTCGAGCCGACCGGCACCCACGCAGTGTTCGTCGATGCGCGCCGCTTCCTGCCGCATCTGGATCAGGACGAGTATCCGGCGCAGCGGCTGGCGAGCGAGATCTACGTCGAGACCGGCGTGCGCCCGATGGAACGCGGCAATGTCTCCAGCGGCCGCAAGGCCGATGGCAAGAATTACCGCCCCGCACTCGAACTCGTACGCCTGACCTTGTCGCGCCGCGTCTACACCGACGATCATCTGCGCGCGGTTGCCGACGGCATCATCCGCCTGTGGCAGCGTCGCCACGAGATCGGCGGCCTGCGCTTCGTCTACGAGCCCAAGGACCTGCGCTTCTTCCAGGGTCGCTTCGAGCCGATCCCCGGCGGCCAGCAGGAACAGCCCGGCAAGCGCGCCAGCGGCGCCGCTTGAGTCTGCGGCACGCGATCACTCCGCGCGCCGCGTGAACGGCGCGCGGAATCCAACAGGGTGCTGAAAAAGTCCATCCTGGACTTCTTCATCTCGACGAGTTCGGTACATGCCCGGACTCGTCTCCGACGAATCAATCAATGCGTGATCGATTCGCGTGCAGTGCATCCCTGCACTGCGCTATCAGGCTGCTGGAAAGGGATTTTCAGCAGTCTGCCAGGGAGAACGGAATCTCGATGATGGGCGCGACGCGCCCGCAGCCGGGTCGGCTCAGGCGCTCTGCTTGCGCTTCTTGTCGAGCTTCTTGAGCAGGAGCGAGCGCTTGAGCGACGAGAGGTGATCGACGAACACCTTGCCGGCCAGATGATCCATCTCGTGCTGCACGCACACCGCGAGCGGGCCTTCGACCTCGAACTCGATGTGCTTGCCATCGACATCCTGTGCCGCGACCTTGACCCGCAGCGCGCGCTCGACATCGGCATAGATGCCGGGAAACGACAGGCAGCCTTCCTGGAAGATCTGCTCGCCGCTCTTTTCGAGCAGGCGCGGGTTGATCAGCACGCGCGCGTCGGACTTGTCCTCGGACATGTCCATCACCAGCAACTGCTGATGCACATTGACCTGGGTCGCGGCCAGACCCACGCCCGGCGCCGCATACATGGTTTCGAACATGTCGGCGACGAGCTGCTTGAGCTGCGCGTCGAACACGGTCACCGGCTGCGCCTTGGTGCGCAGTCGCGGGTCGGGAAACTCGAGAATCGTGAGCAGGGCCATGTCGGTCAGATGCGGCCACGCCGCGCGGATTGCAAGGCGGCCATTCTAGGGCAACGGCCCCAGATTGGCGTAGGCGAGCACCAGTCGTTTGCGTCCGTGACCGGCGAAGTTGACTTCGATCAGGGTGTGCGCGCCGGCGCCTTCGTAGGCAAGCACCACGCCTTCGCCAAAACTCGCATGGTTCACGCGTTGACCCAGCTTGAACGGGACGGCCGATTCCATGCGCTGCGCGGCACCGGATGCAAACACCGGTCGGCTGACCTGGGCGCGCGGGCGCACATCACGCAGCAGATTGGCGGGGATTTCTGCGAGGAAGCGTGAGGGCCGCGCATAGGATTCCACCCCGTGCAGGCGGCGAGACTCGGCGTGGCAGAGCACGAGCTGTGCGCGCGCGCGGGTGATCCCGACATAGGCGAGGCGCCGCTCTTCTTCGAGCCGGGCGGCGTCATCGGTCGATTTCTGGCTCGGAAACAGTCCTTCTTCAAGCCCGACGAGGAAGACCGTGGGGAACTCCAGACCCTTGGCCGAATGCAGGGTCATGAGCTGCACGCAGTCCTGCCACGCCTCGCCCTGCCCCTCGCCCGCCTCGAGCGCGGCGTGGGCAAGGAAGGCCGAGAGTTCCGACAGACCGGCCTCGATGTCCTCGGCGTTGCGTTCGAAGCGCGCAGCGACGTTGGCGAGTTCATCGAGGTTCTCCACACGTGACTCGGCGCTGCCGCGACTGTCCTTCTCGTAGTAGTCGCGCAGGCCCGAGCATGCGAGTGCCTGCTCGACCTGTTCCGACAGACACAACTCATATGCCTTGCCCGAATCATCTCCGACCTCACCGCGACACTCGCGCGCCAGCGTGTCGATGAGATCCAGAAACGCCCGCAGCGCATGCTTGGCGCGCGAGGCGAGTTCGCCCTGCGCGAGTTCCTGCTGCGCGGCCTGCCACAGCGCAATGCCTTCGCCACGCGCGCGTCGGCGCAAGTTGTCGAGCGTGCGCTCGCCGATCCCGCGCGGCGGCGTGTTGACCGCGCGCTCGAAAGCCGCATCGTCATTGCGATTGGTAGCCAGACGCAGATAGGCGAGCGCGTCCTTGACCTCGGCGCGATCGAAATAGCGCAGGCCGCCGTAGACGCGATAGGCCACGCCATGCTGGGCGAGCTGCTCCTCGAAATTGCGGGATTGCGCGTTGGAGCGGTACAGGATCGCGTGGTCGCTCGGCCGCGCGTCTTCGCGCAGATTGGCGCGGATGCGTTCGACCACGTAGCGCGCCTCGTCCTGCTCGTTGTAGGCCGCGTACAGGTCGATCGGCGCGCCCTCGTTGCCTGCGGTCCACAACTGCTTGCCCAGACGCGCGGGATTGTGCGCGATCACCGCATTGGCAGCGGCAAGGATGTTGCCGGTGGAACGGTAATTTTGCTCCAGCCGTATCGTCTGCACCTTGGGAAAATCGCGCAGGAAATGCTGCACATTTTCCACCCGCGCGCCGCGCCAGCCGTAGATCGCCTGATCGTCGTCACCGACCACGAAACAGCGCCCGCTGCTCCCGGCGAGCACGCGCAGCCAGGCGTATTGCAAGGTGTTGGTGTCCTGGAATTCGTCGACCAGCAGATGCCGCCAGCGCTCGCGGTAGTGCGCGAGCAAGGCCTCATCGTGCAACCACAATTCATGCGCGCGCAGCAGCAGCTCGGCGAAATCGACCATGCCGCCGCGCTGACAGGCCGCCTCGTAAGCGCGATAGATGTCCAACAACACGCGATTGGCCGGATTGAAGCCGGGATCGATGGCGTCGGGGCGCTTGCCCTCGTCCTTGGCGCCATTGATGAACCAGCTCGCCTGACGCGGCGGAAAGCGCGCTTCATCGACGCCCAGATCGCGGATCACGCGCTTGACCAGACGTTGCTGGTCGTCGGCATCGAGGATCTGAAACGTCTCGGGCAACCGCGCCTCACGCCAGTGCCGGCGCAGCAGGCGATGGGCGATACCGTGGAAGGTGCCGATGCTCAGTCCGCGTGCATCGGCCGACACCAACTGCTCGGTACGCGCGCGCATCTCGGCAGCCGCCTTGTTGGTGAAGGTCACCGCGAGCACCGACCAGGGCGAGACACGCTCGACCTGCAGCAACCAACCGATGCGGTGGGTGAGCACGCGCGTCTTGCCCGAGCCGGCGCCGGCGAGCACGAGGTAGTCGCCGGGCGCCGCGGTCACCGCGCTGCGCTGCGCGTCGTTGAGCCCATCGAGCAGATGCGAAACGTCCATCCGCGCATTGTATCGGCGCAGCGTGGACGCACGCGCAGAAATCGTCTCAGCCGAGCGGTGCGAACAGCTCGGCGACGTCGTCCTCGTCGAAACGCAGCGCCTGCGTGCTGCCGCCTTCGAGCACCGCGCGCGCAAGTTCGGCCTTGCGTTGCTGCAGCGCCTGGATCTTTTCCTCGACCGTCGCGGTGCAGATCAGCTTGTAGACGAACACCGGCTTGTCCTGGCCGATGCGATGGGCGCGATCGGTCGCCTGCGCCTCGACCGCGGGATTCCACCACGGGTCGTAGTGGATCACGGTATCGGCTGCCGTCAGGTTGAGGCCGACACCGCCCGCCTTGAGGCTGATGAGAAACAGCGGCACCTTGCCATCCTGAAACTTTTTCACCAAGGCCGTGCGCTGCGTGCCGGGGGTGTCGCCGGTGAGCGTCTGGTACGGCAGCTTGCGTGCATCAAGCGCTTCCTCGATCAAGGCCAGCATCTGCGCGAACTGGCTGAACACGAGCACACGCCGACCCTCCTCGACGAGGCTGTCGAGCATGTCGAGCAGATGATCGAGCTTGGCGCTCTCGACCACGCGCCGCGCGCGTTCGAGTTTGACCAACCGTGGATCGCAGCAGACCTGACGCAGCTTGAGCAGGGCATCGATGACGACGATGCCGCTCTGCGCGAGGCCGCGCTTTTTCATTTCCTCGAGCACGCGTTGGTGCTGGGCCAGGCGCAGGGTTTCGTAGAGTTCGCGCTGACGACCTTCGAGTTCGATGTGGCGAATGATCTCGGTCTTGGCCGGCAGTTCCGCGAGCACGTCTTCCTTGCGCCGGCGCAACATCAAGGGCGCGATGCGGCGATTGAGACGATCCTGGCGCTCGGCATCGCCGTGCTTTTCGATCGGCGTGCGGAAGAAGCGCGTGAAGTGGCGATCGTCCCCCAGCAGGCCCGGTTCGACCGCATCGAACAGCGCCCACAGCTCGCCGAGATGATTTTCCAGCGGCGTGCCGGTCATGGCGATGCGCTGCCCCGCATCGAGCTCACGCACGAGCTTCGCGGCGCGGCTCTTGGCGTTCTTGATCGCCTGCGCTTCATCGAGCACCAGCAGCGAGAACGCCTGCGCCGCCAGTTGCTCATGGTCGCGCAGCAGCAAGGGATAGGTGGTGATGACGAGGTCGTGCCGCGCCATCTCCTCGTGCAGGCCATGGCGCTGCGGCCCGTGCACGACCAGCACGCGCAGATCGGGCGTGAAGCGCGCCGCTTCGTCGCGCCAGTTGCCGACCAGACTGGTCGGCGCGAGCACCAGCGCAGGATGCTCGAGTTGACCGCGCTGCTTGCGCGCGAGCAGATGAGCGAGCAATTGCACGGTCTTGCCCAGACCCATGTCGTCGGCAAGGATGCCGCCCAATCCCGAGTCGGACAGGAAATCGAGCCACGCCAGACCATCGCGCTGGTAGCCGCGCAGGCTTGCGCGAAAGCCCTCGGGCTCGCGCATCGGCTCGCGCTGACCGTGGCGTCGTTCGAGCTGCTCGCGCAGGCGCTCGCCGCCGCGCCAGGGCGCAGCGATCGCGGGCGTGAGCGCTTCGATCACATCCGCCTGGGCACGCCGCAGGCGCAGCGCGCCGTCGGTCTCACGCAAGGGACCCTGCAGCCATTCGAGCAGGGGCGCGATCAGTTCACGCAACTGGCTCAGCGGCAGCGAGATGCGGCGACGCGCATCGAGCGGCACCAGCCAGGTCGCGCCTTCGGGCTCGCCCTTGCGCGGCGCCAGCGGAAAGACCGGATCGGCGAGCAGCCGATGCAGGATCGGCAACAGGTCGATGCGCTCGCCACCGATGTCGATACCCAGACGCAGGTCGAACCACGGACTGCCCGCGTGCTCGTCGATCTCGAAGTTCCATTGCACCTCGCCATCGATGAGCTCGAACGGAAAACCGGAATCGGATTCGAGTCGGAACCCGCATTCGCGCAGGCGCGGCGCCAGTGCGAAGAGCTGGTCGGCCGCGGCAACCTGCCTTTGGCCAGGCGCGAGCACGAAGTCGTTGTCGTTGAGCGTGCGTGTGGCGATGCCGCGCAGCGAGGCGAGCATTTCGGCGGGAACCAGCGAGAGTTCCTCGAGCTGCTCGAAGGCGGCCATCTCGCGCGCACGGTCGCGCACGATCTCGACGACGCGATCACCCTGACGATGTCGCTCGCGCGTGGGCGCCGGGAATGCCGGCACACGCACGCCGGCGTAGTCGAAGGACAGTCGTGCAATCCCGGCTTGATAGGGCCGACTGGGCGGCGCATAGGCCGACACTGCGCGCAGTGCGAGCACCGGTTGTGGCACCACCGCACGCAGACGTTCGACCACTGGTGCCGCCGGTTGCGGCAGGGCCGCGAGCAAGGGCATGTCGCGCCAGCGCTCCATCAACAAGGGCACCTGCTCGGGCAGCAACGGCGGCGCGCGCAACACCGCTTCGGCCAGACGCAGGTTGCCATCGACGCGACCGAGCTCGCGCGCCTGCGGATCGAAGTACCAGAGGCCGCCGATCTTGAACAGGCGACTCTTGGCCGCGGCGCCATCGACGCTGAGCGCGAGCTTCTGCGTGCCGTCATCGCGCGCTTCCCAGCCGATGCGCAGCGCACGCAGCGAACCGAGCGAGAGCCGGCCCGCCGAAACCTTGTCGAAAAAGCACGGCAAGGAGGCGAGCAGGGTTTCGAGCAAGGGTTCGTCGGCCTCGAAGGCGAGCTGGAACCAGCCGCCGCTGCCACCGAATACCGGCACACGCATGCGCAGGCCGGCGACGAGCTGGAAGGTTGCCTCGTCGAGTCCCCGCCACGGCGCCGGATCGGCCCACGAGGGTTGCAGAGGTTGCGGCGTGACGTAGCCACCACGCTTGCCGGGTTTGACGCGCACCACCTGAGCTTGCAGGGTCGGCACGGGACTGCCGAGGTCGGCGCGCAGCAGCACCGCGCAGACCGATTCCTCGACGGGCGCCTGTGCTGACGATGCAGCACTGGTGGCAGGGCCGACCGCGCGCAAGCCGTCGAGCCAATTCTTCCACGCGCCCAGCTGCGGCTCGGGCACCGCGCCATCGACGACATCGCTTGCCGGTGCGCCACGCAGTTCCTGCAGGATCAAGGCCGCGACATGCTTGCAGGCGTATTCCATCGGGCAGGTGCAGTAGCTGTCGAGCTCGGCATCGACGCCGCTCCACTGCAAACGCACACCCGCGTTGTAGGGCTCGCGCGCCGAACCCTGCACGCTGCCGATCAGCACGCCTTCGCCATCACCCGCCGTGTAGCGCAGCGCGCGCACCAGCCCGCGCTGCTGATACTGGACCCCGCGTTCGAGCGTGCGCGGCTCGAACAGGCTGGTCCAGTGGCGCGCGAGCAGATTGCGGAAGTTCGTCTCGTCCATGCACCCAGCACAGGTCAGTCCAACCCGGCATGGTGCCTGTTGCACAGGCGGCGGACAAGCACGGCGGCGACGCGATGCCGGCCATCATCAGCGCCGCGGAGAATCAGAACGTCGCGCAGACCGCGCTGCGATCGTGCAGCACCGATTCCTGTGCGAAGCGCTGGCGATAGTCGGCAATCACCGCACGCAGGCGCTGCTGGGTCGCCGCATCATCGGCATGCACGGCGATCACGATGCGACTGGCTTCCCCGCGCAGCATGCCATCGGCGCCACGCCAATGGCCGCGACCGTCGATCACGGTGTAGCCCGACGGCAGTGCCGGGGCGAGAACATCCCGCTCGAAGCCTTGCCAATCCGCATCAGCGACCTCACCACCGGCGGGGATCGCGCGACCGAAATAGAGCGTGTCGCGCACCAGGCGCTGTTCATCGAGCCGGCAACCGAGCGGATGGCGCACCACCCACTCATGGCGACTGTTGGCGCCGCCGCAGGCGCCAAGCAGGATCGGCGCAAGGCTCGCAGCAAGCAGGAGACGGGCCAGCCGCGCGTTCATTGCAGGCGCGAACGGAACAGGCGCTGGATGCGCTTGTACTCGTCGAGCCAGGAATCGGGATGCACGAAGCCGTGGCGCTCGAGCGGATAGCCTGACAGTTCGAAGTCGTCCTTGTGCAGCTCGATCAGCTTCTGGTACAGGCGCACCGAATCCTCGAACAGCACGTTGTCATCGATCATGCCGTGCGCGATCAGCAGCGAACCCTTGAGGCCATCGGCGAATTCGATCGGCGAGGAACGCTCGTAGGCGATCGGATCATCCTGCGGCGTGTTGAGGATGTTGGAGGTGTATTCGTGGTTGTACTGCGTCCAGTCGGTGACCGGGCGCAGCGCTGCGCCGGCCTTGAAGATCTCGGGCGCACGGAACATCGCCATCAGGCTCATGAAGCCGCCGTAGGAACCGCCGTAGATGCCGACCCGCGCCGAATCACCGGCGGCATTTTTTTCCAGCCAGTGCACGCCGTCGATGAGGTCTTCCAGTTCGGGATGGCCCATGTTGCGGTAGATCGCGGTGCGCCAGTCGCGGCCATAGCCCTCGCTCGCGCGGTAGTCCATGTCGAGCACGACATAGCCTTCCTCGGCGAGCAGGTTGTGGAACATCTGCTCGCGGAAATAGGCCGGGTAGCCCTGATGCACGTTCTGCAGATAGCCGGCGCCGTGCACGAAGATCACGATCGGATGTGGCTTGTTCGCATCGAAATCGCGTGCCTTGTAGAACTTTGCGTAGATCGGCGCCTTGGTGTGCGTGGAAGGCACCGCGACGATCTGCGGCGCGATCCATTCGATCGCCTTGAACTGCGGCGTGCGCGTGTCGGTGAGTTCACGCACCGCGCCACCGTCGATCTCGACCACGGCGAGCTGGGCCGGCACATAGGCGCTGGAATGTTGCACGGCCAGGCGCTTGCCATCGGGCGAGAGCGCGAAGCCGTCGATCGCGTTGAACTGCGTCACGCGCTCGAGTTTGCCGCCGCCGCTGGCCACGCGATACAGGTCGTAGCTGTAGGGCGCCTGCACGTTCGCGCGCAGGTAGAACCAGCGACCGTCGGCTGAGAGCGTGGGTGCGGAGACTTCGAAGCTGCCGCTGGTCAGCGCGCGCGCCTTGCCGCCCGGCGCCTTGCTGTAGAGCTGGGAATAGCCGCTCTCCTCGGACAGGTACCACAGGCTGCGGCCATCCTTGCTCCAGCCGAAATCGTTGAAGTTCCAGTTGATCCAGGCCGGATCGGTGAGGCGATGTTCGCTGCGCAATTTGGCGTGTTCGAGATCGACGCTGGCGATCCAGCGATCCTTGTTGTCGATCGCGCGGATCTGGATCGCGAGCTGGCTGCCGTCTTCGCTCCAGGCGATGCCGCCACCGCCGCCATCCTCGGCACGCGAGACGATGCGCACTGCGCGCGCCTTGGGCTCGGGCGCGGCATCCTTTTTCGATGCGCTGTTCTTGCTGTTCTTGCCGGCCGTGGCCTTGCCCGCCTGCGTCTCGGCCTTGGCCTCATCGCCGCCGCGCTCGGCCTTGAGCTTGGCATTTTCCTCGCGGATCGCCTTGAGCGGGTCGTCGTGGATGCCGGGCAATGCATCAAGCGCGAGCGCGTTCTGCTCATGCTTCTGCAGGTCGAGCAGGAGCAGCGACTGCGGCGCCGGCAGGTTGCGGCCCACGCGCGTGCGCTCGTCTTCCTGCTCCTCGTAGCCCGATTCGGTGACGAAGCGCTGCAGCTTGCCGTGACGGCCTTCGTCGTAGCCCTTGGGCGAGGTCACAACCAGCAGCCAGCGGCCATCGGGCGAGAGCGAAGTGCCCTGGATCTCCACTGCATCACCGAGAAAGAAAGGCAGGCCGAGGCGGCTCGGATCGCCCTTGGCGAAGGCATCGGCATGCGCCTTGCGCGCCTCGCGATCGGCCTTGATCTGGCGCAGGGTGGAGAAATAGCGCAGTTGCTGGCGCTCAAGGTCATTGGGCTGCTTGGCCTGCGGGTCCTTCTCCAGTCGCAGCAAGGCGGCCGGCCCACTCACCGCGCTGGCAATGTCGTAGACGAACCAGTCGCTGCCGCTGCGGTACTGCAGCGCGCGGCCGTCGGCAGAAAACTGCGGCGAGCCTTCGAATTGCGGCGTGCGCGTGATCTGGCTCAGCCGTCCGCTGGACAGATCGCGCAGGAACACATCGCCGCTGCGCACGAAGGCCGCGCGCTGGTGAGCGCGGTCGAACACCGGATCGCTGCCATCGGCAGTGGCCATCGCGGCAGGATCGACGATGAGGTCCTTGCCGTCGCCGAGATCGATGCGGTGCAGGTCGCGCACGCTCGAACCCTTCTGCTTGAGCTGGTAGTAGACGTTGCGGCCGTCGAGGCTCCACCACGTCCGCTCGACCGGCGGTCCGATCCAGTCGGGATCGGCCATCGCCTGTTCAAGCGTGGTCGCCCGGGCGGGCGCTGCCACCGCGGTGAGCAGGGCGGCGAGACTGGCAAGCCAGATGCGGTGCATGGCGGTTTCCCCGGTGCTGAAAGCGCCGAGCATAGCGCCACCCGCACCACGCGACCCGGGTCGAAAGTCAGCACCGGCGCTTGGCAAATGCGCTCGACGCGGGCAGCCTTGCGCTCCTGCCACCGATGGAGCGTCCCGTGACCCTGCCCTGTGCCGAAATCGAAACCGCGCCCAAGCCCGTGCACGCGGTGATCTGGCTGCATGGTCTGGGCGCCGACGGCAACGATTTCGCGCCGATCATCCCGCAACTGGTCGATCCGGCCTGGCCAGCGCTGCGTTTCGTGTTCCCGCATGCACCGCCACGGCCGGTCACGGTCAATGGCGGCGTGCGCATGCGCGCCTGGTACGACATCGCCGGCATGCGCATCGAGGACAAGCAGGACTCCGCCGGCCTGCGCGAGTCGATCGGCCACGTCGAGGCGCTGATCGCGCGTGAAGTCGAACGCGGCGTGGCCGCGCGCCACATCCTGCTCGCGGGGTTCTCGCAGGGCGGTGCGGTCGTGCTAGCCGCGGGTCTGCGCCATGCGCAGCCGCTGGCCGGCATCGTCGCGCTGTCGACCTACCTCATGCTCGGCGAGCAGCTCGCCAAGGAAGGATCGGTCGCCAATGCCAGGCTGCCGATCTTCTTCGGCCACGGCAGTCATGACCCGGTAGTGCCGCAGCCCTTGGGCGCTGCCGCGCGCGACGCCTTGACCACACGTGGCCACGCGGTGGCCTGGCACAGCTATCCGATGGCGCATCAGGTTTGCCTCGAGGAAATCGCCGACCTGCGCGCCTGGATCGGCGCCCACCTGTTCACCTGACACCACGACAGCCCCTGCAATGTTCAGCCGCAGCCACACGCCCGAACCCGCACCGAGTGCGACGTGGATGCCCACGTTCTGCAGCGCACCGACCCTGTTCGTGCTGATGATCGTCGGCGAGCTGGTGGCGCTGGTGATCGTGCTCGCGCCGCAGGAGAACCCGCGCGAATGGCTGCCGCGGCTGGGCACCACCACGGTCTACGTGCAATGGCTGGTGCTGCTCAATGCGGTGATGCTGTGCTCGTTGCGCACGGTCTTGCAGCGGCTCTTCACCATTGCCGGCTTCCTGCTCGCCTGGAGTGCGGCGGTGCTGGTCACCGCGCTGGCGAGCTGGGTGGTGTGCCGAATCGACCAATCACTCGGCGCCGAGTTCAGCGTGCCGGCCAGTGAAACCGGTCGTTTCGTGTTCGCCAATGCAGCGATCTGCGCCTTGATCGCCGCCGCCGTGCTGCGCTACCTGTTCGTGTTCGAACAATGGCGCGAGCGCATGCACGCCGCCAACAAGGCCCGTTTCGAAGCATTGCAGGCACGCATCCGCCCACATTTCCTCTTCAACAGCATGAACACGATCGCCAGCCTCATCCGCAGTCGCCCGGCCGATGCCGAACGCACCGTCGAGGATCTGGCCGAACTGTTCCGTGCCGCGCTCGGCCCCGATGACGCGCCGGGCACGCTCGGCGAGGAACTCGATCTGATCGAGCGCTATCTCGCCATCGAGCACCTGCGTCTGGGCGAACGCCTGCAGCTCGACATCGATGTCGCCGACCTGCCGCGCGAGCTGCCGCTGCCGCGCCTGCTGCTGCAACCATTGGTCGAGAACGCGATCTACCACGGCATTCAGCCGCGTGCCGAGGGCGGCACCTTGTCGATCCATGGCCGACGTGATGGCGGCGGAGTCGAAATCGAGTTCGCCAACCCCTTGCCCACCGGCACCAGTTTGCGCGGCAACGGCATCGCGCTGGCCAACGTACGCGCGCGCATCGGCTACCATTTCGGCACGCACGGCGAACTGCGGATGGGACCGCAAGCAGATCGCTTCGTCGTCCGCGTACGACTGCCGGAGACCGGGGTGTCATGAAAATCTTGATCGTCGATGACGAGCCGCTCGCGCGCGAGCGCCTGCGCACCTTGCTCGCCGAGATCGGCGAGACCGAAGTCGTCGGCGAAGCCGCCAATGGCAGTCAGGCGCTCACCGAAGTGGCACAGCTTGCGCCTGAGCTCGTTCTGCTCGACATCCGCATGCCCGGCATGGATGGGCTCGAAACCGCACGCCATCTGGCGGGTTTCGAATCACCGCCCGCGATCGTGTTCTGCACCGCCTATGGCGATCATGCACTCGAGGCCTTCGAGGCCAATGCGGTCGACTACCTGCTCAAGCCGGTGCGCGTCGAGCGGCTCAAGGCCGCTCTCGACAAGGCGCGACGCTGGAATCCGCAACGGGCGGCCGATGCTCTCGCGCAGGCAAGCGGCGCAACCCACGTGCGCTCGCATCTGTGCGCACGCATGCGCGGCAACCTCGTGCTGGTGCCGGTCGAAGAGATCCACTATCTGCTCGCCGAAGACAAGTACGTGGTGGTGCATCATCGCGGCGGTCAGGTGCTCATCGAGGAACCGCTCAAGGCGCTCGAAGACGAGTTCGGCGAACGTTTCGTGCGCATCCATCGCAACTGTCTGGTCGCACGAACCCGACTGTCCGGCCTCTCACGCGACGCCGAAGGTCGCCTGCTCGCCGTGATCAGTGGTGTCGAAGTGCCGCTCGAAGTCAGCCGCCGCAATCTGCCGGCGCTGCGCAAACTGATCAAGACCTTATGAAAACCCTGCGCATCGCCACCCGGCAAAGCGCACTCGCGCTGTGGCAGGCCGAACATGTCGCCGCACGCCTGCGTGCGCTGCATGCCGATCTGCATGTCGATCTGGTGCCGATGACCACGCGCGGCGACCAGATCCTCGACCGCCCGCTCGCCGCGATTGGCGGCAAGGGCCTGTTCCTCAAGGAACTCGAAGTCGCGCTGCAGGAACATCGCGCCGACATCGCCGTGCATTCGCTCAAGGACGTGCCGATGGTGCTCGAACCCGGCTTCGTACTCGGCGCCGTGCTCGCGCGCGCCGATCCCGCCGACGCCTTCGTCAGCACGCGCCACGCACGTCTCGACGAATTGCCGCAGGGCGCGCGCGTGGGCACGTCCTCATTGCGGCGTCAGGCGCAACTGCGCGCGCTGCGACCCGATCTGGAAATCCTCGACCTGCGCGGCAACGTCAACACGCGTCTTGCCAAGCTCGATGACGGCCACTACGAAGCGATCGTGCTCGCCTGCGCCGGACTCGAGCGGCTCGGCCTGGGCGCGCGCATCCGGTCGCGCCTGGACGCACCGCAATGGCTCAGCGCGGTCGGACAGGGCGCGATCGCGATCGAATGCCGCGCCGGCGATGAACGCAGCAGCGAACTCATCGCCGCATTGGAAGCCCCCTCGACGCGCCGCTGCACCGATGCGGAGCGCGCGATGAGCCTCGCCCTGCACGGCAGTTGCAACGTGCCGATCGCGGGCTACGCGATGGAAACCGAACACGGCCTCACGCTGTGGGGACTGGTCGGCGATGCAGCCAATGGCAATCTGATCCGTGCCGAAGCCAGCGGCCTTGCCGATGCACCCGCCGCGCTCGGCCAGCAAGTCGCCACGGCCTTGCGCGCGCAAGGTGCCGATGCGCTGCTTGGCAGCGCCAAGGGCTGAAGACCGCGCATGAACCGCTGGGGCTCAGATCAGGCCAGCCACCCGATGCCAATACTCGACGGTCGCGCCCCGTTCGAGCAGCACGGCGACGGTTGAATTCGGTTCGACCCAGCGGATGTAGGGCGTCGGGTCTCCGCGCAACACCTCGAAACCGATGCGCGTGCCGAATGAAGCCTCGATCCCGGGTATCGGATTGGCCAGGCTGCCACGAACCAGATCGGCATATGCAGGCAAGCGATCCTGCTCGACGCGATACGCTCGGTAGGCATGGCAGGTCTCTCGGTCGATCATGACCCAACAGATGAAACCGAGCGGCGTCAGATCGTCAGACTTGAACGGCACCTCCAGCTCGCAGCTGATGCCCATCGCAAAATCCCTCGAATTGCAGCTGCCTTCGAGTACCACATGGCGTCGGTCGAATCAGGCGAGCCCGTACTTCGGCATCGATGGACGTGGCGCATTTCCTCGAATCCAATGCGGTCGGCAGTGATTTTTCCGGAAAGCCGGGTGGCGGCTTGTTCAGCGTTGCCCTGACGTCATCTCGCCGCAAAAAATGGGCGCCCAAGGGCGCCCTCTCGATTGCGTTGACACGCGGCGCGTTGGTCGCCGCGCAGTCTCAGCCGCCGAAGTTGTAGACGAGGTTGGTCGTCATGAGCTGATCGGTCTTCTTGGTGCCGGCCGGCGCGTCGGTGTTGTGGCGCACCTGATAACCGACCTTGAGCGCGAGCTTCTTGTTGATGTCGACCTGCAGGCCGGCGTCGTTCTGCAGGAAGGTGTTCTTGCTGCCCGCTTCGACCAGCAGGGTGTTGACGAAGGCGGTGTTGGCCGAGAACGCGTGCTTGAAGTTGACCAGGCCGCGACCAATCGCCTCGCCTTGCGAACCGGCATTGGCGGGCAGCTTGCGCTCGAAGCGCTTGTAGCCGGGGCCGACTTCGAGCGACAGCTCATCACTGGCGGTCTTGAGCACGGTGTAGCCGTAACCGAGCGACACCACGGCCTGATACTGGTAGGACGAAAAGTCGTCGTTCTCGTAACGCACTGCGCCGACCAGATAGCTGCGCTCGTCGAACTTGTAGCCGGCCGAAGCGCCGACTTCGTAGCGATTGGCGGTGGCCTGATAGGTCTTGATGCTGCTGATCTGGCCGTTGACGATCAACGGCGTGCTCACTTCACCCTTGGCGCGCAGCGCGGTGAGGTAGAAGGTGTCCTTCCAGGTCTCGTCTTCCATCTTGAAGGCGAGCTTGGCGTTGAGATTCTCCGACTTGGCATTGCCGCGCACGGCGGCGAAACCGACTTCGCCCGCGCCCGACCACTTGCCATCGGCGATGGTGGTGTCATCGGCCTGCGCGGCCAGAGGCAGCACAGCCAGCAGTGCTGCGAACAGCAGTCCGTGTGTGTTCTTCATGGAAATCCTCGAGTTTGCGGAATGGGCGCGTGGGGCTGGCGACGCAGCCGCTGCGGCGCGCCATGGTAGGCAAGGCGCCTAAATTCGAGGTGAATGTGCGGTTTTGGCCGCGTGAACATTGGTGACGGCGGCAGCGGCCATCATGGCTTCACATGAGCGGCCAGAAATGCGGAATCAGCAGCATCGACAGGGCGCAGAACAGTGCGATGAGCGGGATGCCGACCTTCATGAAATCGGTGAAGCGATAGCCGCCCGCGTAGTAGACCATCGTGTTGGTCGGATAGCCGACTGGCGTGGCGAACGAGGTTGCTGCGGCGAAAGCCACCGCCACCACGAACGGCCGCGGATCGGCGTGCACCGCATGCGCCACCGAGATCGCGATGCCGACCATCAGCACCACCGAAGGATTGTGGCCCATGAGCTCGGTGAGCAGGGCGGTGAGCAGATAGACCATCAGCAAGGCCGCGAGAGCACCATGCACGCCGACCAGTTGCATGCCGGCATCAACCAGCGTCTGCGACAGCCCGCTGTTCTCGATCGCAGTGCCCAGCGGCAGGATCGCCGCGAGCAGGACGATGATCTTCCAGTCGATGCCTTCGTAGATGTCCTTGCGTCCGAAGCAACCGGCCACCGCCATCGCCACCGCGCCGGCAATTGCCGCGACCGGAATCGGCAGCCAATGCAGACCCGAGGTCACCACCACCGCGACCATGATCGCGAGCGCCGCCCAGGCGCGCCGCGGCGTGCGTCGCGTGTCTTCGCGCTCGCTGAGCACGACGAAGCGGTCATCGGCGCGCACCGCTGCCGCATCGCCCGCGCTGAGCAGCAACAGCACGTCGCCGGGCGCGAGGCGCACATCACGCAGGGCGTCACGCAGGACCTGACCACGGCGCCGAATCGCCAACACGGTCGCATCGCACTCACGCTGCAGGTCGAGCTCGCCGAGCGTGCGCCCTTCGATCGGTGACTCCGGTCGCACCATCGCTTCGATGAGGATGCTGGCCTTGCGCGGATCGCGGCCGTAGCGATTCTCCGGATCGAGTTCGAGTTCAACGCGTCGACGCAGCTCCTCGATGCGTTCCCAATCGCCGCGCACCAAGAGCACGTCGCCTGCTTCGAGCGCCTGTTCCTGCGGCGACCACATGTGCTGCTCGCCGCGCAGCAGTTCGAGCGGATAGACGCCGTGAGTCTCGCCCAATCGCGCTGCGGCGATGGTCTTGCCGACCAGAGGCGAGCCCGCCTTGATGCGCAGCTCGGTGATGTAGTGGCCAAGATCGGATTCGACCGCCATGTGCACGTCGAGACTGCGCGGCAACAACCAGCGCCCGACCAGCATCAGGTAGGTGATGCCCACGACCGCGAGCAGGGCGCCGAGCGGGGTGTACTCGAACACGCCGAAGGCGCTCAGGCCATGCTTGCGCGCGAGGCTGTCGGTCAAGAGGTTCGAGGAGGTGCCAAGCAAGGTGCAGACACCGCCCATCTGCGCGGCGAAAGCCATCGGCATGAGCACCCGCCCCGGCGGTGTGCGCGTACGCGCGCACACGCGCAGCGCCAACGGCAGGAACATCGCGACCAGCGCGATGTTCTTGATGAAGGCGCCCATCGGTGCGATCGCGAGCATCAAGGCGAGCGTGAGCAACCACGGCTGACGAATGCGCGAGAGCAGACGAATCAGCGGATCGAGCGAGCCCGAGCGCTCGATGCCCAGACTCAGCGCGAACATCGCCGCCACCGTCACCGTCGCCTCGTTGCTGAAGCCTGCGAGTGCCTCGCCCGGCGTGACCAGACCCAGCAGCACGAGCAGCACCAGCACGATCAGCGCGACGATGTCCACGCGCACCTTCTCGCTGGCGAACAGCGCAATCGCGCCGATCACCAGGCCCAAGGTCAACCACGCGGCCAGACTCATGCGGATCGATCCGCCGTGCGGCACAGCTCTCGCGCAAGGCGCAAGCTGACGCGGGGCCCGTCAGGCAGGTGGCGCGCGACCGGCAAGGTTGCGGACGGGGATCGGTGCATGTCCGGCATGGTAGCCCAAGCCCGCCACGTGTCGCAGCGTCGGTCCGCAGGATGACGCCGACTCGATCGGGCATATCGATATGGATCGAAATGCGAACCGCGCAAACGCGAGACTGCAAACCCGCCAAGGGCGCCGTCGCGCGCGCGGACAGGTATGCTTCCGCGCAGACGCAAACGCGCAAACGCCGAGGGCACCGCTTGGACCGCTACGAACGCATCCTGAGTCTGCATCGCCTGTTCAAGGCCACGCGCTATCCGGTGTCCTTCGCGCAGATCAAGGCCGAACTCGGTTGCTCGCGCGCGACCGTCTACCGCGACATCGCCTTCCTGCGCGATGCGCTCGGTGCACCGATCGAAGGCGGCGAAGGCGAGGAAGCCGCGTTTCGCTACGTGGCCGGAGAAGGCGATCGCTTCGAACTGCCCGGGCTGTGGCTGACCAGCGACGAACTGGCTGCCCTGCTCGCGCTCAACGAACTGCTCGGGCGCGCCGATCCGGGCGTGTTGGCCGGCGCGCTGGCACCGTTTCGTGCGCGCATCGAGCGTCTGCTGTCCGATCACGCCAGCGGGCAGAGTCTGCCGGTGGAGCGCATCCGCGTGCTGGCGAGTGGTGCACGCACGCTCGATCAGGCGGTGTTTCGCGCGGTTGCCGGCGCCTTGCTGCGTCGCCAGCGTTTGAAGTTTTCCTATCGCGCGCGCTCGACCGATGCCAGCACGCAGCGCGTGGTGTCACCGCAACGGCTCGCCCACTATCGCGACAACTGGTATCTGGATGCCTGGGATCACGAGCGCGACGGCCTGCGCAGCTTCGCGCTCGATCGCATGCGTGCACCCGAGGTGCTCGCCGAGGTTGCGCTGGATCGCCAGGCGGGCGAACTCGATGCACATCTGGCTTCGAGCTACGGGATATTTTCCGGCGCGCCCAAGGCCTGGGCGACGATCCGCTTTTCGCCACATGCGGCGCGCTGGGTCGCCGATGAGCACTGGCATTCGCAGCAACAAGGCGCACGCCTGGCCGATGGTCGCTACGAACTCAGGCTGCCCTATTCCAATTCGCGTGAATTACTGATGGACGTGTTGCGCTACGGCGCCGATGCCGAAGTGGTCGCGCCGGTGTCGCTGCGCGAGGAGATGAAGATCATGCTGCAACTCGCACTCGGCGCCTATCAAGGCGCACCGACATGAACACGGCCAACGGCGGCGTGTCGCGTGGCAAGCACATCTCGCTGGTGCTCGGTTCGGGCGGTGCGCGTGGCTACGCGCACGTGGGCGTGCTCGAGGAACTGCAGGCGCAGGGGTTCTCGATCGGCTCGATCGCCGGCAGCTCGATGGGCGCGCTGGTCGGCGGCATGTACGCGGCCGGCAAGCTCCAGGCGTTTCGCGATTTCGTCAACCCGCTGCAACGCCTCGATGTCTTGCGCCTGGTCGACTGGACCTTTCGCGGCGGCGGCATCATCAAGGGCGATCGCATCGGCCAGGTGCTGCGCGAACTGCTCGGCGATCTCCTGATCGAGCAACTGCCACTGCCCTACACCGCGGTTGCGGTCGATCTCGACGCGCAACGCGAAGTCTGGTTTTCGCGCGGGCCGCTGTTCGACGCGATCCGCGCCTCGATCGCGATTCCGACCGTATTCCGCCCGCATCGCTACCAAGGCCGCCTGCTCGTCGATGGCGGCCTGCTCAATCCGGTGCCGGTATCGCCGACCTTGCGCGATCTCACCGACGCGACCATCGCGGTCGACATCAATGCGCCGTCCGAGCCGATCGAAGCCGAGACGATTGCGGCGCCGACGATTCCCGCCGCGGCGCCACTGCAGGCGGGCGCCAGCAACGAGTCGGCTGCGATCGACGCCCAGACGCCACTGCGCCCCAAGCGCCGGATCGCCGCCTTGTTCGACGCCTTTGCCGAACGTCACGAACGCCATGCCGCCGCCAACGAGCCCGGCACGATCGAACTGTTCGCGCGTTCACTCGACGCCGTGCAGGCGACAATGACGCGCCTCAAGCTCGCCGCGCAGCCGCCGGATCTGCTCATCACCATTCCGCGCAATGCCTGCGCGTTCTACGAATTCCACCGTGCCGCCGAACTCATCGAACTCGGTCGCCGGCGCACCCGCGAAGCGCTCGCACGCTGGCAACCGCCGAACAACGGTCACGCAGCGCGCAAGATCTGAGCGCCGCGCCTGCGATCAGGCGCCGGGGCCGAACAAGCGCGCGAGTTCGTTGCCCGGATCCTGCGCGCGCATGAAGGCTTCGCCGACGAGGAAGGCGTGAATGCCGGCCGCGCGCATACGCTGCACGTCCTCGCGCGTGTGAATGCCGCTCTCGGTCACCATCACACGCTCATCATCGAGCGTGGGCCGCAAGGCCAAGCTGGTGTCGAGCGAAGTCTCGAAAGTGCGCAGATTGCGATTGTTGACGCCGATCAGCAGGGCCGGAATGTCGAGTGCGCGCTGCAATTCGGTCTCGTCGTGAACCTCGACCAGCACGTCGAGATCGAGCTCGGCTGCGGCCAAGGCCAGATGCAGCAAGGACGCATCATCGAGTGCAGCCACGATCAACAGCACCGCGTCGGCGCCGATCGCGCGCGCTTCGTACACCTGGTATTCGTCGATGATGAAATCCTTGCGCAGCACCGGCAGCTCGCACGCTGCGCGCGCCTGCTGCAGAAAGGCTTCGCTGCCCTGGAAGAAATCGGCATCGGTGAGTACCGACAGGCAGGCCGCGCCCGCGCGCGCATAACTCGCAGCGATCGCGGCGGGATCGAAATCGGCGCGGATCACGCCCTTGGACGGGCTCGCCTTCTTGACCTCGGCAATCACCGCAGCCTCGCCCGCGGCAATCTTCGCGTGCAGCGCGTCGGCAAATCCGCGCGTGGGCGGCAGGTCGTGGCAACGTGCCGACAATTCGGCCAGGCTCAGGCGCGCACTGCGCTCGGCGACTTCCTCGACTTTGCGCGCGAGGATGCGCTGCAGGATGTCCATGCGAAATCCGATGTCCGATGAAAAGGTGAACGATAGCGCCGCCGGCAAATCGGCGACAGGCAGCGCCTTGCTCAGGCGCTGGCGGCCAGACGCCGGCTGGCGGCGACGAAGTCATCGAGCCGCGCTCGTGCGGCGCCGCTGGCAATCGCGGCACGCGCGCGCTCGATGCCGGCGGCGATCGAGTCGACCACGCGCGCGGCATACAGCGCAGCACCCGCATTGAGCAGCACGATGTCGCATGCGACACCGGCCTTGCCGTCGAGCACATCGAGCAGCATGGCCTTCGACTCGGCTGCATTGGCCACGCGCAGATTGCGGCTCGAAGCCATCGCCAGGCCGAAGTCCTCGGGCTCGATGTCGTACTCGCGCACCACGCCATCGCGCAGTTCGCCGACCAGAGTCGCCGCGCCGAGCGAGATCTCGTCCATGCCGTCGCGCCCCCACACCACCAGCGCACGCTGCGCGCCGAGCTGCTGCAGTGCGCGCACCTGGATGCCGACGAGATCAGGATGAAACACGCCCATGAGGATGTTGGGTGCGCCGGCGGGATTGGTGAGCGGGCCGAGGATGTTGAAGATCGTGCGCACGCCCAGTTCCTTGCGCACCGGCGCCACCGCCTTCATCGCCGGGTGATGGCGCGGCGCAAACATGAAACCGATGCCGGTGTCGGCCAGACACTGCGCAACCTGCGAGGGCGCGAGATCGATCGCCGCGCCGAGTGCTTCGAGCACGTCGGCGCTGCCCGATTTCGATGACACGCTGCGATTGCCGTGCTTGGCCACGCGTGCGCCGGCGGCGGCGGCGACGAACATCGAAGCGGTGGAGATGTTGAAGGTGTGGGCACCATCACCGCCGGTACCGACGATGTCGAGCAGATGTGTGCGATCGTCCACCTCGACCTGCGCCGACAGCTCGCGCATCACCGCGGCCGCACCCGCGATCTCACCGATCGTCTCCTTCTTCACGCGCAAGCCGGTGATGATCGCCGCGACCAGGGTCGGCGAAACTTCGCCGCGCATGATCTGGCGCATCAGGTCGACCATCTCGTCGTGGAAGATCTCGCGGTGTTCGATGGTGCGCTGGAGCGCTTCCTGCGGCGTGATCGTCATCGTCAGGCTGCCTTCGCCAGTCCACGCTCGAGGAAATTGCGCAGCATCGCGTGGCCGTGCTGGGTGAGGATCGACTCGGGGTGGAACTGCACGCCCTCGATCGGCAGGCTGCGATGACGCAGGCCCATGATCTCGTCGAGCGAGCCATCGGCGTTTTCGGTCCACGCGGTAACTTCGAGACAAGCCGGCAGCGAGGACTTCTCGGCCACCAGCGAGTGATAGCGGGTCGCCTCGAACGGCGTCGGCAAGCCCGCGAACACGCCCTCGCCGCGATGATGGATCGGCGAAGTCTTGCCGTGCATGATTTGCGCTGCACGCACCACCTTGCCGCCGAACGCCTGACCGATCGCCTGATGGCCCAGACACACGCCCAGCACCGGCACGCCCGCCAGCGGCTCGCGCAGCACATCGAGCGAAACCCCGGCCTCGTCCGGCGTACCCGGTCCCGGCGAAATCACGATCGCCGCAGGCGCGAGCGCGCGGATCTGCGCCAGCGTCAGCGCGTCATTGCGGACCACCCGCACCTCCTGCCCCAGCTCGCCCAGGTACTGCACGAGATTCCAGGTGAAGGAGTCGTAGTTGTCGATCATCAGCAGCATTGCGGGTTCCAACTTGCTTGCAAAGGCAAACACCGCGCCATCCTTGCCATCCAGACGCGATTTCACGGAGTCGATCGGCCATACCTGCGGACGGCCAAAACGACGCGGGGCGTCTATTCTGGCACGGTTATGCCCGCTGCCAAATGACCTTGCGTCATGGCTTTGCGAGCAAATCGACAGCGCCGCACCCTGTTCCTCTTGCTGGGCAACGACCCATTGCTTGAATTGCGAGGGCCGCAAGCGCTAGCGAGCGACATTGCCAACCGCCCGATCACGCTGACCAGCCGCATCGTTCGAGCTCGGACAAGCCGCGTCGGGCAGACATACGACGAGCTTCAGCGGAGCTTGCGCGCGAAGAGTTCCCGGTGTCGCGCAAGATAGGGTTGTTGCTCATCCCTGAAGCGATCCGTTCTGCAGCCGGGATCAATCGACCATCGATAGAGCACGTCGGGCGACAACGAGGGATGCACCAGCAGGTGCCCATCGTCTTCGAAGCTGATCAGTTGCTCGTCGAACAACGCGTCGATGTGCGGTGAAAGCAAGATGCCGTTGTTGCCATTGAGCCGATCGGAATTGTCAGCCTCACGCCATGGCTTGATGTGGCTGGCAACAAGGACGCGTGCGTCGCTGACGCCAGTAACGCGACAGGCCTCGTCGAGCAGAAGCACGCGCTTGCGAAACAAGCCCTGGCCGATTCGCGCCTTGGCCAACTGCAGGCGCTGGGTCACGCTCAAGGCCTGGTTCGACTCGACAGCATGGATGTCGTCAAGCACTTCTGGCGGCGGTGTCGCCAATTCCCCGTGCATCCACGGCCGATCTCCAGTGCCCAGCCAGTCGGCGTGAGTGAGGTCAAGGAGGAGATATCCGAGCACATCGGAGATCGCAGCCAGATAGCAGCCCTGATTGCCGTGACCGTTGCGCTGTATCGGCGAGTGACGCTCAGGCAGCAGTGGGGCAATCTGTTCGATGGCGTCGCCTGGACGCAGCGGGTGTAGCGCTGGCCGAAAGTCGACTTCGACCATCCAACCGTTCTCGGACCAGTAGCTGCCAACATTCCCGAATTCAGTGGGCTTCGGGCATGCGCTCGCGGCTTCGGTGACACGCCCTATCGCACCAACCTGCCCATGCGCGTATGAAAAAATGATGTCGCCCACACGCACGAGACGCATGTTCTCGTAGGTCTGGTTGAAAGCGCCATTGGCGTTGCGCATCGGTGACCACAGGTAGCCGCCACGAACTTCGTGGTCACGAGTCTGCTTGTGGTTGACCCACCAAAACGCCATGCCAGCCCCCTTTTGCCAGGGTACTGCACAACGGTGGGAGATGGTTGGCGGTTGTGAGGCGGTGAGTTACGACCTGCTGGACGTGTGATCTGGCGCTTCTCAGACCGTGATCCCGCCGTCGCGGTTGCGCGGATCTCGCGGGCTACGGCCGCTCGAGGATCGCGGTCACGCCCATGCCACCTGCGGTGCAGATCGAGACGAGGCCACGACCCGAGCCGCGTTCTTCAAGCATCTTGGCGAGTGTGGCGATGATGCGCGCTCCGGTCGCGGCGAACGGGTGGCCGACCGCGAGGCTCGACCCGTTGATGTTGAACTTGGCGTGGTCGATCGCGCCGAGCGGCGCGTCGAGGCCGAGCCGGTCGCGGCAGTAGTCGGCCGACTCCCACGCGCGCAGCGTGCACACGACTTGCGCGGCGAAGGCTTCGTGGATTTCGTAGAAATCGAAATCCTGCAGCTTGAGTCCCGCCTGGGCGAGCATGCGCGGGACCGCGATCGTCGGCGCCATCAGCAAGCCTTCGCCGTGCACGAAATCGACTGCGGCGACTTGCGCATGGGTGAGGTAGGCCTGCACCTTGAGTCCGCGCGCGGCGGCCCATTCGTCGCTGGCAATCAGCACCGCGGCGGCGCCGTCGGACAGCGCAGTGGAATTTCCCGCCGTGAGCGTGCCCTGCCCCGAAGTCTTGTCGAACGCGGGCTTGAGCGTGGCGAGCTTCTCCAGCGTGGTGTCGGGGCGCAGCACATTGTCGCGCTCCACGCCGCGGAACGGCACCACCAGATCCTTGAAGAAGCCGCGCTCGTAGGCGGCGGCGAGCTTGTGGTGGCTTTCCAGCGCAAGCTGATCCTGCGCCTCACGCGAAACCTGCCACTGCCGCGCCATCATCTCGCAGTGTTCGCCCATCGATTTGCCGGTGCGCGGCTCGGCCACGCCGGGGAACGAGGGCTTGAGCTCGCGCAGCGAAAAACCGCGCACGGCGGCCTTGAATTTTTCCATCGCACCACGTGCGCGGTTCATCGCCAGCAAGCGCTGCTGCAAGGCGCGCGAGTAGACGATCGGAACATCGCTGGTGGTGTCGCTGCCACCGGCCACACCCACTTCGATCTGGCCGCTGGCGATCTTGTTGGCGATGAGGATGGTGTTGTCGAGCGAGGTGCCGCAGGCGCGCGCGGTGGTGATGCCGGGCGTGGTTGGCGCGAGACCCGATGACAGCAGCGCTTCGCGCGCGAGGTTCCAGTCGGAGGCGTGCTTGATCACCGCGCCGAAAGCGACCTCGCCCAGTTCCTGACCGTGGAGGCCGAAGCGTTCGACCAGCGCACCGAGCGTCTTCACCGCCATCGCGAAGTTGCCGACTTCGGCATAGGCCGTGTTGTTGCGGCAGAACGGAATGCGCACGCCGCCGATGATGCCTGCCCGCCTGGAGCCCTGTTTCATTCCTGCAACCCTTGCTCGAACCGCTGCCCCGACAGACTACCCTCTGCCGCCGCGTTTGAGAATGTCGGCACCCCGTGAAGCGCCGCTGCATCGCGCTGCCATTGCGGCCATTCGGCCCAGAACAGCCAGGCCGCGGGCTGCTTGCGGATCAACGAATCGAGCAGCTGCGCGAGCTGCGCGAGCGCGGCCTCGATCGGCTCGGGCGCGATCGGCGCTCCGATCACCAGCACGCGTTCGCCGCGCTCGAAATCGATCTCGATCCAGCAGGGCACGATCGGCACGCCTGCTTCGGCCGCAATCTTGAGCATGCCCTCTGGCAGACTCGCCGCCCGATCGAGCAGGCGCACCGGATGCTGTCCGTGTGGCGCAAGCCGTGGCGGCACATCGAGCAGGCTGACCACGACATGGCCTGCCGCAAGCGCATCACGCAGGCGTGGGCGGATGCCGGGCCGAAACGCGACCGCTTGTCCACCGAGACGCTCAAGCTCGGCCATGCGCGCCATGCCATGGCGATGGCGCAGCGGGTGGCGCGCGAAATCGGCTTCATCGAAACGTCCTGAAACGAACACCGATTCGTGTCCGTTGCGGCGCAGGTCGCTGAAGATCCACAGGCCGGTGCCATAATGAAAACTCGCGGCCACGAAGGCCCCCGCCGGCCACTGGCCGCGCACCCTCACGTGCTCCGGCAACCATCCGGGCGGGTGACGGCGCGAGAGATGGAGATCGGCCGCATCGAGCAGCCACACGCTGCGCACGTCGCGCGCGAAAGCCGCAGGATCGCCGATTGGCAGTTGCGCCGGCGCATGCGCGAGCGCTGCGCTCACCGGCTCGGGATACAGACTCGCCGACCGCGCAAACAGGCGATAGCAAGGCCAGGCAAGACGCCACGGCAGACGCGAAGGCAAATACGGCACGACATGGAGGATCCATGCATCGTGCAGCCAGCGCCGTGCCGCCGCCAGACTCACCCGCGGCCACCCCGCGGGAAGGTGTGTTCGAGCAAGAGATAGGGCGTCGGGCCAAGACCGAGATCGGCATAGGTGGCCTGTGCAATGGTGTTGTCGCGTTCGACGTAGAGACGCAAGCCGACCACTTCCGGATCAGCCTGGGCACGCCGCGCGACTTCGCCATGCAGCGCGCGGAACACGCCGCCGCGACGCGCGTCGGGCACCACGTAGACGCTCTGCAACCACCACCAGTCGCCATTGCGCCAATCGCTCCACTCGTGCGTCACCAGCACGCAGCCGACCGCCGCGCCTGCACGTTCGGCGACGAGATAGAAGCCGCGATGCGGCGCACCCAGCAAGGCGGCCACGCCGCGCGCGAGCACATCGCGATCGAGCTGCCTGTGCTCGGTCTCGATCGCCATCGCGGCATTGGCATCGACGATGAAGGCGAGATCGCTGCGCTTCGCGTCACGGATCGACAGGGGCTTGGTCATGTTCGGGCTCCGGTGTCACGAAAGAACGCACGCTACGCACAGGCAAGGCCGGGATTCGAGCGGTCGGCGTCATCACCGACTCCCTCGCGGACGCCGTGGTGGCTTCTCGCGCGAGCTGCCGAGTTTGCGCGTGAGCGTGTTGCGGCCCAGGCCGAGCGCCTTGGCCGCGTTTTGGCGATGTCCGTGATGGGCTTCAAGCGCGGCATCGAACAGCACCTGCTCGAAGGCAGCGCGTGCGCGCGCATGCAGCGTCTCGTTGCCGGCTTCGAGTTCAACGCGTGCCCAGTCGCGCAAGGCGCGTTGCCAGCGCTCGTCGCCGACGACGGCATTCTCACCCGCAGGCTTGAGCGCCGCGGGCAAGTCGGCCACCGCGATCGTGCGCGCGCTCGAGAGCACCGCCAGACGTCGACACAGATTTTCAAGCTGACGCACATTGCCGGGCCAGTCGTGACTGCGCAGCAGCGCGAGCGCCGCGGGCGCGAACTGACGCGGCGCCACGCCCGCCTGCGCACAGGCGATGCCGAGGAAATGTGTGGCCAACTGCGGCACGTCCTCGCGCCGCGCGCGCAGTGGCGGCACCTCCAGCCGCACCACGTCGAGCCGGTGCAGCAGGTCGGCGCGGAACTCGCCGCGCGCAACCTTGGCATCCAGATCCTGATGCGTCGCGGCGATCACGCGCACGTCGGCGCGCAAGAGTTCTCGGCCGCCGACGCGATAGAACTCGCCCGCGGCGAGCACGCGCAAGAGGCGCGTCTGCAAGGCCAGCGGCATGTCACCGATCTCGTCGAGAAACAGCGTGCCGCCCGCGGCCTGTTCGAAGCGCCCCGGATGTCGGCGCGTGGCACCGGTGAAGGCGCCGGCTTCGTGGCCGAACAGTTCCGATTCGAGGAGTTCGGCCGGAATCGCGCCGGTATTGAGCGCAACGAAGGGCCGCGCGGCGCGTGCACTCTCGCGGTGCAGGGCGCGCGCTACGAGCTCCTTGCCGGTGCCGGTTTCGCCGCAGATGAGCACGCCCAGACCGCTTGCGGCAACCTGGCCAATCGCGCGGAACAGCTCGCGCATCGGCGCGCTGCTGCCGAGCAGGGCCGGCTCGGGTTCGAGCGCGGTCGATGGCGGTGACGGCGCGGGATCGTGCTGACCGAGTGCGCGCTGCGCCGCCGCGACTGCCTGATCGAGATCGAAGGGTTTGGCCAGGTAATCGAGCGCGCCAAGCCGGTACGCCGAAGCGGTGGTGGCGACATCGGTGAACGCGCTCATCACGATCACCGCGAATGGCTTGGGCAAGGCGGCGACGCGTTCGAGCAGCTTGAGTCCGCTCGTGCCCGCCATGCGCACATCGCTGAACATCACCGCCGGCGACGGCTCGGACAGTGCCGGGATCACCTGTTCGGCGCTGCCGAATTCGCGCGTGTTGAACCCTGCCTCGCGCAGCGCCGCGGCAAGCACCACGCGCACCGCGCGATCATCATCGACGATCCAGGCCAGCGGCGCGGGCGCGTTCATTCGCCCACCGGCAGCAGCAGGCTGAACCAGGTCGCACCGGGTCGGCTGGTGAAGGCGAGCATGCCGCCATGTTCGTGCGCGATCTCGCGCGCGATCGCAAGGCCCAGGCCATGGCCGTCGGCGCGTCCCGACACCAGCGGTTCGAACAGGGTTTGCGCAAGCTCGGCCGGCACGCCGCAGCCGTCATCGCCGACTTCGATGCGCAAGGCGCGGCGCACGCCGCGATCGGGCAAGCGTGGATCGCGCTCGATGCGCGTGCGCAGACTCAGGCAGGTCGCGCCCGCCTGCTGTGCGTTGTGGACGAGATTGAGCAGGGCCTGCTGCACGCGATCGGCATCCACGCGCACCGCGGGCAGACTCGGATCGTAATCGCGGCGGATCGGCACAGCGGCGATGTCGGCCGTCGCCAGCGCGGCAACGCGTTCGAGTATCTCGTGCACGTTGTGCATGGCCAGACGCGGTTTGCCGCCGCTCACGAGCAAGCGCTCCGACAGCGCCGCGAGACGATCGACCTCGTCGATCACGAGCTGCGCGAGTTCGCGCTCGGCGCTGCCTTCGAGCCGCCGCTGCAGGAGCTGCGCCGCGCCGCGCATGCCCGCAAGCGGGCCGCGCACCTCGTGCGCAAAACCGCGCAGGGTCTCGGTGAGGCGCGTACCCGCAGCAACCTCGCCCGCGCAGGGCAGGAGTTCGAGCAGAAGCCCGCCGTCCTGCGGCGTGAGCGCGACATCGGCCGTGCGATCACCCAGCACACTGCGCAAGCGCGACTCGCGCAGCCACACACGGCGCTCCTCGCGCAGCGCGCGGCGTGCGCCTTCGGCCAGTTGCGGCGGACGCGCGTCGAGCGCGTCCAGCGACAGACCACGCACGCCGGCCACGCCCTGCCCAAGCCAATCGCACAGCGCCGGATTGACCCGTTGAAGCACCAGATCACCATCGATCCATGCCATCGGCGTCGCACACAGCTCGATGATGCCGTGAGGCGGAAGGGCGGTGGCTGGGTCGACAGACATTGCACCAGTCTAGTGCAAGCGTGATCCGATGCGCTGTCCGCCGGCTGGCGTGCCCCGCGCCACCCCGCCGCCCGGCCTCTCTCGGTCAGGGCGGCGGCCTAACCTTGCCTGCGCGCGACACGCTTCGGACGCAGGCGAACGTCGGGTCTTGCCGGTCCGGCTCGAACCGGCACGCGCTGGCCCGCACCACTCCAGTGCATCAAGGTACGAGGCGGTGATCGCCCGTTTCGAAGCCGTTGCGGAAGATCACATCGTCGAACGGGGCACCACCGGGCAAGGCGGCCAAGCCGAATCGCTTGCTAGCGCCGATGTTGGCGAATCGACCACCGACGAGGATCTGCGCATTGCCGCCCAAGGCGATCGCATCGACGGCGCGGTCGGCTTGCGGATTCCAGTCCGGATCGGCTTGGCCACTGCCGCTGGTCGACAGACGGGCCAACTGCTGGCGCGCCTGACCGCCGATCTGGGTGAACGAGCCACCCGCAAGCAGCGCGCCTTGCGCATCCAGGGCCAGACTGCGTACCTCCTGATCGGCGTCCGGATTCCACAGCGCGTCGGCCACGCCCGTCCCGGTGGTGGCAAGTCGGGCAATGCCATTGCGCGCTTGCCCGCCCAGCGACCAAAAGCTGCCGCCCACATAGAGCTGGCCATTGCCGTCGAGCAGCAGGGCATTGACGAAATTGTCGGGGTCCGGATTCCACGTCGGATCGGCGGCGCCCACGCCGCTGCCGGACAGTTTCGCAAGGTAATTGCGGTTCTGCCCGCCGATGCTGGAGAACCAGCCCCCGGCATACACGTTGCCGCTGGTATCCGCGGCCAGAGCGGTCACCGGACTGTCGGGCGCCGGATTCCAGCCCGGATCCACCGCGCCAGCACCCGTCGCGGACAGTTTGGCCAGCGAGGCGCGCGACACGCCGCCGATCGAATCGAACAGGCCCGCCGCAAAGACCTGCCCCGCAGCATCGACGGCCAGGGCACGCACGGATCCGTTGGCCTGTGGCTTCCAGACCGGATCCAGTGCGCCGCTCACCGAAAGCTTGGCCAGGCGCTCGCGTGCCTGTCCGTCAACCGAGGCGAAGTCACCGCCGACATACACGGCGCCGCTTGCATCCAGCGCCAGGGTATTCACGGCGCCATCGATCGCTGGATCCCAATCCGGATCCAGCGTGCCATCGGCATGCAAGCGCAGGATGTTTCCACGCAGCACCTGGTTGGCGAGGTCGAAACGACCGGCCACGATGCTGCTGCCGTCCGCCTGCGTGACGATCGAACTCACCCAACCGGCAATCAGCGCCTGGGCCTGCATCAGCAAATCGCCATCCGAGCCAGAAAGTACCCCCCATGCCGGATGGTTCGGTGCGTCCGCGCCAGAGGCGCTGCCGATGAGGACATTGCCACTGGCATCGCTGGCCAGAATCCGGATCGGCACATCCACGACCGCGTTCCAGCCCCCCACCGCAGCGCCGCTGGAGGCCGACAGCTTGGCCACCTGCGAACGCGGCTGTCCGCCGATGGTCGAGAAATCGCCGGTCACGAAAACGTCCCCGTTGATGTCCACCTCCACATCGGTCACAAGGCCATCGGGCGCGGGCGACCAGCCCGAAACGACGGCGCCGGTATCCGAGAGTCGTACGAGGTAGGAGCTTGCCGACCCATCGGTCGTCCAGAAGTCGCCGGCAAGGACCAGCGAACCAGCAGGTCCAAGCGCCATCGACTGCACGTAGTTGCCTTCCAGCGCCGGGTTCCAGGCCAGATCGAGCGCGCCGGCACCCGCGCCAGACAGCTTGGCGACCAGGCTGCGCTCGACGTCGTTGACGCTCTCGAACAGGCCAGCCACGAACACGTCGCCGTTCGCATCGATGACCAGAGCGATGGGCAGGCCATCGATGCTTGGCGTCCAATCGGGATCGACTGTCCCCGTCCCTGCAGCCGACACCTTGGCAATCTCTTGACGCGCCTGGCCGCCCAGCGTGTCGAAGATCCCGGTCACGTACAGGTGACCGGAGCCGCTCATGGCCATGGCACGGATCGGTCCATTGGCATTGGCCTGCCAGTCGGGATCGACGGCCCCGGCTCCAGTGCCGGACAACTTGGCCAAGGACATCCGGTTCAGACCGTCGACTGACTGGAAGTCACCCCCTGCGAACACATGACCGCCCGCGTCGGCGACGAGGACGTTGACCACCCCGTCGACCGACGGATGCCACGCCAGGTTCACGCTGCCATCGGCGTTGAGCTTGGCCAGATTGGCGCGCGGCACGCCGTTGATTTCATCGAAAGCGCCGCCCACGATCATGCTGCCGTCGGCCAGCACCACGGATGCGTAAACCGTGCCCGGCGAGCGCAACTGCAGGTCCGGATCGGGCAAGGGCGGCGGGCTCTGCGCGAGGGCGGAGAAGGTCAGCAGCAAGCTGGTGAAACCCAAACAAAGTCGGTGGATTGCAGACACGGCACACTCCCTTGGTCAGTCTGGCCGACGACACCGGATCGGTGTCGCATGGGGTCGCCTGGGCAACGTCAATGGCACTGCGCAGGCCGGTCGCCCGCAAGCGAGCAGCGGGCGGCCCGATGAGACGCACGAACGCGGGCAACGGGGTTGCCAGCCGTGAGGCCGAGTGGCTTTGTAACCGCAGGGACAGTTTCAGTTCCGCCCATGTGGCCTTTCCGCCCGCGTTCTGAATCGGCCCACTTTGCCGCGTCTCCAAAACGCGCCGACCTGTTCACGGAACAGGCGGTGACGCTGTTCACCGAACGCCTGTTCGGTCTCGCCGACCCCGACGTGGTACTGCGCAAGCTCGGCAAGGCGAGGAAAGACCTCGCCGCGCTTGAATATGATGACGAAATCGCCGCCGCGCTCGGCACGCGCTTCGCCGCCGTCGCCTCCACGCCGTGGCGCTTGGAGCCGTACGAAACCGACGCGCACCGCTTCCTGTGGAACGAAATCGCCGCCGTGCTGGATCCGATGCTGCGCACGCTGTGGCGCGCCGTGCCCTACGGCTACAGCGTGGCCGAGGTCATCTACGCCCAGCGCGGCCCGCGCATTGGCCTGGCCGCCATCCACGACAAGCCCATGGAGTGGTTCAGCCCGCAGCGTGACGGCAGCCTGCTGTACCTGTTGCCAGAGCGCCCCGACGGCGTACCCGTTGACACCGGCGCGGCCACCGACACCGGCCCACTCAAGTTCCTGCTCGCCCGCCACAACCCGAGTTGGATCAACCCATACGGAGAGGCGCTGCTTTCGCGCCTGTACTGGCCATGGTTCTTCCGCGCCAACGGCTGGCAGTTCTGGGCGCGCTTCCTGGAGCGCTTTGGCGCACCGCTACTGGTCGGCTCTGGAAACGGCAACCCCGACGACCTCGCGCGCCTGCTGGCCAACGCGGTGCAATCCGGTGCCATCGCCACCAGCGCCGATACCACCGTGTCCGCTATCGCCCCAGGCAACGCCGGCGCGGCGTTCGAGACCTTCGCCCGGGCTGTGGACAAGCGCATCCAGAAGGTCATCCTCGGCCAGACGCTGACCACCGACATCGCCAGTGGCGGCAGCTACGCCGCGGCCAAGGTGCAGGATGACGTGCGCGAAGACCGCCTGCGCGCCGACGTGCGCATGATCGCGAGCATTGTGCAACGCCTCGTTGCCGCGCTGTGGGCGTTGAACCGCTTCCCCGGCGAGCCGCCGCAGTTCGTCATGGAGGCCGGCGAGGGGCTGTCTGTCGATCGCGCCGAGCGCGACGTCAAGCTCGCGCAGGCCGGCGCGGTGTTCAGCGCCGACTACTTTGTGCGCGCCTACGACTTCGAACCGGGCGAGGTGACGGCGCGCGCGCCGGATGCCGCCGGGCAGCTCGCTGCCACCCCGGCATTCCGCGCCCCGCATGATGTCCTGACCTTTGCAAGCCTGCCGCGCGCCGAGCGGGCAGGGCAGGCCGCGATCGACCGCCTCGCCGATGACCTCATTGCGCAAGCGGGCAGCCCCGTCGATCCGGCAGCCCTCCGCGCCGCGCTCGCTGCAGCGACGGGCGAGGAAGATCTGATCGAGCGCCTGGGCAAACTCGCCGCCGACCTGCCGGCCAGCGCTTTTCGCGACATCACCGAGCGCGCCCTGTTCGCCGCTGACCTCATCGGCTACCAAAGCGCCAATCGTGGCTGACATCCCCGGCTTCGTCGAGGCAATTCGCGACGCGCTGCGCCGCCGCGTGGTGCTGCCGGAAACCTTCTACGGCGACACCATCGGCCGCGTGCGCGCGGCGTCCGCCACGGTGTCGGGCCTCGCCGGGTTGGACCAAGTGCAAGCCGTGATCGATTCCCTGCGCGCCGCGCTGGCCGAAGGTCAATCGTTCGCGACATGGAAGAAGGCCATGCTCGCCGCCGGCCACGACTTCGGCCTGACACCCGCGCACCTGGAAACCATCTTCCGCACCAACCTGCAGAGCTGGTACGCCGCCGGCCGCGCCGAGCAAATCCAGCGCCTCAAGAGCGATTTCCCATACCTGCGCTACAGCGCCATTCTCGACGCGCGCGTGCGTCCCGCGCACGCCACTCTCGACGGCCTGATCCTGCCGGTCGATCATCCACTGTGGAGAAGTCACCTCCCGCCGTGGAGCTGGAACTGCCGGTGTACCGTCATCCCGATGACCGCAGCCGCTGCCGAGGACGCCATTGGCAAGGCGCGTGAAGCGGGCAGGGCCATCGACCAGATCCCCCACGGCGTTGCCATGCCAGAACCCAGCTGGGATTACGACCGGTTGAACCCGGCAGCGCCCTTGGAAGGCTTGGAGAAGGCAGTCGCGCGGCGCTTTGGGCTATGCGTGCCGAGGCAGTTTGCGGTCAAACGAAAAGGCCAGCCGCTGTGGTGCGAAGGCCCCGGCGCCGACCTGTTGCAGCGGCTCCACTACGCCACGCAGTACGGCAAGCGCGACATGGCCAAGAACCTCGCGCAAAAAGTGGATGTCCTGAATCTTGCGGCGCACGCAACATCGGAACGATTCCGCAACCAAGACCGTTGGGTAACGCTAGGCGCATTCACGGCGCGGGCCGAATTGTTTGCGGCGATTGGCGAAACCGCACTGAGAATCGAAAGGGTCGAACTTCAGGCGTCCTACGTTCGGCACGCATGGACGCAACACGGCCCAGGCGGCTGGAAGTTGCCAAAGCATCCCATCGAACCCGACGACTTGCTTCGTGTTGCCGAAATTGCCAACTCGGCCAGACTTGTCGACACGGGTAGATCGACGACGGGCGGGAACAAGCTAGTCGAGGCGCTGGTGACCATTGATGGTGTGCGCTGGATTGCCGTGTTCGAGGTGCGTCCCGGCAAGCGCAGCAAATCACTGGCGCTGTTCGATCTCTACAAGAAATAGGCTGGCGGTATGCGATGTGACAAGCCCCGCACTCACGCCCGAAACGAACCCGCCGGCCTAGGGTCATCTTACCACGGAGCCTGAAAGTGAGAAAAGAAACCATCGGCAACGCCACCCTGTACTGCGGCGACAGCCTTGAGCTGCTGCGGCAAGGCGTGTTCGGCAAGATCGGCGCCATCGTATCCGATCCTCCGTATGGGATCGGCTATCAGCATGGCGGGGGCGGAGTTAATGGCATTGCCTTGCAGGTCGGGGGTGGCTTGCTCGTCACGCACACCGACCCCATCGTCGGCGACGATCAGCCCTTCGATCCCGCGCCGTGGGTCGATGCCGCGCCGCGTGCGCACAACACAAAGACACAGAACGGCAATTCACGGAACATCGTATTGTTCGGCGCAGACCACTTTCGCGCACGACTGCCGGAAGGCGGCACGCTGCTGGCATGGGACAAGCACGTCGGGCGCGGCGCCGACGACAGCTTCGCCGATTGCGAATGGATGTGGTGCGGGCGCAAGGTCAAGCGCGAAGTGTTCCGCTACTTGTGGAAAGGCGTGTGCAAGTCGAAGACCAAGGCTGACATGCACGACGGCTCGCATCGGCGCATGCACGTCAGCCAGAAGCCGATCGAGCTGATGCGCTGGTGCATCGACAAGGCGCGGCCCATCGCCGGGTTGCCCGTGCTCGATCCCTTCATGGGCAGCGGCAGCACCGGCATTGCCGCGCTGTCGCTTGGCCTGCCCTTCATCGGCTGCGAGATCGACGAGACGCACTTTGAAACGGCCTGCGAGCGCATCCGCAAGTTCGCTGGCCTGGAAGCGGCAGCGTGACAAGGGTGTTACGACCGCCTGAACCCAGCCTCGCCACTGGAGGGGTTGGAGAAAGCGGTCGCGCGCAGGGCGGGGCAGTGCGTACCGAGGCAGTACGCCAGCCGCAAGGCGGGCACGCCGCTGGTGTGGTGCGACGGCCCCGGCGCCGATGCGCTTGACATGGCGGCGACCGCGCTGCGCTACGACGAGCCGATGCCGCCGCCGCAGCGACTGGCGCAAACACTGGAAGTGCCGCATGGCCTGCACCCGGAAGCCTACGTGGCCGAGTTCATGCGCGAGTTCGGCGCGAGCGTGAAGGAAACCGTGCTGTGGAACTCGGTGCGCGGGCAGGTGCTGTCGATCAATCGCGGTATCTTCGAGCGTCACGGCGGTGGCACGAAGATCGACAAACGCGGCAGGCATCAGTACGTGCGTTACGTCGCGCATGGACTCAAAGTACCTGACGAGGTCTGGTACGTGCGTGAGTCGAGCGGCGTGGAAAAGCTGTACTACCTCGCGCGAATGCAGGTGGGCGGGGGCGCGCCAATTGAAACGCTGGCCGTATTCCGCTGGAGCGGAAATGCGTGGGAACCGACTACCGGATATCAGGGCGGCGATGCGAAGTACGTGGCCGGGCGGCGCGAGTGGCTGCAAACAGCCGGAACGCTTCTGTACCAGAGGGGAGAATGAAAAAGCCCCGACGATGCAGCGTCGGGGCCGATGCGATCCCTCGTGCGCTGACTGCATCGCGTGGGGCATGCTCGCACAAGCACATCCTACCACGGAGACGAGAACATGAGCGAACCCAACTACGAAGCGCTCGGGCGCTATCACCACATGCGCCAGCAACGCGAAGAACTGCTGGCGGGGCTGCGCATCGGCAACCTGTTCAAGGAGCTGCACCTTTCGCTGATGGCCTACAACCCGAAAGACCCCGAGCTTGACCACGTGCCCGCGATGATGGATCAGGCCATCGGCGTTCTTCCCGGCATGCGCGCCCGCGTGGGGGAAGCCGAACGGTTGCGCGTTGCCATGGAGGAACTGCGCGTGCGGCACGGGCTCAAGGTAGGCTGATCCCGCGATGCCCTCACGGATCGTTACCCCATCCGATCCAGCCGCGCGCTGGGGTGTTGACTAACCCCTGTTTCTAGTCAACACCTGTATCACGCACGCTGTCTGCCATGGACAGCACCCGCCAGGTTCCCGCCGCCGCGCTGCACTTCGATGCGGCATCCCCGCTCACGCTCGCCGCCACTGCGGACAGCTCCGATGCGCCGCGCGTCTTTGCCGGCGTCGCCTACTCAGGCGACGTCATCCGCAACCACTTCTTCTGGGGCAACGTCATCTTCGACCTCGCATCAACGTCCGCGCCTGAGCGCGTGCCGGTGCTGATCGAGCACGACCGCGCACAGCGCGCCGGCGTCGGTCAACTCGCCATCGGCGAGAACATTCGCATCGATGGCACCTTGCTCGCCAACGCATCGGGCCAAGCCATCGCCAGTGAGGCTGATGCCGGCTTCCCATGGCAGCTCTCGGTGCACATCGAGCCCGGTTCGGCCGAGGCATCCTGCTGCCAGACCCAGACAAGCCCGTCGCCGCGCGTCGGCAACACGCCCGGGCAGCCAGCCCCGAGCACGACGCATGAATGGGCGCGGACACCTTGCCAGCCGCGCCCAATGGCCGCACGCGCCTCGCGCGCGCAGGCGCGGGCGCGTCCATGCGCGGGCGCATGGACATCCAGCCGTCCAGTCGTCACGAGACCTCATCTGAAAAATCGTCACAAGGAAAGGGTTGACAGTTCCACCCGGCCTCGCTTAGGGTCGGCTCCATGTCGCAACGCAACAGCCAGCACAGCCTCACCGGATCGAGCCGCCTCGCGGCGCTCGACGGGCTGCTGCCGGCGCGCGGCACGCTCCTCATTACCCTCGTACTCGTACTCCTTATTACCAACGGAGGTGCGGGCTGAGGGCGTGTGTCCAGGTAGCTGAAAGTTGAAAACCTGAAGACTCCCGAAGAACCCCGCACCAGAAATGGCGCGGGGTTTTTTGTTGCCCACGGCCCGTCTCCATGACGGAGCCCAGGATGGAAAACCAGCAAACACCCGCAAGCGATGCCGACGGCGCTGCCGTCGATCACGTACGCATCTTCGACACCACCTTGCGTGATGGCGAACAGGCGCCCGGATTCTCGATGGATCGGCGCGCCAAGCTGCGCATGGCGCAGATGCTCGAGGCGCTGGGCGTGGACGTGCTCGAAGCGGGTTTTCCGCAGGCTTCACCGGATGATTTCGCTGCCGTCGCGCAGATCGCGCAATCGCTCAGGACCACCACCGCCTGCGCGCTCGCGCGTTGCGTGCCCGGTGACATCGACACCGCCGCGCGCGCGCTGGTCGGTGCACGGCACGCGCGCATCCACGTGTTCCTGTCGACCAGTCCGCTGCATCGCGAGCACAAGCTCGGCATGAGCCGGCAGCAGGTGCTCGATGCGACCGGCGCCGGCGTCGAGCGCGCGCTGCAGCTCGCGCACGAGGTCGAGTTCTCGGCCGAAGACGCGATGCGCACCGAGCCGGAGTTTCTTGCCGAAGTGTTTTCGATCGCCGCGGGCGCGGGTGCGAGCACGCTCAACGCGCCCGATACGGTCGGCTATCTGACGCCGGACGAGATCGCCGAACGCTTTGCCTATTTGCTGGCCCATGTGCGCCGCGAACGCCACGTGGTGTTCTCCAGCCATTGCCACGATGACCTCGGCCTCGCGGTCGCCAACAGCCTCGCCGCAGTCGGCGCGGGTGCGCGCCAGGTCGAGTGCACGATCAACGGCATCGGCGAGCGCGCCGGCAATGCCGCACTCGAGGAAATCGTGATGGCGATGAAGGTGCGCGGCGCGCTGCTGCGCACCGACACGCGCATCGACACGCGCAAGCTGTTTCCCGCTTCGCGCCTGCTCGCCGAGCTCACCGGGCAGGCCGTTCCGCGCAACAAGGCGATCGTCGGCGCCAATGCGTTTGCGCACGAGTCGGGCATCCACCAGCACGGCATGCTCAAGCATCGCGGCACCTACGAAATCATGCGCCCCGAGGATGTCGGCATCACCGGCACGCGGCTCGTGCTGGGCAAGCATTCCGGTCGCGCCGCCTTGCGCGCGCGGCTGGAAGCACTCGGCCACGCGCCCGATGAAGCCGCGCTCGATGCGCTGTTCGCGCGCTTCAAGGCGCTCGCCGACAAGAAGCGCGAAATCCACGACGACGACCTCGATGCGCTTGCGCGCGGTCACGATCCCGAAGCGACCGGTCCGTGGCGTCTGCTGCGGCTGGACACCAGCGCACACCTGGGTGCGGGCGCTTCGGCTTCGGTGCGACTCGCACATGAAGATGGCCGCGAAGTCGCCGAAGCCGCGCTCGGCGATGGCCCGGTCGATGCAGTGTTGCGCGCGATCGAACGCGCGACCGATACCGCGCTCGAACTCACGCGCTTCCAGATACAGGCAGTCGGTGCCGGTGGCGATGCGCAGGGCGAAGCGCGTCTGGCCGCGCGCCACGCCGAACGCGAATGGAACGGTCATGGCCTGAGCACCGACATCGTCGAAGCCGCCGCGCAAGCCGCACTCGCGATCGTCAACCGCATCGAGCGGCAACACCCACGCGAGCGCAATCCGGTTTCGCAATCACCGCGTGGCCACGCCGCGCCATCCCCCGCAATCCGTGCAGCCGGCGCTGCGCGCAAGGAGAGCTCGCCATGAATCATCCCGCCCTGCTCTGGCACAACGGCCACGTCAAACCCTGGGCGCAGGCCACCACCCACGTCGGCGCGCATGCGCTGCATTACGGCTCGTCGGTGTTCGAAGGCGTGCGGGTCTATGCCACGCCGCGCGGCCCGGCAGCGTTTCGCCTCGCCGATCACACCCGGCGCCTGTTCGAATCGGCACGCACCTACGAAATCGAAATCGGCTACAGCGAGGATGAGATCAACGCGGCCTGCGCCGATGTGGTGCGCGCCAATGGCCTGACGTCGGCGTATCTGCGGCCGATCGTGTTCCGCGGTGCGGGCGGACTCGGCGTGCTCGCGAGCGACACCGATCCGGTCGAGGTCGCGGTGATTGCCTTGCAGTGGGGCGCGTATCTGGGCGAAGCCGCCGAACGCGGTGCGGATGTCTGCGTGACTTCCTGGCAGCGCCCCGCGCCGAACACCTTGCCGAGCTGGGCCAAGGCCGGTGGCAACTACCTGTCGAGCCAGTTGATCGGCATGGAAGCGCGCCGCCACGGCTACGACGAGGGCATCGCGCTCGGTCACGACGGCCTGCTCAGCGAAGGCGCGGGCGAGAACCTGTTTCTGGTCAAGCACGGCAAGCTGCTCACGCCGCCATCGAGCGCGGGGATTCTGGCCGGGATCACGCGCGACAGCGTGATTGCGCTCGCCGCCGACCTCGGCATTGCGGTCGAGGAACGCGCGCTGCCACGCGAGGCGCTGTACAACGCCGATGAAGTGTTCATGACCGGCACCGCGGCCGAGATCACGCCGGTGCGTTCGGTCGATCGCAAGCCGATTGGAACGGGCGCGCCCGGCGCGATCACGCAGCGTCTGCGCGAGGCCTTCTTCGGCTTGTTCGACGGCCGCCGCGAAGATCGCCACGGCTGGTTGCAAGCAATCGAACCGGCTGCCGGCACCGCCGCACGCAGCGATGCGCTGGAGGCCGTCGCATGAGCGCGCCACGCACCCTCTTCGAAAAAGTCTGGGACGCGCATCTGGTGTGCGCGCAGACGAGCGACACGCCCGCGGTGTTGTTCATCGACCTGCATCTGATTCACGAAGTCACCTCGCCACAGGCCTTCGACGAGCTGCGCGCACGCGGTCTTGGCGTGCGGCATCCCGAGCGCACGCTGGCGACGCTCGATCACTCCACGCCGACCCTGCCCGGCGATGCGGACGGCGAGCGGCCCTATGCCACGCCCGCGGCGAAGGCGCAGGTCGAGCAACTGCAAGCCAACTGCGGCGAATTCGGCGTGCACCTGCATGGCTGGGACAGCAGCGAACGCGGCATCGTCCACGTGATCGGCCCGGAGCTCGGCGCGACCCTGCCGGGCAGCACGATCGTCTGCGGCGACAGCCACACCTCCACGCACGGTGCCTTCGGCGCGCTCGCCTTCGGCATCGGCACCACCGAGGTCGGCCATGTGCTCGCCAGTCAATGCTTGCTGCAGAGCAAGCCGAAGACGATGGCGATCGAGGTCGATGGCGCCCTGCCTGCGGGCGTGAGCGCGAAGGATCTGATCCTGCACATCATCGGCCAGATCGGCATCGCCGGCGGCACCGGTCACGTGATCGAGTATCGCGGTGCGGCGATCCGCGCACTGTCGATGGAAGAGCGCATGACGGTGTGCAACATGTCGATCGAAGCCGGTGCACGCGCCGGCATGATCGCGCCCGACGAGGTCACCTTCGACTGGCTCACAGGTCGTCCGCGCGTACCGCGCGGCGCCGCTTGGGACGGCGCCGTTGTGCACTGGCGCACGCTCGCCAGCGATCCCGGCGCGCGTTTCGATCAGACCGTCCACATCGATGCCGGCAAGGTGCGGCCGACCGTGACCTGGGGCACGCATCCGGGCATGGCGATCGCGCTCGATGCGCCGGTGCCGGCCGCGCGCGACGCAGTCGAGCAGCGCGCGCTCGACTACATGCAGGCTCACAGCGGGCGGGCGATGCTCGGCACCCGCGTCGATGTGGTGTTCGTCGGCAGTTGCACCAATGGCCGTCTGTCCGACCTGCGCGAAGTGGCCGCGATCCTGCACGGTCGCCGCGTCGCCAGTCACGTGCGCATGCTGGTGGTGCCGGGCTCGGAAAGCGTGCGCCGCGCGGCCGAAGCAGAAGGTTTGCATCACACGATCCTCGCCGCGGGCGCGCAGTGGCGCTTGCCCGGCTGTTCGATGTGCATCGCGATGAACGGCGACATCGCTGCCAAGGGCGAGCTCGTCGTATCCACCTCCAATCGCAATTTCGAAGGTCGCCAAGGCCAGGGTGCGCGCACCGTGCTCGCCAGTCCCGCAGTCGCGGCGGCGAGCGCGATCGCCGGTCATCTGGCCGATCCCCGCCAGTATCTCAACGAGGCCGCTGCATGAACGCCGTCACCCGCATCCACTCGCGCAGCGCCGTGCTGGTCGACGAGAACATCGACACCGACCGCATCATCCCCGCACGCTTTCTCACCACCACCACGCGCAGCGGTCTGGGCCGGCACTGCTTCAGCGACTGGCGCTATCTGCCCGATGGCAGCGACAACCCGGCCTTCGCGCTCAATCAGCCCACCGCGCGCGGCTGCTCGATCCTCGTTGCCGGTCGCAATTTCGGTTGCGGTTCCTCGCGCGAGCATGCGCCGTGGGCGCTGCTCGACTACGGCATCGAAGCGGTGCTCTCCTGCGAGATCGCCGACATCTTCCGCAGCAATGCGCTCAAGAACGGCCTGCTCGCGATCGTGCTGAGCGAGGCCGAACATCGCTGGCTGCTCGATCATCCGGGTATCGAACTGGCGATCGATCTGCGCACGCAGACGATCAGCCTGCCCGATGGCGGGCGGATCGCCTTCGAGATCGATGCCTTCGCGCGCCAGTGTCTGCTCGAAGGCGTCGATCAGCTCGGTTATCTGCTCGCGCGCAGCGCGCAGGTCGATGCCTATCTGCAGCGCCGCGCCGCGGCCGCGTCGGCGGGAGTGGCCGCATGAAGGCGCGCATCGTCTGTCTGCCCGGTGATGGCGTCGGGCCCGAAGTCACGGCCGCCGCCGTCGCCGTGCTCAAGGCGGTGGCCGCGCATTGCGGTCATGCGTTCGAGTTTTCCGAGCATGCGCTCGGCGGTTGCGCGATCGACGCCTGCGGCGAGCCCTTGCCCGCATCCACGCTGGCGGCGTGCAAGGCTGCCGATGCGGTGCTGCTCGGCGCGGTCGGCGGGCCGAAGTGGTCCGATCCCGCCGCGACCGTGCGACCCGAACAGGGCCTGCTCGCCTTGCGCGCGGGGCTGGGCGTGTATGCGAACCTGCGGCCGCTGAGCGTGCATCCCGAGCTCACCGCGCTGTCGCCGCTCAAGGACGACAAGCTCGATGGCATCGACATCCTGTTCGTGCGCGAGCTCACCGGCGGCGCCTACTTCGGCGCCAAGACGCGCAGCAAGGACGCCGCCACCGACGAATGCAAATACACCGTGGCCGAAATCGAGCGCGTCGCGCGGCGCGCCTTCGAACTCGCCGGCGCGCGGCGCGGGCATCTCACTTCGGTCGACAAGGCCAACGTGCTCGAAACCTCGCGCCTGTGGCGCAGCACGCTCGATCGCCTCGCCGCCGACTATCCCGCGGTCAAGTGCGAACACCAGCTCGTCGATTCGATGGCGATGCTGCTGCTCACGCGCCCGGCGAGCTACGACGTGGTCGTCACCGAAAACCTGTTCGGCGACATCCTCACCGACGAGGCTGCCGCGATCGCGGGCTCGCTCGGCCTGTTGCCATCGGCTTCGCTCGGCGACGGTGCCTGCGGACTGTACGAACCGATCCACGGTTCGGCGCCCGACATCGCCGGCCAGGGCATTGCCAATCCGAGCGGCGCGATCCTCTCGGCCGCGCTGCTCTTGCGCCATTCGCTGCGGCTCGAACGCGAAGCCGCCGCAGTGGAGGTCGCGGTCGCGCGCGTGCTGCGTGATGGCCCGCGCACGCGCGATCTGGGCGGCGCAGCAAGCACCAGCCAGGTGTGCGATGCGGTGCTCGCGGCGCTCGCGGCGCATCTCTCCGCCGCGCAGACCTATGCCGATCCGATGAACGCCTGCTGCGGTTGAACGCCATGACTTTTCTTCTTGCAACGGAATACTTCCATGCGCAGTGATCTCATCAAGACCGGCGCCGATCGCGCGCCCGCCCGCGCGATGTTGCGCGCCACCGGCATCGACGATGCGGGGCTCAAGAAACCGCTGGTCGCCATCGTCCATACCTGGTCGGACGTGAGCCCCTGCAATCTCAACCTGCGCGATCTCGCGCGCGCAGCTGCCGAGGGCATTCGCGCCGCAGGGGGCACGCCGGTCGAGTTCAACACCATCGCGGTCACCGACGGCATCGCGATGGGCACGCCGGGCATGCGCTATTCGCTGGTGAGTCGCGAGATCATCACCGACTCGATCGAGGCGGCGGTCGAGGGCCATTGTCTGGACGCGATGCTGCTGCTGTGCGGCTGCGACAAGACGATTCCCGCGGCGGCGATGGCGATGGCGCGGCTCGACATTCCGAGCGTCGCGCTCTACGGCGGCACCATCGCCCACGGCCTGCACGATGGCCAGCCGATCACGATCCAGCAGGTGTTCGAAGCGGTCGGCGCGCATGCGGCCGGGCGCATCGACTCCGCCGAACTCGAGCGCGTCGAATGCGATGCCTGCACCTGCTCGGGCGCGGGCGCCTGCGGCGGCCAGTTCACCGCCAACACGATGGCGATGGTGCTGAGCACGCTCGGCCTGTCGCCGCTCGGCCTCAACGACATTCCCGCGACCCACGCCGACAAGGCCAACGCGGCGCGCCGCTGCGGTGAGCTGGTCATGCAATGCCTGCGCGAAGGGCGCCGACCGCGCGTGCTCATCACGCGCGATTCGCTCGCCAATGCCGCGCGCATGGTCGCCGCGACTGCGGGTTCGACCAATGCCGTGCTGCATCTGCTCGCGATCGCACGCGAGGCGGGCGTGGAGTGGTCGCTCGAGGATTTCCAGCCGGCCTCCGAACACACTCCGGTGATCGCCGACCTGTTGCCGGGCGGCCGCTACACCGCGGTGGAACTGTTCGCTGCAGGCGGCAGCGCGCGTGTCGCCCAGGAACTGATCGCGGCCGGCCTCCTGGTGGACACGCCGACCGTGACCGGTCGTTCGCTGTTCACCGAAGCAAGCGCTGCACCACGCGTCGCCGATCAGAAAGTCGTTCATCCGCTCGGCGCGCCGCTCAAGCCACGCGGTGGTTACTCGATTCTATACGGCAATCTCGCGCCCGATGGCTGCATCCTCAAGCTCGCAGGCAAGGGCGCCACGCACTTCGAAGGCAACGCGCGCGTGTTCGAAAGCGAGGAAGCCGCATTCGCCGCCGTGCAGGACGGCTGTATCGGCAAGGGCGATGTGGTCGTGATCCGCAACGAGGGTCCGGCTGGCGGCCCCGGCATGCGCGAAATGCTCGGCGTCACCGCCGCGCTGATCGGGCGCGGTCTCGGTGATGACGTCGCACTGATCACCGATGGCCGCTTCTCGGGCGCGACCCACGGCTTCATGGTCGGTCACATCGCACCCGAAGCCGCGCGCGGCGGGCCGATTGCCCTGCTCGTCGATGGTGATCGCATCCGCATCGACGGCGACACGCGCGAAATCAGCACCAACGCCGATCTCGTCGCGCGCCGCAAGCACTGGCAGGCGCCCGCGCCCAAGGTCGTGCGCGGCGCACTCGCCAAGTTCGCGCTGCTGGTCGGCTCGGCTTCCGATGGCGCGATCACGCAACCGGTTTTCGACACCCCCGTTTCTTCCACCCCACGTTCCGGAGTTCCCGCATGAGTCAGGTCAACGCTTTGTCTTCTTCCCGCATCGCCGTGCTTGGTTACGGCAGTCAGGGCCGCGCGCACGGGCTCAATCTCGCCGAGTCGGGCCTGGAGGTCGTGGTCGGCGTGCGCAAGGACGGTCCCTCGTGGCAGCGCGCGCAGGCCGATGGCCTCAAGGTTGCCGAGCCTGCGGCCGCAGTGCGCGATGCCGATCTGGTGGCGGTGCTCACGCCCGACATGGTGCAGCCCGCGCTGTACCGCGAGGCGATCGAACCCAATCTCAAGCCGGGCGCGGTGCTGCTGTTCGCGCATGGCTTCAACGTGCACTTCAAGCAGATCAGCCCGCGCAGCGACATCGATGTGGTGCTGGTCGCGCCCAAGGGCCCGGGCGCGCTGGTGCGCAGCGAATACGAGCGTGGACGCGGCGTGCCGTGTCTGTATGCGGTGCATCAGGACGCCAGCGGCCATGCCGAACAGCGTGCGCGCGCCTATGCCGACGGCATCGGCGGTGGTCGCGCGCTGCTGATCAAGACCGACTTCCGCGAGGAAACCGAAACCGATCTGTTCGGCGAACAGGCGGTCCTGTGCGGTGGCGCCAGCGAATTGGTGACCAAGGGGTTCGAAACCCTGGTCGAAGCCGGCTATCAGCCCGAGATCGCGTACTACGAAGTGATGCACGAGCTCAAGCTCATCGTCGATCTGTTCTACGAAGGCGGCCTCGCACGCATGTTGCAGTTCGTTTCCGAAACCGCGCAATACGGCGATTACGTGAGCGGTCCGCGCGTGGTCGATGCCGGCGTCAAGGCGCGCATGAAGGAGGTGCTGCGCGAGATTCAGGACGGCACCTTCGCGCGCAACTGGACGGCCGAATACGCCGCCGGCCTGCCCAACTACCAGCGCCTCAAGCAGGCCGATCTGGATCACCCGATCGAACAGGTCGGCCAGAAGCTGCGCGCGCGCATGGCCTGGCTGCATCCCGAAAAGACCAGCGCCAGTTCCGTGCCGCTCAAGAAGGCCGGCTGAAGCAAGCGCCGCATCCAGACCATCACGATCCCCTTCGGAGAATCCGCATGAAACGTTTCCACATCGCCATCGCCGTCGCCGACGTCGACGCCTCCATCGCCGACTACAGCAAGCGCCTGGGCCAGCCGCCACAGGCGGTGGTGCTCGACACCTATGCCATGTGGCGCACCAACCAGCTCAACCTGTCGGTGCGCCACGATCCCGCGCACGCCGGCCAGATCCTCCAGATCGGTTTCGAGGATGACGCGGCGACCGGATTTGCCAGCGACACCGACATCAACGGCATCGAGTGGCAGCGCTTTTCCACGCTCGAACAGGATCTGCAGATCATCGCCCGCTTCGGCGTGCCGGTGCATCCGGCCGAGCCGCGCGAACTGATCCGCAACTGAGCCACGCGCCGAGGAGTGAATGTGAACTTGCCCTTGCCAACTGCAGCCCCATCGCCGGCGCCGGAGGCGCCGCATCCGCGCGCCGGCGAACAACTCAGCGGCGCCGACATCGTCGTGCAGATCCTCGTCGATGAAGGCTGCGAGGTGCTGTTCGGCTATTCGGGTGGTGCGATCCTGCCGGTCTACGACGCGATTTTTCGCCACAACGCGCAGCATCTGCGCGCCGACGGCAGCGAGCCGATGCCGCTGATCGTGCCCGCCAACGAACAGGGCGCGGGCTTCATGGCCGCAGGTCTCGCGCGTGCCTCGGGCAAGGTCGGCGTTGCGGTGGTGACCTCGGGGCCGGGCGCGACCAACCTCGTCACGCCGATTCGCGACGCGATGGCCGACTCGGTGCCGATGCTCGCGATCTGCGGACAGGTACCGACTTCTGCGCTCGGCAGCGATGCATTCCAGGAAGCGCCGGTCGCCAACATCATGGCTTCCTGCGCCAAGCATGTCTTCCTCGTCACCGAGGCCGAGCAACTCGAAGCGACGCTGCGCACCGCGTTCGAGATCGCGCGCAGCGGCCGCCCCGGCCCGGTGGTGGTCGACATTCCCAAGAACGTGCAGAACGCGATGCTGCGCTTCGACGGCGCCTGTCGCCTGCCGATTCCCGGCTATCGCGCGCGCTTGCGTGCGACCGCGCAGGCGCAGCTCGGCGACGATGCCTGCGCGCGATTCTTCACCGCACTGGCACAGGCACGGCGACCCTTGATCTATGCCGGTGGCGGCGTGATCGCTGCAGGCGCGAGTACGGCCCTGCACGAATTCGCCACCACGTTCGGCATTCCGGTGACGACCACCTTGATGGGTCTGGGCGGATTCGACACCACCCATCCGCTGGCGCTGCACATGCTCGGCATGCATGGCACCGCCTATGCCAACTACGCGGTCGAGGATTGCGATTTCCTCATCGCGCTCGGCGCGCGTTTCGATGATCGCGTCGCCGGCGTGCCCGCGCGCTTCGCTCCGCGTGCACAGTTCATCGCCCAGATCGACATCGACGCCGCCGAGGTCAGCAAGGTCAAGGCGGTCGATTGGCACCACGTCGGGCCGCTGCGCGGCGCGCTCGAACGCCTGCTGCGTCACGGCCGCGCGCGCGGCGCGCATCCCGACTTCAGCGACTGGCATGCGCATCTGGCTGCGCTCAAGCGCGACCATGCGCTCGACTTTGACCGCGACAGCGTCTTGATCCAGCCGCAGGCGGTGATCGAGGCAATCAACCGCCACACGCGCGGCCGCGCGATCATCAGCACCGGCGTCGGCCAGCATCAGATGTGGGCTGCGCAGTATTTCGATTTCCGTGCCCCGCGCCATTGGCTCACCTCGGGCTCGATGGGCACGATGGGTTTCGGCCTGCCGGCCGCGATCGGGGCGCAGTTCGCACGTCCCGATGCGCTGGTGATCGACATCGATGGCGATGGCAGCATCCGCATGAATCTCGGCGAGCTGGAGACGGTGACGAGCTACGGTCTGCCGCTCAAGATCGTCGTGCTCAACAACGTCGGCGACGGCATGGTGCGGCAATGGCAGAAGCTGTTTTTCGATGGCCGCTTTTCCGCCACCGATCGCAGCCTGCGCCGCAAGGATTTCGTGATGGCCGCGCAAGCCGATGGCTTCGGCTGGGTGCGCCGGCTCGAACGCAAGGACGAGCTCGAAGCGGTGATTGGCGAGTTCCTCGCCCATCCGGGCGCGGCCTTCCTTGAAGTGATGATCGATCCCGATGCCGGCGTCTATCCGATGGTCGGCCCCGGCAAATCCTACGCGCAGATGATCACCGGCCCCTTCATTGCCGAGCGCAACGAAAGCGCGATCGCGTCCGCACAGACCGCCGACATGTTCTGAGCTTGCCGCCCGTCAAAGATTTCCGTGGAGACGACCATGAAACACACCTTGTTCATCCTGCTGCAGAACGAATCGGGCGCCCTGTTGCGCGTGGCCGGGCTGTTCGCCGCGCGCCACTGCAACATCGACACGCTCACCGTCGCCACCACCCACGACCCGGCGATTTCCCAGCTCACCCTGGTCATGCACGGCAGTGCGGCCCTGCTCGAACAGGTGGTGCGCCAGACGCGCAAACTGGTCGATGTGCTCGACGTCAACACCCTGTCCCTGGTCGGCGACGAGCAGCGACCGATGGCGCTGGCGAGCAGCGCGTGAACGCCTGCGCGAGTCTGCTCGCCGACGAGCGCGACACGCTCGAAGCGGTGCTGCGGCGGCGTGCGCTCGACGCGGGCGTCTACGAAGTCGCGCGGCAAACACCGCTTGAGGAAGCGCCGCTGCTGTCGGCGCGCTGCGGCGCGCGCGTGCTGCTCAAGCGCGAGGACCAACAGCCGGTGTTCTCGTTCAAGCTGCGCGGCGCATGGAGTCGCATGAGTCGGCTCGATCCGCTGCAACGCGCGCGCGGCGTGATTGCGGCCTCGGCCGGCAATCACGCACAAGGCGTGGCGCTGGCGGCGGCAAAACTCGGCGTGCGCGCGACGATCGTGATGCCGGTGACCGCGCCGCAGGTGAAGATAGACGCGGTGCATCGCATCGGCGGCAGCGCGGTGGAGATCGTGCTGGCCGGCGATTCCTACAGCGATGCGCAGGTGCATGCGCTGCGACTGCAGGCCGAACGCGGTCTGGAATTCGTGCATCCCTTCGATGATCTGGACGTGATCGCCGGACAAGCGACCGTCGGACTCGAACTGATCGAGCAGGCACCCGCCGACCTGCATGCGCTGTTCGTGCCGATCGGCGGTGGCGGCCTCGCCGCGGGCGTGGCCAGCGTGATCAAGCAGGCGCGGCCACACTGGCGCGTGCTGGGCGTGCAGGCGCGCGACGCGGATGCGATGGCGCGTTCGCTCGAGCGAGGCGAGCGTGTCGCACTCGACGAAGTCGGACTGTTCGCCGACGGCACCGCCGTCAAGCAGGCCGGCTCGCTCAGCTTCGAACTGTGCCAGCGCCATCTCGACGGCATCGTGCGCGTGGACGCCGATGCGATCTGCGCGGCGATCCGCGATGTCTACGACGTCGATCGCAGCGTGCCCGAACCGGCCGGCGCGCTCGCGCTCGCCGGACTCAAGCAGTATGCGGCCGCGCACGCCGGCTGCGGCCCACTCGCGGCGATCATCTCGGGCGCCAACATGAATTTCGACCGCCTGCGCTTCGTCGCCGAGCGCGCCGAAGTCGGCGAGCAGCGCGAGGCGATCTTCGCGGTGACGATTCCCGAGGAACGCGGCAGCTTTCGCCGCTTCTGCGCAGCGCTGGGTCGTCACGACATCACCGAGTTCAACTACCGCATCGGCGACAGCGCACGTGCGCACATCTTCGTCGGCATCCGCATCGCCGCGCGCGGGGAACGCGAGCAGCTCGCCTTGCGCTTCATCGAACAGCGCTTCGACGTGCTCGATCTCACCGATGATGAGTTGTCCAAGCAGCATCTGCGCCACATGGTCGGCGGCCGTTCGCCGTTGGCGCGCAGCGAGCGTGTGTACCGCTTCGAGTTTCCCGAGCGCCCCGGCGCTTTGCCCGATTTCCTCGCGCAACTGCATCCGGACTGGAACATCAGCCTGTTCCACTACCGCAACCACGGCGCCGACCACGGCCGCATTCTGGTCGGCATCCAGGTCCCCGATGCGGAACTGCCGTTGTGGCAGGCCTGTCTCGCGCGACTGGGTTATCCGCATTGCGACGAGAGCGACAACCCCGCCTATCGGCTGCTGCTGCGTGCCTGAGCCCGGCCGCCGCACGCGGCGATGCTACTGTCCGGCTTCGCCCGATGGCGCGCGACCGAGCTGCGGCCAGTCCGGATTCGCAGTGGCATCGCGTGAATCCCGCGGCGCGTCGAGTGCGGCGCCATGCACGACGAACCAGATGTTCTCGGCGATATTGGTGGCGTGATCGCCGATGCGCTCGAGGTTCTTGGCCATGAACAACAGATGCGTGCACGAGGTGATCGCGCGCGGATCTTCCATCATGTAGGTGAGCAGCTCACGAAACAGCGCGGTGTAGGCTTCATCCAGGCGCGCGTCGTCCTGCCACACCTTGAACGCGCGCTCGGCGTCCAGATTGCGATAAGCCGCGAGCACTTCGTCGACGCTCGCCTGCGCCAATTCGGCCAGTCGCCGCAGACCCCGCGCGGGCGCGACTGGCGCCACCATCGAAAGCGCAATCGCGCGCGTGGCGACATTGGCGGCGTAATCACCAATGCGCTCGATGTCGGCGGCGATGCGCAGGGCAGCAAACACCGCGCGCAGATCGCGCGCCATCGGCGCGCGCAGCGCCAGCAGTCGCACCACGTCCTGGCTGATCGCGTGTTCCATCGCATCGATGGCTTCATCGTTGTCGACCACGCGCCGGGCCGCGCGCTCGTCGCGACGTTCGACCACGTCGATGGCGGCATGGATCTGCTTGCTCGCGTGCTCGCCCATGCCGACTATTTCACTGGTCAGGCGGTCGAGTTCGCTGTCATAACTCTTGATGATGTGGTCGATCATGGCGTCGGCTCCAGTCGGCGTGCGGCGGGTCTCAGCCGAAACGGCCGGTGATGTAGTCTTCGGTTTGCTTGCGCGCGGGTGCCGTGAAGATCTTCTCGGTGGCATCCATCTCGATCAGTTCGCCCATGTACATGAATGCGGTGCGATCGGAGATGCGTGCGGCTTGTTGCATGTTGTGGGTGACGATGACGATGGTGTAGCTGCGCTTGAGTTCGTCGATCAATTGTTCGATGCGGCCGGTGGCGATCGGGTCGAGCGCCGAAGTGGGCTCATCGAGCAGCAGCACCTGCGGCCTGAGCGCAATGCAACGTGCGATGCACAGGCGCTGTTGCTGGCCGCCGGACAGGCCGAGCGCGCTGCCGCCGAGCTTGTCCTTGACCTCGTCCCACAGTGCGGCGTCGCGCAGCGCCTGCTCCACGCGCGAGGCGAGTTCGGCGCGACCAGGCCGCTCATGGTGACGAATGCCCCAGGCGATGTTTTCGAAGATCGTCATCGGAAACGGCACGGGTTTCTGGAAGACCATGCCGACCTTGCTGCGCAGGCGGTTGAGGCTGTAGCGCGGGTCGAGGATGTTCTCGCCGTCCAGCAGCACTTCGCCGCTGGCACGCAGGCCCGGATGCATCGCGTAGATGCGATTGAAAACACGCAACAGGGTGGATTTTCCGCAGCCGGAAGGGCCGATGATCGCGGTCACATTGCGCGCCGGAATGTCGAGTGTGATGTTGTTCAGCGCTCGTTGCTGGTGGTAGTGGAAATCCAGGCCCCGCACTTCAATGTGATTGTGCGGAGCGAGGCTCGCGGCGGTGTGCTGGGTGGCGGCAAGTTCATTCATGACGGAGGTGTCCACGGGAGAGGAACCAGCGCGCGAGCATTCCGAGCGCCAGCACGAACAAGGTGATCATCAAGGCGCCGGCCCAGGCGATCGCATGCATCGCCGGATCCGGATCGTTGGTGTACTGGTAGATGGTGGCTGGAAGGCTCGCCATCTTGTCGAGCGGGCCATGGGCCATGAAGTTGTTGCCGAAGGCCGTGAACAACAGTGGTGCGGTTTCGCCGGCGAGGCGTGCGAGTGCCAGCAGAACGCCGGTGAGAATCCCCGAACCTGCTGCACGCAGCAGCACCTGGGTGGTGAGCTTCCATTGCGGCACGCCGAGCGAGAGCGCCGCCTCGCGCAAGGTCGAGGGCAGCAAACGCAGCATTTCGTCGGTGGTGCGCACGATCACCGGCAGGGCAATCAGGGCCAGCGCCAGTGCGCCGGCAAGCGCCGAGAAGCTGACCGCGCCATTGCTCCATGCGCTCATCGGCAGGACGACGACCATGTAGATGAACAGACCGAGCACGATCGAAGGCGCCGACAGCAGGATGTCGTTCATGAAGCGGATCAAGGCGCCAAGTCGTGAGCGCGATGCGTATTCGGCAAGCCAGGTTCCGGCCATCACGCCGAGCGGAGCGGCGATGAGGATCGCCATGCAATCGATGATCAGGCTGCCGACGATGGCATTGGCGAGACCGCCTTGGGCGCCGTCGGCCGTGATGCGGGTGATCAGCGGCATTCCGAAGGCGACAAGACCACGCGCCAGCGTGATCCACAGGATCGAAGCAAGGAACCCGAGCCCGATCAGGGTGGAGGCCGTGGCCAGCAGAATCGCCAGGACATTGACGAATGCGCGGCGGTGATACAGACCGATCATGTCGCACCCTCGCGTCGGGCCAGACGACGCAGCATCAGGCGCGCGATCAGCAACACGAAGAACGTCACCACGAACAACAGGAAACCCAGCGCGAGCAGGGCCGAACGATGATTGCCCACGGCTTCATTGAATTCGTTGGCGATCGAAGACGAGATCGAGGTGCCGGGCATCAGCAACGAGGCGTGGATGTCGTAGGCGTTGCCGAGCACGAAGGTCACCGCCATGGTTTCGCCGAGCGCGCGGCCCAAACCCAGGAAGATGCCGCCGACCACGGCCGAGCGCGTTGCCGGCAGGACGATGTGCCAGACGACTTCCCACGGCGTCGCACCGAGCGCGCGCGCTGATTCCTTGAGGCGGGTCGGAACCGCAAGGAAGACTTCGCGCATGACCGCGGCGATGAAGGGCACGATCATCACCGCCAGTACGATGCCTGCGGTGAGCACGCCCAGTCCCAGGGGCGGGCCGCTGAACAGGGCGCCGATCACGGGCAGTTGGCCCAGGCTCGCGTCAAGCATGGGTTCGATGTGTTCGGCCATGAACGGCACGAACACGAACAGGCCCCACATGCCGTAGATGATCGAGGGAATTGCTGCCAGCAATTCGATCGCCGCACTGACCGGCCTGCGCAACCACGGCGGAGCAATCTCGGTGAGAAACAAGGCGATGCCGAACGCGAGTGGTACGGCCAGCAGGATTGCAACGAAGGAAGTCACCACTGTGCCGAACACCGGCGCAAGCGCACCGTAGCGACCAGCGACCGGATTCCATTGGCTGCTGGCGAGAAAATCCAGTCCGTGGCCGATCAGGACTTCACGCCCGCCCCACAGCGTGGACAAGGCCGCGCCGAGCAGCACCGCAAGCACCAGCAGCGCGGCGGCTTTCAGGCTGTGCGCAAACCATCGATCGCGGCGCGCATCGAGGTCGGCGCGACGCGGCGCCGGTGCGGGCATCGCAACCACCCTCGTCGCAGAGCTTGCTGGCGTCATCCGGGTTTGCTCATGTCGTCGGGTGCATGCGAACCGCTCCGCCCGGTCGTGGCGAAGAGCGGTCGCATGGCGTTCTCAATGCTTGAACTCGGCGGCCCAATACGCCTCGACACGCTGGACCAAGGCCGGTGGCAGAGCAACGTAGTCGAGCGCCTCGGCCTCGGCCTGGCCCTTGTTCAGGGCATGGCGAAAGAACTCGATGACAAGCTGGCTGCGTTCGCGCTGGACAGCTTGCTTGGGCAAGATGATCCAGGTGGTTGCGGTGATTGGCCACGCCTGATTCCCCGGCGCGTTGGTCATGATCAGATTGAAGTCGGTGGCACTCGCCCAATCGGCGGTGGCCGCCGCAGCCTGGAAACTCTCGCGCCCCGGGCGCACTACCTGACCGGCCGCATTCTTGAGTGCGGCATGGCCGAGCTTGTTCTTGACCGCGTAGGCGTATTCGACGTACCCGATCGCGCCCTTGATGCGGCCGACATAGGCGGCGACGCCATCATTGCCCTTGCCGCCGACGCCGACTGGCCAATCGACCGCGGTGCCCTCGCCGACCTTGGTCTTCCATTCCGGGCTGAGTTTGGAAAGATAGTTGGTGAAGTTGAACGAGGTGCCCGAACCGTCGGAGCGGTGTACCACCGTGATCTTGCTGTCGGGCAGCGCGAGCGCGGGATTGAGTGCCACGATTGCGGCATCGTTCCAACGCTCGATGCGACCGAGGAAGATACCCGCCAGCGTGGCGCCATCAAGCACGAGCGCACCCGGCTCGATGCCGTCGAGCGTGTAGACCGGCACGATGCCGCCGATCACGCTGGGGAATTGTCCGAGGCCGAACTGCGCGAGCTCCGCGCTTGGCAGCGGCTTGTCCGAGGCGCCGAAGTCGACCGTGCCGGCCTTGATCTGGGCGATGCCTCCGCCTGATCCGATCGCTTGATAATTGATGCGCTGATCGCCGATCTGAGCGTAGCTCGCAGACCACTTGGACAATACCGGATAGACAAAACTGGAACCGGCGCCGCTGAGCTCGGCGGCGGCTGCGGTGAAGCTCATGCTCGCTGAAGCGATGACGGCAATCAGGCGGGCTGACAGGCTCTTGGACACGATGGACTCCTGCTGCGATGGACGTGAGTTGGAAGTCCGCGCATTGAAGCCGTCGCAGATTGCAGGGGCGTGATCGATGCATTGCAGTTTTGTTGCGGCGGTCTCCGCGGACGCCGTCACCAAGCTGCAGCACAACCGGCATCGGCCTGTCATCTTCACTGGGCAAGCTGCACGCCACGCGCTGGCCGAGCGGGCGACATGGTGTCGCCGCGCCGCGCGAACCGGAGCCCAAGATGCAGTGCACAGTCTTTCGCGTCGCCATGACCACGGCGATGGCCTTGTTGCTTGCCAGTCCCCTCGCCCAAGCCGAGCCCGAAGCAAGCAGCATCGGCGGCCGAATGTTCTTTGACCTCACCAGCCAGCATGAAAGCAGCAACGACGGCAGCCACGGCAAGGCTTCGGATCTGGGCCTTGACGTCAAGCGCTTCTACGTCGATATCGGTCATCAGTTCGACCCGACCTGGAAGGTGCAGCTCACCACCGATTTCAACTGGTCGAGCAGCGATGGCGAGACCCGCCTGTTCGTCAAGAAGGCCTATCTGGAAGGAAAGTTCTCCAAGGTGGCCGTCTTGCGCATCGGCTCGGCCGACATGCCGTGGATCTCGTTTGTCGACAAGGCCCAAGGCTTTCGCTACATCGAGAAGTCGCTCGTCGATCAGGCCAGGTTCGGCAATTCTGCCGACTGGGGCTTGCACCTGAGCGGCAAGCTCGGCGAAAGCGGATCGATCGAGTACGCGGCCGCGATGGTCAATGGTGCCGGCTACAAGGATCCCGGCCGCAGCAACAGCGTGGACTTCGAGGGAAGGCTTGCCTATTCAGCCACCGACCACCTCGTGTTGGCGGTGGGTGCGTACTCGGGCCGCCGCGGCAAGGATCTCGACGCGAGCCCGGCGATTCACACCGCCCGTCGCGTGAACGCGATGGCCGCCTGGATTTCCGATCGCAGCCGCTTCGGTTTCGAGTATTTCAAGTCCGACAACTGGAACGAAATCAACAAGCCCGCAGGGGATCGCGCCAAGGGGTGGTCGATCTGGGCCAGTCAGTCCGTGGGCAAGCAGTTCACGCTGACCACCCGCTACGACCGCAGCGAACCAAGCCACCAGCGCGATCCTCGCCGTGCTGCCAGCTACGCCCATCTGGGCGTGGAATATCGACTGCGCAAGGGCCTTGATCTGGCGCTGGTGTGGAAGCAGGGCACGACGCGGAGCACCGCCCGCAGCAATGGCACCGACTACACCCGCGAAGGGCGCGGCAACGAGATCGGGCTGTGGGGTCAGGTGGCATTCTGAGGTTCGGGCGCGACTGCTGCGGTGCCGGCTCGGGCGGTGCCACAGCGGTCGCGATCACGGCGGTCGCTGTCATCACGCGGTCATGTTGCCACGCTGCAATAATGACTCCCGCAAGACGACGTCGGATCCGACTGTGCACAAGCGCATCCTCATCATCGAAGACGAACCCCCGATTCGCGACATGGTCGCCTTTGCGTTGCGCAAGGAGGGCATGCAGTGCGCAATCGCCGGCGACGCGCGCGAAGCCGAACACGCAATCGCCGAACAGATGCCTGATCTCATCCTGCTCGACTGGATGCTGCCGGGAACCAGTGGTCTGGATCTGGCGCGGCGGCTGCGTCGTGGCGAGTCCACCATGGAAATCCCGATCATCATGCTGACCGCGCGCGGCGAGGAAATGGATCGCGTGAACGGTCTGGATGCGGGCGTCGATGACTACGTGGTCAAACCCTTTTCGACGCGTGAACTGATCGCACGCATCAAGGCGGTGCTGCGCCGCAGCCTCGGCGACGATGGCGCGGGCAACGTCAGCATCGGCGAACTGCGCATCGACAGTGCCGCGCATCGAGTGTTCGCACGTGATCAGGCCGTCGCCATCGGCCCGACCGAATATCGCCTGCTGCACTTCTTCATGACGCATCCCGAGCGCGTCTACACGCGCGCCCAGTTGCTCGATCATGTGTGGGGTGGCAGCGTGTATGTCGAGGAGCGCACCATCGACGTGCATATTCGGCGCCTGCGCAAGACACTCGAACCCTCGGGACTGGAGCACATGGTGCAGACCGTGCGCGGCAGCGGCTATCGCTTTTCAGCAAGCGCATGACTGGAAAGCACCGCCATTATCGCAACCGCGCCAGTCAATGGCTGCGCGAATTTCGTCACAGCGCCGACCAGTTGCCGGATGCGGCGGTGCTGCTCGATGCCAGCGGTCGCACGCGCTGGTTCAATCTCGCCGCCGGGCGCCTGCTCGGCCTGCTGCAGCCGCGTGATCGCGGCATCGACCTGAGCACGCACTTTGGTGGCAGCGAACTGGGCGCGTGGTTGCGCCACGGCAGCCTCGTGCCCGCCAATGACATGGCCTCGCCCTTGCCCGATGGGCCACGGTTGGCAGCGATGCTGATCCCGGTCGGTCGCAGCGCACGCATGCTGTTGGCACGCGACATCAGCGCGATCAACCGACTCGAACAGATGCGCCGGGATTTCGTCGCCAATGTCTCGCATGAATTGCGCACACCGCTCACCGTGATCCATGGCTATCTCGAACTGCTGTCACCGGACGACGTACCCGAGCTGGCTGCGGTACTCGATGAAATGCGTACACAGTCGCGGCGCATGGGTCAGATCGTCGAAGATCTGCTGACCTTGTCGCGACTGGAAACCCAGCAGGCGCCGATTGACGAACATGTGGCAATGGCGCCATTGCTGGCGACGCTGCAACGTGAGGCCCAAGCGCTGAGCCAAGGCCGCCACCGCGTCGAACTCGTGTGCCGATCCTCCGCCGACCTCATCGGTTCCGCGCATGACCTCCACAGCGCATTCTCGAATCTGGTCAGCAATGCGGTGCGCTACACACCCAGCGGCGGCTCGATCGCCATACACTGGGAAGATCGCGACGCGGGTGTGCGCTTTGCGGTCAGGGACAGCGGTTACGGCATTCCCGCCGAGCACCTCTCGCGCCTGACCGAGCGTTTCTATCGTGTCTCATCGAGTCGATCACGCGCGACCGGCGGCACCGGGCTTGGTCTGTCCATCGTCAAGCACGTTTTGAGCCTGCATCAGGCCGAGCTGCACATCGACAGTCGTCCCGGCGAGGGATCGACCTTCAGTTGCGAATTCCCTGTGGCGCGGATCCTGCGGGCGGCGGACTGAAGGCAAGCCGCGGTCATCGACGCGGCCCTGCGGGAACGACGGCAATGCCGTGTTCCCGCAGGGCCGCGCTGGATTCAGATCGCGTAGTACATCTGGTACTCGAGCGGATGGGTGGCGGCGCGGAAGCGCGTGACCTCGGCCATCTTCACGTCGATGTAGGCGTCGATGAAGTCGTCGGAGAACACGCCGCCGGCCTTGAGGAAGCCGCGATCCTTGTCGAGCGCCTCGATCGCCTGGTCGAGCGAGTGGCACACGGTGGGTATGTTCTTCTCTTCTTCCGGCGGCAGGTCGTAGAGATCCTTGTCGGACGGTGCGCCCGGATCGATCTTGTTGAGGATGCCGTCGAGGCCGGCCATCATCAGCGCGGCGAAGGTGAGATAGCCGCTGTTGACCGGATCGGGGAAACGCACTTCGATGCGGCGCGCCTTGGGGCTGTGCACGAACGGAATTCGGCAACTCGCCGAGCGGTTTCGCGCCGAATAGGCGAGCAATACCGGCGCCTCGAAGCCGGGTACCAGACGCTTGTAGCTGTTGGTGCTGGCATTGGCGAAGGCATTGATCGCGCGCGCATGCTTGAAGATGCCGCCGATGTAATGCAGCGCGGTCTGCGACAGACCGCCGTAGAGATCGCCCGCAAACAGGTTCTGGCCGCCCTTGGCGAGTGACTGGTGCACGTGCATGCCCGAGCCGTTGTCGCCGACGATCGGCTTGGGCATGAAGGTCACGGTCTTGCCAAACTGATGGGCAACGTTCTTGATCACGTATTTCATCGCGATCAGTTCATCGGCCTTGCGCACCAGTGAATTGAAGCGCGTGCCGATTTCGCACTGGCCCGCGTTGGCGACTTCGTGGTGATGCACTTCGACCACCTGGCCGATCTGTTCGAGCACCTTGCACATGTGGCTGCGCAGATCCTGGAAGGAATCGACCGGCGGCACCGGGAAATACCCTCCTTTCACTCCGCCGCGATGACCGTGATTTTCACCGTCGAAGGATTTGTGCGTCGACCACGCCGCTTCTTCCGAACCGATCTGGTAGGCGACATGGCCCATGTCGTTGCGGTAGCGCACCGAGTCGAAGATGAAGAATTCGGGTTCCGGGCCGAAGAACGCGGCGTCGGCGATACCGGTCGACTTGAGGTAGCTCTCGGCTCGCTTGGCAATCGAGCGCGGATCGCGCGCATAGGCCTGCATCGTGCTCGGCTCGAGCACGTCGCACTGGATCACCAGGGTCTTGTCGGCCATGAACGGATCGACGAACGAGGCCGTCGGATCGGGCAACAACACCATGTCCGACTCGTTGATGCCCTTCCAGCCGGAGATCGAGGAACCATCGAACATCTTGCCGTCCTCGAACAGCGACTCATCGACACTGTGCGCGGGATAGGTCACGTGATGCTCCTTGCCGAGCATGTCGGCAAAGCGCAGGTCGACGAATTCGATTTCTTCGTTCTTGATCTTGTTGAGCAGGTCGGCAGCGGTCGTCATCGCGGAAATCCATCGTGGTGGAAGGGACTGGCTGGCAAGAGCAAGCTCTGTGCCAAGGGTGACACCGGCTGCAAACCACGTCGCAATGCGGCTTTCAGGCGGAAGCAACCATCATGCGAACCATAGTGGTGCGTTCGATGCACCATGATGGATCATAACGTGCCCGTCCCGACTCAGACGCCCGCCTTCGTAGAATGCGCGATCCCCATTGCGGAATCTCGCCTTGTCCGACCTGCTTGCCACCCTCCTGCTCGGCGTCATCGAAGGCGTCACCGAGTTCCTGCCGATTTCGAGCACGGGGCATCTGTTGATTGCCGAGCGCTGGCTCGGCGTGCGCTCGGATCTGTTCAACGTCGCAATCCAGGCCGGCGCGATCCTCGCCGTGGTGCTGATCTACCGCGAGCGCCTGTGGCAACTGGCGACCGGCTTCGCACGCGGCGAGAGCCGTGACTATGCGCTCAAGCTGCTGGTCGCCTTCCTCATCACCGCAGCGCTGGGTTTCGCGGCCACGCGACTGGGCTTCAAGTTGCCCGAAACCGTCGCACCGGTGGCCTGGGCGCTGATCATCGGCGGCGTATGGATGCTGCTTGCGGAAAGTTTCGCGGCGCGTCTGCCCGAAAGCAGCACGATCACCTGGCGCGTGGCAATCCTCGTCGGCCTCGCCCAGGTCGTTGCCGGCGTGTTTCCCGGCACCTCGCGCTCGGCCGCGACGATCTTCATCGCGATGCTCGCGGGCACCAACCATCGCGCCGCAGCCACCGAGTTCGCATTTCTTGTCGGCATCCCGACGATGTTCGCGGCCAGCGGCTACGAACTCATCAATTCATTGCGAGCACATGGCACAGCGGGCGAAGACTGGAGCGCGCTCGCGCTCGCCTTCACGGTGTCGCTGCTGACCGCATTCGTCGCGGTGAAATGGCTGCTCGGCTACATCCGCAGTCATCGTTTCACACCGTTCGCGATCTATCGCATCGCACTCGGCGCGCTGCTCCTGCTGCTGCCCGGCGCAGCCTGAGCGGGCTCTCAGCCGCGCAAGGCGGGATTGAGCGTGTAGCTGCCGATGAGCGTGGCCTGTGCGAGCTCGTGGCCCAGTTCGATGCGATCGGTGGTCTGCGGGCTGGTGAAGCTGCGCTTGAAGCCGGCCGCGCCGTACCAGGTCGTGTGGCTGGTGGCGGCCTCCTTGAAGCGATCGCCGCTGGGGCCGTACTGGTAGAACACCTGACCCGCAGGCAGGCTGCCGCTGGCCAGGCGCCCGATGCGCCATGGTCGGTTCTCGAAGTCGTAACGGACGGGGCGTCGCATCAACGACCGGTTGCGGAACAAGAGCGGTTTGCCAAGGCACGGCGAGTGAAGTTACATTTGGATATAATATCCATGGCTTCTCGGAGTCACCCATGCACACCACGCACCTTCGCAAGGTAGGCGGCTCGGTCATGCTCGCCGTCCCGCCGTCGATTCTCGAGCTGCTGCACCTCAGTGTCGGCGCCGCCGTCGGTATCGGCGTCGATGGCGGTCGTCTGGTCGTCGAACCTCAACGGCTGCGTTACACGCTCGACGAACTGCTGGCCCAATGCGATGCAACGGCGCCCTTGTCGGCCGAAGATCGGCAATGGCTCGATGCTCCATCGGTCGGCAGCGAGCTGTTGTGATGGATCGCGGGGATATCTATCTCGTTTCGCTCGATCCGTCCAAGGGACACGAACAGCAGGGCACGCGCCCGGTCCTGGTCATCTCGCCGGCGGCGTTCAATCGTCTGACCCGTGTTCCAGTCGTATTGCCGATCACGTCCGGCGGCAATTTCGCACGCACTGCCGGTTTCGCGGTCTCGCTGATGGGAATGGGCACGCAGACCACGGGCGTGATTCGCTGCGATCAGCCGCGCGCTCTGGATTTGCAGACCCGCATGGCTCGGCGGTTGGAGGCGGTTCCGGCCACAATCATTGATGAGGTCATGGCTCGATTGGCGACCATCTTCGAGTGACAGTACGCATTGATACGAAGCGCCACGGCATTGGTTTAGCATTGCAGCGATCGGTGGTTCTTCCATTGCTCAGTCAGCCTGATGCCGGCGGGCATACTCCAGCTTCCCCTTCTCGGCTTCGCTGAGGTCGCTCTCAACTGGCGCAAAGAGTCCAACCACTTTCGTGAACTCTCGGTTTCGCCAAGCTTGCTCGACGGCCGATCGGATCTGTTGAAGCTTCAAGCCTTGCGTAAACGCCTCCGCCTTCGCATTCCTGAACGTCTCAAGTCGTCGGAAGAACATTCGGTCGCCCACCACTGCCGGACGCGCGTGAGTTCGCAGGTCATCGGCAAGCTGACCTACATGCGGCTGCAACCGATTCTCGTCGGCAACTTGGGGGGGCGTCTTGCGATCAGGCACACCTTCCAGACCGAAAATGTCGGTCAGCGAGTACATGTCTTGCGACGAGCCTGCAGTGGAATGCAACCCAACGAATGCCTCTAGCTCTCCCGACCGTTCATCCCAATCGATCACAACCGCGGAGTTCGCCGACTCGTACCGCAAGTAACCCGCCTCGACGCGTGCGAGACGAAAACCCGCGTCTTCCAAGAAGGAAAACGCTTCCTTCGCCATGTCGGCGAATCGCGCGCTCATGGTCCCACCGGCGGATGCCACATCGTCGTTGAAGGGTTGTAAGTCCAGCCACGGTCCTGAAGCAGATTTCGCTCCGCCCGCAGGAATCCCGTGTTGTTGATCAGGTTGCCAGCTGAATCGGCGAAGGCATCGCGGATTGGCAGCCCTCGACTCATCTCTTGACGCAACACTCCAGAATTCTGATGCCAATTCGCTTGTACACCGCGCCTTCGAATTCGATGCGAATCGGCCGGGACATGCGGTGAGTTTATTCCGACCAATGCAATATTGCTTGACCTGCCCCCATTTTCCGTGACCCCTTTCTCCGCGCCTTTCAATCTCTCCCGTTGTACGCTTGGCCGCAAAGTTCACTGGCAATACGGTCGACCTTCTGGAGCTCAAAAGGTGCGCCTGGAGCCGAACTCGCAGCGAGCCTTTCCACGAGCAACCTAAGGGTTGTGACTGCCTCTGAAATCTTGAAGTCGTCGATCAACGCCAAGGCATCAAAGCGTAGATTCTCATCTTCCGACAAAACCCATTCGCCGAGCACTTGATTTGCTAGATCCCGTTCCTTCTCATCGAAGCTCCGATACAACGCATGCAATCGGTCAAGCGCATGGTAGGAGTCCTTGAGGGACCTCGCTTCCTCGTCCGCAGAACGCCGATATGACTCCATTTGATCGCGGAACTTGCCGAGATTCATGGCCGGATCACCGAGATAAATTGAGACGGAACCGGATAAGGAAATTGCATCTCGAAGCCGCCGCCAGGCATGTTGAAGCTTCGCCCAACTGGTGTAATTCCCGGGATCTCATAACCAGCCTGCCTCATCCCAGCCAGATCTACCCGCAACAGAGATCCAGGTACGCCACGATTTGGAGCCAATGCGAGATCAAGCTGCGCCTGTAAAGGACTTAGAGAGCCATTTGGCGTTGCATACGATCCTGCACGCAACCCTTGTTGCTCAATCGAAGCGGCCGCCCTGCTAGAGGTGTAGTGAAACGCCTCGTCTGCACCTCGCACTGCGCCCCTTGCAGCAACCCCACTTCCCCGCAACAACCCCAGCTCTCGCCCGATCCATCCCAGCGTGCCGAAGCCCGCCTTCCCGACGGCGCCACCGAGCACGACCTCTTCCGCCAGATGGACCGGCTGCAATGGCAAGTCAGGCTCGGGCACCGGGTAGCTGGTGCCTCCCGCCCCGTAGACGTGATCGAACATCACGCCCATGGATTCGCGGGTTTCCGCTGTGTCCTTTTCCGCCGTGACAGTGTAGTCGGTTTGCGTATTGCTGCGCGAAGCGGGTGACAGGATGCGATCGGTGCTGGCGACCTTGCCCGGGCCGTCCCAGCTTTGCTGTTGGGATTTCACTGCGCCGTTGTCCAGCACCTTGACTGACAGCATCGTGTTGCCGCTCAGCAGCTTGCCGCCAACCATGGTGCCGCCCGACCAGTTGCCTACGCTGCCATCCTTCTGCACCGTGCCGATGGCAGTTTGCGCGATGTGGCTGCCGATCGGCGTGAATGTGCACGTCAATTGCTCGCCCTTCAACGTTGCGCTGGAGCAATACCCACTCGGATCACGCCCCGACAGCGGATTGTTGCCCAGGTACGAGTAGGGGTTGAGGCTCTGGCTGTCGGTGGGGAACTGGATGACGGGATCGACGGACAGGAACCTGCCGAGCTGGGGATCGTACATGCGCCCGTTCATGTGGATCAGGCGCAGGTCGTCGACGTGCTCGTGGCCGGTGAACCCACGCAGGGTCGGCACCATCAGGCCCAGCGTGTCGTCGGGGCGGTCCTCGAAGTTGCCGTGATCTCCCTGATGCGGCCCATCGCATCGCAGTCACAACCCGTCGTTGCGCCGGCTTCGTCGGTCACCCGGCGCCGGAGCAGCGAAATGACGCCTAAGGGCTGCTGGTCTTGCCCGGCGCCGACTGATCAATCGCGCAGGACAGGATTGAGCGTGTAGGTGCCGGTGAGCGTTACCTGCGCGAGCTCATGACTGGCGATTGCCGCGCGCAATTGCGCCAGATCGAAGCCCGCCACGAGGTCGAGTCCCGCCACGTCCAGCGCATGCACGGTGAAATGATAGCGATGCACGATGCTGTCGTTCCACGGCGGACACGGGCCGTCGTAACCCAGATAGTCACCGCT